>NZ_JAGRRA010000001.1:0-371376 GCF_018223875.1 Klebsiella sp. 54
CGGCCGCGGCGTCGATTTTCGCCTGGCGTTCGGCCAGCGCTTTATCAACGGCTTTGGCGACGATGGCGTCGATCTGTTCCTGAGTAAATTCTTGCGCCATTACGGAAATTGGGCACAGCACGGCGACAACCGCCATGGC
This sequence comes from Klebsiella sp. 54, assembly GCF_018223875.1. Lineage (NCBI taxonomy): Bacteria > Pseudomonadati > Pseudomonadota > Gammaproteobacteria > Enterobacterales > Enterobacteriaceae > Klebsiella > Klebsiella sp. 54. The sequence goes on from NZ_JAGRRA010000001.1 coordinate 140, forward strand.
TAAAGGCAGTTTTTTCACAGTATTCATGGTTATCTCGCTTTAATAATTAATATATTTCAGATAATAACCATCCCATTCTGGCTAAAATATATAGCCAAAATAAGCTGATTTGTTTTTTAGGGTGCAGCGACGCCGGAGAATAATATTCTCGCAGGCGTTATTCCATATTCATTAACGCTGGTACAGATGGATTAATTCTTCTGAGAACTCGCGGGCCAGCAGCGAATTCATCAGATGATCCTGGGCATGTACCATAATCAGCGTCATAGGCTGACGCGCTTCACCGGCATCCTGCTCGATGAGCTGGGTCTGCATCTGATGCGCCCGACGGGCGTAACCGTCGGCTTCATTTAACAGTAAACGCGCTTCGTCGATATTTCCGGTTCGGGCCGCATGTAGCGCTTCAAAACATAATGAGCGTGACTGTCCCGCATTAACGATAATTTCCATTACCGCATCTTCTAATTCAATCATGTGTATTCCTGAGGTCTTTATTATTTAATAATGCAGTGAAAGTCCTTTTTCTGCATTATTACGCTGCCATCATATTATCTCTCCGGGGCGGAGAGGAATTAGCTAACGGTTTCTGCCACCGGAACGCTATTTTTGGTTTTCTCAACTTCGGTTTTCATTAAGGAACGTTCATAGGCGCGCAGGAACGGCAGGTAAATGACCGCCGACATCACCATGCAGATAAGGCACATCACTACCGGGCTCAGTGTCCAGTTGGCCGCCCACGAGGCGCCAATCGGTGCCGGCGTGGTCCACGGAGTGAGGGACACCACCTGGCTCAGCCAGCCAAGACGCGTCGCGCCGTAAGCCAGCACCGCGTTGACCATCGGTACGCAGACGAAGGGGATAAACATCATCGGGTTCATGATGATCGGCGCCCCGAACAGGATCGGCTCGTTGATATTAAAGAAGCTCGGCACGATGCCCATCTTGCCGATGGTGCGCAGATGCGTGGCCCGACTACGCAGCAGCAGGAAGGCCAGCGGTAGGGTTGAACCGACGCCGCCAATCAGCAGATAGTGATCCCAGAAGCCCTGCAGATAGACGTGCGGTAACACCGTGCCGGCCGCCAGCGCCGCCTGGTTTGCCGAGAGGTTAGCCATCCAGAACGGGTTCATAATACCGGTGACAATCAGCGAGCCGTGGATCCCAGCGAACCAGAAAATCTGGCACATCAGGACGGAGAGCAAAATAGCCGGCAGCGAGTCGGAGGCGGAAACCAGCGGCTCCAGCAGATGCATGATCGCCTGCGGCAGGATCATCCCGGTCTGCGCTTCGATAAACAGGTTCAGCGGATGCAAAGTACCAATCACCACCAGCACCGGGATAAGGATTTCAAACGAACGAGCGACGCCGGTCGGTACCTCTTTCGGCAGTCGAATGGTGATGTTGTTTTGCTTCAGCCACGCGTAGACGCGGGTGGAGTAGATGGCGGTGATGAGGGCGGTAAAAATGCCCTGGCCGGACAGATACTGAGTGGAAATTTTTCCATCGGCATAGGGCGCGGCGACCAGCAGGAAGGCCATAAACGCCAGCAGACCGGACATCACCGGATCCAGCTGAAACTGACGACCGAGGCTGGCGCCAATGCCGACCGAGATAAAGAAGGTCATTACGCCCATGCTGAGGTTAAACGGCAGCATCAGCTGTTCGCGGTAGTGCTGGGAGAAATCGAGCCAGCCGCGGGCAAAGCCGTTGGTGGTCTCGGGTGAAAACGGCGGAAAGATAAATACCAGCATGAAAGAGCCGATGATCATAAACGGCAATGCGGCAGTGAAGCCATCGCGGATAGCGATAACATATTTCTGCTGCCCAAGGCGTCCTGCCAGCGGAGTAATAGATTGCTCGATCACGGCAATCATGGACTGATACAGAGAACTCATTTCAACACCTCTCAGTGCGCCGCTGGGATCAGCGACAGAGCATAATTCAGGACGTTGTCTCCCCGCTGCATACCGTAGTCCATCGTATCGATGGGCTGAACGGGAATGTTCAGGGGAGCCGCTTTGTCAGACAGGGTTTTCAACATGTATTTTACCTGGGGGCCTAGCAACACCACCTGATACTGCGGAAACTGGATGTCAAATTCGGAAACGCCATAGGCGTCAATCTGCACCGGCAGATCACGTTCATTCGCCGCCTCCACCATCTTTCTGACCAGCAGACTGGTGGACATTCCGGCAGAGCAGCACAGCATAATCTTGTACATCGACGACCATCCTCAAAATGTAAAAAGTTATTGCGTGGATGATTTGATATCAGACGGAAACCGGTTTCCATTTATAAAAAGCAGAACTGTGATAGTGGTCAAGATCTCCTGCTTATGGGGCGGATTTATTGGATTTGGCTCACATTATTCTGTCGATTTGGCGATGTTTTGCGCTGAAATGGAAAATCGGTTTCCAAAAAAATGGCGAAATGGATATACTGCGCTGGTCATAATTGAAGCGATTCAGGTTTACAGGATTTTGGCGGGACGCGGCGCCCGCGCAGGGGAAAATGATGTCGACAATCAATGATGTTTCACGACTTGCCGGGGTTTCTAAAGCCACGGTGTCGCGAGTGTTGAGCGGCTCACGTGGCGTGAAGGAAGCCAGTCGTCAGGCGGTGCTGCAGGCGGCGGAGGCGCTCAATTACCGGCCAAACATGATAGCCCAGTCGTTGCTTAGCCAGTCCACCGGCTGCATCGGCGTCATCTGCGCCCAGGACAATATCAATCAAACCACCAGCTATCTCTACGCCCTGGAAAAACAGCTCAGCCAGCACCAGAAGCACCTGCTGCTGCGCTTCGCCAACACCAGCAGCGGCGTGATGAACTCGCTGGAGGAGTTAACCTGCGGGCTGTGCGATAACGTGCTGATCATCGGCGCGCGTTTTCCTCTGAATATTAACCGCCCGGACGTGGTGTTGGTGGACTGCCTCGACAGCGAGGGCGAAAACAGCATTCAGTTCGATCACGCCTTCGCCGCCGAAACCGCCTGCCACTATCTGATAAGCCAGGGCAGAAGGCAGATTGCGCTGATCCATCCGCAGAGCAGCGGCTTTGCCGATCAGGTGCTGCTGGGCTACAAGCATGCGCTGGAAAAAAACTTTTTGCCGTTTAATCGCAATCTGGTGTTTCTGGATAACACCTCGCCGTCGGTGGCGGTGCAGGAGCTGGTCAATAACGCCACGACGCTGAACTTTAACGCGCTGCTGGTGAGCGATGAGCTGCAGGCGCAGCGCGTGGTCCCGCAGCTGCAGGCGTTTAACCGCGCCGTTCCGCAAAATGTGATGGTGTTTAGCCTCGCCGGATCGTTACAGCTGCCCGGAATCCCGACTATCCCGGCGATTGAATATTCCATGGACGCGATGGCGTCGCGGATCGTCAACTGGCTGACCGAGAAAACGGACAACCCGGGCGGCAGCCCGCTGCGCGGCGATTTAATTATTCCAAAGCACTGATCGTCGCTCTTGCCCTGACCCGCCGCCGTTGGCTGCGGGTTTTTTATTGGCTGTTTTTTGTCGTATCCCTCACATTATAAATAAAACTCATATCTGTCCCCGGGTTTTCGAACCGGACAGCCTGCGTGACCTGCCTTAAGTTGAGTACGAAAGTTCCACTCAAAAAAAACACTAACCAGAACATTCGTACCGCCTGCTTGAGGAAGTCACCCTATGAATCACATGAACGTTGTCGATGTGAAAGCGTGGATAGATGCCCGCCCGGTCTCGCGCTTTCAATGGAACGTGCTGCTGCTCTGTTTCATCATCATTATGCTGGATGGGTATGACGCTGCGGTGATGGGCTTTGTCGCCCCGGCGCTCATCGAGGACTGGGGCATCAGCCGGGCTGAAATGGGGCCGATTCTTGGGGCGGCTATGTTCGGCGTCGCCATTGGCGCGCTGGTGGCGGGCCCGCTTTCTGACCGCTACGGCCGAAAACGCATTTTACTCTGGTCGGTGGCGCTGTTTGCGCTGTTCAGCCTGGCCGGCGCCGTGGCGCAAAGCCCGTCGCAGCTGGCGCTGCTGCGCTTTCTCACCGGCCTCGGACTTGGCGCCGTGATGCCCAATTGCGTCACGCTGGTGGCGGAATATATGCCGGAGCGGCGTAAAGGGGTGATGATCACCCTGATGTACAGCGGATTCAACGTGGGTTCCGGCCTCGGCGGCTTTATCGCTGCCGGGTTGTTATCGCATTACAGCTGGCACTCGGCGCTGATTTTTGGCGGCGTGCTGCCGCTCGTGGTGCTTCCCTTTATGATCGTGATGTTGCCGGAGTCGGCGATGAGCATGGTGGCGCGCCGACTACCGGGCGAGCAGATCGCCAGGGCGCTTAACCGGCTTGGAGGCCAGTTTACGGCTGACACCGTCTTCCAGCTGAATGCGCCGCCCATCACGCGGAGCAGTAAAGTGGCGCAGCTGTTTCGGCATGGCTATGCCCGCGGCACGATAGCGCTGTGGCTGACCTATTTTATGGGGCTGTTCGTGATATATCTGCTGAACGGCTGGCTGCCAACCATTCTCCGCTCCGGCGGGCTGTCGCTGCAGCAGGCGGCGATGATGACCGGCTTGTTCCAGCTCGGCGGCCCGCTGGGCGGGATCCTTGTCGGTATGCTGATGGATCGTGCTTCGGCGAAAGCGGTGATTGCGGCAACCTATTTCCTTGGCTGCCTGTGCCTGTTGTCCCAGGGGTTGATGGACTTCGGATCGGCGGCGCTGTCGGTGCTGATTTTTATCAGCGGGATGTGCATTAACGGCGCGCAGAACGGTCTGCAGGCCTATTCGCCAGCCTATTATCAAACCGAGATCCGTGCTACCGGCGTCAGCTGGATGCATGGTATCGGCCGTACCGGGGCTATTCTCAGCTCCACGCTGGGCGGGATGCTGATGCTGGCCGTGCCGGGACACTCGTCGATCTTTTTGGTGCTTGCGCTGCCGGCCTGCCTGGCGGGGACCTGTATTTTGTTGCACCGTATGAATCACGCTAAGCCTCGACTCACAGAGGCAGAACTGGACGCTTTGTCATCCCCCCTGGAACACCGATAAGTGGAGTTATCTGATGGCTAACATTCTCGGCGGTATCGCCGTCTCTCATACCCCGACTATCGGCTTCGCGGTCGATCATCATAAACAGCAGGACCCGGCATGGTCGCCGATCTTCCAGAGCTTCGAACCGCTGCAGCGCTGGCTGGAGGAGAAAAAACCGGATGCGCTGGTGTACATCTTTAATGACCATGTGACCGCCTTTTTCTTCGATCACTATTCGACATTTACGCTGGGAATCGATAGTCAATATGACGTTGCCGATGAAGGCGGCGGACCACGCTGTCTGCCGCCGGTCCAGGGCAATGCGGCGCTCTCAAGGCACATTGGCGCCAGCCTGATGGCCGATGAGTTTGATATGTCGTTCTTTATGGATAAAAAGCTCGACCACGGCCTTTTCTCGCCGCTTTCGGCGCTGTTGCCCTGGGATGAAGCGCAGGGGTGGCCGACGGCGGTGATCCCGTTACAGATCGGCGTGCTGCAATTTCCGGTACCGAGCGCGCGCCGTTGTTACCGACTCGGCCAGGCGCTGCGCCGGGCAATTGAAAGCTTCCCGGAAGATATCAATGTGGCGATTGTCGCGACCGGCGGGCTCTCGCATCAGGTTCATGGCGAGCGCTGCGGATTTAATAATCCCGACTGGGATGCCCAGTTTGTTGACATGCTGGTTAATGACCCGGAAAAGCTTACCGAAATGACCCTTGGCGAATATGCCGAGCTGGGGGGAATGGAAGGGTCTGAGGTGATCATGTGGCTGGTGATGCGCGGCGCGCTATCAGCCAATGTCACCGAAACCTGGCGCGACTATTACCTGCCGTCGATGACCGGTATCGCTACGCTGATCCTTGAGAACAATGCGCGCCTGCCCCCCGTCGATACCCTGACGCGCCATCGCCAGCATATGGCGCAGCAGCTGGCCGGGGTGGAGAAACTGCCGGGAACCTATCCTTTTACCCACGAGCGCAGTCTGAATGGCTTGCGGCTTAACCGTTTCCTGCATCGGCTGATTGAGCCTGCCTGGCGCGAACGTTTTCTGCAGTCGCCTCAGTCGCTTTATGTCGAAGCCGGACTGAGTGAGGAGGAACAGCAGTTGCTCAACGCACGCGACTGGCGGGGATTGATTCAGTATGGCGCCAGTTTCTTCCTGCTGGAGAAAATGGGCGCGGTGGTCGGCGTATCCAACCTGCATATTTACGCCGCGATGCGCGGGCAGACGCTGGAGGCGTTTCAGCAAACGCGCAACCAACAGGTAACCTATTCGGTGGCGGGTAAACGTTAAACAGTCCCGTCCTGAACCTGCTGATAAATAAAACGCAACAGCGCCTGCGTCGCCGGGGAGGGTAGGCTGCCGGCGCGAAACGTCAGCCCGATACGCCGGGTGGTATCGGGCAGGGGGACCGGCAACACGCTGAGCAACCCATTGTCAGTTTCAAAACGCATCTGGCTGGCGGAAACCGCCGCCAGCATGTCGGAGTCCTGCAGCAATCCTCGCACCATCGCCGCATCCCCGGTCTCCACCGTCGGCTGGGGCAGCGGCAGCCCCAGGGTGACAAACGCCTTATCCAGCAAATGGCGCGCCGGCGCGTTGGCGCGCGGCAGCACCCATTGCGCTGTCGCCAGCTGGCTGCGCGGATCCGGATGGCGCAGCAGCGGGTGGTTATTACGCAGTAAAATCAGCATATCCTCTTCGAATAACGCCTCGCTACAGAGGTCCGGGAGATCTTCATCCTGACGCAGGGCGCCGATAATAAAATCGATATTACCTGCGCGCATATCGGCGACCAGCGACTCATACGGACTTTCATTGGTCATGAGGGTAATACCCGGGTGCTGGGCCAGAAAGGCGGCGATGGCGGAGGGCAGTAGCCGGGTGCGACTCAGCGGCAGGGCGCCAATGCGCACGGTGCCCTCCAGCACCCCGCGACGGGCGGCGAGATCGCTCCAGATGTTTTCCAGCTCGTTGAGCGCTCTGCTCACCGGGGGATAGAGCAGTTCTGCGGCAGGCGTGGGACGCACCCCTTCTGGCGTTCGGCGAAACAGCGCCGAATCCGCCCCTTTCTCCAGGACCTTCAGCGCGGCGCTGACCGCCGGCTGGGTGATCCCCAACTGTTGCGCGACGGTTTGGGTATGGTTGACGTGATAGAGCTGAATAAAAATGGCTAACCGGCGGGTATTGAACAGCCAACCGGCGTCCGCCAGCGGGCCGCTGGTGCGGGTATGGTGCTTCTGCAACAGCGCCGGGATGGCCTGCAGGTCGTCAATCGCCCGCCGGGCGCGCGGCAGGATGCACTTGCCATACTCGGTGGGCACCATGCCGCTGTAATGGCGTTCGAACAGCGTGACGTTCAACGCGGCTTCAAGGTCGCGGATAGCCCGGGTTATCGCTGACTGCGTGCGGAATAAGTCATCGGCAGCACGCGAGACGCTTCCGCGCAGCGCGACCTGACAAAAAAAGCGCAGCTGCATGATATTTATGATTTTATCGTGCTTTCTCTTCAGCATTATTCGTCAGGCCTGAAATAGTGAGTGAGTCGACAACATAAATAAAAATCATAGCCTTCGCAAGTTAACGAATTACCTTCCAACGGCGGGACATGACAAGCTGAAAAAAACAACAGAGGAAGCCATCATGTCTCATCCGGTTAGCGAAAAAAGTGCCCTTGTCGTCAGCGCCCACTCGGCCGATTTCGTCTGGCGCGCGGGCGGTGCGATAGCCCTGCATGCCCTGCAGGGCTATCAGGTCCATGTGGTCTGTTTGTCCTTTGGCGAGCGCGGCGAGTCCGCCAAACTGTGGCGTAAAGGCAACATGACCGAGGAGGCGGTGAAGCAAGTCCGTCGCGAAGAGGCGCAGGCCGCCGCCGAGATCCTGGGCGCCAGCGTCGAATTCTTTGATATCGGCGACTATCCGCTGCGCGCCGATAAAGAGACGCTGTTTCGTCTGGCGGATGTGTATCGCCGTATCCAGCCCCACTTTGTTCTGACGCACTCGCTGCAGGATCCCTATAACTACGATCACCCGCTGGCCTCCCACCTGGCTCAGGAGGCTCGGATTATCGCTCAGGCAGAAGGCTATCGCCCCGGCGAGAAAATTGTCGCTGCTCCCCCGGTTTACTGTTTCGAACCGCACCAGCCGGAGCAGTGCAACTGGAAGCCTGATGTGCTGCTGGACATCACCACTGTCTGGGAGAAAAAGTATCAGGCCATTCAGTGTATGCAGGGCCAGGAGCATTTGTGGGAGTACTACACCCGCGTGGCGCTGCAGCGCGGAGTGCAGGCCAAACGCAACATCGGCATCACGGCCGCGCGCGATATCGTTCACGGCGAAGCCTTCCAGAGCATCTTCCCCCGCGTAACGGAGAACCTGGCATGAAGCTGTTAAATAAAAAAGGCCTTGTGATCCGCCATCTGCCGCGCCATGACGAGGCGGTTTTGCGCCGCTGTGAGGCGGCCGGGGTGGCGACGCTCCATGAAGCCTGGGCACGCCAGGGGCTGATGGGGCCGGCAATCCGTCCGATTCAGCAGGGCGTCAGCCGGGCGGGCAACGCGGTCACGGTACTGGTGACGCCAGGCGACAACTGGATGTTTCATGTTGCGGTCGAGCAGTGCCGCGCCGGCGATATTCTGGTGGTGGCCCCGACGTCGCCGTGCGGCGATGGCTTCTTCGGCGATCTGCTGGCGACGTCTCTCCAATCGCGCGGTGTGGTCGGTCTGGTGGGCGATATCGGCATTCGCGATTCGCAAACGTTGCGGGAGATGGGATTCGCCGTCTGGTCCCGTCAGGTTTATGCCCAGGGAACGGTGAAAGAGAGCCTCGGCTCGGTTAACGTCCCGGTGATTTGCGCAGGCCAGCTTGTGCAGCCGGGCGATGTCGTGGTGGCCGACGACGATGGCGTCGTGGTGCTGCCTCACGCCCAGGTGCGTGATGTGCTTGATAAAGCGGAAGCACGCATGAGCAATGAGCTTGCGAAGCGTGAGCGGATGCGCCATGGCGAGCTGGGGCTGGATATTTACGCGATGCGCCAGCGTCTGGCGGAAAAGGGGCTGCGGTATTACGACAGCGCAGATGAGGTGGAGGAGTAAGATGGCGCAACGCGGAATTCCCTGTCTATGGATGCGCGGCGGCACCTCGAAGGCGGCCTGTTTTCTGGCTGACGATCTGCCTGCCGATCCGGTGCAACGTGATGCGGTGCTGCTGGCGGTGATGGGCTCGCCTGATCCCCGGCAAATTGACGGGATCGGCGGCGCCGATCCGCTGACCAGTAAAGTGGCGATTATCCGCCGCTCCGCACGGCCTGACGCCGATGTGGACTATCTGTTTGCCCAGGTGAACGTGACGGGGGCCTCTGTGGACTACGGCCAAAACTGCGGCAATATTCTTGCCGCCGTTGGCCCTTTCGCCATCGAGCGTGGGCTGATTCGCCACGATGCGCCGCTCACTCGCGTGCGTATTTATATGGAGAACACGGGGCAACTGGCGGTGGCAGAGATCCCCTGCGATGCCGACGGGGTCGACTACGTCGGCGAGAGTCGTATCGATGGCGTGCCGGGCAGCGCCAGCCCGATCCTGCTCCATTTTCTTGATGTGGCAGGCTCCAGCTGCGGGACACTGCTGCCGACCGGCCGGGTCCGTGACCGTTTTGACGGCGTCGAGGTGACCTGCATCGATAACGGAATGCCGGTGATCCTGCTGCGCGCGTGCGACCTCGGTTGCACCGGCTATGAGACGCGCGAACAGCTGGATAATGACGACGCGCTTAAACGTCGCCTGGAGTCGATTCGCCTGCAGGCCGGGCCGCTGATGCAGCTTGGCGACGTCAGCCAGCGCACGGTGCCCAAGATGACCCTGATCGCCGAGCCGCGACACGGCGGCGCCATCAGCAGCCGCACCTTTATCCCGCACCGCTGCCACGCGTCGATCGGCGTATTTGGCGCGGTGAGCGTGGCCAGCGCCTGTCTGCTTCCTGGATCCGTCGCGCAGGGCATGGCGCAGGTCGCGCCAGGCGCTACGTCGCTGCTCAGCGTTGAGCATCCGACAGGCGAATTTAGCGTGACGCTTCAGCTTGACGCAGACGGCGCCCTGACAGGCTGCGGCCTGTTACGCACGGCGCGACTGCTGTTTGCTGGCGAAGTTTTTATTCCGGCCCGCGTCTGGCCGCGTGAGGAGTAATGATGACGACAATCGCGTTTATTGGTTTTGGCGAGGCGGGTGGCATTCTGGCGGCAGATCTGGCCCGTGAGCATGCGGTGACCATATGGGATTGCAAGCTCAATGGCCCGGAGCGAGAGGCAATGGTCAGGAAAGCCGGTGATTCGCGCGTTCAGGCGGGGAGTTCGCTGGCGCAGGCGCTGGAGAGCGCCGCGCTGATTTTTTCTACTGTGACCGCCGGTGAGGCGCTAAAGGTCGCGCAGCAGGCCGCCGCGCTGCTGCAGCCGGGGCAATATTTCCTCGATCTCAACTCCGTGGCGCCGGAAACGAAACGGCAGGCAGCTGAACATTTTCTGCCCGGCGCCTACATTGATGTCGCGGTGATGGCGCCGGTGCCGCCGGCTCGATTGCAGACACCGTTATTGATCGGCGGGCCGCAGGCGGAGGCGATCGCGCCGCGTCTGCAGGGGCTGGGGCTGAATGCCCGCTATGGCGCCAGTACGGTGGGCCAGGTGTCGGCGATAAAAATGTGCCGTAGCGTGATGATCAAAGGTCTTGAAGCGCTCACCACAGAATGCCTGTTCGCGGCCCGTGAATATGGCGTCGAGGAGGAGGTGCTTAGCTCCTTGCATCATAGTTTCCCGTCTCTGGGCTGGACAGGCGCGTTTCCCGACTATCTGATCAGCCGGGTGGCGGAACATGGCGTTCGGCGCAGCGAAGAGATGGAAGAGGTGGTAAAAACCCTGCGTGATGTGGGGAGCGCCGGGATAATGAGCGAGGCGATCGCGAAAAGCCAGCGCCAGCTTCCGGAGCAGATGGCCGCCCGTAGCCTTAGCTACAGGCAGCTGACGCCGTTTGACTGGAAAACGCTGGTCGCCAGGCTGAAATAACCGCTATTTGGCCGGACAGACGATTTTGTCGATTGCGGCCTGGTAGCTTTTTTGGTTATTGCGCTCTTTCGCCAGCGTCGCTTCGCGGACCGCGTTCTTGTTGCCGTCGGTCGCCAGCACTTTATTGGCAAAATCGTTGTCGCTGAGGTGGCTTGCTGGCGCGCATTTTTCCTTCACCGCTTTGAGCACCTGCTGCTTTTGCTGCTCGAACTGCAGGCTTTGCAGCGGTGATTCGGCCCACGCCGACGTGGCGCTCAGGGCGGTGACCAGGCATACCATCCAACATGCTTTCATCAGGCTTCTCCTTCCGTAATCGCTTCCGTCAACTATATGCGCAGGTGGGAAAACACGCAAATAGCGGTTAATTTAACTTATTGAAAAGGCGTTTGTTATCATCGCCTCAGGCGGCTCTCACCCGCCGCCGCGAGTCGATAGCGATCAGCACCACCGACGCCAGGATCAGCAGAGTGCCCAGCCAGTCCGGCAGCGTGAAGGTGATCCCCAGCAGCAGGAGCGACAGCAGGGCGCTGCTCAGCGGTTCGGCGCAGCTGAGGATCCCCGCTTTGGCGCCGCCAATCTTCTGCGCGCCGTTAAGATAAAGGCTGAATGTCAGCGAAGTACCGATCACCACCAGGTAGAAAAAAGCTAACAGCAGGCTGCCGTTCACCACAAAATCGGTGCCCTGGCCGCCGTAAAACGGCAGCAGCATCGCACCGCCGAACAACATACTCCAGCCGACGATCGGCAGCGTCCCGTAGCGGGCAATTAGCGTCGAGGGATAGGTGGTATAAAACGCGGCGGCAAACGCCGAGGCGATCCCCCAGAACAGCGCCGCCGGCGAAATCGACAGCGTCGTCGGGTTGCCGTGGGTTACCAGCAGAAAGGTGCCCGCCAGCGAGGTGCAGATAGCCCCCAGCACCAACGGAGTGGGGCGCGCTTTGCGGGCGAGGGCGAACCAGGCGACGATGATCGTCGGGGACAGGAACTGCAGCACCGTGGCCGTGGCGGCATTCGATTTTTCAATGGTCATCAGAAAGGTGAACTGCACGGTTAACGCGCCAAACAGCGAGAAAAACAGCAGGCTGACGGCGTCGCGGCGGTTTTGCAGCACGCGGAAAATGCGGTCGCCGTGAACAAAGCCGAGCATCAGCAGGATCAGCCCGGCGAACAGCAGACGCGTCATGGTCAGAAACGGCGACGACATCTGGCTTTCCTGCATAATAAACTGCGCGCATACCCCGGAACTGCCCCACAGCACGGCGGCAATCAGTACGTTCAGCATCCCTTTTTTGCTGGAGCCCATCTTTTCCTCTGGTGAAATGTGACAAAGGGGAATCATAGCATGCGCCCGCCCGGGCGGCGGGGCAGGAAATGGTAGTTGGCCGCGGCGGGGTAACGATTTTGCAGGCCCGGGAAGTCGAAGTCGCCGCCGGGCATGACCCGACAATCGCGTTCTAGCTTAAATCGACATTTTTACTGCCGAACAGCCAGGTGAGCACAAAGCCGCACAGGTAGGAGACCGCCAGTCCGCCTGCGTAAACCGCCATCCCGGCGTAAATCCCGCTGCCGGAGGTCATCAGCGGCAGCGCCACCAGCCCGGACGGACCGAATACGGTGTTCAGGCCGACCGGCAGCCCCAGCCAGGCGATCAGCCCGACGAAGAAGCCGCCGCAGGCGCCGCCGAGGCAGGCGGTAACAAACGGCTTCATCCGCGGCAAGGTGACGCCGTAGATTAGCGGCTCGCCAATCCCGAGGAAGCCCGGAATAATCGCCCCCTTAATCTGGGTTCGCAGCAGCGAATCGCGCTTCGCCCGCCAGAACAGCGCCAGCGCCGCCCCCACCTGCCCGGCCCCGGCCATCGCCAGGATCGGGAACAGCGAGTTAAAGCCCTGGGCATCCACCAGCGCAAAATAGACCGGGACAAACCCCTGATGGACGCCGAACATCACCGCCAGCAGGAACAGACCGGCCAGCACCGCCGAGCCAAACGGATTGCCATTAAGATGCAGGAACAACCACGACATGCCGGTAAACAACCAGCCGCCAATCGGCATGATCACCGTAAAGGTCACCGCGCCCATGATCAGCAGCGTCACCGCCGAGGTGAGGATCATATCGAGGTTGGCCGGCATCACCCGCCGCACCTGGCGTTCAACCCACGCGCCAAGGATAGCGGCGATCAGTACGCCGATGATATTGCCGCGCGGATCGATGCCATGGCCGAAGAAGGTGGAAATGCCGGCGTAGAAGCCGCTGGTCGCCTCCGGGTTGTAGCCCAGCACGAACAGCGAGGCGATAATCGCGCCGTTCACGCCGGAGCCGCCGAACGCCTTCTGCGCGTTATAGCCAATCAGGATGCTCAGGAAGGTGAACATCCCTTTGCTGAAGACCTTCATATAGCCAATCAGCGCCACCAGGCTGGCGTTCGGATGGGCGTTCTCCAGCACGAAAACCTGTTCCGCCAGGGTGGCGAAGCCCAGCAGCAGCCCGACGGCGATAAAGCCGGGGATTAGCGGCGTAAAGATGGTGGCGAATTTGGCGAGAAACTTCTGCACCGCGCTGGTCTGCTTGCCCTTCAGCGCCTGTTTTCTCTCCGCCGCGACATCGGCCAGCGACGGCGCGGCGGGGGCCTCCTCCAGCAGGCCGTTCATCATCTCGGCGGCGGTTTGCGCTTTGCCGGGGCCGAGCACTACCTGGAACTGCTCGTCGCTGACGATCACCCCCATCACGCCGTCAATCTGGCGGATGGCGGTGGTGTCGGCCAGCCCTTCATCGCGCAGGGTCAAGCGCAGGCGCGTCATGCAGTTGCCCGCCTGCGCGACGTTTGCGGCGCCGCCCACGTGGGCGAGGATCCGCGCTATCATCTCTTTCGTTATTTTTGCCATTGCCCGTTACCTGTCTGTCGGCGCTCAGGTGTTGCTGAGCGCCTTGCGGATATAGCCGTTGTTTTTTGCCAGCAGCGACTGCGCCTCTTCGGCGCTTAAGCCCGCCAGCACCATCACGATCGCGGTTTTACAGTGGCGGCCGCAGGCCTCCAGCGCCTTCTGGGCGGCGGGGCGATCGCAGTCGGTCGCCTCCATCACGATGGAAACCTGGCGCTCAATCAGCTTGGCGTTTGTCGCTTCGACGTCGACCATCAGGTTGCTGTAGACCTTGCCGACGCGGATCATCGCCCCGGTGGAGATCATGTTCAGCACCAGCTTCTGCGCGGTGCCGGCTTTCAGGCGGGTCGAGCCGGTCACCACCTCCGGGCCGACGACCGGGGTGATGGCGACGTCCGCCAACTGGGCCATTTCGCCATGCGGGTTACAGCTGACGATGGCGACAAAGGCATTCTGGCGATGGGCATACTCCATGGCGCCAATGACGTACGGCGTGCGTCCGCTGGCCGCCAGCCCCACCAGCACATCGCGGTGGCTGAAGTTCAGGTTCTGCAGATCCATCGCCCCCTGCGCTTTGTTGTCTTCCACGTTTTCCACGGCGCTGAGAATCGCTTTATGTCCGCCGGCGATGATCCCCACCACCTGCTCCGGGCGGGTGCCGAAGGTCGGTGGGCATTCGCTGGCATCGAGGATCCCCAGACGCCCTGAGGTGCCCGCGCCGATATAAATCAAGCGGCCACCGGCCTGCAGCGCCGTCGCGACCTTATCCACCACCTCGGCAATCTGCGGCAGATAGGGCGTAATCGCCTGGGCCACCTGCTGGTCTTCCTGGTTTATCACCGTCAGCATCTCAAGGGTGGAAAGGGTGTCAATGTTGGCGCTGTTGGCGTTGCGTCGCTCGGTCAGCAGTTTGCTCAGGTCGATACTCATAGAAACCTCGTTATTCTCAGTCGTGCGCAGTATAAGGAATTATTTATTCCTTGCCTGTGAAGAGTATCACGATTAGTACGCGGAGAATAATACGAGAATGGTAGAGATGGCGGGAAATGGTGCGGTAATAAAGGTGGAATATTTTATTACCGCACCTGGCGTTTAGCGCGCGCTGCGCGACTGGCTGAGGCCCATTAGCAGCGCCAGCAGGTAGCAGATCGCCATCGCGAGGCTCATTTTCAGCATCGTTTCGCCACCGAGGCCCGCCAGCGGCGCGGCGATGCCGCCGAAGACAAACATCAGGGTGCCCATCAGCGCGGACGCGGTCCCGGACTGCGCGGCGTCAACGGCGCTCATCGCCTCCGCGCCGGCGACGGTGCTGATGCCGCTCATCAGCGACACGGTAAAGAACAGGCCGACCAGCGCCAGCACCGGCAGCTGCAGCCAGGCAAACAGCAGCATGATCGCCGCGCAGCTCACCGCCAGCGTCAGGCCGCCGCGCAGCAGGCTTTCGGCGCTGAAGCGGCGCGCCAGACGGGAAAAGATCATCGCCGCGATAATCAGCCCGATACCGTTCAGACCGAACAGCAGGCTGAACTGCATGGCGCTCATGCCGTATTCGCTCTGCATCACGAAGGAAGAGGATCCGATGTAGGAGAACAGTCCGGCCATCATAAAGGCCTGAATCAGGCAGAAGCGTAGAAAACGACGATTCTTCAGCACCGGCTGGCCGGGCCGCTGGCGGGTCGCATTGGTTGCCGCGGCCGGGCGCGTTTCCCGCAGAATAGTCAGGCTCATCACCAGCAGCGCGCCGCCAATGGCGGCCATCGTCCAGAAGAGAATTCGCCAGTCGAAGGCGGTGATCACGTAGCCGCCCAGCACCGGTGACAGAACCGGCGCAATGCCGTTCACCGTCATCAGCAGGGCGAAAAACTGGGTCAGCAGGGTGCCCTGGTATTTATCGCGGGCGATGGAGCGCGACAGCACCGAACCGCCGGCGCCGGCGAAGCCCTGTAAAAAACGCCAGACAATCAGCATGTTGATATCGCTTGTCAGGGCGCACATCGCCGAAGAGAAGATAAACAGCAGCAGGGACAGCGCCAGGGGTTTCAGGCGGCCAATGCGGTCGCTCAGCGGGCCGAAAAACAGCTGACCCAGACCGAGGCCAATCAGCGCGGCGGTCAGCGACAGCTGGGTCTGGGTGCTGGTGGCCTGCAGTTGCTGAGTTATCTCCGGCAGCGCCGGCAGATAAAAATCCGTGCACAGCGGGCCGATGCCCGACAGCAGGCCGAGGATCAGCGCCCAGGAGAGGGAAACACGTGGCATAACGATTCCTTACAGAAGCCGGGCGCGGCCGCCCGGCGGGTGAAATTAACTGGCGCCGCCGCCCAGCGACTGCCAGAGGGTGATCCGGTTATTGAGGTCGGTCTGCTGCAGGGACAGCAGCGTCGTCTTCGCCGACCACAGCGTGCGCTGGGCCGTAAGCACCGACAGATAATCGCCGACCCCGGCCTGATAGCTCTTCATGGCGATATCCAGCGAGGTCTGCTCGGCGGCGACGTACTGCCGCTGGGCATCGAGCTCTTCGCTCAGCGTTTCCCGGCGGGCCAGCGCATCGGCAACGTCCTTAAAGGCGCTCTGAATCGATTTCTCGTAGGTGGCGATCAGCCCCTTTTTCTCCGCTTCCGCATAGCGCAACTGCGCCAGGTTGCTGCCGCCGGTGAACAGCGGCAGGCTGATGGAGGGGGCGAACGACCACACCTGCATCCCGTGGCTGAACAGTGACGACAGCGAGTCGCTGCCGACCCCGGCGCTGGCGGTCAGGGAAATCGACGGGAAGAAATTCGCCCGCGCCGCGCCGATATCGGCATTGGCGCTCTTCAGGTTGTGCTCCGCTTCCTGTATATCCGGCCGGCGCAGCAGCACCGACGACGACACCCCCGCCGGCACCAGGGCGATGCTGTTATCCCCCAGACTTTCGAGGGTGCCGGGCAGCAGGCTCTCCGGCACGGTTTCCCCCGCCAGCAGGTTAATGGCGTTTTTATCCTGCGCCACCAGCGTGCGGTAGCTGGCGACGCTGGCGCGCGCCTGCTGATAGACGCTTTCCGCCGAGCTTAAATCGCCGGCGGAGGCGGTGCCCACCGCCATCTGGCGGGCGACGATGTTGCGCGAGTTTGCTGCGCTGTCCATGGTCTGCTGCGCCAGCGCCAGATTGCTGTTATCCGTCGCCAGCGTCACCCAGGCGGTGGTCAAATCGGCAATCATCGTCAGTCGGGTATTCTGCGCGGTGAATTCGCTGGCAAGCCAGGTTTCGCGCGCCGCGCGCGACAGGCTCTGGTTCTTGCCAAACAGATCCAGCTCGAAGCTGGAGACCGCGCCGTCGGCCTGCGAAGTTGAGCTCAGGCCGCTGGCCACCGTTTTGCTGCGGGTATGGCTCAGCTCGGCATCGACAGTGGGAAACAGCGACGCCCGCGTCTCGCCGTACTGGGCGCGCGCGGCCTCGATATCGGCCAGCGCCTTTTGCACATCGCGGTTGCTGTTCAGCGCGATACTGACCACTTTTTTCAGCCGCGCGTCATTGACCACTTTCTGCCAGTCGCCCACCACCGCCGTCGATTCGCCGTGCGCCCCGGGCAGGGTGGCCGGCACCGGCGCGGCCGGGCGATCATAATGCGGGTCAAGCGAGACGCAGCCCGCGGTCAGGAGCGCGATAAACATAAAACTCAAACGAAACATACTTTACTCCTGAGAAGGACGTTGGCGGGTGAAGAAGCGTTTCACCAGCACGAAGAACAGCGGCACAAAGAACACCGCCAGCAGGGTGGCCGTCAGGGTGCCGCCGATGATGCCGGTGCCGATCGCCACGCGGCTGTTGGCCCCGGCGCCGGTGGCGACGGCCAGCGGCAGCACCCCGGCGATAAACGCCAGCGAGGTCATGACAATGGGGCGCAGACGGGTCTGCGCGGCGCGGATCGCCGCCCGGGAGAGCGAATACCCCTCATCCACGGCGGATTCAGCGAACTCGACGATCAGGATGGCGTTCTTCGACGACAGGCCGATGGTGGTCAGCAGCGCCACCTGGAAGTAAACATCGTTGCTTAAGCCGCGCAGCGTCGCCGCCAGCGCCGCGCCGAGCAGGCCGAGCGGGATGACCATGATCACCGAGAACGGCACCGACCAGCTCTCATACAGCGCCGCCAGGCACAGGAACACCACCAGAATCGAAATGGCGTACAGGCTCATCGCCTGGCCGCTGGCCAGCTTTTCCTGCAGCGAAATGCCGCTCCACGCCCAGGTGGAGCCCGCCGGCAGGCTGTCGGCCAGCTTTTCCATCTTGTCCATCGCCGCGCCGGAGCTGAAGCCGGCGGCGTTTTCGCCCTGGATCTCAAAGGCGGCGGAGCCGTTGTAGCGCACCAGGCTTTCCGGGCCGTATTGCCAGTGGGTGGTGGCGAAGGCGGAGAACGGCGTCATGCTGTTATCGCTGCCGCGAACGAACCATTTGCCAAGGTCGGAGGGCACCGCGCGCGCGTCGCTCTCGCCCTGGATATAGACCTTCTTCACCCGGCCGCGATCGATAAAGTCATTCACGTAGGTGCCGCCCCAGGCGCTGGAGAGCGTATCGGTCACGTCGCTCAGCGACAGCCCCAGCGAGACCGCTTTGTTGTTATCGATATTCACCTGCAGCTGCGGCATCTGCGGCAGGTCGTTGGCGCGCACCGACTGCAGCTCGCCGCTCTGGTTGGCCGCCGCCAGTAGCTGACTGCGCAGCTTCATCAGGCTGTCGCGGTCGGTACCGCCGCTGGCCATCAGCTCGAAAGTGAAGCCGTTACTTTGCCCAAGGCCGTCCACCGATGGCGGCGTCATGGCGAACAGGGTGGCGTCGCGGATCGCCCCAAGTTCTTTGTTGGCGCGCAGGGCGATGGCCTGGGCGGTATTGTCGTCGCCTTTGCGCTGCGACCAGTTGTTCAGCGACACGAAGGCCATCCCGGCGTTCTGACCGCTGCCGCTAAAGCTGAAGCCGTCGACGGTGAAAATGACGTTGGTATTGGCTTTCTCTTTCGTCAGGAACCAGTTGGTTACCTGGCGGCGCACCTCGGCGGTGCGCACCGCAGTGGCCCCGGCGGGCAGGGTGTACTGGACCATGATCTCGCCCTGGTCCTCCACCGGCAGGAAGCTGCCCGGCAGTTTCCACATCGCCAGCGCCATCGCCCCGCAAATCAGGACGTAAGCGCCCATCATCACCGCGCCCCGGCGCAGGCCGCCGAGCACGCGGCGCTGGTAGCCCGCTTCCGTACGCCCCCACAGGCGGTTAAACGCGCCGAAGAACCCTTTGGTATGAGGCCTGGAGTGGCTGAGCAGCGCGCCGCACAGCGCCGGGGTGAGGGTCAGGGCCACCACCACCGACAGCATCATCGCTGAGATAATGGTCACCGAGAACTGGCGATAAATGACCCCGGTCGAGCCGCCGAAGAAGGCCATCGGCAGGAACACCGCCGACAGCACCAGGACAATCGCCACCAGCGCGCCGGAGATTTCGCCCATCGATTTTTCGGTGGCTTCGCGGGCGGGCAACCCTTCGTCGCGCATAATGCGCTCGACGTTCTCCACCACCACGATGGCGTCGTCCACCAGCAGGCCGATCGCCAGCACCATGGCGAACAGCGTCAGGGTGTTAATCGAGTAGCCGAACAGCGCCAGCACCCCGAAGGTGCCGAGCAGCACCACCGGCACCGCCACTGCCGGAATGAGCGTCGCGCGGAAATTCTGCAGGAACAGATACATCACACAGACCACGAGAACGATCGCTTCGAACAGGGTCTGAATCACGTCCTCGACCGAAATTTTAATAAACTCGGTGCTGTCCTTCGGATAGGCGATATCGTAGCCCTGCGGCATCTGACGCTGGAATTCGGCGATCTTGCTTTTCACCAGGGTCGCGGTATCCAGCGCGTTGGCGCCGGGGGCCATCATCACCGCGATCCCGGCGGCCGGATGGCCGTTCAGATTGGCGGTAGCGGTATAATCCTCGCTGCCCATCTCCACCCGCGCGACATCGCTCAGGCGCACCACCGAGCCGTCGGCCTGGCTTTTCACGATGATCGCTTTGAACTGATCGGGGGTTTGCAGCCGCGACTGCGCGCGTACGGTGGCGGTCAGCTGCTGGGCGCTGGACGACGGCAGGGCGCCGATTTTACCGGCGGAGACCTGCACGTTCTGCGCCTCAATCGCCGACTGGACGTCGGAAGGCATCAGCGAGTAGGAGGCGAGTTTGGTCGGGTCCATCCAGACGCGCATCGCGTATTCGGCGCCGAACACCTGCAGGCTGCCGACGCCCTCCACGCGCGCCAGCGGGTCCTGCAGGTTGCTGACCAGCCAGTCGGAGATATCGGAGCTGGTGGCGCGGTCGGTTTTGTCATACACCGCGAGGATCAGCAGGAAGCTGCTCTGCGATTTTTCCACCGTCACGCCGGACTGCTGGACTTCGCTCGGCAGCCGCGATTCCGCCTGCTGGACTTTGTTCTGCACCTGCACCTGGGCGGTGTCCGGGTCGGTCCCCTGCTCAAAGGTGACGGTGATGCTGACCGAGCCGTCGGAGCTGCTGGTAGAGCTGAAGTAGAGCAGATGGTCGAGGCCGGTAAGCTGCTGCTCGATGACCTGGGTGACGCTGTTCTCCAGGGTTTCGGCAGAGGCGCCGGTATAGGTGGCGGAGATTTTCACCGCCGGCGGGGCGACGTCCGGATACTGGCCCACCGGTAGGGTGCGGATCGCCAGCACGCCGGCGAGCATAATCAGAATGGCGATCACCCAGGCAAAGACTGGGCGACGCACGAAGAAACGGGAGAACATCAGGCGTTGCCTCCGTTATTGTTGACGGCAACGGCCTTCACCGTCTGGCCAGGGGCCACTTTACCGGTGCCTTCGACGATCAGCTTGTCGCCCGCTTTCAGGCCGCTCAGCACCAGCCATTTATCGCCGTAGGTGTCGCCGGTTTCCACGGCGCGCTGCGCAACTTTGTTGTCGGCATCGACCACCAGCGCCGTGGCGTTGCCTTTGGCATCGCGGGTAATCCCCTGCTGCGGGGCGAGGATCGCGTCGTTCATGATGCCTTCATCGATGCGCGCGCGAACAAACATCCCCGGCAACAGGACGTGCTGTGGGTTGGGGAAGATAGCGCGCAGGGTTACCGAGCCGGTGGATTCATCGACGGCGACTTCGGTGAGCGCCAGACGCCCTTTTTCCTGATAGGTGCTGCCATCTTCCAGGGTTAACGTCACGCTGAGGGTGTCGCTGTTGCTGGCCAGGCTTTGTTTGCGTAAGCGCAGGAGATCGACGCTGGATCGCATCAGATCGACATACATGGTGTCGAGCCCGCGGATCGTCGCCAGCGCGGTATCCTGATCGGCGGAGACCAGCGCCCCCGGCGTGACCGACGAGATGCCGATACGCCCGGCAATCGGCGCGGTGACGGTGGTCCAGTTCAGGTTGATGCGCGCGCTCTCCAGCGCCGCTTTCTTCGATTCCACGCTGGCCTTGTCCTGGGCGCAGGTGGAGGCGGCGTCGTCGGCATCCTGGCGGGAGACGCCGTTATCCCGGACCAGCGACGCGTAGCGCTGAGCCTTCTGGCAGTCGGAGACTACCAGCGCCTGGGCCTGTTTCAGCGCCGCCGCCGCTTCGTTCCAGGTCGCGCGATAGCTGGAGGGATCGATCTGGTAAAGGGCCTGCCCGGCCTTCACCATATCGCCTTCGGTAAACAGGCGCTTCTGGATGATGCCGCCCACCTGCGGGCGTACTTCGGCGCTGAGCGAGGCGGTGGTGCGGCCGGTGAGCTGGCTGACTACCGGAACCGGCTGGCTTTGCAGAGTGACCACGCCCACTTCCGGCGTGGGTTGCTGCGGGGCAGATGTCTGCGCATTATCGCATCCGCTAAGGAGAAATAATGCTGTCGCGATGGGAGCTATGATGTATTTCATTATATTTTCTCAAGATATAAGACGTCCGCCCCGTTTATTTAAAAACGAGGGAATAGGTTGGGCGCTGAGGCATTTTCGGCTAAGCGAAAATGACAAAAAAGGAACACAGATGTTCCTGAACGTGATTGTTATTGTGTCTCCGCTGAAGCCAACCTCTTCGGCCTTCAGGAGGTGAAAAGCGCATCTCCTCTGGTTTGTGGTGAGAATGATCATTCTCATTTTTTGCCATTATACGATCCGCCGCGATAATGGAAAGGTTTTTTTGCTTACTTTTAGAACGCAAAAAATTAAGGCAAATAATCATGGAGAAAATAAGAATTTTTTGTGAAAGTGGAGAGGGAAAATAACCATTCGGCATCGCGATACTGGAGATAGTTAATGGCGTTAATCATTACAAAAAGCATTAATCCCGACGATCAACAAGAATTATTCGCCGGTCTGCGGCACTATAATCAGCAGTATCTTGATGCGGCGCAGTTTGGCGATCTGGGGGTTTACTCCCGCGATGCACAAGGGGTGATGCAGGGCGGGCTGATTGCCAAACGCAAAGGCAACTGGCTGTGTATTGAGTATCTGTGGGTCAGCGAGGCGACCCGCGGACGCGGTCTGGGAAGCGAGCTGATGCAGGAGGCGGAGCGGCAGGCGCAGGCGCTGGGCTGCAGCCATCTGCTGGTGGATACCTTTAGCTTCCAGGCGCTGCCGTTTTATCAGAAATTAGGCTATCAGCTGCAGATGTCGCTGCCCGACTTCCCGCACGCGGGGATGCAGCGTCACTATTTGTCGAAAGCGCTGTAACGATCCTGATATCGCCGGGCGGTCAGGTACCGTACCTGTGATTGTGCCGGATGGCGGCATAAATGCCTTATCCGGCCTACACCGTTCTCCCATAGTTTCGCCCCACCCAGGACCGGCAAGCGCAGCGCCGCCGGGCAGGATATCAGGCACGTCACCTGTATTCTTGCCGGGTGGAGCCTGTCGCCTTACCCGTCCTGGGGTTCGTGCGACCTGTTGTTAATTTAACCACTTGCGCGACTGAAACTGCCGGTGCTGGCGGCCTCAAAATCGCTGAGACGTTCCCGGAAGGCCGGGGCAGCCCGCATGGATGCGGGCTGAGGGCCGTGTTTTGCATGGACGCTGCCTCGGCCCGACCCGAAGCCTGCAGGGATAAGTCGAAGGCACCGCGCAGCGGCGATTTTGGCTGGCCGGAGCCCGGGGGTACAGGGGGCGGCGGCGACTGGCCGCCCCCTGTGCGCTCCCTGCTCCATAAGAGACATAACGCAGAAGATCAACCGGGAGCGCAATCTGCCCGGACATAACACGGGAGTGGTAGCCCTGCTAAGCGTAGCGCGAGCAGGGAAAATCCCGGATGGCGGCGCGTGGCGCCTTATCCGGGCTACAAAAGCTTTTGCCGGGCGGCGGCTGCGCTTAACCCCCGACGCCGTGGCCCATCAACGCCAGGGCGTGGCTGACGATGGTCTGGCGGTTGACCGCCTGTAAACGCGGATCGCTGTGGATGCGCGAAAACGGCACCAGCACCAGGCTAATCACCGTGGTAAACAGCAGCTCCGGCGACAGCGCCGGGTTAATCTTGCCCTCCAGCTGCCAGCGGCGCACTGCCTCCAGCATCACCTGAAAACGCTCCTCGCCGAAGCGGGCGTCCATATGCTGACGCAGGATCGGCATCTCGCCGATGATCTCCTGCATCCACAGCGGCGCGAACCAGGTGTTCTTCTCCGCCATATGCGCCAGCGTTTCGACCATCATCGTCAGCGCCAGCACCGGGTCCTGCGGATGGTCGACAAAGATGCGGCTGATGTGGTTGCGCAGCGGCATAAAGCGCTCCTCAATCAGCTGCGTCACCAGCGCATCCCGCGAACTGAAATAGTAATGCAGCATCGCCGGCGTTACCCCGGCCTCTTTGGCGATGGCGTTCAACGACACGCGGGCCGCACCGTCGCGGGCAAACAGCGTCAGGGCGATGTCCATCAGCTGTTCGCGGTTGGCGGTACCCGGTTTTTTTCCACGCGGTCGCCCCGGGCGGCGGGGGGCATTCTGATCCTTTTGTGCTGTCATGATATGGCGATCTCTTGACCCGACTCATTCTTTCACTAAATATTAATTATGCATTTAATTAATTTCAAGCGAGCGTTGTAATGACTTCTCAAGTCGCGAATCCACCGGTGCAGTCGATACGCCTGCTGTTCAGCGCATTGCTGTTGGTGATGCTGCTCTCCGCGCTGGATCAGACCATTGTCTCCACCGCGCTGCCGACGATTGTCGGCGAACTGGGGGGGCTGGACAAGCTTTCCTGGGTGGTCACCGCCTATATCCTCAGCTCCACCATCGCGGTGCCGCTGTACGGTAAATTCGGCGATCTGTTCGGTCGCAAAATCGTGCTGCAGGTGGCGATTGGGCTGTTTCTCGTCGGCTCCGCCCTCTGCGGGCTGGCGCAAAACATGACCCAGCTGGTGCTGATGCGCGGCCTGCAGGGGCTCGGCGGCGGCGGCCTGATGGTGATCAGCATGGCGGCGGTGGCCGACGTCATCCCGCCCGCCAACCGCGGCCGCTATCAGGGTCTGTTCGGCGGCGTTTTTGGCCTGGCGACGGTGATCGGCCCGCTGATCGGCGGCTTTCTGGTGCAACACGCCTCCTGGCGCTGGATCTTCTACATCAATCTGCCGCTGGGCCTCTTCGCGCTGCTGGTGATCGGCGCGGTATTCCACAGCAGCAGTAAACGCAGCCAGCATCAGATTGACTGGCTGGGAGCGATTTACCTCAGCATGGCGCTGTTGTGCATCATCCTGTTTACCTCGGAAGGGGGCAGCGTCCATGCCTGGAATGACCCGCAGCTGTGGTGCATTCTGGCCTTCGGCATCGTGGGTGTCATCGGCTTTATCTACGAAGAGCGGATGGCCGCCGAGCCGATTATTCCGCTGTCGCTGTTCCGCAACCGCAGCTTCCTGCTGTGCAGCCTGATCGGCTTCGTCATCGGCATGTCGCTGTTCGGGTCGGTCACCTTCCTGCCGCTCTATCTGCAGGTGGTGAAGGAGGCGACCCCCACCGAGGCCGGGCTGCAGCTGATCCCCCTGATGGGCGGCCTGCTGCTGACCTCGGTTATCAGTGGGCGCATTATCAGCCGGACCGGTAAATATCGCCTGTTTCCGATCCTCGGCACCCTGCTTGGCGTGACCGGCATGGTGCTGCTGACCCGGATCACCATTCACTCGCCGCTGTGGCAGCTGTACCTGTTTACCGGCGTGCTGGGGGCGGGTCTGGGGCTGGTGATGCAGGTGCTGGTCCTGGCGGTGCAGAACGCGATGCCGGCGAAGCTGTACGGCGTGGCCACTTCCGGCGTGACCCTGTTCCGCTCGATCGGCGGCTCCATCGGCGTGGCGCTGTTTGGCGCGGTGTTCACACACGTACTGCAGAGCAACCTGCAAAAGCTGTTGCCGGAAGGCGCGGTACTGCCGCCGGGAATGAATCCGGTGGCGGTGCAGCACCTGCCCGCGGATATCCGCCTCGACTATCTCGACGCCTTCGGCGCGGCGATCCATGCGGCGTTCCTGATGGCGGCCGGCATTATGGCGGTGGCGTTTGTCCTCTCCTGGCTGTTAAAGGAGGCGCCGCTGAAGACCGCGACGCACTAAGCGGCCCCGGCGATGCGCAGCAGCGCCTGACGCAGCGCTGGCGCGGCAAAATCGATAAATTTTCGCAGCTTAAGCGGCGCCAGGTCCCGCGCGGTATACAGCAAATGGACCGGCGCCGGTTCCGGCTCGACGCGTTCCAGCAGCAGACGGAGCTCACCCTGTCGCAGGCCGTCCAGCGCCTGATAGTGCAGTAAGCGAGCTACGCCCACCCCCAGCCGCGCGGCATCGGCAGCGCTCTCCGGCGTGGTGACCGATAGCGCCGGCGGCAGATTAATTAGCTGGTCCTCGCGCTCAGCGGCGCGAAAGCGCCAGCCGCGATAGGGCATCGGCGATTCAATGCGGATGATTGGCAGCGCCGCCAGATCGCGCGGCCGCTGCGGCTCGCCGTATTTCGCCAGCAGCGCCGGATGGGCGCAGGCCACAATGCGCATCCTGCCGAGGCGGGTGGCCACCATGCTGCTGTCCGCCAGGTCGCCAATCCGCACCGCCAGATCGATATGGTCGCCCACCAGGTCGGCGTTACGATCGCTGAGCAGCAAACGGACGCGAATTAGCGGGTAGCGGGCGATAAATTCACTGATTACCGGAAGAACGTGCTGGCGTCCAAACATCGTCGGCGCGGAGATCACCAGCTCACCCTTTGGCTCCTGATATTCGCCCGTCGCCTGGCGTTCGGCGTTTTCCACCTCCTCAAGGATCCGCTGCGCGGCGGCAACATAATCGACCCCGGCGTCGGTGAGCGTCAGTTTGCGGGTGGTTCGCGCCAGCAGGCGCACCCCCAGCGCGCTCTCCAGTTCGCCAATATGGCGGCTGACGGTGGTCAACGGCATATTCAGCGCCCGCGCCGCCGCCGACATGCTCCCCAGCTCGGTCACTTTCACCAGCAGCGCCATCGCGCTTAATCGATCCATTATTCTCCCGGTTTTTGGAAAGATGATTGCCACTAAATCAGTATTATCATTTTTCGCAGTACAGTCCATGATGGCGCCAGACAACAGGAGGCGCTATGGCAGCAACCTTTCTCGATATCGCCATCACCCCGGACGTGATGGATGTGCAGCATGAAATGGGCAGCGACCAGCTGTGGCAAACGCCGCATAGCCGCCGCCAGGCCGACCGCTTCGGCGACAGCGAAGCGGGGATGATCGCCACCCGCGACAGCTTCTATCTGGCGACGGTGTCGCAGAGCGGCTGGCCCTATGTCCAGCACCGCGGCGGCCCGCCGGGGTTTCTGCATCTGCTGGATGACACCACCCTGGCGATGGCGGATTTCGGCGGTAACCGTCAGTACATCACCACCGGCAACCTGCGCGGCAGCGACCGGGCCTGCCTGTTTTTGATGGATTATCCACGCCGTGCCAGGCTGAAAATCTACGCCACCGTCGAGGTCGTGGCGGCAGAGGACCACCCGCAGCTGCTGGCGCAGGTGGCGCCGGCCAACTATCGCGCCCGCATCGAGCGCCTGTTTCTCTTTCATCTGCAGGCGTTTGACTGGAACTGCCCGCAGCACATTACGCCGCGCTACAGCGCGCAGCAGGTGGCGGAGTACAGCCAGAACCTGCAGCAACGTATTCATGACCTGGAGCAGGAGAATCAGCGCCTGCAGCAGCAATTAGCCCGCAGAGGAGAGTCAGCATGACCGAACAACGTCCCCCGTTACCGCCGTTTACCCGCGACAGCGCTATCCAGAAGGTCCGCGCCGCGGAAGATGGCTGGAACAGCCGCGATGCCGAAAAGGTCGCTCTGGCCTACACCGTGGACAGCGAATGGCGCAACCGCAGCGAGTTTGTTCATGGCAGGAGGGAAATTGTCGAATTCCTGCAGCGAAAATGGCGCAAAGAGCAGCAATATCGGCTGATTAAGGAGCTGTGGGCATGGCAGGAAAATCGTATCGCCGTGCGCTTCGCCTACGAGTGGTGCGACGACAGCGGCAACTGGTTTCGCTCGTACGGCAATGAAAACTGGGAGTTTGATCAGCACGGGCTGATGCAGACGCGCTACGCCTGCATCAACGATCTGCCGATCGCTGAAAGCGAGCGCCTGTTCCACTGGCCCCAGGGGCGTCGCCCGGACGATCATCTGGGGCTCAGCGATCTGGGGCTGTAAAACCGGCGCTGCGCGACGGATTAATCGGCTTTCGGGAAGTCGACCACCGTGTCGTTAACCCGGTTCACCATGTTGGTGAACAGGATCGCGCTGATGGCGCTGATAATCTCAATCACCTGCTGGTCACTAAACCCGGCGTTGCGTAGCGCGGCGACGTCGGCTTCCGGCAGCGTACCGGTGGTGGTGACCAGAGTCTGCGCAAATTTCACCAGCGCATCAAGCTGTGTCTCTTCCGCATACGCCCCGCGGCGCAGGGCGTGGATCTGCTCGCTGCTGAAGCCGGCTTTTTTCGCCATCAGGGTGTGCGCGGCCAGGCAGTAGTCACAGCCGGTGGCTTCGCTGACTGACAGATTAATCGCCTCCAGCTGTTGGGCGCTGAGGCTGCCTTTATGGAGCATCGCATTGTGCGCCAGCGCCTGCTGCAACGCCGCCGGCGAGTGGCCGCCGATGGTCAGGTAGGCGTTTGGCACTTTGCCCATCGCTTTTTTGATCCCGGCGAAAATATCGGCGGCTTTGCCAGTGGCGTCTTGTTCACGAATATCAGCTAAACGGCTCATGGTTAACTCCTGTTGTTATCGAGGGTGTGTGTTGGCATTGGGGTCATCTTAGGCCGTTGCCGCATGCTAGACTGGCGGTCTTCGTCTCACCTTTTTGTCTTATCGTCTCAGGAGAAGCATGGACAGTCTCAGTCATCTGCTGGCGCTGCTGGCGCCGCGCTGCGAAGTGAACCTGCACTGTCGCTTCGGCGGCCGCTGGCAGGCCGGGCACCAGCAAATGCGCAGCGGCGTGGTGCCGTGGCACGTGGTGCTGCGCGGTGAGGGGCGGCTTAACGTCGGCGGCCAGACTCATCACCTGCGCGCGGGAGATGTGGTCCTCCTGCCGCACGGTTCGCCGCATCTGATGGAGAGCCTGGTGGAGTGGGGCCAGGTGCTGCCGGTAGCGCACCGGTTTAACGGCACGGTGACGGAAATGCGCGCCGGCCCGGCGGAGGGGGCGCTGGAGATGCTGTGCGGCGAATTTTATTTTGGTCCGCACGTTAGCTGGCTGTTCACTGAGGCATCGACGCTGATCCATCTCCATACCGATACGCGCGAAGACTGCCCGGAGCTGCAGCCGTTGCTTAACATACTGGTCCGCGAAAGCCTGGCGCAGCGTCCCGGCGGCAGCGCTATCGTGCGCAGCCTCGGCGATACGCTGCTGGTGCTGCTGCTGCGCATGCTGCTTGGCGAGCAGCAGCCGCCCGGCGGGCTGCTGCGTCTGATGAGCGATGAACGCCTGATGCCGGCGGTGCTGGCGGTGATGGCGACCCCGGAGCAGCCGTGGACGCTGGAAACCATGGCCGCCCGCGCCTTTCTGTCGCGGGCCACCTTTGCCCGTCATTTTGCCCGCGTTTATCACCTGACGCCGCAGGCGTGGCTGTCGCAGCTGCGAATGGCGCTGGCCGCCCGGCTGCTGCGCCTCGAGCGTCAGACCAACCTCGAGGTGATTGCCGAACGCTGCGGCTTTCAGTCGCTGGCGTCCTTCTCGAAGCGTTTCAAAATGCGCTATGGCGTGACGCCGGGCGAGTGGCGACGGGGCTAGTGCTTCGCTCTGGGGAAGATGATTTTATTTCCGGTTGCGTGGTTTGCTGTTTATTACCCCACCCGAAAGTCGCTATAGTTTTGCACGAAAAAAACAATGACAGTCAGGACGGACAGGGTGAAGAGGATGAGATTACGTTTACGTGCCGCCGCCGCGGTAATGCTGGCGGGTCTGGCGCTGGTCGGCTGCGACCAAAAGAGTAATGAAGCGAAGCACATTAAGGTCGGCGTGATTAATGGCGCTGAACAGGATGTGGCGGAAGTGGCGAAGAAGGTGGCCAAAGAGAAGTATGGTCTGGAGGTTGAGCTGGTGGGGTTCAGCGGCTCGCTGTTGCCTAACGAATCGACCAACGCCGGGGATCTGGACGCCAACGTCTTCCAGCATCGGCCTTTCCTTGAGCAGGACAACAAAGCGCATAACTACCATCTGGTGGCGGTCGGCAATACCTTCGTCTTCCCGATGGCCGGCTATTCGCGCAAGATCAAGTCAGTCGCCGAACTGAAAGACGGCGCGACGATCGCCATCCCCAACGACCCGACCAATCTCGGGCGGGCGCTGCTGCTGTTGCAAAAAGAGAAGCTGATTACCCTCAAAGCCGGCACCGGCCTGCTGCCGACGGCGGTGGATATCACCGACAACCCGCATCACCTGAGAATTATGGAGCTGGAAGGGGCGCAGCTGCCGCGCGTACTCGACGATCCTAAAGTCGACGTGGCCATCATCAGCACCACCTACCTGCAGCAAACCGGGCTGTCGCCGGTTCGCGATGGCATCTTTATCGAAGATAAAAACTCGCCCTACGTGAACATCATCGTGACCCGTGAAGACAATAAAGACGCGGAAAACGTGAAGGAGTTTATGCAGTCGTACCAGTCGCCGGAGGTGGCGAAGGCGGCTGAGACTATCTTCAACGGCGGCGCGGTGCCGGGCTGGTAAGCCAACACACAGGGAGAGGCGCGTATGGTTCGCCAACGGCAGGCTGACCTGCTGCTGATTGCCGCGACGGTGATTGCCGCCTGCGGCTGGATTTTTTCCCGCGAGGCGATCGCCGGCATGCCGGTATTCGCGTTCCTTGGGCTGCGCTTTTTTTTCGCCGCGCTGCTACTGCTGCCATTCTGCCGCGGGTTTCGCCCGCAAAAGCAGCACTGGCCAAAGCTCATCATCAGCGGGCTGTGGTTTGCGCTCAACCTCTGCCTGTGGATCTACTCGGTCTCCACGACGGCGTCGCTCGGCGAAGGGGCGTTTATTATGAGCCTGTCGATGATGTTCGTCCCGCTGACCGCGTGGGTGATGATGAAGGTGCGTCCGCCTCGGGCCTGGTGGGAGTGCCTGCCGATCGCGGTGGTTGGCCTGGGGCTGCTCAGTCTGCATATGCCGATAGCCTTCCACCCCAGCCAGGGCTGGTTTTTGCTGACGGCGCTGGTGCAGTCGATCTGGTTCTGTTACACCAGCCGCTGCGCGCGTGAAGTGCCGCTGATCCCCCTGACCACCGTGCAGCTGGCGATCACTGGTATCGTCGGGTTGACCATCTCCGCTGCCGTTGAACGCTGGGACCAGCCGATGACCCTACCGACCTTCGGCTGGCTGGTGGCCAGCATTGTCATCGCCACCAGCCTGCGCTTCGGTCTGCAGATGAAGGGGCAAAAGTACGCGGCGGTGGCCAGCGCGGCGATCATTATGGTGCTCGAACCGCTGCTGACGGTCATTGCCGCCGCGCTGTGGTACGGCGAACAGCTGCCGCTGCAGAAAATTATCGGCGGCGTGCTGATCCTCGTGGCCCAGCTGTGGTTCCGCTGGCGAATGCTTAAGCCGTAGCCTGCCCGGTGCGCGGCTGCGCCATCAATTGCAGCAGCGGCACCAGCGACAGCCCGTCCGGCATTTCGCCGCGGGCGATCAGCTGGTTTATCTCCTCAAAGGTAAACCAGCCGGTTTCCATTACCTCATCCTGAGCCGCATCCATCCCCACCCAGCGTAAACCGGTAGCCAGCCAGGTGATAAACAGCTGATCGCTGCTGCCGTAGGAGGGGTTGAAGCGAATGATCTCCTCGACGCGTTGCGCCTGCCAGCCGGTCTCTTCCCGCAGCTCGCGCAGCGCGGCCGCCGCCGGATCTTCCCCTTCGTCAACGCCGCCTGACGGAATGGCCCACACTACCTTGTCGATCAGGTAGCGGTAGTGGCGAATCAGCAGCACTTTGCCCTCCTGGATAGCCACAACCCCCACCGCCGGGCGGGGATAGTGAATGGCGTAAAAGTCGCGGCGCTCGCCGGGGGCGATATCAATACCCACCTTGCGCATGCTGAACCACGGCGTCTCGGCGATGACCTGCGGGTCGTGCATATCGGCGGCGGTCAGTTTTTTCTTCATCCTGCCACTCCTGTCAAAAATGGAGCCTTCAGAACAACATAGCCGGAGACGGATAGCAATCGCCGCAGGTTGGCCCGATTTCATCGATCCTTGCCCAAATGCCCCTATTGCGCCAGGCTGGTACTCAGTACGATGTTCGTCAAATCACCCCCTGAGGAACGCCGACATGAACATCACCCATATCCGTAACGCGACCCAGATTATTGACTACGCCGGGAAAAAGTTTCTGATCGATCCGATGCTGGCGGACAAAGGCGCCTGGCCGGGATTTCCGGGCACCGCGCGCAGCGAGCTGCGCAACCCGCTGGTGGCCTTGCCTTTTTCCCGCGATAACATTATCGACGTTGACGCAGTGATCGTCACCCATACCCATGACGATCACTGGGACGAGGCGGCGATCGCCGCGATCCCGAAAACCCTGCCGGTGTTCGTCCAGCACGAGGCCGACGGTGCGCTGCTGCGCAGCCAGGGATTCCAGGATATCCGCCTGCTGACGGCAGACAGCGAATTTGCCGGCGTGCGCCTGCTGAAAACCACCTCCGGCCAGCACGGCAGCGATCGCACCTACGCGGTGCCGGCGATGGCCGAACGCCTGGGCGAGGCCTGCGGCGTGCTGTTTCGCCATCCGCAGGAGAAGACGCTGTGGCTGGTGGGGGATACCATCTGGCGTGATGAAATTGCGGCCGACCTGCTGAAGCTGCGTCCGGACGTGGTGGTCCTCAACGCCGGCTACGCCCACGTCATCGGCTTTGGCCCGATTATCATGGGCAAAGAGGATCTCCTGAACGTACACTTCACCCTGCCGGAAGCGAAAATCATGGCTATCCACCTGGAGGCGGTCAACCACTGCCTGGTGAGTCGGGAAGAGATGCGCCAGTATGCGCTGGATAATCAGATTGCCGAGGTCGTGTGTATCCCGCAGGATGGGGAAACCGTGGTTTATTAACGTGCGCAAGGGGAAGGAACGATGAAGCTCACCGACGTGGCGATTGTTGCCGTAGAGGGCTTTAGCCCGTTTCATTACGCCGTTCCCTGCATGCTGTTTGGCGATTCGGTCTCTGAAAACAAACGCTTTAATCTGCACATTTGCGCCGAGCGACCGGGGCTGCTGCGCGCCCGCGACGGCTTCGCGCTGTACGCCAGCGGCGATTACGCCGTCCTGGAACAGGCGGATATCGTGGTGGTGCCTTACTGGGGCGAGGTCGACCGGCGCCCGCCGCAGGCGCTGCTTGATAGCCTGGTGCGGGCCCGGAATAACGGCGCGGAAATCGTCGGTCTGTGCCTGGGCGCGTTCGTCCTTGGCTACGCCGGGCTGCTGGACGGGAAACGCGCGGCGACCCACTGGGAGTTTGAGCAGGATTTTCAGCGCCGGTTTCCGCAGGTGCGGCTGGATATCAACGCCCTGTACGTCGATGACCAGCGGATCATTACTTCAGCGGGCACCGCGGCGGCGCTCGACTGTTGCCTCTACATTATCCGCCAGCGTTACGGCAGCCTCGCGGCCAACCAGATCGCCCGGCGGCTGATTGTTTCGCCGCACCGCGAGGGCGGCCAGGCGCAGTTCATCGCTCAGCCGGTGCCGAAAAATACCCGCGATGCGCGAATCAACTGCCTGCTGGATTATCTGCAGCAGCATATTGCCGAGCCGCATAATCTCGATTCGCTGGCCCGGGTGGTGGCGATGAGCCGCCGCAGCCTGACCCGCCACTTCGCCCGGGCGACCGGGATGAGCATCACCGACTGGCTGACCGCCGAACGCCTGCGCCGCAGCCAGAGCCTGCTTGAGGCGGGGGATCTGCCGGTCGAGCAGGTGGCGGAGGCGGTGGGTTATCTCTCTGCCGTCACCTGGCGTCAGCAGTTTAAGGCGCGCTTTGGCGTCAGTCCGGCCGAATGGCGGCGTACCTTTCGCCGCGGCGCTTAGCCGCCGAGGGTCGCGCTGTCGATCACGAAGCGGTATTTCACGTCACCCTTGACCATTCTTTCCCAGGCTTCGTTGATCTCATCGCCGCGGATCAGTTCGATATCGGCGACGATGCCGTGTTCAGCGCAGAAGTCGAGCATCTCCTGGGTTTCCGCGATCCCGCCAATCATCGACCCGGCAATCGACCGGCGACGGATGATCAGATTGAACACTTCCGGCGACGGATGCGGTGTGGCCGGCGCGCCTACCAGCGTCATCGTGCCATCGCGCTTCAGCAGCGTGGTGAAGGCATCGAGATTATGCGGCGCCGCCACGGTGTTGAGGATGAAATCGAAGCTTTTGACGTGGGCCGCCATTTCCTCTTCGTTACGCGACACCACCACTTCATCAGCGCCTAGCGCTCTGGCCGCATTACGCTTGGATTCGGAGGTGGTAAAGGCCACCACGTGGGCCCCCATGGCGTGGGCCAACTTGATTCCCATATGCCCAAGGCCGCCAATGCCGACCACGCCGACTTTTTTACCCGGCCCGGCGTGCCAGTGGCGCAGCGGCGAGTAGGTTGTGATCCCGGCGCACAGCAGCGGCGCGACGGCGGCCAGCTGCGCTTCGGGATGAGTTATCCGCAGCACGTAGTGTTCTTTGACCACGATCTGCTGTGAATAGCCGCCCAGGGTGTGGCCCGGCGCGTCCTGGGTCGGTCCGTTGTAGGTCAGCACCATATGGTCGCAGTAGTTCTCCAGCCCTTCAGCGCACTCCTCGCACTGTTGACAGCTATCGACCATGCAGCCGACGCCCACCAGATCGCCGACGGCGTAGCGCGAGACGGCCTCGCCGACCGCGGTGACCCGGCCCACAATTTCATGCCCCGGCACGCAGGGGTAGAGCGTTCCGGCCCATTCCGATCGCGCCTGGTGGAGATCGGAGTGGCAGACGCCGCAGTAGGCGATGGCGATCTGCACATCCTGCGGCCCCGGTTCGCGGCGGGTGATGGCCATTGATTCCAGCGGTTGGCTGGCGGAGTAGGTACCTATAGCGTTGATCAGCATAGCGAAACCTCTTGATTATATCGGTGTTAAAACGGGCGGACGGAGGTGAGCGTTTTTTGCGCGGTAAGGATAAGCGTA
Source organism: Klebsiella sp. 54 (assembly GCF_018223875.1). Lineage (NCBI taxonomy): Bacteria > Pseudomonadati > Pseudomonadota > Gammaproteobacteria > Enterobacterales > Enterobacteriaceae > Klebsiella > Klebsiella sp. 54. The sequence continues at coordinate 34,740 of NZ_JAGRRA010000001.1, forward strand.
GCCTGGAGCGCCCGGGATGCGAGACGGGTAGCTCAAAGCGTTAAAACCGCTCCTCACCGGGTGAGGAGCAGACTTTTCAGGGGGCGACTGGCGTCAGATAGTCCAGGCGCAGTGGCTCGGCGAGCAGGGAATCCATCTCGCCAATAAAGGCCTGAAAGTAGGGTTGGTCGATATGCTCATCCAGCGCCTGCTGGTCACGCCAGGACTCCCGCATGTAGAAGGTATCCGGCGCGTCGCGCAGCTGGAACAGCGCGTAGTCAAGATTGCCCGGCTCTTGTCTCGTCGGCAGGAGCAGACCCTGCAGGACCTTGCGCAGCGCGTCCGTTTGGCCTGGTTTCGCCTTGAGCACGGCGAGAAGGGTTATCATCTTAAAATCCCTCCAGCACAATCTTGCCCACTGCGCGTCCGGTTTCCAGCTGGCGATGCGCTTTCTGCAGATTGTCGGCGGTGATAGCGCCGTAGTGTTCGCCGAGTGTGGTTTTGATCGTGTGGTTGTCGATCAGGGCCGCCACGCGGGTTAGCAACTGATGCTGGGCGATCATGTCATCCGTCTCAAACATTGAGCGGGTGAACATAAATTCCCAGTGCAGGGACAGGCTTTTGGCTTTCAGCGGCACCACGTCCAGGGTCTCCGGGTCATCAATCAGCGCCAGCTTGCCCTGCGGGGCGAGGGCGTCGATCAGCGCGTTGAAGTGCTGGTCGGTGTTGGTCAGGCTGGCGACATGGGTCACCGCGTTGATGCCGATGCGCGCCAGCTCGTCGGAGAGCGGCTTGCTGTGATCGATAACATGGTGCGCGCCCGCCTCGCGGACCCAGCGTTGGCTCTCCGGACGCGAGGCGGTGCCGATCACCGTCATGGCGGTCAGTTTGCTGGCCAGCTGGGTCAGGATCGACCCTACGCCGCCCGCCGCGCCGACGATCAGCAGCGTGTCGCCCGCGTTGCCGCCTTCCGTGACGCCAAGACGGTGAAACAGCAGCTCCCAGGCGGTGATAGCCGTCAGCGGCAGCGCGGCGGCGGAGGCGTTATCGAGGGTGCGCGGTTTGTGGGCCACCAGGCGCTCATCCACCAGCTGATATTCACTGTTGCTGCCGGCCCGGCCCAGGGCGCCGGCGTACCAGACCTCATCGCCTGGTGCGAACAGCGTCACTTCCTCACCGACGGACTGCACCACGCCAACGGCGTCCCAGCCCAGCACCCGCGGCGTGTCGCCCTGGAAGCCGGCGCGCACTTTGGTGTCCACCGGATTGACCGAGACCGCCTTCACGGCAACCAGCAGGTCACGCCCGTGGGCGGAAGGGACCGGCAGGTCGATCTCGGTTAAAAAAGGGATATTGTCGCCGTCAGCGGCGGCTTGAGTAATGGCGATAGCTTTCATAACTGCTCCGGTCTGTGAATCGGGTGAATAAAGCGATGACGCGATAGTAGACCGGCGCCGGGAGGGGAAAAACGGGTTAACGGCAATAACAGTTATATGCAGAAAGTGAAAATCAGCCCACCTGATAGAAATCGAGCATCACCCCATCCTGAGTACGTCCGCCCGCGCAGATAAACAGCGAGGTGGTTAGCCAGCTGAGCGCGGGGGTATCCACCTCGAAGGTGGGGACGGTGCGAAAATAGATTTCTTCCGGCGGAATAGTGCTAAAAAAGCGCATATCGTCGGCGAACAGCTGGTCATGATAGCGGGCCGGCACCCGGCGAATACCGTTGTTTTCCACGTACACCGTTCCTTCCTCCACCTGCAGGGCATAGCGGGCGGATAGCCTGCACGTGCCGTCGGGCTCGATAATCTGGCTGTCGACGCCGCCGGGCAGCACGTGGCCGCGAAGTTGACCCGAAACGCTGCCCCCGAGAATCGGGATCAGCTGGCGCTTGCCGGTTTGCGGACTGCGGGAAACGATTATCGGTTTATCAACCTGGATGGTAATGGAAAAACAGTGTCTCAGTTCGGGGGTCATCATGGCTCTCCTGTTTCGGTTGGCAACGGCACGCGGCCTTTGCGCCAGTGTAACGGGTTCGCAGGAGACAAAATAACGCAGAGTTTGGATGAAAATGATTGACTGGGATGATGGGTTTTGCGGCTCAGTTTGGTATGGCGTGGCGGTGGAGGAGCAGAGGCAAACTGGCGGAAGATCACAGGAGTTGAACCTGCCCGGGACCGCTGGCGGCCCCAACTGGATTTGAAGTCCAGCCACCTCACCGGAGATGACGATCTTCCGCGCCTCGATTGCTACATGGAGGCGGGGCGCATTATAGCTACTTTCAGCCGTTTACCACATACCTGAACGCACTTTTTTACTGTTAAAACTGGACTTTGCAGAACAGTCTGAAACAAATCCGTTCAAAATCCATGGGTTACACTTTTTCATACGCTTTCAGGCTACCGCGATCACAGAAAACAAGAAACGTAATCTGATAACGAGATATCGCAATTCATCTTCCTGCGGCAAAGGTTTACAAGAAATGTAACCGGTACCAATCCGTGGCGCCGCTAAGGGAATTGTGCCCATATGAAAGATCATATTTTGTCCGTCAAAGAGAAAATTGGCTACGGCATGGGTGACGCCGCCAGCCACATCATTTTTGATAACGTTATGTTGTATATGATGTTTTTCTACACCGATATCTTCGGCATCCCCGCTGGTTTTGTCGGCACCATGTTCCTGCTGGCGCGCGCGCTGGATGCGATCTCCGACCCGTGCATGGGCCTGCTGGCCGACCGTACCCGCAGCCGCTGGGGTAAGTTCCGCCCGTGGATCCTCTTCGGCGCCATTCCGTTCGGCCTCGTCTGCGTACTGGCCTACAGCTCGCCGGACTTAAGCCACCACGGCAAGCTGATCTACGCTGCGGTAACCTAGACGCTGCTGACCCTGCTCTACACCGTGGTGAATATCCCTTACTGCGCGCTCGGCGGCGTGATCACCGACAACCCGACACAGCGCATCTCCCTGCAGTCCTGGCGCTTTGTGCTGGCGACGGCAGGCGGCATGCTCTCCACCGTGCTGATGATGCCGCTGGTCAACGTTATCGGCGGAGATGACAAAGCGCTTGGCTTCCAGGGCGGCATCGCGGTGCTGTCGGCGATCGCCTTCCTGATGCTGGCCTTCTGCTTTTTTACCACCAAAGAGCGTGTCGAAGCGCCGCCGAGCAGCACCTCGATGCGCGAAGATTTGCGCGATATCTGGCGCAATGACCAGTGGCGAGTGGTTGGCGTGCTCACCATTCTCAATATCCTCGCGGTCTGCGTTCGCGGCGGCGCGATGATGTACTACACCACCTGGATCATGGGCTCGGCGGCGCTGTTCACCGTCTTCCTCACCACCTACTGCGTCGGCAACCTGATTGGCTCGGCGCTGGCGAAACCGCTGACCGACTGGAAATGCAAAGTCAGCGTCTTCTGGTGGACCAACGCCATCCTGGCGGTGCTCAGCGTGGCGATGTTTTTCGTACCGATGAATGCCGAAATCACCATGTTCGTCTTTATCTTCGCCATTGGCGTACTGCACCAGCTGGTGACGCCAATCCAGTGGGTGATGATGTCCGACACCGTCGACTACGGCGAATGGTGCAACGGCAAACGCCTGACCGGCATCAGCTTTGCCGGCACCCTGTTTGTGCTCAAGCTGGGTCTGGCGCTGGGCGGCGCGCTCATCGGCTGGATGCTGGCCGGCGGCGGTTACGACGCCGCAGCCAAAACCCAGAACGGCGCCACCCTCACCATTATTATCGCCTTGTTCACCCTCGTTCCGGCGGTGTGTTACCTGCTGAGCGCGGCGATCGCCAAACGCTTCTACACGCTGAAAACGCCGTTCCTGAAAAAAATGATGGCCGAGCTGGCCGAGGGCGCGCGTCGTAATGAACAAGATTTCGCAACAGCCCCGATTGACAAAGAATGGCAAAACTAAGAGGACGTTTTAATGAAAATCAGTGATGGAAACTGGCTCATTCAACCAGGGCTAACCCTGATCCAACCCGTACAGGTTTATGAGGTGGAGCAGCAGGGGAATGAAATGGTGGTCTATGCCGCGCCGCGCGATGTCCGCGAACGTGCCTGGCAGCTGGATACGCCGTTATTCACCCTGCGCTTTTTCTCCCCGCTGGAAGGGGTGATTGGGGTGCGTATGGAGCACTTCCAGGGCGCGCTGGATAACGGTCCGCACTACCCGCTGAACGTGCAGAACGACGTCAATGTCACCATAGAGGATACGGCCGAATTCGCCGAGCTGAAAAGCGGTAGCCTTAGCGTGCGCGTTACTAAAGGCGAATTCTGGGCGCTGGATTTTCTGCGCGACGGCGTGCGTATCACCGGTAGTCAGCTGAAAAACAACGGCTACGTGCAGGATAGTCAGACCCAGCGCAATTATCTGTTTGAGCGCCTCGACCTCGGTGTCGGCGAAACCGTCTACGGTCTCGGCGAGCGCTTTACCGCCCTGGTGCGCAACGGCCAGACGGTAGAAACCTGGAACGAAGACGGCGGCACCAGCACCGAGCAATCCTATAAAAACATTCCGTTCTACCTGACCAACCGCGGCTACGGCGTGCTGGTCAATCACCCGCAGCGCGTCTCCTTCGAGGTGGGCTCAGAGAAGGTCTCGAAAGTCCAGTTTAGCGTGGAAGGTGAATACCTTGAGTACTTCGTGATCGATGGCCCGACGCCGAAAGCGGTGCTCAACCGCTATACGCAGCTCACCGGTCGCCCGGCGCTGCCGCCGGCATGGTCGTTTGGTCTGTGGCTGACCACCTCGTTCACCACCAACTATGACGAAGCGACGGTGAACCGCTTTATCGACGGCATGGCCGAGCGCCAGCTGCCGCTGCACGTCTTCCATTTCGACTGTTTCTGGATGAAGGCCTTCCAGTGGTGCGATTTCGAATGGGATCCGCTGACTTTCCCGGACCCGGAAGGGATGATCAAGCGCCTGAAGGCGAAAGGGCTGAAGATCTGCGTGTGGATCAATCCGTATATCGGCCAGCGCTCGCCGGTGTTCAAGGAGCTGAGAGAGAAGGGCTATCTGCTGAAGCGCCCGGACGGTTCGCTGTGGCAGTGGGATAAGTGGCAGCCTGGGCTGGCGATATATGACTTCACCAACCCGGAAGCCTGTCAGTGGTACGCCGACAAACTCAAAGGCCTGGTGGCGATGGGCGTCGACTGCTTCAAGACCGACTTCGGCGAACGCATCCCGACCGATGTGCAGTGGTTTGATGGTTCTGACCCGCAGAAAATGCACAACCATTACGCCTTCATCTATAACGAACTGGTGTGGAACGTGCTGAAAGAGACCGTCGGCGAGAAAGAAGCGGTGCTGTTCGCTCGCTCCGCCTCGGTGGGCGCACAGCAGTTCCCGGTGCACTGGGGCGGCGACTGCTACGCCAATTACGAATCGATGGCGGAAAGCCTGCGCGGCGGGTTGTCGATCGGCATGTCTGGCTTCGGTTTCTGGAGCCACGATATCGGCGGTTTCGAGAATACCGCCCCGGCCCACGTCTACAAGCGCTGGTGCGCCTTCGGCCTGCTTTCCAGCCACAGCCGCCTGCACGGCAGTAAATCCTATCGTGTGCCATGGGCCTACGACGAAGAGTCCTGCGACGTGGTGCGCCACTTCACGCAGCTGAAATGCCGCATGATGCCCTATCTCTATCGTCAGGCGGCATTGGCCAATGAGTACGGCACCCCGATGCTGCGCGCGATGATGCTCGAGTTCCCGGACGATCCGACCTGCGACTATCTCGACCGCCAGTACATGCTGGGTGATTCAGTGCTGGTCGCGCCGGTGTTCTCCGAAGCGGGCGATGTGCAGTTTTATCTGCCGGAAGGGCGCTGGACGCATCTGTGGCATAACGATGAATTGCCGGGTAGCCGCTGGCATAAGCAGAATCATAATGCGCTGAGCCTGCCGGTCTACATTCGCGACAATACTCTGCTGGCGCTGGGCAACAATGACCAGAAACCCGATTATGCCTGGCATGAAGGCACCGCCTTCCAGCTGTTCCACCTCGAAGAGGGGCGCGAGGCGCGCTGTCAGGTTCCGGCGGCGGACGGTTCCACGATCTTCACCCTGAAGGCGAAGCGCCAGGGCAACACCATCGCCGTGAGCGGCGAAGGCGAAGCCCGCGGCTGGACGCTGTGCCTGCGCAATATCCAGCAGATAGCCGGCGTTCAGGGCGGCACGCAGACCGGCAGCGAATGGGGTGTGGTGGTGAGCGCCCAGGGCAATACGCTGACGATTACGTTGTAAAAGACTGCGTTAACGGCAGAGACCCTCTTCGCCTGGCGGAGAGGGTTTTTTATTCCATTTTTGTACAAAAAGTAATATTCATTTCAGTCTGGTGACTCAGGCCGCAGACGCCGTTGCTGAACGGTGATAGCGTATTCTGCCGCTGAGAGGAGCCCGCCATGGACGTAGAAAATATCTTTCGTGACGTGAAGCTAAGCAAAACGGAAATGACCGTGCTGCGCTTTATCCAGAACGACCCGGAGCAGTGTATCCGCCAGGGGGTCCGCGCCGTGGCGGAGCAGTGCTACAGTAATCCCTCCTCGCTGGTACGGCTGGCGAAAAAGCTTAAGTTCAGCGGCTGGCTGGAGCTGGTCTATTTCATCAAGTTCAATATCACCATGCCGAAGCTCGATGTCACCAACGATATCGACTATATGAGCATTCAGCCGGCGGAGGCGCTGACGCCACTGCTGGCAAGCCTCGCGCAGCAGCGCGTCCTGATCCACGGCAGCGGCTTTTCGCAGCTGATCGCCCAGTATATTTATAACAAGTTTCTCGTCACTGGGGTGAATGCCAGCCTGGCGCTGTGGCCGGATTACGAAATTCTTGAACAGAAAAACGCCGCTCGCTTCGACTCCATCTGGATCATTTCGAAATCCGGGCGCAGCAGCTCAGCGCTTAACTGGGTGAAGGCCCTGGAGGGGAAGGAGATCAACCTGGTCTGCTTTACCGGTGATTATCAGAGCCCGCTGGCGCAGGCTGCAGATACGGCGTTTATTATTCACGACCCGCAGAAGTTTGACGATGATATTTACTGGAGCAACCCGTTTTTCGGCTACTGCATCTTAGGCTTTGAGCGGCTACTGAAGATGTGGTTTACCCGCGTACGGAGCAATAGCTAGACCCGCTAAGCGCGGTGCGAGCGGGGGAGTTCCCGGATGGCGGCTGGCGCCTTATCCGGGCTACCGGGTGATGCAGCTATTTGTCGGGTGGCGGCCTACGCCTGACCCGACCTACATAAAATCATAACCGCTCCGTTCGTAGCCCCGCTAAGCGCGGTGCGAGCGGGGGAGTTCCCGGATGGCGGCTGGCGCCTTATCCGGGCTACCGGGTGATGCAGCTATTTGTCGGGTGGCGGCTTACGCCTGACCCGACCTACATAAAATAATAACCGCTCTGTTCGTAGCCCCGCTAAGCGTAGCGCAAGCGGGGGGAGTTCCCGGATGGCGGCTGGCGCCTTATCCGGGCTACCGGGTGATGCAGCTATTTGTCGGGTGGCGGCTTACGCCTGACCCGACCTACATAAAATAATAACCGCTCCGTTCGTAGCCCCGCTAAGCGCGGTGCGAGCGGGGGAGTTCCCGGATGGCGGCTGGCGCCTTATCCGGGCTACCGGGTGATGCGGCTATTTGTCGGGTGGCGGCTTACGCCTGACCCGACCTACATAAAATCATAACCGCTCCGTTCGTAGCCCCGCTAAGCGTAGCGCAAGCGGGGGAATCCCATCGGCAGCAGGTTACCGCCAGGCGGCGAACTGCTCATCGTCGAGGTAGGCCTCGACCAGGGTTTTCGCCAGCGACCAGGAACCGATCAGCGGGTGCGCCATCAGCGCCCGCACCGCCAGCGACTTATCCTGCTGCAGGATCGCCGCAACCGCCAGCCGCTCATACTCTTTCACGCAGGAAATCATATTTTTCTGCGCCGTCGGCACCTTCACCGGCGTTACCGGCTTGAGACCCTCCCGGCTCAGGTCGCAGCTGATCTCAATCACGTCGTCAGGGCGCAAAAAGTCGAGCGTGCCATTATTCTGGATCGACACCACGATCCGCTTGGTGGTGGTGCTGTTCACCGCTTCCAGAATATCCAGCGCCACCCCGGCATAGCCGCCGGTGTCCGGCTCTTCGATAAACTGCCGCAGCGTCAGCGGCTCGCGGGTATGAAATTTCTCCTGACGGGATTCGTTCTGCATATAGCTGTTTTCCCGGCGAAGGTAGTGTTGCATCCAGATATTGAAGGCGGCTTCCGGCTGCGTTCTGGCATCCACGGTGCGCAGCGCCTGGCGCATCTCCTGATTGATACGGGCGATCTGCTCCCCGCGCGTTTCGCCTGCCCCCTGAATCGCCTTCAGCGCCTCGTCGCGATAGTAATAATAATAGAGATATTCGTTGAGTAACTGGTTATCGCACAGCCGCACCAGTTCGGGTGAGAAATACTGCATCGCGGTCTTCTGGTACAGCGCCGGGCTGGCGATCAGCCGCTCGGTCACCGCTTCCCCGCGCACGGTGAAGTGGGTAAACCAGGAGAAATGGTTCAGCCCATAGCATTCCACGCTCAGGTCGCGCTCCTCACAGCCGAGGATCGCCGGCAGCTCACGAATCAGCTCGGAGGGGGCATCGCAGATCCCGTAGACCCGACGCTTAAAGCCGGACTTAACGATCGCTTCCGTCACCAGGCCTGAGGGGTTGGTAAAGTTAAACAGAATGGCGTCTTCGGCGGCATGCGCTTCGATCAGCCGGCAATAGTCGAGGATCGCCGGGATCGAACGCATGGCCATCGCGAAGCCGCCGGCGCCGGTGGTCTCCTGGCCGAGGGTGTTATGTTGCAGCGCAATGCGCTCGTCGCGAATACGGCTTTCATCACCACCGACCCGCAGGGTGGTAATAATATAATTAGCGTTTTGCAGCGCCGCGACCGGGTCGGTGGTGGTCGTGAAATGAATATCCGGGCGAATGGTCGTAAATACATAGCGGGCAATTTCGCCGAATATCGCCAGATTATCTGCAGAGTTATCGAGAAAAACCACCTCCGTTAAACCAATGCGGTGAGCATTATATGCCAGAGATTTCGCTAAAAATGCAGAGCGAACGCCGCCCCCGCCTAATACGGTTAATTTCATACAAACTCCTCATTAATTTTCTGCTAACCAGTTATCAACCCGGGAACGTACCTGTCCCACTTTTACGCCATAAATAACCTGAACCTCATTGCGATTGCGCACTACGCCGTTGGCGCCGGTATTTTTTAATTGCGCGTCATCAACCCGGGCCATATCGCGCACGGCCACGCGCAGGCGGGTAAAACAATTATCGACGGAGAGAATATTCTCCTTGCCCCCGAGACCGCGGATAATGTCATCGGTGACCGACTGCGGCTGCGCGACTTTCTGGCGATACTCCGCTTTGCTGTAGAGCTTCACGTTCTCGTCATCTTCCCGGCCCGGCGTTTTCAGATTCAGCTTCACCACCAGAGTGCGGAAAATCACGTAGTAGACGGCGAACTGGCCGATACCGATAAGGACATATCCCGGCCAGCGCGTTAAGGAGACCGGTAGCGGCAGGTTATAGATCAGAAATTCGATCAGGCCCGAGGCTCCCCAGGGGCGTACGGTGAAGAGGTCGCATATGGCCTGCGAGGCGGCGGTTAACGTCGCATGGATCACCCACAGCAGCGGCGAGACAAACAAGAAGGTGAACTCAATCGGCTCGGTGATGCCAGTCAGCATCGAGGTGATAATTGCCGGCAGCAGAATCGCCTTGGCCATCACTTTTTTCTCCGGCTTCGCGGTGTGGTAGAACGCCAGCGAGGCGCCGGCCAGGCCGAAGATGGTGGTCATCCCTTGCTGCGAGAAGCGTAGGGCCTCATTCATCACCGGGGTCAGATCCGGATGGCGCATATAGGCGAGAAAAATGGCCTGGGTACCGGAGACCACCTGACCGTCCACGTTCAGGGTGCCGCCAATCTGGGTGAGCTGGAAGGGTGACCAGACAAAATGGTGCAGGCCGGTCGGGATAAGAAATTTTTCAAAGAAACCATAGACGAAGACCCCGGCGACCCCGGCATTTTTCATAAAGCCGGTGAGGGTGGAGATGCCGTGGGTCATAAACGGCCAAAGCCAGGTAAAGGCGATGGCGTAGAAGATAACCACCGGCGTCATCGCCACCAGCGTCAGCTTGGCGCCGCCGTACATCGACAGCGCGCCGGGCAGCTCAATGGTAGAAACTTTATTGTGCACCCACGCGATAGTGCAGCCGAGAATAATGCCAAGGAAAACGCCCATATCCACCACTACAAAGCCCAGCAGTTGGGTTTGCCCGGTGCCATAATATTCACCGTTAATTTTTTCGGCGAGTCCGTGGGTGTGTTCCAGCCAGGAGTGGTTGGCGCCAAGAAACATAATGAAGCACATCACCGCAACCAGCGCGACTTCGGTTTTTTTATCTTTTGCCAGGCCATAGCTAATACCGACGCAAAATAATAAGCCGAGGTTGCCAAATAGAGGCCAAAAGGTGTCGCCGAGCATCTGCCCAAGCTGGTGCAGGAAACTGGTTTCAGCTATTAATGTCGGATTAGTTAATACTGAACTGAGGGCCAGAATTAAGCCAATGACCGGCAAGAACAATACGGCGCCGATCATGGCCCGGGAGAATTTTTGCATATTCTCCAGAATACGCTGACGTATTTCAGGCATGATTGATCCTTTTATATTTTTGTAGGTACAGGGAGCGGTTTGTTTTTATTGACTTCCAGTATTTTGGTTATAGCAACTCTGATATTTGAAAGGAACCAGTAGCGGTAAATAGGCACAGATAGCCGCTTATTGCACACAGGTTTCAGAATGCTTGCAGACCCCCTCCCTGAAAGGGAAAGGGCGTAGCCAGAGCGGAGTGTTTGCAGAGAAGCGTTCCCTCTCCCCGTGGGGGAGAGGGGGATGGGGCATCGCTAGGGCGTGACGGGAGTGGGCGCTGGCGCGGCGGGGGCGGTATTGACCTCGCCGTTGCGCATCGTTTGCGCCACCTGCTGTTTCTCCATATTCACGGCGCTAAGCTGTGCGTTGACCGTCGGCTTGAGCGGGGCATCGGCCTGCACGCTGCCGCTGGCGGTCAGCTGGAGGTTACCATCCCCGCTAATGGGGAGCGAAGGCCAGCCCCAGGCCTGCAGAATATTCAGCGGCACGCCGCGGCCGTTCAGGCTCAGATTGACCTGGCGCTGCGGCAGCTGGGATACGGCGGCGGTGGCCTGCAGAATGCCGCGCTCGGTGAAGGCGCTGAGCTCAGTGATATTGACCGTCGACGCCGTGGCGCTCAGCTTGAGTGAAGGGCGACGCACGTCAATTCGGTTAAAGGTCGCCGCCGCGGCGTTCAGCGTCGCGCTACCGTTCCACACCCCCCAGCTGCCGTTTTTCACCAGCTGAAGCTCGCCGCCATAGCCATCGAGAGCGGTAATCTGCCATGGGAAGGCTGGGTCCACATCGATGATCAGGTTGCGGCTGGCGCTGAATTTTTTCAGCGTCAGGCTTTGCAGCCAGGCCGGCAGCGGGGCCATCCACAGTGGCTTCCAGTTCGCCGGCAGCGTGTACTCCAGCCCGGCGAAGGCGGTGTCGTCAAGCACCAGCGCGTTACCGGCGCGCAGCCAGTTGCCGGAGGTGCGCACCATGCCGCCCTCCCAGCGCGAGGAGAACTGGCGCAGGGCAATACCCTGGGGTGAAAATTCGGCATTCAGGATCGGGTCGAAAAAGTGCAGCGAGCCGTAGATAAATTCGCTGGCATTCATCGACAGCGTGCCGTCCTGGCTCTGCCAGCCGCCGTGACTGAGCGTCAGGTTGCGCAGGCTCAGGTCGAGATCGGTTACCGCCCAGTCCGGCCCCTGCAGGCGGGCGTCGGTGATATCCAGGCGGCCAATCTGCAGAGAGGGGACCGTGGTTAACGGCGCGAAAAAGTCGGCCAGCGAGGCGGCGCTCTGCAGTCGGATCTCATTGAGCTGCAGGTTATCCACCAGCCAGCTGCCGTCGGCGCTGCGTTTCGCATTGCCGGTTAAGGTGCCGCGGGCGACATCGGCGCCGAGGGTGGAGAGGGTGACCTCGCCCTGATCAATCTTGCCCTGAATCAGAACATTGCTGGCTTCGACGCCATTGAGCGTCATCGAGCCCGCGCTCATCTGGATCTGCGCCGTTTTCCCCAGCACATTGCCTGCCTCCGGCGCCCACGGGCTAACGCCGCCAGTGACGCGCTGCGCACTGAGCGCCCAGCCGGTTTCCGGACTATTGAAGGCCATATTGCGCAACATTAGCCGGTCTGCAGCGAACGGCAGGTCGGCAGAGTGGGGTGACAGATTCAGGGTGCCGTCGTTAAGGACAATCTCATCCGCATGCAGCGGGTCGCTAAACTGGCGGGTGCTGAAGCCAATATCGACCGTTTTCGCCACCAGGGTTGCCGGCTTGCCTTCCCGGCCAAAGGTGACGTTTTGCAACTGCACATGAAGAGGGGAGGAGAAATCGTGGTCCATCGCATCGAAGGAGACCTGCCAGCCGGTGCCATTGCTGAGCCAGGCGCTGGCCTGGCGGGCGCCCCAGTGGGTTTGCAGCAGGAACCACGCGCCAACGATGACGAGCAGCAGAGCGACTAGCAGCCAGAGAATCAGCTTTCCAAGAAATTTCATGGTCTTCCATTCTGTGAGATGCACATAACCGTGTTATGCCCGATTTATGCGCACTTCTCAAGGCAGGCGTGGTTTATTTCCGTGACGGGGCAGACGGTGGAGGGCAGCGCCAGGGTGCCCCGGCCGATGGCACGACCGGGACGCGTTAAATCAGGCTTTTTCTGGCGGGAAAATTAAATTCAGAACAATCGCCGTGATACCGCCGGCGGCGATACCGGAGGAGAGCAGATTCTTCAGCCAGTCCGGCGCGAACTGCAGGATCAACGGCTGCTGCGACACGCCGAGGCCCACCGCCAGCGACAGGGCGATAATCAGGATCGCCCGGCGATTCAGCGGCTCGCGGGAGACGATGCGCACGCCGGACGCGGCGATGGTGCCGAACATCACCAGCGTGGCGCCGCCGAGCACTGGCTCAGGGATATGCTGTACGAAGCCGCTCACCGCCGGGAACAGCCCGAGGACGATCAGCATCAGCGCCACCACAAAGCCGACGTAGCGGCTGGCGACGCCGGTCAGCTGGATCACGCCGTTGTTCTGGCCGAAGCAGGAGTTCGGGAAGGTGTTGAAGACCGCGGACACAAAGGAGTTGAGGCCGTTAGCCAGCACGCCGCCTTTCAGGCGCTTCATATACAGCGGACCCGAGACCGGCTGTTCGGAGACGTCGGAGGTGGCGGTGATATCGCCGATGGTTTCCAGGGAGGTGATCATAAACACCAGCATCAGCGGCAGCAGCAGGCTCCAGTCAATGCCGAGGCCATAGTAGAGCGGCGTCGGGACGGTGATGAGGCTGCTGTTGGTCGGGGCGGTGTTGGCCGGCAGCATATCGAGGAACCACGCCGCCAGATAGCCCGCCGCCATGGCAATCACCAGCGAAGCGATGCGCAAATAGGGATTACGCTGGCGGTTGAGAATGATGATCAGCGCCAGCACGATGCCCGCCAGCAGCAGGTTCTTCGGCGCGCCGAAGGTATGGTCGGCCATCGCCGCGTAGCCGCCGCCGATGGAGGTCAACCCAACCTGAATCAGCGACAGGCCGATGATCATCACCACCACGCCGGAGACCAGCGGGGTAATGATGCGGCGCGCGAGGTGCAGGACGCGGGAGAGGACCATTTCCGTGCAGCTGGCCAGCATCAGGGTGCCGAACAGGGCGGCCATCATCGTCGGGACGTCGGCGCCGCCGGTTTTCAGCGCGGTGCCGCCCATGATCAGCGGGGCGACAAAGTTGAAGCTGGTGCCCTGGATGGAGAGCAGTCCGGAACCGACCGGGCCCCAGGCTTTGATCTGAATAATGGAGGCCACGCCGGAGGCGAACAGCGACATGCTGATGATATGTTGGGTATCTTGCGCCGGGAGACCGAGAGCCTGGCAGATTAATAGCGCCGGGGTGATCACCGCGACAAACATCGCCAGCAGGTGCTGGAAGGCGGCGAACAGGGTTTGCGGTAGGGGCGGGCGATCTTCGAGGCGGTAAATTAATTCGCTGGCTGGTTTATGCGCAACCGGTTGCGCATTTTCTGACTCTGCGGTGTTAACGGACATCACAAGCAATCCCAAGGTGGCAAAGCGGGAATTTTATCGGACTGTAGACCAAAAGCAAACGTTTGCCAGCGTTTGCCCATAAAAATTTATGCTGTGAATATGCGCAACGAGATTATTAACATTTTGTATGCTAAATCGCATCATTCAGGATACAAAATATCTTTTTCTGTCATTTTTTCCGCCGTTCTGCGTAAAATCCCCCTCTGCCTCCTCATGAAGAGAAGCTAAAGACACCAGGAATATCGTCGCGTGTGAATGGATCATGCGCCCATAAGGAGCTTTTTATGTTTCATCTCGATACCTTATCGACGCTCGTTGCCGCAACGCTTGTGCTATTACTCGGCAGAAAACTCGTCCAAACCGTACCCCTCCTCAAGAAATACACCATTCCTGAACCTGTTGCCGGCGGTCTGCTGGTGGCGCTGGCGCTGCTGGTGCTGAAAAAAAGTATGGATATCGATATTGATTTCGATATGAGCCTCAAAGATCCGCTGATGCTGGCGTTCTTCGCCACCATCGGTCTGAACGCCAACCTGGCCAGCCTGCGGGCGGGCGGCAAGGTGCTGGGTACCTTTCTGATTGTGGTGGTTGGTCTGTTGCTGCTGCAGAACGCCCTCGGTATCGGCATGGCGAAGCTGTTGGGCCTGGATCCGCTGATGGGTCTGCTGGCCGGTTCTATTACCCTTTCCGGCGGCCACGGCACCGGGGCGGCATGGAGCAAGCTGTTCGTTGAGCGCTATGGTTTTGCCAACGCCACCGAGGTGGCGATGGCCTGCGCGACTTTCGGCCTGGTGCTCGGCGGCCTGATCGGCGGCCCGGTGGCGCGTTACCTGGTGAAACACTCTTCCTCGCCGGACGGGACGCCGGACGATCAGGTGGCGCCGACCGCCTTCGAAAAGCCGGACGTGGGGCGGGTGATCACCTCGCTGGTGCTGATCGAGAGTATCGCCCTGATCGCCATCTGTCTGACGGTGGGCAAGGTGGTTGCGCAACTGCTGGCGGGCAGTGTCTTTGAATTGCCGACCTTTGTCTGCGTGCTGTTTATCGGCGTGATCCTCAGCAACAGCCTGGCGCTGGCGGGGCTGTATCGGGTGTTCGATCGCGCGGTGTCGGTGCTGGGCAACGTCAGCCTGTCGCTGTTCCTCGCCATGGCGCTGATGAGCCTCAAGCTCTGGGAACTGGCTTCTCTGGCGCTGCCGATGATTATTATCCTGGCGGTGCAGGCGGTAGCGATGGCGCTGTATGCAGTGTTCGTCACCTATCGGATGATGGGTAAAAACTACGATGCCGCGGTGCTGGCAGCCGGGCATTGCGGGTTTGGTCTGGGGGCAACGCCGACGGCGATCGCCAATATGCAGGCAATTACCGACCGTTTCGGCCCGTCACATATGGCCTTCCTGGTGGTGCCGATGGTGGGGGCGTTCTTTATCGATATCGTCAACGCGCTGGTGATTAAGCTGTACCTGTTGCTGCCGATATTTGGTTGATAAAAAACCCGGAGGCGGTGCTGCGCACCTGTCCGGGCTACAAGATCGTGCTGTTTGGGGTTTTGTAGCCCGGCTAAGGCGTTTACGCCGCAAGCCGGGAATACCTCCACAATCTTACGCTTCGTCGTGCTCTTCCCACGCTAACGCGCGTTTTACCGCTTTCTTCCAGCCGCTGTAACGATAGTTACGCTCGGTGGTTTCAATCCCCGGGCGGAATTCACGCTCAATCACCGCTTTTTCCTGCAGCTCATCGAGGTTCTGCCAGAAGCCGACCGCCAGACCGGCCAGATAGGCGGCGCCCAGGGCTGTCACTTCGCGCACTTCCGGACGCTCCACGCGGGTGCCGAGGATATCGGACTGGAACTGCATGAGGAAGTTGTTGGCCACCGCGCCGCCATCCACGCGCAGCGCATGCAGACGGATACCGGAGTCAGCCTGCATCGCTTCCAGCACGTCGCGGGTCTGATAGGCGATGGACTCCAGCGTCGCACGGATAATGTGGTTCGAGTTCACGCCACGGGTGAGGCCGAAAATCGCGCCGCGGGCATAGGGGTCCCAGTACGGCGCGCCAAGACCGGTGAACGCAGGCACGACGTACACGCCGTTGGTGTCCTTCACTTTGGTGGCGAAGTACTCGGAATCGAACGCATCGCTGATGAGCTTCATCTCGTCGCGCAGCCACTGAATGGAGGCGCCAGCCATAAACACCGCCCCTTCCAGTGCGTAGTTCACCTCGCCGCGCGGACCGCAGGCGATGGTGGTCAGCAGACCGTGAGTGGAGGTCACCGCTTTTTCGCCGGTGTTCATCAGCATAAAGCAGCCGGTGCCGTAGGTGTTTTTCGCCATCCCTTCCTTGACGCACAGCTGGCCGAACAGGGCCGCCTGCTGGTCACCGGCGATCCCGGCGATAGGAATGCGGGTCCCGCCTTTACCACCGATGTTGGTCTGGCCGTACACTTCGGACGACTTGCGTACTTCCGGCAGCATGGCGCGCGGAATATCCAGCGCGTCGAGCATCTTGTCGTCCCAGTCCAGGTCGTGGATGTTGAACAGCATGGTACGCGAGGCGTTGGTGTAGTCGGTGACGTGCACGCGACCCTGGGTCATCTTCCAGATAAGCCAGGTGTCCACGGTGCCGAACAGCAGCTCACCGCGCTTCGCACGCTCACGGGAACCTTCGACATGGTCGAGGATCCATTTCACCTTGGTGCCGGAGAAGTAGGGGTCCACCACCAGGCCAGTGGCCTTGCGGATATACTCCTCCATCCCGTCACGCTTGAGCTGCTCGCAGATCTCGGCGGTGCGGCGGCACTGCCAGACGATGGCGTTATAGATCGGTTTGCCGGTCTCGCGCTCCCACACCACCACGGTCTCACGCTGGTTGGTGATACCGATGGCCGCGATCTGATCGGAGTTGATATCCGCTTTGGCCAGCGCTTCGACCAGCGTCGAGCTTTGGGACGCCCAGATTTCCATCGGGTCGTGTTCAACCCAGCCTGGCTTAGGATAAATTTGTTCGAATTCTCGCTGGGAGACGCTGACGATATTGGCATCATGATCCATCACAACGGCCCGGGAGCTGGTAGTGCCCTGGTCAAGCGCAACGATATATTTTTTGTCGGTCATAGTCGGTGTCCCGTAGTCAGATTACAGCGAAGCTTTATGTTGAGTGGAGGAAGAGGAGGGGCTCTCTTGCTCTTCGTCCACGCAGGTGTCGCAAGGCAGGTGGCGGCCAATCAGCTTACGATAGCTGAACGCGCCCAGCGCCGCGCCGACCACCGGTGCGCACAGCGGCACCAGGAAATAAGGAATATCTTTACCGCCGGTGAAGGCGACGTCGCCCCAGCCGGCCAGCCAGGCGAAGGCTTTCGGGCCGATATCACGCGCCGGGTTCATGGCGAAGCCGGTCAGCGGTCCCATGGAGGCGCCAATCACCGCGATCAGCAGGCCGATCAGCAGCGGCGCCAGCGGGCCGCGCGGCACACCGTTGCCATCGTCGGTCAGCGCCAGGATGACGCCCATCAGGATAGCGGTAATCACCATCTCTACCGCGAAGGCCTGCACAAAATTGATATGCGGGTTCGGGTAAGTGGAGAAGATGCCAGCCAGATCAAGGCTTTCCACGCTGCCGCGTACCATATGGTGGGTGGTTTCATAATCGAGGAAAAGATTGTAATAAAGCCCGTAAACTAATGCCGCAGCGCAAAAGGCGCCAGCGAATTGCGAAATAATAAAAGGAACCACTTTGCGGCCATCGAAGCAGGCGAACAGCCAGAGCGCGATAGTCACCGCAGGGTTAAGGTGCGCACCGGATACGCCTGCGGTCAGGTAGATCGCCATGGCGACGCCCAGACCCCAGATGATGCTGATTTCCCATTGTCCGAAGCTGGCTCCCGCGACCTTGAGCGCAGCCACGCACCCAACGCCGAAAAAGATCAACAACCCGGTACCGAGGAACTCTGCGATGCACTGGCCTTTTAAGGTTGATGTTTGGCTCATAATCGAATCCTGAAGCGTGGTGATGATTATTGTATGTAGGGTGGTCACAGACGACCATATTGCCATGTAGGCATAGTGTTAATTTATCGTTAACGAGCAAAAACGAGAAATATCGAACTTCAAATGTGTGTACCACGTCAAGAAAATGAGCGTTTTCGCGCCATTCGCGCGCATTAAGCGCGCTGCCGGAGCGTTTCACCTCGCATTTTGTTAACCATAATATTAACAATGGCTCATGAAGTACGAGCGAACTGCGCTGAAAGTACCAGGTAAAGACTGAAAAGTGTTGCAAACCGCAATCTGCGCGGCTTGCCGCTGGACAGGGGCGGCGGGGATTCATACAATCGACGATAACACCGCTATGTGCGCTAATTTTCGTTAAGGCGGGACCGCGTATACGAAACACCAGTTTCTATCAACGCCTTGCAAGTTCAGGAGAGGTATGACGATGTCATTAGAAGTGTTTGAGAAATTAGAATCTAAGGTTCAGCAGGCGATTGATACCATCACTCTGTTGCAGATGGAAATCGAAGAGCTGAAAGAAAAGAACAACACCCTGGTGCAGGAAGTTCAGAGCGCGCAGCATGGTCGTGAAGAGCTGGAGCGCGAAAACAGCCAGCTGAAAGAGCAGCAGCAGGGCTGGCAGGAGCGTCTGCAGGCGCTGCTGGGCCGCATGGAAGAAGTCTAATCGCTTCACGCCCTCTCCCGCCAGGGAGGGGGTGATCCTTATCCCTTCCTTTATACTCACAAGTTATAGCCAATCTTTTTTTATTCTTTAATCATTGAATCGCTTTCTGGCACGCTTAGCCCATCACAACACGACATAAAGAGAGCGGTGCGATGAATAAGTGGGGCGTAGGGTTAACTCTGTTGCTGGCATCCGCCAGCGTTCTGGCAAAAGATTTTCAGCTATTAAACGTATCTTATGATCCAACGCGCGAGCTGTACGAACAGTACAACAAAGCGTTCAGCGCGCACTGGAAGCAGGAGACCGGCGACAACGTGGTGATCCGCCAGTCGCACGGCGGCTCCGGCAAGCAGGCGACCTCGGTGATTAACGGTATTGAAGCGGATGTGGTTACGCTGGCGCTGGCCTACGACGTCGACGCGATCGCCGAGCGCGGCCGTATCGATAAAAACTGGCTGAAGCGCCTGCCGGATAACTCCGCGCCTTATACTTCCACCATCGTGTTCCTTGTCCGTAAGGGCAACCCGAAACAGATCCATGACTGGAACGACCTGATCAAACCGGGCGTGTCGGTCATCACCCCGAACCCGAAAAGCTCCGGCGGCGCTCGCTGGAACTACCTGGCGGCCTGGGGCTATGCCCTGCATCAGAACCATGGCGACCAGGCGAAAGCCCAGGATTTCGTCAAGGCGCTGTATAAAAACGTGGAAGTGCTGGACTCCGGCGCGCGCGGTTCGACCAATACCTTCGTAGAACGCGGGATCGGCGATGTGCTGATCGCCTGGGAAAACGAAGCGCTGCTGGCGACCAACGAACTGGGCAAAGACAAGTTTGAAATCGTGACCCCGAGTGAGTCGATTCTGGCTGAGCCGACCGTTTCGGTGGTCGATAAAGTCGTGGATAAGAAAGGCACCCGCCAGGTGGCGGAAGCGTACCTGAAGTATCTCTACTCGCCGGAAGGCCAGGAGATTGCGGCGAAGAACTTCTACCGTCCGCGCGATCCGAACGTGGCGAAGAAATATGCTAATGAATTCCCGAAACTGAAACTGTTCACTATCGATCAGGAGTTCGGCGGCTGGACGAAAGCGCAGAAAGAGCACTTCTCCAACGGCGGCACCTTCGACCAGATTAGCCAGCGTTAATTCTCTTGTCCCTGCTTGCGCTACGCTTAGCAGGGCTACAGTTTTGCGCTGTGCGTAGCCCGGGCAAGGCGTCAGCCGCCACCCGGGAATCCCTGCTTGCGCTACGCTTAGCAGGGCTACGGTTATACGCCGTGCGTAGCCCGGGTAAGGCGCCAGCCGCGACCCGGAAAACGCTCCGCCCGTCATCTGTTTTCATTTAGTCATCAAATTACGTTACTCTTCCGCTTCAGGCTTAACAGGGAATGAAAATGAGAAGAGTAAGATACTTTTTGCTGGCGCTGCTGGTGGCGATCCTCGCGGCGCTGGCGGGCGGCTACTACTGGCTGCACTCTGGCAACCCGGACGCGTTGCGCAAGATTGTTCTGCAGCAGTGCGTTCCCCATCAGCAACAGCAGCAAAACCCGTCGCCGTGTGCCGAAGTGAACCTCAAGGGCGGCTATGTGCTGTTTAAAGATCGTAACGGCCCGCTGCAGTATTTGCTGATGCCGACCTACCGCATTAACGGCACCGAAAGCCCGCTGCTGCTGGACCCGCTGACGCCGAACTTCTTCTGGCAGGCCTGGCAGGGGCGTGAGATCATGAGCCAGCGCCACGGCGGCGCGCCGGTTCCCGATAACGCGATATCGCTGGCGATCAACTCGCGCAGCGGACGCACGCAAAACCATTTCCATATTCATATCTCTTGCCTGCGCCCCGATGTGCGCGCGCAGTTAGACAAGGATGCGGCGGCGATCAGCAGCCGCTGGCTGCCGTTGCCGGGCGGGCTTCAGGGCCATGAATATCTGGCGCGCCGGGTGACGGAGGCGGAGCTCGCCCAGCGCAGCCCGTTCCTGATGCTGGCGGAAGAGGTGCCGGAGGCGCGTCAGCATATGGGACGCTACGCGCTGGCGATGGCGCAGCAGAGCGACGGCTCTCTGGTGCTGCTGGCGACGGAGCGTAACCTGCTGTCCCTGAACCGGGCCTCGGCGGAAGAAATTCAGGATCATCGCTGCGCCATCCTTAACGCAAACCACTAGTTCTGGCGTTTACCTGTCTTACCTGTCGTCGTATTCTTGCTGAAAAAAACGACAGGAGACAGGCATGTCGCTCTGGCTTACCCACCCGCTGTTCCTCCCTTCACTGATTGTCGGCGTTACCATTGTGCTCTGGGCGACGTCGCTGCTGCCGGAATTTATCACCGCGCTGCTGTTTTTCGCTGCGGCGATGATGGCGAAAATCGCCCCGCCGGAGGTGATCTTTGGCGGCTTTGCCTCCTCGGCCTTCTGGCTGGTGTTCAGCGGCTTTGTGCTCGGCATCGCGATCCGTAAAACCGGGCTGGCGGACCGGGCGGCGCAGGCGCTGTCGGCGCGGCTAACCGACTCCTGGCCGCGGATGGTCGCCAGCGTGGTACTCCTGAGCTATGCCCTGGCGTTCGTGATGCCTTCCAACATGGGGCGCATCGCGCTGCTGATGCCGATCGTGGCGGCGATGGCCCGCCGGGCGGGCATTGCCGACGGCAGCCGCGGCTGGTTCGGCCTGGCGCTGGCGGTGGGGTTCGGCACCTTTCAGCTTTCGGCGACGATTTTGCCCGCCAACGTGCCGAATCTGGTGATGAGCGGCGCGGCGGAGGGCTCGTACGGTATCCATCTGAATTATGTTCCCTATTTACTGCTGCATACGCCGGTGCTTGGCTGGCTGAAAGGGGCGGCGCTGGTGGCGCTGATCTGCTGGCTGTTTCCCGGTAAGCCGCATCCGCCGCGCGACCTGGCGCCGATGCCGGCGATGAGCCGCGACGAGAAGCGTCTGGCGTGGCTGCTGGCGGTGGTCCTCACGCTGTGGGTGACCGAGAGCTGGCATGGCATCGGCCCGGCGTGGACCGGCCTGGCGGCGGCGGTGGTCACGCTGCTGCCGCGGGTGGGCTTTATCAGCGGCGAAGAGTTTGCCAGCGGGGTGAATATGCGCACCTGCATTTATGTTGCCGGGATTCTGGGACTGGCGATCGCCGTCACCCAAACCGGAATTGGCGGTGCGGTGGGCAATGCGCTGCTGCAGGTGATGCCCCTGGATAAAGACAATCCTTTCACCAGCTTCCTGGCGCTGACCGGAATTACCAGCGCGCTGAACTTTATTATGACCGCCAACGGCGTGCCGGCGCTGTATACCACCTTTGCCCAGAGCTTTGCCGACGCCACTGGCTTCCCGCTGCTGAGCGTGATTATGATTCAGGTGCTGGGTTATTCCACGCCGCTGCTGCCGTATCAGGCGTCACCGATCGTGGTCGCGATGGGGTTAGGCAAAGTTCCGGCGAGGGCGGGGATGTTGCTTTGTCTGGCGCTGGCGGCGGTGAGCTATTTGATTTTGCTGCCGCTGGACTACGCCTGGTATCAGCTGCTGGGAAAACTGTAGCGGCAAAAAAAGCCCGGCTTGCGTTGTGCGAAGCCGGGCCTCAGAGATTTATCAGTCATCCCGGTCGCGTGTCGCCACCGGGAAAAGCGGATTACGCTTTTTTCGCCGCTTCCGCAGCTTTCACGATCACCGCGAAAGCGTCAGCTTTCAGGGAGGCGCCGCCAACCAGCGCGCCGTCGATGTCCGGCTGGGTGAACAGCTCTGCGGCGTTGCCAGCGTTAACGGAACCGCCGTACTGGATGATCACTTGCTCAGCGATTTTAGCGTCAGCTTTAGCAATGTGGTCACGGATGAATTTGTGCACCGCCTGAGCCTGAGCCGGGGTCGCGGATTTGCCGGTACCGATAGCCCATACCGGTTCGTAAGCGATAACCACGCCTTCGAAAGCGGCAGCGCCCTGCGTTTTCAGTACCGCGTCGATCTGACGTGCGCAAACTTCTTCCGTTTTGCCCGCTTCGTTTTCGGCTTCGGTTTCACCGATGCACAGTACCGGAGTCAGACCCTGCTCTTTCAGCACGGCGAATTTCTTCGCGATCAGCTCGTCGGATTCTTTGTGGTAGGTACGACGCTCGGAGTGGCCGATGATGATGTACTGTGCGCCGATATCTTTCAGCATTTCGGCGGAGGTTTCACCGGTGAAAGCGCCGGACAGGTTTACGTCAACGTTCTGCGCGCCCAGGTGGATGTGGCTGCCTTCTGCCGCACGCTTAGCCAGGTCCAGATACATTTCCGGCGGGGCGATGGCAACTGCGCAGCCGCTTACGCCAGCCAGCTCGGTACGCAGGTTCGCAACCAGTTCGTTTACCATGTGGCGGCTGCCGTTCAGTTTCCAGTTACCCATCACTAAAGGATGTCGCATTTTAATTCTCCACGCTACTTAAGCGAATTAAGGAATATAGCCGCCCCAGAGGGCAGCATGGTCTGTGAAACAGTATAGAGACTCGTCACTGGAAAGGCTTTGCTTTTTGTCATTTATTGTTACCTTCCAGCGTTTCAGATAGCGCCAGCTTAATCGGTTCAACAGCGAAGGTCAGACCCTTTTCACCATGATCTGCCACCACATAGCGCACAGCGCCCTCGGTGTCGGAGAAGTAGCGTTTGCCTTTGCCGGCAGTCAGCAGTTTCTGCAGTTTTTGCTGGCTCTGCGCCGGGCTAAGGGTGGGCACGAAGGCGCGGATCATGGCGCTCATATACTCCAGCGCTTTGGCCTTCGCCGCCTTTTGCTCCGGCCCCTGGATCGGCAGCCAGGTGATCTGCATGGATTTGATCTTCAGCGTGCCGCGCTCCAGCGCGGTGGAGGCATAGAGATTTTCGTTAATCTTGCTGGCGGCGCGGGTCAGGTTAGCCCGATCGCGGCTGGTTGATATGGAACGGAATTCATTCAGAGGCAGCTTCGGGTTATCGGTGTTAAATTTTTCCCGGAACTGGCTGATCGACAGGTCAAAGCTCGGCGCGCCGGCGAGCAGGTAGGGGGCTGCGGTCGTCGATTCGCTTTCTGCGGACAACGCATGCGGGCCGACGGCAAGGCCCATCAGCCCACTGAAACACAAGATTGTCCACTTCTTCATGCCCGTCGTTCCTTTTTTTGCCTGCTGACGATTAAATCGGGAAGCGCGGCGCTTGTCAAAAAGTCACGACGCCAGGGTAAACTACGCAGACGATGATGATAAGGAAAAACGCATGACCCTACAGCAGTGGTTATTCTCAATTAAAGGGCGCATTGGCCGCCGCGATTTCTGGATCTGGATTGCCATTTGGCTGGTGACCATGAGCGCGCTGTTCACCCTGGCAGGCAGCAATCTGCTTAATCTGCAGACGGCGGCGTTTATTATTGTCTGCCTGCTGTGGCCGACGGCGGCGGTGGTGGTGAAGCGGCTGCACGATCGCGGCAAATCCGGACTGTGGGCGCTGCTGATGATTCTGGCGTGGATGCTGCTGGCGGGGAACTGGGCGATGCTGCCGCAGGTCTGGCAGTGGGGCGTTGGGCGCTTTGTGCCGACGCTGATTATCGTCATGATGCTGATCGACCTGGGGGCGTTTGTCGGCACCCAGGGCGAGAATAAGTTCGGCAAGGAGACCCAGGACGTGCGCTGGAAAGCGGACGCCTGATTACCAGTAGTGCTCCGCCGTCATGTGGCCCGGCCGGCGACGCAGATGTTTGGTCATCTGCCGGGTCTCTTTTAACAGCTGTTGGGTATCGCGTACCATCTGCGGGTTGCCGCACAGCATCACATGGCTGGTGTCGCGGGTCATCGGCAGGCCGACCGCCTCCTCCAGCGCCCCGGTTTCAATCAGGGACGGCACCCGGCCGGTCAGCGAGCCTGCCACGGTTTCGCGGCTGATCACCGTCTGGATGCGTAATTTGCCGGCGTAGCGCTGCTCAAGCTCGCGCATCAGCGGCAGATAGCTCAGGTCTGCGGCGTAGCGCACGGCGTGGACCAGCACCAGATGATTAAATCGCTCAAGATCTTTGCCTTCCTGGAGAATCGACAGATAAGGCCCGAGGGCGGTGCCGGTCGCCAGCATCCACAGAGTATCGCAATCCGGTACTTCCTCGAGGACGAAGAAGCCAGCCGCTTCGCTCACCACCTGGACCTCATCGCCCGGTTTCAGCGCCGCCAGACGCGGGCTCAGCTTGCCTTCCGGGACGGTGACCAGATAGAACTCGAGATCGGGATTGCCGGGGGCGTTGACGTAGGAGTAGGCGCGCTGCACGCGTTCGCCGTCGATTTCCAGCCCGAGCTTGGTAAATTGCCCGGCGGTAAACGGATGGACAGGCGCCCGCACGTATAAACTGAACAAGGCGTCCGTCCAGTACTCCACTTTTGTCACTTTGCCGCTAACCCAGTCCGCCATCGTCTTCTCCCGTTGCCAAGCGATGCCTTATCTTCGGCCCAGACGGGCAAGATTTCCACCCCGCAGGCGCAAGAAAGCTCTATTGATCAAATATAAACGAAGAACAGGACAACCGCCCGCGGACGGTTGCCTGGAGGAGAGAAAGCGGTATTACAGGATGTGCTGCTGGACGTCCGGATCTTTACGGTCGAGGTAATGAATCGACTGGATCCGACGGATGGTGCGCGACTTGCCGCGGATCAGCAGCGTCTCGGTGGTGGCCATATTGCCCTTACGGGTGATGCCGTCCAGCAGATCGCCTTTGGTGATGCCGGTAGCGGAGAAGACGACGTTATCGCTGCGCGCCATTTCATCAAGGCGCAGCACTTTACCCGCTTCGATGCCCATGGTTTTGCAGCGCGCCAGCTCGTTTTCACCGATGCGGCGATTCTCTTCGCTGTCGCCCTTCACGTGGTGACGAGCCAGCAGGCGGCCCTGCATATCGCCGTCGAGCGCGCGGATCACCGCGGCGGAAACCACCCCTTCCGGCGCGCCGCCGATGCCGTACAGCACGTCCACTTCGCTATCCGGCATGCAGGTAAGAATGGAGGCCGCGACGTCGCCATCGGGAATGGCGAACACGCGCACGCCCAGCTGCTGCAGCTGAGCAATCGCCGCATCGTGGCGCGGTTTCGCCAGCACGGTGACGGTCAGCTCGCCCAGCGGCTTGTTCAGCGCGCGGGCGATATTGCGCAGGTTCTCTTCCAGCGGCAGATTGAGATCGATAGCGCCTTTAGCGCCTGGGCCGACAATCAGCTTTTCCATATACATATCCGGCGCGTTGAGGAAGCAGCCTTTATCGCCGACCGCCATCACTGCCAGGGCATTAGCCTGGCCCATCGCCGTCATCCGGGTACCTTCGATGGGATCGACGGCGATATCCACCGCATCGCCCTGGCCGGTGCCCACTTTTTCGCCGATATAGAGCATCGGCGCTTCATCGATTTCGCCCTCGCCGATGACGATGGTGCCGTCGATATTGACGAGGTTAAGCATAATGCGCATGGCGTTAACCGCTGCGCCGTCGGCGGAGTTTTTATCGCCGCGGCCCAGCCATTTATAGCCCGCCAGCGCGGCGGCTTCGGTGACACGCGAAAATTCGATGGCCAGTTCTCGTTTCATAATCCACTCATTGTGTAGAAAGATTGCCCGCAGCGCGGCAAAAGCGCGCTACGCGTTGGAATAGCGTTCGGTTTCCGGCATCCAGCGCTCGATCAGCGCCTGGGCCTGCAGCGGATAGCGTTCATGAATGTGGCGCGCTATGCGCTGAACGTCGGGGATCATCGCCTGATCGCGCAGCAAATCCGCCACTTTAAACTCAGCGTTGCCGGTCTGGCGGGTGCCGAGCAGCTCACCGGGACCGCGAATTTCAAGGTCTTTCTGGGCGATGACGAAACCGTCGTTACTGTCACGCAGCACCTGCAGGCGTTTCTGCGCCGTTTTAGAGAGCGGCGATTTATAGAGTAGCACGCAGTGGGAAGCGACCGCGCCGCGCCCGACGCGCCCTCTGAGCTGGTGCAGCTGCGCCAGACCCAGACGTTCCGGGTTTTCGATAATCATCAGGCTCGAGTTCGGTACGTCGACACCGACTTCAATGACCGTAGTGGCCACCAGCAGATGCATTTCGCCCTGCTTGAAAGCCTGCATCACCGCCTGCTTCTCCGCCGGTTTCATCCGCCCGTGCACCAGACCGATATTCAGCTCCGGCAGCGCCAGCTTGAGCTCCTCCCAGGTCGCTTCCGCCGCCTGGGCCTCCAGCAGATCGGACTCCTCAATCAGCGTACAGACCCAATACGCCTGGCGGCCTTCGTGGGTGCAAGCGTTGCGCACGCGGTCAATAATATCGCTGCGCCGGGTGTCCGGGATAGCGACGGTAGTCACCGGGGTTCGGCCCGGCGGCAGCTCGTCGATAACCGAGGTATCGAGGTCGGCGTAGGCAGTCATCGCCAGGGTGCGCGGGATCGGCGTGGCGGTCATGATCAGCTGATGCGGGTGGAAACCTTGCTGCTGACCTTTCTCCCACAGCGCCAGCCGCTGGTGTACGCCGAAGCGGTGCTGTTCGTCGATGATCACCAGCGCCAGGCCGTTAAACTGCACCTGTTCCTGGAAGATGGCGTGGGTGCCGACAATCATCTGCACCTCGCCGCTGGCGATAGCGTCCTGCTGCGCCTGGCGTGCTTTGCCTTTCTGTTTGCCCGCCAGCCAGCCGACCTCAATGCCCAGCGGTGCAAACCAGCTGCGGAAGTTGTTGGCGTGCTGCTCGGCGAGCAGTTCGGTGGGCGCCATCAGCGCCACCTGTTTGCCGTGGGCGATAGCGCGCAGAGCGGCCAGGGCGGCGACCAGCGTTTTACCGGAGCCAACGTCGCCCTGCACCAGGCGCATCATCGGCACGTCCAGCGCCATATCGCGCTCGATCTCGGCGGTGACCCGCGCCTGCGCGCCGGTGGGCTTAAAGGGCAGGGAGGCCAGCAGCTGATTTTTCAGGGTATCGTTGGCGCCGAGCGGCAGGGCGTGATAGCGCTGGGCGCCTGCCCGTAGCGCCAGCATACTAAGGTTGTGCGCCAGCAGCTCTTCCAGAATCAGGCGCTGCTGCGCCGGGTGCTTGCCGCTTTCCAGCTCGCTAAGTTGCAAGGAGGGAGGCGGACGGTGCAGCGTACGCAGCGCCTCCGGCAGGCTCATCATCCCCTGCGCCAGCTCCGGCGGCAGGAGTTCGCTAATTGCGCAGGTCTCGAGCAGCTCGAGCGCCTGATCTGTGAGCTTGCGCAGGGTCGCCTGCTTAATGCCTTCGGTAGTCGGGTAGACCGGCGTCAGGGTCTCCTGCAGCTCCGGGGTGCTCATATCGCCCTGGACGCGGTATTCCGGGTGGATCATCTCGGCTCCGTACTTCCCGCGTTTGGCTTCACCGTAGGCCAGCACTCGTCGACCGGTCGCGAGGCTGTTTTTCATCGCCGCGTTGAAGTTGAAAAAGCGCATGGTGAGGATGCCGGTGCCATCGCTGATCTGGCAGGTCATCATTCGGCGGCCGCCGAAGGTGATATTGCTGTTGAGCACTTCGCCTTCCACGGTGGCATAAACCCCGGGCAGCAGATCGGCTATCGGGTAAAGATGGGTGCGATCTTCGTAGCGCAAAGGCAGGTGCAGCAGCAGATCCTGTACCGTATGCAGGCCGATCTTCGCCAGCTTGCTGCTCTGCGCAGCCCCAACGCCGGTGAGTGAACTGAGCGGAACGGCATCTAACAGGCGGCCTGACATGGGGTTTACCTCGCAGCCTGCATGGTGGCCCACCACGCGGCATCGGCTTCCACTTCGCCCTGCTCGTTAACGTGGGGGTAAGGCAGCCCTTTCTGTCTCGCGACGCGGGCCAGCACCGGATAGCCGCCTTCAAACAGCAGGCGCTGCTGCTCTTCCGGCGGCAGCATGCTGTTGGCGCGTTGGTACATCCCGGCGTTTTGTCGCTGCCGCTGGGCTTCATACAGGATCAGCGCCGAGGCGACGGAGACGTTCAGCGACTGCACCATGCCGATCATCGGGATAATAATGTCCTGATCGGCCAGGGCCAGCGCTTCCTGAGTGATGCCGGTTTTCTCCTGACCCATCAGGATGCAGGTTGGGCGCGTATAGTCGATTTCACGGAAATCGATGGCTTTGCCGGAAAGATGGGTGGCGAGGATTTGCATACCCTGGCCTTTGAGGTGGCCGACGGCATCTGCGATGGTACGGTGGGTTTTCACCTGCACCCAGCTGTTGCTGCCCGCGGCGGCGGAGGCCATGGTGCGCATCCGGCTGCTCGGCCAGACCGCGTGCACCTCGTGTACGCCAACGGCGTCTGCGGTCCGGATGACCGCAGAGACGTTATGGGGCTTATGGACCTGCTCCATGCAGACCGTCAGGTCAGGCTGACGCCTGGCGAGCATCTCGCAGATACGCGCGTAACGCTGTGAATTCATTACACTTCATCCTTCGAATTACCTCTTTAGTCGCTGCGGATCACGCGGCCCATCCCTGAGCCTCTCCCCTGACGGGGCCTGCAAGCAGCGTTCAAATCTGCTCCCGGCAGATTTGTCATTCGCTTGCTGCCTTGATGCAATTCGAATGTTTTGTCTAAAAGCTAATTTCGGTTACGGGTGACTTTAATCACGTCCGGCATGACGCGGATTTTGCGCATGATATTCGCCAGATGCACGCGGTCGCGGGCGGTCAGGCGGATAAAGGCGCTGTATACGCGGCCATCTTTCTCTTCCGTATTCAGACTCTGGATATTGGAAGAGGCGGTGTTGATCGCCGCCGTCAGGTTAGCCAGTGCGCCCTGGTGGTTAAACATATCCACCTTGATCTCCGTAATGAACTCCTGAGCGGTCTCTTTATCCCACTCAACCGCCATAAATTTCTCCGGCTCTTTCTGGTAGCCGCGGATGTTACGACAGGATTCATGATGGATAACCAGCCCTTTGCCGGGACTGACGTGGGCGATAATCGGGTCACCGGGGATCGGACGACAGCATTTGGCGAAAGTGATCAGCACGCCATCGGCGCCTTTGATCGGTAGATGGCCGTGGTTCGAGGCATTGGCCGGCACCGGTGCCGCAGCGGCTTCGCCCTGCTGCAGGTTTTTCGCCACCACCACGCTCATGGCGTTGCCCAGACCGATCTCCGCCAGCAGATCGTCAAGCGAGGCCAGCTTCATCCGGTCGAGCTCGCGCTGGATATTCTCCGGCGGGATCTCGGCGAGTTTGCGGCTACCGCCCAGCGCGTGGTTGAGCAGACGACGGCCAAGGCTGACCGAGTCATCGCGCTTGAGGTTTTTCAGCAGCTGACGGATCTTGGCGCGCGCCTTCGAGCTGACGACAAAGTTCAGCCAGGCGGCATTCGGACGTGCGCCCGGCGCGGTAATAATTTCGACAGTCTGACCGCTGGAGAGCGGCTGCGACAGTGGATAGGGCTGGCGGTCGACGCGCGCGCCGACGCAGGCATGGCCGATATCGGTATGCACCGCATAGGCGAAGTCCACCGGCGTGGCGCCAGCGGGCAGTTCGACAATGCGCCCTTCCGGGGTGAAAACGTAAATCTCATCGGGGAACAGATCGGATTTAACGCTCTCAATAAATTCAAACGAGCTGCCGGCGCTCTGCTGCAGCTCCAGCAGGCTTTGCATCCAGCGCTGGGCGCGGATTTGCGCGGTGGTGCTGCTTTCGCCGCCGTGCTCTTTATAAGCCCAGTGCGCCGCGACCCCCATCTCCGCCATCTGGTCCATGTCTTCGGTACGAATTTGTACCTCGACCGGGACGCCGTGGGGGCCGATCATCGAGGTGTGCAAAGACTGATAGCCGTTCGCTTTCGGAATGGCGATATAATCTTTGAAACGACCTGGACGCGGTTTATAGAGGCTGTGCATCTGGCCAAGCACGCGGTAGCAGACATCGGCATCATGGACGATAACGCGGAAGGCGTAGATATCCATGATCGAGTGAAAACGCTGCTCTTTGAGCACCATTTTGCAGTAGATCGAGTACAGATGCTTTTCGCGACCGCTGACGCGGCAGGGGATCCCCGCTTCCTGCAAACGCCCTTCGATTTCCGAGAGGATCTTTTGGATCATCTCTTTACGGTTGCCGCGCGCCGCTTTGACCACCTCTTTAATGACGCGGTAGCGGTTCGGGTACAGCGCCTCAAAGCCCAGCTCTTCGAGCTCAGTTTTGATGTGATGGATACCTAAACGGTGCGCCAGCGGGCTGTAGATTTCCAGCGTTTCGCGGGCGATGCGGCGGCGTTTATCCGGGCGTAGCGAGCCCAGGGTACGCATGTTGTGGGTGCGGTCGGCAAGCTTGATGAGGATGACGCGGATGTCCTGCACCATCGCCATGATCATTTTACGAAAGTTTTCGGCCTGCGCCTCTTTCTTATCGCGGAACTTGAGCTTATCAAGTTTCGATACCCCCTCTACCAGTTCGGCGACGCTTTTACCAAAAAGCTGTTCCATGTCCTGGTAGGTGGCGGGAGTATCTTCAATCACATCATGCAGCAGCGCGGCCATCAGCGTTTCGTAGTCGAGCTTCATCTCGGCCAGAATACAGGCTACCGCGACCGGGTGCGTGATATAAGGTTCACCGCTTGAACGTGTCTGACCCTCGTGAGCGTCACGTGCAACGAGATACGCCTGCCGCAGACGTTTGATCTGGTCTTCCGGCAGGTAGTTTTGAATCAGCTGATTCAGGCTTTCAAACAGATACAAGGGCGACCCGCTGTGTGATTAACGACGACCTTCAGCAATCGCGGTAACGGCTTGTAATTCAGCGGCTTCCTGCTCTTGCTGTTCCTGGCGCTCACGTACGTCGAGGATCTGGTTGTTGATCAGACCTTCTTCGATTTCGCGCAGTGCGATTACGGTGGTTTTATCGTTTTCTTCCGGTACCAGCGGATCCTTTCCGCCTACCTGCATCTGACGAGCGCGACGCGCGGCGACCAGTACCAGGTCAAAACGGTTACCAATTTTCTCTACAGCGTCCTGAACAGTTACGCGTGCCATACTTAAAATGCTCCACAGGTGAAGAAATGACTGGGCATGATACTGAATGTGGGTTCAGTCTGCCAATAGTTTGGTGATTAAAGCGCCATGTCGCTGCTTTTGGCGGCTCATGCGCAGACGTTCAGCGCGGATGATATTTTTCAGGTCGCTCAGGGCGGTGTCAAAATCATCGTTCACAATCAGGTAATCATATTCGGCGTAATGGCTCATTTCCGCAACGGCCTGGGCCATTCGTTTCGCGATCACCTCTTCGCTGTCCTGGCCGCGGCCGCGCAGGCGACGGTCCAGTTCATCTTTTGACGGCGGCAGAATAAAAATGCTGCGTGCGCCCGGCATGCTTTTACGGATCTGCTGCGCGCCCTGCCAGTCGATATCGAGGAAGACATCAACACCGGTCGCCAGCACCTGCTCGATCGCTTTACGCGACGTGCCGTAATAGTTGCCAAAGACCTCTGCATGTTCCAGAAACGCGTTTTCGCCAATCATCGAGCGGAATTCGTCGTGATTCACGAAGAAATAGTGTTCGCCGTGCACTTCACCCGGACGCGGCGCCCGCGTGGTATGGGAAACCGATACCTGGGTGTCATACAACGGTTGGGTTTTTAATAAAGCCTGAATCAGGCTGGATTTACCCGCGCCGCTAGGGGCGGAAACAATATAAAGCGTGCCTTGAGCCATGAGTGTCTTTTGTATGTGGTTATCGAAAGAGGTCCTACATACGAGCCTATTATACACGTCGCCGCGGCGTGACGCAGTCCTTGTCACACTTTTTGCCGCTGTTTCTTTCATTTTGCCTGCCGTTTTCCTAAATTCGCCAGCCGTTGCTGCAACGAGGTGCAAATCCTGGAAGGCGCTTCGCAGGGTGAAAAAGCCCCCGTCGCGGTTTCCGGTATTCTGCCGCAGACTCTCCGTCAGGTGCTGAAGGAGGGAACTGCAATGCGTAAAGGAGGGGGGTGGCTGGCGATAGGGATGTTCTCTGCCAGCGCGCTGGCGACGTGCCCGGACTGGCCGCCGGCTAAAGGCAGACAGGAGATTGCACGTCTTCATCAACAGATTGACGCCTGGAACGAGGCTTACTGGCGACAGGGCGCCAGCGAGGTGAGTGATGACGTTTACGACCAGCTCACCCAGCGCCTGACGCAGTGGCGGCAATGCTTTCCGGGCGCGACGCCTGAGGAGGACGGTCTGTCTCCACCGACCGGCGATACGCGTCATCCGGTCGCCCATACCGGCGTACGCAAGCTGGCGGATGAAGCCAGCCTGGCCCGCTGGATGAAAAATAAAACCGACCTGTGGATACAGCCTAAAGTGGACGGCGTGGCGGTAACCCTGGTCTATCGCCAGGGGCATCTGGTTCAGGCTATCAGCCGCGGGGATGGCCTGCGCGGTGAGTTGTGGACCGCCCGAGCGCGGCAGATCCCGGCGCTGGCGAAGCTGACGACCGGCGAACTGGCCAACAGCGTGCTGCAGGGGGAGCTGTTTCTGCGTCGGGAGGGGCATGTTCAGCAGCAGGCTGGCGGAATGAACGCGCGGGCGAAAGTCGCCGGGTTGATGATGCGGGCTGACGCGGCGGCGCCCCTCAGCCAGCTGGACGTTTTTATCTGGGCCTGGCCAGACGGTCCGTTGGATATGCGCCGTCGTCAGAAGCTGCTGGCGCAGGCGGGGTTTATCTACAGCGGACAATACACCCATCCGGTGACGCGTGTTGAGCAGGTGGCGGAGTGGCGCCAGCGGTGGTATCGCTCGCCGCTGCCCTTCGTCAGCGATGGCGTGATTGTGCGTGAAGGGCGCGAACCGGCGGGGCGCGTCTGGTCACCGGGAAAGGGCGAATGGCTGGCAGCCTGGAAATATCCTCCGGCATCGCGGGTGATGGAGGTGCGGGCGATCCATTTCAGTACCGGCCGCAGCGGTAGAGTCAACGTAGTGGTTGAGCTTGAGCCCCAGCGACTGGATGACAAACGCGTGCAGCGGGTTAACGTTGGCTCTGTGGCCCGCTGGCAGGCGCTGGATATTGGGGTTGGCGATCAGCTGCAGATCAGTCTGGCAGGTCAGGGTATTCCACGGATCGACGCGGTCGTCTGGCGGATGGCCGAGCGCCTTAAACCGACGCCGCCGGCGGCCAAATTCAATGCGCTAACCTGCTATTTCGCCACCCCTGAGTGCAGCGAACAGTTTCTTTCCCGGCTGGTCTGGTTGTCATCAAAGTCGGTGCTGGATATCGATGGCGTAGGGGAAAACGTATGGCGCGTCATTCAGCGGCAGCACCCGATGGAGCATCTTTTTTCCTGGCTGGCGCTCACGGCGGAGCAGCTGCAGGCGATGCCTGGGATCTCGGCCGCCCGTGGGCAGCACCTCTGGCATCAGTTTGATCTTATTCGTAAACGGCCTTTTATACGCTGGGTGCTGGCGATGGGGATCCCGGTGCCCCAGGAGGCGCTGGCGCAGCCTGGAAATGAAAACTGGCGCCTCCTCACGGCAAAGAGTGAAGCGCAATGGCGCACGCTGCCGGGCGTGGGGGCGATCAGAGCCCGACAGCTGGTGGCTTTCCTGCATCACCCTGACGTGGCGGCGCTGGCGCAATGGCTTAGCGGGCAACGCATCCCCGGGTTTTGAGGCGGTTAGTGGGCGTCGTGGGTGTAGTGGAAGACCGGTAGCCCGAGCTTCCAGCGCAGCGCCAGCATGCGGGCGGTAAAGCCGAACAGCAGCGTGGCCAGGACCACCACATCGTGGCTGCTAACGTAATGTTGCAGCGCTATATAGAGTACCGCTGCGGCAAACGAGATCCCGGCGTACAGCTCTTTCTGGAAGACCAGCGGAATGCGTTTGCAGAACATATCGCGCAGTACACCGCCAAAAACGCCGGTGATGACCGCAGCAATAGAGGCGATAACCGGCCCTTCTCCCATATCCAGGGCGATTTGCGCACCGATGATGGAAAATACGATCAGCCCCAGCGCATCCAGCACCAGGAAAAGCCGGCGCAGGTGCGGCATTACCGGGGCGGCAATTGTGGTAAGGACGGCGGCGACGGCGACAATAATGACGTATTCCGGATGCTTCACCCAGCCGAGAGGATAGTGTCCCAGCAGGATATCGCGAACGGAACCCCCGCCCAGCGCGGTCGCGGTGGCGATAATAATGACGCCGAACGTATCCATCCGCCGACGCCCGGCAGCCAGCGCTCCGGTCATGGCTTCCGCGGTGATACCGATTAAATACAGAACATGAAGCAGCATAGATCCCCCCAGACAGTGGCCGGCAGGTTAACGATTTGTGCGCAGGATCACGATTGAGATTTTCTAAAGTGAAATAGTTAGGCCAGGAAAAACTAATGCCAATATAGATTAAATTGGCTTTAATTGGCGGTTGATTTCTATTTTTTGAATTTTTAAAGATTAGAAAAAGTAATGACTTGTTCCCGATCGATTTTCTATATTGAAAACGCTACGAATACCTAATGTTTAAGTCCCGACCTTTATCCTTTTATTTTCTTTCTCGAGGAGATGAGAAAATGCGTGTCGCCGCCGGGAGCAAACATTCTCTGACTCGCCTGTTGGCCGTGGTATTAACCGGGATTCTGGCCGGTCTGTCCGGCATGGTTTTGGCACTGATTTTACACGCCATTCAGCACCTGGCTTTTGGCTACAGTTCCGGGCTGATCGTCGGTTCGGTGTCATTTTTACAGGGCGTCACGGCGTCGCCCTGGCCACGTCGCATCGCGGCAATCGTGGCCGGCGGCATCGTCGCCGGATTTGGCTGGTGGCTGCTTGGTCGCTATGGGCAGAAGCGGGTTTCCATTGCCGCGGCGGCGGCTAACCCTTCCGTCCCCATGCCCGCGGGCACCACGACGATCCACGCCCTGTTGCAGATCGTCACCGTAGCGCTGGGTTCCCCGCTTGGCCGCGAAGTGGCGCCGCGGGAAATGGGCGCGCTGGGAGGGGGGATGGTGGCGCGTAAGCTGAGCCTGCTGGAGGATGACACCCGCACGCTGATTGCCTGTGGGGCGGGCGCGGGCCTGGCGGCGGTGTATAACGTCCCGCTGGCAGGGGCGTTGTTCACCCTCGAGGTCATGCTGCTATCGTTTAGCTGGGAAAAAACGCTGGCGGCGATAATGACCTCGGCGATTGCCGCCTGGACGGCCACCCTCGGGTTAGGGGATGAATCGCAATACCATTTTGTTTCCAGCGCGCTTCCGCACACCTTTCTCTGGTGGGCGATTCTGGTGGGCCCGATTCTGGGCGCCGGCGCCTGGCTCTTTCGCAAAGCGACCAGCGCAGCGCGTTCACGCGTGCGAATTAACTGGCAGATGCCGGTGTTCTGTCTGCTGGCGTTTTCACTTCTTGCCGTCCTGAGCCTCTGGCTCCCTGCGCTACCGGGCAATGGCAAGGGGCCGATGCAGCTGGCGCTCAGCGACGGGCTGTCTCTCTCCATGGTCGCGATCCTGTTAGGGCTGAAGATGGTGGTGATCCTGGCGGTGCTGCGCGGCGGCGCGGAGGGCGGGTTGCTAACCCCGGGGCTGGCGGTGGGCGGGCTGGCCAGCCTGCTGCTCTGCGCGCTCTGGCAATCAGGGTTCCCCGGCGGAGATGAAAGTAGTTTCGCCCTGGTGGGAGCAGCCGCTTTTCTCGCCGCCTCCATGCAGATGCCGCTGACGGCGGTGGTGCTGGTGATGGAATTCACCCACATGGATCACAGCTATCTGGCCCCGACGCTGCTGTGCGCGGCAGGGGCGTTTTTGACCTGCCGGGTACTGGATAAGAAAGCGGTTAATGAGCTGCAGCGAAAGTGAACCGGGAGAGGGCCATTCATCCTGGAAGTAAAATCAGCCGCAATTTTGCCTGATGGTTGCCTCATGGTTGATAAGCCATTTTTTACGCGCAATGCCGCCGCCATAACCCGTCATCGAACCATCTTTGCCGATAATTCGATGACAGGGGATGATGATGGCGACACG
Organism: Klebsiella sp. 54; assembly: GCF_018223875.1. Taxonomy (NCBI): domain Bacteria; kingdom Pseudomonadati; phylum Pseudomonadota; class Gammaproteobacteria; order Enterobacterales; family Enterobacteriaceae; genus Klebsiella; species Klebsiella sp. 54. Next base: position 71,500 of record NZ_JAGRRA010000001.1, read on the forward strand.
ATTGGCACCATTTGCGGAAGCGACCGCCCGCGTGGCCGTCGGCTTACCTATATCCATGGCAATGGATTGATAATTCGTCGTCTCGCCGAAGCTAACGCGCTGTAAACTGTGCCAGACCGCTCGCTGGAACTCACTGCCTGGCGTATCAAGCGCCACCTCGAATGATTGGCGCTGCCCGGCAAAATACTCTGTTATTTCTTGTTGCGCCTGCCGGGTGTGGGCGTTTTCTCCTGCGATGATGCTGGCGTCGAACCGTCGCTGCAGGTCGCTGAATTCTGTCTCCAGCGCTCGTCTGTCGACAAATTCCAGCAGACAAATTCCCCCTTGCGTTGCGCACACGAACATTGGTCCTAGCGGAGTGGTAAAGCGATGAATTAAAACAATCTGGCGTTGCGCGCTGGGAGCGGAACCGGTCAATTTTTTGCAGGTATAGCCGAAGCCGCTTAAGGATTCGTAGCCGCTATCGAAAGCGACATCGGTAGTTGAGCGGCCTGCTTTCAGCTCCTGAAGCGCCATATTCACGCGCTGCATCCGTTGAAAAGCCTGAAAAGTGATCCCGTGATTTTGCAGGAACCAGCGGCGAACGCGTTCCGGGCTAATATCATGCTGACGTAGTTCGTTATCGCTGAGGCGAACCTTCGGATTTTCTCGCAGCAGGCGAAGCGCTTGCTCAACAAAGGCGGGAGCCGTCCGGGCATTCTCCGTCGGGCGACAGACTTTGCATGGCCGGAATCCAGCATCCAGCGCGGATTTAACGTCATTATAAAATTCGACGTTTTCGCGTCTGGGTTTTCGCGCCCGGCAGACCGAGATACAAAATACACCGGTGGTTTTGACGCCAACGAAAAAGACGCCGGTGAATTCCACTGCGCGTTCAAGCAGCGCCTGATACCAGATATCGCACTGGACACTGTCGGTAATTTTCATGGTAAAAAAACGTCCGAGAAAGAGTGATGAGCTTGTACCTGACAGAATAAGTCTTTCAGTTTGGTCTGTGTGGCAGCGTGCAAAAAATTGCCCATTGAAATACGTCTTACGCCCAGCGCAGATAAGGCGCTGAAGTCTGCCAGCTCAGGCATACACATTACGTTTAATGGTAAAGGCACGCGGCGAACGATGGAGGTAATATCCTCTGCATGGGTGACGCAAGGCACAAAAAAACCGTCTGCGCCGTGGTTCGCGTAGAGTTGACCGCGATAGAGCGTCTGATCCAGCGCATCTTGAACGTCGAGAAGAAAGGTATCGGTGCGGACATTAACAAACATGCCGGGACAGGCGCGGGTGATTGCCTGCAGTTTGACGGCAAAGCGCTTCGGATCATCAAGAAGACGCCTGTTATTTACCACCTGACTATCCTCGAGGTTTATTCCGCTCACGCCGAGATGCGCCAGACGCTGAATATTCTCAATAATGTGGCTGGTTGTGGCGCCGTAGCCGGCCTCTAAATCGACGCTTAACGGCAGTTCGCTAACGGCTTTGATGCGTGAGACGATATAGAACAGCTCGTCAAAACTCATCTCTTCGCCATCTTTATAGCCTAACATCGCGGCGATAGCGGCGCTGGAGGTTCCCAGCGCCTGGTAATCGGCCTGCTGAGCGGCCTGAGCGCTGCTGGCGTCCCAGACGTTGGCAAGCAACAAAGGTTGGTTTTGCTGGTGAAGCGCGTTGAAGTCCATTCTTTTCTCCCGCAGTGGTGTTTCCCCTGACTGTGCCGCGTTGTGCTCATTGGCCACAACCGAAAACTGGACGACTATTTTTTACGGCAGCTTATCGTCAGCCTGCGGTAGAGATAAATAAAAAGGCCATGATTGATCATGGCCTTGTGAACGGAAAGACTTTAACAGACGAGAGCGCGTTACTCGATATTCTGGATCTGCTCGCGCATTTGCTCGATCAGCACTTTCAGCTCAATCGCAGAGTTGGTGACCTCGGCATTGATCGATTTTGACGCCAGGGTGTTCGACTCACGGTTGAACTCCTGCATCATAAAGTCGAGACGGCGACCCACGGCCTCTTTCTTTTTCAGAATGTTGTAGGTCTCTTTCACGTGGGCTTCGAGGCGGTCCAGCTCTTCGGCAACGTCGATACGCTGCGCCATCAGCACCAGCTCTTGCTCGAGACGGTTATTCTCCAGCTGCACTTCCGCATCCTCCAGCTTGGCGACCAGACGCTCGCGCTGCCACTGGAGAATTTCCGGCATATGAGCGCGAACTTTCGCCACTTCGCCGCTCACGCCTTCAAGACGCTGCTCGATAAGCGTTTTCAGCGCCTGGCCTTCCGTTTCGCGAGCGACGATGAAGTCATCCAGCGCGCCGTCAAGGGCTGCCAGAATGTCGGCGGCGATGGCGTCAAGATCCTGCTCTTTGGCGGCCATCACGCCCGGCCAGCGCAGGATATCAACCGGATTGATTTCCCCTTCATCGCTCTGCATTTTCACCCAGTTGGCAGCGTTAACCAGCTGTTTAGCCAGTTTTTCGTTGAGAATGAGTTCGCCCTGAGCGCTGGGGTCTTGTTCAAAACGCAGGGTGCATTCGACTTTACCGCGAGTCAGGCGGGCGCGAATGCGTTCGCGTACCACGGGCTCCAGGCTACGGAACTGCTCCGGCAGGCGGAAGTACGTTTCCAGATAGCGCTGGTTTACCGAGCGCAGCTCCCATGCGGCGCTACCCCAGTCACCCTTGATTTCACGGCGGGCATAGGCGGTCATACTGCGGATCATAGTCGTTCCTGTTTTTAAAGGAGAGTGGGGAGGATTATAGCTTTCGAGGCCTTATCAGGATAGGAATAAGCGCCTTTAATCCGTATAATGCGCAGCCACATTCGTTTCAAGCCGGAGATTTCTATCATGCGTCCAGCAGGTCGTAGCGCCAACCAGGTGCGCCCCGTCACCCTGACCCGTAATTACACAAAACACGCTGAAGGCTCTGTGCTGGTTGAATTCGGTGATACCAAAGTGCTGTGCACCGCCTCCATTGACGAAGGCGTTCCGCGTTTCCTGAAAGGACAGGGACAGGGGTGGATCACCGCTGAATATGGCATGCTGCCGCGTTCAACGCACACGCGTAACGCGCGTGAAGCGGCAAAAGGCAAGCAGGGCGGCCGGACGATGGAAATTCAGCGCCTGATCGCCCGTGCGCTGCGCGCGGCGGTTGATCTGAAAGCGCTGGGCGAATTTACTATCACCCTCGACTGCGATGTGCTGCAGGCCGACGGCGGCACCCGCACCGCGTCTATTACCGGTGCCTGCGTGGCGCTGGCCGACGCGCTGAATAAGCTGGTGGCGGCCGGCAAGCTGAAAACTAACCCGATGAAAGGGATGGTTGCGGCGGTCTCTGTTGGGATCGTTAATGGCGAAGCCATCTGCGATCTGGAGTACATCGAAGACTCTGCCGCGGAAACCGACATGAACGTGGTGATGACCGAAGATGGTCGCATCATTGAGGTGCAGGGTACGGCAGAAGGCGAGCCGTTCACCCATGAAGAGCTCCTCACTCTCCTGGCGTTAGCCCGAGGGGGGATCGAATCCATTATTACGACGCAGAAGGCGGCGTTAGCAGATTAGTTTTTAAGGCGACTGAGAAGTCGCCTTTTTTTTGACCGTAAAAAAGTAAGATGAGGAGCGAATCCATGAAGCCGTATCAGCGCCAGTTTATTGAGTTTGCGCTTAGCAAGCAGGTTCTTAAGTTTGGCGAGTTTACGCTGAAATCCGGGCGTAAGAGCCCCTATTTCTTTAACGCCGGCCTGTTTAACACCGGGCGCGATCTGGCTCTGCTGGGCCGTTTTTATGCCGAGGCGCTGGTGGATTCCGGGATTGAGTTCGACCTGCTGTTTGGCCCGGCCTACAAAGGGATCCCGATCGCCACCACCACCGCGGTGGCGTTAGCCGAACACCATGACCGCGACCTGCCTTACTGCTTTAACCGTAAAGAGGCAAAGACTCACGGCGAAGGCGGCAATCTGGTCGGTAGTCCACTGCAGGGGCGGGTCATGCTGGTGGATGACGTGATCACCGCCGGTACGGCGATTCGCGAATCCATGGAGATCATCCAGGCCAACGGCGCGCAGCTGGCGGGCGTGCTGATCTCCCTGGATCGTCAGGAGCGCGGCCGCGGTGAAATCTCCGCCATTCAGGAAGTGGAGCGGGATTACGGCTGCCAGGTTATCTCGATCGTAACCCTGAAAGAGCTGATCGCTTATCTGGAAGAGAAACCGGAGATGGCGGAACACCTGGCCGCCGTTCGCGCTTATCGCGAAGCCTACGGCGTGTAACGAAAAAGCCCGGTAAGCAGAGCGCTACCGGGCAATGCAAAGAAAACTACTGCAGCTGTGCGGCGACCAGCGGCCAGCGGGCGTCGAAATCATCCGTCGGACGGTATTTGAACTCGCTGCGCACAAAGCGCGACAGCATGCCCTCGCAGAAGGCGAGCAGCTGGCTGGCCAGCAGCGTTTCGTCGAGCGTGTAGCCTTCGCCTTCGCGCATTTTTTTCTCGCGCATCACCTGACGCAGCTGCACTTCGATGCGTTCAAAAAGCTGGTTGATACGGCCCTGCAGCCGGTCCTGTTCGAACATCAGCGCGTGTCCGGTGAGGATGCGCGTCAGCCCAGGATTACGCTCGCCAAACCCAAGAATCAACAGAACAATCAGGCGCAGGCGCGCGGACGTGTCCTTCTCATCTTTCAGAATCAAATTGATGCGCGTAATCAGACTGTCTTCAATGAACTCGATCAGGCTGTCAAACATGCGGGTTTTGCTGGGAAAATGGCGATACAGCGCGGCCTCAGAGACGCCGACGGAAGCCGCCAGTTTCGCGGTGGTAATACGTTGACTACCATCGCTGGATTCCAGCATTAGCGCCAGAGATTGAAGTATTTCTTCGCGACGATTCCGTTTCGCAGTTTGCTTTTCTGCCATGTTTTAAAATACCCCTGAAAATAAGCACTTGTCAGGCAGACATCCACAACGCGACCGCAAACCAGAGTTTGCGGTGGTGTTATTGCATTATGCGCGTTGGGATGCAGATTCCGTGTTGCTGGGCCTATTTGCGCCCTGAGTGACCGAAGCCGCCTTCGCCGCGGTCGGTGGCATCGAAAGATTCCACCAGGTTAAATTCCGCCTGCACGACCGGCACAAAGACCATCTGCGCGATACGTTCGCCCGGCTCGATAACAAAACTCTGCTGACCGCGGTTCCAGACGGACACCATCAGCTGCCCCTGGTAATCGGAGTCGATAAGGCCCACCAGGTTGCCCAGCACCACGCCATGCTTATGACCCAGGCCGGAGCGCGGCAGGATCACCGCCGCCAGAGAGGGATCGGCGATATGAATCGCAAGGCCGGTCGGCAACAGCGTGGTTGCGCCCGGCGCAAGCTCTACGGCGTCGTCGAGACAGGCTCGCAGGTCAAGTCCGGCGGAGCCGGAGGTGGCATAGGTCGGCAGCGGAAATTGCTGGCCGACACGCGGGTCCAGAATCTTAACGTCGATTTTTTTCATCATAACGGGTCACGATCTCGTCGAGTAATAATTGGCCCAGGAGTTCCTTGCGCTCAAGTGGTAAGCGCTTTTCCCCATCCTGCCAGAAAAGGTGTAATGCGTTGCTATCGCTGTTAAAGCCCTGATTAGGCTGGGAAACATCGTTGGCGCAAATCAGGTCGAGGTTTTTGCGGGCACGTTTTTGCCGCGCATATTCTTCCACATTATTCGTTTCGGCGGCAAACCCAACGACGTAGGGGCGATGCGATTTTAGCGCTGCAACCCCGGCCACGATATCCGGGTTTTTAACCATTTTTATTGTTAATTCATCACCTTGTTTTTTTATTTTATCTTCGGCGATGGCGGCGGCGCGGTAATCCGCCACCGCGGCGCAGCCAATAAAAATGTGCTGCTGCTGAGCGCCGGCCTGGACGGCCGCTTCCATTTCCAGCGCGGTAGTGACATCAATACGCTGCACAAAGGGCGGTGTCGGAAGTGATACCGGTCCGCTGACCAGGGTCACGTTCGCGCCGCGCTGTGCGGCGGCGGCGGCAATCGCGAAGCCCATCTTACCGGAGCTGTGGTTAGAGATGTAACGCACCGGATCCAACGGTTCACGGGTCGGGCCCGCGGTAATCATGAGGTTGAGATGTTGCAAATCTTTGACAGGGGAGGCGAAATGCTGTGCGGCCATCTCCACGATGGTTAACGGATCGAGCATTCGCCCCGGGCCGATGTCGCCGCAGGCCTGGCTACCGCTGTCCGGTCCCCACAGCAGCAGGCCGCGGGAAGCGAGCGTCTGCAGATTATGCTGGGTGGCCTGCGCGCGATACATCTGCTGGTTCATGGCGGGCAAGACGGCAACCGGAGAAGGGGTGGCAAGACAGATCGTCGACACCAAATCGTTAGCCATGCCGGCCGCCACGCGGGCAATCAAATCGGCGGTCGCCGGGGCGAGGATCACCAGGTCGGCCCATTTTCCGAGCTCAATATGGCCCATGGCCGCTTCCGCCGCCGGATCGAGCAGGCTATCGGAAACCGGATAGCCGGATACCGCCTGCAGGCTGAGTGGGGTGATGAACGCTTTTGCCGCCTCCGTCATTGCGACACGCACTTCCGCGCCGCGTTCACGCAGTCGCCGCACCAGTTCCGGGGTTTTATACGCCGCGATACCGCCGCTGACGCCCAGGACGATTTTTTTACCCGCCAGAGTCATCATGATGTATTCCTGTTGCCGTAGACCAGAATCCGCGCATCTTATCACAATCCTGACGTGGTCGTGCCTCTGACGGGCATTCACTTTGCGAGCGGCTACGCAGGGTGAAAAGCGGCGCGTCGGCAGCGCCGTCAGGTTGTGCCAGGATAGGCTGATTCACGCAGGAGGGCGCATGGACGGAACGGAAAATCTGATGCCACGGGAGAAGATGCTGCAATTCGGCATCGAGGCGCTGACGGATGTTGAGCTACTGGCGCTGTTTCTGCGCATTGGCACACGCCGTCAGGATGTGCTGAGCTACGCCCAGGCGTTATTGCAGCGTTTTGGTTCGCTCTACGCTCTGCTTTCCGCTGATAAAGCGCAACTGGTTGCCGTTGACGGGCTGGGGCTGGCGAAATATGCGCAACTGAAGGGGATTGCCGAGCTGGCGCGGCGCTATTTTAGCTCGCAGCTGGTTGAGGAGGCCGCGCTGGTCACCCCCTCGATGACGCGGGAATTTTTGCAAAGCCAGCTGACGGAAGAGGAGCGCGAGATCTTTATGGTGATCTTTTTAGATAATCAGAACCGCGTGTTGAAACATAGCCGCCTTTTTTCTGGTACTCTTAGCCACGTTGAGGTGCATCCGCGAGAAATTGTACGCGAAGCCATCAAAGTGAACGCCGCCGCCGTGATCCTTGCGCATAATCATCCCTCCGGTAGTCCGGAGCCGAGTCAGGCTGACAGGCTGATTACCGAAAGGGTGGTAAAGTGTTGTCGATTCATGGAGATACGTGTGCTTGACCATCTGGTTATCGGCCGCGGTGCGTATGTATCTTTTGCCGAACGTGGCTGGATTTAGCCCCGAACTGGCGATCCTTCGGGATCTTTGTCTGTTCGGGACTTGAGCACATCGCCGAGTCAGCGTATACTACGCCACCTTTGAGAATCTCGGGTTTGGCATTTGGGCCTGGCAGTCGAGAGTTCACATTGAACTGCGATGACCAGGCTGTAAAGCCTGACGAGGCGCCAATACCCCATACGAAGCTCGAGCTAATTTGATTTTTGGAGAATAGACATGTCCCGAGTCTGCCAAGTTACTGGCAAGCGTCCGGTGACCGGTAACAACCGTTCCCACGCACTGAACGCGACTAAACGCCGTTTCCTGCCGAACCTGCACTCTCACCGTTTCTGGGTTGAGAGCGAGAAGCGTTTTGTCACCCTGCGCGTATCTGCTAAAGGTATGCGTGTAATCGATAAGAAAGGCATCGATACAGTTCTGGCTGAACTGCGTGCCCGTGGCGAAAAGTACTAAGTACTTAGAGGAAATAAATCATGGCTAAAGGTATTCGTGAGAAAATCAAGCTGGTTTCTTCCGCTGGTACTGGTCACTTCTACACCACCACGAAGAACAAACGTACCAAACCGGAAAAAATGGAACTGAAAAAGTACGATCCGGTTGTACGTCAGCACGTTATCTACAAAGAAGCTAAAATCAAATAATTTTAGCCTCCTTGTATAAAAACCCCGCTCCGGCGGGGTTTTTTGTTTTTAAAACTCCCCCATATTGCTTTCACACACTCCCTTTTCAGCCACCTGTCCGTGAAGCACAATACGCCGGGTTAATGGAGGAAAATCATGCCTGAATTACCAGAGGTTGAAACCAGCCGTCGCGGCATTGAGCCGCACCTGGTTGGCGCCACCATTCTGCACGCCGTCGTGCGCAACGGACGGTTGCGCTGGCCGGTTTCCGAAGAGATTTATCGCCTGAGCGACGTTCCGGTGCTCAGCGTGCGACGTCGCGCCAAATATTTGCTTCTGGAACTCCCGGACGGCTGGATCATCGTCCATCTTGGGATGTCGGGGAGCCTGCGCATCCTGAGCGAAGAGCTGCCTGCGGAAAAACACGATCACGTTGATCTGGTTATGAGTAACGGTAAAGTCCTGCGCTATACCGATCCGCGCCGCTTTGGCGCCTGGCTATGGACCAAAGAGCTGGAAGGCCACCCGGTGCTGGCGCATCTGGGGCCGGAACCGCTAAGCGATGCCTTCAACGCCGACTATCTCCAGCAGAAATGCGCGAAGAAGAAAACCGCGATCAAACCCTGGCTGATGGATAACAAGCTGGTGGTGGGCGTCGGCAATATCTACGCCAGTGAATCGCTGTTCTCCGCCGGGATCCACCCTGACAGGCTGGCGTCCTCGCTGTCGCGGGACGAGTGCGAGCAGTTGGTGAAGGTGATTAAGCTGGTCCTGCTGCGCTCGATAGAGCAGGGCGGCACCACGCTGAAGGACTTCCTGCAAAGCGATGGCAAGCCTGGCTATTTTGCCCAGGAGCTACAGGTCTATGGCCGCAAGGGCGAACCCTGCCGGATCTGCGGCACGCCGGTCGTCGGGACCAAACATGCCCAGCGGGCGACCTTTTATTGCCGCCAGTGTCAGAAATAGTTACCGGAACAGGAATGATTGTCGGCAGGTCAGCGAAACTGCGGGTGCGCATCTGGCGGACCCGGGGCGTTTGTAGGCCAGGTAAGCGCAGCGCCACCTGGCATCAAGACAGAGACAGAGCCGGTGTGGATGGCCCAGCGGCGCAGCGCCAGCCCGTGTGGCTCACGCCCCAGCAGATGCGTTACTTCAGCTTATTCAACAGCGCCTGGTGGACGTTGGCTGGCAGGAAATGAGAGACATCGCCCTGGTGGCGCGCGACTTCCTTCACCAGCGAAGAGGAGATAAACGACCACTCTTTGCACGGCATCAGGAACACGCTCTCAAGGGTGGGCATCAGATGGCGATTCATATGGGCCAGCTGCATCTCATACTCGAAATCCGCCACCGCCCGCAGGCCGCGGATCAGGATATTGGCCTGCTGCGCGCGCGCGAAGCTGGCCATCAGGTCGCTGAAGCCGACCACCTGCACGTTCACCAGGTGGGCCGTCGCCTGCTCCGCCAGCGCAATGCGTTCATCAAGGCTGAACATCGGCTTTTTGCTTGGGCTGGCGGCGATAGCCAGCACCACTTTATCGAACATACTCGCCGCGCGGGTGACAATATCGATATGGCCATTGGTGATGGGATCGAAGGTACCCGGATAGATCGCTTTTGTGCTCATGATGACTCTTTCTCCGAGTAGCCGTGGCTCAGCGCCCACAGCTCGGTATATTTTGTAAACGTATACTGCGCGTTGACCATCGCCAGTAACCAGCCCTGCTTACCGTCCAGCACCCCACCGCGCAGCAGCAGCGTTTTCAGGAACGCCCCCAGCGTATGGCTGAATATCCCCGCCATCGAGGTCTTCTTGCCCTTCTGATGGCGTTCCAGCGCCCACGCGGCGGCATACGCCAGCTGTTTTTGCTGGAAGCCAGCGAAGTCGCGGCACGTCAGATGCAGGAGATCGCCGGTCAACGGAATGACCTCGGCGCCCAGGCTATCCAGCGATTCATGGACCAGATTATCGTTATAGCGGTAACGGGCGCGTTCGTACAGGCGCAGGACGCGATCGGGGTACCAACCGCTGTGGCGCATAAAGCGTCCGAGAAAATAGTTACGCCGGGCGATGCTGTAGATGGCGCCGCGCTGCGGGGCTTCCAGTACCTTAAGAATAGCCTGCCTGAGTTCTGGCGTGACGCGCTCATCGGTATCGATCATCAACACCCAGTCGCCGGTGGCGTAGTCCTGCGCGCGTTGGCGCTGAATGCCATAGCCTCGCCAGTCGGTATGGGTATAGACCTGCGCCCCGAGGCGGCGAGCCAGCTCGACGGTGCTGTCAGTACTGCCGGAGTCGAGGACGATAATTTCATCCGCCCAGCTAACGGAGTCCAGACAATCCGGCAGCAGGTCCGCTGCGTTTTTGGCGATCATCACCACGGAAAGCCGGTTAGACATTAATGACTCCGCTGCGGCAGGTAAGGTTGCAGTAACTGTAGCAGACGCGACAGCGCGCCCTGGTTCTGGTGCAGCACTTCCACCGCGTGACGGCCATACCACAGGCGGTAGTCTTCATCGGTCAGGAGCGTGGATACCTCTTTGACCAGCGAGTTCGCGTCGGTGACGGTGATCAGGCCATCGTCCTGCTGCAGCTTGGCGCAGATATCTTTGAAATTGAAGGTATGCGGCCCCATCAGCACCGGAATGGCGTGCGCCGCCGGCTCGAGCGGATTATGGCCGCCGCGCTCCACCAGGCTGCCGCCGACGAAAGCGAGGTCGGCAATGCCGTAGAGCAGCATCAGTTCGCCCATGGTATCGCCAATAACCACCTGGGTACTGGAGGAGGGGATCTCGCCGGTGCTGCGTAGAGTGAAGCTCATCCCGGCTTTTTGCACCATGTCGCGAGCGTCAGGGAAGCGCTCCGGATGGCGGGGAACAAGGATCAGCAGCAGGTTCGGAAAGGTCTCCAGCAGCTTTTTATGCGCCTGGAGGATAATTTGCTCTTCGCCATCGTGGGTGCTGGTGGCAATCCAGACTTTGCGGTGCGGCGCCCATTGCCGACGCAGCGTCACCGCGCGCGCCGCCAGCTCTGGCGTAACGGAGATATCGAATTTCAGGCTGCCGGTGACCGCCAGCTGATTGCGCTTCAGTCCCAGCGCGAGGAAGCGGTTGCCATCTTCTTCATTCTGCGCGGCGATAAGCGTAATACGGCTCAACAGGCGGCGCATAAAGCCGCCCAGTTTGGCATAGCCTTTGGCGGAACGTTCGGACAGGCGGGCGTTGGCAATCACCAGCGGGATCTTACGCTTATGCAGCGCGGCCACCATGTTCGGCCACAGCTCGGTCTCCATGACGATCACCAGCTTCGGCTGAACGGTGTCCAGGAAGCGGTTCATGGCGCCGGGCAGATCGTAGGGCAGATAGACGTGATGGACATCTTTGCCGAAGGCCGACATGGCGCGCTCGGAGCCGGTCGGCGTCATGGTGGTGACGGTAATCGGCAGAGAAGGGTAGCGGTGGCGCAGGGCGCGAACCAGCGGAATGGCGGCTAAGGTCTCGCCGACGGAAACGGAGTGCAGCAGAATGCCATCCGGCTCTACCTTGTTCTGACAGAAGCCATAGCGTTCCGCCCAGCGTTTACGGTAGGCAGGAGCCTTACGACTGCGCAGCAGCAGCCGCAGCCACACCAGCGGCTGAATAAGGTAAAGTAGGGTGGTATAAAGCAATTCCAAACTATTTATCCGTTCTCTGTTTTGGCGGGCAAATTCTAAGCATTTAGCCCGCGTAAAGCTATCTCTTTGGCGGAAACAGCGGGTTTTTGGTCTATCCCGCGTGGCGATAACGCTTAATACGCAGATAACGGCGTCCCAGGCGCCAGCGTAAACGGAAAGTACAGGCGTTTTTCCAGATTAACCGCCAGATACCGCGGTCGAAGAATTCTTTAATAATAACATGCTTTTTCGACTCATCTTTCATGCTGTCGAAGGTGTGGATGATCCCCAGGCCTTCTTTGGCGATCTGCCAGCGACAGGCGGCGATATGGCGCACTTTATCCGGGTAACGCTGGTTGATCGCCTCCAGCATCTCCAGAATTTTCATGTAATGGCGCGCCGAACGCATCAGCGTGTCGTCGTTGTCCGGCTTATGCGATACCGACTCAGAATGGATGTAGTAATCATAGAATTGCTGACTGGTGTACTGCACGCGCTCCGCGGCCAGCAGCGCCTCGGTGGTCCACGGGATATCCTGATGGCGCAGGCCGGGCTCGAAATGGAAGTGATGCTGGCGGATAAAATCGTGGCGATAGATATTGAGCCAGGTGACGTGCAGAAATTTCCGCGAGTCCAGGGCCTGCTTGAGCCAGACATGGCCCGGCAACACGCCGGTCGAGGGCAAGCGATCCAGCGGGAAGATCGGGTGGCTCTCGCGGCGCTTTTCGTACACGTAGGTGCCGTTGCAGGTGGCGACATCGAGATGTGCTTTCTCGGCCATTTCCAGCAGCGTGCGATACATGCCCGGATAGAGTTTATCGTCGATGTCCGGAAACGCGAGGTACTTGCCGCTGGCGGCGGCGAGGCCGGTATTACGCGCGACCGAGACGCCCTGGTTTTCCTGCTCCAGCACCTGGACGTTCTGCAGCCGATCCCGCCATTCGGCGATCACCGCCAGGCTGTTGTCCGTCGACCCATCGTTCACCAGGATCAGTTCATAGCTGTCCAGCTGCTGCTGTTCAATGCACTCAAAGAATTGCGCAAGAAATTTCTCACCGTTGTAGACGGCAGCCACGATGCTCAGTAAAGGCGTTTGACTCATAAATCTTCGATCCTGGTTAACTAACGGCGTCAGGTGCGCTGCAGCTGACGGTACTGCTGACAAATGGACACGACGCTGAATTTTTCCAGCGCGGCATCGTCGATGGCCGGCGGGTTATGGTAAATGCTTTGCATCGTCTGAGCCAGCGCCGGACTGGTGAGATCCGCCAGACCCCGGGCAAGTTCGCCGGTCAGGATCTCGGTGACGCCGCCGGGACAGCGGGTGCTGGCGACCGGGGTATGTAACAGCAGCGCCTCCACTACCACATTGCCGAATCCTTCGCTATCCGAGCTCAAAACCAGCATCCGCGCGCCTTTGATCCACGGTAAGGGGTTTTTCTGAAAACCCTTGAACCACACCCGGTCTTCAATCTCAAGCGTTTTGGCCAGCTGGCGCAGGCGTTGCTCTTGCTCCGGTTTCCCCTGTCCTAACAGCACCAGCGGCGCGTCAATGCCGCTTTGCGCGTAGGCTTCGAGCAGGCGGTCGTGACGTTTACCGGGATGGAAGCGGCCGACGTGAATCAGGTAGTCGCCGTCCGGGCGCTCGCTGTCGGCTTCCGCTTCTGCGCGCAGGGCGGCGATATCGAAGGGGTTATAGATGGTTTTCAGCTGCGCCGGGCGCAGGGCGAAGGCTTCCACCAGATCGCGCCCCACGGCGTCGGAAACCGCCACCACGTTGCGCCCCTGGTAAATCTGCTTAATTTTCTGCTGCTTCATCCAGCGGTCAAAGCCGGTACGGTGACCGAGATAAGAGGCCGAGAAGACGCCGTGCAGGCAGAACCAGACGTTGCGCTCGCGCAGCGCGCGGCTGCGGGCGACGATGCGGTCGGTTTTATGCAGGTTGGAGAGTACAAGGTCAAATTGTCCCTGCTGCTCGGCCCGGATGACCGCGGCGTCCAGCTGGCGGGCGCGGCGGGACAGCTCGGTCAGCTTGCGCCAGGGTTTGCGGCAGCGATCGGCCACCACCTGGTAGTCGAGCCCCTCGGGCAAGGGGTACTCGCAGACGTCGCGTAGCGAAATGAGTGATACCCGATCGCCGTCGCGCAGGAACTGTGCTGCCAGGGTCAGGACCACTTTTTCCGCGCCGCCGCCGGGCAATCCATCAATCACAAATAAGATGCGCATCGTTATTTCACCAGATCCTGATAAAGGGAAAGCAGCTGGGTGGAGAGGCGCTCGCTGGTGCAGGCCATGATGCGCTCGCGGGCGCGGTCGCCTTCCGCGGAGCCCAGCGCGCGGGCGGGCAGGGCCATCACCGCCTGCTGCAGCGCCGGGATATCCAGGGCGTCGCAGACGTAACCGTTGTGGCCGTTGACGATAAACTCCGCCCCGCCGCAGCCGGTGGTGGTGATCACCGGCAGACCGCAGGCCATTGCCTCGAGGATGACGTTGGGGAACGGATCGTAGAGGGTGGGCAGCAGCAGGCCATCGGCCATCTGATAGAACGGCAGCGTCTCCGACTGCATGCCGAAGAAGCGCACCCGCGCTTCGCAGTTCAGGCTCTTCGCCAGCGCCTGGTAGCGCGGCTGATCCTTATCTTTGCCAACCACCAGCAGATAGCGATCGGTCGGGGCGATGGCGCGGATCGCCGCCGCCAGCCCTTTACGCTCAAAGCCGGAGCCGACGTAAATCAGGCAGGTTGCCTGCAGCGGCAACTGCCATTTGGCGCGTAAGGCGGCAAAGGTGTCTTCGCCCGGCGGCAGGAAACGCTGGTTATCAATGGCGTTATAGATAACGTGGATCTTGTCCGCCGGCAGGCCAAAGTCTTCGATGATCTCGCGCTTGATCATCTCGGCGTTGCAGATCACCCCGCGCAGATGCGGGTCTTCGTACATCTCCCGTTCCGCTTTCATCACATAACGGTGGTAGCGGTCGGCGAACAGCAGGCGGCTTTTCCAGGCCGGTAAGATGCGCGAGCGCTGTTGCAGCCAGCGGCGATGAACGCCATCGCCGGCGCGGTAGAGATCGCAGCCGGGAATACGCTCATGGCTCTGCACCAGGTCGAAGGACTCGCGCTGCCAGAGCGCTCGCGCGGCGTTGGCAAACCCACGCTCGCGGCTGATGCGCCCCCATTTGCGTGGGTTACAGATATGGATCTGCCAGTCGGGCTTGACCGGCCCCTGCCATTCGCGGGTGATGACGTTCAGCTGCAGATGACTGCTGTCGAGGGCTTCCAGCGCGCGGGAGACAAACCGTTCTGCGCCGCCGTCCGGGCGGTACTTCTGCCGCACCAGAGCCAGCCTGAATTTACTCATGCCAGTACCTTTTTCGCCGCCGCGATCACGGCGTCGGTAGGAATTAAATCGAGATAACGTTCGTCGGTGTTGGTGTTGATGGCGTCCGGGTCGGGCAGCGGTCCGAAGTCGCCGGCCCAGATCACCTCGCCTTTCGCCTGCCACGGACGCCAGAAGGTCAGCTTCGAGGGGCCGAACAGGGCGACCAGCGGGGTGCCGAGAGCCGCTGCCATATGCATCGGCACCGAGTCGACGCCGATAAACAGCCGGGCGTGATCGATCACCGCCGCCAGCTGGCGCAGCGTTAACTGACCGGCTAAAGAGTGCAGCCGCGCCTGCGGGCAGCCGGCGATGATGGTCTCCACCATCTGCTTCTCTCTGTCGTCGGGGCCGGAGGTGAGCACCACCGCGTACCCTTCGGCGGACAGCGCGTTGATCAGGGCGCTCATCCGATCTTCGCGCCAGCATTTAAAGAACCAACGCGACGTTGGCTGGATGACGATGTAGT
This sequence comes from Klebsiella sp. 54, assembly GCF_018223875.1. Classification (NCBI taxonomy): domain Bacteria; kingdom Pseudomonadati; phylum Pseudomonadota; class Gammaproteobacteria; order Enterobacterales; family Enterobacteriaceae; genus Klebsiella; species Klebsiella sp. 54. Next base: position 87,141 of record NZ_JAGRRA010000001.1, read on the forward strand.
TATCCCGGAAGTCCTCCGGCAGCAGGGCGCGGCTGGTGGCCCAGTCTGCTTCGCTGTAGCCCATCCGCGCCGGCGCGTCGTTCAACTGGATACCGAGCGGAGCGAGGATAGAGAGATTCTGCTGTACCGTATGCAGCTGATTATGCTGTTGGGTGGCGGCCAGCGCGGTGTGGCAATAGCGCCAGAACGGGTGGCGACGCTTCGGAAAATCAAAGCCGATCCGCGTCGCGGCGCCGGTCAGTTTGCTGATAATCGCGCTCGGCCACTGGTCGGCAAGGTTAAGCACCATATCGTATCGCTGCTGGCGCAGCGTCTGAATGAGCTGCCATTGCATCTTCAACTGATGCTTTTTCCCCTGCTTTTTCCAGCGGCGGTCGAGACCATAAATTTGGTGAATATCGGGGTTGGCGGCGAGCATATCCCGGGTCTCTTCATACAGCAGGACATCCACGCAGGCGGCGGGGTACTGCTGTTTCAGCGCGTGAATAAGCGGGGTGATCAGCAGCATGTCGCCATGATGGCGCAGCTTAATGACCAGGATCCGCGCCGGGTTCAAGGGGCTGCGGGAGAGGGTTTCAGGCGTCATACTCTGTTCTTCATCCAGGATAAGGGTTCCGATTCTAGGGGATCAGACAGATTGAGAGAAGCGTTGTATTGCTCTACCATGACCCGATACGTATGGCCTGAGGACGTTTTCGTGCACAATCCCGCATTTCTCATCACGATTGATACAGAGGGCGATAACCTCTGGCAAAAACATGACAGCATCACCACCGAGAATGCGCGTTATCTCCCGCGTTTTCAGCAGCTTTGCGAAAAGTATGGCTTTAAACCGGTCTATTTGACCAACTATGAAATGGCCATCGACCCCTTTTATATCGAATTCGCCAGAGACGTGATTGCCCGCGGCACCGCGGAAGTCGGTATGCATTTGCATGCCTGGAACAGCCCGCCGACCGAGCCGCTGACCGCCGACGACTGGCGGCATAAGCCTTATCTCATTGAATACAGCGATGCCATGATGCGTGAAAAGGTCGACTATATGACGCATCTGCTGGAGGACACCTTCCAGACCAAAATGGTTAGCCATCGCGCCGGGCGCTGGGCCTTTGACGAGCGCTATGCGCGTCTGCTGGTGGAGCACGGTTATCAGGTGGATTGCTCGGTGACCCCACGGGTGAACTGGAAGACCGCCAAGGGGGCGCCGCAGGGCGATGGCGGGACCGATTATCGCCGCTTCCCGCAGCATGCCTATTTTCTCGATGAAAATGACATCAGCCGCGAAGGCCACTCGCCGCTGCTGGAAGTGCCGATGAGCATTCAGTACAAGCACTCCGCGTGGATGAACAGCGTGAAGCAGGGCTACGACCGCCTGCGCGGCAAAGTGCGTTCTCCCTCCGTACACTGGCTGCGTCCGATGGGCGGCAACGTGGAGACGATGAAAAAAGTCGTCGAACAAACGTTGACGCAGGGCAATGACTACGTGGAATATATGCTCCACTCTTCAGAGTATATGCCCGGCGGCAGCCCCACGTTCCAGAATGAACGGGATATTGAGCGTTTATACGCTGACCTTGAAGCCTTTTTTAGCTGGCTGGCGCCGCAGGTGAAGGGCATGACGTTGGCAGAATATTACCAGCGGAAAATCACACAGCGCTAACACAGCTCAAGGTACCGTATGCGTATCCTTAAACAATTGACGCGGAAAAAGAACGCTTTTTTCCGCGGCATTAAATTTAATTTAATTAACTATCGATACAGAAATAAGCCGGCGCGCAAACCCTTCGACCCGGTCCCCGTGCGCCGCGTGCTGCTATTGCGTCTGGACGATAAAGTCGGCGATATGGTGGTGACCACCGGCTGCGCCAGAATACTGGCCGAACGGGGATATCAGGTTTCGGTGTTAACCGGACCAATATGCTGCGAAATATTAGCCGGCTCAGAATTCATCGAGCAAGTATATTTATATCGACCACGCATGCCCTTAAATACGTTACGGGCGGCGGGTTTTGATGCGGTTATCGATTTTGATGACGTGACCAGCTATGAACGTTTTAAATTACTCGCCGATTTACGGGCGACCAGCGTGATTGGGTTTAATAAAGAGCCCTATAAACTTTACGATCATTCGATCGCTTTTTTTGACAGCAACAGCCATATTTCCCAGCGCTATAAACAGGTGGTGAAGCTTTTTGGCGTCGTTGACGACCAGCCATACGACTATCATCTCCCTGGCTGTCGCCATGAGCGGGAGAAGGTGGCGCGCTTGCTTTCCCAGGCCGGAGAGGTCGCACTGCGCATCGCCATTAACCCTTTTACCGCCTCCGAAGATAAAGACTTCTGTCGTCATCAGGTGGCGACCCTGGTCGAGCGGCTACATGCTCTGCCTTACCGGGTCTGTATCGTGATGGTGGGGCGCAGTGAGAAGATTCAGCAGCTGGGGCTGGATATGGCGCTGTACATCGCCGACAGCACCATCAACTCCGCCGTGGAGGTGATCCGCAGCTGTGATTTAGTCATTACGCCGGACACCTCGATCGTGCATATCGCCCGCGCCTTCGATAAACCGATGGTGGCGGTCTATAACAAACGTAAACTCAAGGATACCGGGCTGCCCGGCTATCATATTTGGGCGCCGGGCTATGACAAAGCGAGGCAGATCGTCTGTGAAGAAGCGAATGTCGCCGATGTGGCGATTGAGTCGGTGTGGCCGGTGATTAAAGAGCAGGCCGACCGGCTGGTCGCCGCCCGCAGTTAATATAAAAGTGACTATAAAAAAGGGCCGTCAGCGGCCCTTTTTTGTTAACGCTTTTCCGCTAGCCCTTTGCTGAGCGCTATGCCCAGCGGCAGCCAGAACAGCACCCAGGTCTCCCGGGGGTTGCTGATGATAAACATCCCCTGCGAGGCCATAAACACCAGGGCGTAAAACAGGATCGCCAGACTGTAGCGGCTGTCGGAGCGGCGCTTGCGCCACGCCTGCCAGAGTCCGCAGGCAATGACCGCAAGCAGCAGTAGTAAACCCACGATGCCGCCTTTCAGCAGGGCGCCCATATACACGCTGTGGGTGGTGGTGATGTGTTCGCCGCTGTAGTTGATGAAATCCAGTTCATAGCTGAAACCGCGTCCCAGCCAGGGCTGGCTGGCCATCTCCGACAGCGTATGGTGCCAGATACTCAGACGCAGCCCGCTTTGGGTGCCCAGCTCTTCGAAACGGGCGAGCAGCATGTCGCCCACCGGCGTCATGACCAAAAGCAGAGCCACCAGCACGGCCAGCGCCGCGGCGATCAGCAGGTTGCGGCGGGTGAAGACGTGCAGGTGCAGCGTACAGCCGACCGCCAGCACCAGGGCGATGATCGGCCCGCGGCTTTGGGTCAGCAGCATCATCACCAGCATGATGGCCACCGGCAGATAGAGCCAGTGGCTGGCTTTTTCTTTCAGTAGCATGCCGCAGATTAAGATGCCGATGCCGCAGTATCCGGCAAGGTCGATAACGTTTGTTGGCCCGGGGTTCTCGGGGGAGACCGCTCGTTCGGTGAGGACCAGCGTGTGGTCGAACATCAGCGTCCACAGCGAGAGCACGGTGATCCCGCCAACCACCGCCAGCATGGCCAGGCGGCGGGTTCGTTCGTCGCTAAGCAGCATCGCCATCAGCAACAGATAGCCCGTCAGATACACACCGTGGGTGATCGGCGAATCAATATGCTGCGGCGTATGGCCCCACAGGTTACTGAGGGCGTAATAGGTAAAGAAGGCCGCCAGCAGCGTCCAGGTCTGCCACTGCTCGCGTAACACGTCGGCCAGCGCCTGGCGGTTTTCCTGGCGTACCAGAGACAGCAACAGCAGCAGGATCGATAAATGCAGCAGATTATTGGTCCGGGTGGACATACAAAAAATCGCGCTAAAAAATAAAAACAAAGGAAAGACAATCGAGTAACCCTGTCGGGCGAAGTTACTCACTTTTAAAGTACTCATTAAACGCAACCTTTTCGAAAATAGTATCCGGTACAGCGCTTTCTGGGGAAAAATTAATCACCCGGATCTGGCGTTGCTGCAGTACCTGCGCGGCATGCGCAAAGGAGGGCATGACGAGGGTATCCACTTTTGTTGCCAGGTAAGAAGGCAATTTTTCTTGTTGTGTTTCGTAGAATCGCGGCTGGTTAAAATTGGTCATATCCAGGCCGCTCACCAGGATAGTATTGAAGCCCAGCCAGGCGAGAACTTGCAGCGCCCAGTAGACCACCGTACCGGCATCAAAGACGCCCTGGCGAATATCGGTGCTAAAGCAGATATCCGGGCGCTGGGGATGAAAGCACATCGCCGGATTCTGCTGGTAAGTGCGCTTTATCGCTTCGCTGGCGACTTTCGGCTGGTAAATCTTATAGCAACCGTCCTCAATCAACGCCAAACGGCAGCGCAGCGCGTCCGCATAGCGATCGACGATTTTGGCGATCCCATGCATGGTGGTGAACAGCAGAATGTCCGGTTGGCTGACGATAGCGCGGATAATGTCCGGCTTCTTATCGAAAAACTCCATGTCGACGATGGTATAGAGCGAAAAGTGCAGGCGGTCGGCAAGATGCCAGGCGCCATTGACGCCCATCACTGGGATCGTTTTCGACAACAGGGAAAAATCGATATTGCGGGTCGAAGGACCGGTGGCGGTCAGCAGGACTTCACCCTGCATGCTGTTTTTCAGCGCGCTCAGGCTGACCAGCGGCACCGTTTTCCCTCTATAGCGCAACGCGCTGATTTCGCCGCTCGGCGCGCGAGTGATGCGGGTAAAAGGCCACAGATTTTCATTGTGACGATAAGCGCGAGGGCGGGTGTAGCGATAGATCTGCTTAAACAGAGATCCCATCAGAGCAGCCCCTGATTGTGCAGAAGAAGATGAACCCGGCTGGCGGTAATATCGCCGGTGCTGGCGCTGTTTTCCGGCCGCACGATGTGCTGGTTTTTACCGTATCCGCCAATCAGCCCCGGATCGGTCGGGCCGTAAAGCGTGAAGTTCGGTTTATCCAGCGCGGCGGTCAGATGACTGAGGCCGGTATCGACCGAGACGACGGCCCGGGCGCTGGCCAGAACCTGCGCTACCTGCTCAAGGCTCATGCGCGGCAGCACTTCAACATACTCCCGGCCTTCCGCCAGCCGCTTCGCCCGCGCCTCTTCGTGCGGGGCGCCCCACGGCAGCTTAATGCGGACGCCACTGTCGGCCAGCAGATCGAGCAGCTCCTGCCAGCGGTTTTCCGGCCAGTGCTTATCGTCGCGGGTGGTGGCGTGCAGGAACACCAGATAGGGGGCGGCAGCGCTAGCCTCGTGCTGCAGGAAATGGCGCGCAATGGCGTAATCCCCCTGGGTTTGGGGTTTCGCGTAGCCGAGACTTTTGGCGAACAGCTCGCGGGTACGTTCCACGGCGTGCTGCTGTTTCGCAATGTGGTGGCGGCGGTTGTAAAACAGGCTGGCCAGCGGCTCGCGGGCCGTTTGCCAGTCCATACCATGCTTGACGCCGTGCGCCAGGCGGGTGACTAGCGCAGCGCTTTTCACCAGCCCCTGGGCGTCGATGATGGCGTCATACTTTACCGCCTGGACGACCTCGCGAAAGGCTTTACGCTCCGCTTTGATCGGCGCGGAGAACCAGGCTTTACGCCAGCGGCGGATCGCCACCGGGATCACCCGCTCGACGCTTTCATGCCAGGAGGGGATCTGCGCGAAGCCTTCTTCCACTACCCAGTCGAAGCGGATGCCGGGGATAGCCTGCGCGGCGTCGGTCAGCGCGGGCAGCGTGTGCAGCACGTCGCCCATCGATGAGGTTTTTACAATCAATACCCGCATCCGCTACGCTTCCTCGTGTCCGGTTTTATCCGTCAACAATTCATTCAGCTCTTGCAGGACGCGCTCTGGCGTAATGTCGATCAGGCTCTGATGATAGCCTTCGGCGGCATCGCCTTTGCGCACTTTGTGGTAGCCGGTAATCAGGCGGATCACGCGCGCTTTATGCGACAGCGGCGGGGTAAAGTCCGGACTGCTCGGGCCATACAGCGCCACCAGCGGGCGGTCCAGCGCCGCGGCGACGTGCATCAGCCCCGAATCGTTAGTCACCACCGCTTTACAGGCGGCAATCAGGATCACCGCCTGCTCCAGCTGGGTTTCACCCGCCAGATTCCGGCACCAGGCCTGCTGCTCGCTGCTGAGGGCGGCGATGATCTCTTTGCCGGCCTCGTTATCTTTTGCCGAGCCAAATAGCGCAATCTGATAACCATCGTCGATGAGCTTTTTCGCCAGCGCAGCATAGTGATAGTGCGGCCAGCGTTTTGCCGGGCCGAACTCCGCGCCGGGGCAGAAGCCGATGATCGGCCGAACGTTGGACAGGTTAAAGGCGCTGCAGGCCTGCGACTTTTCCCCTTCGTTGACCTGCAGCTGCGGCCAAAGCAGCGGCTGCGGCAGATCTTTGGCGCAGCGCATCACGCCGTTGTCGTAGGCCAACGCCACATAGCGTTCCACCATCAGCGGCCAGGCGTCTTTGTCCAGCACCCGGGCGTCGTTGAGCAGGCCGTAGCGCATCTCGCCGCGCCAGCCGGTGCGCAGCGGGATGTTGGCAAAGAAGGGGACTAATGCCGATTTAAACGAGTTCGGCAGCACATAAGCGCGATCGTAGCGACGCTCGCGCAGGCTGTGCCCGAGCTTGCGGCGTTCGCCGATAGCCAGCGCGCCGTGGCCCAGCGGCATCGGGATCGCTTCGTTCACTTCCGGCATGCGCGATAACAACGGACGGCACCAGGCAGGCGCCATCACATCGATAATCGCCTGGGGATAGCGCGCCCTGAGCGTACGATAAAGACTTTGCGACATCATCATGTCGCCCACCCAAGACGGGCCTACCACCAGAATTTTCATGTTATCTCTTACGCGCCCCGATTCAGCCAGGCCATATACTCCGTTACGCCTTCGGCAACGGTTTTGAACGGTTTGTCATAGCCCGCTTTACGCAGGTTAGTCAGATCCGCCTGGGTGAACGCCTGGTAGCGGCCTTTCAGTTTGTCCGGGAACGGGATGTACTCGATGCTGCCTTTTTTGTGGTACGCCAGGGTCGCATCGGCGACGGCCTGGAAGGATTCCGCGCGGCCGGTGCCGAGGTTGAAGATGCCGGAAACGCCGTTTTCCCAGAACCACAGGTTGACGTCAGCCACGTCGCCGACGTAGACGAAGTCGCGCTTGAAGCCGTCGCTGCCTTCGAACAGTTTCGGACTTTCGCCATTATTCAGCTGGGTGTTGAGGTGGAAAGCGACGCTCGCCATGCTGCCTTTGTGGCCTTCGCGCGGCCCGTAGACGTTGAAGTAGCGGAAGCCGACGATCTGCGAATTGGCTTCAGGCAGGATCTGACGGACGTATTCATCGAACAGGAATTTGGAGTAGCCGTAGACGTTCAGCGGCTGCTCGTACTCGCGGGACTCGATGAAATCGCTGGTGCGTCCACCGTAGGTGGCTGCCGAAGAGGCGTACAGGAACGGAATTTCGCGCTCCATGCAGTAGTGCAGCAGCTCTTTGGAGTACTGATAGTTGTTGTCCATCATGTACTTGCCGTCCCACTCCGTGGTGGAAGAGCACGCGCCTTCGTGGAAGATAGCGTCAATGTCGCCGAACTCTTCGCCTGCCATAATCTGGATCAGAAAGTCTTCTTTATCCATGTAGTCAGCGATGTTCAGGTCAACCAGGTTCACAAACTTGGTGCCGTCTTTCAGATTGTCGACAACCAGAATGTCGGTAATGCCCTTGTCGTTCAGCGCTTTAACGATGTTGCTGCCGATAAAGCCTGCGCCGCCGGTTACGATGATCATAACTGTACCTTTGAAGTTGAGAGCCCGGAGACAATCCGGACATGAATGCTCATATCATATCACCACATGAGCAAGCCTACAGCCATTCGCAGAATAAGGTGCTGGGCTGACGTGATTTATGCTGCAAATAATTCATTCAGGCATGCATCATCTCGTATCAGCGTATAGCTTTGGGTAATATGTGCCAAATTTTGCCGAATCTGGAGAGTTGCAATGCGTGGTGATTTCTACAAACAGTTAACTAGCAATCTGGAGACCGCTCGGGCCGAAGGCTTGTTTAAAGAAGAGCGCATCATCACCTCGGCGCAGCAGGCGGACATTACCGTCGGCGATAGCCACGTGATTAACTTCTGCGCCAATAACTATCTGGGTCTGGCCAACCACCCGGCGCTGATCGACGCGGCGAAATCCGGTATGGACAGCCACGGCTTCGGGATGGCCTCGGTACGCTTCATCTGCGGCACCCAGGATACGCACAAGCAGCTGGAGAAGAAGCTGGCGGATTTCCTCGGTATGGAAGACGCGATCCTCTACTCCTCCTGCTTCGACGCCAACGGCGGCCTGTTTGAAACGCTGCTCGGCCCGGAAGACGCCATTATCTCCGACGCCCTGAACCATGCCTCTATCATCGACGGCGTACGCCTGTGTAAAGCGAAACGCTTCCGCTATGCCAACAACGACATGCAGGAGCTGGAAGCGCGCCTGAAAGAAGCCCGCGACGCCGGGGCGCGTCACGTGTTAATCGCCACCGACGGCGTCTTCTCGATGGACGGCGTGATCGCCAACCTGAAAGGCGTATGCGATCTGGCGGATAAATACGATGCGCTGGTGATGGTCGATGACTCCCACGCCGTCGGCTTCGTCGGCGAAAACGGCCGCGGCTCCCACGAATACTGCGACGTGATGGGTCGCGTCGACATTATCACCGGCACGCTGGGTAAAGCGCTGGGCGGCGCCTCCGGCGGCTACACTGCCGCACGCAAAGAGGTGGTCGAGTGGCTGCGCCAGCGTTCCCGTCCGTATCTGTTCTCCAACTCTCTGGCGCCGGCCATCGTGGCCGCCTCCATCAAAGTGCTGGAGATGGTCGAAGAGGGTGCAGACCTGCGCGATCGCCTGTGGGCCAACGCGCGTCTGTTCCGTGAAAAAATGACCGCGGCAGGCTTCACCCTGGCGGGCGCCGACCACGCCATCATTCCGGTGATGCTGGGCGAAGCGGTGGTGGCGCAGAACTTTGCCCGCGAGCTGCAGAAAGAAGGGATCTATGTCACCGGCTTCTTCTATCCGGTGGTACCGAAAGGCCAGGCGCGTATTCGCACCCAGATGTCGGCGGCGCATACCCCTGAACAAATTGAGCGTGCGGTGGAAGCCTTTACCCGCATCGGTAAACAACTGGGCGTCATCGCCTAATAAGGGTGTGAGATGAAAGCGTTATCCAAACTGAAAGCGGAAGAAGGCATCTGGATGACCGACGTACCGGAACCGGAAGTCGGCCATAACGATCTGCTGATTAAAATCCGCAAGACCGCCATTTGCGGGACCGACGTGCACATCTACAACTGGGATGAGTGGTCGCAGAAGACTATTCCGGTACCGATGGTGGTCGGGCACGAATATGTCGGCGAAGTGGTGGGGATTGGCCAGGAAGTGCGCGGCTTTAAGATTGGCGACCGCGTCTCCGGCGAAGGGCATATCACCTGCGGCCACTGCCGTAACTGCCGCGCGGGCCGTACCCACCTGTGCCGCAACACCATTGGCGTGGGCGTCAACCGCCCGGGCTGCTTTGCCGAGTATCTGGTGATCCCGGCCTTTAACGCCTTTAAAATCCCCGACAATATCTCTGATGACCTGGCGTCTATCTTCGACCCGTTCGGCAACGCTGTGCACACCGCGCTCTCCTTCGATCTGGTCGGGGAAGACGTGCTGGTTTCCGGCGCCGGTCCGATCGGCGTGATGGCGGCGGCGGTAGCGAAACATGTCGGCGCGCGTAACGTGGTGATCACCGACGTCAACGAGTACCGTCTTGAGCTGGCGCGCAAAATGGGCGTCACTCGCGCGGTGAACGTGGCCAAAGAGAACCTTAATGACGTGATGGTCGAGCTGGGGATGACCGAAGGTTTCGATGTGGGTCTGGAGATGTCCGGCGCGCCGCCGGCGTTTCGCAGCATGCTGGATACCATGAACCACGGCGGCCGTATCGCGATGCTGGGTATTCCACCGTCGGATATGTCCATCGACTGGACCAAGGTCATCTTCAAAGGGCTGTTTATCAAAGGTATCTACGGTCGCGAAATGTTCGAAACCTGGTACAAGATGGCGGCGCTGATCCAGTCTGGTCTGGATCTCTCACCGATCATCACCCACCGCTTCGGCATTGATGACTTCCAGAAGGGTTTTGACGCCATGCGCTCCGGCCAGTCCGGTAAAGTGGTTCTGAGCTGGGAATAACGCCTCCGGTCTGTTGTAAAAACCAGCAAAAAAGGCGCCTGCGGGCGCCTTAATTTAGATTTGGATAACATTTTTAGCCTGCTTAATATCAAGCGCACAATTTCTACATCGATTTTACGGTTATTCGCTTATACAGTGTGTTTAGTCGCGGTTTAACTTTGTAACTATCATGCTTAAACTCTCCGTATGCTTACTGACCTGTAACTCTGCACGTCTGCTCATGGAGGTGCTGCCCCCGCTGCTGAGGGTGGCCGATGAGTGTATTGTCGTCGACTCCGGTAGCACCGACGAAACGGTCTCTATTTGTCAGCAGTTTGGTCTCACCGTCCATCACCATGCCTATAAAGCCCACGGCGCGCAGATGAACTATGCCATTGGGCTGGCCAGCCATGACTGGGTGCTGTGCATGGACAGCGATGAAATTCTTGATAACGACGTCGTGTCGGCCATTCAGGCGTTAAAAGCGGGGGAGGAGCCTGACCCGGCATGCGCCTGGCGTTTGCCGCGCTACTGGTTTGTCCTCGGCAAGCAGGTGCGGACGATCTACCCCATTTCCTCGCCGGATTACCCGGTGCGCCTCTTTAACCGCCAGCAGGCGCGATTTAACGACCGGCCGGTGGATGACCAGGTGGTTGGACACGCGCGATCCGTCAGGCTGCCGGGCTTTGTACGCCATGACACCTTTTATTCGCTGCATGAAGTGTTTAATAAGCTGAACAGCTATACCACCCGGCTGGTGAAGCACCAGCAGATCAAACCTTCGCTGGCGCGGGGGATCGTCAGCGCGATTGGCGCTTTCTTTAAATGGTATCTGTTCAGCGGGGCGTGGCGCTATGGCAAAGTCGGCGTGGTCACCGGCCTGTACGCCACGTTTTATAGCTTTCTCAAATATTTTAAGGCGTGGTACGCCCACGAAGATAACCAGGCGCCCGTCGCGCAAAAGCGAACGGACCCCTGAGTGGTCTAGTTGCCGGGATTGTCCCAGCCCTGCCATTTGAGGCGATAGTACTGGACCAGCGCGCTCTGGCTGATGCTGTCGCTGAGGATAGTGAAGAAGCGGCTGGCGTTCACGGGCTCCAGCGGGCGCTTCGGCTTGCAATACTTCACGCCGTGGAACGGATTACGCGGCTTCTGCTGCTGCGGCGCCGTTTGTTGCGCGGGCGGCTGAGCGTAGTTTGGCGTCGAATTGTCGACCTGCGGCTCGTTGAGCAGGCTGCTCGGGCGCACCAGCGTGATATCCGGCGGCAGGTTATAGACCATCTGCTGCAGCACCCGCACCGTCGTCGGATGCGGATGGCCAATGGCTATCGCCGAACCGTTACGACGCGCCAGGGCGATGGCGCGGTTAAACTGGGTGCGGATATCGGCTTCATTCTGCGTATCGTCAAGAAACACCTTGCGCTTAATCACCTTCACCCCGGTGCCCTGCGCGGCGCGCATGGCCTGGGTATTGCCGATGGTCACGCTGTCGAGAAAATAGAGATTGTAGCGCTCCAGGGCCTGCATCACCTTCTGCATGCCAAACAGGTTGGAGGTCATCGCGCTGCCCATATGGTTATTCAGCCCGACGGCGTAGGGGACTTTGCCGTAAGCTTCGCGAATGATGCGCTCGATCTCCTCGCTGCTCATTTCGGGACGCAGGGTGTCTTTTTCCAGCGGCTGTTTGCTGAGCGGCGCCATCGGCAGGTGGATGAGCACTTCATGGCCCAGATTATGCGCTTTCGTGGCCATTTCCCGGGCGTGCGGCGCGTTCGGCAGCACGGCGACGGAGATAGTGGACGGCAGCGCCAGCACCTGATTTTCGGTCTGCGGGCGGTAGCCAAAATCGTCAATAACGATGGAGAGTTTGCCAGCGAACGCTGGCGCCGCCAGAGCCAGCGAACCGGCTACGGCAAGAGCAATTGCGCGAAATTGAAGCAAAACTTATCTTCCCAACCACGGCTGTGGATTGACCGCCTGACCCTGGCGGCGAATTTCGAAATAGAGCGACGGACGGCCCTGACCGCCGCTGCTGCCTACGAGCGCGATAGGCTGACCGGCACGCACCTGCGTACCGACGCTGACCAGCGCGCTTTGGTTATAGCCATACAGGCTCATGTCGCCTTTACCATGCTCGACCACCACCACCAGACCATAGCCCTGCAGCCAGTCGGCCAGAATGACCCGACCATCGGCAATGGCTCTGACTTCGGTGCCTTCAGACGCGGCGATAACCATCCCTTTCCAACGTAGTTCACCTTGCAGCTGTTCGCCATATCGATGAAGGAGCGGACCGCGAACCGGCCAGAACGCCTGACCGCGCGGCGAGCCCAGCCCGCCGGTGCGTGACATCAGCGAACGCTCGCTTTCCGTTGGTTTATAGGTGGTGCCTTTGCGCGATGCTTCCTGCTGGCGGTCGCGCACCGCCTGCGCATCGCGTGCTTCCCGATCGGCTCGGGCTTTGGCGGCAGCCTCCGCCTGGGCGATACGACCGCGTAGGCGCGATTCGTTAGCCCGCAATTCACTTAACTGCTGCTGACCTTGCTGAATGGAGGATTCCAGGCCGGAAAGGGTCTTTTTCCGTTCGTTACGCGCCTGCTCCAGCTTCGCCTGCTGAGCTTTTTGCTCGTAGACCAGCGTCTGCTGCTGGCTCTGCTTCTCTTCGAGCATCGACTTTTGCACCGCCATCTCTTCGCGCGTTTTCTTCAGTTCCGCGATGGTTTCCTGACGGGCCTGGTTGAAATAGCTGAAGTAGACCTGCATCCGCTGATTGCGCTGGCCCTCTTCACCGCTCAGCACCATCTGGATGCCGGTATGCGGCCCCTGGCGGAACGCGGCGTCAAGCTGCGCGGCGAGGTTACGCTCCTGAGACGCGCGCTGGCGCTCCAGCTTGGCGAGAGAGGCGTTCATTTCGTCAATCTGCTTATTGAGCTGGTTCAGGTTGTCCTGGGTTTCGCGCAGTTTGCGGGCCGCGGCGGCGATCGCTTCTTCCTGCGCTTTGAGCTGGGCGAGCAGGCTTGCGCGCTGCTGCTGCTGTTGCTTAATCGCCCGCTGCCTGGCGGCGATGTCGGCCTGGATGGACTTTAGCTGATCGCGATCGTCGGCGTGCGCAGATGACGCGCACAGTAATACGCCAGCGCTGAGCGCGCTGGCGTAAAGGACGGATCGAACTGCCGTTGCGATCCATGTAGTTGAATACGTCGCCTTTCCCCTCATGGGGAAGGATTATTCCACGATGAACAGCGGCTTGCCAGTCATCTCTTGCGGGATTTCCATTCCCATCAGCGACAGCATGGTTGGGGCGATGTCGGAAAGTTTGCCGCCATTGACCGCTTTAACCGCTTTGTTACCGACGTAGATCAGCGGAACCGGCAGGTTGGTGTGGGCGGTATGCGCCTGACCGGTGGCCGGGTCGCGCATCTGCTCGGCGTTACCGTGGTCGGCGGTGATCAGCAGCTGACCGCCAACGGATTCCACCGCCTGCGCTACCTGGTCGATGCAGTGATCCAGCGCTTCAACGGCTTTTACGGCGGCTTCCATCACCCCGGTATGGCCAACCATATCGCCGTTCGGGTAGTTACAGATGATAGTGTCGTACTGGCCGCCTTTGATGGCCGCGACCAGTTTCTCGGTCAGCTCGGCGGAGCTCATTTCCGGCTGCAGATCGTAGGTCGCTACTTTCGGCGAATTAATCAGAATCCGCTCTTCGCCTTTGAACGGCTCTTCTACGCCGCCGTTGAAGAAGAAGGTGACGTGGGCGTATTTCTCGGTTTCGGAGATGCGCAGTTGGGTTTTATCGTGCTTCGCCATCCACTCGCCGAAGGTATTGGCCAGCGAGGCGGGCGGGTAGGCGCAGGCCACTTTGATGTCGGCGGCATATTCGGTGAGCATCACGAAGTCGAGGTTAACCACTTTCTTACGCGCAAAGCCGTCGAAGTCGGCGTTGACGAAGGCGCGGGTGATTTCGCGCGCGCGGTCAGCACGGAAGTTCATGAAGATCAGCGCATCGCCATCTTCCATCGCCGCATCGGCCTGACCGGCGGCGCGGATCACGGTCGCTTTCACGAACTCGTCGTTTTCGTCACGGGCGTAGGCAGCCTGCAGGCCGGCGACGGCGGTATCGGCCTGGAATTCGCCTTTCGCCAGGGTCATCAGGTCATAGGCCTGCTCAACGCGATCCCAGCGGTTGTCGCGGTCCATGGCGTAGTAGCGGCCGATGAGCGACGCGATGCGGCCTTTGCCCAGCGCGGCAAATTTGGCTTCGAAGGTCGCCAGCGTTTTTTCCGCGCTGCGCGGCGGCGTATCACGGCCGTCGAGGAAGGCGTGCAGGTAGATCTTCTCAGCGCCGCGCTCTGCCGCCAGCTCCACCATCGCCATGATGTGATCTTCGTGGCTGTGGACGCCGCCTGGCGACATCAGACCCATGATATGTACCGCTTTGCCGGCGGCAACCGCTTTATCGACCGCGGCGGTCAGTACCGGGTTGGCGAAGAAGGTGCGTTCTTTAATTTCCACATCGAGACGGGTCAGGTCCTGATAGACGATACGACCGGCGCCCAGGTTGACGTGACCCACTTCGGAGTTCCCCATCTGACGGTCCGGCAGGCCAACTTCCAGGCCGGATGCATCGATCAGGGTATGCGGACGTTTGGCCCACAGGGCGTCCATTACCGGCGTTTTAGCGCTGTAAATGGCGTTATCCTGTTGGTCTTCGCGATAGCCGTAGCCATCCAGAATCACCAGTACCATAGGTTTTTTAGTAACCGACATTGCGACAACCTCATGCTCAAAGACAGAAATTTTGCGTAATTTTACTACAGCTGAATCGTTTAAATCCCCGTGAAAGATCAAAGAAAGGGAGCGGCCAGTCCGCGGCGCGCCAGCGAGAACGGCTTTTTTTCGCCGCCGCCCGCAGAAAATACATTACATCGCGCTCACTGGCTGTAATTGCCGCAAGGCACAGGTATACTCCTTTCCTGGTTTTTTTCTCACTTAGTCGGGAGTTGTAACCCCCCATGCAAGAAATTATGCAATTCATCGGCCGTCACCCTGTTCTGAGCATCGCGTGGATCGCGCTGCTGGGGGCGGTGCTGTTCACCACCTTCAAGGGCCTGATGTCGAAAGTTAAAGTCATCACCCGTGGTGAAGCGACGCGTCTTATCAATAAAGAAGACGCGGTAGTGGTCGACCTGCGTCAGCGTGACGATTTCCGTAAAGGCCATATTGCCGGCGCCATCAACCTGCTGCCCAGCGATATCAAAGCGAATAACGTCGGCGAGTTGGAAAAACACAAATCGCAACCCATTATTGTGGTAGACGGTTCCGGCATGCAGGCGCAAGAGCCAGCCAACGCGCTGAACAAAGCCGGGTTTGAAAAAGTCTTTGTACTGAAAGAGGGCATTGCTGGCTGGAGCGGCGAAAACCTCCCTCTGGTACGCGGCAAATAACTTACCCCGCGTGGTGATGCCGCCGCGTTTTCCCCGTCGCGCCTGACGTGAGGGGAACACAGGCTGCGGCGTAAAACCCTCAGGGTAATAACAGGAGTGAAGTCATGGCCAATATTGAGATCTACACCAAAGCGACCTGCCCGTTCTGCATCCGCGCGAAAGCGCTGCTGAACAGCAAAGGCGTAACGTTCCATGAGTTGCCGATCGATGGCGATGCCGCGAAGCGTGAGGAGATGATCCAGCGCAGCGGACGGACGACGGTTCCGCAGATTTTTATTGATGCGCAGCACATTGGCGGCTGTGACGACTTGTATGCGCTTGATTCACGTGGTGGACTTGATCCCCTCTTGCGCTAATTTTTGCGCGCTTTCCCTGCCGGAAGCGCGTATTTAAGGACAACACGAAAGGGTTTTACTATGTCAGAACAAAACAGCACCGAAATGACCTTCCAGATCCAGCGTATCTATACCAAAGATATCTCTTTTGAAGCGCCGAACGCGCCGCAAGTTTTCCAGAAAGACTGGCAGCCGGAAGTTAAACTTGATCTGGATACCGCCTCCACCCAGCTGGCTGAAGGCGTTTATGAAGTGGTGCTGCGTGTAACCGTGACCGCCGCTCTGGGCGAAGAGACCGCGTTCCTCTGCGAAGTACAGCAGGGCGGTATTTTCTCCATCGACGGCATCGAAGGCACCCAGATGGCGCACTGCCTTGGCGCATACTGCCCGAACATTCTGTTCCCGTACGCGCGCGAGTGCATCACCAGCCTGGTTTCCCGCGGTACCTTCCCGCAACTTAACCTTGCGCCAGTGAACTTCGACGCGCTGTTTATGAACTATCTGCAGCAGCAGGCTGGCGAAGGTGCTGAACAACATCAGGATGCCTGATGAACGCACTTAATGCTGCAATGACTGTGATCGGTGCCGGCTCTTACGGCACCGCTCTTGCCATCACCCTGGCAAGAAATGGCCACCACGTTGTGCTCTGGGGCCATGACCCGAAACATATCGCGACGCTGCAACACGATCGCTGCAACGCCGCGTTCCTTCCCGATGTGCCTTTCCCGGATACGCTGCATCTTGAAAGCGACCTGGCCACCGCGCTGGCCGCCAGCCGCGATATTCTGGTGGTGGTGCCAAGCCATGTGTTTGGTCAGGTGTTACGCCAGATTAAACCGCTGATGCGTCCTGACGCGCGTCTGGTGTGGGCGACCAAAGGCCTTGAGGCCGAAACCGGTCGTCTGCTGCAGGACGTGGCGCGTGAAGCGCTGGGCGATGATATCCCGCTGGCGGTGATCTCCGGGCCAACCTTCGCCAAAGAGCTGGCCGCCGGCCTGCCGACGGCGATTTCGCTGGCGGCGACGGATCCGCAGTTTGCCGAGGATCTGCAGCACCTGCTGCACTGCGGCAAGAGCTTCCGCGTCTACATCAACCCGGATTTTATCGGCGTACAACTCGGCGGCGCGGTGAAAAACGTCATCGCCATCGGGGCGGGGATGTCGGACGGCATCGGCTTCGGCGCCAATGCGCGGACGGCGCTGATTACCCGTGGCCTGGTGGAAATGTCTCGCCTTGGCGCGGCGCTGGGTGCCGACCCGGAAACCTTTATGGGGATGGCCGGCCTCGGTGACCTGGTGCTCACCTGCACCGACAACCAGTCCCGTAACCGTCGCTTCGGCATGATGCTCGGCCAGGGGATGGACGTGCAAAGCGCCCAGGAAAAGATTGGCCAGGTGGTTGAAGGCTACCGCAATACCAAGGAAGTTCGCGTTCTGGCACAGCGTTTAGGTGTCGAAATGCCAATAACCGAGGAAATTTATCAGGTATTGTATTGCGGAAAAATTGCGCGCGAGGCAGCATTGACCTTATTGGGTCGCGCCCGCAAGGACGAGCGCAGCAGCAATTAGCTTTCCTTTGTCACCTGAATGACCCTGCCAGCGCAGAACTGGCAGGTCATTACCATATCGCCTGGAGTATGCAATGCCGTGTGAAGAACTGGATATCGTCTGGAATAATATTAAAGCCGAAGCCCGGGCTCTGGCTGACTGTGAGCCAATGCTCGCCAGTTTTTACCACGCAACGTTACTCAAGCATGAAAATCTGGGCAGCGCACTGAGCTATATGTTGGCCAACAAGCTGGCTTCCCCGATTATGCCGGCGATCGCCATTCGCGAAGTGGTGGAAGAAGCCTACGCCGCCGACCCGGAAATGATCGCCTCCGCCGCCTGCGATATTCAAGCGGTGCGCACGCGTGACCCGGCGGTGGATAAATACTCCACGCCGCTGCTCTATCTGAAGGGTTTCCATGCTCTGCAGGCCTATCGTATCGGCCACTGGCTGTGGACGCAGGGCCGGCGCGCGCTGGCGATTTTCCTGCAAAACCAGGTCTCCGTCTCTTTCCAGGTGGATATCCACCCGGCGGCGAAAATCGGCCGCGGGATCATGCTCGACCACGCCACCGGCATTGTGGTTGGTGAAACGGCGGTGATTGAGGATGACGTCTCTATTCTGCAGTCGGTCACCCTCGGCGGTACCGGTAAAACCAGCGGCGACCGTCACCCGAAAATTCGCGAAGGCGTGATGATTGGCGCCGGAGCGAAGATCCTCGGCAATATCGAAGTCGGGCGTGGGGCAAAAATCGGCGCAGGCTCAGTGGTGCTGCAGCCGGTGCCGCCGCATACCACCGCCGCAGGTGTTCCTGCGCGCATCGTCGGCAAGCCGGAGAGCGATAAGCCGGCGATGGATATGGATCAGCATTTCAACGGTATTCACCACACTTTCGAGTACGGCGACGGGATTTAACGTCTTGCCCGGTGGCGCTGCGCTTACCGGGCCTACGATCTCATCCCGCCAGCCTGTCGCCCGGATAAGGCGCCGTGCGCTGCAATCCGGGAATCGCTCAGGTTAGCTGCGCAGCACCGCGCCGGGATACCCCAGCTGCCGCCAGGCCTCATACACCACCACCGACACCGCATTCGACAGGTTCATGCTGCGGCTGTCCGGCATCATCGGAATCCGAATTTTCTGCTCCGGCGGCAGGGCATCCAGAATGCTCGCCGGCAGACCGCGGGTTTCCGGACCAAACATCAAGAAATCGCCATCCTGATAGCTGACCGCGCTGTGCGCCGGGGTTCCTTTGGTGGTCAGGGCGAACAGGCGCTGCGGCTGCGCGCTGGCGAGAAATGCCGTGTAATCGGCGTGGCGCTGCACGGCGGTGAACTCGTGATAGTCCAGTCCGGCGCGTCTCAGGCGCTTATCGTCCCAGGTGAAGCCCATGGGCTCAATGATATGCAGACTGAAGCCCGTGTTGGCGCATAGGCGGATAATATTCCCGGTGTTCGGCGGGATCTCTGGTTCGAATAACACGATGTTCAGCATACTGCCCCCTTAATTGCGGGGGGCAGAATAGCAGATATTTGGTCAACCCTCACCCCGGCCCTCTCCCTGAGGGAGAGGGTGAGGAGAGAGAGCACAACGGCGCAGCTTATGCCGCGTTATGCTGCTTCAGCGCATCGAAGGTCTGCAGCGCCTCCGCGTTCTGCACCAGCGAATCACGGCTAATGTCCTCGATGGTTTTCGCGCCGGTCAGGGTCATCGCCACCTTCATCTCTTTCTCGATTAGATTCAGCAGATTCGCCACCCCCTGCTTGCCATGGGTCGCCAGGGCGTACAGGTAAGCGCGGCCCAGCAGTACGCTGTCGGCGCCCAGGGCGATCATCCGCACGACGTCGAGACCGTTGCGGATGCCGCTGTCGGCGAGAATGGTAATGTCGCCTTTCACGGCGTCGGCAATTGCCGGCAGGGCGCGAGCGGAGGAGAGCACGCCGTCAAGCTGGCGGCCGCCGTGGTTGGAGACCACAATACCGTCGGCGCCAAAGCGCACCGCGTCGCGGGCGTCCTCCGGGTCGAGGATCCCTTTGATCACCATCGGACCGTCCCAGAAATCACGGATCCACTCGAGGTCTTTCCATGAAATCGATGGATCGAAGTTATTCGCCAGCCAGCCGATGTAATCCTCCAGGCCGGTCGGCTGGCCGAGATAGGCGGAGATATTCCCCAGATCGTGCGGACGGCCGTTGAGGCCAACGTCCCATGCCCACTGCGGATGGGTGACCGCCTGCCAGTAGCGGCGCAGGGCGGCGTTCGGGCCGCTCATGCCGGAATGGGCGTCGCGGTAGCGGGCGCCGGGGGTCGGCATATCGACGGTAAAGACCAGCGTTGAACAACCCGCCGCCTTAGCGCGCTCCAGCGCATTGCGCATAAAGCCGCGGTCGCGCAGAACGTACAGCTGGAACCACATCGGCCGCTTGATGGTCGGGGCGACCTCTTCGATTGGGCAGACGGAAACGGTGGAGAGGGTAAACGGAATACCTTTGTCATCCGCTGCGCCGGCGGCCTGCACTTCGCCGCGGCGGGCGTACATCCCGCACAGCCCCACCGGCGCCAGCGCCGTCGGCATCGCCAGCTTCTCGTTGAAGAGGGTGGTCTCGAGGCTCAGGTCCGACATATTGCGCAGAATACGCTGGCGTAACGCCACGTCGGAGAGATCTTCCACGTTGCGGCGCAGGGTATGTTCGGCGTAAGCCCCGCCGTCGATATAGTGGAACAGGAAAGGCGGCAGGATACGCTGGGCGGCGGCGCGATAGTCGCTGGCGGCGGAAATAATCATCACGAATTCTCCCTGGAATTATCAATAGCATCGCCGGGCAGGCGGGTAATTCGCGCCTGGCGGGCCTGGTCTTCATCAAAACGTTTAATGGTGGCGTGGACAAAGCCTAAGTGGGCCATCATCGCCTGGCGCGCCGCCTCGGCGTCGCCGGCGACAATCGCCTCCATGACGGCCTGGTGCTGTTCGGTCAGGCGGGCAAATACCGGCGGCACCAGATACATACGCTGACGGCTCTGCTTGACGGAGGAGTGCAGCAGGTCGAAAAAGCCGCGCATGGTTTGCAGGAGCACCACGTTATGCGAGGCTTCGGCGATGGCCAGATGGAAGCGGACGTCCGCCTGCGAGGCGATATCCGGGTCTTCACTCTGGGTCGCTTCAAAGCACAGGCGAATTTTTTCTTTATCGGCGTCGGTGGCCCGCATCGCCGCGTGCCACGCGGTGCTGGCTTCGATGGCGTGGCGGGCCTCGAGGATGTCGAAGCTGTAGTCAGGGTCATCGGCCAGTAGCGTCTTCAGCGGCTGGACGATGTTTTGCTCCGACCACGGCTCATGCTGAAAGCGGACGAAAGTGCCACCGCCGCGACGGCTCAGCAGTACCCCTTCATTGACCAGCATCGCCAGCGCTTCGCGCAGGGAATTGCGCGAGACGCCGAGCTGAGCGGCGAGCTGACGCTCGGCGGGCAGTCGCATGCCCGCCTCCAGCTGTTGTTCTTCAATCAGCGCCCGGACGCGACGGGCTACATCGTCGGCCAGGCGTTTAGGCATCACTATCACGGGATCATCCAGGTTAAAACGTAGGCCTGCAGCGTGGTGATCAGGCCCACCATACAGGTGAAGATCAGGCTGTGTTTGACGGTAAAGCGGAACAGATCCGACTCTTTACCCACCAGGCCAACCGCGGCGCAGGCGATGGCGATCGACTGTGGGGAAATCATCTTGCCGGTGACGCCGCCGGTGGTATTGGCCGCGACCAGCAGGATATCGGAGACGCCAATCTGCTGTGCCGCCGTTGCCTGCAGCGCGGCGAACAGGGCGTTAGACGAGGTGTCCGAACCGGTCAGGAATACCCCCAGCCAGCCCAGGAACGGCGAGAAGAAGGTAAACGCGTGGCCGGTATGGGCAAGCGCCAGGGCCAGGGTTGACGACAGCCCGGAGTAGTTGGAGATAAAAGCGAACGCCAGCACCATGCCGATAGAGTAGATCGGCAGCGCCAGGTCCTTCAGCGTCCCGGCGAAGGTGGTCAGCGCGTCTTTCGGCTTCATACGCAGCCAGACGATGGACAGCAGGGCGGCGAACAGAATGGCGGTGCCGGTTGCCGACAGCCAATCAAACTTATAGATGGCGGCGTAAGGCGTCGCGGCGCTGACCACCGGCGGCATGCGGGCGACCATTTTGTCGAGGAACGGCACCGAAAAATTGATGACGAAGTCATACATCGCGCCGCCCGGTGCGAACAGCGCTTTGAACGGCGGCACGCTCCACAGGGTTACGGTGGCGGTCAGGAACAGGAACGGCGACCAGGCGCGGATCACTTGTCCTGCGGTGTAGCGCGTGCGGGCCAGCGTCATATCCACCTGCGAGGCGCCGATGTCGCCAAAGCGGAAGATGCGCACCGGCTGCCAGCGTTTGAGGAACAGGGTCAGGCAGACCAGGGAGACCAGCGATGAGATGATGTCCGGCAGCTCCGGGCCAAGGAAGTTAGAGCTGAGGTACTGGGCGATAGCGAACGAGCCGCCTGCGACCATCACCGCCGGCCAGGTCTCTTTGATGCCCCGCCAGCCATCCATGATGGCCATGATCCAGAACAGCACGATAATGGTCAGGAACGGCAGCTGGCGGCCCACCATCTGGCCGATGGCGAAGCTGTCGATACCGGTTACCTGGCCGGCTACCAGGATTGGGATGCCCATCGCGCCGAAGGCCACCGGCGCGGTGTTGACGATCAGGCACAGGCCAGCCGCATACAGCGGGTTAAACCCGAGGCCGACCAGCAGCGCGGCGGTAATCGCCACCGGCGCGCCAAACCCCGCTGCCCCTTCGAGAAAGGCGCCGAACGAGAATCCGACGATCAGCATCTGCAGGCGTTGGTCAGGCGTAATTGACAGGATCGACGAGCGGATAATGTCGAACTGTCCGGTCTTCACCGAGATTTTATAGACAAAGACCGCGGCGATAATAATCCACGCGATGGGCCACAGTCCGTAGAAGAAGCCATACACTACCGAGGCCAGGGCACGGTCCACCGGCATTTTATAGAACAGCAATGCGACGGCCAGGGCGATCGCAACGGTCCAGGTAGCGGCGAGATAGCCTTTCAGTTTGAGCTTAATCAGCGCAAAAAAGAAAAACAGAATCGGTAGCGATGCGATAAGACTGGATAACCAGATATTACCGGCGGGATCGTAGTTTTGTTGCCAGAGATTCATGCAGGGTCTCCATCGGGCCGCCAGGACGGGTGGGCTGAGTCTGCGCTCATTGCCGAATCCGTCTTAGGTAAAATTGGCCCGGCCAATTAGGGATAGCAGGGTTGATGACAACGAATGGTTAACCAGATGTTACTCTTAGGCAACGGGTTTGTGATGCATTTTGATGGATTTGTGAACTGCTGGGGGGTAGATGAATTTATTGGTTGGACCAATCTGCCGGCAGGGGACGAAAAAGGGTGGCGGTAGGACAGAATAACCCTCTCCGGACGGAGAGGGCTGGGGATTAGAATTCGCTGCGGGCGAAACCGGTCATCTCTTTCAGACCCATTTCCCGGCCCAGGGCGGTCATCGGATGGACGACCACCAGGCCGCGGACGCTTTTCTTCAGCTTGCCCATATCGGCCTGCTCTTTTTTGGTAATCGCGCGACGGAACGGCAGGCTCATCAGCTTTTGCGCCTCTTTGCTCAGCTTCTGGCTCTGGACGGAACGCAGACGTTCAATCTCCGTTTCCAGAGTGGCTTTTTCTTTTTCCAGCTCAGCGTATTTATCGGCGGCTTCCACCAGCGACAGCTCGGCCTGCTGGTGGCGGATGGCGTCGAGACGATCGCTCAGACGTTTGATTTCATTCTTTTCGACTTCTTTCATGGTGATTTGATCTGTTAATAAAGGGGCTTCATTCGCCTATAGTATGTGCCGTGACCGCTATTGTTGATAGCTATTTATCAAAAATTCGCCGTTAATCGCCGTCAGAATACGATACCTGAACCTGCTAATAATTTGAATTTTATTAATATTCTTTCTGATACCCGCTCTAATTTCATTTCTGTGAAGCCGGTCGGCAGATAAGCACGTTTTCCTTAACCCACGCCGGTGAATTGGCTAATGCTTAATCAGATTATTCCCAAAAGGAGGACGTGATGGCAAAGATCGGCGACGGCGTACCACGTTTAATCGACAAAGCGGTTGATTTTATGGCTTCCAGTCAGGCGTTTATGGAGTATTTGAAAAAGTCTCCGCGGCTGCAGCATGTACCGCGAGATATCCCGCAGGATAAGGAAGCGTTGTTTCTGCAGCGTCTGGAATATTATCGTCAGCTTTACCGGCCGACCTGCGACCAGACGGAGCCGGAATCAGAGCGTTGATTTCTGGAAGGCTTTTTTTAAGCTGATTCGTGAAATCAGCTCAGTCAGGGACAACACCATCGTTGAACGCACCATCTGCTGGTAACGCAGTTTCTGCATTGCCAGCAGTTCGGCGTCGCTGTCATCAAACTGCGGCGTTGGCGGCAGGGCGGCGACGCAGTGCAGTTCGCCGAACGGACCGATAATTTCGTCGTCGGTAAAGCTGTACTCATTGCCGTCGTGATTAAGCTCCTCGCGCAGGGCCATCAGCAGCTCGGCGTCTTCATATTCGGCACGACTTATCACCCCAAGGCCATAAATCAGCTTCAGGCGTACAGAGAGATCGCCGAGCGGCCCGCTGCCCTCCAGCAAGGGCTCGACGGCGTATTTCACCGCGTAGTCGTCTTTACGGAACACCTGAAGCACCAGAATATTGACCGCTTCCGTTAACAGCTCGACGGTGGCGATCAGGAAGCTTCGTACGGTTTTGCCAGCATTCAGACGCTCAAGCACACGGTTTTCAAATGCTTGTGTTTCTTCCATCATTGCCTGCATATCTGACAGGAGTCGTAATGGGCGCGACGTCGGTCGCGCCAGGTTGTGCATCATTTTACCGCGTTGTAGTCGTTAACGGCCTCCGCGACGACATCGCTTGCCGCGTCAAGGCCGGAAATCTGGGCCAGCGCGGCCTGCGGCCCCTTGTCGGCGATCAGCGCCGCCAGCTCCTGAGCCTGCGGATCGTCTTCGCTACGGAAATGCATCGCCGCCGCGATCCCTTTCACCAGGTTGCGGTGCGGCAGGCCGTATTCCAGTGTACCCAGCAGCGGCTTAATTAAACGGTCGCCGGCGCTCAGTTTGCGCAGCGGCTGACGGCCAACGCGCTCAACATCGTCTTTCAGGTACGGGTTCTCGAAACGGCCAAGAATTTTCTGGATATAAGCCGCGTGCTTCTGCGGGTCAAAGGCGTAGCGTTTGATCAGCACCGCGCCGCTCTCCTCCATCGCGCCCTGCACGACGGCCCGAATTTTCTCGTCGAGGATCGCATCGCGAATCGTCTGGTGGCCCGCCAGTTTTCCGAGGTAGGCGGTTATAGCATGCCCGGTGTTCAAGGTGAAGAGCTTGCGCTCGACAAATGCCATCAGGTTATCAGTTAATTCCATTCCCGGGATGGTCGGCAGTTCGCCCTTGAACTGGGTTTTATCGACGATCCATTCGCTGAAGGTTTCCACGGTGACTTCCAGCGGGTCATGGGTAGCGGACGCCGATGGCGGCACGATACGGTCAACGGCGGAGTCGACGAAGCCGATATGGGTTTCCACCCAGGCCTTATCTTCCTCCGCCAGGGCGTTAAATACGTGGCCTTTTAACTGCGTGGTGCCGCGCACCATATTTTCGCAGGCGATAATGTTCAGCGGGCGTTCGGTGCCTTGCGCTTTGCGCTTCGCCAGCCCTTTGGCGATGGCCGGGGCGATGCGCTCAAGGACCACGGGACCGACGGCAGTGGTCACCAGGTCGACGCTGGCGATCAGATCCACGACCTCGTCGCCAATGCTGCTGACGGCATTCACGCCGGAGACGGTATCCACCTGCTCATTTTCGCCAACGACGTGAACCTGGTAGCTATGACGGGCATTCAGGGCATCAAGTACGGTCTGATTAACATCGGCAAACGTCAGTTCGATGCCCGCGTCGGCCAGCAGTTTACCGATAAAGCCACGTCCGATATTACCTGCGCCAAAATGTAATGCTTTCATAGTAGTAACCTTCAATTAATGTTTTTACCTGAGAGGGCTGGGGTGAGGCTTTTCCCCTCACCCAAACCCTCTCCAAAAAGGAGAGGGAATGGACCGGTCTGTTTATTTATTCAGCAGCGCCAGTACGTCGTCGACGCTGGTGGTGTTCGCCAGTCGCTCAATCACCGTTTCGTCATCCAGCGCGTTGGTCAGGCTGGTAATCACCTGAATGTGCTCGTTGTTGCGGGCGGCGATGCCGATCACCAGGCGGGCAACATCGTCTTCATCTTCCCCAAAGCGCACCCCTTCCGGGTACTGGCAGAAGACGACGCCGGTTTTCAGCACGCGGTCTTTCGCTTCGATGGTGCCGTGCGGCACCGCGATGGACTCGCCAAGATAGGTCGAGGTCAGTTTTTCGCGGTCCAGCATCGCCTGCACATATTCCGGCTCAACGTAGCCGCCTTTCACCAGTTGCTCGCCGGCGAAGCGGATGGCTTCTTCTTTTGTGGCCGCTTTGCGACCGAGGAAGATGTTATCCGCACCCAGCTTGAACAGGTTTTTGTCAGTATCATCAAAGCTGTCTTTCAGGCTATCAGTGACTTTGACTTCGTTGTCGATGTGGCGCTGGGCCGCCACCAGACGCTCGGTCAGGCTGGTGTAGAGACCGCTGTCGAGGAAGTTGGTCAGCGAAATATGCTGCGCCTGCGGTACCTGGCGCATGGCGCGCTCGGTCAGGTCGCGGTGGGTGATCACCAGGTCAACATCCGGCGGCAGATTATTGATCGCGCTGTTGGTGACCGAGATGTTGCTCAGGCCGGCATCCTGCACTTTCTTGCGTAGTACCCCGGCGCCCATGGCGCTGGAACCCATCCCGGCGTCGCAAGCGACGATGATTTTCCGCACATGGCTCAGGTCGTTGGTGACATTGCCTGCCGCCAGCGGGTTGGCGCCTTTTGATTGCGCCTTCATGTCATGCATACGACGCGTCGCGGCTTCGATATCGTCTTCTTCTTTGACTTTGCTGGTCTTCAGCAGAACCGCAGAGACCACGAAGGAGACCGCCATCGCGGCGATAATGGCTGCGATGTTCGCGAAGTAGGCTCCTTTCGGCGTCATCGCCAGCACCGCCAGGATAGAGCCCGGGGAAGCCGGAGAGACCAGACCGCCGTTGAGGATGGTCAGGGTGAAGACACCGGTCATCCCGCCGAGGATAACGGCCAGGATCAGACGCGGGTTCATCAGCACGTACGGGAAGTAGATTTCATGGATACCACCCAGGAAGTGGATGATAGCCGCCCCGCCTGCAGACTGTTTAGCGCTGCCGCGGCCAAAGAACATGTACGCCAGCAGAACGCCCATCCCCGGACCCGGGTTCGCTTCAATCAGGAAGAAGATGGATTTACCCAGCTCGTGGGACTGCTGAATACCCAGCGGCGAGAAGATACCGTGGTTGATGGCGTTGTTAAGGAACAGGATTTTCGCCGGTTCCACGAAGATAGACGCCAGCGGCAGCATGTCGTGCGCCACCATGAAGTTAACGCCAGCCGCCAGAATTTTCGACAGAACTTCTACCGCCGGGCCGATGCCGAGGAAGGCAAGAATAGCGAGGATCATCCCGATGATGCCGGCGGAGAAGTTATTCACCAGCATTTCAAAACCGGATTTGATCTTACCGTCGACCCAGTTATCGAACTTCTTGATGCAGTAGCCGCCCAGCGGGCCGGCAATCATGGAGCCGAGGAACATCGGCATATCCGCGCCGACGATAACGCCCATGGTGGTGATCGCCCCGACCACGCCGCCACGTTCGCCGCCGACTAATTTACCGCCGGTGTAACCGATCAGCAGCGGCAGCAGGTAGGTGATCATCGGACCGACCAGCTTCGCCAGCGTTTCGTTTGGCAACCACCCTGTCGGAATGAAAAGCGCGGTGATGATACCCCACGCGATAAACGCGCCGATATTCGGCATCACCATATTGCTGAGAAAACGACCAAAGCTTTGCACTTTGATCTTGATATCGGATGACATAAAACACCCCTTCTTCTGTTTTGCGTATCGCGCAGGCTAAAAGCCCGAGGTTTGTTGTTAATGTGGCGGCAGAGGTAGCCGGGCCCTGATTGATAGTGCGAAATCTGGCACTGAATCGTTTAGCTGTCCAGCCAACGCCTTTTTATGTGATATAGATCACATGAATATAGGGGGCACGGTGGGTTTTGTAGTGATTGCGATCACATAATTGCTGTGTAAAAAAACAACAGACCGTCGTTTTTGCCGCTAATCTGCGATTTAGTGTGATATTTGTCACAATTTTGTTTCGTATTTTTGTTGTTTGTTTGTGATTTTGATCACAAAGAATTTCACGGTGGATTTTCGCCGCTGTGATCTCGGCCCGGTTTTGCGGCCAGGGTGAGGTGGCTGTGTAACTAAGCAACCATGTTGGTTAAATAACTTTTTTCCACCGGATGGCAAAAATGAAAGGGGTGAATTATGCTCAAATCAGCGGCCCGGATGTCAGTGGGTCGTGAATAAAATTTATATAAATTATTAGCGTAAAGCCGAGGGAATTATGTTTCTCAATTATTTTGCGCTGGGTGTTCTGATCTTCGTTTTTCTGGTCATTTTTTATGGGATTATCGTTATTCACGATATTCCTTATTTGATTGCCAAAAAACGCAACCACCCCCATTCCGATGCTATTCATGTCGCCGGATGGGTCAGTCTTTTTACTCTCCACGTCATCTGGCCGTTTTTATGGATATGGGCCACGCTGTACCAACCTGAGCGCGGCTGGGGCATGCAGCATAAGGCGAATACGGACCCCGACGAACCTGAAAAAGAAAGCGATATACAACAGCTTCGCCAACGACTGAGCGACCTTGAACATCAGGTGGCGGCCATCCAGCGGCCACAGTCCACCTCTGCGGCGGAGAAATAAACTATGGATCTGTTGATAATTTTGACCTACGTGGCTATCGCCTGGTCGATATTTAAAATTTTCAAAATACCGGTAAATAAATGGACAGTTCCCACCGCGGCGCTGGGGGGCGTATTTATTGTTAGCGCGCTTATTTTATTAATGAACTATAACCACCCTTACACCTTTCTGGCGCAAAAGGCGGTGATATCTATTCCTATCACGCCGCAGGTTACCGGAGTAGTTGACAGCGTCACCGACAAAGCGAATCAGCGCGTCAAAAAGGGCGAGGTGCTTTTTACTATTGACCCGGCGCGCTATCAGGCGCGGGTCGACCGTCTGCAGGCCGACCTGGTGACAGCGCTGCACAGTATTAACACCCTCAAGGCGCAGCTCTCTGAAGCCCAGGCCAACACCACCCGCGTATCGGCGGAACGCGATCGCTTATATAAAGACTATCAACGTTACCTGAAAGGGAGCCAGGCCCGGGTGAATCCGTTCTCAGAAAGCGACATCGATAACGCCCGGCAGAATTACCTTGCTCAGGACGCGCTGGTCAAGGCGTCGGTAGCGGAACAGGCGCAGATCCAGAGCCAGCTGGACAGCATGATCAACGGCGAGCAGTCGCAGGTGGTTAGCCTGCGCGCCCAGCTGGCGGAGGCGAAGTACAATCTCGACCAGACTACCGTGCGGGCGCCCAGCGATGGGTATATCACTCAAGTGTTGATCCGTCCGGGGACCTACGCTGCCTCGCTGCCGCTGCGGCCGGTGATGGTGTTTATCCCTGAGCAAAAAAGGCTGATCGTCGCCCAGTTCAGGCAAAATTCGCTGTTAAGGCTGGAGAAGGGCGACGACGCGGAAGCGGTGTTTAATGCCCTGCCCGGACAGGTATTCCACGGCAAACTGGTGAGCATTTTACCGGTGGTGCCGGGGGGAACCTATCAGGCGCAGGGGGCGTTGCAGTCGCTGACCGTGACGCCGGGCAGCGATGGCGTGCTGGCGACCATTGAGCTCGATCCGAATGCCGAAATCGATGCACTACCCGATGGCATCTATGCGCAGGTGGCGGTCTACTCCGACCATTTCGCCCACGTTTCGGTGATGCGTAAAGTGCTGCTGCGCATGACCAGTTGGATGCACTACCTCTATCTCGACCATTAATGCGATCGGCGGCAGGTTGAGCGGGATGCTCACCTGCCTTTTACCTCGCCCTGAGCCATACTCATATCTTTGTTGGCGATAAGGAGCAGGCTATGAAACTGATCGGCAGCTACACCAGTCCCTTTGTGCGCAAAATATCGGTGATCCTGCTGGAAAAGCGCATCCCTTTTGAATTTGTCAACGAATCCCCCTACAGCGAAAGCAACGGCGTGTCGCGCTATAACCCGCTGGGCAAAGTGCCGGTGCTGGT
Organism: Klebsiella sp. 54; assembly: GCF_018223875.1. Lineage (NCBI taxonomy): Bacteria > Pseudomonadati > Pseudomonadota > Gammaproteobacteria > Enterobacterales > Enterobacteriaceae > Klebsiella > Klebsiella sp. 54. The sequence goes on from NZ_JAGRRA010000001.1 coordinate 117,117, forward strand.
GACAGATGACGGCGAATGCTGGTTTGACTCTCCGGTTATCGCGCAGTATCTCGAGCTGCTGGGCGTGGCGCCGCCGATGATCCCCGCCGATCCCAGAGCCGCTCTCAGGATGCGCCAGCTTGAAGCGCTGGCAGATGGGGTGATGGAGGCCGCCCAGGCGCTGGTGCGCGAAAAAGCTCGCCCTGCGGCCCAACAGTCAGAGCAAGAGCTGCTCCGCCAGCGGGAGAAAGTGGCGCGCGGCCTCGACAGGCTGGAAGCCTGCGCGGCGGACGGAACGCTACGCGGCGACGAGGTCAATCTGGCGACCATCTCTACGGCCTGCGCCATTGCCTACCTGAACTTTCGCCGGGTGGCGCCGGGCTGGTGCGCCACCCGGCCGCAGTTGGTGAAGTTGGTGGATGCGCTGTTCCAGCGCGCCAGCTTTGCGCGCACCGAACCGCCGCGGACTTGACCCAGGCAGGTAACAGTTTGCGCAAGGAGGCGTTACAATCGCCGCTGATTGTTGACTCCCTCTCCCGTCGGGAGGGGGGAAAATAACTTACCGCCAGGCCCATTCATGACTACCGAAATTCGTGCGCTTTATACCCGGCTTCCGGCCATTGACCGCTTACTCCGCGACCCCGCTTTTTCCTCCCTGCTGGCGCAGCACGGCCATTCGCAGGTGGTGACGCAGCTGCGCCAGATGCTGGACGAGGCGCGGGAACAGATCCGCCAGTGTCAGACACTGCCTGACTGGAGCCATGACTGGCTGAGTGCCTGCGCGCAGCGGCTGACCGCCAGCCGGCAGAGCGCCCTGCGTCCGGTGTTTAATCTCACCGGTACGGTGCTGCACACCAATCTCGGGCGCGCCATCCAGGCTGAGGCGGCGGTGGAGGCGGTCGTCAGCGCGATGCGCGCGCCGGTGACGCTCGAATATGATCTCGACGACGCCGGGCGCGGCCATCGCGATCGCGCTATTGCCGATCTGCTGTGCCAGATCACCGGCGCGGAAGATGCCTGTATCGTGAACAACAACGCGGCGGCCGTGCTGCTGATGCTGGCGGCCACCGCCAGCGGCAGGGAGGTGGTGGTCTCCCGCGGCGAGCTGGTGGAGATCGGCGGGGCGTTCCGCATTCCCGACGTGATGCGTCAGGCAGGTTGTCAGCTGCACGAAGTGGGCACCACCAACCGCACCCACGCCAAAGACTATCGCCAGGCGGTGAATGACAATACCGCCCTGCTGATGAAGGTCCACACCAGCAACTACAGCATTGAAGGCTTTACCAAAGCCGTCGACGAAGCGGAGCTGGCGGTCATCGGCCGCGAGCTGGACGTCCCGGTAGTGGCCGACCTGGGCAGCGGGTCGCTGGTGGATCTCAGTCAGTATGGCCTGCCGAAAGAGCCGATGCCGCAAGAGATGATCGCCGCCGGGGTGAGCCTGGTCAGTTTCTCTGGCGACAAGCTGCTCGGCGGCCCGCAGGCCGGAATTATCGTTGGCAAACGCGCGCTGATTGCCCGCCTGCAGAGCCATCCGCTGAAGCGGGCCCTGCGCGCGGATAAAATGACTCTCGCGGCGCTGGAAGCCACGCTGCGCCTCTATCAGCATCCGGAAGCGCTGCGGGAAACCTTACCGACGCTGCGCCTGCTCACCCGCCCGGCGGACGAGATCCGCCGGCAGGCTGAACGCCTGCAGCCTGCCCTGGCGGCACACTATGCTGATTTTGCCGTCAACGTGGCAGCCTGCCAGTCGCAGATTGGCAGCGGCTCGTTACCCGTCGACCGTCTGCCTGGCGCGGCGTTGACCTTTACCCCCCATGACGGCCGCGGCAGCCGGCTGGAGGCTTTGGCGGCCCGCTGGCGCAGGCTGCCATGCCCGGTGATTGGCCGCATTTATGACGGCCGGCTCTGGCTGGATCTGCGCTGTCTGGAAGATGAAACCCGGTTTATGGAGATGTTGTTACGATGATTATTGCCACCGCTGGACATGTTGACCACGGCAAAACGACGCTGCTGCAGGCGATAACCGGCGTGAATGCCGATCGTCTGCCGGAAGAGAAAGCGCGGGGAATGACGATCGATCTCGGCTATGCCTACTGGCCGCAGCCGGACGGGCGGGTGCTGGGGTTTATTGACGTGCCCGGGCACGAAAAGTTTTTGTCCAACATGCTGGCGGGGGTGGGGGGGNNAGGGGTGGGTGGGATCGACCATGCGCTGCTGGTGGTGGCCTGCGATGACGGGGTGATGGCGCAAACCCGCGAACACCTGGCGATCCTGCAGCTGACCGGAAAGCCGACGCTGACCGTGGCGCTCACCAAGACGGACCGCGTGACGGCCGCCCGGGTGGCGGAGGTTCAGGCGGAGGTCGAGCAGGCCCTGCGCGAACTGGGCTTTGACGCCGCCGCTTTCTTCCCCACCGCGGCGGTGGAAAACCTCGGTATTGCCGAACTGCGCAGCCATCTGCTGCAGCTTGCGGAGCGCCCCCATCCGCAGCAGCGGCGTTTTCGCCTGGCGCTGGATCGCGCCTTTACCGTCAAAGGGGCGGGGCTGGTGGTCACCGGGACGGCGCTCTCCGGCGAAGTACGGGTCGGGGATACCCTGTGGCTCACCGGCGTCAACACGCCGATGCGCGTCCGCGGTCTGCATGCCCAGAATCAAGCGGTTGAGCAGGCGCACGCCGGGCAGCGCATTGCGCTGAATATTGTCGGCGATGCGCAGAAAGAGGCATTGCACCGCGGCGACTGGCTGCTCTCTTCCCCGCCGCCGGAGCCTGCAGAGCGGGTGATTGTCGAACTGCAGTGCTATACGCCGCTCAGCCAGTGGCAGCCGCTGCATATTCACCACGCTGCCAGCCACATCACCGGCCGGGTGTCGCTCCTTGAGGGCGACCTGGCGGAGCTGGTGCTGGATACCCCGCTGTGGCTGGCGGATAACGACCGGCTGGTGCTACGCGATATCTCCGCTCGCTTGACGTTGGCCGGCGCACGAGTGGTGACGCTGGATCCCCCGCGCCGCGGCAAGCGTAAACCGGAGTATTTGCAGTGGTTGCACGCCCTGGCAGCGGTTGGCGCTGACGATGCGCAGGCCCTGGAGCTGCATCTGCAGCGGGACGCCGTCCGGCTTGAGCGCTTCGCCTGGGCACGGCAGCTGAGTGAAACCGGAATGGCGGCCTTGATCCAGCGGCCTGACTATCTGCAGGCCGGACAGCGCTTGCTTAGCGCGCCGCTTGCCGCCCGCTGGCAGCGAAAATTGTTGGATGCCCTGGCGCGCTACCATGAGCAGCATCGCGACGAGCCGGGCCCTGGCCGGGAGCGCCTGCGCCGCATCGCGCTGCCGATGGAAGATGAAGCGCTGGTACTGCTGCTGATTGAGCAGATGCGCGAGAGCGGCTTCGTCCGCAGCCATCACGGCTGGCTGCATTTGCCCGAGCATAAAGCCGGGTTTACCGACGAGCAGCAGGCGGTCTGGCAGAAGGTGGAGACCCTGTTCGGCGATGATCCCTGGTGGGTGCGCGATCTCGCGCGCGAAGTCCATGTTGAAGAGTCCCTGATGCGCGCGGTGCTGCGCCAGGCGGCGCAGCAGGGGATAATTACCGCGATCGTCAAGGATCGTTACTACCGCAACGATCGCATTGTGCAGTTCGCCCAGCGGGTGCGCGAGCTGGATCAACTGCGCGGGTCAACCTGCGCGGCGGATTTTCGCGATACCTTAAACGTAGGGCGGAAGCTGGCGATCCAGATCCTGGAGTATTTCGATCGGATTGGCTTCACCCGCCGTCGCGGCAACGATCATATCCTGCGCGATAAGGCGTTGTTTCTGTAATCATTAACGCCTGCTCCCCGGCGGACAGCGAACGCTGTGTTGCCGGGGAAGAGGAGGTCGCACTGTGCCGGGCCTTATTCGGCTTCCCGTACCCAGATACGCATTTCGCCTTCTCCGCGGTTTGCCCAGCTAAACCAGGGAATAAAGGTCAGCGTCTGTGAATGGGGGGTGGCCAGCGGGTGATCGTAGCTCCAGAGATTCTGCGCGTCGGCGTTTTCTGCATGTTTTCTGTAGCCTGGAGCCTGAATCAACATGTTGCGAGCAAACAGCCCCTTTCCTTCAAACACCGTGAACCTGGCATCGCGTGGCAGCAGCAGGTTATGCAGCGCTTCGCCGTTATCAGCTTGTTCGAGACAATAGACCAGTGGACCGCGCTGCAGCGCGACCTGGCCTGCCTGGTGACGAACAAGCGGATTGCCATATACCCGGCGAACCGGCATCGGCAAGGTAAGCATCAGGGTGTCACCTTCCTGCCAGAGATGATGGATATGCAGATAGCCCTGGCGAATATCCTGCGTGACCGGCGCGCCGTTCAGGGTGATGTGCGGATCCTCGCACCAGTCAGGTAGACGCAGCGCCAGCGTATGGTTCACTGTTGACGGTGATTCGATGACAATTTTGACCTGTTCCCGCCAGGGATAGTCACCGCTGATACGCAGGCGTAACGTCTTTTCCCCAACCGGGATCTCGACCTGATTGCCGACATAGAGATTGATATACAACGCCTCCTCGCGTGGCGTGTAGATATAATGCCCCAGTGAGGTCAGAAGACGAGCGATATTCGGTGGGCAGCAGGCACAGCCGAACCAACGCTGACGAACAGGCTTAACATGGTCATAAATATGATTGAATTTTAAAGACTTAGGCTGCACTTCCAAGGGGTTGACGTAAAAGAAATGTTTACCGTCCAGCGCCATACCGCCCAGAACGGTATTGTACAGCGCGCGCTCCATTACATCAGCATATTGGCTGTCGGCTTCCAGTTCCAGCATGCGGCGCGCGAACATCATCAGCCCGATAGAGGCGCAGCTTTCCGCATAAACGGTATCATTCGGCAGGTCGTAATCGCTGCTGAAGGCTTCCCCGCTGCTCTGTGAGCCAATGCCGCCCGTAATATACAGCTGACGCTGGACCATGTTTTTCCATAACCGCAGGCAATCCTGGCGTTTGCCTTCGTTCTTGCTCAGGCGCGCAAGGTGCGCTACGCCGGCCATTAAATAAACAAAGCGAACCGCGTGACCCACAGCGGTGGTCTGTTCGGCAAGCGGCAAATGCGCCTGGCTGTAGGGTTTATCCATCACCATCCACGCCGGCCCATAGGTATTCCAGAAGGAAGTTTTGCCGCGTTTTTCATACTCGATGTCATAGAAATGCGGCTGTGTCCCACGCTGTTCAACGAAGTAATTAGCCAGCGCCATATAGCGTGGTTCCTGAGTCACATCGTACAAACGCATTAACGCTAGCTCTATTTCAGGGTGTCCCGGGTAGCCGTGCAACTGATTGTCGTCGGGGCCAAACACGCTGTCGATATGATCGGCGAGGCGACATACCACCTCCAGCAGGCGGCGTTTACTGGTCGCCTGGAAGAATGCCACCCCAGCCTCAATCAGGTGACCGGCACAGTACAATTCATGGCATTCGGCGAGATTGGTCCAGCGTTCCCCGGGCGCTTTCACCGTAAAATAGGTGTTCAGATAACCATCTTCACATTGCGCGGCGGCAATCAGCTCAATCACCTCATCGGCGGTTTTTTCCAGTTCCGCATCTGGCTTCTGGCACAATGACCAGGCGACGGCCTCCAGCCATTTCGCCACATCGCTATCCTGGAACACCATTCCGTAGAATTCTCCTGCCTGCTGACCTGCGGCGATACGGAAGTTTTCTATCGCATGGCTGGGCTCAGCCTCGGCGATCCGGTCATTGAGGGCCTCCCACTGGTAGGGAATGACGACATCACGCACCAGTTGCTGATACTGACCCAGAAACGGATCGTTAACTTTCAGTTTGTGCAGATCGACTTCCATGATTTCTCCTTAAGACTGAACGTGACGTGCGCGCAGATCGGCTGCAATACGCGACATCATGGGATTGTTGAGCTTGCAGGCGCGGATAGCGAAGGCCAGCAACAGATGGAACAGCGCGGGCAGCAGGGTTTCCATCGCCGTGATCCCCGATAGTGAGGATGGAGTCTGGTTGCTGGCGCCGGGTTGATAAGCGACGTAGATAAATACCAGGCTGATAATGCCCGCACTGGAGGCCCATGCCAGCTTGATAAAGAACAGGTTGAAAGCAAAGTTCATCCCCGACGAACGGACACCCGTCTTCCATTCGCCATAATCATCAGAGAAGGCCATCAACGAAAAATGCAGCGGTAGGGTAAAGCCCAGGATGATGCCATTGCCGAGAATGACCGCCAGCCACAGCGTTTGCCAGGACGGACCGGTGGGCAGGAACCACATTCCGACCGCCAGTAAGGCCAGTACCACATTGGTGTAGTAATAGAGCTTGACGGTATCAACGTGGCGCGACAGCCAATTGACGATCGCGGCACCCAGAATCGAGGAAAAGGTGACCATGGTGAAAAACAGCGATGTATAGCCAGTAGAGCCGCCGAGTACATAGGTAATGAAGTACATGTAGCCGCCACCGCGAATGTTAAACACGTTGATCAACAGGAATGACATCGCCAGCATGAGTAACAGCTGATCGTTTTTACGCAGACCGGCGATATGTTCGCGCAGGGTGAATCTGCCGAGCATCTCCAGGGAAACACGCTCACGTACCCAGAAAAAGCAGCACAGAAACATCACCGCCGCGATGGCGCACAGTACGCCGACACCATACTGATAACCCTGAGCGGTATTCCCCTGCCCGAGCGCTTTTACCAACCATGGCAGGCCCACGGAGACGAGGAATCCCGCCACGCCGCACAGTACAAAGCGCCATGCCTGGCAGGAGATCACCTCGCTATGGCGAGTGGTCATCGTATTAATGAGCGCGCAGTAAGGGACGTTAATCGCGGTATAGCTGACTGAAAGCAGCAGGTAAGTGCCGAAGGCCCAGGCGATTTTTACCCCCATGCCGGCATCCGGCACGGTAAAGGTCAGCACGCCGATCGCTGCAATAGGAACCGCAATCCATAGCTGCCAGGGGCGAAAACGTCCCCATCGGCTTTGGGTCCGATCGGCGAGGACGCCCATGATCGGATCGGAAATAGCATCAAACACGCGCAGCGCAAGGAACAGAGTACCGACCAGCGCCGGGGTGAGCCCAAAGACGTCAGTATAGAAAAAAGTGAGAAAGTTCATGATCAGGCAGGTGATGACCGTGCCACCGGCGTCGCCCAGACCATAGCCTATTTTTTCACGGAGAGATAATTTGTCGTCCTGCATGTGCTTCGTGAGGTCGCTTGTCGTAATCGGAGCCGTAGTCATAAATAACTCCCGAAGATAATGTTCAGAATTATTCCGCTGTCTGGCCGGCGGACATTTTTTGTCTTTTGCAAATACATTAATTATTTTGCACCGAATAAACGAGGCAACAAGGGAAGGGAAAAGTATAAAAAGAGAACGATTCCGACTTTGTCATAAAAGTGTGATTCCGATCCGGAAAGGCGTTAATTTATGATTAATAATCAGTTGGAAAGAGATGTTTTATCGTTTCGTTAGCGGAAAATTAAATATATATGCTTGAATTATCCATGTCTCTTCCGATTCGCGTACAAAATGGCGGCTTATTTATTTCCCGTGGCGTCGGCAGCCATCCGGCGCGTAAACTGCAATCCTGGGAAATTATTTTTGTCGAAAAGGGAACGTTAACGATTTGCGAAGAGGATGAAATATTTAACGTTAATGCAGGGGAAAGTTTATTGCTGTGGCCAGAACGTTCTCATGTTGGGGTGGGGGAATTTCCCGCCGACCTGAAATTTTATTGGCTGCATTTTGAAGTACTGACGGAGAGTGTCCGGTCTCTGCCGCCAGCGCTGCTTAACGTTCCGCAACATACCCGCGTCAGCGATCCACAATACATTATTTCGCTGTTTCGCCAGTTTCTTCGTGAACAGGAGAACATTCACCGCAGCCTGGCGCTGGAGCTCCTGTTATTGCTGATACTGCAGCAGATTGCTGCGGCGGCAAGCGAAAAACCGGACGACAGTCCCGGCGCTGCGCTGGCCTGGAAAGCGCAGCAGATCATCCATACCCGTTACCACTTGCCTGTTTCAGCCTCGACGCTGGCGAAAGAGCTGCACTGTAATGCGGACTATTTAGGACGCGTGTATCGTCACGTTTTCCGCGTGACGTTGACCGAAGCGATCCATCGTCAGCGGGTCAGAGCGGCGGAAAAGCTGTTGATCAGCGATTCACTGTCGTTGACCGAAGTCGCGGGTCAGTGTGGCTTTAATGACGTCGGTTATTTTCGCAAGATCTTTCGTAAGCACACCAGCCTCACGCCTGCCGCCTGGAAGCGCCGCTACTGTAAGGAGCACATTAATTCAGCGTAATGAAAAATCAGTTGTGCTAGTGACTAAAAACAGCGCTGATTCCATTCAGGATCAAAGCGCGGGCAGGGACTATTCTGGCACCCTGCGGTTTTATCCCCAGGGAGCAGAGGATGAACCGGTTTCTTATTGCTAATGCCCAACAGTGTATTGGCTGTCGTACCTGTGAAGTGGCCTGCGCGGTGGCGCACCAGCAGGCGCAGGATGTGTCCATGCTGTCGACAAGCCATTTCGCGCCGCGGATCCGGGTGGTGAAAAGCGGCGAGATATCAACGGCGACGGCCTGTCGGCAGTGTGAGGATGCGCCCTGCGCCAGCGTCTGCCCGCAGGGGGCGATTCGTCTGGAGGAGGACGTCTGGTGGGTCGATCAGCGCCGCTGCATCGGCTGTAAAAGCTGCATGGTGGCCTGCCCGTACGGCGCGATGACCGTCACGGTGGTGAACCAGCAGGCGCAGGCGCTGAAATGCGATTTATGCCACCACCGCGCCGAGGGGCCGGCCTGCGTAGCCGCCTGCCCGACGCAGGCGCTGCGGGTGATGGCTCCCGCGGAGCTGGAGGCGCTATGCGCGCAAAAACGCCAGCGGCTGGCGCTGGCGTGAGCGGGTCCGCCGACGGACGTTACCCGTCAGCAGCGTCAGGAATTACGCTTCCTGTTCGCGCCAGGCGAATTCAACCTCTTCGGCGAGAATTTTCACCCCGGCCTCGATTTTTTGCGGGTCCGGCACATAGTTCATGCGCATGCACTGGTGGGTATGCGGCCACGGTTTATCGAGTCCTGGGAAGAAGTAATCCCCCGGCACCATCAGCACGCCGCGCTTTTTCAGCCGCTGATACAGCAGCTCGGTGGAGATCGGCAGATCCTTAAACCACAGCCAGAGGAAGATCGCCCCCTCCGGTTTGTGAATAAGGCAGCGCTCCTCCGGCAGATAGCGGCGAATAATGGCGATGGTCTCCTGCACCCGCTGGTAATAGAAGGGTTTGATCACTGTCTCTGACAGGCGCAGCAGATCCTGACGTTTAATCATTTCACACATCATTGCCGGCCCGATACCGCCGGGCGCGAGGCTGATAATGCCGTTCATGTTGCTGATGGCGGTAATGATTTTCTCGTTGGCGATGATAATCCCGCAGCGGCTGCCCGGCAGGCCGAGCTTGGACAGGCTCATACACAGCACGATGTTCGGATTCCACAGCGGTCGGGCGTTGCTGAAGATTATGCCCGGGAACGGCACGCCGTAGGCGTTATCAATCACCAGCGGGACCCCGTGCTGATTCGCCAGCGCATCCAGTTTGATCAGCTCTTCATCAGTGATGACGTTGCCGGTCGGGTTGGTGGGACGCGAGACGCAGATCATCCCGGTCTCCTCCGTCACCTGCAGATGCTCAAAATCAACGTGGTACTTGAACTGGCCTTCCGGCAGCAGTTCGATATTCGGCCGGGTGGCAACGAACAGATCCTCTTCCAGGCCGGCATCGGCATAGCCGATATATTCCGGCGTCAGCGGGAACAGCACCTTGCGGGTGGTGCCATCTGCCCGACGCCCTGCGAACAGATTAAATAAGTAGAAAAATGCGCTCTGACTGCCATTTGTTAGCGCAATATTCTGTGGTTCGATCTCCCAGCCCAGTTCGTCGCGCAGCATCTTCGCCAGCAGGCTCAGCAGCTCGCTCTTGCCCTGCGGACCATCATAATTACAAAGCGCATCAAGGGCTTTGCCATTATCCAGCATGTCGGAGAGCAACTGCTGGAAGTAGTCATTCATCTCCGGGATCTGAGCGGGGTTGCCGCCGCCCAGCATAATAGCGCCCGGCGTGCGCAGACCGTCATTAAGGTCTTCCATCAGGCGGGTAATGCCTGAATGACGGGTGAATTTGTCGCCGAAAAGGGAAAATGTCATCGCGAATCGTCTGTCGGTGGTTCTGGAAAGTGGCTAACCATAACGCCAGCGCCAGCGTGGTGCAAATCGAAGGGAAGAGGGGTATTTTTGTTTTTATCCTGTGAATCGATATTTTATCAGCGTATTGTTCTGAATGGCTCCCCGCCGGGCAGGGAGCCACTCCTGTATTACTGCTGTTGTCCGGCCCAGATGACCATCACTTTGTCTTCACCGCTCTCGCGCACGAATCCGTAACCCCGCTGCATCGACAGCGTTGTCTGTTTGCCCATGCCGATCGCCGGATGGCGCGCGCGGAACTGGCCGATCTTCTGCCAGTGGGTAACGCTGCGGGCCGCTTTACCGTTGACATCCTGCCAGTTCATCTCTGAACGGGTGCCCTGCAGCGGATCCGAGCCGGTGGGGCCGAACGGGCGCGACGACTCGTCACCATAGAAAATCTGCACGGCGCCAGGGGCCAGCAGCAGCAGCTCTGCCGCCGTGGTGCCGCCTTCGCGGAACAGGCGCGTATCGTGTGAGGAGAGGTAGCTCAGCACGTTAAAGCTCTGCAGCTTGTCCGCCATTTGCTGCCAGGTGAGGTCAATGTTGGCCATGCAGGTCGCCGCTTTCGCCGCCTGGTCCTGATAGTCGAAATTGATCATCGCATCAAAACCGTGGCGATAGTAATCGCTCTCCATCACCCCGTGTCCCCAGGCTTCCCCGGTCATCCAGAACGGCGCCGCATCCAGCGCTTTATCCGGATTGGCTTTTTTCCACTCCGCCAGCGCGGCGGTGGCCTGGGTTTTTAACTGCTGCCAGGCATCCATCTCCACATGTTTAGCGGTATCGACGCGGAAGCCGTCGATGCCGTAGTCGCGCACCCACTGGCTCAGCCAGTGCGTCAGGTAGTCGCGCGGCGTATAGCCCGGGATCGCCTTCGCCGCAGTGTCCGGTTTATGGCTATAGAAGTTCGGCAGGCCCGACGCCTCCTTCGATTCGGTTTTCAGGTCCGGCAGGAAGGCCAGCGACATGGTGAGGTCGTCATAGCCCGGGTTGTCGTAATCGCCGATATCGGTGCGGATCCACTTCTTACCCCACCACTTCTCCCAACCGGCCTTGTCGCTGAAGTTGATATAGTCGTTAAAGCTGTGCCAGGTCTGGCCCGCGCCGGGCTTCCAGTCCGTCCAGCGCTCGCCGAGGGTTTTTTTCAGCTCATCCCCTTGCAGATACAGGGAGCCGAACTGGAACTCCTGCATGTCGGCCAGGGTGGCGTAACCGGTATGGTTCATCACCACGTCGAACAGAATACGTATTCCGCGCTTATGCGCTTCATCCACCAGCCGGCGGAGATCCGCTTCGGTCCCCATGTTGGCGTCCAGTTTCGACCAGTCCTGAGTGTAATAGCCGTGGTAGGCGTAGTGCGGGAAATCGCCTTTCGTCCCGCCGCCTACCCAGCCGTGGATCTGCTCGAGCGGGGAGCTGATCCACAGGGCATTGACCCCCATCTGCTGCAGATAATCCAGCTTGCTGGTTAATCCCTGCAGGTCGCCGCCGTGGAAGGTACCTATCTCCTGCATGCCGTCTTTATGTCGGCCATAGCTATTGTCGTTGGCCGGGTTACCGTTCACGAAGCGGTCGGTCAGGACGAAGTAGACGGTGGCGTTGTGCCAGTCGAACGGCGCCGGCGCGGCCGTCTCGGCGCGCTCAAGCAGCAGCAGGCCATTGCTGCCGAAGGCGGGCTGCAGAGTGATTTTGCCGCCGCTGACGGTCGCGACATTGCCGCTGTAAAAATCGCGAACCTTACTGCCCTCGGCGAAGGTTTTGCTAACGTCGATGGTCAGAGGTTTTCCATCCCACTTCGGACACTGGCGGATCTGCGGCGCCGCGGCGCTGGCCTCTTTTTCCTCCAGCGAAATCATCATCGTCGGCGTGCCGGAGCGGGTATCCACCTCCAGGGTATACAGGCCCTGGCGGAAGATGCGCCATTGCGGCGGCGTGCCGCGACAGGGTTCCATGGAGAGCATCTGGTTGAGCTTAATGCCGCCGGAAGGCTGCCAGCACTGTTGGTCAAAATTTAGCTGCAGGGGACGTGTACCCTTCTCAACCACTTTCTGGCTGATGAAGCGGCCCGTCCCTTCTTCGGTGAAAGCAGGGAAGTCGGCGGTGGTCCAGGCGGCAAAGGCCATCCCAGGCACGAATAACGTGGCAAGCGCAGCGAGTTTCATTGCGGGATCCTTGAGCGGTTTTTATCTAGTGTGCCTTGTTGCCGCAAGGGTGAACTCCTCCCGGCGGACGTTTTGCCAGGAGGATGAAAAGGGGTGAGTGACACCGCTCAAAAAATAGGCTAAAAATGAGACGAAGCTAGCATTTTCGCGCTGGCGATGCGGCGCAGAAACCGATTTCAGATGACAGCAATTCGGAATTGGACTATTTCTGTTGATGCCCTCAGTGCGTATTTTTGATACTATTAGCGATTCAGCTATCGTTTTTTTGTGAAAAACAAGGTGTTGGAATGCATATATCCGACCAGGAGACCTGATGATATCGAATCCCATACGACGATATGGGGCCGCCATACTTATGTTACTAACCTGCGTCTTTTCAGGTAGTGTGTTGGCAACAACGCACACAGCAACAAAGAGTCATAAAGCCCCAACGGTTAAGAAAATCAGTAGTACTAAGGTAAGCAGTAAACAAGAGTATTCTCGCAATAGTGTAAAGAGCAGTTCACTTCCTGACTTGCGAAAATACCCTTCCGGAACACCAAGGAAAAAAGCGTTTCTCCGGACGGTCATGCCTTATATTACCAAGCAGAATCAGGCGATTACTGCGGATCGTAACTGGCTTGTTTCCAAGCAGTACGATGCTCGCTGGTCGCCGAGCGAAAAGGCGCGCCTTAAAGATATCGCGACGCGTTACAAGGTGAAGTGGTCAGGCAATACGCGTCATGTGCCATGGAACGCGCTGCTTGAGCGTGTCGACATTATTCCGAACAGCATGGTTGCGACCATGGCGGCGGCGGAAAGTGGCTGGGGTACCTCTAAGCTGGCGCGTGAGAACAACAATCTGTTCGGCATGAAGTGCGGGGCTGGTCGCTGCCGCGGCGCGATGAAAGGCTACTCGCAGTTTGAGTCGGTGGAGCAGTCGGTGCAGGCTTACGTCACCAACCTGAACACCCACCCGGCCTATTCCTCTTTCCGCAAATCGCGCCTGCAGCTGCGTAAGGCGGATCAGGAAGTAACGGCCAGCACCATGATTCATAAGCTGAAGGGGTATTCGACCAAAGGGTCGAGCTACAACAACTATCTCTTCGCGATGTATCAGGATAACCAGCGGTTAATTGCCGCGCACATGTAATGCGCTTATCTACGTCATTATTAATGCCCGGCGCGCAAGCCCGGGCATTTTTCTTTGCTCTCTACATCATGACTTCACTGTGCCGGTCACGGTACTCTTTCGGCGTCACGTCGTACTCCTTCTTAAACACCGAATAGAAATATTGCAGCGACGGGTAGCCGCACATCTGCGAAATCTCATTGATCGACAGGCTGGTGGACACCAGCAGGCTGCGCGCCTTTTCCAGTTTCTCGCTGTGGATCACCGTGTGGATGGTCTCCCCCACTTCCTCTTTAAAGCGTTTCTCCAGGTTGGAGCGTGAAATGCCGACGGCGTCGAGCACCTGCTCCACCTTGATGCCTTTGCAGGCGTTGTTGCGAATGTAATGCATCGCCTGAATCACGGAGGGATCGTTTAAAGACCGGTAGTCGGTGGAGCGTCGCTCAACGACGCGCATCGGCGGGATCAGCTGGCGCTGCAGCGGGAGCGCCTCGTTATTCAGCAGCCGGTGGAGTAATTTTGCCGCCTGATAACCCATCTGGCGGGTGCCCTGGGCGACGGAGGAGAGGGCGACGCGAGAGAGATAGCGGGTCAGCTCTTCGTTATCGATGCCAATAACGCACAGTTTCTCTGGCACCGGGATATGCAGCAGCTCGCAGGCCTGCAGGACGTGGCGGGCGCGGGCGTCGGTGACGGCGATGATGCCGGTTTGCGGCGGCAGCGTTTGCAGCCAGTCGGCGAGCCGGTTTTGCGCGTGCTGCCAGTTTTCCGGCGCCGTCTCCAGCCCCTGGTAGACCACGCCGCGATACTTCTCCTTCGCCACCAACTGGCAGAAGGCATACTCGCGCTCTACTGCCCAGCGTTTACCGCTGGAGTTGGGGAGTCCGTAAAACGCGAAGCGGTGTACCCCTTTTTCCTTCAGATGAAGAAAGGCGCTTTCCACCAGCGCGGCGTTGTCCGTGGCGATATAGTGGACCGGCGGGTACTGCTCTGGCTGATGATAAGAGCCGCCGACGCCGACGATGGGGACGTTGACATCGGCCAGTAGCTTTTCGATTTCGGGATCGTCATAGTCGGCGATAACGCCATCGCCTAACCACTCTTTGATGTTTTCGATTCGTGCCCGAAAATCCTCTTCAATAAAGATATCCCACTCCAGCTGGGAGGCCTGCAGATACTCGCCGACACCCTCAACCACCTGGCGGTCATAAGCTTTGTTGGCGTTGAATAACAGCGTAATACGGTGACGCTTTTCAAACATAGATGATGTTCCTGCTCTAACCCCGGTCATACCCCTTCATTCATGATGTTGCCGATGGCCTGGCTTTCTCATTCACCCCGGCCACGTACGCGATACGCGGCCGGGATGCGCCGTCTGCAACCCGAATGCTGTTGGGTATACACTACCGGCTAATGCCCGAGATATTTCAAGCGCCTTATGGCGAAGTTTGGCGGTAGCGCAAAGAATTCAGACATTCTTCAGAGAGCGCTTCCTTACGCGCGCCGCTTGGTGGCGGAGTCCATCCACACCGCCAGCAGCAAAATGGCGCCTTTGACGATATATTGCCAGAAGGTGGCGACGTCCATCATGCTCATGCCGTTATCCAGGGCCGACATAATAAACGCCCCCATTACCGCCCCGGCGACGCTACCGATCCCGCCCGCCAGGCTGGTGCCGCCGATAACGCAGGCGGCGATGGCATCCAGTTCGGCGATGTTGCCCGCCGAGGGCGACCCCGCGCCGAGGCGTGAGCTGAGGATCAGACCGGCAATGGCGACCATCAGGCCGTTAATGGCAAACACCGCCAGCTTGGTACGCTCGACGTTAATCCCGGACAGGCGTGCCGCCTCCAGGTTGCCGCCGATGGCGTAGATGCGGCGGCCAAAGGCGGTACGAGTGGCCATGAACAGCCCTGCCAGCAGCAGGGCGGCGAGGATCAGTACCGGCGTCGGCACACCGCGATAGTCATTGAGCAGCCAGATTGCGCCCAGCACAATCACCGCGGTAATGGCCTGGCGGCCAACGGCGGCGGTGGAGGACGCGGTCGCGAGACCTAACGCCTGCCGGCGCATCCGTCCGCGCCACTGCCAGATAATGAACACTGCCATGCCGACAACGCCGATGCCAAAGCCAATGCCATCTGGCAGGTAACTTTGGCCGATCTGCGCCATCGCCGGGCTGGTGGGCGAGACGGTGGTCCCGTTGGTGATGCCGATCAGAATGCCGCGAAACGCCAGCATCCCGGCGAGGGTGACGATAAACGAGGGAACCTTGCGATAGGCCACCCACCATCCGTTCCACGCGCCGAGCAGCAGGCCCATCACCAGCGTCACCAGAATGGTGAGCGGCAGCGGCCAGCCGAGCCAGACGTCAAAGATCGCCGCCGCGCCGCCGAGAAGCCCCATCATCGAGCCGACGGACAGGTCGATTTCTGCCGAAATAATCACAAACACCATGCCGACGGCGAGGATGCCGGTGATGGCCGTCTGGCGCAGCAGGTTGGAGATATTGCGCGCGCTCAGGTAGGCGCCATCGGTAACCCAGGTGAAAAACAGCATAATGACGACGATCGCGGCGATCATCACGAAGACCTGGAGGTTAAGCCCCTTCAGCGCCGGCAGGGCGGTGGGGGCGGTTGGAGTAAGTTTGATTTCAGACGACGTGTTCTTCGACATGGCGTTCGCTCCTCAGCGCGGCTTCCATCACCTGTTCCTGGGTCAGATGTTGATTAACCAAATTGGCTTTTAGCCTGCCTTCGTGCATGACCAGCACCCGATCGCTAAGACCAAGCACCTCGGGCAGTTCGGATGAAATGACAATGACCGCGATGCCCTGCTGCACCAGCTGGTTAATCAGTTTATAAATTTCATACTTCGCCCCGATATCGATGCCGCGGGTGGGTTCGTCGAGGATCAGAATGCGCGGATTAAGCAGCAGACAGCGGGCCAGAATCGCCTTTTGCTGGTTGCCACCGCTCAGGCGGCCAATCGCCAGCTCCGGCGAGGAGGTTTTAATTTTCAATCGCTGAATGGACTGCTCAATACAGTGCTGCTCGGCGGCGTCGTCCAGGCTGCTCATCGCGCCGGTGAACTGGCTGAGCGCTGCCAGGGTAATGTTCTTACCTACCGCCATTACCGGCACGATACCGTCTTTTTTGCGGTCTTCCGGCACCATGGCGATGCCGTGGCCAATGGCCTGCTGACAGTTAGTGATGCTAACCGGCTGGCCATCAATGAAAATCTCCCCCTGCCAGCGCCCCGGCCAGACGCCGAACAGGCACTGCACCGCCTCGGTCCGTCCGGCGCCGACCAGCCCGGCGATGCCGAGGATTTCCCCGCGACGCAGGGAAAACGAGACGTCGTTGACCCGTTTAATATGACGGTTTACCGGGTGCCAGGCGGTCAAGTGTTCGACCCGCAGGATCTCCTCGCCGTGGGCGTGCGGTTCGCTGGGATAGAGCGCGGTGAGCTCCCGGCCAACCATCATGGTGATGATGTCGTCTTCGCTCATGCCGCTGGCGTCGCGGGTGCCGATATGCTGGCCGTCGCGGATCACGCAGATTGTATCGGAGATCGCTTTGACCTCATTGAGCTTGTGCGAAATATAGATGCAGGCGATATCGTGGTTTTGCAGATCGCGAACGATCGCCAGCAGCGTCGCGGTCTCTTGTTCGGTTAAGGAGGCGGTCGGTTCGTCGAGGATCAGCAGGCGAACCTGTTTATTCAGCGCCTTGGCGATCTCCACCAGCTGCTGCTGACCGAGGCCGAGGTCGCCGACGCGGGTGTCGGGCGAAATGGGCAGATTGACCTGCGCCAGCAGCTTCTGGCAGCGCAGCGTCATGGTTTCATAATCCAGCAGACCGTGGCGGGAGATCTCGGCGCCGAGGAAAATGTTCTCCAGCACGGTGAGATGTTTCACCAGCGCCAGCTCCTGATGAATAATGGCGATGCCTTTGCGTTCGGTATCGCGAATATGGTTTGCCTGCAGCGTTTCGCCGGCAAAAATAATCTCCCCCTCATAGCTTCCGTGCGGATAGATACCGCACAGCACTTTCATCAGCGTCGATTTTCCCGAACCATTTTCACCGCATAACGAGACCACCTCGCCAGCGTTCAGGCGCAGGCTGACATTATCCACGGCCTTAACGGCGCCGAAGGTTTTGGTGATGTTCTTCATTTCGAGTAGCCAGGCCATAAAGACTCCGAAAAGTGATATCCGGCGGGATGAAAATGACGCCCCGCAGCGGGGCGTCAGCCATTACAGTTCACTCTTTTTATGGAAACCGTCTTTAATCACCGTGGCGTCGATATTCTCTTTATTCACTTCAATTGGCGTTAACAGGCGCGAAGGGACATCTTTTAAACCGTTATTCAGCGTAGTGTCAGACTTCGGCTGCTTATCGTTGCCCAGCTCAACGGCGATTTCGGCGGCGTTGGTGGCCAGGGTGGTAATCGGTTTATAGACGGTCATCGTCTGGGTACCGGAAATAATGCGCTTCACGCCCGCCAGGTCAGCATCCTGACCGGAGATCGCCACTTTGCCGGCCAGCCCCTGGGCGGTTAAGGCCTGGATGGCGCCGCCGGCGGTGGCGTCATTGGAGGCAACCACGGCGTCGATTTTGTTATTATTCGCCGTCAACGCGTTTTCCATTATTTTCAGCGCGTTTTCCGGCAGCCAGCCGTCAACCCACTGATCGCCGACAATCTTAATTTTGCCCTCATCGACATACGGCTTGAGGACCTTCATCTGCCCGGCGCGGAACAGTTTGGCATTATTATCCACCGGCGAACCGCCCATCAGGAAATAATTACCCTGCGGCACTTTGTCGACCAGGCTTTGCGCCTGCATTTCGCCGACTTTTTCATTGTCGAAAGAAATATAAAAATCAATATCAGCATTATTAATCATGCGATCATAGGCCAGGACTTTAATACCTTCCTGTTTGGCCTCTTTAATAACGTTGCTGAGCACCTGACCGTTATAAGGAATAATGACTAAGACATCGACGCCGCGGTTGATCATGTTTTCAATTTGCGACATTTGCGTTTCTTCATTGCCATTGGCGGACTGAACAAAAACTTTGGCGCCTAAGGATTCCGCTTTATTGACGAAAATATCGCGGTCTTTCTGCCAGCGCTCCAGACGCAGATCGTCGATGGCCATGCCAATCTTCACTTCTTTCGCCATCCCCGCCATGCTGGCGAGCAGGAGGGAGCTGGCGCAAAGCGTAAGGCAAAGGTTCTTTATCTTCATAATAACGATACCTTTTTTGTAAGGGTAGGTAAGACGAACGGAAAATAATGTTTGATACATGAGGTTGCGGATACGTTACAGATTCTTAACGCGGAAAGCAGGGCTGGCAATTACCGGTTTTTATTTTGCGGTTATGAAATTTCGTTTAATGCGTAAATTATGACGGCGATCGTATTTTATTCATGCACACTCTTATTATTGCACTGGACTTCTCTGACAGGACGGCAGAAGAACGAGCAGATATTATTTTTTGCGAGCTAGCGCACGTTTGTGGATTCTCTCAATGGCGGTGTGAAATAACGTAATTGAGGAAAATGAAAGCGAAATTCTATATTGGCTTAAACCCGTCATACTTCAAGTTGTAGGTGTGTTGGTGACATTCGTTGCTTCGCCCCCTGGTTATCGGGGACTCGCGCTCCTGCCGCCTTCCTGCAACTCGAATTATTTAGGGTACCTGATTGGTTATTCGCCGCATCTCTGAATATGGAGTTCTCTATGCAGACCTATTTCGATCAACTCGATCGCGTTCGTTACGAAGGCCCGAAATCCACTAACCCGCTGGCTTTCCGTCATTACAACCCGGATGAACTGGTGCTGGGCAAACGGATGGAAGATCATCTGCGTTTTGCGGCCTGTTACTGGCACACTTTCTGCTGGAATGGCGCCGATATGTTTGGCGTGGGCTCCTTCGATCGCCCATGGCAGCAGCCTGGCGACGCCCTGGAGATGGCCAAACGCAAAGCCGATGTGGCGTTCGAATTTTTCCATAAACTCAACGTGCCTTACTACTGCTTCCACGACGTTGACGTCTCGCCGGAAGGGAGTTCGCTCAAGGAGTACAGCAATAACTTCGCCCGGATGGTCGAGGTACTGGCGGAGAAGCAGCAGCAGAGCGGCGTCAAGCTTCTGTGGGGGACCGCAAACTGCTTCACCAACCCGCGCTACGGCGCTGGCGCGGCCACCAACCCGGACCCGGAAGTGTTCAGCTGGGCGGCCACCCAGGTGGTCACCGCCATGAATGCCACCCATCAGCTGGGCGGCGAAAACTATGTTCTGTGGGGCGGTCGCGAGGGCTATGAAACCCTGCTGAATACCGACCTGCGCCAGGAGCGTGAACAGATTGGCCGCTTTATGCAGCTGGTGGTGGAGCATAAGCACAAAATCGGCTTTAAAGGCACGCTGCTGATCGAGCCCAAACCGCAGGAGCCTACCAAGCATCAGTATGATTATGATGCCTCTACCGTTTACGGCTTCCTCAAGCAGTTTGGTCTGGAAAAAGAGATTAAACTGAACATTGAAGCCAACCATGCGACCCTCGCCGGCCACTCGTTCCATCATGAGATCGCGACGGCCATCGCGCTGGGGCTGTTCGGTTCCGTCGACGCCAACCGCGGCGATCCGCAGCTGGGCTGGGATACCGACCAGTTCCCGAACAGCGTCGAAGAGAACGCGCTGGTGATGTATGAAATTCTCAAAGCGGGCGGCTTCACCACCGGCGGCCTCAATTTTGATGCGAAAGTGCGTCGTCAGAGCACCGACAAATACGATCTGTTCTATGGCCATATCGGCGCGATGGATACCATGGCGCTGTCGCTGAAGGTCGCGGCGCGGATGATCGAGGACGGTGAACTGGATAAACGCGTGGCCAAACGCTACGCCGGCTGGAACGGCGAGCTGGGGCAGCAGATCCTGAACGGGCAGATGACCCTCAGCGACATTGCCCAGTATGCCGTTCAGCATCAGCTGGCGCCGCAGCATCGCAGCGGCCAGCAGGAACAACTGGAAAACCTGGTCAACCATTATCTGTTTGACAAGTAATCATGCGGCGGCGCCCGGCGTGACCGGGGTCGCCACCAGGATGCTCTGTTCGCGCCACGCTCAGCCGTGGCGCGCGTTTAAGGAGAGGGAGTATGTATATCGGCATCGATCTGGGGACATCGGGCGTCAAAGCCATTCTGCTCAATGAGCAGGGTGATGTGGTGGCATCGCATACCGAAAAGCTTACCGTCTCGCGTCCGCATCCGCTGTGGTCGGAACAAGATCCCGAGCAGTGGTGGCAGGCGACGGACACGGCGATGAAAGCCTTGGGCGCGCAGCATAGTCTGCGCGACGTGAAGGCGCTGGGGATCGCCGGGCAGATGCACGGCGCCACCCTGCTGGATAAATCGTTACAGGTGCTGCGTCCTGCCATTTTATGGAATGACGGCCGCTGCGGCGAAGAGTGCCAGCTGCTGGAGGAAAAAGTCAGCGCTTCCCGGCAGATCACCGGCAACCTGATGATGCCGGGCTTTACGGCGCCGAAGCTCTTGTGGGTGCAGCGCCACGAGGCGGCGGTGTTCAGCCAGGTCGATAAAGTGCTGCTGCCGAAGGATTATCTGCGTCTGCGGATAACCGGCGAGCTTGCCAGCGATATGTCTGACGCCGCCGGTACCCTGTGGATGGACGTCGCCCGACGCGACTGGAGCGATGAGATGCTCGCCGCCTGCGATCTCAGCCGGGACGCGATGCCGGCGTTGTTTGAAGGCAGCGACGTCACCGGGCAGCTGCGCCCGGAGGTGGCGCAGGCGTGGAATATGCCACAGGCGCTGGTGGTGGGGGGGGGCGGCGACAACGCCGCCGGCGCAGTCGGGGTTGGCATGGCCGATGCCGGTCAGGCGATGCTGTCGCTGGGCACTTCAGGTGTGTATTTCGCGGTCAGCGAAGGATTCCTCAGCAAGCCTGAAAGCGCGGTGCATAGCTTTTGCCATGCGCTGCCGGGCCGCTGGCATTTGATGTCGGTGATGCTCAGCGCGGCCTCCTGTCTGGACTGGGCGGCGAAATTAACCGGTCTCGCCAGCGTGCCGGCGCTGATTGCGGCGGCACAGTCAGCCGACGAGAGCGCCGGTCCGGTGTGGTTCCTGCCCTATCTGTCGGGCGAACGCACGCCGCACAACAACCCGCAGGCCAAGGGCGTCTTCTTCGGCCTGACGCATCAGCATGGGCCGGCAGAGCTGGCGCGGGCGGTGCTGGAGGGGGTGGGCTATGCGCTGGCGGACGGTATGGACGTGGTACACGCCTGCGGCATCAAGCCGCAGAGCATCACCCTTATCGGCGGCGGGGCGCGTAGCGCTTACTGGCGACAAATGCTGGCGGATATCAGCGGCCAGCAGCTCGATTACCGTACCGGGGGCGACGTCGGCCCGGCGCTGGGGGCGGCCAGGCTGGCGCAGCTGGCGGTGCACGGCGAAACCGACCGCGCCGGGCTGTTGACGCCGCTGCCGCTTGAGCAAGCGCATCGCCCGGACGATCGCCGAGTGGCCCACTATGCGCCGCAGCGGGAAACCTTCCGCCAGATTTATCAGCAGCTGAAACCGCTGATGTCATAGCCTCAGTCCGTCCGGCAGCGCCGGGCGGATTACTCCCCTGAATGCCCAAGCTGCATTCATCCAAAACACGTATTTATTAATTCCGAAATGTCAGCTTTGCTGCACCTGGCCTGCGCCATCGCCGGGCGGTTCGGTCATAATCAGCGCGTGTCGACAGGGAGGAGCGATGAATATAAAACGCAGTATTGCCAGAGGGATGATGGCAGCAGGGTCGCTGGTTTATCTGCTGGGTATCTGGCGGACCTGCCCGCTGTTTAGCGGTAAAGGTTATTTTCTTGGCGTACTGGTGATGGGGATGTTTGCCGTCCTCGCCCATCAGCGCGCCAGACGGTGGCAGGGGCAGGACGACGGATTTATCGCGTTATGCCGGCTGGTGTTGCTGCTGTCGGCGGGCCTGCTACTGGTAGGCGCCTGGCATGTGCCGACAGACTGGTATGAAAAAGCCGTCTATATCGCGGCGTGGTTTGTCTGCTTATACGGCGCATCTGCGACCCCCGAACGGGCCCGCGTCGCCCGCGCGGTGCAAAAAACGGAATAGGCGCCCGGTTGTCCGGTGCGCCGGGCCGTTAGCTGACCAGCCGGCGGCGATCAACCCGCTGCACCAGGCCGGACAGCAGCAGACTGCCGAGCAGGGCGACGCTGAAAATCCACACAATATCCAGCAGCGGCCAGCGGCTCAGTTCCAGATGGCTGGCGCGCAGCGCATGCACAATCAGGGCATGGAAGCCGTAAATCCCCAGAGAATGACGCGCAATACATTCGATACCGGGCAGGGGACGCGCGTTAAGCCAGTTTTTGGCGAGCGTCAGCAGGGTGACCGCGCAAACGAACACCGCCGGTCCGCAGTAGAGATACCAGGTGTCGCCGAAGTCCCCGCGCCAGCGTAGCTCATGCAGCGTGCCGCGGGAGATGACCCACACGGCGGCGAGGAACAGCGCGGCGCAGAGCGGGGTCAGCCATTTTTTATCCGTGTTCAGGGTGCCAATGGCCCTGCCCAGCACGCCGTAGAGCACGTAATAAAAGGTGTCGCCATTGATATAGAGGTTGACCGGCAACCACTCAATCCCGGCGGCTTTGACGCCGACCATATTGGGGTTGGCCAGAATGCCGAGGATCGCCATCAGCGTCAGCAGCATTTTGCCGCTGACGGACTTAACCTGAATAAGCGGCGAGAGCAGATAGATAACGGTGATAGCAAAGAAAAACCACAGGTGGTAGAAGACAGGCTTCTGCAGCACATTCTTTAACGACAGCTCGACGTTGATATGGGTAAACAGCGCGATATACAGCAGAGAAAGCGCGCTATAGAACGCAATGCACAGGCCAATCCGCCAGAAGTGGCGCGGCTGGGCGCTGCGTTCCCCAAAAAAGAGGTAGCCCGAGATCATAAAAAACAGCGGCACGCTGACGCGGGAGGCGGAATTGAGCCGATTGGCGATATCCCATTGCAGCAGCGTAATCGCATGCGGATGAGTGATATACCAGCTGGTACTGTGGATCATCACCACCATCATGCAGGCAATGCCGCGCAGGTTGGTGATCCAGTGAATCTTTTCTTGCATCCGTCCCTCAAAGTCTACTGGCGAAATAAGGTCTGACCCGCCTTATGCCCCGGTGTCGCACGAGATTAGTCTGAGTTTTTGGTCACAGGCTTGTCGATGTTTCATGATATTCGCAAAATACCTGTAATACTGAATATTTACGATAACAACTTGCTAACAAGGCGGTGGAGGAGAACGTGGTGAAAGGTGTCGTTTCCATAATGCTGGTGCTGCTCCTTGCGGGCTGCAGCGAGACTGTTTCCCCGCCGGCGCAAAAAGCGCAGCGCGCGCGTATTACCCCGCAAACCACGCTCAATATGGCGCAGCTTTGCAAGGACCAGGCCGCTATCCGCTATAACACGCAAACGCAGTTAGTTGACGTGAACCATTTTGAACAATTCCAGGCAAGCTATGAGCTGTCGGGCCGTACCGGCAAGAATGAACGTTTCATCTGTTCCTTTGACCCGGACGGCCAGTTTATGCATCTTTCGATGCGCTGAATCGACCCCACCTGGCGTAAATTTCGTCCGTTTTCCTGAAACTACGCCGTTTCGTACTGTATATCTCGCAGCCAGCGGGTATACTGACTCCTTCCTTTAAATCCACACGTATCCAGCACGAAATCATATGCAAAAGTTTGATACCAGGACCTTCCAGGGCCTGATCCTGACCTTACAGGATTACTGGGCTCGTCAGGGCTGCACCATTGTTCAACCACTGGACATGGAAGTCGGCGCCGGCACCTCTCACCCGATGACCTGCCTGCGCGCGTTAGGGCCGGAGCCGATGGCGACCGCCTACGTACAGCCTTCCCGTCGTCCAACCGATGGCCGCTATGGCGAAAACCCGAACCGTTTACAGCATTACTATCAGTTCCAGGTGGTGATTAAGCCTTCTCCGGACAACATCCAGGAGCTGTACCTCGGGTCGCTGAAAGAGCTGGGTATGGACCCGACCATTCACGACATTCGCTTCGTCGAAGACAACTGGGAAAACCCGACGCTGGGAGCCTGGGGTCTTGGTTGGGAAGTGTGGCTCAACGGCATGGAAGTGACGCAGTTCACCTACTTCCAGCAGGTGGGCGGCCTGGAGTGTAAGCCGGTGACCGGCGAGATCACCTACGGTCTGGAACGTCTGGCGATGTACATCCAGGGCGTCGACAGCGTCTACGACCTGGTCTGGAGCGACGGCCCGCTGGGGAAAACCACTTACGGCGACGTGTTC
Source organism: Klebsiella sp. 54 (assembly GCF_018223875.1). Classification (NCBI taxonomy): domain Bacteria; kingdom Pseudomonadati; phylum Pseudomonadota; class Gammaproteobacteria; order Enterobacterales; family Enterobacteriaceae; genus Klebsiella; species Klebsiella sp. 54. The sequence continues at coordinate 142,007 of NZ_JAGRRA010000001.1, forward strand.
CACCAGAACGAAGTGGAGCAGTCCACCTATAACTTCGAATACGCCGACGTCGATTTCCTCTTCTCCTGCTTCGAGCAGTATGAGAAAGAGGCCCAGCAGCTGCTGGCGCTGGAGACCCCGCTGCCGCTGCCGGCCTACGAGCGTATTCTGAAAGCGGCTCACAGCTTCAACCTGCTGGATGCGCGTAAAGCCATCTCCGTCACCGAGCGTCAGCGCTATATCCTGCGCATTCGCACCCTGACGAAAGCAGTGGCGGAAGCGTACTACGCTTCCCGTGAAGCGCTCGGCTTCCCGATGTGCAACAAGAATAAATAAGAGGCGGCCATGTCTGAGAATACTTTTCTGGTGGAAATCGGCACTGAAGAGCTGCCACCAAAAGCGCTGCGCAGCCTGGCGGAATCTTTTGCTGCGAACGTGACCGCAGAGCTGGATAACGCCGGCCTCGCGCACGGTAAAGTGGAATGGTTTGCCGCTCCGCGACGTCTGGCGCTGAAGGTAGCCAACCTGGCGGCGGCGCAGGCCGATCGCGAAGTGGAAAAACGCGGCCCGGCCGTTGCCCAGGCGTTCGATGCCGAAGGCAAGCCAAGCAAAGCGGCCGAAGGCTGGGCGCGCGGCTGCGGTATCACCGTCGATCAGGCCGAACGTCTGACCACGGACAAAGGCGAGTGGCTGCTGTATCGCGCCCATGTGAAGGGCGAAAGCACTGAAGCCCTGCTGCCGAACATGATTGCCAGCTCGCTGGCGAAGCTGCCGATCCCGAAACTGATGCGCTGGGGCGCGTCTGACGTCCACTTCGTGCGCCCGGTTCACACCGTCACGCTGCTGCTGGGTGACAAAGTGATCCCGGCTACTATCCTCGGTATTCCGTCCGATCGCGTGATCCGCGGCCATCGCTTTATGGGCGAGCCGGAATTCACCATCGACCATGCCGACCAGTATCCGCAGATCCTGCTGGAGCGCGGTAAAGTCATCGCCGATTACGAACAGCGTAAAGCCAAAATCAAAGCCGATGCGCAAGAGGCGGCGCGTAAGATTGGCGGTAAAGCCGATCTGAGCGAAAGCCTGTTGGAAGAAGTCACCTCGCTGGTGGAATGGCCGGTGGTACTGACGGCGAAGTTCGAAGAAAAATTCCTCGCGGTGCCGTCTGAAGCGCTGGTTTACACCATGAAGGGCGACCAGAAGTACTTCCCTGTCTACGACAACGCCGGTAAGCTGCTGCCGAACTTTATCTTCGTCGCTAACATCGAGTCGAAAGATCCGCAGCAGATCATCTCCGGTAACGAGAAGGTAGTCCGTCCGCGTCTGGCCGATGCCGAGTTCTTCTTCAACACCGACCGTAAAAAACGTCTGGAAGACAACCTGCCGCGTCTGGAAACCGTGCTGTTCCAGCAGCAGCTGGGGACGTTGCGCGACAAGACCGATCGCATTCAGGCGCTGGCGGGCTGGATTGCCGAGCAGATTGGCGCTGACGTGAACCACGCGACCCGCGCGGGCCTGCTGTCCAAGTGCGACCTGATGACCAACATGGTCTTCGAGTTCACCGACACCCAGGGCGTGATGGGGATGCACTACGCGCGCCATGATGGCGAAGCGGAAGATGTGGCCGTGGCGCTGAACGAACAGTATCAGCCGCGCTTTGCCGGCGACGCGCTGCCGTCTAACCCGGTGGCCTGCGCGGTGGCGATTGCCGATAAGATGGACACCCTGGCGGGTATCTTCGGTATCGGCCAGCACCCGAAAGGCGATAAAGACCCGTTTGCGCTGCGCCGCGCCGCGCTGGGCGTCCTGCGTATTATCGTCGAGAAGAACCTGAATCTCGATCTGCAAACGCTGACTGAAGAAGCGGTGCGTCTGTACGGTGAGAAGCTGACCAATGCCAACGTGGTTGATGACGTGATCGACTTTATGCTGGGCCGCTTCCGCGCCTGGTATCAGGACGAAGGCTACGGTGTCGACACTATCCAGGCGGTACTGGCGCGTCGTCCAACCCGCCCGGCGGATTTCGATGCGCGTATGAAGGCGGTATCGCACTTCCGTACTCTGGAAGAGTCCTCCGCGCTGGCGGCGGCGAACAAGCGTGTCTCCAACATCCTGGCGAAATCCGACGAAACGCTGAACGACATCGTTCACGCTTCGGTGCTGAAAGAAGCGGCGGAAATTAAGCTGGCGGGCAATCTGGTGGTGCTGCGCGACAAACTGCAGCCGTATTTCGCCGCAGGCCGTTATCAGGATGCGCTGATTGAGCTGGCTGCGCTGCGCGAGCCGGTGGATGAATTCTTCGAGAACGTGATGGTTAACGCTGAAGACAAAGATGTTCGCATCAACCGTCTGACGCTGCTGTCCAAACTGCGCGAGCTGTTCCTGCAGGTAGCGGATATTTCTCTGCTGCAGTAAGCGTATCGGAAATAATAAAAGACCTGCCTCAGGGCAGGTTTTTTTATACGTGAAATATAAATAGGTGAACCGCTAATAATTCTGTCATTGATATCTTCATTATTTTCATTCATCGATAAGAAATGTTTAGGAATATATAAACATAATTCCGCGAGGTATTTACGCTAGAATGGCGGCGGGTGCTTGAGACTGTGTGTCTCAGGTATTCAGCGGGAGGCAGACAGAGAAAAGCCCCACCTGATAGTAATCAAAGTGAGGCTCCCCTATGCATGAACACCATAAGAGTAGCCTCTTACTTGTTGAAAATCAACACGGGAGGCGAGGAATGCCGCAAAAGTATCTGTTGTTTGGCTTAGTAGTGATTTGCTTCACTATTTTATTATTGACCTGGATGGTTCGTGATTCGCTATGTGAATTACAGATCAGGCAGGGAAATATTGAGCTGGTGGCATTCTTAGCCTGTGATATTAAACAGTAAGAGCATCTGGTGGGGATCTATCCCCACCATGCTTGCGGTGTCAGGCATTCTCAATGCACCCTTTCATTGTTCACCAAATAAATCCTTTGCCTCCTGATATCAGGAGGCCTTTTTATTTTTACACGGTCGTTGAATTAAACGGGCTTGAAATTCATAGCGGAGTGTGGCTATCCTATGCCCCGACGAATCCCTCGTCTCACTGGAGCGCGCCCCACAAATGAACAAACACGACTGATGAATTTCACGCCTTACCTCGCAGATATTGCGGGTAGGGGAGTATTGATTTCATTCAGGAGTGCTTATGGCTCATTGCGCCCACATCCCCGCTTTTGTTTTACATCAGGTCACCTGTCAGTTTGCGACGGGACAGACCCTGTTTGGTCCGCTCAGCGTCTCGCTGGAACCGTCCCTTTGCGGCCTGGTCGGCCGGAACGGCGTCGGCAAGACGCGCCTGCTGCGCCTGCTGGCGGGCTTTGAGTCTCCTGCCGGCGGCCATGTCGAGCGCGCCGCCGCCGTGGCCTGGGTGGCGCAGCAGCCGACGCTCACGCCGGCGACCACCCTCGCCGCGCTGCTCGGCTATGCGCCGGTATTTGACGCCTTGTTCCGCCTTGAACAGGGTAATGGACTGGCCGACGATTTCGAGCTATTGGATGGCCACTGGGATCTCACCGATCGCCTGAGTTTAGCTTTCCGTGAAGCCGATCTCCCGCCGTTCTCTGCCGATCGCCCCGCGTTTTCACTCAGCGGCGGCGAGCGGATGAAGGCTCTGCTGTGCGGCGCCTTTGTCTCCGGCGCCGATTATCTGCTGCTGGATGAGCCTACCAACCATCTGGACCGCCAGGGGCGGGAGTGGCTCTATCACCAGCTGGAAAGCTGGCAGGGCGGGGCGCTGATCGCCAGCCACGACCGCGAGCTGCTGACGCGGATGCCGAGGATTATTGAGCTGACGCCGACGGCGCTGCGCAGCTACGGCGGCAACTATGCTGAATATGAGCGGCAGCGCGAGGCGGAGCAGCAGGCCGCGCGCGCGGCGCTGGAGCATGCCGTGACCGAACGACGGCGCACCCGCGCGCGAATGCAAAAGGAGCATGACGCCGCCCAGCGGCGCTCGGCGCAGACGCTGCGTACCGTTGATACCCTGAATATCGCCTCTTTTGAACGTGTGAAGTACAAAGGCGCGGCAAAAGAGCGTCCGGGAACGCTGCGCCGTCAGCATCGTGAACAGAACAGCAGTCTGAATGGCGCAGTGCAGCAGGCGCGAGAGCGGGTGGAAGAGGATACGCCGGTGATGTTCACCCTGCCAGGCAGCGAAGTGGCCGCCGGCAAGCAGGTGCTGGTGGTGGAAGCATTGCAGCTCGACCATGCACCGGCTGCGCCGCTGGACTGGCGCGTGGATGGTCCGATGCGCATCGCGCTAAAGGGGCCGAACGGCTGTGGCAAAACCACTTTGCTGAAAACGCTGCTGGGGCTGGAGCAGGCCGCCTCAGGCGATGTCCGGCTGTCGGTGAGCGCCGCTTACCTCGATCAACATCTGACGCAGCTGGATCTGTCGTTATCGGTCATGGCGCACCTGAGCCTGGAAGATACCCCGCTGGATGAGGGCCTCCTGCGCACCCGCCTGGCGCAGCTGCAGCTGGGCGCGGATAAGGTCACTCTGCCGCTGTCGGCGCTCAGCGGCGGCGAACGCCTGAAAGCGGCCCTGGCCTGCGTACTCTGGCGACGCGATCCGGCCCAGCTGCTGTTGTTGGATGAGCCGACCAACCATCTCGATTTAGCATCGACGCAGGCTATTGAAAGCGCGCTGGCGGCGTTTCCCGGCGCGATGCTGGTGGTGTCGCATGATGAGGCGTTTTTACAAGGTCTGAGGCTGACCCATAGTCTGGCATGGGAGGAAACGGGCTGGCGCTATACCCGGCTCTGAATGCCCAACAGCCGCCATCGTATGCTGGCGGCTGTTGGCGACAGATAAAAAAAATCCCCGCCATCAGGCAGGGATTCTTGATTCTTAGCGGCTTGAACTTACAGAGAAGTTACGTTGCCAGCTGCCGGGCCTTTAGCGCCGCTTTCGATGGTGAAGGAGACTTTCTGACCTTCATCCAGGGATTTGTAGCCATCGTTCTGGATAGCAGAGAAGTGTACGAACACGTCTTTAGAGCCATCGTCAGGAGTGATGAAGCCGAAGCCTTTGTCAGCGTTGAACCATTTTACGATACCAGTCATTTTACCGGACATAGTGAATTACCTTTAAAAAAATAAGTGAGCCTTGCGGCGTAGCGGTCTGGACTACAGATTTAAAGCGATAAAGGGAAAGTTCACTACGGGGGTATCTTTGGATAACCTTAGAAGGACTGCTCTATTCGACTGCTCTGTGGTCTGTACATCAAACCTGCGAGCATTAACGCACGTTCAGCACCTGATAGCAAACTTTTTTTACGGTGCAGCGGTAAAAGCTCCCTTGCTGGCCCTTACCGCTGCGCTCGGGATTAATCGAGTAACTGCCTTGAAAGCTGCGGGTTGGCCTGAATCAGGCGCATTAATTTTAGCTCAGTGGGGGACGGTCTTACCCGTCTCGATTCCCACTCTCTTACCATAGCGACGCTCACGCCCATGGCGTTGGCGAAGTCGTCAATCTTAAGTCCAGTGCCTTTACGCAGCTGTTCAAATTCACTAAACACAGTGGACTTACGGTTTGAGGTAAGTGTCTGATTATCGTCCTTAAAAACGATGTGTTCCAGGCTGCTCAGCAGTTCAAACACGGGATCTTTATATTCCATTGAGAACTCCTTTTATCACACAGCGGAAGAGATTTTTCTAAAGCTCTTTAAGAATAGTCAGAAAAAAGCATCAAGGATGGTAACGCCCGTGATTATTTGCCAGCAGGTTATCGAATCAGCCCCAATAGCCGAACGGCAGCGGTCCCTAAGAGCATGATTACTAATACGATGGCGTGGCTTCGAAAATTTTTGTAAACGGATAAGAAAAAAGCGGCAAAGCCGGCGCGGGTCGCCGGCTTGTCGATCAGGCTTTCTGCAGACCTCTCGCGTCCTCTGTCGCCGCCGGCGCTGATTTACTGACCCGATATTTAATCAGCAGCGCGATGGCTGACAGGAATGCCGGGATAGCCAGCAGGGTGAAAATGGTCTCAAACGAGAGCTGGGCTTGCATCAGGAAGGCGCCGCTGAACGCGCCAAGGATCCCGCCGAAGCGACCAATGCCCAGCATCCAGGCCACGCCGGTGGCGCGCCCTTGCGTTGGATAGAAGCCTGCCGCCAGCGCCGGCATCGACGACTGCGCGCCGTTCATAATACTGCCGGCGATGAACACCATCACCCCCATCAGCGCCAGGCTGCTGGTAGAGAAGCCCACCAGACAGACGAAAACGCCGGTCAGCAGCCAGCCGACGGCCACCACCTTATTGGGATTGATCTTGTCCATCAGAGCACCGAGGATCAGCACGCCAATTCCGCCGCCGAGCGGGAACAGGGCGGTGATAATTGAGGCCTGACTCATCGATGCGCCGGTTTCACGGATCAGCAGCGGCAGCCAGCTGGTCAGGAGATAGAAGATCAGCAGACCCATAAAGTAGGTCAGGCACAGCATCACGGTACCCACTGCGTAGCGTGGGGAGAAAATGACGCCGATAGCCGACTTCTCTTTCACCTGGCCTGCTTCGCGCAGCTCAAACTCCACCACCTCCGGCAGCGGCGCAATACGCCGCAGGATAGTGGCAATGCGCTGCGCCGGCTGACGCTTCACCACCAGATAGCGGGCGGACTCCGGCAGCAGGAAAATTAATGCTACCGCCAGCAGGAGAGGCATCACGCCGCCCAATACCAGCACGCTCTGCCAGCCATAGTGCGGGATCATCCAGGCGGATAAAAAGCCGCCCAGCGACGAGCCCATCGGAAAGCCGACAAACATCAGGTTCACCAGCAGCGCCCGACGGCGCTCCGGCGCATATTCGCTCATTAGCGTCGCGGCATTGGGCATCGCCGCGCCGAGGCCCAGGCCGGTCAGGAAGCGCAGCAGCGTCAGCTGGTTAAGGCTGGTGGCAAAGGCGGTGAGCAGGCTGAATCCTCCGAACACCACGATCGACATAATCAGCACTTTCTTGCGGCCGATACGGTCAGCCAGTGGTCCCGCGGTTAACGCGCCGACCGCCAGGCCAACCAGCGCGGCGCTCATCACCGGGCCGAGGGCTGATTTTTCCACGCCCCATTCCTGGACCAGGTCGGAGGCGATGAATCCGATGATCGCGGTGTCGAACCCGTCCATCGCGACGGTGATGAAGCAGAGCGCGAGGATCATCCACTGGTAGCGGGTGAAGGGGTGCTCGTTGATAAAGGCCTGAATGTCGATGGTTGTCTTAGTCATACGGCTTTCCTGGCAGACTGAGCGAGGGACAGAGGTTTGTTATTATCGTCGCCTTCGCGTCGTTGAGATTGATTTGTGCGATAATCGAACGCATCGCCGTTAATCGCTCATTTATCAAATCATTGAAGCGCTGACCAGGCAATCCGGGCGGGCGCCAAAGCGTGCGATTATCGTCCGCTTCAGGGCGCGGTGTTGGGCAGTGGATTATAAATTGCAGAAATATCAATCAGTTAATTGATATTCATCGGTCTAATTTGAAGCGCATATTTGTGATGCGCATAACAGACGCGCCAGGCGACGGCAGCGGCGTGCGGAATGGCGTTTTTCCTGCGTAAGATTAGCAGTAAAGGGTATCCTGCGAGGCCGAGCTGGACTATCCTTGTCAGCGTCTGGCACGTGTGTGTCTTTGTGCGCTTTTTTTGGCTGAAAGGAGTAAAAAAATGGCGACAGGAAAGTCCTGCTCTCGCTGGTTTGCGGCTATGGCGGCCTTATTAATGGTGGTTAGCCTGAGTGGGTGTTTTGATAAAGAAGGCGATCAGCGCAAAGCGTTTATCGACTTCCTGCAGAATACGGCGATGCGTAGCGGTGAACGACTGCCGACGCTGACCGCCGATCAGAAAAAACAGTTTGGGCCGTTTGTCTCTGACTACGCGGTGATCTACGGCTACTCGCAGCAGGTGAGCCAGGCGATGGACGCTGGTCTGCGCCCGGTAGTGGACAGCGTCAATGCGATCCGCGTTCCGCAGGACTATATGACCCAGCGCGAGCCGCTGCGTCAGGCGAACGGCGCGCTGGGCGTGCTCAGCCAGCAGCTGCAGAATGCCAAAATGCAGGCCGATGCCGCGCATGGCGCGCTGAAGCAGGCGGACGATCTCAAGCCGGTCTTCGATCAGGTTTACGCCAAGGTGGTGACGGCGCCAGCCGACGCGCTGCAGCCGCTGATCCCGGCCGCGCAGATCTTTACCCAGCAGCTGGTTCAGGTGGGGGATTTTGTCGCCCAGCAGGGAACCCAGGTGAGCTTTGTGGCCAACGGCATTCAATTCCCGACTTCCCAGCAGGCTAGTCAGTACAATGCGCTGATTGGGCCGCTGGCGGCGCAGCATCAGGCGTTTAATCAGGCATGGACGGCGGCGGTGAACGCGACCCGCTAATGCCCTGTCTGGCTGACGTGAGCTGTTGCGAACGGGCTGGATAACGGACAGAATGCAAAAAAGAACCCGGGGAGGGCGATTGCCGCCGCTACCCGGGTTTTTTTATGGCTTATTTTACCTGCGGATTGACGCAGTTTTTTTCGACCTTGCCGTTCAGGGCGTCGATCAGGTTATCCACCGCGCAGGCCGCCATGTTGTAGCGCGTCTCATGGGTGGCGGAGCCGATATGCGGCAGCGCGACGACGTTCGGCAGGCTCAGCAGCGGCGAATCTTTAGCCAGCGGCTCGTGCTCGAAGACATCAAGGCCGGCAGCGTGAATGTCACCCGCCTGCAGGGCGGCGATCAGCGCCTGCTCGTCGACCACCGGGCCGCGCCCGGCGTTAATAAAGATGGCGGAAGATTTCATTTTGGCGAACTGCGCCTGGCCGAACAGATGATGGGTCTCTTCGCTCAGGGGCAGGATCAGGCAGACAAAATCGGCTTCCTGCAGCAGGGTATCAAGATCGCAATAGCGTGCGTTGAAACGTTCCTCCGCCTGCGGATGCTGGCGGCGCGCGTTATACAGGATCGGCATGCCGAACCCGAAGTGGGCGCGCTGCGCCAGCGCCATGCCGATGCGGCCCATGCCGACGATACCTAAGGTTTTATGGTGTACGTCGGTACCGAACCAGTCTGGCCCAATGCTCTTCGTCCATTCGCCCGCTTTAACGCGCTCCGCCACTTCCACCACCCGGCGGGCGGTGCTCAGCACCAGCGCCATGATCGTGTCGGCGACGGTCTCGGTCAGCACGGTCGGGGTATGCATCAGCAGCACCCGGCGGGCGTTCAGCGCCTCGACGTCGAAGTTGTCATAACCAACGGACACGGTGGAGGTCGCACGCAGCTTCGGCATCTTCTCCAGCAGCGCGGCGTCAACCTTTTCGCTGGAGCCCAGCAGGCCTTCAGCCTGGGCAAAGGCCTCAGCGTGCTGCGAAACGGTCTCCGGCCGCAGGTTTTTCACCTGAGTGACGGAAAAGTGCTCCTCCAGACGCTGTAGCAGGTCGTCGGGAAGCGTTTTATAGAGAATGACAGACGGCTTCATGCGAATCTCCGTAGTGTGAGTCGTTCAGGCGTGATGAGCGCCAAGTGGAAGGTTTTGATTATTAGCAGGCTTAACAATCAAAGTCAGCCATACTGAGGCGAAAAGCGCCACCCCCATAAAAATATAGGAAGCTGCTGGGCTGCCGGTGGCACCGTTCAGGTAGCCGACAAACCACGAGCCGCAGAAGGATCCCAGGGCGCCCATGCTGTTGATCAGCGCCATGGCGCCACCGGCGACGTTGCGTGGCAGCATTTCCGGAATAATGGCGAAGAAGGGGCCGTAAGGCGCATACATTGCCGCACCAGCCACTACCAGCAAGGTGTAAGAGACCCAGAAGTGGTTGGCGCCGACCGCCCAGGAGCCGATGAAGGCCAGTCCGCCAATCAGCAGCAGCGGCCAGACGAACAGCTTACGGTTCTGCATTTTATCGGAAGCCCAGGAGACCACGATCATGGCGATAGTCGCCGCCAGGTATGGGACCGAGGAGAGCCAGCCCACTTCCACCATCCCCATATTTTCGCCGCCGCTGCGGATAATCGACGGCAGCCACAGTACAAAGCCGTACACGCCGATGCTCCAGGCAAAGTACTGGGCGCAGAGCAGGATCACGTTGCGGGAGCGGAAGGCCTCGCCATAGTTACGCACCGCTTTGATGCCCTGCTGCTCACGATCCAATTGTTCCTGCAGCGCGGCTTTTTCACTCTCCGCCAGCCAGGATACCTGCGACGGTTTATCTTTCACCAGCACCCACCAGCAGAAGGCCCAGATCACCGCCGGCACCCCTTCGATGATAAACATTTCCCGCCAGCCGAAGGCCTGAATCAGGTAGCCGGAGACCACCGACATCCACAGGACCGTCACCGGGTTGCCGAGGATCAGGAAGGTATTGGCCCGCGAGCGCTCGGATTTGGTGAACCAGTTGCTGATATAGATCAGCATCGCCGGCATCACCGCCGCTTCGACGACGCCGAGAATAAAGCGAATGGCCGCCAGCGCCGGGATATTATGCACAATCCCGGTCAGGGAGGCGCAGCCGCCCCACAGGATCAGGCAGATAAAGATCAGTTTGCGAACGCTGCGGCGCTCTGCATAAATAGCGCCGGGGATCTGAAAGAAGAAGTAGCCAAGGAAGAACAGCGCCCCCAGCAGGGAAGAGATCCCTTTGGTGATGCCCAGGTCTTCGGTAATGCCTGCCGCGGAGGCGAAGCTGAAGTTGGCGCGGTCGAGGTACGCCAGGCTATACGTGATAAACACGATAGGCATGATGTACCACCAGCGTTTCGTTGCATTTGTTGAGCTATTCATAGGCTTGCCTCTGTCAATGAGGTGACATACGTCCGTCGAAACGGGCGCTGCTGTGCCGCGCTGCAGGTAGGGTACAGGGCGGCTGTTATTGTTGCGTATAAATGTTATTCGCCCAGCGCGTCGCGGGTGGGCAGCCCCTCGCTGTCGCCCTGGACCTGAATCGCCAGCGAACCGATTTTATTGCCGCGGTTCACCGCCTGAAGCAGGGTTTTGCCTTCCAGCAGGGCGCTAATCACCCCAACGGCAAAGCCGTCGCCGGCGCCGACGGTATCGACGACGTTTTCGACTTTAATGGCATCAACCGTGCCCTGTTCGCCGTTGGCGCTCTTGAACCAGGCGCCGTCGCAGCCGGTTTTAATGACCACCGCCTTGACGCCGCGCGAGAGATAGAAATCGGCGATCCCCTCCGGAGTCTGCTGGCCGGTGAGAATCACGCCCTCTTTTAAGCCTGGCAAAACCCAGTCAGCCTGGAAGGCGAGACGGTTGAGTTTCTCCACCATCTCGGCTTCGCTTTTCCACAGCACCGGACGCAGATTGGGATCGAAAGAGAGGGTTTTGCCCTCGGCTTTCATGACCTTCGCCGCATGCTCCAGCAGCGCATATGAGCTTTCAGAGAGCGCGGCGGCCACGCCGCTCAGGTGCAAATGACGGGCGCTGGTGAAGTAGTCGGCGCGAAAATCGTCCGGCGACAGATGGCTGGCGGCAGAACCTTTGCGGAAATACTCCACAATGGGATCGGTTCCATTTTCGACTTTCGATTTCATCTGGAAACCGGTAGCGAAGCGGTTGTCAATGGCGACAGCATGGCTATCGATCCCCTCTTTCGCCAGCGATTGCAGTACGAAGCGGCCAAAGCTATCGTTACCGACGCGGCTGACCCAGCCGACCTTCAGACCCAGGCGCGCCAGGCCGGTGGCGACGTTCAGCTCGGCGCCGGCGACACGTTTCATAAAATGCTCCACCTCGGCCAGATCGCCGGTTTCGGTGGCGACAAACATGGCCATAGCTTCGCCGATGGTGATGACATCTAAATTTTCCACGGCTTATTCCTCGCGTAACAAATTGACGTAGCGGCGGGTCACGGCCGTCAGGTCATGGCCAGTCAGCGGAAACTCGATTCCACGCGGCGCGTCGGCGGGAAGATTATCGAGCAGGGCCAGCCAGCGGTCGGCGGCCTGATCCGGCGGCACAGCGCGGAATTTCTCCTGATGTGGCTCCGCCGCTTTCACATGAATATAGCTGACCGCCGGCGCAAGATGGCGGGCTGCCTCTTCCGGCGAATCGCCGACCCACAGCCAGTTGCCCATATCAAACGTTAAGGAGATCGGCAACTGATGGACCCGGCAGGCAGCTTTGAAGCGCTGCATCGGCGCCAGCTGGCCGCAGTCGGTCTGGTCATTCTCCACCACCAGCGCCATGCCGCTGTCGCTGAGGATATGGCGCAGCTCGTCGAGCTGCTGGTTGTGGCGGAAATGGCCAAGGGAGAGCTTCAGCCACAGGGCGTTAAGGGTCTGCGCTTCCGCGAGCAGCGTCGGGAGATGCGGGTTAAGCTCGCCGTTGTCGGCGAACAGCGCCTGGGGCGCGGAGTAGCAAGCCAGCAGGCCGTGGCGCTCGATGGTTGCCGCCAGCGCCGGCAGGGCGTTGAGCTCTTCGGCGCTGAACAGCTCGCGGCGGATTTCGACGCCGTCCGCGCCGGCGTCGGCGATAAACGGCAGGACGGCGGCCTGGCCGCCTAAGGATTTAACATGGTCATTACCATAGGCAGCGGTAACGACAATAATTTTTCTGGCCATCGCGCTCTTACTCCCGGCGTTTGTTGCTTAATCTCCTTATTACGCTAGATGGTATCGGTTCCATAAGAAAGGGCGAGATGTTTAATTTATGATCGGCATCACGAAGGATCGTTAACGGGAGGTTGATCCGCGGACGATAAGCTCGCCGGAAAAGACCCGCTCGCAGATGGGGTCGTTAGTGCCGGCAATGCGCCGAATTACCTGTTCCACCGCCGCGTAGCCGATCTGCCACGTCGGTTGTTTGAGGGTGGTGATGCCGACGCCGGCCAGCTCCGCCCACTCCAGTTCGTCGAAGCCCAGCAGGCCGATATCGCTGCCCCAGATCAGGCCGACGCGCTTCAGGGCGCGGGCCACCTGCAGCGTCAGCGCGCCGTTGGCGGAGATCACCGCTTTGCGCATCCCGCGGTGGCGGGCGTGGAACTGGCGCAGGACGTTGTCCATCATCGCGCCGTCGTTGAGCTGTACTTCGGCGTTTTCGGCCACCACGCCGTGGTGGCGGGCGAGCGTGGCGCGAAAGGCGCTCAGGCGCTCGCGGCGGGTATTGACCGAGCCCAGCGGTTCGCTGAGAAACAGGATGGCCTCAAAGCCTTTCTCCACCAGGTGTTCGGTGGCGGTGGTGGCGGCCTGAGCGTTATCAAGCCCGACCACATCGCAGGCGAAATCGGGGATTTTACGGTCAATCAGCACCATCGGCAGGGCCGACTGCTGCAGGCGGTTCAGGCCATCCTCCCGCATGCCGACCGCGTTGACGACGATGCCTTCCACCTGATAGCTGCGCAGCAGGTCGAGATAGTGCAGCTCCTGGTCAAGCTCGTTATTGGTGTTGCACACCAGCAGGGTAAAGCCCTTTTCCCGGCAGGCCGCTTCAATGCCGCTCATGACATTGACCGAATAGGGGTTGGTGATATCGGCGATGATCAGGCCGATGAGGCGGGTGCGGCCGTGCTTGAGGCCGCGGGCCATCAGGCTGGGGCGGTAGTCGAGTTCGGCAATGGCTTTTTCAATACGTGATAACAGATCGTCGGAAAGCAGGTGCTTCTCGCCGTTAAGGTACCGTGAAATGCTGGTTTTGCCGGTCTTTGCGGCTTTCGCCACATCGCTAATGGTTGCACGCGCCGCTTTCGCCATGATGGCTTCCTTTGCTGAAAATCTGCCAACACCTTAGCGCGAAAAATAGCGATATCAAGCATTTTGCCCGGCAGAGGCGCGGCCGGGCAACATGAGGATGCGCTTATTGCAGCGGGCTGAGGGTGATTTCCACGCGACGGTTCTGCGCCTTACCTTCCGCCGTGCTGTTGCTGGCGATCGGGTTCGCCGGCCCCATGCCGGTGGTGCGAATGCGGTTGGCCGCCACGCCCTGGGTGATCAGTGCGCTGGCGACGCTGTCAGCACGCTGCTGCGACAGACGCATATTCAGATCCTTACTGCCGGTGCTGTCGGTGTAGCCGACGACGTTAACGGCGGTTTTCTCATACTCTTTCAGCACCATGGCCACGCCGGTCAGGGTGTTGGCGCCGGCCGGTTTCAGGTTGGCGCTGTTGCTGTCGAAAGTGACGTTATTCGGCATGTTCAGCACGATATTGTCACCATTTCGCGTCACGCTGACCCCGGTTCCCTGCATTTTGTCGCGCAGCTTCGCTTCCTGCACGTCCATATAGTAGCCTATGCCGCCGCCCAGCGCCGCGCCTGCCGCTGCGCCAATCAGCGCGCCTTTGCCGCGGTCATGTTTGGAAGAGGAGAGCGCGCCGACGCCAGCGCCCACTAAGGAGCCAATACCTGCGCCAATACCGGATTTACCTGCTTCACGCTCACCGGTATAGGGGTTGGTGGTGCAGCCAGAAATCGCCAGGGTGCCGCTGACCAGCGCCGCAATCATAAGTACGCGTTTTTTCATTTAATGTCCTTAATCCTTTTTATTCTTTGTCACAGCGAACGTGACGGTTGATTATGACGCGCGAATACGTAGAAAATTCCCCAAACACCATCTCATTTTGTAAATAACATTGAACGGCGCCGATCGCACCGTCACCACACCTGCTTTCGCTGACCAGGAGCTGCCCTTGCCAACCTCATCTGCAACCAAAACCATTTTAACCGCCGCCCATTGGGGACCGATGCTGGTGGAAACGGACGGGGAAAACGTCCTCTCCTCCCGCGGCGCGCTGGCGACACCGTTTGCCAACTCGCTGCAAACGGCGGTGCGCGACCAGGTGCACAGTAAAACCCGCGTGCGCTACCCGATGGTGCGCAAAGGTTTCCTTGCCTCTCCGGACAAGCCCCAGGGGGTCCGCGGTCAGGATGAATTTGTGCGGGTGAGCTGGGAGCAGGCGCTGGATCTGATCGATGCCCAGCATCGTCGGATCCGCGAAAGCTACGGACCGGCCTCTATTTTTGCCGGCTCCTACGGCTGGCGTTCTAACGGCGTCCTGCATAAGGCGGCCACCCTGCTGCAGCGCTATATGAGCCTGGCGGGCGGCTACACCGGCCATCTCGGGGATTACTCCACCGGCGCGGCGCAGGCGATCATGCCTTACGTCGTGGGCGGCAATGAGGTATATCAGCAGCAGACCAGCTGGCCGCTGGTGCTGGAATACAGCGAGGTAGTGGTGCTGTGGAGCGCCAACCCGCTGAATACGCTGAAAATTGCCTGGAACGCCTCCGACGAGCAGGGTATCCCGTGGTTCGACCGGCTGCGCCAGAGCGGAAAACGCCTGATCTGCATCGATCCGATGCGATCGGAAACTGTCGATTTCTTTGGCGATTCGATGGAGTGGATCGCGCCGCATATGGGCACCGACGTCGCGCTGATGCTGGGTATCGCCCATACGCTGGTGGAGAATGGCTGGCAGGACGACGAGTTTCTTGCCCGCTGCGCCAGCGGCTACGAGATTTTTGCCCGCTATCTGACCGGCGAAAGCGACGGCGTGGCGAAAACCGCCGACTGGGCGGCGGCTATCTGCGGCGTCGCAGCGGATAAGATCCGCGAACTGGCGAAACTTTTCCACGAAAACACCACTATGCTGATGTCTGGCTGGGGCATGCAGCGCCAGCAGTATGGCGAGCAGAAACACTGGATGCTGGTCACCCTGGCTGCGATGCTGGGGCAGATTGGCACCCCGGGGGGCGGGTTTGGTCTTTCCTACCATTTCGCCAACGGCGGCAATCCGACCCGCCGCGCGGCGGTGCTGGGCTCGATGCAGGGGAGCGTGGCCGGAGGCGTGGACGCCGTGGAGAAGATCCCGGTCGCGCGGATTGTCGAGGCGCTGGAGAACCCGGGGGCGGAGTATCAGCACAACGGCATGGCGCGGCGCTTCCCCGATATTCGCTTTATCTGGTGGGCCGGCGGCGCCAACTTTACCCATCATCAGGATACCAACCGCCTGATTCAGGCCTGGCAGAAACCAGAGCTTATCGTCATCTCCGAATGCTTTTGGACCGCCGCCGCGCGTCATGCCGATATCGTCCTGCCGGCGACCACCTCGTTTGAGCGCAACGATCTGACGATGACCGGGGACTACAGCAATCAGCATCTGGTGCCGATGAAGCAGGTGGTCGCCCCGCAGGGTGAAGCGCGCGATGATTTCGCGGTCTTTGCCGACCTCAGCGAACGCTGGGAGGCGGGCGGCCGCGAGCGCTTTACCGAAGGGAAGAGCGATCTGCAGTGGCTGGAGACCTTCTATCAGATGGCCGCCCGGCGCGGCGCCCAGCAGCAGGTGACGCTGCCGCCGTTTGCCGAATTCTGGCAGGCTAACCAGCTGATTGAGATGCCGGAGGAGCCGGAGAATGCCCGTTTCATCCGCTTTGCCGCCTTCCGCGACGATCCCCTGGCCAACCCGCTGAAAACGGCGAGCGGTAAAATTGAGATCCACTCGCCGACCATCGCCGCCTTTGGCTACACCGACTGCCCGCCGCACCCAATGTGGCTGGAGCCCGACGAGTGGCATGGCAACGCCGAGGCGGGGCAGCTGCAGCTGCTGTCGGCCCATCCGGCCCACCGGCTGCACAGTCAACTGAACTACTCCGCGCTGCGCGAACGCTATGCCGTTGCCGGACGCGAACCGTTGACTATTCATCCGCAGGATGCCCGGGCGCGGGGGATTGCCGATGGCGATCTGGTGCGGGTGTGGAACGCCCGCGGTCAGGTGCTGGCCGGCGCGGTGGTGACGGAGGGGATCCGCCCGGGGGTGATATGCCTGCATGAAGGAGCGTGGCCCGACCTGGATCCGGTGGCGGGCATCTGCAAAAACGGGGCGGTGAACGTCTTAACTAAAGATATCCCAACATCCCGCCTGGGCAACGGCTGCGCCGGTAACACCGCCCTGGCGTGGCTGGAGAAATATACCGGCCCGGCGCTGCCGCTTACGGCATTTGATCCGCCGGCCAACGCATAATCCAGGTGGGGTGCTGAGTATCGTCCTGCCATGCGCAATCTTCAATGCGGAAGCCTTGCGCATGGTAGAAACTGACCGCTGATTCGTTTTTCTGATAAACCTCAAGGCTAAGCCAGGCGTAGTGCTGCTTGACTTCATCCAGCAGCGCCCGGCCAATGCCCTGGCGAATAGCGTCCGGCGCGACGAACAGCGCGCCGACGAAACGGGACTCCAGCACGCTGACAAAGCCTTTTAGCTCCCCGTCGCGCTCCCAGACCCAGGTGCTGGCGGCGGGAAGATAGACATCCCGTACCACCGCGACGCTGTCGCGCCAGTAGCTTTCGCTGATAAAGGGATGGGCATGAATCGTACTTTCCAGCCACAGGTCCAGCAGCGGCAGGTTATCTTTAGCGTCCCACTTGCGGATCATCCTGACCTCCAGGGTGACAGAAGCAGCCGGTGACATGGTCGTTGACCAGCCCGCAGGCCTGCATAAAAGAGTAACAGATCGTCGAACCGACAAACTTAAAACCGCGTTTTTTCAAAGCCTTAGACAGCGCATCTGAGGCCGGCGTCGTGGTCGGGATCTCCGCCAGCGTCGCCGCGCGGGTGACCTGGGGCGCATTGTCGACGAAGGACCAGACAAAATCAGTGAACGACTCGCCATTTTCCTCCATCGCCAGATACGCCCGGGCGTTGCCGATGATGGCCTGGATTTTTCCCCGATGGCGGATAATCCCGGCATCCTGCAGCAGCCGCTCGACATCTTCATCCCCCATCGCCGCCACCCGCACCGGATCGAACTGGTGAAAAGCCTGGCGATAGTTTTGCCGTTTTTTTAACACCGTGATCCATGATAACCCGGCCTGCTGACCCTCAAGGCAGATCATTTCAAACAGCCGCTGGGATGCTTTTTGCGCGACACCCCATTCGGTATCGTGATACTCGATATATAACGGATCCTGACTCACCCATCCGCAACGCTGCATAGCTATTTCTCCCTCTGCGCTAAAAAAGTGGACGCCCCGGCTTGACGACTGAAAGATAAAGATAATAGTTAATACAGGGAAATCGTATCCCCAAAAAAACACAGCAATAATGCCGATTCGGCTCTTTTCTGGAGTCGCATTAATGATAATAAAGAAATGCAATGGCCTCCGGGGGTTCTTGTTCCCGGTGTGCGTATCCGTCTGGGTGTCGTGTGTCTCTGGAGCGAATGCCTGGCAACAGGAATATATCGCTATCGATACAAAAAGTAATACGTCGGAACGCTATACATGGGATAGCGATCACCAACCACGCTATGAAGATATCCTCGCCGAGCGGATGAAGTCGTCTGAAACGCCGGGCGGACTGGCGTTAAACCAGGGGCTGGCGCCGCCGGACAGCAGCCGTGGGATGAGCGTCGGCTGGAATTATCTGCTGGCAAACGGCATGACCTCCGGGCCGGTGGCCAGCCTGCGCAGCGACTACACCGCGCCGGCGACGAAAAGCGTGGGCGAGACGGGATATGTCAACACGCTCGGCTGGCGTATGGATTATCAGTCGCTGTGGGGCGTGCACCCTTGGGCGCAGGTGAGCTATAACCAGTCGCTCGCCAGCGATGCCTGGTCGCCGACCACCCGCGCCAGAGAGGGCGGCTGGAGTGATGTCACCCTGGGCGCCGATATGCCGCTGGGATCGCATGTGGCGGCATGGGCCACGCTGTCACAGGCGGACAACGTCCCATCGGGGGAAAATACGCTCTATCTGATGGGGGTCAGCGCCAACTTTTGACCCGCGATTGTTACGCATTTGAAACGATGTGGTTATTGTTAAATCTCAGTAATGGCGCATTTCTGTGAGATAGCGCACACTAACTTTTTCCCTGAAATTCGCGGAATGAATGTCATGCAATGTCATTCATTCCGCCATTAATGCATTTCATTCCCTGCTGATGGCAGTTCATGCCTTTTTCCCCCACTGGATGAGGGGCCTTCGCTATTGTGGCGGCAGTTAATTTATCAGGACAACTGCTATGAACGCTGCAAACCGTCAATCGACCCGCTGGCTTACGCTTATCGGCACCATCATCACCCAATTCGCTCTCGGTTCGGTTTATACCTGGAGCCTGTTTAACAGTTCACTATCTGACAAACTGGGCGAACCGGTCAGCCAGGTCGCCTTCTCCTTTGGCCTGCTGAGCCTCGGGCTGGCGCTCTCTTCGTCGGTCGCCGGCAAGCTGCAGGAGCGTTTTGGCGTGAAGCGCGTCACCATGGCCTCCGGGATCCTGCTTGGTCTGGGCTTCTTTCTGACCGCCCACTCCAGCAGCCTGATGATGCTATGGCTGAGCGCTGGCGTGCTGGTGGGGCTGGCGGACGGGGCCGGTTATCTGCTGACCCTGTCGAACTGCGTCAAGTGGTTCCCGGAACGCAAAGGGCTGATCTCCGCCTTCTCCATCGGTTCCTATGGCCTCGGCAGCCTGGGGTTCAAATTCATTGATACTCATCTGCTGGCCACCGTTGGTCTGGAAAAAACCTTCGTTATCTGGGGCGCTATCGTGCTGGTGATGATCGTCTTTGGCGCGACCTTGATGAAAGATGCGCCAAATCATACGGCGACCACCACGGCCAACGGCGTCGTGGAAAACGACTTCACTCTCGCCGAATCGATGCGTAAACCGCAGTACTGGATGCTGGCGGTGATGTTCCTGACGGCCTGCATGAGCGGTCTGTATGTGATTGGCGTGGCGAAAGATATCGCGCAGGGAATGGTCCACCTGGATGTCGCCACGGCGGCCAATGCGGTAACGGTTATCTCAATCGCTAACCTTAGCGGTCGCCTGGTGTTAGGTATCCTGTCCGATAAAATTTCCCGCATTCGCGTGATCACCATCGGTCAGGTGGTGTCGCTGGTGGGGATGGCCGCGCTGCTGTTCGCCCCGCTGAATGCCATGACCTTTTTCGCCGCCATCGCCTGCGTTGCTTTTAACTTCGGCGGAACCATCACCGTCTTCCCATCGCTGGTCAGTGAATTCTTCGGTCTGAACAACCTGGCGAAAAACTATGGTGTGATTTATCTGGGTTTTGGTATCGGCAGCATCTGCGGTTCCCTCATCGCTTCGCTGTTCGGGGGCTTCTACGTCACCTTCTGCGTGATCTTCGCCCTGCTGATTATTTCGCTGGCGCTTTCCACCACCATTCGTCAGCCGAAAGGCAGTGTCTATAGCGAGGCGCACGCCTGAAACCTGCAGCGTGAAACGTGCCCCTGATTAATACCCTAAGCAAATAGTGCCAATCCAGCCAAATATTTTGTAAATGTTTGGCTGGATCACATTCCCTCCTGATACTTTTCCCGTTCCCTGTGGTCTACTTATCGCGCTTTGTAGAGGTTTCTGATAACCAACCCTAACGCACCCTATTAGCCTACTGACTCATGCCACAGCGTCAGGCGGTGTTTTATTCTTCTTTTTCCAGGTTTGCTTGCATGAAATATATTAGAACGATGACGCAGCAGAAGCTTAGTTTTTGGCTGGCGCTGTACATCGGCTGGTTTATGAACGTCGCCGTTTTTTTTCGGCGTTTCGATGGTTATGCTCAAGAGTTCACTGTCTGGAAAGGGCTTTCCGGTGTCGTTGAGCTGGTGGCCACGGTCTTTGTCACCTTCTTCCTGTTACGTCTTCTGTCGCTGTTCGGTCGCCGTATCTGGCGCATTCTGGCGACGCTGATTGTTCTGTTTTCCGCCGCCGCCAGTTACTACATGACGTTCCTTAACGTGGTGATTGGCTACGGGATTATCGCCTCGGTGATGACCACCGATATCGACCTGTCGAAAGAGGTCATCGGCTGGCATCTGATCCTCTGGCTGGCGGCAGTGAGCGCGCCGCCACTGCTGTTTATCTGGAGCAACCGCTGCCGCCATACGCTGCTGCGCCAACTGCGTACCCCGGGCCAGCGGGTTAAAAACGTGCTGATCGTGGTGTTGGCCGGCCTCATCGTCTGGGGACCTATCCGCCTGCTTGAGCTGCGCCAACACGATGTCGAGCGCCATTCGGAAGTGGATATGCCGAGCTACGGCGGGGTGATCGCCAACTCCTACCTGCCGTCGAACTGGCTGTCGGCGCTGGGGCTGTACGCCTGGGCGCAGGTGGATGAATCCTCAGATAACAAATCGCTGATTAACCCGGCGAAGAAATTTACCTACGTCGCCCCGGAAGGGCTCGATGACACCTACGTGGTGTTTATCATTGGCGAAACCACCCGCTGGGATCATATGGGCATCCTTGGCTATAGCCGTAACACCACGCCAGAGCTGGCGAAAGAGAAGAATCTGGTCGCTTTCCGCGGCTACTCGTGCGATACCGCCACCAAGCTGTCGTTACGCTGCATGTTTGTGCGTCAGGGCGGGGCAGAGGATAACCCGCAGCGGACCCTCAAAGAGCAGAACGTCTTTGCGGTGCTTCATCAGCTGGGCTTCAGCGGCAATCTGTACGCCATGCAGAGTGAGATGTGGTTCTACAGCAACACGATGGCCAACAATATCGCCTATCGCGAGCAGATTGGCGCCGAGCCGCGCAACCGCGGCAAGAGCGTTGACGATATGCTGCTGGTGGATGAGATGAAGCGCGGTATGGAGCAGGGCAACGCCTCTGGTAAGCACCTGATCATCCTCCACACGAAAGGCTCGCACTTTAACTACACCCAACGCTATCCGCGCAGCTTCGCCCAGTGGAAGCCGGAGTGCGTCGGTGTTGATAACAAGTGCTCGAAAGCGGAGCTGATCAACTCCTACGACAACAGCGTGACCTATGTCGATCACTTTATCGTCAGCGTCCTCGACCAGCTGCGGGATAAGAAAGCGATTGTGTTCTATGCCGCCGACCACGGCGAGTCGATTAACGAGCGTGAACATCTGCACGGTACGCCGCGCAAGATGGCGCCGCCGGAACAGTTCCGTGTGCCGATGATGGTCTGGATGTCGGATAAATACCTGGAGAATCCGGATCATGCCGCTGCGTTTGCCCATCTGCAGCAGCAGGCCGCGATGAAGGTGCCGCGCCGTCACGTCGAACTGTACGACACCATTATGGGCTGCCTTGGCTATACCTCGCCGGATGGCGGGATCAACGAGAACAATAACTGGTGTCGGCGGAAAAAGTAAGACAGCGGATTTTTCAGATTCTCGGGTCTGTTTTCCTTTCCTGAGCCCAGGATAAGCTAATCCCTCGCCGGCGTCCGCCGGGCGAGGGATTTTTTTTGCACAGCGGATGTGTCTGGCAGGTTGCCTCTTCTTCTTTGAATACCCTCCAGTGTTCCCGCTCCTCCTGTGCAGCCACTTTTCACGGAGAGAAAGGATGAAGGTAATAAAGGGGTTGGCCCTGCTGTGCCTGCTGATGCTAACGGGCTGTCAGTCCGAAGAGGAAACCCGCCAGTTCCTGCTGGCCTGTAAATACGATGCGCCGGCGACGATCGAAGCCATGCTGAATAACGGCATCGATGTGGATGGTCAGGATAAAACCGGCTTAAGCGGCCTGATGGTCGCTGCCGCGGAAAATCGTCGCGAGGTGGTAGCGCTCCTGCTTAAGCGTCAGGCGCAGCCGAATCTCCAGACGCGCCAGGGCGTCACGGCGCTGATGCTGGCGGCGGCGCGAGGCAGCGATGCGGCGATTATCGGCGATCTTCTCCAGGCGGGCGCGTCGGTGAATCAGACCACCGTCGACAAGAGCACAGCATTGATGTCCGCCATTGCCGACGGCGGGGACGTCAGAAGCGACTACCAGCATATTCTGGCGATGAAAAAGCCCGATGCGCCTGTGGAGGAGCAGAGTGCGCTGGACAAGATTGTCGGCGCAACGGCGGCGAAATCGCTGGCGACGGGCAGCCGCGCGCTGATGACGGAAGACATGGCGTTACAACTGGCCCCCGGCGCGTTTAAGAAGAACGTTGACGAGATCGTGGCGTTGCTGATCGGGCATGGGGCGGACGTGAAGGCCGTCAATGCTTCAGGGGAATCGGTCTTTTTCCTCGCTGTCGATCACGCGCGATCGGCGGAAACCATCACGACCCTGGCCAACGCCGGGGCGGATACCAGCCTGGCGGATAAATCCGGCACCACGCCGCTGATGCTGGCGGCGGCGGGGGACGATCCCAATCTGGTGCTGGCGTTGTCAGCCTCCGGCGTGGAGGTGGATAAGCCGAACCGGGAAGGGCTCACGGCGCTGCAGGTGGCGGCGGGTCAGGGGTCGCCTGCGGTGATCGCGGCGCTGGTGCAGCGCGGCGCAAAGGTGGACCAGCTCTCCGCCAACGACCTCAGCCCGCTGATGCTGGCGGTCAAAATGAATAATAAAGCCAATGTCGAGGCACTCCTCGAGGCCGGCGCCAGCGTCAATCTCAGCAATAAGGCAGGGTATACGGCGATTGGCTACAGCCGGGCCGGCGAGGTTCGCCAGCTGCTGCTGGCGCAGCATGCCGAGCTGAAAGGGCAGGCCGCGCATATGGCGCAAAGCGAACTGCAATTCTGCGCCAATGCCTTTGCCGACAAGCTGGCGTACAGCGACATCGCCCGCGCGGTAAACAACGATACCCGCCCGGACATTATGCGTCATCAGCATACCTGCCCGGGGTTGGGGGAACTGACGATGCTGCTGGGAGAGTTTACATTCAAACCGGCGGGCCCAACTTATCTCGGTGAGCCGGTGACCTGTAAGGTAGCCGAGCATCGCAAAGCGTTTGAGGTCAGCTGCCGCTAAAAAAGCGGACCAACCGGCGATTCGCTGCGCAGGGTGCTGAGTTTCTCGCCGGTTGAACGATTTTTTGAAAATAAGGCATTGACGGGTAGGCATCCCAGCAGTAAGATGCGCCCCGCATTCGGTGATTGGCGCAGCCTGGTAGCGCACTTCGTTCGGGACGAAGGGGTCGGAGGTTCGAATCCTCTATCACCGACCAAATTCGAAAAGCCTGCTCAACGAGCAGGCTTTTTTGCATCTGCGGCCAGTGAGGATGAGAACCCCGAAGGTTCGCTTCAGATCCCGTAGGCCCGCGCAAGCGCAGCGCCGCCGGGCACCTTCTGCAGTCTCCCGGCCCAAAACCGCATCAAAATCACAAAAAACATCTTTACCCCCGTTTCCAGCCAGCTGTTCGCTATTTTGTGACATCTTCCATTGCATTTTTTTATCGATGAACAGATCTTTTTTCGCGAAGCTTATGGCTGAATACAGCATTTTCCGCTGTGCGTTTTAACGTTCACGCTATTAACCGCTCACATATTGGTCACATAGCAAGAAATTTTTCTCATTTACTGGCATTGTTTCCCACTAGGTGTCGCAAATTAATAAGGTCTTTATTCTGCATATTAGCCAGTAGCATAAATTTCTCTGCTGAAAATAGCGTCTTGAAGTTTTTTTAATCTTTGCCTGTCGTTTCTCACGCTGGATGTAAAACCCGGCTGGCTGTATTGACGTTTCCCCATTCTGTTGACAGATTGTAGGGCATGAGGGGCATTTCATGGAGAATCCGTACTGCAACTCAGTCGTTTTTGCGAAAGGAATCCCCATCTCTCTCAACGCCTTCGGGCACCACCGACTGGACCGGGTATATTCTAAATAGTTCGAATTGCGGGAAGGCGGCAAGCTTGAGCATCCCCAGGAGCATAGATGGCTATGTGACTGGCTTATTGAGCACAGCCAACGCATCCATCATTCGAATATGACGAATAAAAATAAATAAAGGTCCGGCGGATATATGCAAACAACATCACAGTTTTGGAGCAGAATAATGAGTATTTCCTTGAAGAAATCAGGGATGCTGAAGCTTGGTCTGAGCCTTGTCGCCATGACCGTCGCTGCCAGCGTGCAAGCGAAAACCCTGGTTTATTGTTCAGAAGGCTCGCCGGAAGGCTTTAACCCACAGCTCTTCACCTCTGGCACCACCTATGACGCCAGTTCCGTACCGATCTACAATCGCCTGGTCGAATTCAAAACCGGTACGACGGAAGTTATTCCTGGACTGGCTGAAAAATGGGAAGTCAGCCCGGATGGTAAAACCTATACTTTCCACCTGCGTCAGGGCGTGAAATGGCAGGATAATAAAGACTTTAAACCAACCCGTGACCTGAACGCCGATGACGTGGTGTTCTCCTTCGATCGTCAGAAGAATACCAATAACCCGTACCATAAAGTTTCTGGCGGCAGCTATGAATACTTTGAAGGGATGGGGTTACCCGACCTGATTAGCGAAGTGAAGAAAGTGGACGATAAAACCGTCCAGTTCGTCCTGACCCGCCCGGAAGCGCCGTTCCTCGCTGACCTGGCCATGGACTTCGCCTCTATTCTCTCTAAAGAGTATGCCGACAATATGCTGAAAGCCGGCACGCCGGAAAAAGTAGACCTCAATCCTATCGGTACCGGTCCATTCCAGCTGCTGCAGTACCAGAAAGATTCCCGCATTCTGTATAAAGCCTTCCCGGGCTACTGGGGCACCAAGCCGAAGATCGATCGTCTGGTCTTCTCCATCACCCCGGATGCCTCCGTGCGCTATGCCAAGCTGCAGAAAAATGAGTGCCAGGTGATGCCGTATCCGAACCCGGCGGACATCGCGCGCATGAAGGAAGATAAGAGCATTACCCTGCTGGAACAGCCGGGCCTGAACGTCGGTTATCTCTCCTTCAACACCGAGAAGAAACCGCTGGACGACGTGAAAGTTCGTCAGGCGCTGACCTACGCGGTTAACAAAGAAGCGATCATCAAAGCCGTTTACCAGGGCGCAGGCCAGGCGGCGAAGAACCTGATCCCGCCGACCATGTGGGGCTATAACGACGACGTTAAAGACTACACCTACGATCCGGAGAAGGCGAAGCAGCTGCTGAAAGAAGCGGGCCTGGAAAAAGGCTTCACTATCGATCTGTGGGCGATGCCGGTACAGCGTCCGTATAACCCGAACGCCCGCCGTATGGCGGAAATGATTCAGGCCGACTGGGCCAAGATTGGCGTCCAGGCCAAAATCGTCACCTACGAGTGGGGCGAGTATCTGAAACGCGCGAAAGCGGGCGAGCACCAGACCGTCATGATGGGCTGGACCGGCGACAACGGGGATCCGGATAACTTCTTCGCCACCCTGTTCAGCTGCGCCGCGGCGAAAGACGGCTCCAACTACTCGCGCTGGTGCTATAAGCCGTTTGAAGATCTGATTCAGCCGGCCCGCGCCACCGACGACCACAACAAGCGTATTGAACTGTACAAACAGGCTCAGGTAGTGATGCATGACCAGGCTCCGGCGCTGATCATCGCTCACTCCACCGTTTACGAGCCAGTGCGTAAAGAAGTCAAAGGCTATGTGGTGGATCCGCTGGGTAAACACCACTTCGATAACGTCTCTGTCGAATAATAAGCACGATGCCTGACCCCCTCTCTCCGCGTGGGAGAGGTGGGGGGCGTATTCCCGCTATTCCGGGGAATGCTTTTGTGAGCAATACAGACGCCCTGTCGCCAGGCGGGGCGTCACTAGAGAGAATCCGGGTTATGTTGCAGTTTATTCTCCGACGTCTGGGACTTGTCATCCCGACATTTATCGGTATCACCCTTCTCACCTTTGCCTTCGTCCATATGATCCCCGGCGATCCGGTGATGATTATGGCGGGCGAACGTGGTATTTCCCCCGAACGTCACGCGCAGCTGCTGGCCGAAATGGGCCTTGATAAGCCGCTGTGGCAGCAATATGCCCACTATATCTGGGGCGTGCTGCACGGCGATTTAGGCATCTCGCTGAAAAGCCGCATTCCCGTGTGGCAGGAGTTTGTCCCACGCTTTAAAGCCACCCTTGAGCTGGGCGTCTGCGCGATGATCTTCGCCGTCGCCGTCGGCATTCCGGTGGGCGTGCTGGCTGCGGTAAAACGCGGCTCCATCTTTGACCACACCGCGGTGGGCCTGGCGCTGACCGGCTACTCGATGCCTATCTTCTGGTGGGGCATGATGTTGATTATGCTGGTTTCGGTGCAGCTGAACCTGACGCCGGTCTCCGGGCGTATCAGCGATACGGTCTTCCTTGACGATACCTTGCCGCTGACCGGCTTTATGCTGATCGACACCGCCATCTGGGGCGAGCAGGGCGACTTTATTGACGCCTTAATGCATATGATCCTGCCCGCCATCGTGCTGGGCACCATTCCGCTGGCAGTGATCGTGCGTATGACCCGATCGTCGATGCTGGAAGTGCTCGGCGAAGACTACATCCGCACCGCGCGCGCCAAAGGCCTGACCCGGATGCGGGTGATTGTGATCCACGCGCTGCGTAACGCGATGCTGCCGGTGGTCACGGTGATTGGCCTGCAGGTGGGCACGCTGCTGGCGGGCGCCATCCTGACGGAAACCATTTTCTCATGGCCTGGTTTAGGCCGCTGGCTGATCGACGCGCTGCAGCGTCGCGATTATCCGGTGGTGCAGGGCGGGGTGCTGCTGGTGGCGACGATGATTATCCTCGTCAACCTGCTGGTCGACCTGCTGTACGGCGTGGTGAACCCGCGTATCCGGCATAAGAAGTAAGGGGTCATCATGTCACAAGTTACTGAAAATAAAGTTATCACTGCGCCGGTGCCCATGACCCCGCTGCAGGAGTTCTGGCACTATTTCAAACGCAATAAAGGGGCGGTGGTCGGTCTGGTGTACGTGGCGGTGATGATCGTAATCGCCGTGTTCGCCAACTTTCTCGCCCCGTATAACCCGGCGGATCAGTTCCGTGATTCGCTGCTGGCGCCGCCGTTCTGGCAGGAGGGCGGCAGCCTGGCGCATCTGCTCGGCACCGACGACGTGGGCCGCGATATTCTGTCTCGCCTGATGTATGGCGCGCGCCTGTCGCTGCTGGTGGGCTGCCTGGTGGTGGTCCTGTCGCTGATCCTCGGCGTGGTGCTCGGCCTGGTGGCGGGCTATTTCGGCGGAGTGGTGGACTCAATCATCATGCGCGTCGTCGATATTATGCTGGCGCTGCCGAGTCTGCTTCTGGCGCTGGTGCTGGTGGCTATCTTCGGACCCTCCATCGTCAACGCCTCGCTGGCGCTGACCTTCGTGGCGCTCCCGCACTATGTGCGTCTGACGCGCGCGGCGGTGCTGGTGGAGGTCAACCGCGACTACGTGACCGCTTCCCGCGTGGCGGGCGCCGGGGCGATGCGCCAGATGTTCGTCAATATTCTGCCTAACTGTCTCGCGCCGCTGATCGTTCAGGCGTCGCTGGGCTTTTCTAACGCCATTCTCGACATGGCCGCGCTGGGGTTCCTCGGCATGGGCGCGCAGCCGCCGACGCCGGAGTGGGGTACCATGCTCTCCGACGTATTGCAGTTCGCGCAGAGCGCCTGGTGGGTGGTGACCTTCCCGGGCGTGGCGATCCTGCTGACGGTGCTGGCATTTAACCTGATGGGTGACGGTCTGCGTGACGCGCTCGATCCCAAACTGAAGCAGTAAGAGGTTCGAGATGGCGTTATTGAATGTAGATAAATTATCGGTGCATTTCGGCGATGAAAACGCGCCGTTCCGCGCCGTGGACCGCATCAGCTATAGCGTGAAGCAGGGCGAAGTGGTCGGCATCGTCGGGGAGTCTGGATCCGGTAAATCCGTCAGCTCGTTGGCGATTATGGGTCTGATTGATTACCCCGGCCGGGTCATGGCGGACAAACTGGAGTTTAACGGCCGCGACCTGCAGCGCATCTCTGAAAAAGAGCGGCGCCAGCTGGTGGGGGCGGAGGTGGCGATGATCTTCCAGGATCCGATGACCAGCCTCAATCCCTGCTTTACCGTCGGCTTCCAGATTATGGAAGCGATAAAAGTCCATCAGGGCGGCAACAAGCAAACCCGCCGCCAGCGGGCCATCGACCTGCTGAACCAGGTCGGCATTCCCGATCCGGCGTCGCGGCTGGACGTCTACCCGCATCAGCTTTCCGGCGGGATGAGCCAGCGCGTCATGATCGCGATGGCGATTGCCTGTCGGCCAAAACTGCTGATTGCCGATGAACCGACCACCGCGCTGGACGTGACCATTCAGGCGCAGATCATCGAGCTGCTGCTGGAACTGCAGCAGCAGGAGAATATGGCGCTAGTGTTGATCACCCACGACCTGGCGCTGGTGGCCGAGGCCGCGCATAAAATTATCGTTATGTATGCCGGTCAGGTGGTGGAGACTGGCGATGCGAAGGATATTTTCCGCGCGCCGCGCCATCCATACACCCAGGCGCTGCTGCGTGCGCTGCCGGAGTTTGCCCAGGATAAAGCGCGTCTGGCGTCGCTGCCGGGCGTAGTGCCGGGGAAATATGACCGTCCCAACGGCTGCCTGCTGAACCCGCGCTGCCCCTATGCTACGGATAAATGCCGTAGCGAAGAGCCGGCGCTCGCGGATCTCAATGGCGGTCGCCAGTCTAAATGTCACTACCCACTCGATGATGCCGGGAGGCCTGGATTATGAGTACGCAAAAGGCCGCCACGCCACAACCGCTGTTGCAGGCCATTGATCTGAAAAAACACTACCCGGTGAAGAAGGGGTTATTCGCCCCGGAACGGCTGGTGAAGGCGCTGGACGGCGTCTCCTTTACTCTTGAGCGCGGTAAAACGCTGGCGGTGGTGGGAGAGTCGGGCTGCGGTAAATCGACCCTCGGTCGTCTGCTGACGATGATTGAAATTCCCACCGGCGGCGAGCTCTATTATCAGGGGCAGGATTTGCTTAAGCACGACCCACAGGCGCAGAAGCTGCGGCGGCAAAAAATCCAGATTGTGTTCCAGAACCCCTACGGTTCTCTGAACCCGCGTAAAAAAGTGGGGCAGATTCTGGAAGAGCCGCTGCTGATTAACAGTAGCCTGAGCAAAGAGCAGCGCCGCGAAAAAGCGCTGGCGATGATGGCGAAAGTGGGCCTGAAAACAGAGCATTACGATCGCTACCCGCATATGTTCTCCGGCGGTCAGCGCCAGCGTATCGCCATTGCCCGCGGGCTGATGCTGGATCCGGACGTGGTGATCGCCGATGAGCCGGTCTCCGCGCTGGACGTTTCGGTACGCGCTCAGGTGCTGAACCTGATGATGGATCTGCAGCAGGATTTAGGTCTGTCCTACGTGTTTATCTCCCACGATCTGTCGGTCGTCGAGCATATCGCTGATGAAGTGATGGTGATGTATCTCGGCCGCTGCGTGGAGAAGGGCACCAAGGACCAGATCTTTAACAATCCGCGTCATCCGTACACCCAGGCGCTGTTGTCGGCGACGCCGCGTCTGAACCCGGACGACCGTCGCGAGCGGATTAAGCTGACCGGCGAGCTGCCGAGCCCGCTGAATCCGCCGCCGGGCTGCGCCTTCAACGCGCGCTGCCGCCGGCGCTTCGGCCCCTGCACCCAGCTTCAGCCGCAGCTGAAGGATTACGGCGGCCAGCTGGTGGCCTGCTTTGCCGTCGACCAGGATGAGAATCCGCAAAAGCCCCACGCCTGATGGCACGCTCCCGGTCCGATAACCGGGAGTTTCTCTCCCGCCGGGTATAAAACCCGGCGATATCGCCTTTTATCGCAGTGAATGCCACGTTCTCGGCGCATTCTTCGTCGATTATCCGAAAAAATAAGACTTTCAGTCCATTTTTATAGAATTAAAGAGAAATTAAAATGGTTCAGGTTTATTCTTTCGCTGATCTGACGCTATGATTCTATCATTACCTAATACATTTATATAAAAACGGACGGGAAGCGCGGTGGAAGCGTGGTTTAAGGATGGACGCATACCTAAAAAATGGGGCTATCCTTCTGAAAGGAAAATGTTAGTGTAGCGATACTTCTGCCGTGGAATCACACCGAAAATCAAATTCTAAACTATTATAACCCTGTCAACCGTATGTATTGGTACGTCTCCAACGGCGCGTTTTCTGCCATACCAGAGACGCAACGATATTTTAAATATACTTAGAAAATAACAACAAACTTAATATGAAATTTTTAAAATCATGAGGTTATCAATGAACCATTATGATGATCTGCAGCGCTTTCAGGAAAAAACGCGGACGCAAAACCTCAACTTTCAGGATCTTTCATCGCAAGCCGCCACGCGCGAGCATGGAGACTGGGCGATCCTCAATCAGCTAAATCCCGGCGCAGAGAAACCCTCTTCCCTGGCGCTGGGAGGCTCGGTTTCCGCGCCCCTGCCGCAGTCAGTGCCCGCGGATCTGTTCCACCAGATAGAAGCGGCCGTAGCGGCGGCGCCAGCCTCCGCTTCCGTTGTGCCTGCCGCTCCGGCCGCGCCAGCGGCCCCGCAGCCGGCCGTGGAGACCGCCACCGCCGCGCCGGAGCCAGTCAGGCAGGTGCCTGCGGTGACCCCTGCGCCTTCAATCCCGGCGCCTGAACCGGCAATGGCGCCACCGAGAATGGCTCCTCGACCCGCGCCCACCGCCGAGAACTATGCCCACCTGTTCGCGGCGAAAAGCGCAGAGCCGGTGGCGAAAAATAAAGACCAGCCTTTGAAATCACTTCTGGAAAGGATCGCAACATGCCGTTGATTTGCGTCTGTTCACCGAAAGGTGGCGTAGGGAAAACGACCCTGGCGGCCAATTTAGCCTATTCGCTGGCGCGGACCGGCAGCAAAGTGCTGGCGCTGGATTTTGATGTCCAGAACGCGCTGCGTTTGCATTTTGGCGTGCCGCTGAACGATGAGCGCGGCTATGTGGCGAAGGCGCTGGACCTGCACGACTGGAGCCAGTGCGTGCTGAGCGCCGGCAGCAACATTTTCGTCCTGCCGTATGGCGAAGTGAGCGAAGCGCAGCGTCAGGCGTTTGATGAGCAGCTGACCCACAATGACCATTTTCTCCAGCGCGGACTGTCCGCACTGCTGAATTATCCCGGACTTATCACCATCGCCGATATGCCGCCAGGGCCTTCGCCGGCGCTAAAGGCGCTGACGGGGCTGGCGGACCTGCATCTGATCCCGCTGCTGGCTGATACTGCCTCGATGTCGACCCTGGCGCACGTAGAAAAACAGCGCCTGACCGGCGCGGCGCTGAATCACAAGCATGGGCACTATTTCGTCATTAACCAAAGCGATAGCCGTCGCCAGGTCAGCCGGGACGTCACCAGCCTGATGGAAGAGAAGCTGGGCGAGCGACTGCTTGGCATCGTCCATCGTGATGAAAGCGTGGTGGAGGCCAATGCATCGCAGAAGTCGATTCTGGACTTTAACGCTTCCTCGGCAGCGGCCTTCGATATTGAAATTATTGCTAAAAAAATATCTTCGCTGTTGGGTATCCATATTGGCGATGGCACGGTGCACAGCCAGCCACGCATGTCAGGGCTTTAACTTATTGCAGGGCTGCTGAATGAAAAAATCTCTTTTTTGGTTGCTGGCGCTGGTGCTGTCACCCGTCGCCGTGCTGGTGGTGATCACGCCGATGGACAGCCAGAAGCAGTATATTTTTGGTCTGCTGAGCATCGGTATTCTCTTTCTGATGGGGTTCAGCAAGCGCCGCAGCGTATCGGTCATTATGGTCGTCACGTCGCTGCTGATGTCTACCCGTTACATGTATTTTCGTCTCACGCAGACCCTGCACTTCAACTCAGCTATTGAAACTATCCTCGGCATGGGGCTCTTTCTGGCGGAAGTCTATATCTGGGTGATGCTGCTGCTTAACTATCTGCAGACCGTGTGGCCGCTGAAGCGCGGTATTGTTCCGCTGCCGGATGATATGAGCAAGTGGCCGACGGTGGATATCTATATTCCGAGTTATAACGAACCGCTTGAGGTGGTGCGTGACACCGTCCTCGCGGCGCAATGTATTGATTATCCCAAAGAGAAAATGAAAATCTATCTTCTGGATGATGGTAAGCGCAGCGAGTTTGCCGTCTTCGCCGCCGACGTCGGGGTGGGCTATATCACCCGCAACGATAACAAACACGCTAAAGCGGGGAACCTCAACCACGCCCTAACCCTGACCCAGGGGGAGCTTATCTGTGTTTTCGACTGCGACCACGTCGCCACGCGCGTGTTTCTGCAGGCCACCGTCGGCGGCTTCCTGAAAGATCCGATGCTGGCTCTGGTGCAGACGCCGCACTACTTCTATTCCCCGGATCCGTTCGAGCGCAACCTCTCCGTCGGGCGCAACATCCCGAACGAAGGGATGCTGTTCTATGGCCCGATTCAGCAGGGCAACGATAACTGGAACGCCACCTTTTTCTGTGGCTCCTGCGCGGTGATCCGCCGCGAGGCGCTGGCGCAGATCGGCGGTTTCGCCGTTGAAACGGTGACTGAAGATGCCCATACGGCGCTCAAGTTCCAGCGCCTTGGTTGGAAGTCGGCCTTTCTCGATATCCCGCTGGCGGCGGGTCTCGCCACCGAGCGCCTGGTGGTGCACGTTATCCAGCGTACCCGCTGGGCGCGTGGGATGACGCAGATTTTTCGCGTCGATAACCCGCTGTTTGGCCGAGGGCTGACCTTCCAGCAGCGCTTGTGCTATCTCAGCGCCATGCTCTACTACCAGTTTGCGCTCCCGAGGGTGGTGTTTGTCACCGCCCCGCTGGCTTATCTGCTGTTTAACCTCAATATCATTTACTCGTCAGCGAGCCTGATCGTCTCCTATGCGCTGCCGCACCTGTTTCTCGCCATCTACGTCGGTTCGCGAATGAACGGCCGCTATCGCTACAGCTTCTGGGGGGAAATCTACGACATTGTGCTGGCTTTCCACCTGGTGCTGCCGACCCTGGTGACGATGATTTTCCCCAAACGCGGTAAATTCAACGTCACCGATAAGGGCGGCCTGCTGGACGTCGGCTACTTCGATTTCACCGTGGTGCGTCCGCACCTGGTGGTGGCCTGTCTGCTGGCGCTGGGGGTGATCGTCGGCATCGTCCGGGCGATTGGCCATGACTACTTTGGCTCGGACCCCAACGTTATCGCTCTGAACGTCGGGTGGGGGATCTACAGCCTGATCTTCCTGCTGGCGGCGATTGCCGTGGCGCGTGAAACGCGGCAGGTGCGGAAAACCATTCGTATCGATGTCGATATCCCGGTAGTGATCCATTACGCCAGCGGCATCGTGTCCCGCAGCCACACCGAGGATCTGTCGATGGGCGGTTGCCGCGTGGTGGCGCCGGATAAGCGCCATCTGGAGGATGATATCGAAGAGGTTGAGCTGATCCTGCAGTCCGGGGCTATCTCCATCCCGGCCCAGTTGGTCACCTCTGACGAGCGCTTCCTGCGCCTCAAGTTTGATGAAGATATTCCGCTTTCGCGCCGCCGTGAGCTGGTGCGCGTGGTGCTGGCCCGCGCGGATGCGTGGATTAATCCGCCGCGCCCGCAGGATAACCCGTTCCGCTCCTTCTTCACCATTTTACGCTGCGTGTTCGAACTGTTCTGGCTGACGTGGAAAACCCGTCGCAGCCAGCGCAATCGGGCAACAGTGGCGAAAACGGCGCAGGAGGATGGCACGTTATGAAGCGATTAACGACGCTGGCGCTGCTGGCAGGGATGCTCTCTGCGCCTGCGCTGCACAGTGAAGAACCGGGCTCCGGCGCCGCCGCGCCGCTGAGCTTTCCGCAGCTCAATGGCGCGGCGGACAACGAGCCAGGCGACGAACCCCCGGCCGCCTCGCCGGAGGAGAGCGCCTCCCCGACAGCCCCCGCCACCGCCGGCGATGCGGCGGCGACGGCCCCTGCGCCGGATATGCCGGACTTGCCCCCGCCGGTGAGCGGGTCGGCCGCGCCGGAGGTCATTCCTGTCGCTCCGGTCTGGGGAGGCGATCTGAATCTGGCGCAGATGGGGATGCCGGACGGCATTATTCTCAGCGGCGGTCAGCGGCAGGGGGGCGTCAGCTTTACCCTGCCTTCCGATCAGGTGGTGATCCATTCGCAGCTTAGCCTTGCCGTTCGCGTATCGCCGGAAATGGCGAGTCGCAATGCCACCCTGCAGCTGATGCTCAACGGTCAACCGCTCGGCACCCTGCCGCTGGGGGCCGATGGCGAGGATGTCTCCCATTATCAACTGGATATCCCGCCCGCGCTGATGGTTTCCAGTAATAACCTGAGCGTGAAGATCAACGATGGCGATACCCTGCAGTGCCAGCGTGACATTCATGATTCGTCGCGGGTGACGGTGCTGCCCACGTCGCATTTCAGCTGGGAAAGCCAGCAGTTGAACATCAGCGACGATCTGAGCCACTTCCCGCGTCCATTCTTCGACAGCATGCAGATGACGCCGGCGGACATCGCCGTTTCCTATGGAGCGAAGCCGTCGGCCGACGTCTTCAGCGCCGCGGCGCTGGTCTCTTCCTGGCTGGGTATCCAGGCGGACTATCGCGGCATCGCCTTCAGCGCGCTGCGCGACCGCCTGCCGGAACGCCACGGTATCGTGATTGGCCACCCGGGCGAGCAGGTGGGCGGCATGACGCTGCCGGAAACCGATAAGCCACTGCTGCGCATCATCGCCAACCCCGCCAATCCAGCCTACAAGCTGCTGTTGATTGTCGGCAAAAACGATACCGCGCTGCGCATGGCCGCCTGGCGCCTGACCCGCGGCAACTTCGCGCCGCAAACCGCGACGCTGGATGTTGAACCACAGACCATCCCGGTTGGCAAAGCGTACGATGCGCCGCGCTGGATCCCCACCGATCGTCCAGTCAGACTCAGCGAACTGCTGCGTAAGGATCAAAGCCCGACCGTCAGCGGCGTCTGGCACGAACCTTTACGTATCGCCTTCCGCGCCGCGCCGGACCTCTATCTGTGGGATGGCGAGACGATCCCGCTGCAGGTTGGCTACCGCTTCCCGTCGGAGAGTTGGATCAATGAAGACAAGTCCCTGCTGAGCGTCACGCTCAACGGCACCTTCCTCAACAACCTGCCGATGAACAAGCAGGGGCCGCTGGAGAAAGTCTGGCGCTACCTCGGGGGCGATGCGCGCCAGGAGCGCTTTACCATCCCGCTGGCACCCTACCTGATCTATGGCGATAACCAGCTGTCGATGTACTTCAATGTGGTGCCGAAGGACGATGTTCCGTGCTCGGTTCTGCTGAATAACAATATCAAGAGCCGCATCACTGACGACTCATGGATTGATTTGAGCAAAACGCGACACTTCTCGCTGCTGCCAAACCTCTCCTATTTCGTCGGCGCCTCTTTCCCTTTCTCGCGGCTGGCGGACTATTCGCAAACGACGCTCCTGCTGCCGGCGGAACCGTCTGAGACCCAGGTGGCAACCCTGCTGAATCTGGCGGCGCGCTCCGGGAATGCGACCGGCACCGCGCTGGCGAATAACCGCGTCGTGCTTGGGATGCCCACCGGCGGCGGGGATTTGCAGTCGCTGCGCGAACGTGATGTGCTGGCGGTCACCGCTCTCGATCAGCAGGCCTTCAACCAGAGCCTGCTGGCCGACTCACCCTACCGCCCGGTGGATAATGTGCTGAGCGTCCGCGAGCCCGACCTGTGGCAAAAAGCGCAGCGCCGACTCACCGGCGACTGGACCTCCGCCAGCCTCGATGCCGATCGCTACTTCTCATCCAGCAGCGCCTGGCGCGGGTTTATCAGCTATCGTTCGCCGTGGAACCCCGCCCGCCTGGTGGTGGTGGCGATGGCCAGCAATGATGACCAGCTGGCGCGACTGAAAAACGATCTGGACTCACCGCGCATCAATGCCGGGATCCGTGGCGATACCGCGGTGATCACCAGCGATAACGGGGTGCGTAGTTTCCAGGTAAGTACGCCGTTCCCCAGCGGTCAGATGCCGTGGTACATGATGGCGGTCTGGTATGCCAGCCAGCACTCCGGTTTCCTCGCTCTGCTGGGGCTGATTGCCACCTCGATAATGGGACTGGCGCTGACCGCGATGTTTAAACGTCACGCCCGTAAGCGTCTGGGTTCGGGGGATAACCAATGAAAAGAAAGATAACGATGAAAAGCTCCCGGCGGCTCACCACATTCTGCCTCACCGGCGCCCTGGCTCTCGGCGCTTCTGGCGGCGCGCTGGCGGCGGGTAACGACGCGGCGCTGCAGGCGCTGTTCGCCCAGGCCAACTACTGGCATGAGAAATCCCATGACGAGCTGGCGATGGAGTCCCTGCAGAAGGTGCTCTCGGTGGATGCCAACAACACCCAGGCGCTGTATCTGATGGCGCTCTGGTCGCAGCAGGGCGGCGATATGCAGGCGGCGGCGCAGTGGCGCGCGCGGCTGGCGAAAGCGGCGCCGGACAGCCCGGGACTGCAGGATCTGGACAACGCCAAAAAAATGTCGCAGGTGCCGCAGGGCCAGCTCAGTCTGGCTCGCCAGCAGGCGCGCGGCGGCAATATCCCCGGCGCGCTGGCGACCTGGCGCAGCATGTTCAATGGCAATACGCCGCCTGCCGGGCTGGCGGCGGAATATTACCTGACCATGGCCAGCGACAAATCGCTCTATCCGCAGGCCATTAGCGAACTGCGGCAGTACGTGGCGCAGCATCCCCAGGAGAACGCCCCGCGGGTAGCGTTGGGCAAAGCGTTAACCTGGCGGGAAGATACCCGTCGGGAAGGGATCGCCCTGCTCGAGCCGATGGCCAGCGGCAATAAAGAGGCGGACAGCGGCTTGCGTCAGGCCTTGCTCTGGCTGGGTCCGCAGGCCGGGGATGAGCAGTATTACGATACCTGGATGCAGCGTCATCCGCAGGATAGCGAAGTTCAGAACTACTTTCGTGAACGGCGCAGCGGCCAGGCGCGCGGCCAGGGCTACGCCAATCTCAACAGCGGCAATACCGCTGCCGCGAAGCAGCAGTTTGAAGAGGTATTGCAGACCAACCCGCAGGATGCCGATGCGTTGGCGGGCATGGGCTATATCGCGCAGCGCAGCGGCGACTACCAGGCCGCATCGCAATATCTGAGCCGGGCGGCGGACCTCGGCGGCGACGCCTCGGCGACCCGCCGTCAGCAGGCGGCTGATGCCCTGTTCTACGGCCAGCTGGCGCAGGCTCAGCAGGCCTATAAGCAGGGCAATATCAGCCAGGCGCTGGCGCTCTCCGCGCCGCTTGCGCAGCAGAGCGGGGCGCGGGGCGCCTCGGCGAAGCTGTTTCGCGCCGATGTGCTGCGACATAACAAAGATTTACCCCAGGCCGAGCAAACGCTGCGCTCACTGTTAAACGACGACCCGCAGAATGCGGCGGCGCGGGAAAACCTCTACTACGTGCTGCGCGAGCAGAATAAATCCGCCGAGGCGCAGGCGATGCTGCAGACGCTGCCGCAGAGCCTACAGCAAAAACTGCAGCCGCGAGTGGTGGCCGGCATGCCAGGCGACGCCCTGCGTCGTCAGGCCCAGGCGCAGGTCAGCAGCGGTAACCCAGCCGGCGCAATAGCCACCCTGCGCGAAGGCGTTGCCCGCTATCCGGACGATCCCTGGCTGCGTCTCGATCTGGCCCGACTGCTGCAAAAATCGGGTAACGCCAGCGAGGCCTCTTCGCTGATGTCGGCGGCCTATCGCCCCGGCGCCAGCAACAGCGCGTTGTATGCCGCCGCGCTGTTCGCCAGCGAAAACGGCGCCTGGCAACAGGCGCAGACGCTGCTGGCGCGCATTCCCGGCGGCAGCCAGACCAGCGACATGCGCGATTTACGTCAGCGGGTGAACTACAACCTGCAGCTGGTGACCGCCGAAAACTACCTGGCGCAGGGCAATACCATCGCCGCCAGCAATACCCTGCGGGCGATGGCCTCCACGCCGCCGAAAGCCCCGGCGGACGCCGGCAAGCTGGCGCGGCTGCTGGCCGAGAGCGGCGACCTGACCACCGCGGTATCGCTGGTGCGCAACAATATCAGCGGCGGGGTGTCCGGCAACGCCGGGGATTACGCCGATCAGATCGCCGTCCTGAACCAGGCCGGGCTGACCGGCGAGGCGCAGAACCTGATCAGCAATCCGCAGCTGCAGGCCAGCAGTACGCCGACGCAGCTGGCGAGCATTCGCAATGGCTATGTGATCAACGAGGCCGACCGCCTGCGCGAGCAGGGCAATTATGCCGCGGCGTATGACAAGCTGATCCGCGCCATGCAGAGCGATCCGCAGAATACCGATCTGATGTTCGCGATGGCGCGGCTGTACCAGAGCGGCAAAATGAACAAAGAGGCCGGGGTGGTCTATGACTACCTGATGACGCGCGATACGCCGAACCAGGATGCG
Organism: Klebsiella sp. 54; assembly: GCF_018223875.1. Classification (NCBI taxonomy): domain Bacteria; kingdom Pseudomonadati; phylum Pseudomonadota; class Gammaproteobacteria; order Enterobacterales; family Enterobacteriaceae; genus Klebsiella; species Klebsiella sp. 54. The sequence continues at coordinate 181,045 of NZ_JAGRRA010000001.1, forward strand.
CGCGCCGGGGCTATCGACGTCGCGCTGTCGGCGGGGAACAACGATCGCGCGGAACAGCTGGCCGGCGGCTTGCGTCAGGATAACTCCCCGGATCGCCTGCTGCTGCTGGCGAGAGTGGCGGAGGCCCAGGGTCATCATCAGCAGGCGATGACCTACCTGCGCAGCGCCCGCGGCAAACTGCTGGGCATGCAAAGCACCAACAGCAGCGAAACGCCGACCGTCGGCGGGGTGCTGGCGGCGGATAACCCCTTCATCGGCGTGTCGCAAACGTCGGCGCCGACGCGGACGGCCTCCGCCTACGGGCAGTATATGCCGTGGCAGGTTGCCCAGTCGGCCGCCGCGCCCGGCTCCTCACTGCCGGGGATCCATCGCACCGATCTGCCGGTGGACACCGCCCAGACGCGGATGCTGCGTCAGGTGGACACCATGATGGAGTCGCTGCAGGAGAAAACCGGCAGCTGGCTGCAGGGGGGAATGGACGTGCGCGGACGCGACGGCGAATCGGGCACCAGCAAGCTGACGGAGCTCAGAACGCCGCTGACCTGGTCCTCCTCGCCGTTTGGCGACTCGCGCTTTGACTTTACCGTCACCCCGGTGTCGTTAAACGCCGGGACCGCCAGCGGCGACGCCTGGCGTCGCTACGGCGCCAACCCGCTGGCCAACGCGGTCTCCAATATGGTGAGTACCGCCACCAGCGAGCAGGCGGCGATCGCCTCGATGACCGAGGCGGAGCGGACGGCCTATTTTGCCAGCAATCCGGGGGCAGAGGCGTTAAGCGGCCTGGGCACCCTGAACGCGGCGGACTTCAATCCGACCACCAGCAGCGGGATGGAAAACCTGGCGAAGCTCGGGAGCTATGATTCGGGGCAGGTGGCCAGCTATCTTTCCTCGTCCAGCCGTAAGCCGAACGTTGACCAGACCAGCGGCTCGACCGATTCGCAGAAGGCCAACGGCGTCGAACTGGCGCTGGCGCTAAGCGGTGACGATTACCGGGTCGATATCGGCAGCACGCCGCTGGGCCAGGATCTGAATACCGTTGTCGGCGGGGTGAAATGGTCGCCCAAGCTGACCAACTATCTGTCGCTGATCCTCACCGGCGAACGCCGCTCGCTCACCGACAGCCTGCTTTCGTATGTCGGTCTGAAGGATGCCTATTCCGGTAAAACCTGGGGGCAGGTGACGAAAAACGGCGGCACCCTGCAGCTGAGCTATGACGACGGTGACGCGGGCTTCTACGTTGGCGGCGGCGGTTACAGCTACCTGGGGCAGAACGTCGCCAGCAACACCAGCATCAACGCCAATGCCGGGGTCTATCTGCGGCCCTATCATGACGAATACCGCCAGCTGCAGGCCGGGTTGAGCATGAGCTATATGGATTACTCCAAAAACCTCAGCTACTTCACCTATGGCCAAGGGGGCTACTTTAGTCCGCAAAACTACGTCAGCGTGTCGCTGCCGGTCAGTCTGACGGAAAAATATGATAACTGGACCATGAAGCTCGGCGGCTCGGTGGGCTACCAGTCTTACAGCCAGGATAAGAGCGCCTATTTCCCGACCAATTCGGAGTGGCAGCAGACCCTGGAGACGGCGGTGAGCAATGGGTTTGCCAAGGAAGCCTACTATTCTGCGACCTCGAAGAGCGGCATCGGCTATACCCTGCGCGCCGGGGCGGATTACAAGGTCAACAAACAGATGACGCTGGGGGGCCAGATTGGCTATGACACCTTCGGGGATTATAACGAAAGCACCGCCGGGCTCTATATTCGCTATATGTTAGGAGATCATTGATGATGACGGAGAACAATAACCCGGTGGTGATGACCTGGTTTCAGCAGCAGCAAACGCCTGCCGGATGGTTCGATCTGTTGATTATTATGGTCGAAGGTATGTTAAATAATGCCGGCGAGCTGGAAAGTCAGCCCTTCCTGCGTCAGATGGGCGCCTCGTTGGCGGAGACCCATCCGTTGCCGGCGTCGGAGACCGTAGGGGAGCTGGAGGCGAATATCAACCGGCTGCTGACCCATTTCCACTGGGGGGTGGTGACCATCGACGTCGGTGAGGATGGCCTGCGCTTGCGCCATCAGGCGTTGCCGGTCAGCCGCGATGATGCGGGGCGCGTGCGCTGGTGCAACGCGTTCTGTGCCATACTCGAGGGGTTATATTCTCGCTGGCTGCAGAGTCAGGGAGGCAGCGCTCACGTAATATTGCAGCGTGAGCGGGTGTTCTCTGTCTCTGACGTTCAGTTTCTTTACTACCATCCATAATGAGTGAATTTATGCCCCTGCGTGCTTTAGTGGCGGTGATAGTGACAACGGCAGTAATGCTGGTGCCCCGGGCGTGGGCGGATACGGCCTGGGAGCGTTATAAGGCCCGTTTTATGATGCCGGACGGCCGTATCATTGATACCGCCAATGGCAATGTGTCGCATACGGAAGGCCAGGGCTTCGCCATGCTCCTGGCGGTGGCGAATAACGATCGCCCGGCGTTCGACAAGCTGTGGCAGTGGACGGACAGCACCCTGCGCGACAAGTCTAACGGGCTGTTTTACTGGCGCTATAACCCGGTGGCGCCGGACCCGATCGCCGATAAAAACAACGCCACCGATGGCGATACCCTGATCGCCTGGGCGCTGCTGCGCGCGCAAAAGCAGTGGCAGGACAAGCGCTACGCCATGGCCTCCGATGCCATCACCGCCTCCCTGCTGAAATATACGGTGGTGACTTTCGCCGGTCGCCAGGTGATGCTCCCGGGCGTGAAGGGGTTTAACCGCAACGACCACCTGAACCTTAACCCCTCCTATTTCATCTTCCCGGCCTGGCGCGCCTTTGCGGAGCGGACGCACCTGACCGCCTGGCGGACATTGCAGAGTGACGGGCAGGCGCTGCTGGGGCAGATGGGCTGGGGGAAATCGCATCTGCCCAGCGACTGGGTGGCGCTGCGGGCGGATGGCAAGATGCTGCCGGCCAAAGAGTGGCCGCCGCGGATGAGTTTCGATGCGATCCGTATCCCGCTGTATATCTCGTGGGTCGATCCGCACAGCGCCTTGCTCGCACCGTGGAAAGCCTGGATGCAGAGTTACCCGCGCCTGCAAACTCCGGCGTGGATCAACGTTAGCACCAACGAGGTCGCCCCGTGGAATATGGCCGGCGGCCTGCTGGCGGTGCGTGATTTAACGCTTGGCGAACCGCTGGAAGCGCCGCAGATTGACGACAAGGATGATTATTACTCCGCCAGCCTCAAGCTGCTGGTCTGGCTGGCGAAACAGGATCAGCGCTAGCGCTGTGATGTCTTTGCAGGTTTCTCAGCCCGTATCCTGCGGGCTGAGAGAAAAGAGCAGGAACGTCTCACGATGTAAGGCCGCCAGAATAGGCGGCCTTGTCGCTTATTGCGGATAAGGCACCCAACTGCCGCCATTCAACTGGACATAAGGCTTGCCCTGATACTGGATAACGATGGCGTTGGCGTTTTCGGACACCGCCGCGCTCTGCGGCAGGTTGGCGACATACTGCTGCCAGTTGACGCTGTCTTCGCTGAACATTTTGCCGTCGAGGGCGCGCACCACCAGCTCCGACACCGCCAGGTAGCTGCTGGGCTGATCGATGATAATTGGCGCGCCTTCATGCGGCGCCTTCATGCCGAAGAATTTCACCGCCGTCGGGACGTTAGTGATCGACGGGCTCGGGATATCCCGCAGGCCAGACACCTGCATCTTATCGCCCTTCAGCGCGCCGCCGTGTTCCGGCACCACTACCACCATCACCTTACGCCCCGATTTTTCCAGTTCGGTGAAGAAGTTATCCAGGTCGTCAAACAGCTTCTGCGCCCGCACTTTGTAGTCCGCGGTTTTGCTTTGTCCCGGGAAGTGATTGCCGTCATGCAGCGGCAGGGTGTTATAGAACGTGGCGCTCCGCGGATTGCTGCTGGCCTCTTCGGTCTTCAGCCAGCGGTTGAGAACCGCGAGATCCTCATACACTGGCGAGCCATCAAATGCCTGCAGGCTGACCGGCAGACCGCTCTGGTCCATCAGCGGGCTCTGCATGCCGCCCAGCGAACGCAGCTCTTTTAGGAAGTCGCCGAACAGGCCGTTGTGGCCGAGCATCAACTGCTGGTTGAAGCCGAGTTTCGCCAGATTTTCAAACAGGTAGCAATCGGCGCCGGATGGCTGATACAGGTTGGTATGCGACAGCTGGCCGCAGCTGGCGCGCAGCAGACGCACTGCCGCAGGTCCGCTGTAGGAGGTCGCTGAGTTAAAGTTTTTGAAGACGATATCGAAATGCTTCCACAGCGGGTGGTCCATCAGCCCGGCGGCTTCAATATCCGACCAGGAGAGCGAGCAGATATTGATCACCAGCAGGTCAAACGGCTGCGCATCCGCCGGCAGCTGGTCCGGGAACGGTGTCTTGCGCTTCTGCTCGGCGGCATAGAAACCGTTCAGCCAGTTGGTGAGGTTGGCCGAGGTCGGCGGTTCGGTCTGCGGCGGAATATCGCTGCTGGCCGGGCTGGACGCGGCGCCAGCGGCGGCGTTGGTCCCGACGTTGGCCGGCGCGGTGGCGGCGGCAGTGGTGGGCTGACCGGCAGGCCAAATGGTAAAGGCCGGCAGCAGCGGACTGACCGCCTGCCAGACGACCATCGCGGAGACAAACACGGTAACGCGCAGCCACTGGCTGATAAACAGCCACAGCACCAGTAAAACAAAGAAGGCGCCGACCATGCTCCAGTTGATAAAGCGGACAATCAGATCCCAGATATAGCTGGCGCTGAAGCCGGCGATTTGCGATCCCTGGCTAAAAATCGACTCTGGCCCGGGCAGCCAGGTATCGTGCCAGAACAGCGCGAATCCCAGCGGAATGGCGATCCAGTGGCGGATGCGGTGCAGCTTTTCGCGCGGGATTGGCACCAGCAGAAAGGCGAGAAACACCAGGTTAAGCATCGGGTGAAAATTGAGATACCCGGCCCACAGCAGGGCAAACTTGACCAGAAAGTAGAAGTTCCAGCCGCCAAGGCCGCGCCAGTACTGCCAGAGCGGAAGCGGTGCCGCGGTCGTTTTTTTATTTGTCATTTGTTCGCTTTGCCTTGCTTAACCGTTGTTCCCCGGCGTAATACCCCTGCCGGTTTCACGTAACGGGGTTTAAAGAACATCAGTCTTAACGTCGTGCGGATCCGGCGCTGATAGTGGCGCGTCAGGTAGCCCAGCGGAAAAAACAGCAGGGCGCAGAGCACCACCAGTTGCAGAATATCGGCGATAGACATCATCAGGCTTGCTCCTCACGGGTGGTTAACCGGTGTGGTTCGGGATAGCGTCGCCAGTGGCGTCCATCATGGGTGGCGTTGATGGTCTCGTTTTTACCGACCGTGAGAGGCAGCGGCGTATTCCAGCGCGCCGGCTCGATGCCGCGCATGATCACAATTTCCGAGAGAATCTGTTTGTCTTCAAACCACACCATGCGGTTAGAAAAAATATCGCCAGTCGGTAGCGGGAAGATATGATTTAGCGCGGTGTCGAGGTCATTGACTCGGCAAAATGACAAGAACAGCACCAGCCGGTTATTGCCGATAGTCATGATGTCGCCCATCCGGTTGGGTTTGCATAACGTCAGCGCCTGCTCAACGCGCAGCCCCGGCGCCGGGCGCAGGGCCACCATCACGCCTTTGCTGTCGGCCGGCAGCAGGGTATTGGTCATCACGTTGTGCACCGCTTCGCAAAAGGCGTCCCATTTCTGATAGCCGCGCAGTTTTAACGGCTGGCTCCAGGTGAGCAGGGTGGCAAAATCTTCCGGGATATGGCGGGAGAACTTTTGGTTCTGAACGCTTTCGATTAGCGTCAGGCAGCGGGAAAGCGACGCGCTGCTGGGGATCACCAGGCTGGCGCCGCTGCTGAGCAGCAGCCGCTCATCAGTCGCGCGCAGGCTGGGGGTTTGTTCGCGGACAATAATTTTCAGCGCCGTGCCGCGCTGACGGCGCAGGGTATGAATATAGCGGCCCAGCTGTTCAATTTGCGTATTTTGGGTAATGGAGAAGAGGATCGTCGCCGCTTGCGCGGTGCGCCCGGCGTTGAAGACCTCGTCGTTGGTGTCAAACAGCGTCCAGTATTCCGACAGCGGCGGGGCACCTTCCAGCACGCGCACATTGCTGAGGATCGCTTTTTCATCGCTGCGCGGCTGCACGCTGGTTTCAGCGTCCTGCGCTAATCGCCAGCCGGCGTCATCATGTTGCACCATCAGCTGCTGCTGGGCGCTGATACCCTTATCGCTTCCCCACCAGGCAATATCAAAGATATGCCGGTCGCCCTGGTAACGAATACTTGCCAGTCCGGAAAGGGAGCGGTACTCACGTAATAAGGGAGTCAGCTGCCGATCAATATCCTGCGCGGAATTGATCGCTAAGAATGCGCAGCGATGATATTGCGCCCAGCGGCTGGTCTTTTCCACCCAGGCGCATAACTTTTCGTTATTTATATTTTGCCAGGCATTTTCAGCACATAGCAGAATAAATAAATAATTGCCAGGTTCGAGGGAGCAGACCAAGTCGCGATGTATTTCTTCCAGCGCCTCCGGACGATTCGGCAGGGTAAACAGTGCAATATTATCCGGGCCGTGAATGTGTTCTAATGAAATGATATCATTTGGTTTATTCCCCATCACCAGCGCGGCAACCTTGCTGTTTTTCGCCTGCGTGGCCAGCGTCTGATTAAATAGACTGACGGCATCGGCATAACGGTCAACGTTGAGCCACCATACCCCGCCGACCGGCATATGGCACACTTCATCCCATAATGATGAAATACCCAAAGTAAATACACTATCCACGGCATCCCTCGTGCGCCCTGATTCACACTGGATAAGTTTACTAGCGAAACTGACAGAGTAAACCTAACATTGAAATTAAAGGTCATCAGTTTTAGCATGTACACCTGCTTTTTAAGGATGCGCTGTATACGTCCTCTGGTTTAATAATAAATTTCGAACGGACAGAGATATGCCAGCAAAAGATCCTGCGGTACCCACGGACGCCACGCTGGGGTACACCTTTCAAAATGATTTTCTGGCGCTTAGCCGGGCATTTTCCCTGCCGGATATTGATTATCATGATATTTCCAGGCGCGAACAGCTGAACGCGGCGCTGAAGCGCTGGCCGCTGCTGGCAGAGTTTGCAGAGAAAAAATAAGGAAGCCGGAGATGGCTATTCTGGGATTACAGGGCGTGCGAGGGGGGACTGGCGTCACGTCCATTACGGCTGCACTCGCCTGGGCGCTGCAATTGCTCGGTGAAACGGTGCTGGCGATCGACGCCAGCCCGGATAATATGCTGCGTTTTTTCTTCAATACCGACATCCATCATCAGGACGGCTGGGCGCGGGCGCTGCTCGATGGCCGGGACTGGCGCGACGCGGGTCTGCGCTATACGCAGCATATCGATCTGCTGCCGTTTGGCCAGCTCAGCGCGGGCGAAAGAGAAAACGTCGACCAGCTGCAGCCCACCCTGGGGGCGATGACGGAGGCCGTACTGCAGCTGCAGGGGCAGTACCGCTGGCTACTGCTGGATCTGCCGGCGGGCTATTCGCCGTTGACCCGCGAGCTGCTGACGCTCTGCGACCGCTCGCTGGTGGTGGTCCATCCCGACGCCAACAGCCATATCCGTTTGCACCAGCAGCCCTTTCCGGCCAACAGCGATATTCTGATTAACGATCTGCGGGTCGGCAGCCAGCTGCAGGAAGATCTCTACCAGCTGTGGCTCGAGAGCCAGCCGCGCATCCTGCCGGTGACCATTCATCGCGACGAGGCGATGGCCGAGTGCCTGGCGGCGAAGCAGCCCCTTGGGGAGTATCGCCAGGACTCTCTGGCGGCGGAAGAGGTACTGACCCTGGCGAACTGGTGTCTGATCCACTATGCCGGCGGGAGGCCGGCATGATCCGCCTCAGCACGCTGCTGCTGGCCCCGCCGGTGGGGGAACGGCTGCGCGCGCGCTATGACGACTACCGGCAGCATGGCGCCTCATGGCTGTCGGCGTCGCTTGGCTGCCTGTGGGCATCGCTGGTCTGGGCGCTAATGCCGCTGGAGACGCCGCGATGGCAGGCGATTCTGGCGCACCATGACACCTATTTCCCCCATATTAATCCGCATCGGCCACGTCCGCTGGATCCGCTGCGCTACCTGCTGCAATCCCTGTGGTTACTGACAACGCGCGTGCCGGAGCCGGAGAAAAAGGTCAACTGGCGTTCGCTGGCGGCGCTGGAAGGGGTGCACGGTCGCTATACGCAGTGGCTGGAAAAATTGCCTGAGCAGGTCAACGCCCGCACCGGTCATCTGGATAAACAGAAAGAGCTGGCGCACCTCAATCCCAAACTGCGCCGGGCGATCCTTGGGGGGGTGACCTGCTGCTCGCTGGTGCTGGCGCTGATGTGTATTACGCAGCCTTTTAACCCGCTGTCGCAGTTTATCTTCCTGATGCTGCTGTGGGGCGTGGCGCTGCTGGTGCGGCGCATCCCCGGCCGCTTCTCGGCGCTGATGCTGATCGTGCTGTCGCTGACGGTCTCGTGCCGCTATATCTGGTGGCGCTATACCTCGACGCTGAACTGGAACGACCCGGTAAGCCTGGTGTGCGGGATTATTTTGCTGTTCGCTGAGACCTACGCCTGGGTGGTGCTGGTGCTGGGCTACTTCCAGGTGGTCTGGCCGTTGAACCGCCAACCGGTGCCGCTGCCGGAGGACATGGATCTGTGGCCGACGGTGGACATCTTCGTCCCCACCTACAACGAAGATCTCAACGTGGTGAAAAACACCATCTACGCCTCGCAGGGCATCGACTGGCCGAAGGACAAGCTGAACATCTGGATCCTCGACGACGGCGGACGGGAAGCGTTTCGCCAGTTTGCCAAAGATGTCGGGGTGCACTATATCGCCCGTACCAGCCATGAGCACGCCAAAGCCGGCAACATCAACAATGCGCTGAAATACGCCAAAGGGGAGTTCGTCTCGATCTTTGACTGCGACCATGTGCCGACGCGCTCGTTTCTGCAGATGACCATGGGCTGGTTCCTGAAAGAGAAAGAGCTGGCGATGATGCAGACCCCGCACCACTTCTTCTCGCCCGATCCCTTCGAGCGCAACCTTGGTCGTTTTCGCAAAACGCCGAACGAAGGGACGCTATTCTACGGCCTGGTGCAGGACGGGAACGACATGTGGGACGCCACCTTCTTCTGCGGCTCCTGCGCCGTGATTCGCCGTGGCCCGCTGGATGAGATCGGCGGAATCGCCGTCGAAACGGTGACCGAAGATGCCCACACCTCGCTGCGCCTGCACCGGCGGGGTTACACCTCCGCCTATATGCGTATTCCGCAGGCGGCGGGGTTGGCGACGGAGAGTTTATCCGCGCATATCGGCCAGCGCATCCGCTGGGCGCGCGGGATGGTGCAGATATTCCGCCTCGATAATCCGCTGTTTGGCAAAGGCCTGAAGCTGGTACAGCGCGTCTGCTACGCCAACGCCATGCTTCACTTTCTCTCCGGTATTCCGCGCCTCATCTTCCTCACGGCGCCGCTGGCCTTTTTGCTGCTCCATGCCTATATCATTTATGCGCCAGCGCTGATGATCGCGCTATTCGTGTTGCCGCATATGATCCACGCCAGCCTGACCAACTCGAAGATTCAGGGCAAATATCGCCATTCGTTCTGGAGTGAAATCTACGAGACGGTGCTCGCCTGGTATATCGCGCCGCCCACCTTTGTGGCGCTGATTAATCCGCATAAAGGCAAATTCAACGTCACCGCGAAGGGCGGACTGGTGGAAGAGGAGTATGTCGACTGGGTGATTTCCCGGCCCTATATCTACCTCGTGCTGCTCAACCTGGTCGGCGTCGCGGTGGGGATCTGGCGCTTTATGTACGGCCCGGAAAACGAAATTCTCACCGTCTGGGTGAGTATTGTCTGGGTGTTCTACAACCTGATTATTCTTGGCGGCGCGGTGGCGGTCTCGGTCGAAAGCAAGCAGGTCCGCCGGTCGCATCGTGTCGAAATGAGCATGCCGGCGGCAATTGCCCGCGAAGATGGCCATCTGTTCTCCTGCACCGTTCACGACTATTCCGACGGTGGGCTGGGGATCAAAATTCACGGCGACGCTCAGGTGTTGGAGGGGCAGAACGCCAGGCTGCTGCTCAAACGGGGACAGCAGGAGTATGCCTTCCCGGTGCGGGTCGCGCGGGTCAACGGCAGCGAAGTGGGATTGCAGCTGCTGCCGTTGACCAACCAGCAGCATATCGATTTTGTGCAGTGTACGTTTGCCCGCGCCGATACGTGGGCGCTTTGGCAGGATAGCTTCCCGGAAGACAAGCCGATGGAAAGCCTGCTGGATATCCTCAAGCTGGGGTTCCGTGGCTATCGTCACCTGGCGGAGTTTTCGCCGCCGTCGGTGAAGGTGGTTTTCCGCGCGCTCACCTCGCTGGTGGCATGGATAGTGTCGTTTGTACCCCGACGCCCTGAACGCGCCGCGCCGACGCTCTCCGCAGACCCGGCAATGGCTCAACAATGATGATAATGCGATGAAAAGAAAACTTTCCTGGATGTGTGCAGTAGCGGTGGGCATGTGCAGCTGGTATCCGCTGGCCTCTTACGCGGCGCCGGCTACCGTGGTGAATCCGGCCCCTGGCGTTCAGCCGCAGGCGGCCTCCCCGCTCGCGCCGGTGACGACAGGCGAGCCGACGGCGACCCTCGCCGAACCGACCGCTCCGGCGGTGGTCGCCGAGAACGTCCCGCAGCGGGAGGTGAAGCTGACCTTTGCCACCATCGCGCCGCCTCCGGGCAGCATTGTGCTGCGCGGCTCACGGCCTGACGCCTCGGTTGAATTCGGCATGCGCAGCGATGAGCTGGTCGCTAACGCGCTGCTCAATCTGGAATACACCCCGTCGCCCTCGCTGCTGCCTGTGCAGTCGCAGCTGAAAGTCTATCTCAACGATGAGCTGATGGGCGTCCTGCCCGTCACCAAAGAGCAGCTGGGGAAAAAGATCCGCGCACAGCTGCCGATTGACCCGCTGTATATCACCGACTTCAACCGTATACGGCTGGAGTTTGTCGGCCACTACCGCGATGTCTGCGAAAACCCGGCCAGCAGCACGCTGTGGCTGGACGTCGGGCGCGAAAGCTATCTGGATCTCACCTACCAGTCGCTGAAGGTGCATAACGATCTGTCGCACTTCCCGGTACCGTTCTACGATCCGCGCGACAACCGCCCGCTGACGCTGCCGATGATTTTCCCGGGCTCGCCGGCGGTGGCCCAGCAGCAGGCGGCGGCGATTATCGCTTCATGGTTCGGCAGCAAGGCCGGCTGGCGCGGCCAGCAGTTCCCGGTCTATTTCAACGAACTGCCGGATCGTAACGCCATTGTCTTCGCCACCAACGACAAGCGTCCGGATTTCCTGCGCGATCATCCGCCGGTCAACGCGCCGACCATCGAAATGATCGACAACCCGAACGATCCTTACGTCAAGCTGCTGGTTATTTTCGGCCGCGATGATAAAGACCTGCTGCTGGCGGCGAAGGGGATTGCCCAGGGCAATATTCTGTTCCGCGGCAGCAGCGTCACCGTGGACGGCATCAAAACCCTGCAGCCGCGGCAGCCATACGATGCGCCAAACTGGGTGCGCACCGACCGCTCGGTCACCTTTGCTGAGCTGAAAACCTATGAGCAACAGCTGCAGTCCAGCGGGCTGGTGCCGGATGCCATCACCGTGGCGCTTAACCTGCCGCCGGATCTCTATCTGCTGCGGGCCAACGGCATCGATATGGATCTGAAATACCGCTATACCATGCCGCCGGTGAAGGATAGCTCGCGGATGGATATCAGCCTTAACGACCAGTTCCTGCAGTCGTTCAGCCTTAACAGCTCGCAGGATGTGAACAAACTGATCCTGCGCCTGCCGGTGCTGCAGGGGCTGCTGGACGGCAAATCGGAGGTTACCATACCCGCGCTGCGTCTTGGGGCGGTGAACCAGCTGCGCTTTGACTTCCAGTACATGAACCCGATGCCCGGCGGCTCTATCGACAACTGTATTACCTTCCAGCCGGTGCAGAACCATGTGGTGATCGGCGACGATTCGACCATCGACTTCTCGAAGTATTATCACTTTATTGCTCTACCGGACCTGCGCGTCTTCGCCAATGCCGGCTTCCCTTACAGCCGTATGGCGGACCTCGCCGACACCCTGGTGGTGGTGCCGAAGGCGCCGACCCAGGGCCAGGTGGCGACGCTGCTGCAGGCGCTGGGCGGCATCGGTTCGCAGACCGGCCTGGCGGCGATTAATCTGCAAATGACTGACGATGGCAACCAGATCAAGAATAAAGATGCGGATCTGCTGCTGATCGGCGCGATCCCCTCGTCCCTCAAGGACGATACCAAAATCAACCTGCTGGTCGAGGCGACCAAAAGCTGGGTGAAAATGCCGATGCGTCATTACGACCTGGCGAGCATTTATCCCGATGACGAGGCCCGCACGCCCAACACCCGCACCGACATCACTTCTTCCGGACCGATGGCGGCGGTGATTGGCTTCCAGTCGCCCTACAACGATCAACGCAGCGTGGTGGCCCTGCTGGCCGACAGCCCGCGCGGTAATGAACTGCTAACCAACGCCCTCAACGACAGCGGTAAGCGGGCGGCGATGTTTGGCTCGGTGGCGGTGATCCGCGAATCCGGCGTCAACAGCCTGCGGGTGGGCGATGTTTACTATGTCGGCCATCTGCCCTGGTTCGAGCGCATCTGGTTCGCGCTCTCTAACCACCCGATACTGCTGGCGATCTTCGCCGCGGTCAGTATCGTGCTGTTGGCGTGGGTCCTGTGGCGCATGCTGCGCATTATCAGCCGCCGCCGCCTTAGCCTGGATGATGAGTAAACCATGATGAAAGTACTTTGCGGCGCGGTGCTCTCCGCGCTGGTGCTGGCGGCGGGCCAGGCGAGCGCCGCCTGCCAGTGGCCCGCCTGGGAGCAGTTTAAGCAAGCCTACGTCAGCCCCGAGGGGCGGGTGATCGACCCCAGCGATGCGCGCAAAATTTCCACTTCCGAAGGACAGAGCTATGGCCTGTTCTTTGCCCTGGCGGCCAACGATCGCGCGGGGTTCGACAAGCTGCTGACCTGGACACAGAACAACCTGGCGGAGGGCGACCTGCGGCAGCATCTGCCGGGCTGGCTGTGGGGGAAAAAGGACGACGAGCAGTGGACGCTGCTGGACAGCAATTCGGCATCCGACTCAGATCTGTGGATAGCCTGGGCGCTGCTGGAGGCGGGGCGCCTGTGGCAGCAGCCGCAGTACACCGAGACCGGGAAAGCGCTGCTGGCGCGGATTGTCGATGAAGAGACGGTGGCGGTGCCGGGCCTTGGCACGATGCTGCTGCCGGGAAAAGTCGGTTTTGCCGATGACAGCGGCTGGCGGTTTAACCCCAGCTATCTTCCACCGCAGCTGGCCACCTATTTTGTGCGTTTTGGCGCGCCGTGGCCTGCCCTGCGCGATACTAACCTGCGTCTGCTGCTGGAGACCGCACCGAAAGGCTTTACCCCGGACTGGGTGCGCTATGAGAAAGGGAAAGGCTGGCAGCTGAAAACGGAGAAGCCGCCGATCGGCAGCTATGACGCGATTCGCGTCTACCTGTGGGTGGGCATGCTTCATGACGGCGATAAGCAGAAAGCGCGTCTGCTGGCCCGCTTTGCGCCGATGGCGGCGCAGACCGCGGAGCAGGGGGTACCGCCGGAGAAAGTGAATATCGCCACCGGCAAAACCAGCGGCCAGGGGCCGGTGGGCTTTTCCGCGGTGATGCTGCCGTTTTTACAGAACGACGAGGCCCGGTCGGTGCAACGGCAGCGCGTCGCCGATAACTATCCCGGCGCGGATGCCTACTACAGCGCGGTCCTGACGCTGTTTGGCCAGGGTTGGGATCAACACCGTTTTCGTTTCACTGCGGGTGGCGAATTACAACCTGACTGGAACCAGGAATGCGCAAGCTCTCACTAAGTTTACTCACGCTGTCCCTCGGCGTTGCGCTGCTGCCGTTAGCGCAGGCGGCGACGACGCCCGCCCAGGAACATCTGCTGGAGCAGGTGCGCCTCGGCGAGGCCAGCAATCGTGAAGACCTGGTGCGCCAGTCGCTGTACCGTCTGGAGCTGATTGACCCCAACAACCCGGACCTGATTGCCGCGCGGATGCGCTATCTGCTGCGCCAGGGGGATGCCGCCGGGGCGCAAAAAGAGCTGGAGCGACTGACGAAGCTGGCGCCGGACTCCCCGGAGCTGAAGGCGTCGCGCAATGAGATGAAAAGCAACACCGGCGAGGGTCGTCAGGCGCTGCAGCAGGCGCGACTGCTGGGCGTGGCCGGGAAGGTCGATGAAGCCATCGCCGCCTACGAAAAGCTGTTCGGCGGCGTGCCGGATGATGTTGATGCCGCGATTGAATACTGGACGCTGGTGGCGCGCCTGCCGGCCCGTCATAGCGAAGGCGTCAGCCAGCTGAAAAAACTGAACGCCAGCGCGCCGGGCAACGTCAGCCTGCTCACGGCGCTGGCGAAGCAGATGTTTGCCGATAACAAACCGCAGGAAGGGTTCGCCTATCTGGCGGAAATGGCCCGCTCGGCCTCAGGACGCGGTATCGCCGCCGATATGTGGTACAGCGAGGTGAAAAGCATGCCGGTGAGCAAGGCCAGCGTGCAGGCGTTGCAGCAATTCCTGCTGCAGTTTCCTACCGGCTCGGTGGCGGCGAACGCCCGCGTCCTGCTCGACCAGCAGCAGGCGCAGCTGCAGGATCCGACGTTCCGCGCCCGCTCGGAAGGGCTGGCGGCGGTCAAATCCGGAAATACCTCGCAGGCGGTGGCGGATCTGCAGAAAGCCGTTCAGGCCGACAGCCGCGACAGCGATGCGGTGGGCGCCCTCGGCCAGGCCTATTCCCAGCGCGGCGACCGCGCGCGGGCGGTGGCCCAGCTCAATAAAGCGATTGCCATGGATCCCGACAGCCCGAATCGCGGCAAATGGGACAGCCTGCTGCAAACCAACCGCTACTGGCTGCTGATCAAGCAGGGGGATAACGCCCTGAAGGCCGGTCAGCTTGCGCAGGCGCAGAATTATTATGCCCAGGCGCAGCGGGTCGATCGGACCGACAGCTATGCCGTGCTGGGGCTGGGCGACGTCGCGGCGGCGCGCAAAGAGTCGGCGGCGGCGGAGCGCTATTACCAGCAGGCGTTGCGCCTGGATCGCGGCAATAACCTGGCGGTGCGCGGCCTGGCCAACCTCTATCGCGCCGAATCGCCCGAGAAAGCCAGCGCCTGGATCGCCGGCCTTCCTGCTCCCCAGCGGCGCAGTATTGATGATATCGAGCGCAGCCTGACCAACGACCGGCTGGAGAAACAGGCGCAGGCCCTGGAGAGCCAGGGCAACTGGGCGCAGGCGGCGGAAGTCCAGCGTCGGCGCCTGGCGCTCGATCCGGACAGCGTGTGGATCACCTATCGTCTGGCGCGGGATCTGGTCAGCGCCGGCGAACGCCAGCAAGCCGATGCGCTGATGCGGGCGATGGTCAACCGCCGGCCGCAGGATGCTGAACGGATATACGCCTCGGGGCTGTACCTGTCGGGGAACGACCAGGACGATCTGGCGCTGGCGCAAATCGCCACCCTGCCGCGCAGCGCGTGGACGGATAACATCCGTGAACTGGAGGCGCGTCTGCAAAGCGACCGGGTGCTGCGCCAGGCGAACCAATTGCGCGACAGCGGCGAGGAAGCGCAGGCGATCGCCCTCATCAAACAGCAGCCGGCCTCGGTACGCTATGACCTGACGCTGGCCGACTGGGCGCAGCAGCGCGGCGACAACCAGACGGCGATTGCCGACTATCAGCGGGTGCTGCGTCAGGAAGCCGACAACGGCGATGCGCGCCTCGGCCTTGCGGAAGTCTACCTGGCCGAGGGGGATAAACCGGCCGCCCGGGCGCAGGTCATGCAGCTGAAAGGCGCAGAGGCCGAATCCATGAATATGCAGCGGCGGGTCGCCCTGGCGCGAGCTGGCCTTGGCGATACCGCTGACGCCCAACGGATTTTTAACCAGATTGTGCCGCAGGCGAAGGCGCAGCCGCCCTCGATGGAGAGCGCGCTGGTGCTGCGCGATGCCGCGCGCTTTGCCACCCGGAACGGGGAGCCGCAGCAGGCGCTGACTCACTACCGGGAGGCGATGGTGGCCTCCGGCATCACCCCCGCGCAGCCGCAGGATAACGATACCTTTACCCGGCTGACGCGCAACGACAGCCGGGATGACTGGCTGAAGCGCGGGATCCGCAGCGATGCCGCCGACCTTTATCGCCAGCAGGATCTGAACGTCACCCTGGAACATGACTTCTGGGGATCCAGCGGCACCGGCGGCTATTCCGATCTGAAGGCGCATACCACCATGCTGCAGGTGGATGCCCCGCTAGCGGATGGCCGGATGTTCTTCCGCACCGACCTGGTCAATATGGATGCCGGCAGCTTTTCCACCCACAGCGACGGGAGCTACTCGCCCAGCTGGGGCACCTGCGGGGAGATCGCCTGCACCAGCGGCAGTAAAAATCAGACCGACAGCGGGGCCAGCGTGGCGGTCGGCTGGCAGAACGACACCTGGAGCGGGGATATCGGCACCACGCCGATGGGCTTCAATGTCGTCGATGTGGTCGGCGGCCTGAGCTACAGCAGCGACGTCGGGCCAGTGGGGTACACGGTCAACGTCCACCGGCGGCCCATCTCCAGCTCGCTGCTCTCCTTCGGCGGGCAGAAAGACAGCAACAGCCATACCGGCACCACCTGGGGCGGTGTTCGCGCCGACGGCGGCGGTGTGAGCCTCAGCTATGACCGGGGCGAAGCGCACGGGATCTGGTCCTCGCTGGGGGCCGACTCGTTGACCGGTAAAAACGTGGCGGATAACTGGCGCGTGCGCTGGATGACCGGCTACTACTACAAGGTGATTAACGAGAATAATCGTCGCGTCACCGTCGGCCTCAACAATATGATCTGGCACTACGACAAAGATCTCAGCGGCTACACCCTCGGCCAGGGCGGCTATTACAGCCCGCAGGAGTACCTCTCTTTCGCCGTGCCGGTGACCTGGCGTCAGCGCACGGAGAACTGGTCCTGGGAACTCGGCGGGTCGGTGTCATGGTCCCATTCGCGTACCCAAACGCAGGCCCGCTATCCGCTGCTGAACCTGATCCCGTCCGACTACCGGCAGCGCGCCAGCGAACTGACGGAGCAGGGCAGCAGCAGCCAGGGATTCGGTTACACCGCCAGAGCGCTGGTGGAGCGGCGGGTGACCAGCAACTGGTTCGTTGGCGCCGCGGTCGATATTCAGCAGGCGAAGGATTATACCCCAAGCCATGCGCTGCTTTACGTCCGCTACTCGGCGGCAGGCTGGCAGGGGGATCTGGATATGCCGCCCCAGCCGCTGGTGCCTTACGCCGACTGGTAGCAGAATAGGCTGAATTACGTCACAGAGCGCCACTCCACGGCGCGCTTCGCGTATACTCGTGAGGCGTTGCCCACCGTCGGCCGCCGGGGAGGTCTCTCCGACGTCTGCGTCACCGCGCGGAAATATCCCGTCACTTCATCCCTCGCGGGCGTGGGCGAAGGATTTGAGTATATAATCAGCCTGAAACGACCGGGATTGAAGGATTGATACCGGGTATGCATTCAGTATCAGTGGAGAACACCGTTGCGCGTCAGCCGTTCACTTACAATCAAACAGATGGCGATGGTCGCGAGCGTGTCCATGGCCTTTGTATTGGTTTTTTGCACTATTTTGCTGTTTCACTTTGTGCAACAGAGTCGCTTTACCACGGCCACGCAGTTAGAAAGTATCGCGCGATCCGTTCGCGAACCGCTGTCGGCGGCTATTCTGAAAGCCGATATTCCGGAAGCGGAAGCTATTTTAAGCCGTATCCAGCCTGCTGGCATCGTCAGCCGGGCGGATGTGGTCTTGCCCAACCAGTTCCAGGCGTTACGGATGCGGTTTATCCCCGAGCGGTCGGTGCCGGTGACCATCACCCGGCTGTTTGAGCTGCCGGTGCAGATTTCGCTGCCCATTTATTCGCTGGAGCGGCCGGCCAACCCGCAGCCGCTGGCCTATCTGGTGCTGCAGGCCGATTCCTATCGCATGTATAAATTCGTCATGAGCGCCCTTGCCACGTTAGTGACTGCTTACTTACTTCTGGTGCTGATGTTGACGGTGGCGCTCACCTGGTGCATCAACCGGCTGATGGTTCGCCCTCTGCGGCGTATCGCCCGCGAGCTGAACGATCTCTCCCAGCAGGAGCGTCTTGGGCATCAGCTGACCCTCCCGCGCCTGCACCATGACGACGAGATCGGCATGCTGGTGCGCAGCTATAACCGCAACCAGCAGAGCCTGGTGCGCCAGCATGATGAGCTGTCCATCCAGTCGACCCGCTTCCCGGTCTCCGAGCTGCCGAATAAAGCCTTTTTGCTGGCGATGCTGGAGCAGACGGTGGCCCGCCCGCAGAGCGCCGCGCTGATCGTCGTCGCCTGTGAAACCCTGCAGGACGCCGCCGGCGTGCTCAAGGAGAGCCAGCGCGAAATGCTGCTCCTGACGCTGGTGGAGAAGCTGCGCGCCGCGATCCCGCCGCAGATGGTGCTGGCTCAGGTGAGCGGCTATGACTTCGCCATTCTCGCCGATGGCCTCGCCGAATCCTGGCAGGCGGTGACGTTAAGTAAGCAAGTGCTCACTATTATAAATGAACGTTTGCCGCTGCATGGTCTGCAGCTGCGACCCTACGCCAGCGTCGGGATCGCTATGTTCCACCCCGGCCTCAGCGCCGAACAGTTTTACCGGCGCGCGGTGTCAGCCGCCGTCACCGCAAGACGCAAAGGTAAAAACCAGATTGAGTTCTTCGATCCCGAGCAGATGGAAAAGGCTCAGCGTCGCTTGATGGAAGAGCACGATATAATGACCGCCCTCGACAACCAGCAGTTCGCTATCTGGCTGCAGCCGCAGGTGGCCTGCGCCAGCGGCGAGATCTGCGGCGCCGAGGTGCTGCTGCGTCAGCGGCAGGCGGATGGCAGCTGGTCGCTACCGCCGGCGCTGATTGAGCGCATTGAGTCCTGCGGGCTGATTATCCCGGTCGGCTACTGGGTGATGGAAGAGGCCTGCCGCCAGCTGGCGGCCTGGCAAAGCCAGGGGATTATGCTGCCGCTGTCGGTCAATGTTTCGCTGCTTCAGCTGCTGGAGCACGATCGCGGCGAGGAGATGCTGAAGCTGATCGCCCGCTACCGCATCGCGCCGGGTACCTTAATCCTCGAGGTGACGGAGAGCTGCCGGATGGACGATCCGCAGGACGTGATGGCGCGGTTGCGGCCTCTGCGCGAGGCCGGGGTACGTATTGCGCTGGATGATTTTGGCATGGGTTACGCCGGGTTGCACCAGCTGCAGCAGATGAAGGCCCTGCCGGTGGATATCCTGAAAATCGATAAGGTATTCATCGATATGCTGCCGGAGGATGTCAGCATGGTGCCGGCGATGATCCAGCTCGCGCGCGGCCTGTCGCTACGTATCGTGGCGGAAGGGGTGGAGAACGAGGCCCAGTACCGCTGGTTGCAAGCCGCCGGCGTCGAGGTGCTCCAGGGCCATCTGTTCGGTTGCGCTTTACCGCAGGAGGCGTTCAGCGCGCGCTATCTCTCCCCGGTCCGGGAGGATGCAAATTTGTAAATGTTTTGTTGACTTGTGCGAGTCAGCTCAAAGATTTTAACAATTGCGTTGCACTTTCGGCGTTAGTTATTTCTGAAATGTTTCCAGGGTGTTATTTTTAAGCCACAGACGTCAAATATCCCTTCTTGCTCTGTGGTTATTCCCAAAGGACACCCTATGAAAACCTCTATCTTTAAAAGCCTCTATGTCCAGGTTCTGACGGCCATAGCGATCGGTATTCTGCTGGGCCATTTTTACCCGGAACTGGGCGCGCAAATGAAACCCTTCGGCGACGCCTTCGTTAAGCTGATTAAAATGGTGATTGCTCCGGTTATCTTCTGTACCGTCGTGACGGGGATCGCCGGGATGGAGAGCATGAAAGCCGTTGGCCGTACCGGGGCGGTAGCGCTACTCTATTTCGAAGTGGTCAGCACCATCGCGCTGATTATCGGTCTGATTATCGTCAACGTGGTGCAGCCGGGGGCCGGGATGAACGTCGACCCGTCGACGCTCGATGCGAAAGCGGTGGCGGTGTACGCTGAGCAGGCGAAAGACCAGGGGGTGGTGGCCTTTTTACTGGATGTGATCCCGGGCAGCGTCATTGGCGCCTTCGCCAGCGGCAACATCCTGCAGGTTCTGCTGTTCGCCGTTCTGTTTGGCTTTGCCCTGCATCGTCTGGGCAGCAAGGGCCAGCTGATTTTCAACGTCATTGAAAGCTTCTCGCAGGTCATCTTCGGCATCATCAATATGATCATGCGCCTGGCGCCGATCGGCGCCTTCGGGGCCATGGCCTTCACCATCGGTAAATATGGCGTCGGCACCCTGGTGCAGCTGGGGCAGCTGATCATCTGCTTCTATATCACCTGTATCCTGTTCGTGGTGCTGGTGCTGGGGAGCATCGCCCGGGCCACCGGCTTCAGCATCTTTAAACTTATCCGCTATATCCGTGAAGAGCTGCTGATCGTGCTGGGGACCTCCTCATCCGAATCGGCGCTGCCGCGCATGCTCGACAAGATGGAGAAGCTCGGCTGTCGTAAGTCGGTGGTGGGCCTGGTGATCCCGACCGGCTATTCGTTTAACCTCGACGGCACCTCTATCTATCTGACGATGGCGGCGGTGTTTATCGCCCAGGCGACCAACAGCCATATGGATATTTTCCATCAAATCACCCTGCTGGTGGTGCTGCTGCTCTCCTCGAAAGGGGCGGCGGGAGTGACCGGGAGCGGCTTCATCGTGCTGGCGGCGACCATCTCGGCGGTTGGGCATTTACCGGTCGCTGGCCTGGCGCTGATCCTCGGTATCGACCGCTTTATGTCCGAAGCCCGCGCTTTGACTAACCTGGTCGGTAACGGCGTCGCCACGGTGGTGGTGGCAAAATGGGTGAAAGAACTCGATGCCAAACAAATGGATGATGTGCTGAATAACCGTGTTCCCGCGAACAAAACGCACGAATTATCCTCTTAAATCCTCCTCTTAGGCCCGTACTCCCTTGCTGGAGTACGGGCTCCTGCGCATAATTAGAGGTCATTTCCGCCCGGCGGGAATGACACGAAATGATTATTTTACGTTGTCATGCGACATTTTCGTCTCCGTGTGGTCTAACCGACGTATTTCACTCTCACTTTTTTCGGCAGCCCGTCAGTGGGATGCTGTTGTAACCAGGAATGTTCATCAGGGGTTCACATGCAGGGCACAACAATTAAACTCTTAACGGGCGGTTTGCTGATGGTAGCGGCGGCCGGTTATGTGCAGGCAGAAGCGCTCCAGCCTGATCCGGCCTGGCAACAAGGGACCTTAGCGAATGGGTTGTCGTGGCAGGTGCTGGCCACGCCGCAGCGTCCCAGCGACCGTATCGAAGTCCGTCTGTCCGTGAATATTGGCTCGCTGAGCGAAAGCACTCAGCAGAGCGGTTTCAGCCGTTTTATTCCCCGTCTGGCGTTGACGCAAAGCGGCAGCCTGCCGACGATGCAGGCGCGCTCGCTGTGGCAGCAGAGCATTGACCCGAAGCGTCCTCTGCCGCCGGCCATCGTCTCCTACGATTACACGATGTTTAATCTCAGCCTGCCGAATAACCGCAACGATCTGCTGAAAGAGGCGCTGAGCTGGCTGGCGGACGCCAGCGGTAAACTGACCATTACGCCTGAATCGATCAATCACGCGCTGCAGGGCAGCGACATGGTGGCGACCTGGCCGCTGGATACCAAAGAGGGCTGGTGGCGCTATCGCCTGAAGGGCTCCACCATGCTGGGCCACGATCCCGCCGCGCCGCTGAAGCAGCCGATCGACGTGGCGCAGCTGAAAGACTTTTATCAAAAATGGTACACCCCCGACGCCATGACGCTGATCGTGGTGGGTAACGTCGACAGCCGCAGCGTCGCTGAGCAAATCAGCAAGACCTTTGGCGATCTGAAGGGTAAGCGGGAAACGCCGGCGGCGGTGCCGACCTTATCGCCGCTGCCCACCGTGCCGGTCAGCATCATGACCAGCGCCGTGCGCCAGGACAAACTGTCCATCATGTGGGACGCCCCCTGGCAGCCGATCCGCGACTCCGCAGCGCTGCAGCGCTACTGGCGCGACGACCTCGCCCGCGAAGCGCTGTTCTGGCACGTGCAGCAGAGCCTGAGCAAAAATAACGTCAAGGATATTGGGCTTGGTTTCGACTGCCGGGTGCTCTATCAGCGCGCGCAGTGCGCCATCAACATCGAATCGCCGGGCGAGCGCCT
The DNA here is from genome assembly GCF_018223875.1 of Klebsiella sp. 54. Classification (NCBI taxonomy): domain Bacteria; kingdom Pseudomonadati; phylum Pseudomonadota; class Gammaproteobacteria; order Enterobacterales; family Enterobacteriaceae; genus Klebsiella; species Klebsiella sp. 54. Next base: position 203,449 of record NZ_JAGRRA010000001.1, read on the forward strand.
GAATAACAATCTGAGCGTGGTTTCGCGCGAATTGGCGAAAGTGCGCGACAACGGCCTGCCGCAGGAGGAGTTTGACGCGCTTATCGCCCAGAAAAGCCTCGAGCTGCAGAAGCTGTTTGCCACCTATGCGCGCACCGATACCGACATTCTGATGAGCCAGCGCATGCGCTCCCTGCAAAATCAGGTGGTGGATATCGCGCCGGAGCAGTACCAGAAGCTGCGTCAGGAGTTCCTCAACTCCCTGACGGTGGACATGCTGAACCAGTACCTGCGTCAGCAACTCTCTCAGGATATGGCGCTGGTGTTACAGCAGCCGAAAGGCGAACCGGAATACAACATGAAGGAGCTGCAGGCCACGTGGGAAAAACTGATGGCGCCGAGTCCGGCGAGTCCGGCGGCCGCAGCGACCAGCGGCAGCGCCGATACGGTTGACGCCCACAGCGAGGCCAGCGACATCCCGTCGGGGCAGTAACCTGACGCCTCTCCGGCGCGCCAGCGGCGGCCGGAGAGCGCTTACAGGTGAGGATTATTGCGGCATCGCTTCCCGCGGGATGATCGCCCCGCGATACTGGATCACCGTGCTGGCGGTCAGATGTCCGCGTCTGGCGGCGGATTCAGCATCGCCGCCGGTCAGGCGAACGGCCAGATAGCCGGCGCTGAAGGAGTCGCCGGCGGCGGTGGTATCCACCACCTTCTCTTTGGCCAGCTTGACGGCCGGCACTTCCCGCAGCGGTTGCCCGCTAACCGAGACCAGGCAGGCATCCGCTCCGCGCTTCACCACCACCTCTTCCACGCCGGCGGCGTGGGTGCGGGCGATCACCTCGGCGACCGGTTTTTCCCCCCACAGCGCGTCTTCATCGTCGAGGGTCAGAAACGCGATATCGGTGCAGGCGAGCATCTCCTGATAAACCTGCTGCGTCTCCGCCTGGCTGGCCCACAGGCGCGGGCGATAGTTGTTGTCGAAGATCACCTTGCCGCCGTTGGCGCGGCACTCACGCAGCAGCGTGAACAACGTTGCACGACTGACCGGGCTGAGAATGGCGAGGCTGATACCGCTCAGATAGAGATAGTCGAAAGTGGCCAGCTCTTCGCAAATCGCCGCTGCGCGATCGCTCTCCAGCCAGAATTTTGCCGCCGCCTCGTTGCGCCAGTAGTAGAAGGTGCGCTCGCCGGCGTCATCGGTTTCAATGTAATACAGCCCCGGCAGGCGGTCGGCCATCCGCTGGATAAGATTGATGTTGACGTTTTCCTGCTGCCAGCTGTCGAGCATCTGCTGGCTGAACGCATCGGTTCCCAGCGCGGTGACGTAGTGGACGCTCAGCGCGCTGGCATCTGTCTGCCGCGCGATATAGACCGAAGTGTTTAAGGTATCGCCGCCAAAGCCGCGGTTAACGGCCCCGTTCTTCTCTGACAGCTCAATCATGCATTCGCCAATGACGGCAATTTTTTTAGACATAGCCAGAACCTGCAATGGAATCGATATAAGCGCTAGTGTGCGCTGCGCTGTTTTGCTGGTCAATCATATTAAAACATCGTTCCATTATTTTTTTGACCTGACGCGCGTAATGTGACGAAAAGCGCATTTCCAGGAGAAACGCCGCTTTTTGACTATATTCAGGACTGACGTGATGCAAAAGGAGCGGAGTAGGGATGAGCAGAACCCGTAAAACGTTGGTAATCATCACAGGAACGATACTGTTGCTGATCGTTCTCTTCTTTATCGTGCTGGCCACCTTTGACTGGAACCGGCTGAAGCCGACGTTCAATCAGAAAGTGTCTGCCGAGCTGAACCGCCCGTTCGCCATCCGCGGCGATCTCGGCGTGGTCTGGGAGCGTCAGCCGGAGGAGCGCGGCTGGCGCAGCTGGATCCCGTGGCCCCATGTGCACGCGGAGGATATCGTGCTGGGCAACCCGCCGGCCATTCCCCAGGTGACCATGATCCACCTGCCGCGGGTGGAGGCGACCCTCGCCCCGCTGGCGCTGCTGAGCAAAACGGTGTATCTGCCGTGGATCAAGCTGGAACGGCCCGACGTGCGGCTGATCCGCCTGGCGGAAGACAACAATAACTGGACCTTTCAGCTGGCTGGCGATCGGCGTGCCGCGGGGGACAGCGCCCCCTCCAGCTGGTCTTTCCGCCTCGATAATATTCTTTTCGACCGCGGGACTATCGCCATCGATGACAAGATCACCCGCAGCGATATCACCATCCTCGTCGATCCTCTCGGCAAACCGCTGCCGTTCAGCGAAGTCACCGGCACGCAGGATCGGCAGAGCGCGGCGAAACCAGGCGACTATGTCTTTGGTCTTTCGCTGAAGGGCCGCTACAAGGGGCAGCCGGTCACCGGCAACGGTAAAATCGGCGGCATGCTGGCCCTGCGCAGCGCAAGCACGCCTTTCCCGCTGCAGGGCGACTTCCGCTCCGGCAATACGCGGGTGGCGTTTAGCGGCACGGTCAGCGACCCGCTCAACGTCGGTGGCATTGACCTGCGGCTGAAATTCGCCGGCGATTCGCTGCGCGACCTCTACGACCTGACCGGCGTGCTGCTGCCGGAGACGCCGTCGTTCTCCACCGACGGCCACCTGCGCGCCGACTTTAAGCAGAAAAACCGCATGCGCTTTGACTATCAGGATTTTAACGGCCGGATCGGCGATAGCGACATTCATGGCTCCCTGACCTATACCACTGGCAAACCGCGACCGAAGCTCAGCGGCGACATGGAGTCGAAGCAGCTGCGGCTGGCGGATCTCGGGCCGTTAATCGGCGTCGACTCCGGCAAAGGGACGAAGAAAAGCGCTGCGCGCCAGGCGGGCGACCGACCGCAGCCGGCGGGTAAAGTGTTGCCGGCGGACCGCTTTGAAACCGATAAATGGCAGGTGATGGATGCCGATGTGCGCTTTAAGGGCCGGAGAATCGAGCACGGCGGCACGCTGCCGATCAGCGATCTGGCGACCCACGTGATCCTGGAGGATGGCGACCTGCGCCTGCAGCCGGTGCGTTTTGGCCTGGCCAACGGGTCGATTGCCGGCAGCGTGCACCTGCAGGGCGATAAAAAGCCGCTGCAGGGTGAGGCTAATCTGCAGGCGCGGCGCCTGAAGCTGAAGGCGCTGATGCCGAACGTCGAGATGATGCAGAAAACCCTCGGCGAGATGAATGGCGACGTTCAGCTGCGCGGCAGCGGCAACTCGGTGGCGGCCCTGCTCGGCAACAGCAACGGCAACCTGAAGCTGCTGATGAACGACGGCCTGATCAGTCGCAACCTGATGGAAATTCTCGGCCTTAACGTCGGCAACTACCTGATCGGCCAGATTTTTGGCGATGAGGAGGTTCGGGTGAACTGCGCGGCGGCCAATATCGACGTGACCAACGGCGTCGCCCGGCCGCAGATTTTTGCCTTCGATACGGAAAACGCGCTGATCAATGTGACCGGGACCGCCAGCTTCGCCTCCGAGCAGCTGGACCTGACCATCGATCCGGAAAGCAAAGGCTTCCGGGTGATCACCCTGCGTTCCCCGCTGTATGTTCGCGGCACCTTTAAATCGCCGCAGGCGGGGGTGAAGGCCGGGCCGCTGATTGTCCGCGGCGCGGTAGCGGCGGCGCTGGCCACCCTGGTGACCCCGGCTGCCGCGCTGCTGGCGCTGGTTTCTCCGGCGGAGGGCGATAGCAACCAGTGCCGGACCATTTTGTCGCAGATGAAAAAGTAGGGGAGCGCCCTGACGCCAGCGGCGTCAGGGCGAAGGATCACAACGACTGGTGGCGGGTCTCGTGGGTCAGCAGCAGGGCGATCAGCGTCAGCGCCGCCATCGCCGCCAGATAGGTGCCGACCGCCGCGAGGCCATAGTTGCCCTGCAGCCAGGCGGCAATGTACGGCGCCACCGAGGCGCCGAGGATCGACGACACGTTATAGGAGAACGATGCCCCGGTGTAACGCACTTCCGTCGGGAACAGCTCCGGCAGCAGCGCGCCCATCGGGCCAAAGGTCAGTCCCATCAGGCTTAAGCCCAGCAGCAGGAAGGCGAAGACCAGCAGCGGATTGCCGGAGCCCAGCAGCGGTTTAAAGGCGAACAGGGCGAACAAAATAATCATCGTGGTGATGATAATCATGCTCTTACGACGACCAAAGGCATCCGCCAGCAGGCCGGCGATCGGCACCATCACGCCAAAGCCAATCACTGCCATCATCAGCATCCACAGCACTTCGTTACGCGGCAGGCCCAGGCCATTCGGCGCCGCGCCGGTGCTGAAGGTCATCGAGTAGACGGTCATGATGTAGAACAGGGTATAGGTTGCCAGCATGATGAAGGTGCCCAGCACCGTCACGCGAACGTGTTTGGTCAACAGGGTACCCAGCGGGATTTTGACCTGTTTTTTTGCCGCCGCCACTTTGGCGAAGACCGGGGTCTCATGCAGCGAAACGCGAACATAAAGACCGATGATCACCAGCACCGCGGAGAAGATAAACGGCACACGCCAGCCCCACTCCATAAACTGCTGATCGGTTAACAGCCAGGAGAGCAGCAGGAAGGTGCCGTTGGCGAAGAAGAAGCCGATCGGCGCGCCCAGCTGCGGGAAGGAGCCGTACAGGGCGCGCTTGCGCGCCGGGGCGTTTTCCGTAGCCAGCAGCGCCGCGCCGCCCCATTCCCCTCCGAGGCCAAGTCCCTGACCGAAGCGCGCCAGCGCCAGCAGCATCGGCGCGACAATGCCAATGCTTTCATAGCCGGGCAGCAGGCCGATCACCACGGTGGAGATCCCCATGGTTAACAGCGAAGCCACCAGGGTAACCTTGCGGCCGACGCGATCGCCGAAGTGGCCAAACAGCGCGGAGCCGATTGGCCGGGCGACGAAGGCGATGGCGAAGGTGGCCAGCGATTGCAGGGTGGCCGCGGCGGCATCGCCCTGCGGGAAGAAGATATGCGGGAAGACGATGACCGCGGCAGTGGCATAAATGTAGAAGTCGAAAAACTCAATGGCGGTGCCAATGAGCGAGGCGACAACGACTTTATTGCGTGAGTTGACCGGGGCGGTTTCCTGCGTGTTTTCGAGTGTGGTGGCTGTGGCTTGCATAGATCTTTCTTATTTTTGCGCGAACGAAAAGCCATATAGCCACAGCCACAGGGACATTTCAATCTGTAACAAACGAAGAGAATGAGCAAAAAAGCGGCAAAAAGCGGATAATTTTTACGCCAGAAAAAATAGTTCTATGAAATGCTTCACACAATTAAAAGGATAGAGAATAAAACCAGTTTTTCGTTAAATAAAAGTTACGCGCTGGATTTATCTGCTGAAATCAAGCGCGAGGATGAATTTTGCCTCTTTTATTCATCCTCGCAATACGTCAGCGGTGGGTTTTGCCCGGCATCCGTCGGTCGTCTTTATACTCCGCGGTGGCGATCCACGCGGCGCAGAACAGCGTCAGGCGGGCAAAGAAATAGAAAAAGGCCATCAGCCCGAGCACCGATCCGAACGCCGCCCCGGAGGGGGATTTCACCAGCGCCGGCAGCGTCCAGGTCATGACGATTTTGATGATTTCAAAGCCAATCGCCGCGATAAGCGTGCCGCGAAACAGGGCCTTGCGCCGCGGACGATGGCGCGGCAGCCGCCAGAAGATCCAGAAAAAGAGCAGATAGTTGGCAAAAATAGAGATGGCGAGACCGATCAGCCGCCAGGCGGGTTTCAGCCATTCAATATTGTCCAGATACAGCGCGGAGATAATCAACTGCTGGGCGGAACCGGCGACAGAGGTGATCGACAGCGTAATAATCAGCGCCACCAGCAGACCGATCAGCGAGATAAGATCGCGGAAGTATTTTATCCAGATTTTCTCCTCGTCCTGCGGCCGGCGCTCCCAGACGTCGCGTGACTGAGCGCGGATCGCTTCGCGCAGGTTGCCCATCCAGTTAATACCGGAATAGAGCGCCACCAGCAGGCCGACCACACCGACGGCGGTACGCTGCTGCACCGCGGTGTTGATGGTGTTTTTCAGCGTCGCCGCCAGCGTCGGGTCGCTGACGTTTTGCAGAATTTTGTCGAAAATGTCCTGCAGCAGGGTCGGATGCCAGGCCAGAACGAAGCCGGCGGCGGCAAATGAGACCATCAGGATCGGGATCATCGACAGGAACGAGAAATAGGTGATGGCCGCGCCGAACTGATTTCCCAGCCGGTCGTTGAAGCGCTCTGCGGCGCGTAGCAGGTGGGCGATCACCGGGTTGCGCTGCACTTTAGCCGCCGTTCCGGTGACGGTCTTCAGCGCCTGGCTGGCTTTTTGGCCGACGGCCGTGTCATTGAGGGCGTCGAGGGGGCTTTTGCTTTTCTCCGGCTGCGTGTCCGGTTCCTGTGGTGGGCGTCGATCGTCGTTTTCCGGCGTCATACGTAATTTCTTCCTTTTTTACCGCGAGATTCAGCAAAAAGTATACCTTAAATGCCGTATCCTGCAGGAACGCATCTGCCCGCCCCCCGTTCACCCTCCGCGCGGATCAATCGACGTAATCTTTCATCAGCCCGCCCAGCCACTCCATAAACAGATGCACGCGGCGGGAGAGATTGCGCCGGTGCGGGTAGATAAGCGAGACCGGCAGCGGCTCAGCGCGGTACTGGGGCAGGATCTCGATCAGTTCGCCGGCGCGTAACGCCTCGCGCACGCCGGTGCGCGGCACCTGAATAATTCCCAGCCCGGCGATACAGGCCGCCTGATAGGTTTCCGTGCTGTTGACCGTCAATATGCCGCCGCTTTTTACCCAGCGCACGGCGCCGTCGATCACCACCTCGAAGCCGGAAGGACGGACCCCGAGAGTGCTGGCGTAGTGGATCAGGGCATGATCCGCCAGATCCTCCAGGGATTGCGGGTAGCCAAAACGGGCCAGGTAGTCCGGGCTGGCGCAGTTAATTTGCGTCAGCTTGCCCAGCGGGCGGGCGATAAGCCCGGAGTCTTTGAGCGCGCCGACGCGCACCACGCAGTCAAACCCCTCGCGGATCACGTCCACCAGCCGGTCGCTGCTGCTCAGCTCCAGTTCGATGCCCGGATACTGCTGCAAAAAAGTCGGCAGATGCGGGATCACCAGCTTTTTGGCAAAACCGACCGGCATATCCACCCGCAGCCGACCGCTGATGCTCGCCGGATCGTGCTGGAACATCCCGTCCAGTTCGTCGAGATTGCTCAGCAGATCCTTCGCCCGCTCGTAGTAGACCATCCCATCCTGGGTGAGTTGAACCCGACGGGTGGTACGGTGCAGGAGCCGCACGCCAAGATGGCTTTCCAGGGCCTGAATCTGCCGCGAGACGCTGCCTTTCGGCAGCGCCAGGGTCTCGGCGGCGCGGGAGAAGCTCTCCAGATCCGCTACGCGAATGAATAACTGCATTGCATGAATTTTATCCATGCTCATGGCCTATTGTTGTTGTGAATGAAACAGTAAAACGTAATGTAGCGTATTTATTGTTTTACTGGCAGTTAATAAGCTAGGACACAATCACAACGCAACCTGAAAGGGGTCTTCTGATGACACAACGTATCGCTTTAGTGACCGGCGGCAGCCGTGGCCTGGGTAAAAACGCCTCGTTGAAGCTGGCGGCGAAGGGAACCGACATTCTTCTGACCTATCACAGCAACCGCCAGGCGGCTCTTGATGTGGTGGCGGAGATTGAGCAAAAAGGGGTCAAGGCGGCAGCATTGGCGCTGAACGTCGGCGATTCCTCAACATTCGACGCCTTTGCCAGCGAGGTGGCGCAGGTGCTGGCGCAGAAGTGGGGACGCACTACCTTTGATTATTTACTGAACAACGCTGGGATCGGCCTCAACGTCCCCTTCGCCGAGACCAGTGAAGCGCAGTTTGACGAGCTGATGAACATCCAGTTCAAAGGGCCGTTTTTTCTGACCCAGCGGCTGCTGCCCCTCCTGCAGGACGGGGGGCGGATCCTTAATGTCTCCAGCGGCCTGGCGCGCTTTGCCCTGCCGGGCTATGCGGCCTACGCCGCGATGAAGGGGGCGATGGAGGTCCTGACCCGCTATCAGGCGAAAGAGCTGGGCGGACGGGGGATATCGGTGAACATCATCGCGCCGGGGGCCATTGAGACCGATTTTGGCGGCGGGGAGGTGCGTGATAACGCCGAGGTGAATCGGCATATCGCCGCCCAGACCGCGCTGGGGCGCGTCGGGCTACCGGATGATATCGGCGACGCCATCGCCGCCCTGCTCAGCGATGAGCTGGCGTGGATGAACGCGCAGCGTGTGGAAGTCTCGGGAGGGATGTTCCTCTGAACCCCGCTGTCGTCAGACCGTGAGCGGCGGCGCGCTAGGGCGCATCGCCCTCCGCGCGCAGCCGACCGAACAGCCAGTCGTTGTGCCAGCGTCCGTTGAGCCAGTAGTTCTCCCGCAGCTCCCCCTCCAGCCGGAACCCGGCTTTGAGCAGTAACTGCTTAGACGCCTCGTTGCCGGCGGTGACGGTGGCGGTCAGGCGGCGGACGCCGCCGGTGGTGAAGGCGTAGTCGCACAGCGCGCGCAGCGATTCGTAGCCGTAGCCCCGGCCCTGCGCCGCCGGGGCGAAGAGAAAGCCGACCTCGGCTATGTCGCGCTGATGATGTAGGTAACCGGTGAGGCCGAGCGGGGTATGGGTCAGCCTGTCGCGCACCACCAGGCACAGCCAGTGTGCATCCCCGGGCGTCCACGGCGGCAGCCGCGAATCGAACGCCTCGCGGATGGCCGCCTGCGGCCGGGGGTCGGCCACATAGAGCATGACCTGCGGATCCTGCTGCAGGGAAAGAAAAAACGACCAGTCGTCCAGCTGCAGCGGTGAGCAGCGCAGGCGCGGCGTCAGAAGTTCAGGCATAAGCGTCATTCCGGGCAGGGCGAATCCCCTGAACATAGCAGGAGAAGGCCGCCGGGAACAGCCCGACTAGGTTGGCTCACCGTACAGGCCAATCAGCCGGCGCACCACGCCGTTGGTCCAGCCGAAGCCATCCTGCAGGGGATACTCCCCGCCGCCGCCCTCATGCGGCACGCCGGTGGCGATGTGGTATTTCTCAATCAGCTTGTGGTGCTGCTTGTAGAAGTGGTTGACCGTCTGCAGCCAGCTCCAGGCGATCTCATCTCCCAACGGATCCTGACCGTAGCGTTTAAATCCCTGCACCGCCATCCACTGTAGCGGCGCCCAGCCGTTGGGTTTATCCCACTGCTCGCCGCTTTCGTATTCGGTGGCCATGATCCCTCCGGGGGTGAGCAGGCGGGCCCGCACCGCATCGGCAAGGCGTTCCGCCTGTTCGTGGGTCGCCAGGCCGACGTAAAGGGTGACAATGCTGGCGGCGGAAAACAGCGCCAGCTGTTCGCGGCGCCAGTCATAATCGCGAAAACAGCCGTTCTCATCGTCCCACAGGTAGCGGTTAACCGCCGCCCGCCGATCCTGAGCCTTCTGGCGGAAGGCTGCTTCCGTCTCGCGATCGCCCTTCAGCCCGGAGAGGTTGGCGATGGTCGTCTCCAGCTTGAACAGGAAGGCGTTCAGGTCGATGGGGATAAACTGCGTGGTACGGATACTGGCCAGCCGCGTGATATCCCGCAGCCAGCGGCTGGAGTAGTCCCAGCCGGACGCGGCGCCCGCCCGCAGATCGCGGTAGACTTCATTAGCCGGCCGTCCCGAGTGGCGGGCGGTCTCCACGTCCTCGCGCCACGATTCATCCCGCGGCGTGTCCCGATCGTCCCAGTAGCGATTGAGCAAGGAGCCATCCGGCATGCGCACCACGTGCCGATACGCCTGATGCGGGATCAGCGACTCGGCGCCGTCCATCCAGAAGGCGTGCTCCATCTTCAGATGATCCAGATAGCGCTTCGCGCCGCGCACGCCGTCCTCTTCAAAAAGTTCGACCATCAGGGCGAACACCGGTGGCTGCGAGCGGCTGAGGTAGTAGGTGCGGTTGCCGTTCGGAATGTGACCGTAGGTTTCAATCAGCCAGGCGAAGTTATCGGCCATGCATTTTAGCAGATCTTCCCGGCCGCTCTCCGCCAGCCCCAGCATGGTGAAATAAGAGTCCCAGTAATAGGTTTCGCTAAAGCGGCCGCCGGGGACGATATAGGCCTGCGGCAGCGCCAGCAGCGACGACCAGGGGATATGATCCTGAGGCTCGCGGGTCAGCACCGGCCACAGCTTATCGATGTGCTCTTTCAGCGTCAGGTTGGGGTCGGAGGTGTAAACGTCGGTCTGGCTCTCCGGCAGCCAGAAGTTGTCCTCAACGAACTGCCGTAGATCGAAATTGGGCTGACGTTTGACCTTCCGGTAGTTCCGCAGGATGTCCAGCGGGTCGTGCTTCGGCGCGCAGTCGGGAAACGTTTTGCTGTCGGCAAAAATGCGTGATTTCTGCACGTTGGTAAACAGCTCAAGATAGCGATCCGCCGGGGTGAGGGCGTCAGACGCCGGAAGCCCCTCGATCACCTCAGGCTCCGGTTCAGCGTCAATCATCTCATCCAGCTTTAATTCGTACGGATCGGCTTCGTAGCAGGGATCGATGTCGATCCTTAACTCGTCGTCTTCAACGTGGCGTAATTTCTGGCTGAACATAGCGATACGGACCTCCGGATAGCGTGAGTTCTCGGCCGGGCGTACCCGGCCTTGTCTTTTAAGCGTAGACAGTCGCTTCGGTGAGTGTGAAGCAAACTGTGCGTTAGATCACGCTTTTCCGCCTGCAGGGGACGCCGTGATTTTTAAGTAACGCCTTGATAAATCATTAATAAGTCCGCGCTTGGGCGAAGATAAAATTCGGACCATTCATTATGCAACAAAATTTTATCCCGGGGCGCTCACTCCCACGCCGCCTCCAGCATCTCCAGCAGCTGTTCGCTGCTCAGGCTGACCGGATTGGCCTTCATCGATGAGGAGGTGCTGGCGGCCAGCGCCGCCGGCTCCAGCGCGTCGCGCGCCACGCCGAGGTCGCGCAGGGTGCCGAGACCGGCGCGAAGGCTCCATTCCCGCAGACTGTCCCAGACCCGATCCGCCGGAACCTCCAGCCCGTCGGCCAGCCAGCGGCGAACGTCGTTGAAGCGCTGGCGCAGGGAGGGGTCGTTTATCTGCGACTCATTAAGCGCCAGCCCAAACGGCAGCAGGCTGCCGCACAGGGCACCATGCGAGGCGCGGCTCAGGCCGCCCAGCGGGCCGGCGAGGCCATGGATCACCCCCAGCCCGGCGTTCGCCAGCGCCAGTCCGCCGCACAGGCTGACCCAGGCCATCTCGTCGCGGCTGGCCGGGCACTCTTTTTCCATCAGAACCTTCAGCGCGCGGATACCCCGCGGGATCGCCTGTTGACAGAGGGCGTCGGTGAAAGGGGTGGCCCGGCTGCAGAGCCACGGCTCTATCACCTGGGTCAGGGCGTCAAGGCCGGAGCTCAGGGTGATACTCCGCGGCGCGTTGTCGGTTAGCGCCGGGTCGACAATCGCCAGGTCAGGCAGCATCCGGTCGTCGCGCAGGCTCACCTTCCGCTGCTGTTCCGGAACGTTGATCACCGCATTTTTGGTAACCTCCGCGCCCGTCCCGGCGGTGGTGGGGATCGCCACGAACGGCAGGGGACTGGCTTCCAGCTGACGGCCCGTTCCCACCACCTCCAGATAGTCGATCACCGGGCCGGTGGCGGGCGCCAGCGCCGCAATCGCCTTACCGGCGTCAATCACCGCGCCGCCGCCGAGGCTGACCACCGCCCTGATCCCTTTCTCGCGCGCCAGCTGGACGCCCTGCTCAATATCGCTAAGCCAGGGTTCGCGACTTATCGCCAGCGTCGTGACCGCAAGCTGCAGCGCCTCCAGCTGCTGGCGGAGAAACGCCGCCCGCTGCGGGCTGGCACCATGCACCAGCAGAATGGGACCACCCTGCTGCGCCAGCCAGGGGGCGGCGCTCTGGGCCTGACCGCGGCCAAAACGAATATTGGCGGGCATCAAAACGGTAAAAGGGGTCAACATGTCGGGTTCCTTTTCGGCAAACAGGCTGGAATCAACTATACACATTATCCAGCGCTCTGCCTTGTTGCTGGCTGGCAATAGAGTAGAGTGAATGAACTGTCTTTTATGGCTGAGGAATCGCTGACGATGCTAACAATTCTGGGCAAACGCTCTTCAATCAATGTACGGAAAGTGCTGTGGACCTGCGAGGAGATCGGGCTGGCGTACCAGCAGGAGGATTACGGCAGCGGGTTTAAGCCCCTGGACACCCCTGAATTTCAGCGCCTGAATCCTAACAGCCTGGTGCCGGTGCTGCTGGACGATGACTTTGTGCTCTGGGAGTCGAACAGCATCTGCCGCTATCTGGCGCGGAAAGCGGAGCGCTGGGATCTGCTGCCCGCTGAGCCGCAGCCCGCCGCCGAGGTGGAGCACTGGATGGACTGGCAGGCGACCGAGTTCAATAATGCCTGGCGCCATGCCTTTATGGGGCTGGTGCGTAAAGATCCTCGCTTTCAGGATCCGGCGGCGATTAAAGAGAGCATTGCCACCTGGACCCACTGTGTGCGCATTGTCGAGGCGCAGTTGCAGCGTACCGGGGCGTGGATAGCCGGCGAGCGCTTCACCCTGGCCGATATCGTGCTGGGGCTGTCGGTGCATCGCTGGAAGATGACGCCCTTTGCGCATCCGGAAATGCCGGCCGTGGAGCGCTGGTATATGGCGCTCAATCAGCGCCCGGCGTTTATGCGCCATGGCAATAACGGCGTGGCCTGAGCATAAAAAAAGAAGCCCCTCAGGGCTTCTTTTTATCATCCGGCGCTCGCGTGTTAGCGCATGGTGACAAACTCTTCTGCCGCCGTCGGGTGAATAGCGACGGTATTGTCGAAGTCTTTTTTGGTAGCGCCCATCTTCAACGCCACCGCAAAGCCCTGCAGCATCTCATCCATTCCGAAGCCGATGCCGTGGATGCCGACAATCTTCTCTTCCGGGCCAACGCACACCAGCTTCATGCGGCACGGCTGGCGGTGCGAGGTGACGGCGGTGTACATCGCGGTGAAGGAGGATTTGTAGACCTTCACCGCGTCGTCGCCATACTGCTCGCGCGCCTGCGGCTCGGTTAAGCCGACGGTGCCGATAGGCGGGTGGCTGAAGACCACGGTCGGAATATTGTTGTAGTCCAGATGCTCTTCCGGCTTGTTGTTAAACAAGCGTTCGGAGAGGCGACGGCCTGCGGCCACGGCCACCGGGGTCAGTTCGACGGCGCCAGTGTTATCGCCCACGGCGTAGATGCCCGGCACGCTGGTGTTCTGGAACTTATCGACGATGATGTAGCCTTTATCGTCGGTTTTCACGCCGGTAGCCGCCAGGTTGAAGTTATCGGTCGCCGGTTCGCGGCCAATCGCCCAGATCAGGCAGTCAACGGTCTGGCTGCGGCCATCTTCCAGCTCAAGGGTCAGGCTACCGTCGGCATGCTTCACCACCGCTTTCGGGATGGCGTTGGTATGCAGCTGCGGACCTTCGGCGTTCATCACTTCCACCAGCGTTTCGACGATCAGCGGATCGAAGCTGCGCAGCGGCGCGTGCTTACGCACGAACAGGTGGGTCTCAGCGCCGAGGCCGTTAATCACCCCCGCCAGTTCAACGGCGATGTAGCCCGCGCCGACCACCGCCACGCGCTTCGGCAGCGCCGGCAGTTCGAAGAAACCGTCGGAATCAATACCGTATTCCACGCCCGGAATGTTCGGGTGGCTCGGACGGCCGCCGGTGGCGATCAGGATATGATCGGCGGTAATGGTCTCGCCGTTCACTTCCACGGTGTGGGCATCGACAAAGCGCGCAAACCCTTTGATCACGTCGACGTTATTCTTACCCAGCACGTTGTCGTAGGAGGTATGAATGCGGTCGATATAGGCGCTGCGGCTGGCGACCAGCTTCTCCCAGTCGAAATGGTTGATGGTGGTATCGAAACCGTAGTCCGGGCCGTAAAGATGAATGGCTTCGCGGATCTGCGCCGCATGCCACATCACTTTTTTCGGCACGCAGCCGACGTTGACGCAGGTGCCGCCCAGCGCTTTGGCTTCAATCAGCGCGCACTTCTGGCCGTACATGGCCGCACGGTTAATCGAGGCGATACCGCCGCTACCGCCGCCGATGGCGAGGTAATCATAATGTTTGCTCATGCCCATATGTCCTTAATCGTTGATTGCCGCGATTGTAGCGCGAGGCGTAAAAGGTTCCACCGATGGTTGCGATTACTCCGGCACGATCCAGCTGACGGTCGTGTGACCGGTACCGGCCGGCACCAGCTTGCTGTGTAGCCACGGCAGCACATTGTTCATCTGCTGCTCCAGCTTCCACGGCGGGTTGATGACGATCATCCCGGAGGCGGTCATGCCGCGCTGGTCGCTGTCCGGACGCACCGCCAGCTCGATTTGCAGAATTTTGCGGATACCTGTGGCTTCTAAATCTTTGATCATGCGTTTTATTTGCGCGCGCAGCACCACCGGATACCACAGCGCGTAGGTGCCGGTGGCGAAGCGTTTATAGCCTTCGTTAATCCCGGTCACCACCGCCTGATAGTCGTTTTTAATTTCGTACGGCGGGTCGATCAGAATCAGACCGCGGCGCGAGACCGGCGGCAGCTTAGCTTTCAGCTGCTGGTAGCCATCGGCTTTATCGACGCGCGCGCGGCTGTCTTTCTGGAACTCGGCGCGCAGCAGCGGGAAGTCGCTCGGGTGCAGCTCGGTCATCTGCAGGCTGTCCTGCTCGCGGAGCAGCTGGCGGGCGATCAGCGGGGAGCCCGGGTAGTAGCGCAGCTGGCCGTTACGGTTGAAGTGTTCGACCACCGAAATATAGGGCTCAAGCTCTGCCGGCAGGTCGTCCTGCTGCCAGATCCGGGCGATGCCTTCGAGATACTCGCCGGTACGCTCGGCGTGCTCGCCGCTCAGCTGATAGCGGCCCGCGCCGGCGTGGGTGTCCAGGTAGAGAAACGGTTTTTCTTTCTCTTTCAGCGCTTCGATGATCAGGCTCTGAACGGTGTGTTTGAGGACGTCGGCGTGGTTGCCTGCGTGAAAGCTGTGGCGATAACTGAGCATGGATGCAGAGATTCCGGGAAATAAACAAGTTAACCGATAGTTTACCGCAGATCGGCCGAGATTACCGCTGCGCCGCCGCGCTGTTTCATTTCTGCCAAAAGCGTTGCAAAACATAACGCTGTCATAAAAGCGTCAAACGGCCGCGCTAGCGTCGGATACAGGCAAGGTAATTGTTTGAATAAAAGGAAAAATAATGAAAAATCAACTCTCGCTGCTGGCCGTGGCGCTGCTGCTGGCGCAACCGGTTCTGGCTAAAGACATCCCGCTGAACAGGGCGGCGGCCCTCGCCAATAGCGTGACGCCGGCTGCCTCCAGCCAGGCGTATGACGATCTTGAGCAACAGGCGCTGGCGCAGCTGCGCCACGCTTTGCAGGGGGATGCCGCCGCGCTGACACGCGATCGGCTGGCGCACGCGAAACAAAACAAAACCCAGGCCGATACCGCCTGGCTGAAGGCCAGCGGCTATGACTTCCAGACCCGGGCCAATCAGCAGGCGGGCATTGCGCTGATGTCGGCGTTCAGCAGCCTGCCGGAGACCGTCGTGCAGCAGAATCTGGCGATGGTGACCGCCATTAACCGCGACGCCGTACAGACCACCCGCCGTCAGGCGCTGGCCGATGCGGAAGGGATTAGCTACCTCTACTTCCTCAGCGACGCGCTGGGGCCGCGGCTGGGCAACGCGTTTCTGACCGCCTATGACCAGGGCGCGCTGGGGAAAGCGGCGGCGCTGATCAAAGCCTCGGAGGTCAGCACCGGCGAGGCGAAAAAGCACTACAACAATCCGCGGCCGTTTCTGGTGCAGGGCAACACCATTCACCTGGTGCCGGACGACGTGGTGGTGAAGGATAACCAGCCCTATACCGCCGACGGCGGCTCGTTCCCCAGCGGTCACACCAACACTGGCTATACTGATGCGCTGCTGCTGGCGGCGATGATCCCGGAGCGCTACGACGCGCTGGTGGCGCGCGGCGCACGCTATGGCTATTCGCGCATCGTGCTGGGTGTCCACTATCCCCTGGATGTGATCGGCTCGCGGATGGTGGCCGAGCGCAACGTGGCCCATTATCTTAACGATCCGCGCTACCGGGTATTATTTAACGAAGCCCGCGATCAGCTGCGCGCCGCGCTGGCGAAAGCCTGCGGCACATCGCTTGCCGAGTGCGCGAAGAGCAGCGTGAAAGACGATCCCTGGCGCGATCCGGCGATGCGTGATTTCACTCGTTTCACCATGACCTACGACCTGCCGCGCCAGACGGGGCCGCAGCCGCGCCTGCAGGTGCCGAAGGGGGCGGAAGTGCTGCTGGAGGCTGCCCTGCCGCAGCTGTCTGCGGCCCAGCGCCGGGCGCTGATGGTCAATACCGCGCTGCCGGCGGGCTACCCGCTGTCCGGCGCCACCCCCGAGCAGCAGTTCTGGCAGCGGCTGAATCTGTCGGCGGCCTGGGAAATGGCGCAAAAAGGGCATTAATGCGGTTTCCGGCACGCTGCACCGCGTGCCGCGTTTTTCCGGCAACGGGCGGACTTATCGCAGCAATACCCAGGCTGACGCACCGCCCGTCATTGAAATTCCCCCAACTATCCCCCATTCTAGATCTCATGCATAAGCGCCGGACGCGCGCTTCACTCACCCTTTTCAACAGGACAGCGCATATGACCAATCCATTACTGACGCCTTTTTCCCTGCCGCCTTTTTCTGCGATCAAACCAGAGCACGTGGTCCCCGCGGTCACCAAAGCGCTGGAGGATTGCCGGGCCGCAGTGGAAAGCGCGGTGGCGCACGGCGCGCCGTATAGCTGGGAAAATCTTTGCCAGCCGCTGGCGGAAGTGGACGATGTGCTGGGACGCATCTTCTCGCCTGTCAGCCATCTCAATTCGGTAAAAAACAGCCCGGAACTGCGCGAGGCCTACGAACAGACGCTGCCGCTGCTCTCCGAGTACAGCACCTGGGTCGGCCAGCATGAAGGCCTGTATAAAGCCTACCGCGACCTGCGCGATGGCGATAACTACGCCACGCTGAATACCGCGCAGAAAAAAGCGGTTGATAACGCGCTGCGCGATTTCGAATTATCCGGTATTGGCCTGCCGCCGGAGGCGCAGAAACGCTACGGTGAAATCGCCGCGCGCCTCTCTGAGCTGGGCAACCAGTATAGCAACAACGTCCTTGACGCCACTATGGGCTGGAACAAGCTGGTGACCGACGTCGCCGATCTGGCCGGTATGCCGGAAAGCGCGCTGGCCGCCGCTCAGGCGCAGGCCCAGGCCAAAGAGCAGGAAGGGTATCTACTGACGCTGGATATCCCGAGCTACCTGCCGGTGATGACCTACTGCGACAATCAGGCGCTGCGCGAAGAGATGTACCGCGCCTATTCCACCCGCGCCTCCGATCAGGGGCCGAACGCCGGGAAATGGGATAACAGCCCGGTGATGGCGGAGATCCTCGCTCTGCGCCACGAGCTGGCGCAGCTGCTGGGCTTTGACAGCTACGCCTTTAAATCCCTCGCCACCAAAATGGCGGAGGATCCGCAGCAGGTGCTCGACTTCCTCACCGACCTGGCAAAACGCGCCCGTCCACAGGGCGAAAAAGAGCTGGCCCAGCTGCGCGCTTTCGCTAAAACCGAGTTCGGCGTCGAAGAGCTGCAGCCGTGGGACATCGCTTACTACAGCGAAAAACAGAAACAGCATCTCTACAGCATCAGCGATGAGCAGCTGCGCCCCTATTTCCCTGAAAACAAAGTCGTTAACGGTCTGTTCGAAGTGGTGAAGCGCATTTACGGCATTACCGCCAAAGAGCGTACCGATGTCGATGTGTGGCATCCGGAAGTGCGCTTCTTCGAGCTGTATGACGAACACAACGAGCTGCGCGGCAGCTTCTATCTCGACCTGTATGCCCGCGAGCACAAGCGCGGCGGGGCGTGGATGGACGACTGCGTCGGCCAGATGCGTAAGCTGGATGGCTCCCTGCAGAAGCCGGTCGCCTACCTGACCTGTAACTTCAACCGTCCGGTCAACGGCAAACCGGCGCTGTTCACCCACGACGAAGTGATCACCCTGTTCCACGAGTTCGGCCACGGTCTGCACCACATGCTGACCCGCATCGATACCGCCGGGGTTTCCGGCATCAGCGGGGTGCCGTGGGACGCGGTCGAGCTGCCGAGCCAGTTTATGGAAAACTGGTGCTGGGAGCCGGAAGCGCTGGCCTTTATCTCCGGTCATTATGAAACCGGTGAACCGCTGCCGCAGGCGCTGCTGGAGAAAATGCTGGCGGCGAAAAATTACCAGGCGGCGATGTTTATTCTGCGCCAGCTGGAGTTCGGCCTGTTCGATTTCCGCCTGCACGCGGAGTACAAGCCGGAGCAGGGGGCGAAAATCCTTGAGACCCTGGCGGAGATTAAAAAGCAGGTCGCCGTGGTGCCAGGCCCAACCTGGGGCCGCTTCCCGCACGCCTTCAGCCATATCTTCGCCGGCGGTTACGCGGCGGGTTACTACAGCTACCTGTGGGCCGACGTGCTGGCGGCAGATGCCTTCTCACGCTTTGAAGAAGAGGGCATCTTCAACCGCGAAACCGGTCAGTCGTTCCTCGACAACATCCTGAGCCGCGGCGGTTCCGAAGAGCCGATGGTGCTGTTCAAACGCTTCCGCGGGCGCGAGCCGCAGCTGGACGCGATGCTTGAGCATTACGGGATCAAAGGCTGATTGCTACGTGAAGATCTGCTTAATTGATGAAACGGGCGCCGGAGACGGCGCCTTATCTGTTTTGGCCGCCCGCTGGGGGCTGGAGCAGGATGACAATAACCTGATGGCGCTGGTGTTGACCGCTGAGCATCTGGAGCTGCGTAAGCGCGATGAGCCTAAGCTTGGCGGTATCTTCGTCGATTTCGTCGGCGGGGCGATGGCCCACCGGCGCAAGTTTGGCGGCGGCCGCGGTGAAGCGGTAGCCAAAGCGGTGGGCATTAAAGGCGATTATCTGCCGGATGTGGTTGACGCCACCGCCGGCCTGGGGCGCGATGCCTTTGTGCTGGCGTCGGTCGGCTGTCGCGTGCGGATGCTGGAGCGCAATCCGGTGGTCGCCGCGCTGCTCGACGATGGTCTGGCCCGCGGCTATGCCGATGCGGAAATCGGCGGCTGGCTGCAGGAGCGGCTGCAGCTGATCCACGCCTCCAGCCTGACGGCGCTGACCGATATCACCCCGCGTCCGCAGGTGGTCTACCTCGACCCGATGTTCCCGCATAAGCAGAAAAGCGCGCTGGTGAAGAAAGAGATGCGCGTTTTTCAGTCGCTGGTGGGGCCTGATTTAGACGCCGATGGCCTGCTGGCCCCGGCGCGCCAGCTGGCGACCAAACGGGTGGTGGTAAAGCGCCCGGATTACGCGCCGCCGCTGGCGGAAGTCGCCACGCCGAACGCGGTGGTGACCAAAGGGCATCGGTTTGATATTTACGCCGGCACGCCGGAGTAATATTACCCCGTGGTGGTATCTCCCGGATAGCGGCGCAACGCGCCTTATCCGGGCTACCGCATTGTAGCCCGGCTCAGCGTAGCGCAAGCCGGGAACCGTAATATTTGAACAAACGGCGCCAGTGCGGGTCGGCCATCTTAAACGGTTACTCGGCGCTGGCCGGGGTATTAATCATCCGGTTCAGCCACGGCACCATTAGCGCCATCACCACCGTGACCCCCAGGGTCACCAGGCCAATTTTACTGAACACGCTGGTGTAAACCGGCAGCGTCTGCAGCGGGTCGGTGATATTTTCCGGCACCGCGGTGAAGGTCGCCACATAGCCGCCGAGCAGGAACGCGGCGGCCTGGGTCAGGAACCACATCCCCAGAATAAAGCCCATCAGATGCTGCGGCACCAGCGCGGCGACCATCGCCAGCCCCAGGGCGCTGATCAGCAGCTCGCCCAGGCTCTGGAACAGATAAACCAGCACAATAAACCACGGCGAGGTTAATCCCTGGGCGTCGGCGAACCACATCCCGGCGGCCGCGGCGGTCAGGAAGCCCAGCGCGCAGAGGAACATCCCGAGGGTAAATTTCACCGGCATGGTCAGGTCTTTACCCTTATGACCGAGATGGGTGTAAATCGCCGCCAGCACCGGGCTGGCTACCACCACCCAGAAGGGGTTCAGCGCCTGGAAGCTGACCGGGTTGATGGTAAAACCCAGGATCTGATGATGGACGTTGTTGATGGCGAAGAAGTTCAGCGAGGTCGGCATCTGGGCGTAGAGAATGTAAAACAGCACCGCCTCGATCATCAGGATAAAGGCGACGAACATTTTGTTGCGCCCGGTTTTATCAAGGCGAAACGCCTCGCGGAAAAAGAACGCAATGACCACGACCGACAGGACAATCAGCACCAGGTTGGCGATCATCACGTTATGCATCAGCCAGGCGCAGAGAAAAATCATTACCACCGTACCGGCCAGCACCAGCGCCAGATTGCGCAGGCTGAGGGGGCGGTGATCGGGCTCGGAGCCAATATCTTTTACCATCCCGCGGCAGGCGAAGTAGACCAGCAGCGCGATAATCAGCCCCGCGCCGCACAGGTTATAGGTCACCGCGTAGCCAAACTTTTCCGCGATCACCGGCGCCAGCGACAGCGACAGCAGCGAACCGATGTTTATCGACATATAAAACAGGGTGAACGCCCCGTCGAGACGGGCATCCTTCGGCGGATAGCATTTTGACAGCAGGCTCGCCGGGTTGGCTTTAAACAAACCGTTGCCGACGGCGATGGTGCCGAGGGCGATAAAGATCAGCTGCGGTTTCAGCAGCGACATCCCGGTCATAAAGTAGCCGATAGCCAGCACAACCGCGCCGAGCACCAGGGTACGTTTGGTCCCCAGAAGATGGTCGCCCACGTAGCCGCCGATCGAGATCAGCCCGTAAACCAGCGCCGCGAAGGCGCCGAAGGTGATAAAGGCCTGTTCCTGAGAGAAGCCCAACTGTTTAACAAAGAAGACCGCCAGGATCCCCTGAACGCCGTAATAGCCAAAACGTTCCCAGAGCTCCACAAAGAAGATCATGAAGAACGGACGAGGTTGCTGCAGCAAACCCGTAGGTGCAGTTGTATTCATATTCCTTCGCCTTGTATTACTTTCCCAAAAAGTATGAACGCGTATGCCAGAACGCGCCGAAAATGTCTGATAACTCGCCATGCTGCGATTATTGGCTTAATGAGTAGATTATTATATAGATGTTTTAGTGAATAACTGGCTGATCACACTAATTGAATAGCTTTTTTATGGAGTTAATCTCTGTTGTCTGGCGGGGCGGAAGCGAAAATAAAAACGCCCGCAGCGGCGGGCGTCTGGCATGACACAACGGGAGGGTTATTCGTCTTCTTCGTCGCGCAGCGGGACGATCAGCATGTCGACATGGACGGTGTTGATCAGCTGACGGGCAGAGGACATCAGCTTGCTCCAGAAGTCCTGATGATGGCCGCAGACCACCAGGTCCATATCGTATTTTTTAATCGCATCGACCAGCACCTGACCGAGGTCGCCGCTGCCGCTCAGGGTCTCGGTGATCGGGTAGCCGGCGTTGGTTGAGAGCTCGGTCAGCGCGTGATGGGTCTCTTCGGAGATGCGTTTTTGCATATCGCCGAGGTTCACGTCAATCAGCCCGGTGTAGAGGTCGGAGTAATTGACATCCACGTGGATCAGGGAGACTTTCGCGTTATAAGGGCGGGCCATAGAAACGGCTTTTTCAACCAGTACTTTACTCTCCGGGGACAGGTCTACTGCAATCAGAATATGTTTGTAAGCCATAGTGTTACTCCTTCCATAAGTTTGTCGATGACCATTGGACCTGACAGCTGGCGCTGCCGTTTCGCCCGCGTCCTGCGTGCTACATTCGCGGGAGGGTAGCCTTTAAGGACTTCATTGTAGAAGATATTTCTTACCTTATAGCGCCCCCCGCACTCCGTCAATGCACTGGGTTCACCTAAAAGCTAAACAAATTTATCCGTCTTACGTATTGATAACGAATAACCTTGTGGTAAAAAAATTAATGGATCTCCTACACTATTTAATGAGCCGGTCGGAAAAATAAATGTGATCGGAATCGCACTCTTTACGGTATTGTCGTCGGTTATTTGGGGAGCGGTAGCCGCGGAGGATTTCTCCGTGGGCGGGTCGCCGGGGAGGAGGTATGATCAGCACTATTGCGCTGTTTTGGGCCCTGTGTGTCGTTTGTGTGGTGAATATGGCACGCTACTTCTCATCGTTGCGTGCATTATTGGTTGTGCTACGTGGTTGCGATCCCTTGCTCTATCAGTACGTCGATGGCGGCGGCTTTTTTACCTCGCACGGGCAGCCCAGCAAACAGATGCGGCTGGTCTGGTATATCTATGCCCAGCGCTACCGTGACCATCATGACGATGAATTTATTCGTCGCTGCGAACGTGTTCGTCGCCAGTTTATTCTGACCAGCGCCCTGTGCGGCCTGGTGGTGGTGAGCCTGATTGCGCTGATGATCTGGCACTAACGATATTTTCAGAATAAAAAACGGGCCAGCAAGCTGGCCCGTTTTGAACGAATAACGCTTAAATCAGCTTCAGGGAGAGCCAGTAAAGGACGCCTGAAAGGATAATCGCTGCCGGCAGGGTCAGTACCCAGGCCATCAGAATGCTGGTTACCGTCTTTTTCTGCAGACCACCGCCATCCACCAGCATCGTCCCCGCTACCGAGGAGGAGAGCACGTGGGTGGTGGAAACTGGCATCCCGGTGTAGCTCGCCAGACCGATTGAGACCGCTGCGGTCATCTGCGCCGACATCCCCTGGGCGTAGGTCATACCCTTCTTACCGATCTTCTCACCGATGGTGGTCGCCACGCGGCGCCAGCCGATCATGGTACCAATACCCAGCGCCAGCGCGACCGCCATGATAATCCAGATTGGCGCGTACTCGATGGTGCTCAGCATATCGGTTTTCAGTTTCTTCAGCAGACGCTGGTCGTCAGCGCTCACGTCCGGCAGTTTCGCCACTTTGTCGGTAGTGTCGGAGATGCAGAGCATGATGCGACGCAGCTGGCCGCGCTGTTCCGGTTTTAGCGACTCGTAGTTCTCAACGCCGGTCAGCATGGTCTTCACGCGGTCAAGGGCGTTGATGGTGTTCGCCGGATGGCAATGAAACTCGCCGTTGGCCGCGGTATTGGTGTCCGGAGAGGGAACCAGCTGGTCAACGCCGGTGGCTTTCTTCAGCAGGTCAGGGCGCTGCTGGAAGAAGGTTTCCACGTTGTTGACCGCATCGCGGGTACGGGTGATTTCGTAACCGGAGGCGTTCATATTCACCACGAAGCCCGCCGGGGCGACGCCGATCAGGACCAGCATCACCAGACCAATGCCTTTCTGTCCATCGTTAGCGCCGTGAGAGAACGACACGCCGATAGCGGACAGGATCAGGGCGATACGGGTCCAGAACGGCGGCTTTTTCTTGCCGTCTTTCTTTTCACGCTCCGCCGGGGTCAGGTGGATACGCGCCCGTTTTTTGGTGCCGCTCCAGTAGCGGCGCAGCAGGAAAATCAGGCCGCCCGCAATCACCAGACCAACGATAGGCGAGATGATAAGCGAACCAAAAATGCCGATGACTTTCGGGATATTCAACGCATCAACCACGGAGGTGCCTGTCATCAGCGCATTGGTTAAACCAATACCGATGATGGCGCCGATCAGGGTATGAGAACTGGATGCCGGAAGACCGAAGTACCAGGTCCCGAGGTTCCAGATGATCGCCGCCAGCAGCATAGAGAACACCATGGCGAGGCCATGCGCGGAACCCATGTTAAGCAGCAGATCGGTCGGCAGCATATGCACGATGGCATAGGCTACGCTGAGACCGCCCAGCAGAACGCCGAAGAAGTTGAAGAGCGCCGCCATCGCCACAGCGAGCTGTGAGCGCATAGCGCGAGTGTAGATAACCGTAGCCACCGCGTTTGCGGTATCATGGAAACCGTTAATCGCTTCGTAAAACAGTACAAAAGCTAAAGCAAGCAATAATAATAGTCCGGTATGTAAATCCAGACCGGCAAATAAATGTAGCATAGGACGTTACGCCATTTTGAGGACATGAACGCGGCGCATTATCAGTGACTTTAGCGGCGCGGGCAAAGTGAAATATAGACTTTTTTTGATTTTCTTCCTGTTTAGGTTTTACCCTGTTGGGAGTAATCCTATATCTTTCAATGATGTATCTAATGCGGGATTTTTCCCGCTGGTGTGACCAGAGTGAAATATTTACAAAACCCGACAATTGGGGAACGAGGAATGCGGTGTGGAAAGGTTTGATGCCATTGTCGTTGGCGCCGGAGCGGCGGGAATGTTTTGCGCAGCGCAGGCGGGGCAGCTTGGCTGTCGCGTCCTGCTGCTCGACAACGGCAAAAAGCCGGGGCGAAAAATTCTGATGTCCGGCGGCGGCCGCTGCAACTTTACCAATATGTATGTCGAGCCGGCGGCCTATTTGAGCCAAAACCCGCATTTTTGCAAATCAGCCCTGGCGCGCTACACCCAGTGGGACTTTATCGAGCTGGTCGGCAAATATGGCATCGCCTGGCATGAGAAAACCCTCGGTCAGCTGTTTTGCGATGATTCGGCGGAACAGATCGTCACTCTGTTGCTGGCGGAATGCGAAAAGGGCGGCGTGCAGATCCGCCTGCGCAGCGAAATTCTCAGCGTGGAGCGCGACGAGCAAGGCTATCGGCTTCAGGTGAACGGCGAAACGCTGGCGACCAAAAAGCTGGTGATCGCCTCCGGCGGCTTGTCGATGCCGGGCCTCGGCGCCTCGCCGTTTGGCTATAAAATCGCCGAGCAGTTCGGCCTGAAGGTGCTGCCGACCCGT
Organism: Klebsiella sp. 54; assembly: GCF_018223875.1. Taxonomy (NCBI): domain Bacteria; kingdom Pseudomonadati; phylum Pseudomonadota; class Gammaproteobacteria; order Enterobacterales; family Enterobacteriaceae; genus Klebsiella; species Klebsiella sp. 54. The sequence continues at coordinate 228,271 of NZ_JAGRRA010000001.1, forward strand.
GCGGGTCTGGTGCCGTTTACCCTGCACAAGCCGCTGCTTGAGCAGCTCCAGGTTCTCTCCGGCGTCTCGGTGCCGTCGACCATCACCGCCGAGAACGGCACCCTGTTCCGCGAAAATCTGCTGTTCACCCATCGCGGCCTTTCCGGACCGGCGGTGCTGCAAATTTCCAGCTACTGGCAGCCCGGTGAGTTCGTCACCGTGAATCTGCTGCCAGACTGCAATCTTGAGGAATTCCTTAACGAGCAGCGCGGCGCGCATCCCAACCAGAGCCTGAAAAACACCCTCGCGATGCAGTTGCCGAAGCGGCTGGTGGAGTGTCTGCAGCAGCTGGGGCAAATTCCTGATGTCACGCTGAAGCAGCTGAACGTTCGAGATCAGCAAGCGCTGGTGGAGACGCTGACCGCCTGGCGCGTGCAGCCGAACGGCACCGAAGGCTACCGGACGGCGGAAGTGACCCTCGGCGGCGTGGACACCAATGAGCTCTCGTCGCGTACCATGGAGGCGCGTAAGGCGCCGGGTCTCTACTTTATCGGCGAAGTGATGGACGTCACCGGCTGGCTCGGCGGCTATAACTTCCAGTGGGCGTGGTCAAGCGCCTGGGCCTGCGCGCAGGCGCTGGTGGAAGGGTAATCTAAGCGTTCGGGCGCCCTGGCGCCCGAACGTATATGATCAGTTCAACCCAAGAAAATACTGGGCGATTTTGAAATAGATAATCAGTCCGGTGCCATCGATCAGCGTGGCGATAAACGGCGCGGAAACCACCGCCGGGTCGATGCCGATCCGTTTAAGCACCATCGGAATGACCGACGAGACAACTGCGCTCCACAGGGTAATGCATACCAGTGTCAGGCTGACGATCAGCGTGATTTCCATGCCGATGCCCATCATCCAGGCGCGCAGGCAGCCCGCCAGCCCCAGCGTTAAGGCAATCAGAAACGAGGTCGACACCTCTTTGCGGATCACCCGCCCCATATCGCGCAGCCGTACTTCTCCCAGCGCCATCGAGCGCACCAGCGTCGAAGTGATCTGCGTTCCGCTGTTGCCGCCGGTGCCGATGAGCAACGGAATAAAGAAGGCCAGCGCAATGGCCGACTCCAGGGCTTCTTCGAAATGCTGCAGCACGCTGCTGGTGTAGGCTTCGGCCACGAACAGCAGCAGCAGCCACACCGAGCGTTTCTTCCACAGCGTCCAGGGGCTGATGTCCAGATACGGTTTTTCCAGCGGCAGCGTCGCCCCCTGCAGCTGAGCGTCCTCGGTGACGTCATCCTCCAGCAGATGGGCGATCTCCTTTTCCATCAGGCAGCCGACCAGCTCGCCTTTATCGACGACGGGAACCAGCTCGAGGCCGCGATCGTTGAGCTCGGCAATGACCTGCGGGCGTTCATCGTCAGGTTTGACGCGGAACAGGCAGCTGTCCATCAGGTAGCGGATAGACTGCCCGACATCCCCTTCCTGCAGTAGCTTTTTGACCGACAGGCTGCCGCGCAGCTTTTTACCGGCGACAACAAACACCTGGCCGGGAATATCATCGCTGGTGAGCTGCGAGATAAAGTGCTCCCGCGCCTCATGGACGCTGAGATGTTCCTGCAGCGTAATAAAGTCGGTACGCATGTACTGGGCGATGGCATCGCCGTTGAAGCCAGAGGTCGCCTGATGGGCGGCGCAGAGTTGAATGGAAGACATGATTAAAATCCCTATAAAAAATCACTCATAGGGGCGAACAAGACAGGGTTAGCGCAGGCAGATCCCTACGTCCTGGTTTTAGCACTGCATAACGTATCTGAACGGTCATGACCGCCAGAAGTTACCTTGGCAACACCTTGATTCGATGGAAGCCTGTATTTCCCTTAGTGGTCTCTCTCGATACCAACAGGGCGGTAACTTGTATTTATGCAGGAGCCTCGCCATAACGAGATCGTTAAATGAAGCGCCATTATTGGCGAAGCGGGATAATTCACAAAGCGTATAATTTATGTGGTTTATCAACTGTTGATAAACCACCCAAGAATTTTCAAATCGTTAATCATCCGCTAAACACTGCAAATGCCCATGGCGCACGCCGCGCTGGGCAATCACGTCGTCGGCAAAATGCTGTATCTCGACCATGTCTCCCTTCAGCACCGCAATCTCAAGGCAGTCGTCATGACTGATATGCACATGCAGCGTGGCGACGGAGAGATCGTGATGATGATGCTGGGTGGCCATCAGCCGGCTCGCCAGTTCGCGTTTTTCATGCTCGTACACATATGACAGGACGGCATAACCGCGCCGCGGCTCCGACGGTGCGGGATCCTGGTTGAGGGCGTCTCGCAGAATATCGCGTACCGCCTCCGAACGATTGTAGTAGCCGCGGCGGGCGCTGAGCGCATCGAGAGCGGCCAGCAGGTCATCATCAAGAGTCAGGGTTACGCGCTGCATGGCATGGCCTCGTTAAGCAGAGTGGCAGGAAAAGGTGGCAGCACCGCCTGCTGGAGCGCCTGTCCGGCAGGGGAGCGCAGGCGCAGCGGTAGACTGACCGTTGCGGTTTCGACGATGCGTCCGTGCTCCATCACCAGCACCCGCTGGCAAAAGCGCTCCACCAGCCGCAGGTCGTGAGTGATGAACAGGCAGGCGGTGCCAAACTGGGCTTGCAGGCGCTTCAGCAGGGCGATAATCTCCGCCTGCAGCAGCAGATCGAGATTCGAGACCGCTTCATCCAGAATCAACAGCTGCGGCCGTACTGCCAGGGCGCGAGCCAGGCAGACGCGCTGCAGCTGTCCGCCGCTGAGCTGCGACGGGCGTTTATCGAGTAGCGTCGTGGAAAGGTCGACCGCCTGCAGCATCTCTTCCACCTGACGCGCGCGTTCCTCGCGCGACAAGCGCAACAGATGGCGCAGCGGCTCGCTGACGATCTCGCGCACCGTTTTGCGCGGATTCACCGCGCTGAAGGCGTCCTGAAACACCAGCTGAATATCGCGGCGGAAGGCGCCGACGGCCTCGCCCTTCAGGGCGGTCAGCGGTGTGCCGCGCCAGACAATATCGCCGTGCTGCGGCGTTTCCAGGCCCACCAGCATCCGCGCCAGGGTGCTCTTGCCGCAGCCGCTGCGCCCGAGCAGGGCCACCGTTTCGCCGGGGGCGATGGCGAGTTGGACCTCGTGCAGGACCCTGCCGTGGTGCGGGTAATTGTGGCTCACCCCGGTGACGCTGAGTAAATTCATGCTGTTTTCTCCAGTCCGTACAGCGCCAGATGCGCCGCCAACAGGCGTTGGCTCAGCGGGTGCTGTGGGGCGCTGAACAGCGTATTTACATCGCACTGTTCAACGAGGCGACCGTTCTCCATGACCGCTACGTAATCCGCCAGCCGCGCCACAACGCCCATGTCATGGGTCACCAGCAGCAGCCCCAGACCGCGGCTGGCGACGATATCCGCCAGCAGATTGAGGATCCGCGCCTGGGCGATGGCATCGAGGTCGGTGGTCGGTTCGTCGGCGATGATAAAGGGCGCGCGGCTGAGCAGGGCGAGGGCGACCATCATCCGTTGCAGCATGCCGCCGCTCATCTCAAAGGGGTAGCGTTTCAGCAGCGCCCGCGGATTATCCAGACCCACCTCTTCCATTGCCGCCAGCAGGGCGGCGTCACTTGCTTCGCGGCCCGCCGCCCGGCAGGTTTCCCGGGCGTGGGCGGACATGGTATGCAGCGGATTAAAGGCGCTGCGTGGGTTCTGCATGATAGTGGCGATAGTCGCGCCGCGCAGCTGTTCGCCGTGCACCGGCATGCCGTCAAGCAACACCCGGCCGGCGGTCTGGTTGACGCCGGGCGGCAGCAGGCCCAGCGCGGCGGCGCAGGTGAGCGATTTCCCGCTGCCGCTGCTGCCGAGCAGCGCCAGTACCTGGCCGCGGCGCAGGGTAAGCGAGACGTCGCTGACCAGCGGGCGGTCGGCGGTAAGGGCGATCTGTTGCAGTTGGATCTTCTGCGGCATCAGTGGCTATGCTCCGCGATCAGGTGAGGATCGAGGCGATCGCGCAGCGCGTCGCCCAGCAGGTTAAAGGCCATCACGCTGATGAACAGCGCCAGCCCCGGCCAGACCATCTGCAGCGGCTGGGTCCAGATATACTGCCGGGCGTCGTTGATCATCACCCCCCATTCCGCCGTCGGCGCGCTGACGCCGAGGCCAAGGAACGACATGCCGGCCACGTGAAGCATCATATGACCGATATCCAGCGAGGCGAGCACCAGCAGCGAGGGGATCACCGCCCCTGCCAGATGGTCGCTGAACAGCCGCCACTGGCTGGCGCCGCTCAGGCGGGCGGCGAGGATAAATTCGCGCTGGCGCAGGGAGACCACCAGATTACGCACCATTCTGGCGTACCAGGCCCAGTGCGACAGCGCAATGGCGAGGATCACGTTGGTCAGCCCGGTACCCAACACCCCCACCATAAAGAACGACAGGATCGAGGTCGGAAAGGTCATAAACAGTTCGGCGAGGCGCATCAGGCCGCGGTCGGCGCGGCCGCCCAGCAGCCCGGCGCTGCCGCCAACCGCCAAACCGATCAGCAGCACCAGCAGCAGGCAGGCCATTACCGCCCCCAGCGAGACGCGGGTGGCGGCCAGCAGGCGCGAGAAAATATCCCGTCCAAGATGATCGGTTCCCAGCCAGTGCGCCCCCCCTGGCGGCAGCAGCCGCTGCTGCAGGTTAATCGCCGCCGGATCCCAGGGCAGCCACCAGCCGCTGCCGAGGGCGATGACCGCCAGCAGCGCGATAACCAGCAGGGCCAGTTTCACCGGCCAGCGGAAGTTTCGCAGCCATCTCATACGCTCACCTCCTCATGGCGGCGCAGGCGCGGGTCGAGCGCCGCGTTAAGCACATCCACCGCCAGGTTAGCCAGTACGAACACCGTGACCATCATCAGGGTAAAGCACTGAATCACTGGATAATCGCGATTGAAGATCGCGGAAACCGCGTAGCGGCCAACCCCCGGCCAGGCAAAGATATTTTCGATAATCATCGTGCCGCCGATCAGCTCACCAATGTGCATGCCCATGGCGGTCACCACCGGCAGGGTGGCGTTGCACAGGATATGCCGCCGCTCCACCTGGCGCGTGCTCAACCCGCGCAGCCGCGCCCATACCACGTGACGCTGGCCGGAGACCTCCAGCATGCTGGCGCGCAGCAGCCGGGCGTTAATCGCCAGCGACATAAAGGCGATGGAGACGGCGGGCAATATCAGGTGCTGCCAGTCGCCGTATCCCATCGCCGGGAGCCACTGCAGATGCACGGAAAAGAGCATCACCAGCAGAAAGGCTAGCCAGAAGTTCGGCATCGACACGCCGAGGAAGGCAATCAGCCGTACAGCAAAATCCGGCAGGCGATCGCGATGGCGCGCCGCCCAGATCCCCAGCGGCAGCGAGGTGACGAGGATCAGCGCCAGCGCCGCGCCGGTGAGCAGCAGGGTGGCCGGCAGGAAGTGCAGCAGGTCGTCCAGCACCGGCCGCCGGGTGGCATAAGAGAGGCCGAAGTCCAGGTGCAGCGCCCGCCACAGCCAGTGCAGATACTGCATCGCCAGCGGCTGGTTGAGCCCCAGCAGTTCGCGGGTCGAGGCGACCATCTCTTCCGTGGGCGGCAAGTTCGACAGGCGCAGATAATCCAGCGCCGGGTCGCCGGTGCCGAGCCGCAGCAGCAGAAAGATGATGGCGGAGGCGGCGAGCAACAGCGGGATCAGCAGCAGCAGGCGGCGTAAAATATAGCGTAGCATTATGGCGTTACCGGTTTAATCTGGTCGAACGGGATCTCGGTGGTCACCGGCGCGAACGGGATCTCGCCGACCTCCTGGCGCGCAACCGACATCAGCGAGACATAGCTGATGGGTAGGTACACCGCGTCCTGATGCAGACGGGTCAGCACATCGTGGTACAGCCGTTTCCGCTGCGCCTCGTCGCTGGTGGTCAGCACCTCGCTAATCTCTTTATCAATCAGCGCTTTGTCGGGCAGGCCGCGCTGGGCCTGATAATCGGCATGCGAGGGCACGCGCATCGAGCTTAAAAAGGCATGCGGATCGTAGGGGGCGCCCCAGGTGCGATTGAAGATCATGCCGAACCGGCCTTCGCGCTGGCGCGCATAGATGCTGCTCTCCTCCTCGCCCACCAGGGTGACGCGGACGCCGACCTCCCGCAGATTGGCCTGAATAATTTCGGCCATCGATTTAGCCAGCGCGTCGGTGCCGATAAACGCCAGCTCAATCGCCAGCGCTTGCCCGGCTTTTTGTCGCCAGGGCTGGCCTTCCGGCTGCTGCCAGCCGGCCTGCGCCAGCAGGGCGCGGGCTTTTGCCGGATCGTAACGGCGCGGCGTCAGATCCTGCGGGGCGTAGGGGACCGAGGGCGCAAACAGGGTGTCGGCAACCTGCTGGGTGCCGTAGAGCACGCTATCGACGAGGGTCTGCTTGTCGACGGCGTAGTTGAGCGCCTCGCGAACCGCCTGCTCGCGGGTCGGGCCCTGGCTGGCGTTCAGCGCCAGCATCACCGTCTCCGTCGGGGCGGAGAGTCGAGCCACGTAGCCGGGGTGATGACGAAAGCGTTCGAAGGTATCCAGCGGTAGCAGCCCTTCGTCGCCGTAGAGCATGTCAATTTCCCCGGTTTCGAACGCCACCGCGCGGCTGGTGGCGTCAGGGATTACTTTGATGGTGATTTGCTGCAGCGCGGGTTTATTACCCCAGTACTGTTCGTTGCGTACCAGCACGTCGCGCTGATTGAGCTGCGAGCTCGCCAGTCGCCACGGCCCGGTGCCGATCGGGGCTTTGATGCCGTTGGCGGTGCCGCCATCGATAAACTGCGAGGGGGCGATAAAGCGGAACGGGCGGGGCAGGGCCAGCTCTTGTAGCAAAGGGGCGTAGGCGCTTTTCAGGGTGATCTGCAGCTCGCTGGCGCTGAGCGCCCGCACGTCGGTTATCTGATTGGCGAGCTCAAGCCAGGCGTGGCGTTGACGGTTGGCGAGCACCGCCTGGAAATTCGCCGCTGCGGCCTGGGCGGTAAAGGGTTCGCCGTTGGAGAAGGTCACATCCTCGCGCAGGGTGAACCACCAGGTTTTACCATCGTCGGAGTGACGCCAGCGGGTCGCCAGCCAGGGCTGCACGCTGCCGTCAGCCTGATACTTCACCAGCGGCTCATAGACCATGCTTTGGGCAAACATCTGGTTGGGGGTATAAAGATGCGGATTCAGCGGGCCGACGTTCACCGGCCAGGCGGTGGTGAGCGAGTGCTGCGCGGCCTGAGCCAGCAGAGGGACGCAGGCGATCAGCGCCAGCAGAGTGAGGCGGAAAATAGACAAGACGGCAATCTCAACGACAGGAAAGTATGACGATTTTAGTGATTCATCATACTTTCGGAGTAACCTGGATCAAAATTGCGCCGAAAAGTATAAGTAATCCGTATGATTATGCGCAGGGGCAGGCGCCGCTTTACCCCTCAGGGCGCCCGGAACAACCCCAGCAGCGTGGCCACCTGTTCGTCGATCGGCGCCAGATCCCGCTTGACGATCAGATGCAGCGGCGTCGCGCGGCGCGCGCCATGGCTGAGGGGCAGCCGCTTCAGCACGCCCTGATCGAGATGGGAACGAATGCGCTCTTCCGGCAGCCAGCCGAAGCCGACCTGATACATCACCGCATCAATGGCGGCGTCAATGGTGGAGAAAGTCCAGGCGTCACGCGTCGCCTGGCCATCGCCGGTCTGGTCGGCAATGCGCACCAGCGGCCATGGCGCCAGCGCGCTATCCTCCAGCGGACCGTCGAGGGCGGCGAGAGGATGGTCGCGGTGGGCGACGGCGATAAAATCAATATTCATCAGCCACTCTCCGCGGCCGGTAATATCCTGGCGGCGGGTCAGAACCATGACATCGGCTTCCGTTCGCGCCGCACCCTCGTCATCCATATTTTCCAGCACTTCGGTGAGTCTGACCTGCGTCTGCGGATAACGCTGCTGAAACTGGCGCAAAATGGCGAACAACCGCTGGCGCGGGAAAATGCTGTCGACCACCAGATCCAGACGGGTGCGCGCCCCGTTGCGCAGAGTGGCGGCATGCGTCTCAACGTAGGCGAAGGCCTGTAGCAGCGGTTTGACCTGATTCAGCAGCAGTTCGCCGGCCGGGGTCAGCACCGCCCGCCGCCCGGACGGCGCCAGCAGCGCTACCCCTAAACGCTCCTGCAGCAGCGCGAGGTTATAGCTCACCGAAGACTGGCTGCGATTGGTCTCCTCCGCCGCTCTGGCAAAGCTCCCCAATTCCACTACCTTTTCGAGTAACGCCCACTGCTCCAGGGTTGTCTTGTGCATAATCAATCTAAAATTTGGATGTATTTAATCCAAACATAGCGTTATTCATTCAATTTTTAAAGACGTATGCTGTCCTCAACAACACAGAGGAGAATAAATGATGAGCACTTTCGACAAACATGACCTCAGCGGCTTTATCGGTAAACATCTGGTCTACACCTACGACAACGGCTGGAACTACGAAATTTACGTCAAAAACGGCCACACCCTCGACTACCGTATTCACAGCGGCATCGTTGGCAATCGCTGGGTGAAAGATCAGGAAGCGTACATCGTGCGGGTGGGGGAAAGTATCTACAAAATCTCATGGACCGAACCGACCGGTACCGACGTCAGCCTGATCGTCAACCTGGGCGATAAACTGTTCCACGGCACCATTTTCTTCCCGCGCTGGATCATGAATAACCCGGAAAAAACCGTCTGCTTCCAGAACGATCACATTCCTCTGATGAATTCGTACCGCGATGCCGGCCCGGCCTACCCGACGGAAGTGATTGACGAGTTTGCTACTATCACCTTCATTCGCGACTGTGGCGCGGATAATGACGAGGTTATTAATTGCCCGGCAAGTGAATTGCCAGCTGATTTTCCTGCAAATTTGTAATTAAGCAGAAATAACTTTGTGATCTGCGCTAACTTTTTGTCATCAAGCGTGACAAAGACAGCGTCATTAATTGTTATCTGGTTTAACCCCCGTTTACTTTCCGCGATAGCGTTCCTGTTTTCTTTTCCAGACAGGAACGCTTTTTTGTCAAAATTCTGCCATAAATAAAACCTATCATTCTGTTTCTTAATGATTTATTTGGCTATGCTGAGAAAAGATTAATTTCTTAATATTATCCTAAGCAAGGTCGACTACATTAATAGTGGTCGAAATACCCTGAAATGGAATGCCGCGCTGAACTCACTTCATTTTAATTTCGTTTAAGTCCGCAGGCGCAGGATATTTTATTCTAACGACCCAGGTTTGTGCGTGGGTCATCTACAGAACAGGATGATGATGAGCGATTTTTTGCCTTTTTCGCGCCCGTCGATGGGCGACGCAGAGCTGGCAGCCCTGCGTGAAGTTTTAACGTCGGGCTGGATCACCACCGGACCGAAGAATCAGGCACTTGAAGCGGCATTTTGCCAGTTGACCGGCAACCGCCACGCGATTGCCGTCAGTTCAGCGACCGGCGGGATGCATGTGACCCTGATGGCGCTGGGTATTGGCCCTGGCGATGAAGTCATTACACCGTCCCAGACCTGGGTCTCCACTCTCAATATGATCTGCCTGCTGGGCGCCACGCCGGTAATGATCGATGTCGATAACGACAATCTGATGATCACCCCTGAGGCGGTGGCAGCGGCGATCACCTCGCGTACCAAAGCGATTATTCCTGTGCACTACGCGGGGGCGCCAGCCGATATCGACGCCATTCGCGCGGTGGGCGAGCGCCATGGCATTCCGGTGATCGAAGACGCCGCCCATGCGGCGGGGACCCACTATAAGGGCCGCCACGTAGGCTGGCAGGGGACCGCGATTTTCTCGTTCCACGCGATCAAAAACATGACCTGCGCTGAAGGCGGCCTGATTGTCACCGACGACGACGAGCTGGCCTCCCGTATCCGCAGCCTGAAATTCCATGGCCTTGGCGTGGACGCCTATGACCGCCAGACCCATGGCCGCGCGCCGCAGGCGGAGGTGATCGCTCCGGGCTTTAAATACAATCTTGCCGACATCAACGCCGCGCTGGCGCTGGTCCAGCTGGAAAAACTGCCTCACGCCAACCAGCGGCGGGCGGAAATTGCCCAGCGCTATCTGCGCGAACTGGCGGACACGCCGTTTACGCCCCTGACCGTCCCGGCCTGGGATCACCAGCACGCCTGGCATCTGTTTATCATCCGCGTCGATGAGGCTGCCTGCGGCATCAGCCGCGACGCGTTGATGGAAAAGCTAAAGGCGATGGGTATCGGCACCGGTCTGCACTTCCGTGCGGCCCATACGCAAAAATATTACCGCGAGCGCTTCCCGGAGGTTTCCCTGCCGAATACCGAATGGAACAGCGCCCGCATCTGTTCTCTCCCGTTGTTCCCGGACATGACCGATGACGATGTCACTCGCGTCATTTCCGCACTGCGCCAGCTGTCAGGACGTTGATATGCTTACTTACCCTCCCGTGAAGAAGGTCTCGGTGGTTATTCCGGTTTATAACGAACAGGATAGCCTGCCGGAGCTGCTTCGTCGTACGGATACCGCCTGCGCCACGCTGGGGCGGCAATATGAAATTCTGCTGATCGACGATGGCAGCAGCGACGATTCCGCGCGCATGCTCACCGAAGCTGCCGAGGCGGAAGGCAGTCACGTCGTCGCCGTGCTGTTAAACCGTAACTACGGGCAGCACTCGGCGATCATGGCCGGTTTCAGCCATGTAACCGGCGATTTAATCATTACGCTTGACGCCGACCTGCAAAACCCGCCGGAAGAGATCCCGCGGTTGGTAGAGAAGGCGGATGAAGGCTACGACGTGGTGGGCACCGTTCGCCAGAACCGTCAGGACAGCATCTTCCGCAAAACCGCGTCGAAGATGATCAACCGCCTGATCCAGCGCACCACCGGCAAAGCGATGGGCGACTACGGCTGCATGCTGCGCGCTTACCGCCGCCATATCATCGACGCCATGCTCAACTGCCATGAGCGCAGCACCTTTATCCCGATCCTGGCGAATACCTTCGCCCGGCGCGCGGTGGAGATCCCGGTGATGCACGCCGAGCGCGAATTCGGCGACTCCAAATACAGCTTTATGCGCCTGATCAACCTGATGTACGACCTGGTGACCTGTCTGACCACCACGCCGCTGCGTCTGCTCAGCATTTTCGGCAGCGTGATAGCCCTGCTGGGCTTCGCCTTTGGCCTGATGCTGGTGGTGCTGCGTCTGGCCTTTGGCCCGCAGTGGGCGGCGGAAGGGGTATTTATGCTCTTCGCCGTGCTGTTTATGTTCATCGGCGCTCAGTTTATCGGGATGGGCCTGCTCGGGGAGTATATCGGACGCATCTATAACGACGTGCGCGCGCGTCCCCGCTACTTTATTCAACGTGTTGTTCGCCAGCCGGAAACGGCATCTAAAGAGGAAGATCGTTCATGAAAGCCGTAGTCTTCGCTTATCACGATATGGGCTGCACCGGTATCCAGGCTCTGCTGGACGCTGGATATGATATCGCTGCTATTTTCACCCACCCGGATAACCCTGGCGAAAACCATTTCTTTGGCTCCGTGGCGCGCCTTGCCGCCGAGCAGGGCATTCCGGTGTGGGCGCCGGAAGACGTGAACCATCCGCTGTGGATTGAGCGTATCCGCGAGATGAAGCCGGACGTGCTGTTCTCCTTCTACTACCGCAACCTGCTGGGCGATGAGATCCTCAGTCTTGCGCCGAAAGGGGCGTTTAACCTACACGGTTCGCTGCTGCCGAAATATCGCGGCCGCGCGCCGCTGAACTGGGTACTGGTCAATGGCGAAAGCGAAACCGGCGTGACGCTGCACCGGATGGTGAACCGCGCGGATGCCGGCGATATCGTCGCTCAGCAAACCGTGGCGATTGGCCCGGATGACGCCGCCCTGACGCTGCACCGCAAGCTGTGCGCTGCCGCCACTGAGCTGCTGAGCCAGGCGTTGCCGGCGATCCTCGCCGGAACCACCGATGAACGTCCGCAGGATCACAGCCAGGCGACCTATGTGGGACGGCGCACCCCGGAAGATGGCCGCCTCGACTGGGAGCAGCCGGCGCAGACGCTGCACAATCTGGTGCGCGCGGTCTCCGATCCGTGGCCGGGGGCCTTCGGCTACGCTGGCGCGAACAAATTTATTGTCTGGAAATCCCGTGTACGCAGTGATCTACCTGCAGCCAAACCGGGCACCGTTATCTCCGTTGCACCGCTGATCGTGGCGTGCCAGGAAGGGGCGCTGGAGATTGTCACCGGCCAGACCGAACGCGGCGTGTACATGCAGGGCGCCCAGCTGGCGCAGGCGCTGGGCCTGGTGTCCGGGGCGGTGATCAGCAGCAAACCGGTGGTGGCGGTTAAGCGTCGTACCCGGGTGCTGATCCTCGGCGTCAATGGCTTTATCGGTAACCATCTGACCGAACGCCTGCTGCAGGACGACAACTATGAGATTTACGGCCTGGATATCGGCTCCGACGCCATCAGCCGTTTCCTCGACTGCCCGCGTTTTCACTTCGTGGAAGGCGATATCAGCATTCACTCCGAGTGGATCGAATATCACATTAAGAAATGCGACGTGGTGCTGCCGCTGGTAGCTATCGCCACCCCTATCGAGTACACCCGCAACCCGCTGCGCGTGTTCGAGCTGGATTTCGAAGAGAACCTGAAGATCATCCGCGATTGCGTGAAATACAATAAGCGCATCATCTTCCCGTCGACCTCTGAAGTGTACGGCATGTGCACCGACAAAAACTTCGACGAAGATACTTCCAACCTGGTGGTCGGGCCGATCAACAAACAGCGCTGGATCTACTCGGTCTCCAAGCAGCTGCTGGACCGCGTGATCTGGGCCTACGGCGATAAGAATGGCCTGAAGTTCACCCTGTTCCGTCCGTTCAACTGGATGGGGCCGCGTCTGGATAACCTCAACGCCGCGCGTATCGGCAGCTCCCGCGCCATCACCCAGCTGATCCTCAACCTGGTGGAAGGCTCGCCGATCAAGCTCATCGAAGGCGGTAAGCAGAAGCGCTGCTTTACTGACATCAGCGACGGTATCGAAGCGCTGTTCCGCATCATCGAGAACAAAGACGGCCGCTGCGACGGGCAGATCATCAACATCGGTAACCCGGATAACGAAGCGAGCATCAAAGAGCTGGCGGAGATGCTGCTGGCCTGCTTCGAACGCCATCCGCTGCGCGATCGCTTCCCGCCGTTTGCCGGCTTCCGCGAAGTGGAAAGCAGCGACTACTACGGCAAGGGCTATCAGGACGTTGAGCATCGCAAACCGAGCATCCGCAACGCCAAACGCTGCCTGAACTGGGAGCCGAAGGTGGAGATGGAAGAGACCGTTGAGCATACGCTGGACTTCTTCCTGCGCACGGTAGAACTGGTGGACGCTAAACATCCATGAAACAGGTCGGCTTACGCATAGATGTCGATACTTTTCGCGGGACGCGGGACGGTGTTCCGCGGCTGCTGGACCTGCTAGGCCAGCACGGGATTCAGGCAAGCTTCTTCTTCAGCGTCGGGCCGGACAATATGGGGCGCCACCTGTGGCGCCTGGTAAAACCGAAGTTTCTGTGGAAGATGCTGCGTTCCAGAGCGGCTTCGCTGTACGGCTGGGATATTCTGCTGGCCGGCACCGCGTGGCCGGGACGCCGCATCGGCGCGGGGAACGAGGCGGTGATCCGTGCGACCGCCGAGTCTCATGAAGTGGGCCTGCACGCCTGGGACCACTACAGCTGGCAGGCGTGGAGCGGCGTCTGGCCGCAGGAACGGCTGACGCTGGAGGTCGAGCGTGGCCTGCTGGAGCTCGAGCGCATCATCGGCCGGCCGGTCACCTGTTCGGCCGTTGCCGGCTGGCGCGCCGATCAGCGGGTGGTGAAAGCCAAAGAATCCTTCGATTTTCTCTACAACAGCGACTGTCGCGGCACGCGGCCGTTTCTGCCCCAGCTCGGCAGCGGCGTCTCTGGTACGGTGCAGATCCCGGTCACGTTGCCGACCTGGGACGAGGCGGTGGGCACGGCGGTGGATATCGCCGGCTTTAACCGCTATCTCCTCGACTGCATCCATCGCGACCCTGGCGTGCCGGTCTATACCATTCACGCCGAAGTGGAAGGTATTGCCTATGCCGATCAGTTCGATGAACTGCTGACCATGGCGGCGGAAGAAGAAATTCAGTTTTGCCCACTGAGCCAGCTGCTGCCCGCTGACTTTAGCGAGCTGCCGTCCGGCAAAGTGGTTCGGGGTGAACTGGCTGGCCGGGAAGGCTGGCTCGGACGTGAACAATTACTGACTTCGGGTGTTTGATGAAAAGCATTCGCTATGGCGTCTCTCTGATTGCGCTGTTTGCGCTGTATTACCTGCTGCCGCTCAATTTCCGTTTGCTCTGGCAACCCGATGAAACACGCTATGCGGAGATCAGCCGTGAAATGCTGGCCACCGGCGACTGGGTGGTGCCGCATTTTCTCGGGCTGCGCTACTTCGAAAAGCCGATTGCCGGTTACTGGATCAACAGTGTCGGCCAGTGGCTGTTTGGCCATAATAACTTCGGCGTACGCTTCGGGTCGGTCTTCGCCATCACCATGACCGCCGTGCTGGTGGCCTGGCTGGCGTGGCGCATCTTTCGCGATAAGCGGGTAGCCGTCCTGTCGCCAGTGATTTTTCTCACCGCGATGCTGGTGTATGCGATTGGTACCTATGCGGTGCTGGACCCGATGATCACCCTGTGGCTGGCGCTGGCGATGTGCAGCTTCTGGGGCGCGACGCAGGCGCAGAGCCGCGGCGGCAAAATACTGGGTTACGTGCTGTTGGGCGTCGCCTGCGGTATGGGGGTGATGACCAAAGGTTTCCTTGCGCTGGCGGTGCCGGTGGTGGGCGTTCTGCCGTGGGTGATCGCCCGTAAACGCTGGCGTGAAGTGCTGACCTACGGTTGGCTGGCGGTGGTCGTCTGTACGCTGGTGGTGCTGCCCTGGGGGCTGGCTATCGCCCAGCGAGAGCCGGACTTCTGGCGCTACTTCTTCTGGGTCGAGCATATTCAGCGTTTCGCCGAAAAAGACGCCCAGCACAAAGCGCCGTTCTGGTACTACATCCCGTTCCTGATCGCCGGCAGCTTGCCGTGGCTGGCCCTGCTGCCAGGGGCGCTGAAGCGCGGCTGGCGTGAGCGCGATGAGGCCCGCGGCGCGCTGTATCTGCTCGGTTGGGTGGCGATGCCGTTCCTGTTCTTCAGTATTGCTAAAGGCAAACTGCCGACCTATATCCTGCCGTGCTTTGCGCCGCTGTCGATCCTGATGGCCCGCTACGCGCTGGAGGCGGCGAAGACCGGCGCGAAAGCGCTGCGCATCAATGGGATGATCAACCTGGGCTTTGGCCTGCTGGGGCTGATCGCCGTGCTGGTGGTCTCGCCCTGGGGCGTGATGCACAAGCCGGTATGGACCAAGATTGAGCTGTATAAATGTCTGCTGGCGGCCATCGCCTTCGCCGTCTGGGCGCTGATGGGCTGGTTGGCGATGAAAGACGCTGGTCGCCGTTGGAGCCTGGCGGCGCTTTGCCCGCTTGGCCTGGCGCTGCTGGTGGGCTTCGCCATTCCGGACCGGGTTATCGACAGCAAACAGCCGCAGTTCCTCGTGGACATCGTCAGCGAATCCCTGCAGCCCAGCCGTTACGTCCTGACTAACAACGTCGGGATTGCCGGCGGCCTGGCCTGGGAGCTGAAGCGAAGCGATATTATTATGTTCGACAAACAGGGTGAGCTGAAGTACGGTCTCGACTGGCCGGACGCTCAGGGAAGCTTTGTCAGCCAGGCCGGGTTTGCCGACTGGCTGGCCACGCATCGTCAGCAGGGGCCGGTCTCGCTGGTGCTGTTGATGGATAAAGGAGAGAGTATGGTCGACTTACCGTTACCGAAACCCGATAACGCCTACGAGCTGGGTCGGGTGGTCTTCCTTCAGTACCTGCCGCAATGAGCGTCTGGATCTGTCTGGTGTTCGCCAGCCTGCTGAGCTGCGCCGGACAGCTGTGCCAGAAACAGGCGACCCGCCCGTCCCGTCGCGGACGGCGGAGTCGCCATATACTCTTCTGGCTGGGGATGGCGCTGCTATGCCTCGGCTGCGGCATGCTGCTGTGGCTGAGCGTCCTGCAGTCTATTCCAGTGAGCATCGCCTATCCGATGCTGAGCCTGAACTTCGTCTGGGTCACCCTTGCGGGCTGGGGCATCTGGCATGAGCCGGTCGCTCGCCGCCACTGGTTTGGCGTCGGGTTGATCGTCGTGGGCATTGTCATTCTGGGGACCAGCGTTTGATGGGCTTTCTCTGGGCATTATTCAGCGTCGGCCTTGTCAGCGCCGCGCAGCTGCTGCTGCGCAGCGCCATGGTGGCCTTGCCGCCGCTGACCGATATTCTGGCCTTTCTCCAGCATCTGCTGCATTTCGAGCCTGGTACCTTCGGCCTGTTTTTCGGCCTGCTGGGCTACCTGTTGTCAATGGTCTGCTGGTACTTTGCCCTCCACCGTCTACCGTTATCAAAAGCGTATGCGCTGTTGAGCCTGAGCTATATCCTGGTGTGGGCTGCCGCCATCTGGCTGCCCGGCTGGCATGAGCCGTTCTACTGGCAATCGCTGCTGGGCGTGGCGATTATCGTCGCCGGCGTATTGACCATCTTCTGGCCGGTGAAACGCCGCTAGCCGGGGAGCCGGCTTTTGGGACGCCCCGGGCCGAGCAGGATCGCCAGCTTGCTGCCCCCGACGGTGGTCTCCATCCAGATTTTACAGACGCTGGTTAACGGCACCGAGAGCAGCATTCCCACCGGCCCCAGCAGCCAGCCCCAGACCAGCAGCGACAGGAACACCACCAGGGTCGACATCCCCAGCCGGTGGCCCATCATGCGCGGCTCCACCATGTTGCCCAGCACCATATGCACCACCAGAAACAGCGCCCCGACCAGCAGGCACTCGTAGATGCCGCTGAACAGCAGCGCCTGCAGCATGGGTGGGATGGCGGAGATGGCGGAGCCGATATTCGGCACATAGTTCAGCAGGAACGCCAGCACCCCCCACATCAGCGCGAACTGTACCCCCATCGCCAGCAGCCCCAGCCAGACAATCAGCCCGGTCCACAGGCTGATTAGCGTTTTCAGCGCCAGATAGTGGGTAACGCCTTTCAGCGCCCGGTGCAGCCCGGCGATATGCAGACGAGGGTTATTGAGGGCAAAACGCAGTTTGTAGGGCAGGTGGCGAACCTCAAACAGCATAAAGATCACCGTCATCACCAGCAGCACAATGCTGGCCATCGCCCCGGAAAGCTGGGTCATCAGCGTCGTGGCCCAGGTCATCAGCCGTTCTGAATCCATACGTCGCAGCATGCGCTCCGGATTGATATGCAGGTTGAGAAAGGGGAGATACTCCTGGAGCTGGACGATCTTACGCGTCAGGGCGCGGTTGAAATCAGGCAGCATGGCGACAAAGTCATTGAGCGACGCCGCCAGCACGCCAAGCAGCGCGGTGAGCATCACCAGCATTGCCGTCACCACCAGGGTAATGGCGAACGGGCGCCGCACCCCGCGGCGAATGAACCAGGTGACCAGCGGGTTGAGGACGATAGCGAAAAACAGCGCCAGCAGGAGCTGCACCAGAATATCGGCGGCGGCGTGGATCCCGGCGAGGATAATCACCAGCGCCGCCAGCTTAAGTAAAATATGGAGCCCGGCTTTATCAGCCTGCGGAGGGGACATAGGCATTCCTTTTGTGAGTCGCGCCTGATAAGTGTAGCGGTTCGCCGACTGCCAATATTCCGAAAGGCGAGCTGCTTTTCCGCCGCCAGCGTGGTAATAGTGAAAGCTGGTTGTCGAAATCTGGTGGAACCTGATGCCCGAACCCGTCGCCGAACCGGCGCTCAATGGACTGCGCCTCAATCTGCGGATTGTCTCCGTCGTCATTTTTAACTTTGCCAGCTATCTCACCATCGGCTTGCCGCTGGCGGTGCTTCCCGGCTATGTGCATGATGTAATGGGCTTTAGCGCTTTCTGGGCCGGCCTGGTGATTAGTCTGCAATATTTCGCCACGCTGCTCAGCCGCCCGCACGCCGGGCGCTATGCTGACCTGCTGGGGCCCAAAAAGATCGTTGTCTTCGGCCTCTGCGGCTGCTTTTTAAGCGGCCTGAGCTACCTGCTTGCCGCCTGGAGCAGCGGCTGGCCGCTGGTTAGCCTGCTGCTGCTATGCCTCGGGCGGGTCATTCTCGGCATCGGCCAGAGCTTTGCCGGCACCGGCTCGACGCTGTGGGGCGTCGGCGTTGTTGGGTCGCTGCATATCGGGCGGGTGATCTCATGGAACGGCATTGTGACCTACGGGGCGATGGCGATGGGCGCCCCGCTCGGCGTGCTGTGCTATTCGTACATTGGCCTCAGCGGCCTGGCTGGGGTCATTATGGCGGTTGCGCTGGCGGCTATCCTCTGCGCGCTGCCCCGCGCAGCGGTGAAGGCGGCGAAAGGCAAAGCGATGTCGTTTCGCGCGGTGCTCGGGCGGGTGTGGCCCTACGGAATGGCGCTGGCCCTGGCCTCCGCCGGTTTCGGGGTTATCGCCACCTTTATCACGCTGTTTTATGAGGCCAAAGGCTGGGACGGGGCGGCCTTCGCCCTGACGCTGTTCAGCTGCGCGTTCGTTGGCGCGCGGCTGCTGTTTCCCAACGCCATTAACCGCTTCGGCGGGCTGAACGTGGCGATGCTCTGCTTTAGCGTGGAGATCATCGGCCTGCTGCTGGTCGGCTTTGCTGATACGCCGCTGCTGGCGAAAATCGGCACCTTGCTTACCGGGGCCGGGTTCTCGTTGGTCTTTCCGGCGCTGGGCGTGGTGGCGGTGAAAGCGGTGCCGCAGCACAACCAGGGGTCGGCGCTGGCCACCTATACCGTGTTTATGGATTTGTCGTTAGGCGTCACCGGGCCGCTGGCCGGCTTGCTGATGGCGTGGACCGGGATCCCGGTGATATATCTGGCGGCGGCAGGTCTGGTGATGGCGGCGCTGCTGCTGGGCTGGCGGTTAAAAAAACGGCCCCCGGGTGGCGAACCGGAGGCCGTCGCACCAGGCCAGTAATTACTGGATGGTGAGGGTGCTGATGATGCTTTCCGCTTCGGTCTGCGCCTGCTGCTGGTTGTCCGCCGGCAGGGTGACCTGCAGGGTCAGCAGTTTGTCATCCACTTTGCCGAGCAGTACGGAAGACCACGCGGTCTGCCCCTTGGCGGAGATGATGCTGTCCAGCTGCTGCAGGGTATGACCTTTGATCTCCAGCGACTTATTGCTCACCACCTGCAGCTGCGGGTCGCGGCTACGCTGCTGATCTTCCAGGCGTTTCGCCAGCACCGCCAGGTCTTCATTGGTGCTGTCGCCGACGATGACGATGACTGCTTTCTGGCCGGTGGCGTCAGAATAGACGTGCATGTTGTTCGCCTGAGTACCCAGTTTGCCGCTCTGGTCGGCCATGCCCGCAGGCAGGGTGAAGCTCAGCTTGCCATCCAGCAGGCTGATTGCCTGGCCGCTGGCATTGCTCTCCGCTGCTGCCCCAACGGTTGGCGCTTTTGAATCGCTGTTATCGCAGGCGGCAAGCCCCATCACCAGCAGGCCAATACCGACATATTTAACCAAATTGCGCATTGACATCTTCCTTTCGATAAACGGCCACTAATGGCTCATCCGGCTATCTTAACACATCAGTCCGCGAGTACCTTTAACTCGGCTGCAATGCCGACAAATCAGATTTATCCGCCAGCCTTTTCAACAGCATATTTAACAGAACGCCGTACATCGGCAGGAAGAAAATGATGCTGATAAGCACTTTAAAGCTGTAGTCGACGAGGGCGATCTCCCCCCAGTGAGCGGCCATAAACGGATCCGGGCTGCGCCAGAAGGCGATGAAGAAGAACGCTACGGTATCGCTGATGTTGCCGAACAGCGTCGAGGCGGTGGGGGCCAGCCACCAGTGACGACTCTGCCGCAGGCGGTTGAAGACGTGGACGTCAAGGATCTGCCCCAGCGCATAGGCCATAAAGCTGGCGATGGCGATGCGCGCGACGAAGAGATTAAAGGTGCCCAGCGCGGCGAAGCCCTGCCACTCGCCCATGTAAAACAGGGCGGAGATGGCGTAGGAGATGACCAGCGCCGGGACCATCACCGCAAAAATAATGCGTCGCGCCAGCGGTGCGCCAAAAATTCGCACCGTCAGATCGGTGGCGAGGAAGATAAACGGAAAACTGAACGCGCCCCAGGTGGTATGGAAACCAAAGATGGAGATCGGCAGCTGAACCAGATAGTTGCTGGAGGTAATCACCAGCAGATGAAATAGCGAAAGCCAGACGAGCGCTTTTTTGCGCTGTACGGTAGTAAACGGATTCATATTGTGACCTTTTTATGCCCGTCATGCTTCAGGTAAATGAGCAATCGGCAGCGGAACGTTGGGGTGAGGGAACCCAATTAAAAACGGCTGCATGATACTGCGTTGCCGGCGTAATGCAATGGTTGTTTTTCGCGCAAACGTTAACCTGGCTTGCGTACTGGCGAGCAGGGGGTAAACTAGGGCCGTTTTGTTGACGTGAGACTAAAATGAGCGAACTTTTCTCCACTCCTGACCACACTCTGGATGCCCTGGGACTCCGCTGCCCGGAGCCGGTCATGATGGTGCGTAAAACCGTGCGGACGATGCCGGTGGGCGAGACGCTGCTGATTATTGCTGACGATCCGGCCACCACCCGCGATATCCCGGGATTCTGCCGCTTTATGGAGCATGAGCTGGTGGCCCAGGAAACCGAAGCCCTGCCGTACCGCTACCTGATCCGCAAAAGCCACTGAGCCTCTCCCGGATGGCGGCGCGCAGCGCCTTATCCGGGCTACCCGACGGTCCGGAACCGTAGCCCTGCTAAGCGTAGCGCGAGCAGGGAATACCCCGGATGGCGGCGCGTAGCGCCTTATCCGGGCTACCCGACGGTCTGGAACCGTAGCCCTGCTAAGCGTAGCGCGAGCAGGGAAGCCGGTATCTATGCTACAACTTCTTACGCAATAACCGCAGCGCGTTAGCCGTTACCAGCACGGTGGCGCCGGTATCCGCCAGCACCGCCAGCCACAGACCGGTCAGGCCGAGCAGGGTGGTGACAAGGAAAATCCCCTTCAGCCCTAAGGCAATCGCGATGTTCTGGCGGATATTGGCGTGAGTCGCCCGCGCCAGGGAAATCATCTGCGCCAGGCCGGTCAGACGGTTGTGGGTCAGCGCGGCGTCGGCAGTCTCCAGCGCCACGTCGGTACCGCTGCCCATGGCGATGCCGATGGTCGCCGCTTTCATCGCCGGGGCGTCGTTGATGCCGTCGCCGACCATCGCCAGCGGCGCATCGGCATTCAACGCCATCACCGCTTCGACTTTGTCCGCCGGCAGCAGGCCGGCGCGGAATTCCAGCCCCAGTTCGCTGGCGATGGCCGCCGCGGCGCGCGGGTTATCCCCGGTGAGGATCACCCCCTGCACCCCCAACTGGTGTAAGGCATCCACTGCCTGACGCGCGTCGTCGCGCAGGGTGTCGCGCAGCGCCAGGATGCCGAGAAGCGTCTCGCCGCGCATGACCAGCACCACCGTTTGACCGGCGCTCTCCAGCTGCTGGATCTGCGCCTCATGCTCTGCCGGGGCGGCTTTGCTGGCCGCGCAGATCACGATACGGCTGCCGTTGACCTCGGCTTCGATACCGGAACCTGCCAGCGCCCGCTGGCCGCTGGCCAGCGGAATGCTCAGCTGGCGCCGCTGCGCTTCGCGGAAGATGGCCTGCGCCAACGGATGGCTGGAGCCTTGCTCCACCGCCGCCGCCAGCGCCAGCAGCGCGTTGTCGTCATTCTCAGCGGTGGTGATGACCGAGGTCACCTGCGGCTGCCCGACGGTCAGGGTGCCGGTTTTATCGAACGCCACCTGGCGCACCTGGCCCAGCTGTTCCAGCGCCGCGCCGCCTTTGATCAGCGCCCCGCGTCGGGCGGCGACCGCCAGGCCGGAGGTGATGGCCGCCGGGGTGGAGATGACCAGCGCGCACGGGCAGCCGATCAACAGCAGCGTTAAGCCTTTATAGATCCATGGCAGCCAGGCGCTGGCGAAGAACAGCGGCGGGACAATGGCCACCAACAGGGCCACCACCATAATGGCCGGAGTGTAGATCCGGCTGAAGCGGTCGATAAAACGCTCGATCGGCGCCCGACGTTCCTCCGCCTCTTCAATCAGCTTCAGGATGCGGTCGATGGCGCTGTCGCCCGGTTCGGAGATCACGGTCAGCTTCACCAGGCGGTCGACGCTGGTGGCGCCCGCCGCTACCCGTTCTCCGGCCTGGCGCTCCACCGGCACCGACTCGCCGGTCAGGGCGCTTTCATCAAAGCTGGCAAACGGCGACAGCAGTTGTCCATCCGCCGGCAGACGCCCGCCGGCAGCCACTTCAATCACATCTCCGGGGCGCAGATCGCGCTGGGCGACGGTTTCCCGCACGCCGTTGCGCAGACGGATGGCGGTGTCGGGCTTCAGCGCCATCAGCGCGCTCACGCCCTGCCGCGCGCGGCTGGCGGCCCAGCCTTCGAGACGCTCGCCGATCAGGAACAGTAGCAGGACCATCGCCGCCTCTGCGGTGGCGCCGATAAACAGCGCTCCGATGGCGGCGACGCTCATCAGCGTTTCAATGGCGAACCAGCTCCCGCTTTTGATCAGGCGCAGCGCCTGGCGGGCAACCGGCCACAGGCCGACCAGGGTGGTGGCAACAAAGGCTAACTGACCGGCAGGGTGGTTGACCTGCTCCAGCCCCCAGCTCAGGGCCATCATAATGACCAGCGTCAGCAACGGTAAATTGTCGCGCAGCTGCGAGCCCTGCGTTTTCTCTGACGCGGGGGCATCGGCATCGCGCAGCGTATAACCTGCCTGACGTACCGCCTGCTCAACCTGAGCGCGAACGTCGCCTTCGGCGTTAACCAATAATTTTTCCGTGGCGAACAGCACCTGAACCTGACTGACGCCGGGCACCTGACGAACCGCCGTTTCCACCTTGCGGGCGCAGGCGGCGCAGTCCATGCCGGCAACCTGCCAGCTGTAGCGGGCGTCGCTAAGCGCTTCGGCGGCTGGTGCGGTCTCTGCGGCGCAGGCGTGGTCTGTGCAGCAGCTCTCCGCCGGGGCGGGCGCTGGCCGCATGGTGAATGACGAGAATTGTGGGACTTTTTTATCCTGCGCGTCTGGAGTCGACATGGCACCCTCCGGTAAATGATAATTTTCTCATTAGCCGTAGGATACACTCTGGAGTCGACTCCAGAGTCAAGGACTAAATTACAGGTACAGCGCGCGCACGATGAGGAAGTGGCCGGCAAAGTAAAACGCGGCGGCAATGGCGTTATCGGCGCGGAAACGGCGACGATAGTGACTTACCAGCCACACGGCATTGCTCAGCAGCAGCAGAGCGGCGCCGGCGAAACCGGACAGCGCGGTGTCGGTAGGGCGGGCAAACCATAGCTCACCGGCCAGCCAGACCATCACCAGCGTCATGCCGATAAAGGTCAGCACCGGCATTTTCATCTCTTCCAGGCGGCTCCAGATCACCGCCATCAGCAGGGCGCCGAATACCAGCAGCACCAGCGGCAGCGGCCAGAAGAACGACAGCGTCAGCTGGCTGGCAAACCAGATGGTATACAGCAGATGCGACAGGAAGAAGGCGCCCACCGCGTACATCACCCGCTGGCGCGGCAGCAGGGTGAGGGCGTCGCCGAGCAGCGAGGCGCACAGGCCAGCCAGCACCAGGTAGCTGATGGCATTGAACATCGGCGCCTGCCAGGCCAGCAACAGCAACAGAATCAGGGTGACAGGTTTAAATACCCAGCGTCGCCAGGCTGGCCCGCGATAGGATGCATCGACATAAAGCCATGCGGAGAAACAGACAGCAATAAATGACCAAAGCATAGTAAGTCCCTGTATCTGTTATCATAAAGAAAGTTACGGATGCGTGAAGCTACCACTCAGTGTAGTGGTTTGGCGCAGCAGATGACAATGTTATTCCAGTCGCAGTATGCTGATTCCTGATATTTTTTATGGGTAACCTTAATGAGTAAAATGCCGCTCTTTTTTGTTCTGGTCGTCGCGGTGATTGTGGTGGCGGCTTCGTTTCGCTATGTGCAGCAGCGCCGCGAAAAACTGGCGAACGACGCCGCGCCGGTGTTGCAAAAGCGGGTGATCGTCAGCAATAAGCGGGAAAAAGTGATTAACGATCGGCGTTCGCGGCAGCAGACGGTGACGCCTGCGGGCAGCGAGATGCGCTATGAAGCGAGCTTTCGCCCTGAGAACGGCGGGCTGGAGGTGGTGTTTCGCCTTGACGCGCCGCAGTATCATGCGCTGAGCGTCGGCGATCGCGGGATGTTGCGTTATAAGGGCACAGCGTTCGTGGCGTTTACGCCCGATCCCTGAGCCCTTGTCAGGACTATTTCTTCAGCGTCGCCTTCAGTTTTTTCTGCCAGGCGACGAGCTCAAACACGCCGAAGATAAAAATGCGGATTTGCTCAAAGCGGCCCAGCGGCGGGGCATCTTTCGGCTGCGTCGCCTTGAGCAGCGTCAGCTGCAGACCATGCATCAGGATCATAAAAATCAGCGCGACGTTGACGAAGATATTCAGCGGCTTCGGGAAGGGCTGAAACAGATTCAATAACAGAAAGGCCCAGACGCACAGCATCAGCAGGCGGCCTAAATTAATCAGCATGGTTCTCTCCTTGGGCCTCACGTTGGTAAAGACGGTACGCGACCTGTCCGGCCACTTTTTCACGATACAGATGCCAGTTTGCCGGTACCGGCGGTAAACCGTTTTCGACTTCGCTTTCGACGTACACCAGGGCCTCATCGGCCAGCCAGCCCTGCGTTTCCAGCAGGCGCAGCGTCTCCTCCAGCAGCCCCTGACGGAACGGTGGGTCGACGAATACGATCTCATGCGGCGTGCCCGGTTGGCTCAGGAAGCTGAGGGTGTTGGTCGCGATCACCTTGCCGCGATCCGCTTTCAGGGTGGCCAGGTTTTTTTGCAACTGCTGAGCGACGCCGCGCTCCATCTCCAGTAGCGTAGTGCTGGCCGCATAGCGGGACAGCGCCTCAAGCCCCAGCGCGCCGCTGCCGGCAAAGCAGTCGAGGCAGTGCGCGTCAACGATGGACGGCGCCAGCCAGTTAAAAAGGGTTTCGCGAACCCGGTCGGTGGTCGGCCGCAGGCCCGGGCTCTCCGGCACCGGTAATTTACGGCCGCGCCATTGCCCGCCGATGATGCGGATCTGACCGCTGCCCGCGTGGTTTGGTTTTTTCATCTCTCTGCTCAAGTCTCAACTTCCGGCCTGCTATTCTAGCGATCGACGGCGGTTGACGAAACCTTAATCCGGGGGCGGTGCTGCGAGTTAAGTTAAGTGATAGACTATCCAACTAATTTCATCATTTTTTCAGCTTCTGATGAAGCTGCGCCATGAATAAACAGCGAGGAGTGTGGTCGCAAATGGCAAAAGAGAAAAAACGTGGCTTCTTTTCCTGGCTGGGCTTTGGACAGAAAGAACAGGCACAGGAAACCGAGACTGAACAAAAAGTAGAAGAACAACAAGCGGTTGCCGATGAGACGCCGGCGGCGGCAACCCCTGCCGAGCCGAGCGCGCCGAAAGCGGACCCGGAGGCGTTTGCCGAAGAGGTCGTCGACGTCACCGAGACGGTGGTCGAAAACGAAAAGGCCCACCTTGCGGAGCCTGCCAGCGCGCAGGAAGAAGAGTGGGTGGAAGCGCCTGCTCTGACCGAAGAAGCGCCTGTTGTTGAACCGGAGCCCGCGGTCAGCGAACCGGTTGAACAGCCTGCGGTGGTTGAGTCGCTGGCGGAAGAGGTTATCGCCGAACCGGTGGCGGCGGAGGTCGTGGCTGAGCAGCCTGTAGAGGATGCTGTTGCCCAGCCGCAGGAGACGGAAGCGCCGGAAGAGGACGCGCCGTTAAGCGATGAAGAGCTGGAAGCGCAGGCGCTGGCGGCCGAGGCGGCAGAAGAGGCGGCGGTGGTGGTGCCGGCGCCAGAAGACGAGGCGCCGGTGGAAGAACTGGCCCAGGAGCAGGAAAAACCGACGAAAGAAGGCTTTTTTGCCCGCCTAAAACGTAGTCTTCTGAAAACAAAAGAAAATCTCGGTTCCGGATTTATCAGCCTGTTCCGCGGTAAGAAGATCGACGACGATCTGTTTGAAGAGCTGGAAGAGCAGCTGCTGATCGCTGATGTCGGGGTGGAGACCACCCGCAAGATCATTACTAACCTCACTGAGGGCGCCAGCCGTAAGCAGCTGCGCGATGCGGAGGCGCTGTACGGCCTGCTGAAAGAAGAGATGGGTGAGATTCTCGCCAAAGTGGATGCGCCGCTGAACGTTGAAGGCAAAACGCCATTTGTTATTCTGATGGTCGGCGTGAACGGGGTGGGGAAAACCACCACCATCGGCAAGCTGGCGCGTCAGTTTGAGCAGCAGGGCAAAACGGTGATGCTGGCGGCGGG
Organism: Klebsiella sp. 54; assembly: GCF_018223875.1. Classification (NCBI taxonomy): domain Bacteria; kingdom Pseudomonadati; phylum Pseudomonadota; class Gammaproteobacteria; order Enterobacterales; family Enterobacteriaceae; genus Klebsiella; species Klebsiella sp. 54. Next base: position 254,774 of record NZ_JAGRRA010000001.1, read on the forward strand.
GGATACCTTCCGTGCGGCGGCGGTAGAACAGTTGCAGGTCTGGGGGCAGCGTAACAATATCCCGGTGATCGCCCAGCACACCGGCGCCGATTCCGCTTCGGTGATTTTCGACGCCATTCAGGCGGCGAAGGCGCGCCATGTTGATGTGCTGATTGCCGATACCGCCGGGCGTCTGCAGAATAAATCGCACCTGATGGAAGAGCTGAAGAAGATCGTCCGGGTGATGAAAAAGCTGGACGTCGACGCGCCGCATGAGGTGATGTTAACCATCGACGCCAGCACCGGGCAGAATGCGATTAGCCAGGCCAAACTGTTCCATGAGGCGGTAGGTTTGACCGGGATCACCCTGACCAAGCTGGATGGCACCGCCAAAGGCGGCGTGATCTTCTCGGTGGCCGACCAGTTCGGCATTCCGATTCGCTATATTGGCGTCGGCGAGCGTATTGAGGATCTGCGTCCGTTTAATGCGGGCGACTTTATTGAGGCACTTTTTGCCCGAGAGGATTAAGAATGATTCGCTTTGAACAAGTCAGCAAAGCCTATCTCGGTGGGAGACAAGCGCTGCAGGGGGTGAACTTCCACCTGCAGCCGGGCGAGATGGCGTTTCTGACCGGCCACTCCGGCGCAGGGAAAAGTACCCTGCTGAAGCTTATCTGTGGTATCGAACGGCCCAGCGCCGGCAAAATCTTCTTCAGCGGTCATGAAATCAGCCGCCTGAAGAGCCGTGAGGTGCCGTTCCTGCGCCGCCAGATCGGCATGATTTTCCAGGACCACCATTTGCTGATGGATCGCACCGTGTATGACAACGTGGCGATCCCGCTGATTATCGCCGGCGCCAGCGGCGATGACATTCGTCGCCGCGTCTCGGCGGCGCTGGACAAGGTCGGGCTGCTGGACAAAGCGAAGAACTTTCCGATTCAGCTCTCCGGCGGCGAGCAGCAGCGCGTGGGGATCGCTCGCGCGGTGGTCAACAAGCCGGCGGTACTGCTGGCGGATGAACCGACCGGTAACCTCGACGAGGCGCTCTCGGAGGGGATTTTACGTCTGTTTGAAGAGTTTAACCGCGTCGGGGTGACGGTACTGATGGCCACGCACGATCTGGGGCTTATCTCCAGCCGTCCGTACCGCGTGCTGACGCTCAGCGACGGCCATCTGCATGGAGGCATTCGGGGTGAATAAGCGCGACGCAATGAACCAAATCCGCCAGTTCGGCAGCAAGTTCGATCGCCTGCGCAACGCGGCGGGCGGCGGCGGCGGCGGGCGCAATGCGCCAAAACGGCCGAAAGCGGCGCCTAACCCGGCCTCGCGTAAGAGCAACGTGTTCAACGAGCAGGTGCGCTACGCCTGGCACGGCGCGCTCCAGGATTTAAAAAGCACACCGCTGGCCACCTTCCTGACGGTGATGGTTATCGCCATCTCGTTGACCCTGCCAAGCGTCTGCTACATGGTCTACAAAAACGTCAGCAGCGCGGCGTCACAGTACTATCCCTCGCCGCAGATCACCGTGTATCTGGAAAAAACGCTGGATGACGACGCCGCGGCGCGGGTGGTAGGTCAGCTGCAGGCGGAGCAGGGCGTCGACAAGGTGAACTATTTGTCACGTGACGAGGCATTGGGTGAATTCCGTAACTGGTCCGGCTTTGGCGGCGCCCTGGATATGCTGGAAGAGAACCCGCTGCCGGCGGTCGCCATCGTGGTGCCGAAGCTGGATTTCCAGAGCACGGAAGCGCTGAACACCCTGCGCGATCGGGTATCGCGGATCCAGGGGGTCGATGAGGTGCGGATGGACGACAGCTGGTTTGCCCGCCTCTCCTCGCTCACCGGGCTGGTGGGCCGCGTGTCGGCGATGATTGGCGTGCTGATGGTGGCGGCGGTGTTCCTGGTGATCGGCAACAGCGTGCGCCTGAGCATCTTCGCCCGCCGCGATACCATTAACGTGCAGAAACTGATCGGCGCTACCGACGGCTTTATCCTGCGTCCGTTCCTCTACGGCGGGGCGATGCTGGGCTTCTCCGGCGCGTTTTTATCGCTGATCCTGTCGGAGATTCTGGTGATGCGTCTCTCGTCGGCAGTGACCGAAGTGGCGAAGGTGTTCGGCACCCAGTTTGAGCTAAGCGGCTTAGGCTTTGACGAGTGTCTGCTGATGCTGATCGTCTGCTCGATGATCGGCTGGGTAGCCGCCTGGCTGGCGACAGTGCAACATTTACGTCACTTTACTCCCGATTAAAAAAAGCGTGATATAATCTTTCCCTGCTGCAATGAGTTCCTGTTCGCAGGGAAAGATACGCAAGCTTGTTCTCCTTTTCCTGCCCTCACTTTTTCATCGTGGTGTCACATTTTGTGCGTAATTTATTCACACCGTTGCATGGAACTTGTGGATAAAATCACTGTCTGATACTAATGTGAGTGATATTCTCGTTGCTCATGAATGCTGGCATGCTTGTTGCCTGATGGGGACAAGACCACGTCAGAAGATATCAATTGAGAGGATTTGAATGACCAAAGAAATGCAAACTTTAGCTTTAGCCCCCGTTGGTAACCTGGAATCGTATATCCGGGCCGCTAACACTTGGCCGATGCTGTCGGCTGATGAAGAGCGGGAGCTTGCTGAAAAGCTGCATTACCAGGGCGATCTGGAAGCAGCGAAAAAGCTGATTCTGTCTCACCTGCGCTTTGTTGTTCACATTGCTCGTAACTACTCGGGCTATGGCCTGCCGCAGGCGGATCTGATCCAGGAAGGCAATATCGGCCTGATGAAAGCCGTGCGTCGCTTCAACCCGGAAGTGGGTGTGCGCCTGGTCTCCTTCGCCGTGCACTGGATTAAAGCCGAAATTCACGAATACGTGCTGCGCAACTGGCGTATCGTGAAGGTCGCTACCACCAAAGCACAGCGTAAGCTGTTCTTTAACCTGCGTAAAACCAAACAGCGTCTGGGTTGGTTCAACCAGGATGAAGTGGAAATGGTAGCCCGTGAGCTGGGCGTGTCGAGCAAAGACGTCCGCGAGATGGAATCCCGCATGGCGGCCCAGGACATGACGTTCGACATGTCGTCGGACGATGAATCCGACAGCCAGCCGATGGCGCCGGTCCTGTATCTGCAGGACAAAACGTCAAACTTTGCCGACGGCATCGAAGACGATAACTGGGAAGAGCAGGCGGCGAATAAGCTGACTGACGCGATGCAGGGCCTGGACGAGCGTAGCCAGGATATCATCCGCGCCCGCTGGCTGGACGAAGACAACAAGTCCACGCTGCAGGAGCTGGCTGACCGCTACGGCGTCTCCGCAGAGCGCGTGCGTCAGCTGGAAAAGAACGCCATGAAAAAACTGCGTGCAGCGATCGAAGCCTGATACGCCACGCCTGCCTGATACCTGATATCAGGCTCCCCGATAACGCCCCGCCTCAGGTTGGGGCGTTTTGTTTTTCTGCGCCATCCATGGGCCGCAGCACCTCTGGACAGTGCGTCCGCAGGCAGCCGATCAGCACGCTGAACGCCGGCGCCATCTGCTCCTCGGGCTGGCTGGCAAATCCCATCAATAATCCTTTCTTACGCGCCGCCGTCAGGTAGTAGCGCGAGAGCGGCCGCACCAGAATGTGGCGCGCATTGGCCTCGCGGGCGATCGCCACATCGTCAGCCTCTTCCGGTAAATTGAGGATCAAATGCAGCCCGGCATTATCGCTGAAGTCCGACAGGGCGTCGGGCATACAGTGCCGCTGAATCAGCTCGGTTAAAAAGGCGCGGCGACGGCTGTAGAGCAGGCGCATGCGGCGGATATGGGCCGAGTAGTGACCAGCGGTAATAAACTCCGCCAGCGCCATCTGGATCAGCGAATGGCCGCCGCGGTAAAGCTCGGCGTGGGCGTGCTTCAGATCGCTGACCAGCGGACGGGGGATCACCACATAGCCCAGACGCAGGCCGGGATAGAGCGTTTTACTGAAGGTGCCGATATAGACCACCGGCGCGTCGGCCACCAGCCCCTGCAGGGCGGGGATGGGCTGGCCGGAAAAGCGAAACTCGCTGTCATAATCATCTTCGACGATCCAGCTCCCCTGCTGGCGGGCGAGCGCCAGCAGCCGCTGACGACGTTCAAGGCTCATCACTGCGCCCAGCGGATACTGGTGAGAGGGGGTGACAAAGATGAGCCGCGGCGCATCGTCAACCGTTTCCGGCGGACACAGGCCGTTGGCATCGACGGTCAGGGGCTCCGCCCGGACGTCGTTCATCGCCAGCAGGTGGCGAATGCCCCAGTAGGAAGGCTCCTCCACCCACGCCAGATCGCCGCTGTCGCACAGCATGCGGGTGACCAGATCGATAGCCTGGTGGATCCCCTCGGTGATAAGAATTTGATCTGCCTGACAGTGGACGCCGCGCGATACCCGCAGATAATCCACCAGCGCCTGCTGCAGCTCCGGGGTACCGCCGTTGCAGCTGTAGCTGAGCCGCTCGGGCTTTGGCCGACGGCTGATGCGCGCCTGGATCTTGCTGAACAGCGGATGGGGAAAGGCGTTAACGTCCGGTACGCCGGGAATAAACGCTCCCCACTGGCGCGGGCTGGCGCTGACCTGGCCGAGCAGGTGCTGGCCGCGGCGTGAAAGATGCGCCGTCGATGTCGCGATGCTGCTGTTTTCCCGCTCACCCTTAGCGGTCAAGGAACTTTCAGAGGCGGTTTGGGCAACGAATGTTCCGCTTCCCCGACGGGAAACCACATATCCTTCCGCCAGTAATTGTTCATAAGTTGTTAATATGGTGTTTCTTGATACGCCGAGTTCTCCCGCCAGGTCCCGCGACGGCGGCAGGCGGCTTTGCGGCGCCAGCGAACCGTCAAGGATCGCGCGGCGAAGCGCGTTGTATAAGCGTTTGTGCAGAAGAGGGTCGCGCTCTTCCTGCAGACGGACCAGCACCAGGTCACCCACTAGCGAACGCAATTGGATCCCTCAGATATTCAAAATTGGTACTCGATTATAGGGCCAACTCCTGTGTAAATAAACGACATCGTTTCTAATTTGTTGCGATAACGTGACATACACGACAGGAGATTCGCAGGTGAAAAGCTCAGAACTGAATCAACGTCGCCAGCAGGCGACGCCGCGCGGCGTAGGCGTAATGTGTAACTACTTTGTCGAGAAGGCGGAGAACGCCACGCTGTGGGATATCGAAGGCAATGAGGTGATCGATTTCGCCGCCGGGATCGCCGTGTTAAATACCGGTCACCGTCATCCGAAGGTGGTTGCCGCGGTCGCTGACCAGCTGCAGGCGTTCACCCACACCGCCTATCAGATTGTGCCGTACGAAAGCTATGTCACGCTGGCGGAACGTATCAACGATCTGGCGCCGATTGACGGGCCGGCAAAAACGGCCTTCTTCACCACCGGCGCGGAAGCGGTCGAGAACGCGGTGAAAATTGCCCGCGCTTACACCGGTCGTCCGGGGCTGATAACTTTCGGCGGCGGTTTCCACGGCCGTACCTTTATGACCATGGCCCTCACCGGTAAGGTCGCACCCTACAAAATCGGCTTCGGGCCGTTCCCGGGCTCGGTGTATCACGGTGTCTACCCGAATGCGGCGCATGGCGTGACCACCGCGGATGCGCTGAAAAGCCTGGAGCGCATTTTCAAAGCGGATATTGCGCCGGATCAGGTCGCGGCCATCATCCTCGAGCCGATCCAGGGGGAAGGCGGCTTTAACGTCGCGCCGGCCGATTTCATGCAGGCGCTGCGCGACCTGTGCGATACCCACGGCATTCTGCTGATCGCCGATGAAGTGCAAACCGGTTTCGCTCGTACCGGCAAGCTGTTCGCCATGCAGCATTATGATGTGAAACCGGATCTGATGACGATGGCGAAAAGCCTCGCCGGCGGTTTCCCGCTGTCGGGCGTCGTTGGTCGCGCCGAGGTAATGGATGCCCCAGCGCCAGGCGGACTGGGCGGGACCTATGCCGGTAACCCGCTGGCGGTGGCCGCGGCGCACGCGGTGCTGGATGTGATTGCCGAAGAGCAGCTGTGCCAGCGCGCTGAGCAGCTGGGTAGCCATCTGCAGGAAGTGCTCAACCAGGCGCGCGCCACCTGTCCGGCGATTGTCGATGTCCGCGGCCGGGGGTCGATGGTGGCAGTGGAGTTTAACGATCCGCAAACTGGCGAGCCGTCGCCGGAGTTCACCCGCCAGGTGCAACAGAAAGCGCAGGAGAACGGCCTGCTGCTGCTGAGCTGCGGCGTCTACGGCAACGTGATCCGCTTCCTCTATCCGCTGACGATTCCGGACGCCCAGTTCTCGAAAGCGCTGGATATTCTGGCGCGCGTACTGAAGAGCTAACGTCTCCCCGGCGGGCTGCGGCGGCAGGGAAGCCGAACAGAAACAGGAAGCCGCAGCCGGCTGTTTATGCTCAGCGTGAGTGGTTTATCACCCTGATATCACCTTTTTTCCGGCGGTGAAAACCGCCGGAGTAAAACGGAAAGTATTATGTCTGAAAACTCCACCTTTTCTCCCGTCCTCACCGGCCGGGAACGTACGGCTGTCCCTGCAAAATCTCTGAGCTTCGTCGAAGGGGTATCGATGATTGTCGGTACCAATATTGGCGCGGGTGTCCTCTCTATCGCCTATGCGTCAAGCAAAGCGGGCTTTTTACCACTGCTGTTCTGGCTGGTGCTGGTGGGTAGTCTGACCACGGTGACCATGCTCTATGTCGCGGAATCCACGCTCCGCACGCGTAAACATCTGCAGCTCAGTGGATTATCGAAGCGCTACGTCGGCGGCTTCGGCGCGCTAATGATGTTCCTCTCCGTCTGCGTCAACAGCGTCGGGGCATTGACGGCTTATATGACCGGCAGCGGCAAGCTGCTGCACTCGCTGTTTGGCATCTCGCCAGCGCTGGGCAGCGTGCTGTTTTTCGTCCCGGCGGCAGGGGTGCTCTATCTGGGGCTGAAGGCGATCGGCCGCGGCGAGAAATTTATCAGCATCGGCATGGTGGTGATGATCTCGGTGCTGGTGATTGCCACGCTGCTGAAAGAGACCACCCGCGTGGGCTATCTGCTCGACGGCAACTGGCTGTATATGGTTCCGGTCTTCAACGTCGTGGCGTTCTGCTTCTCGGCACAGTATATCGTCCCGGAAATGGCGCGGGGCTTCGCCGACAAACCGGAAAAATTGCCTAAAGCCATTATGGTCGGCATGGCGCTGACCTTTACCCTGCTGGCGCTGGTGCCGCTGTCGGTGATCTCGCTTAACGGCCTGGAGAATATTTCGGATGTGGCCACCATCTCCTGGGGCAGGGCGCTTGGCGAATGGGCCTTCTTCTCCGCCAACCTGTTTGCGCTGTGCGCGATGTTGACCTCCTACTGGGGACTGGGCGGCAGCTTCCTGACCAATATCTTCGATCAGTTCCGCCTGGGGAATGACGAACAGCCCGCCCGTCGCCTGATGGTGCTGCTGGTGGTGGCGATCCCGCCGTTCGCGCTGGCCTACAGCGGCATGGTCTCCTTCGTCAACGCGCTCTATTTTGCCGGGGTGTTCAGCGGCGTTATTTTATCGATTATGCCGATCCTGATGCTCAAGGGCGCCCGCCAGCGTGGCGACCTGACGCCGGGCTGGACCTGTCCGGCCTGGATGACCCATCCGCTTATCCAATGCTTCATTGTGTTGTTGTATCTTTGCAGCGCCGTCTACGCGATAGCGTCCGCGGTAGGCTACCTGCCCGCTGGCTGGTAATTAGGGCCTGTTTTGCACCGCGTCCGGTTCATGCTGGCGCGGTTTTTTTATTTGTCACTTATCTGTTACATAGCCCGCAATTTAGTCGTTTCAAATTCCTCAGAATGACGGTATGTTTAGCATAGTGTGCTGCAAAAGCGCGAGCAGCCCCCGGTAGATTAGCTATCATATGCTTTTCCTATCGATATAAACAAAATAATGCGCTAACAAACAACATCACAACAAATGCAAAAACCATAATAATGGGGAGCCTCAGGATGAATATGAAGGGTAAAGCGTTACTGGCAGGATGTATTGCCTTAGTTATGAGCAGCGCGGCGCTGGCGGAAGATATCAAAATCGCGGTAGTCGGGGCGATGTCCGGCCCGGTGGCCCAGTACGGCGATCAGGAATTTACCGGCGCCGAGCAGGCGGTAGCGGATATCAATGCTAAGGGCGGCATTAAGGGCAATAAGCTGCAGATCGTAAAATATGATGACGCTTGCGACCCGAAACAGGCGGTAGCGGTCGCCAACAAAGTGGTCAACGACGGGATCAAATACGTTATCGGCCACCTGTGCTCCTCTTCCACTCAGCCGGCGTCTGATATCTATGAAGACGAAGGCATTCTGATGATCACCCCGGCAGCAACCGCGCCGGAGCTGACCGCGCGCGGCTATAAGCTGATCCTGCGCACCACCGGACTGGACTCCGACCAGGGACCAACCGCGGCGAAATACATTCTCGACAAAGTGAAGCCGCAGCGTATCGCAGTGGTGCATGACAAACAGCAGTATGGCGAAGGTTTGGCCCGTGCGGTGCAGGATGGCCTGAAAAAAGGCGGGGCGAACGTGGTCTTCTTCGACGGGATCACCGCCGGTGAGAAAGACTTCTCCACGCTGGTAGCGCGCCTGAAGAAAGAGAATATCGACTTCGTCTATTATGGCGGCTATCACCCGGAAATGGGCCAGATCCTGCGTCAGGCCCGCGCTGCCGGTCTGAAAACCCAGTTTATGGGCCCGGAAGGCGTAGCGAACGTCTCCCTGTCTAACATCGCCGGCGAGTCGGCGGAAGGTTTGCTGGTGACCAAGCCGAAGAACTACGACCAGGTGCCGGCGAACAAACCGATTGTGGATGCGATCAAGGCGAAAAAACAGGATCCGAGCGGCGCCTTCGTCTGGACCACCTACGCGGCGCTGCAGTCGCTGCAGGCGGGCCTGAATCAGTCTGACGATCCGGCGGAAATCGCTAAATACCTGAAAGGCGCGACGGTAGACACCGTGATGGGCCCGCTGTCGTGGGATCAGAAAGGCGACCTGAAAGGGTTCGAGTTCGGGGTCTTTACCTGGCATGCTAATGGTACGGCGACCGACGCCAAATAATTTAACCGGCGCCTTTCACGCTGCAAATGCGTTGTCTGCGGCCCTCAACCCCGGTCACTTACTGATGTAAGCTCCCGGGGATTTCGGGTCTTGACGCCTTTTTGCAACGCGAAATGCTGGGTTAAATGGGTGGGGGCCTTTCACGCTGCAAATGCGTTGTCTGCGGCCCTCAACCCCGGTCACTTACTGATGTAAGCTCCCGGGGATTTCGGGTCTTGACGCCTTTTTGCAACGCGAAATGCTGGGTTAAATGGGTGGGGGCCTTTCACACTGCAAATGCGTTGTCTGCGGCCCTCAACCCCGGTCACTTACTGATGTAAGCTCCCGGGGATATCGGGTCTTGACGCCTTTTTGCTACGCGAAATGCTGGGTTAAATGGGTGGGGCGCCTTTCACGCCCCAGATGTGTTGGCCGGATAAATGCTATCCGGCCTTCTCTTACCAGCCACCGCCGCCACCACCACCGGAACCGCCGCCTGACGATCCGCCACCGGAAGAGCCGGAACCGCTATAGCCCGACCCTGACGAGTCACCCTCTGAACGCTGCACCGGCTTCTCGCCGGCGGCGGAATGACAGCTCTGGTAGAAATGATGCATATCCTGCCAGTCTGCCTGCGCTAACACTTCCGACATCGCGCCGGTGCTGCTTAAATATCGGGAAAAAGTGTTCGCCAGGGTCTTTCCTACGCCGAGCGCCAGAGCGACCGGCAGCAGGCTTTCAAAGTGAGCGACCATCTGGTCAGGTGGATAAAGTGTCTGATAACGCTTCTCTTCGGCGGTTTTAATATACAGCTTCAAGCCCTTGGCGACGGCCAGATCGTTTAACCCCTTCTGCGTATAGCGAGGTGTTTTCCAGGCGACGAACGCGCACAGTGCGATGGCGGTTAACAAGGCGCCAGGATAGCCGGCAGGAAGTTGGGTGAGGGGTAGCATGCCAAGCAGGAAAACACCGCCCGCCACGGTGGCGAAAGGGCTAAATACCAGCGCCATCAGGATCATCACTGGTCCCAAACTACGCAGGGTTTTCATCGGATTGCGTAAAAACCTCAGGCACAAATACGTCATCACCCCGCCGACCGATACAAACAGCAGACAGGGAACGGTGAGCGCCGCCGCCGCCGGGCTAAATCCGATGCCGCAAACGATCGGGATCAGCAGAGCAATATAAATACAATGACGCAGCGGTTTACCCCATGTCCGGCACAGCTGCGATTTCTGCTCTTCACAACATTTTTCCAGCCATCTGCGCGCGTTTTGCATCAACGTTTGATGCGGCGTACTGAGATTGATGTTCTTACGTTTAGCGCTTAAAAGCAGGCTCATCAACTGCTTTTCATTGGGGTTCAGCGGCTTATGTTTTTCGTCTGGCTGACGGGAAAGCCACTGCTCATCAACAGGGGATGAAGACCACGCGCCTTTGGTTTGGCTTTTTTTACTCGTTAATCTGATTGCTCGTTTGGCAACCAGTCCCAGCAAATCGCTACTGAATGCCACATCATCATACTTACGTTGCGTAATAAAGCGCAGATAGCCTGGCGACATCGCGGCGGGCAGCGAAAATAGCGGCGTCACCGGCGGCATTTTTAACCCCGCCGCGATGACGTTTTTGCGCCACCACAGCCAGTAGTAGCCAACAAGCAGTAGCAGGGGAAGCCAGATAATACTGGTGGCCAGCGTCGGCACCAGTAAATGGACCAACGGCCAGACCGCTTCGGGCGCGGCGGCGCCTGCCAGAATATCTCGAGGCCAGGTATAGACCACGGTTAGCCCTTCGCCGGTGGCAAGGGGGCGGGAAGTTTGTATGCTGCCATCAGGCAGGATGATCGCATGGTGGTCTTTCGCCCCCTGACGACCAGTGTAAACATCAATGGTGCGCAACCTTGCATCTCTGCCATCCGCATTCAGCTGCCCGGCGGCGTCAGGCAGTACAAGCTGGAAACGGGCTTTCCCGATTGGCCAGCTCCAGTCGTTGCCCGTCACGTTCCAGTACAGCTCATCCCAGTCATGGAAGCGGCTGAAATGGTTGCTAACCTGATAGCGAATTTCATAGTTATAAATACCTGGCTTCAGGGTGCGATCGGCGCTGCCAATGCGCACGGTCAGCGCTTTTGTCGTGCGATCGAGGCTGTAGGGTTCAGGGAGTCCATTGCGTGAGACCGATTTGATGACGTAATCAACGCTAAAAATTTTGCCGTCCTGCCGGTGCCAGGAGAGAGGTAGCGTGCGGAAAATGCCTCGACGAATCTCCTTTCCGAGGGACAGCACGGTGATATTTTCCCGCATCTCCATGCTGCCGTTTGGCTGAAAACGCGCCAGGGAATCGAAAAAGAGAATATGTTCATACGCGGGAACCCGGCGGACATTGGCCGGGAGTGGCGACGCCTCGGTGATAGCGTTATCGTCGCTGACGGCTAAGCCAGAGATGCTCAACAGCAGCAGCAACAGGCCAATACTGCGCAGTATCCGCATGGACCAGGTGGACATAGGTCACTCCATCCGCGGCAATTTGGCTTCTTCAGGGGACTCCAGTTCAAAGAACAGTTCCGCCCTGAAGCTAAACAGGCGGGCCAGCAGCAGGCTGGGGAAAGACTCCACCAGAATATTAAACTCACGGACCGTGGCGTTGAAGTAACGGCGGGCCATTTGCAGCTGTTCTTCTATTTCGCCAAGGGATTGCTGCAGCGAGAGGAAATTTTCGCTGGCTTTGAGTTCCGGATAGGCTTCCGCCAGGGCGAAGATACGACTCAACGTTCCGGCATATTGCTGCTCGCTGTCGGCCACCTGTCGGGGATTGCCGATCAGGACGCTGCGCTGGCGGCCGATCTCTTCCAGCAGCTCTTTTTCGTGCTGCGCATAGCGTTTGACCAGACTGAACAGATTGGGCGCCAGATCGTGACGGCGCTTGAGCTGGACGGCAATGCCACTCCAGGCTTCATCTTTGAAACGGCGTAGAGAGATAAAACGGTTATAGGTGAAGATCGCCCAGATAAGGATCACGGCGACAATAGCCAGCCCGATATACATTTCCATATGTTTATTCCATGTTGACTGCTGATGATCGCGTTGCGCTGAATACTTTCTGCGCAATTTTACGCGTCAGCGAATCTTACCGCACGTGAAACGCCAGGAGAAACTGTGCTTGCAGATTAAATTCTGAAATATCACGCGAGCCTTTGTCCTGGCGGATATCTGACAGGACAATCCGCAGTTTCACGTTCGGGGCACCATGGCATTATCGTCGCAGTATGAAATAAACAAGCCCAGCCGTTCACCCGCGGCTGGGCTTTATTCCGTTGCCGGGAGGCAACAAACAAGCGCTGTGTTACCTGACGAACGCTTTTCTTAATGCTTTTCCCAACCGGTCTGCTGGGCGCTAAAGCCGAGCGCCTGCATAAAGGCCGCCATCACGCCGCGGTCCTCCACCCCTTGGTCGGCGACGCGCCAGCTTTTGATGGCCGGGTTATCACGCAACGTCTCTTCCACTAAATATTGCCCGACGCCGCGGCGGCGGGTCACTTCACGCACGCACAGATCGCTGAGCTCACCTTCGACGCCGCGCAGGGTAACGCGCACGGCGCCCAGCAGGCGCTCGTTAAAGCGGGCGGCGTAGAGACGATGGTTTTCATCAAGGGTCAGCGTCGACAGATCCTGCGACGGCCAGATTTTCCCCAGATCAATGCGATCCTGATCGCTGAAGTGCTGTAAACGGATAATGGTCAGTTTCATGGGCGGCAAGTCCAGTGCAAAACAGAGGCGCCAGTGTACCCAAAATTGCTGTCTGGCGGAGCGCTGTTTTTTGCGCATACATCAGGGGATTCGTTTTCCTGGCGTTGTTGGGGTAGCGCAATCCGTCATGGATCGAAAAATAAGCAGAATTTTAACCTAATGTGCAGCGTTTTATTCCGCCTTATGTATCGTTATTTTATGCTGCCGCATGGACTTTTTTTTGTTTATCTTCAGCAAAATACAGAATATTATCTTTGCTTAATCGACTGAAAAATAGAGATTTTAATCTGTTTTTTAGTGAAAAGCTGCGCTAAACCATTAAACTCAATGGTAAAAATGGCGTTGTTTAATAAAAGCACAGAATGCTTTTTAACCATAAAAATACAAAACATTTACACCACATCACGAACGGGGTTCTGCAGCATGAAAAGGAACGCGAAAACCATCGTCGCGGGCATTGTCGCATTAGCGATGTCGCACGCGGCGATGGCCAAGGATATTAAGGTCGCCGTGGTCGGCGCGATGTCGGGCCCAGTGGCCCAGTGGGGCGACATGGAGTTCAATGGCGCGCGTCAGGCGATTAAAGACATCAACGCCAGCGGCGGCATTAAGGGCGACAAGCTGGTGGCCGTCGAATACGACGACGCCTGCGATCCGAAGCAAGCGGTCGCGGTAGCCAACAAAATCGTCAACGACGGTATTCAGTACGTTATCGGCCACCTGTGCTCCTCTTCCACCCAGCCGGCTTCCGATATCTATGAGGATGAAGGCATCCTGATGATCTCCCCGGGAGCGACCAACCCGGAGCTGACCCAGCGCGGCTATCAGTACATCATGCGTACCGCCGGCCTCGACTCCTCGCAGGGGCCGACCGCGGCGAAATATATCGTCGAGAAAGTGAAACCGCAGCGTATCGCCATCATTCATGACAAGCAGCAGTACGGCGAAGGGCTGGCGCGTTCGGTGCAGGACAACCTGAAAAAAGCCGGCGCCAACATCGTCTTCTTTGACGGCATCACCGCGGGGGAAAAAGATTTCTCCGCCCTGCTGGCGCGCCTGAAGAAAGAGAACATCGACTTCGTCTACTACGGCGGCTACTACCCGGAAATGGGCCAGATGCTGCGCCAGGCGCGCTCCGTCGGGCTGAAAACCGTGTTTATGGGGCCGGAAGGGGTCGGCAACGCCTCGCTGTCCAATATCGCGGGCGCCGCGGCGGAAGGGATGCTGGTGACAATGCCAAAACGCTACGATCAGGACCCTGCCAACAGCACCATCGTCAACGCGCTGAAAGCGGAGAAGAAAGATCCGAGCGGGCCGTATGTCTGGATCACTTACGCCGCGGTTCAGTCGCTGGCGCAGGCGATGGACAGAACCGGCAGCCAGCAGCCGCTGGATTTAATCAAAGATTTGAAAGCGCACGGGGCGAAAACCGTGATTGGGCCGCTGACCTGGGATGAAAAAGGCGATCTGAAGGGATTTGAGTTTGGTGTCTTCCAGTGGCACGCCGACGGCTCTTCGAGCGCGGCGAAATAAGCGCTGAAGATGAGTTATCCCTCCGCCCGCGAACCGCGGGCGGTTTGAAAAAGGTTACCTTATGTCCGAGCAGTTTCTCTATTTTCTGCAGCAGATGTTTAACGGCGTCACGCTGGGCAGTACCTATGCGCTGATCGCCATCGGCTATACGATGGTGTACGGCATTATCGGCATGATCAACTTCGCCCACGGCGAGGTCTATATGATTGGCAGCTATGTCTCCTTCATGATCATCGCCGCGCTGATGATGATGGGCATCGACACCAGCTGGCTGCTGGTCGCCGCCGGCTTCGTGGGCGCCATTGTGATTGCCAGCGCCTACGGCTGGAGCATTGAGCGCGTGGCCTATCGGCCGGTGCGTAACTCCAAACGTCTTATTGCGCTGATCTCCGCTATCGGGATGTCTATCTTCCTGCAGAACTACGTCAGCCTGACCCAGGGCTCCCGCGACGTGGCGCTGCCGAGCTTGTTTAACGGCCAGTGGGTTGTCGGCCACAGCGACAGCTTCTCCGCGACGATCACCACCATGCAACTGGTGATCTGGGTGGTGACTTTTATCGCCATGTTGGCCCTGACGCTGTTCATTCGCTACTCGCGGATGGGGCGCGCCTGCCGCGCCTGTGCCGAAGACCTGAAAATGGCCAGCCTGCTCGGGATTAACACCGACCGCGTTATCGCCCTGACCTTTGTCATCGGCGCAGCGATGGCGGCGGTGGCCGGCGTGCTGCTGGGGCAGTTCTACGGCGTGATTAACCCCTACATCGGCTTTATGGCCGGGATGAAGGCCTTCACCGCCGCCGTGCTCGGCGGTATCGGCAGTATTCCGGGCGCGATGATCGGCGGCCTGATCCTGGGTATTGCCGAAGCGCTCTCTTCTGCCTATCTCAGCACTGAATATAAGGACGTGGTTTCCTTCGCGCTGCTGATTCTGGTGCTGTTAGTAATGCCGACCGGCATTCTGGGCCGCCCGGAGGTGGAAAAAGTATGAAACCGATGCAAATTGCAATGGCGCTGCTCTCTGCTGCGATGTTCTTCATTCTGGCGGGCGTCTTTATGGGCGTGCAGCTGGAGCTGAACGGCACCAAACTGGTGGTGGATACCGCCGCCGATATTCGCTGGCAGTGGATCTTCATCGGCACCGCGGTGGTCTTTTTCTTCCAGCTGCTGCGGCCGCTGTTCCAGAAAGCGGTTAAGAACGTCTCCGGGCCGAAGTTTATTATGCCGGCGATTGACGGCTCAACGGTGAAGCAGAAGCTGTTCCTGATCGCCCTGCTGGTCATTGCCGTGGCCTGGCCGTTTATGGTGTCGCGCGGCACGGTGGATATCGCCACCCTGACGATGATCTATATCATCCTCGGCCTCGGGCTGAACGTGGTGGTCGGGCTTTCCGGCCTGCTGGTGCTGGGCTACGGCGGGTTCTACGCCATCGGCGCCTACACTTTCGCGCTGCTGAACCACTATTACGGTCTTGGTTTCTGGACCTGTCTGCCGCTGGCCGGCCTGGTCTCCGCGGCGGCTGGCTTCCTGCTCGGTTTCCCGGTACTGCGTCTGCGCGGCGACTACCTGGCGATCGTGACCTTAGGCTTCGGCGAGATCGTGCGTATTCTGCTGCTCAACAATACCGAAATCACCGGCGGGCCGAACGGCATCAGCCAGATCCCGAAACCGACCTTCTTTGGCCTCGAATTTAGCCGTAGCGCCCGCGAAGGCGGCTGGGATACCTTCAGCAACTTCTTCGGCGTCAAATACGATCCCTCCGACCGGGTGATTTTCCTCTACCTGGTGGCGCTGCTGCTGGTGGTGCTGAGCCTGTTCGTTATCAACCGCCTGCTGCGGATGCCGCTGGGGCGGGCGTGGGAAGCGCTGCGTGAAGATGAAATCGCCTGTCGTTCGCTGGGCCTGAGCCCGACGCGCATTAAGCTGACCGCCTTTACCATCAGCGCCGCGTTTGCCGGATTTGCCGGGACGCTGTTCGCCGCGCGCCAGGGTTTCGTCAGTCCGGAATCCTTTACCTTCGCCGAGTCCGCCTTCGTACTGGCGATCGTGGTGCTGGGCGGGATGGGCTCGCAGTTCGCGGTGATCCTGGCGGCTATTCTGCTGGTGGTGTCGCGTGAGCTGATGCGTGACTTTAACGAATACAGCATGTTAATGCTCGGCGGCCTGATGGTGCTGATGATGATCTGGCGTCCGCAGGGGCTTCTGCCAATGACGCGCGTGCAGTTGAAGCTGAAAAACGGTCAGGCGAAAGGAGAGCAGGCATGAGTCAGCCATTATTATCCGTCAGCGGCCTGATGATGCGTTTCGGCGGTCTGCTGGCCGTCAACAATGTGTCGCTGGAGCTCAGAGAGCGCGAGATCGTCTCGCTGATCGGCCCCAACGGCGCCGGGAAGACCACGGTCTTTAACTGCCTGACCGGTTTCTATAAGCCTACCGGCGGCACCATTCTGCTGCGCGACCAGCATCTGGAAGGGCTGCCGGGCCAGCAGATTGCCCGGATGGGCGTGGTGCGGACCTTCCAGCACGTGCGTCTGTTCCGCGAAATGACGGTGATTGAAAACCTGCTGGTGGCGCAACATCAGCAGCTGAAAACCGGACTCTTCTCCGGTCTGCTGAAAACGCCGGCCTTCCGTCGGGCGCAGAGCGAAGCGCTGGATCGCGCGGCCACCTGGCTGGAGCGTATCGGCCTGCTGGAGCACGCTAACCGCCAGGCCAGCAACCTGGCCTATGGCGACCAGCGCCGGCTGGAGATTGCCCGCTGCATGGTGACCCAGCCGGAAATTCTGATGCTCGATGAACCCGCGGCGGGGCTGAACCCGAAAGAGACCAAAGAGCTGGACGAGCTTATCGCCGAGCTGCGTAACCATCACAACACCACCATCCTGCTTATCGAACACGATATGAAGCTGGTGATGGGCATTTCCGATCGTATCTACGTCGTGAACCAGGGGACACCGCTGGCCAACGGGACGCCGGAAGAGATTCGTAATAACCCGGACGTGATCCGCGCATACCTTGGTGAGGCATAAGATGGAAAACGCGATGTTAACTTTTGACAACGTCAGTGCCCACTACGGCAAGATTCAGGCGCTGCACAACGTCAGCCTGCATATCAAACAGGGCGAAATTGTGACGCTTATCGGCGCCAACGGCGCGGGGAAAACCACCCTGCTCGGCACGCTGTGCGGCGATCCGCGCGCCTCCAGCGGGCGCATTGTCTTTGACGGTAAGGATATTACCGACTGGCAGACGGCGAAGATCATGCGCGAGGCGGTGGCGATCGTCCCGGAAGGGCGGCGCGTCTTTTCGCGTATGACGGTGGAAGAGAACCTGGCGATGGGCGGTTTCTTTGCCGACCGCGATCAGTTCCAGACCCGCATCAAATGGGTGTATGAGCTGTTTCCGCGTCTGCACGAGCGCCGTATCCAGCGCGCCGGCACCATGTCCGGCGGCGAACAGCAGATGCTGGCGATCGGCCGCGCCCTGATGAGCCAGCCGCGTCTGCTGCTGCTGGATGAACCGTCATTAGGGCTGGCGCCGATCATTATTCAGCAGATCTTCGATACCATTGAGCAACTGCGCGAGCAGGGGATGACTATCTTCCTCGTCGAGCAGAACGCCAACCAGGCGCTGAAGCTGGCCGACCGCGGCTACGTGCTGGAGAACGGTCACGTGGTGCTGGAGGATACCGGCGACGCGCTGCTGGCCAACGAGGCGGTGCGTAGCGCCTATCTCGGCGGTTAATTCATCGCAACCCGGCGTCGTTCAGTTCGCCGGTTTGTAGCCCGGGCGAGGCGCTTGCGCCGACCCCGGGAGCCGATCGCACAACTATTATCCGTGTCTCAGCTCCCACTTTACTTCCCCCGTCCTTTCATCGGCTTGTCATCTCTCTGACCCGTTACTATCTTTTTTTTGTAATAAAAAAGTTATTTTTCTGTAATTCGAACATGTCATGTTACCCCGCGAGCATAAAACGCGTGAAATCGCGCATCCGGCACAACAAGAGAGATAACCGATGATATCGTTACGACATACAGCTTTAGGACTGGCGCTGAGCCTGGCTTTTGCCGGTCAGGCCCTGGCGGTTACCACCATCCCGTTCTGGCACTCAATGGAAGGCGAACTGGGTAAAGAAGTGGATTCTCTGGCGCAACGCTTTAACGCGGCCAATCCTGATTACAAAATCGTTCCGGTATACAAGGGCAACTATGAACAGAGCCTGAGCGCCGGTATCGCCGCCTTCCGTACCGGCAACGCGCCGGCGATCCTGCAGGTGTATGAAGTGGGCAGCGCCACCATGATGGCGTCGAAAGCCATTAAGCCGGTCTACCAGGTGTTTAGCGAGGCGGGCATCAAGTTTGATGAATCGCAGTTTGTGCCGACGGTCGCCGGGTATTACACCGATTCGAAAACCGGCCATCTGCTCTCCCAGCCGTTTAACAGCTCCACCCCGGTGCTGTACTACAATAAAGACGCCTTCAAAAAAGCCGGTTTAGATCCAGAGCAGCCGCCGAAGACCTGGCAGGATCTGGCGGCCTACACCGCGAAGCTGAAAGCTGCCGGGATGAAGTGCGGCTACGCCAGCGGCTGGCAGGGCTGGATCCAGATCGAGAACTTCAGCGCCTGGCATGGTCTGCCGGTGGCGACGAAAAATAATGGCTTTGACGGCACCGACGCGGTTCTTGAGTTCAATAAGCCGGAGCAGGTGAAGCATATCGCGCTGCTCGAAGAGATGAACAAGAAGGGCGATTTCAGCTACTTCGGGCGTAAAGACGAGTCCACTGAAAAGTTCTATAACGGCGATTGTGCCATTACCACTGCCTCGTCCGGCTCGCTGGCCGATATCCGCCAGTACGCCAAATTTAACTACGGCGTCGGCATGATGCCTTACGATGCCGATGTGAAAGGCGCGCCGCAGAACGCTATCATTGGCGGGGCCAGCCTGTGGGTGATGCAGGGCAAAGACAAAGAGACCTACACCGGCGTGGCGAAGTTCCTCGACTTCCTGACCAAACCGGAAAACGCCGCCGAGTGGCACCAGAAAACCGGCTATCTGCCGATCACCACCGCGGCCTACGATCTGACCCGCCAGCAGGGCTTCTATGATAAGAACCCGGGCGCCGATATCGCCACCCGCCAGATGCTGAACAAGCCGCCGTTGCCGTTCACCAAAGGCCTGCGCCTGGGCAACATGCCGCAAATCCGCACCATCGTCGATGAAGAGCTGGAGAGCGTGTGGACCGGCAAGAAAACCCCGCAACAGGCGCTTGATTCCGCCGTTCAGCGTGGGAATCAGCTGCTGCGCCGCTTCGAACAAGCGACCAAATCGTAATCTGTAACTTGCCCGGTGGCGCTGCGCTTACCGGGCCTACGATGTGCCCTATGTAGGCCGGGTAAGGCGTAGCCGCCACCCGGCATTGTTCAGGAACCCAATCTCCATGTCATCATCCCGTCCGGTATTCCGCTCGCGCTGGCTGCCCTACGTGCTGGTCGCGCCGCAGCTGATTATCACGCTGATTTTCTTTATCTGGCCCGCGGGCGAAGCGCTGTGGTATTCGCTACAGAGCGTCGACCCGTTTGGCCTCTCCAGCCAGTTCGTCGGCCTGGATAACTTCGTTGCGCTGTTCCATGACCCGTACTATCTGGACTCATTTTGGACCACCATAAAATTCAGCGCCCTGGTGACCGTCAGCGGCCTGCTCATTTCGCTGTTTTTCGCCGCGCTGGTCGACTACGTGGTGCGCGGCAGCCGCTTTTATCAAACGCTGATGCTGCTGCCGTACGCCGTGGCCCCCGCCGTCGCGGCGGTGCTGTGGATCTTCCTCTTTAACCCCGGGCGCGGGCTGATCACTCACTTCCTTGGCGAGCTGGGCTACGACTGGAACCACGCGCAGAACAGCGGCCAGGCGATGTTCCTGGTGGTCTTTGCCTCGGTATGGAAGCAGATAAGTTACAACTTCCTGTTTTTCTTCGCCGCGCTGCAGTCGATCCCGCGTTCGCTGGTTGAGGCCGCTGCCATCGACGGCGCCGGACCAATCCGCCGCTTCTTCAAGCTGGCGCTGCCGCTGATTGCGCCGGTAAGTTTCTTCCTGCTGGTGGTCAACCTGGTTTACGCCTTCTTCGACACCTTCCCGGTGATCGATGCTGCCACCGCCGGCGGGCCGGTGCAGGCGACCACCACCCTGATTTACAAAATCTATCGCGAAGGTTTCGCCGGGCTCGATCTTTCCGCTTCCGCCGCGCAGTCGGTGGTGCTGATGTTCCTCGTCATTATCCTGACGGTGGTGCAGTTCCGTTACGTTGAAAGTAAGGTGCGTTACCAATGATTGAGAACCGTCGCGGGCTGACGATTTTCAGCCACACCATGCTGATTTTGGGCATCGCCGTCATTTTATTCCCGCTGTATGTTGCCTTCGTGGCGGCGACGCTGGATAACCAATCGGTGTTCGAAACGCCGATGACGCTGATCCCCGGCGGACATCTGCTGGAGAACATGAAGACCATCTGGGTGAACGGCGTCGGCGTCAACAGCGCGCCGTTCTGGCTGATGATGCTCAACAGCTTCATCATGGCGTTCGCCATTACGGTGGGCAAAATCGTGGTGTCGATGCTTTCGGCGTTCGCCATCGTATGGTTCCGCTTTCCGCTGCGTAACCTGTTCTTCTGGCTGATCTTTATCACCCTCATGCTGCCGGTCGAGGTGCGTATTTTCCCGACGGTGGAAGTGATCGCCAATCTCAACATGCTCGACAGCTATGCCGGGCTTACGCTGCCGCTAATGGCCTCGGCCACCGCCACCTTCCTGTTCCGCCAGTTCTTTATGACCCTGCCGGACGAGCTGATTGAAGCGGCGCGTATCGATGGCGCTTCGCCGATGCGCTTTTTTCGCGACATCGTGCTGCCGCTGTCGAAAACCAACCTCGCGGCGCTGTTCGTCATCACCTTTATCTACGGCTGGAACCAGTATCTGTGGCCGTTGCTGATTATTCAGGATGTGAATCTTGGCACCGCCGTCGCCGGCATCAAAGGCATGATCGCCACCGGCGAAGGCACTACCCAGTGGAATCAGGTGATGGCGGCGATGCTGCTGACCCTAATCCCGCCGGTTGTCATCGTTTTAGCCATGCAGCGCGCGTTTGTGCGCGGCCTGGTCGATAGTGAGAAATAAAATGGCTGGTTTAAAACTACAGGCAGTAAGCAAAAGCTGGGATGGCAAAACCCAGGTAATTCAACCGCTGACGCTGGACGTGGCGGACGGGGAGTTTATCGTCATGGTCGGCCCGTCGGGCTGCGGGAAATCCACGCTGCTGCGGATGGTTGCCGGACTGGAGCGGGTGACCAGCGGCGATATCTGGATCGACCGCAAGCGGGTGACCGAGATGGAGCCGAAGGATCGCGGCATCGCCATGGTGTTCCAGAACTATGCCCTTTACCCGCATATGAGCGTGGAAGAGAACATGGCGTGGGGGCTGAAGATCCGCGGCATGGGTAAGGGATTGATCGCCGAACGGGTGCAGGAGGCGGCGCGTATTCTTGAGCTGGACGGCCTGCTCAAGCGCCGCCCGCGCGAGCTCTCCGGCGGCCAGCGCCAGCGCGTGGCGATGGGCCGCGCCATCGTGCGCGACCCGGCGGTATTCCTCTTCGACGAACCGTTGTCAAACCTCGACGCCAAGCTGCGCGTGCAGATGCGTCTTGAGCTGCAGCAGCTGCATCGCCGCCTGAAAACCACCTCGCTGTACGTTACCCATGACCAGGTGGAGGCGATGACCCTCGCCCAGCGGGTGATGGTGATGAACAAAGGCGTTGCCGAGCAGATCGGCACCCCGGTCGACGTATATGAGAAACCGGCCAGCCGCTTTGTGGCGAGCTTTATCGGCAGCCCGGCCATGAACCTGCTGGAAGGGCGCATCAGCGATGACGGCGGTCGCTTTGAGCTGGCGGGCGGCATGCAGCTGCCGACGAATCATGAGCATCGGCGCCACGCCGGGCGTAAAATGACGCTCGGTATCCGCCCGGAGCATTTTATCTTAAGCTCGCAGGCGCAAGGCGGCATTCCGCTGCTGATGGACACCCTGGAAATTTTAGGTGCCGATAACCTCGCCCACGGGCGCTGGGGCGAACAGAAGCTGGTTGTCAGACTGCCGCACCAGCAGCGTCCGGCGGCAGGCAGCACGCTATGGCTGCATCTGCCTTTGGAACATCTGCACCTCTTTGATGGTGAAACAGGACAACGCGCATGAGTAACTGGCCTTATCCCCGTATCGTCGCCCATCGCGGCGGCGGTAAACTGGCGCCGGAGAACACCCTGGCGGCTATCGATGTTGGCGCCCGCTACGGGCACACGATGATTGAATTTGACACCAAGCTGTCAAAGGACGGGCAGATCTTTCTGCTGCATGACGATAATCTCGAACGCACCAGCAACGGCTGGGGCGTGGCGGGGGAGCTGCCATGGGACGATCTGCTGAAGGTCGATGCTGGCAGCTGGTTCAGCCGTGAATTTAAGGGCGAGCCGCTGCCGCTGCTCTCCCAGGTGGCGGAGCGCTGCCGCCGTCACGGCATGATGGCGAATATTGAAATTAAACCGACCACTGGCCTTGGGCCGCAGACCGGCAACGTGGTGGCCCTGGCGGCACGGGAGCTGTGGGCGGGAATGACCGCGCCGCTGCTGTCGTCGTTTGAAATCGATGCCCTGGAGGCGGCGCAGGAAGCCGCTCCCGAGCTGCCGCGCGGGCTGCTGCTGGATGAGTGGCGCGATGACTGGCGGGAGTTGACCACCCGGCTGGGCTGCGTCTCCATTCACCTCAACCACAAGCTGCTGGACGCCGGGCGTGTGGCAAGCCTGAAACAGGCCGGCCTGCATATCCTGGTGTATACCGTTAACAAACCCCAGCGCGCCGCCGAGCTGCTGCGCTGGGGCGTAGACTGCATCTGCACCGATGCCATTGACGTCATCGGGCCGGATTTCCAGCCTTAATATCCACTGCGCGGCGGCTGGCCTTTACGGGTTGGTCTGCCGCAGCATCCCTCCATTATTGTTCGGCAGTACCTGCTGCGGCGGATTGATATTCCCGCCCTGTGCGGCACGCTGCTGATTGGTCTGCAGCTGGTTTTGCAGATGCTGCTGCTGGGAGCGAGTCTGATTGTTCAGATTCTGCTTCAGCATGCTCTGCTGCTGCTGTTGCTGCACCTTCATCTCATTTTGCATGCGCTGCTGGCTGGGGACCACGTAACCCGGCTGATTGGGGTTGTTATCAATATTGATTGGCTGGGCTAAAACGCCGAGCGGCATCAGCGCCGCCAGAAATAACATCGCTTTCATGGTTTTCTCCTCCCGTGCGTGGGATCACTTAAGTGTACCTCGAATCCGCCATAACAATGATTTTTTAGGAGTTATCAACCAGGCTTAAGCGGGGAATGAAACCTACCTATCAGGAGTAAGACAATGATAAAAACAACAATCTGGCGTCAGGTGGTCATCGCTGCGTTGCTGGCGGGCGGGAGTTTTACCGTTGCCGCCAGTCCGCCACCGCCGCCGCCGGTCTCTTATGGCGTAGAGGAGGATGTGTTCCACCCGGTTCGCGCCCGACAGGGGATGGTGGCCTCGGTGGATGCCCTGGCCACCCGCGTCGGTGTGGACATTCTGCGCCAGGGCGGCAACGCCGTCGATGCGGCGGTGGCGGTCGGCTACGCGCTGGCGGTCACCCATCCGCAGGCCGGGAATATCGGCGGCGGCGGTTTTATGCTGCTGCGTACGAAAGACGGCAAGACCACGGCCATCGATTTCCGCGAAATGGCGCCGGAGCAGGCCACCCGCGACATGTTCCTTGACGATCAGGGTAACCCGGACAGTAAAAAATCGCTCACCTCGCATCTCGCCTCCGGCACGCCAGGCAGCGTCGCCGGTTTCTCTCTTGCCCTGGAAAAATACGGCACCATGCCGCTGAACAAAGTGATCCGCCCGGCGATTAAGCTGGCGGAAGAGGGCTTTATCGTTAACGATGCGTTGGCGGACGATCTGAAGACCTACGGCAGCGAAGTGATCCCGCAGCACGAAAACAGCAAAGCGATCTTCTGGAAGAACGGCGAGCCGCTAAAGAAGGGCGACCGGCTGGTACAGAAGAACCTGGGGAAAAGCCTCGAGCTGATTGCCGAGCACGGTCCGGATGCCTTCTATAAAGGCGCCATCGCCGACCAGATCGCTGAGGAGATGAAAAAGCACGGCGGGCTTATCACCAAAGCCGACCTCGCTAACTATAAGGCGGTGGAGCGCACGCCGATTAGCGGCGAATATCGCGGGTATGAGGTTTATTCCATGCCGCCGCCGTCTTCCGGCGGGATCCACATCGTGCAGATCCTCAATATCCTCGAAAACTTCGATCTGCAGAAATATGGCTTTGGCAGCGCCGACACCATGCAGGTGATGGCGGAGGCGGAGAAACACGCCTATGCCGACCGCTCTGAATATCTCGGCGATCCTGACTTCGTCAAAGTGCCGTGGCAGGCGCTGACCAGCAAAGCCTACGCCAAAGCGATCGCCGCTGAGATCGACGTCAATAAGGCGAAGCCTTCCAGCCAGATCCGCCCGGGCAAACTGGCGCCCTATGAAAGCAACCAGACCACCCATTTCTCGGTGGTGGATAAAGAGGGCAATGCGGTGGCGGTGACCTATACGCTGAATACCACCTTCGGTACCGGCATTGTGGCCGGCGACTCCGGCATTCTGCTGAATAACCAGATGGATGATTTCTCGGCGAAGCCCGGCGTGCCTAACGTCTATGGCCTGGTGGGCGGCGACGCCAATGCGGTGGAGCCGAAAAAACGCCCGCTGTCGTCGATGTCGCCGACCATTGTGGTGAAAGACGGCAAAACCTGGCTGGTGACGGGCAGTCCCGGGGGCAGCCGGATCATCACCACCGTACTGCAGATGGTGGTCAATACCATCGATTTCGGGATGAACGTCGCAGAAGCCACCAACGCCCCGCGTTTTCACCATCAATGGCTGCCGGATGAGCTGCGGGTGGAGAAAGGCTTTAGCCCGGATACCCTGAAGCTGCTGGAGGCGAAGGGGCAGAAAGTGGCGCTGAAAGAGGCGATGGGCAGTACCCAGAGCATTATGGTGGGGCCGGACGGGATGCTGTATGGTGCCTCCGATCCGCGTTCGCCGGATGATTTAACGGCGGGGTATTGATATGTTGCCCGGTGGCGCTGTTGCGCTTACCGGGCCAACCACGGCACGAACGTAGGCCGGGTAAGGCGAAGCCGCCACCCGGCAATAAGCTACTTCATTCTCGCCATATAATACGCATCCACATACTCACCGTTGCGCAGCGCGTAACGCTTGCCGGTGCCTTCGATCTCAAAACCGTGTTTTTTGTACGCCGCAATCGCTGGCTCGTTATCGGCGAACACCGTCAACTCGATGCGGTCAACGCGCAGCCAGTTATCGCACAGGTCGATCATCTCGCGCATCAGGGCGCTGCCGATACCGCGGCCCTGATGGCCTGCTGAAACCGCCATACCAAAGGTCGCAACGTGGCTGCGGCGAGGGCGCGGCTCGACATGGAGCGACAGATGCCCGGTAACCCGATCGTCCAGCGTCGCTACCAGATGGAAGGTATGGGGTTTGGGCTGTAGCTTCTCCTGCCAGGCTTCCATGGCGGGGTAAGGGATCTGTAGCGTGTCATGATAGACCTCCGGGTGCGCCATCAGCATACGTAAAGGTTCAGCATCGCGCGGTTCGGCATGGCGTATCACTATGTCACTCATTCCCTTATCCTCTTTTTGGTGGTTGATTCCCCTTCACCATCTCTGACGGCAGCCGGGGAGTCAATGTTGTTTTTTGCAAAAAAAGATAGACAAGTGCGAATGAGAATGATTATTATTGTCCTGCATTCAGGAAGACCCCTGCGGAAAGCCTGAAAGCACGACATTGCTCACATTGCTTCCAGTATTACTTTAGCCAGCCGGGTGCTGGCTTTTTTTTTGCTGCAATCTCAGGCGCTTTGCGGCCTGGCGGACGTCACGCCGTCTTCCGCAACCAGGCCGATGAGATGACTTTTGCTTTCCGCCGCGGCCAGCACCTCGGCGCTGCCGGTGAACAGGCCGCCCTTTTTAATCGCCAGCGAGCGATAGGTGAGGGTGCCATCCAAATTGCCATGCTCCTCAATGGTGATACTGTCGCCGCGACACTGGCCCTGCACCTTGCCGTCAATAATCAGCTCCCGGCAGCTGATGTTGCCCTCCACCTGGCCTTCACGCATCACCTTAATCAGATGTTCTTTAGCCTCAATGTTCCCGGTAAGCTGGCCGTGAATGTAGACATGGCCGCTGGCGACAATATTGCCAACGAAATGCACCCCGCTGGCGATGACCGTGGTCTCTTGTTTTTTACTGGCGACCGTTGGGGATTCTGGGTTATTTGCCGGAGGCGTGACCACTTCTGAAGTCTGGGGTTCCGTTTTATTTTTCTTAATAAACATTGGGTTAATCTTGTTCCGTTGGCTATGGAGGAGGAAGGCGACCAGCGCGCAGGCGGCCGCCAGGCGCGCCGGCACGATCGCATCGACAGACCAGGCGATCAGCGCGAGAAGCCAGAAAAAAAGGGCGCCGTTTAAGGCGAGATACTGTTTGTCCATCCGTAGCGGCTGGCTACTCCGTTAGTCATCAGCAACGTCCTGGTTTGCCCTCCACTTATCCGCAGTTTCGCCATTGAGATCAAGATATTTAACCGAAAAATGTCGATTTAATCTGTTGTTAATCAATGAGTTATTAATAATTACGTATGGATGGTACGAGACCTATTTTTTTGACGAATCTTCACGGAAAACGGACTGAGAGGATGAAGTCATGTCCCGGCTTGCGCTATGGTTGAAGGTAGCTCATTCACTAAGGACAGCGTTATGACTCTGCACTGCGCATTTATTGGCTTCGGCAAAAGCACCACCCGCTACCATCTTCCTTACGTATTACACCGCCAGGACCGCTGGCAGGTGGCGCACATCTACCGCCGTCGGGCGAAGCCCGAAGAGCAGGCGCCGCAGTATTCCCACATCCATTTCACCAGCGATCTCGATGAAGTATTAAACGACCCGCAGGTCAGGCTGGTGGTGGTCTGCACCCATGCCGACAGCCATTTTGAATATGCGAAAAAGGCGCTGGAGGCGGGGAAAAATGTGCTGGTGGAAAAGCCGTTCACCCCGACGCTGGAGGAAGCCAAAACCCTGTTTGCGCTGGCGAACAGCAAAGGCCTGACGGTGACGCCCTACCAGAACCGCCGCTTCGATTCCTGCTTCCTGACCACCAAGAAGGTGATTGAGAGCGGCAAGCTTGGCGAACTGGTGGAGATCGAAAGCCATTTTGACAACTACCGCCCGCTGGCGGAGACCAACCCTGGCGGTCCGCAAAACGGCGAGTTCTATGGCCTTGGCGTACATACCCTGGACCAGATTATTTCGCTGTTCGGCCGCCCGGACCATGTTGCTTACGATCTGCGCTCGCTGCGCAACAAAGCTAACCCGGACGATACCTTTGAGGCCCAGCTGTTCTACGGCGATCTGAAGGCTATCGTTAAGACCAGCCATCTGGTGCAGATCGACTACCCGAAATTCATCGTCCACGGCCATAAAGGCTCGTTTGTGAAATATGGTATCGACCAGCAGGAAACCAGTCTGAAAGCCAATATCATGCCGGGCGAGCCGGGCTTTGGCGCGGATGACAGCGTCGGCGAGCTGGTGTATGTCAACGACGCGGGGGAGACAGTGCGCGAAGCGGTCCCGCTGGAGAGCGGCGACTATGGCCGGGTATACGACGCGCTGTACGATACCCTCGTCAACGGCCAGCCAAATTACGTCAAGGAATCTGACGTTCTTACCAATATGGAGATCCTGCAGCGCGGCTTTGAGCAGCCATCACCGGCCACTATTACCCTGGTGAAATAAGCCCAATCGGCTCCTCTGCGCTTGTTCATATTTTTTGAACAGAGGAGTCAATTTTCACCCTCTATGATCGTTGGCGAAATGGGTCCACACTGACTCCATCGAAAACATATGGGGGTGCAACATGATCTACTTACGCAAAGCGAACGAACGTGGCCATGCTAACCATGGCTGGCTGGATTCCTGGCATACTTTCTCTTTCGCAAACTATTACGACCCGAACTTTATGGGCTTCTCCGCCCTGCGGGTGATTAACGATGATGTCATCGACGCCGGTCAGGGCTTCGGTACCCACCCGCACAAAGACATGGAGATCCTGACCTATGTGCTGGAAGGGGCGGTGGAGCACCAGGACAGCATGGGCAACAAAGAGCAGGTGCCGGCGGGCGAGTTTCAGATCATGAGCGCGGGTACCGGGGTGCGTCACTCTGAGTACAATCCGAGCAAAACCGATCGTCTGCGTCTGTACCAGATCTGGATTATTCCGGAAGAAACCGGCATTACCCCGCGCTACGAGCAGCGCCGCTTCGACGCCGCCCAGGGCAAACAGCTGGTGCTGTCGCCGGATGCGCGAGATGGCTCGCTGAAGGTGTACCAGGATATGGAACTGTATCGCTGGGCGCTGCTGAAAGATGAGCAGTCGGTTCACCAGATTGCTGCGGAACGCCGCGTCTGGATCCAGGTCGTCAAAGGCGAAGTGACCATCAACGGTACCAAAGCTACCACCAGCGATGGTCTGGCCATCTGGGATGAGCAGGCGATTTCGGTTCATGCCGACAGCGATAGCGAAATCCTGCTGTTCGATCTGCCGCCGGTTTGATAGTTATCTGAGGTAGTCTATACCCAAAATAATGCGAGTTGCAGGAAGGCGGCGACGCAGCGAATCCCCAGGAGCTTACATAAGTAAGTGACTGGGGTGAGCGAGGAAAGCCAACGCGCATGCAACTTGAACTATGATGGGTATAAATAAATTGCGCAACCTTCCCTAACATGAGGGAAGGTTGCGCTTTGTCCGTGATAAACTGAGAAAATGTTTCCCCGTTGATCACAGTCAGGACGATGAAAAAGAAAAGACCCGTACTTCAGGATGTAGCCGATCTTGTCGGCGTGACCAAAATGACGGTCAGTCGCTATTTACGCAACCCGGAGCAGGTCTCCGAAGCGCTGCGTGGCAAGATTGCCGTTGCTCTCGATGAACTGGGTTATATTCCCAATCGCGCCCCTGACATTCTCTCCAACGCCACCAGCCGCGCGATTGGCGTGCTGCTGCCATCGTTAACCAACCAGGTGTTCTCGGAAGTGCTGCGCGGTATTGAAAGCGTCACCGACGCCTTCGGCTATCAAACCATGCTGGCGCACTACGGCTACAAGCCGGAAATGGAAGAGAAACGCCTCGAATCAATGCTCTCCTGGAACATTGACGGCCTGATCCTCACCGAACGCACCCATACGCCCCGCACCCTGAAGATGATTGAAGTCGCCGGCATTCCGGTGGTGGAGCTGATGGACAGCCGGTCGCCATGCCTCGATATTGCGGTCGGGTTTGATAACTTTGAAGCTGCCCGGCAGATGACCGCGGCGATCATCGCCCGCGGCCACCGCCACGTCGCCTATCTGGGGGCGCGTCTTGATGAACGTACTATCATCAAACAGAAGGGGTACGAGCAGGCGATGCTCGACGCCGGCATGACGCCCTACAGCGTGATGGTGGAGCAGTCCTCGTCCTATTCATCCGGGATTGAGCTGATGCGCCAGGCGCGTCGCGAATACCCGCAGCTTGACGGCATCTTTTGCACCAACGATGACCTCGCGGTCGGCGCGGCCTTTGAGTGCCAGCGCCTGGGGCTGAAGATCCCCGATGATATGGCAATTGCCGGTTTCCACGGCCACGATATCGGCCAGGTGATGGAGCCGCGGCTGGCCAGCGTCCTGACTCCGCGTGAGCGGATGGGGCGCATCGGCGCCGAACGTCTGCTGGCGCGCATTCGTGGCGAAGCGATTACCCCTAAGATGTTAGATTTAGGTTTCACATTGTCACCGGGCGGATCAATTTAAACTGACAAGTTTGAAGTAGATCACACATATTCACATCTGGCACGAATGGATATTGCTTCTCCACAGGTCCGGCATGACAATGTTACCGATAACAGTTACCCGTAACAATTAACCGATATGCCGCCTTCGCGCTCAATGAGTCAGCCACGGCGCGGCGTACCTGTCCGGTGGGAGGATGCTTTGAGCACGACTAATCATGATCACCACGTCTACGTTCTGATGGGCGTTTCCGGCAGCGGAAAATCCGCTGTCGCCAGCGAAGTGGCGCATCAGCTGCATGCCGCGTTTCTCGACGGCGACTTTCTGCATCCGCGCAGCAATATCACCAAGATGGCTTCCGGTGAGCCGCTCAACGATGACGACCGTACCCCGTGGCTGCAGGCGTTAAATGACGCCGCGTTTGCCATGCAGCGTACCAATAAGGTGTCGCTGATCGTCTGCTCGGCGCTGAAGAAGAGCTATCGCGACATTCTGCGCAAGGGCAACCCGAACCTCTCCTTCATCTACCTGAAAGGCGACTTCGAGGTGATCGAAAACCGTCTGAAGGCGCGTAAAGGGCACTTCTTCAAAACCCAAATGTTGGTGACGCAGTTTGAAACGCTGCAGGAACCAGGCGCCGACGAGAGCGATGTGCTTATCGTCGATATCGACCAGCCGCTGGAAGGCGTGGTGGCCAGCACCATTGAGGTGATCAACAAAGGCAGTCACTAGTGAGTACTTTAACGCTTGTTTTAACAGCTGTCGGCTCGGTATTGCTGCTGCTGTTTTTAGTCATGAAGGCGCGGATGCACGCCTTCGTGGCTTTGATGGTGGTTTCTATTGGTGCAGGTCTCTTCTCCGGCATGCCGCTGGATAAAATCGCGGCGACGATGGAGAAGGGGATGGGCGGTACGCTGGGCTTCCTGGCGATCGTCGTCGCGCTGGGCGCGATGTTCGGTAAGATCCTGCATGAAACGGGGGCGGTCGATCAGATTGCCGTCAAGATGCTCAAATCCTTCGGCCACAATCGCGCGCACTATGCGATTGGTCTCGCCGGCCTCATCTGCGCGCTGCCGCTGTTTTTCGAAGTGGCGATCGTACTACTGATCAGCGTCGCCTTCTCGATGGCGCGCCATACCGGCACTAACCTCGTGAAGCTGGTGATCCCGCTGTTTGCCGGGGTGGCCGCCGCCGCAGCGTTCCTGCTGCCGGGACCGGCGCCGATGCTGCTGGCGTCGCAAATGCACGCCGACTTTGGCTGGATGATCCTGATTGGCCTGTGCGCGGCAATTCCGGGGATGATTATCGCCGGGCCGCTGTGGGGCAACTTCATCAGCCGCTACGTTGAGCTGCATATTCCTGACGACGTGACCGAGCCGCATCTCGGCGAAGGCAAAATGCCCTCCTTCGGCTTCAGCCTGTCGCTGATCCTGCTACCGCTGGTGCTGGTAGGCCTGAAAACCATCGCCGCGCGCTTTGTGCCGGTGGGGTCTACCGCTTACGAATGGTTCGAATTTATCGGTCACCCGTTCACCGCGATCCTGGTGGCCTGCCTGGTGGCGATCTACGGCCTGGCGGTACGTCAGGGGATGGCGAAAGACCGGGTAATGGAGATCTGCGGCCATGCGCTGCAGCCGGCGGGAATTATCCTGCTGGTGATCGGGGCTGGCGGCGTCTTCAAGCAGGTGCTGGTTGACTCCGGCGTCGGCCCGGCGCTTGGTGAAGCGCTGACCGGCATGGGGCTGCCGATCGCCATTACCTGCTTCGTGCTGGCGGCGGCGGTGCGTATCATCCAGGGATCTGCCACCGTGGCGTGCCTGACGGCTGTCGGCCTGGTGATGCCGGTGATTGAGCAGCTGAACTACAGCGGCGCGCAGATGGCGGCATTATCTATCTGTATCGCCGGAGGCTCGATTGTGGTGAGCCACGTGAACGACGCCGGCTTCTGGTTGTTCGGTAAATTTACCGGCGCCACCGAAGCCCAGACGCTGAAAACCTGGACGATGATGGAAACCATCCTCGGCACCACCGGGGCGATTGTCGGCATGATTGCCTTCCAGCTTCTGAGCTAAGTCTGTTCGTCACCCGCTCGCGGGAGGCCAAAAGCCAGGGTAACGCCGTTTACCCTGGCTTCCCGGCAATAAGCCGCGCTTTTTCCCTCTTTTCTCTTCCGGCTCCTCGCCCTTATTAGCGCTACGACGATACTCGTATCCTTCGGCAAGCCTTGCTGCACCTGGGTTTGTTGCTTCTTTTTGGCAAGGGGAAAATCAGCCGATTTCGTGCTTAATCCATAATCAGGATCAATAAAATCGCAACGGAAAATGTTCCATTCCCTGGGTGATTTCCCCGATAATCATTGCGCTTTTGACGACTACCAGCGACGGTGGACAATGCGCAGGATAAGTTGCTTTTCTGATTGTTCAGCAATCATTGATTAATTTCACTTGCGACTTTAGCTGCATTTTGTAAGGTGAGGGATAATCCAGTTGGAAACTGGTCAGGCACAAACAGCACACACCTCGCAGGAATACGTTATGAAAAATGTTGGTTTTATCGGCTGGCGCGGAATGGTCGGCTCTGTTCTCATGCAACGCATGGTTGAAGAGCGCGATTTCGACGCCATTCGCCCGGTGTTCTTCTCTACCTCCCAGCTGGGACAGCCAGCGCCGTCATTCGGCGGTAGCACCGGTGGCACGCTTCAGGATGCGTTCGATCTGGACGCGCTGAAGGCACTGGACATTATTGTCACGTGCCAGGGCGGCGATTACACCAACGAGATTTACCCGAAGCTGCGCGAAAGCGGCTGGCAGGGTTACTGGATTGACGCGGCCTCTTCGCTGCGCATGAAGGACGATGCGATCATTATCCTCGACCCGGTTAACCAGGACGTGATCACCGCCGGCCTGAACAACGGCGTAAAAACCTTTGTCGGTGGCAACTGTACCGTCAGCCTGATGCTGATGTCCCTCGGCGGCCTGTTTGCCCAGGATCTGGTGGAGTGGGTCAGCGTGGCGACATACCAGGCGGCCTCCGGCGGCGGCGCGCGTCATATGCGCGAACTGCTGAGCCAGATGGGCCAGCTGCACAACCACGTCGCGACAGAGCTGGCGGACCCGGCTTCCGCCATTCTGGATATCGAGCGCAAAGTGACGTCGCTGACCCGCAGCGGCGAGCTGCCGGTGGATAACTTCGGCGTTCCGCTGGCGGGCAGCCTGATCCCGTGGATCGACAAACAACTGGATAACGGCCAGAGCCGCGAAGAGTGGAAAGGCCAGGCGGAGACCAACAAGATCCTCGCCACCTCGTCCGTTATCCCTGTAGACGGCCTGTGCGTCCGCGTTGGCGCGCTGCGCTGCCACAGCCAGGCGTTCACCATCAAGCTGAAAAAAGATGTCTCTATCCCGACCGTTGAGGAGCTACTGGCCGCGCACAACCCGTGGGCCAAAGTGGTACCGAACGATCGCGACATTACCATGCGCGAGCTGACCCCAGCCGCGGTGACTGGCACCCTGACCACCCCTGTCGGACGCCTGCGTAAACTGAATATGGGACCGGAATACCTGTCGGCCTTTACCGTTGGCGACCAGCTGCTGTGGGGCGCCGCCGAGCCGCTGCGCCGGATGCTTCGCCAGCTGGCGTAAGCGCAGGATGAACAGAAAGGGGGTCTTCGAGCCCCCTTTTTTTTTGCGTAATACAAGGAGTAAACGCGGATGTTAGATTTTTCCCCACGGAGGTAACTCAGCCTTGGCTATGCTTTAAGTAAGGAATTCCTTACCTGAAGGTGGGACGGAGCAGAAGGATGCAAAAAGCGCTGCGCCGTTCAGGTCAAAAAAGTCGCCAGTTACAGGAATGAGCGACACTTACAACAGGATGAAAGCATGTCTAATCATATCGATAGAGACGTGATTAATGCGCTAATCGCCGGTCATTTCGCGGACCCTTTTTCCGTGCTCGGCATGCACCGTACCGACGCCGGGCTGGAAGTGCGCGCATTATTACCCGATGCCACCGATGTGTGGGTTATTGAACCAAAAACCGGACGCAAAGTCGGCAAGCTCGAATGCCTCGACTCGCGTGGTTTTTTCAGCGGCGTTCTGCCGCGGCGTAAAAACGCCTTTCGCTATCAGCTGGCCGTCACCTGGCACGGACAGCAGAATCTGATTGATGACCCTTATCGCTTTGGTCCGCTGCTGCAGGATCTTGACGTCTGGCTGCTGTCGGAAGGGACCCACCTGCGCCCTTACGAAACGCTGGGCGCGCATGCCGCCACCATGGATGGCGTTACCGGCACCCGTTTCTCGGTGTGGGCGCCGAACGCCCGCCGCGTCTCGGTGGTGGGGCAGTTTAACTACTGGGACGGCCGACGCCACCCGATGCGATTCCGCAAAGAGTCCGGGATCTGGGAGCTGTTCGTTCCCGGCGCGCACAATGGCCAGCTGTATAAATTCGAACTGATTGACGCCCACGGCCACCTGCGGGTCAAAGCCGATCCTTATGCCTTTGAGTCGCAAATGCGTCCGGAAAGCGCCTCGCTTATCTGCGACTTGCCGCCCAAAGTGGAACAGCCGGCGGACCGCAGAGCGGCGAACCAGTTTGATGCCCCGATCTCTATCTATGAAGTGCATCTCGGCTCCTGGCGCCGCCATACCGACAATAATTTCTGGCTGAGCTACCGCGAGCTGGCCGACCAGCTGGTCCCCTACGCGAAATGGATGGGCTTCACCCATCTCGAGCTGCTGCCGGTTAACGAACACCCGTTCGACGGCAGCTGGGGCTATCAACCTACCGGCCTCTATGCACCGACCCGCCGTTTCGGCACTCGTGACGATTTCCGTTACTTTATCAACGCCGCGCACGCCGCCGGGCTGAACGTCATTCTTGACTGGGTGCCCGGCCACTTTCCGGCGGATGATTTTGCCCTTGCCTCGTTTGACGGCACTTCGCTGTATGAGCACAGCGATCCGCGCGAGGGATATCACCAGGACTGGAATACCCTGATCTACAACTACGGACGTCGGGAAGTCAGCAACTACCTGGTGGGTAACGCGCTGTACTGGATCGAACGCTTCGGCATCGATGCGCTGCGCGTCGACGCGGTGGCCTCGATGATCTATCGCGACTACAGCCGCAAGGCGGGGGAGTGGATCCCTAACGAATACGGCGGCCGGGAAAATCTGGAAGCCATTGAGTTTCTGCGCAACACCAACCGCATCCTTGGCGAACAGACGCCGGGCGCGGTCACCATGGCGGAAGAGTCCACCGATTTCGCCGGGGTAACCCGTCCGCCAGCCGGCGGCGGCCTCGGTTTCTGGTTCAAATGGAACCTCGGCTGGATGCATGACACCCTGGATTACATGAAGCTCGATCCGGTGCATCGCCGCTACCATCACGACAAAATGACCTTCGGCATGCTCTACAACTACACCGAGAACTTTGTGCTGCCGCTCTCCCACGATGAAGTGGTGCACGGCAAAAAATCGATTCTCGACCGCATGCCGGGGGATGCCTGGCAGAAGTTCGCTAACCTGCGCGCCTACTACGGCTGGCTGTTCGCCTTCCCGGGGAAAAAGCTGCTGTTTATGGGCAATGAGTTCGCTCAGGGCCGCGAGTGGAACCACGACGGCAGCCTCGACTGGCATCTGCTGGAGGGCGGCGACAACTGGCACCACGGCGTTCAGCGGCTGGTGCGCGACCTGAACCATACCTATCGCCACCATAAGGCGCTGCACGAGCTGGATTTCGACCCGTACGGCTTCGAATGGCTGGTGGTCGACGACCATGAGCGCTCGGTGTTTGTCTTTGTGCGCCGCGACCGGGCCGGGAACGAGATTATCGTCGCCAGCAACTTCACGCCGGTACCGCGCCATGACTACCGCTTCGGCATCAACCAGCCGGGCCGCTGGCGCGAGGCGTTGAATACCGACTCAATGCACTATCACGGCAGCAACCAGGGCAACGGCGGCGTGGTGGAAAGCGATGCTATCCCCAGCCACGGTCGCGAACATTCGCTGTCCCTGACCCTGCCGCCGCTGGCGACGATCTGGCTGGTCCGGGAGGCGCAATGACCAACCTCGCGGCAGGCAAACCTGCGCCGTTGGGCGCCAGCTATGACGGCAAAGGGGTGAACTTCGCCCTCTTCTCCGCCCACGCGGAGCGGGTGGAGCTGTGCGTGTTCGACGAGCAGGGCAACGAGCAACGCTTCGATCTCCCGGCGCGCAGCGGCGACATCTGGCACGGCTGGCTGGCTGCCGTCGGGCCGGGCCTGCGTTACGGCTACCGGGTGCATGGTCCCTGGGATCCGGCGCAGGGACACCGCTTTAACCCGGCCAAGCTGCTGCTCGATCCCTGCGCGCACCGGGTGGAAGGCGAGCTGCCGGACGACGAACGCCTGCACGGCGGAATGTGGCAGCCGGATCATCGCGACAGCGCCGCGATAGCGCCAAAATCGCAGGTCGTGGATCTGCATTACGACTGGCTGGGCGATCAACCGCCGCGTACCCCGTGGGGGGAAACGGTGATTTATGAAGCGCACGTGAAAGGGCTCACCCTGCTTAATCCGCAGCTGCCGGAAGCCATTCGCGGAACTTATAAGGCGCTGGGCCACCCGGTAATGATCGCTTACTTCAAATCGCTGGGCATTAGCGCCCTTGAGCTGTTGCCGGTGGCGCAGTTCGCCAGCGAGCCGCGACTGCAGCGGATGGGGTTGAGCAACTACTGGGGCTACAACCCGCTGGCATGGTTCGCGCTGGATCCGCGCTATGCCAGCGACCCGACGCGCGCCCTGGATGAGTTTCGCGATGCGGTTAAGGCGCTGCACGCCGCCGGTATCGAAGTGATACTGGATATCGTGCTCAACCATAGCGCGGAAATCGATCTTGAAGGTCCCACCGTCTCCCTGCGCGGAATCGACAACCGTAGCTATTATTGGGTAAGGGAAGATGGTGATTATCACAACTGGACCGGGTGCGGGAATACGCTCAATCTCAGCCACCCGGGGGTAGTGGAACTGGCGCGCCAGTGTTTGCGCTTCTGGGTGGATGAGTGCCATGTCGACGGTTTTCGCTTCGATCTCGCCTCAGTGATGGGGCGGACACCGGAATTCCGCCAGGATGCGCCACTGTTCGAGGCTATCCGCCACGACAGCGTGCTGTCGCAGGTGAAACTGATCGCCGAACCCTGGGATATCGGCCCGGGGGGCTACCAGGTGGGCAATTTTCCCCCGCTGTTCGCCGAGTGGAACGACCATTTTCGCGATAGCGCCCGCCGCTTCTGGCTGCAGCAAAACGTCTCCCTGGGGGATTTCGCGCAACGCTTCGCGGCCTCCAGCGATCTCTTTGCCCGTGATGGCAAGCCGCCATCGGCGACGGTCAACCTGGTGACGGCCCACGATGGCTTCACGCTGCGCGACTGCGTTTGTTTCAATCAGAAACACAATGAGGCAAACGGGGAGGAGAATCGCGATGGGACTAACAATAACTACAGCAACAATCATGGTATAGAAGGATTAGAAGCTAATTTTGCGGTGATTGAACGGCGACGCGCCAGCGTGCATGCGCTGCTGACGACGCTGCTGCTGGCTCAGGGGACGCCGATGCTGCTGGCGGGCGATGAGCAAGGCCACAGCCAGCACGGCAACAATAATGCTTACTGCCAGGACAATGCCCTGACGTGGCTGGACTGGCGCCAGGCGAACCCGGGATTAACCGCCTTTACCGCGGCGCTGATCCACCTGCGCCGGCGCATTCCGGCGCTCACCCGCAACCGCTGGTGGCAGGAGGGGGATGGTAGCGTCCGTTGGCTTAATCGCAATGCCCAGCCGCTGACTGCCGGGGAGTGGCAGCAGGGGGCAGCGTGTATGCAAATCCAGTTGTCGGATCGCTGGCTGCTCACGCTGAACGCCACCGCAGAGGTGGTCGATATGGTTTTACCCGAGGGGGAATGGCGCGCCGTTCCTCCATTCGCCGGAGAGGATAATCCGGTCATCATGGCTGTCTGGCATGGGCCCGCGCACGGAGTGTGCGTATTTCAAAGGTCGTAAGCCCTGAAGCTTCCGGTAAACCCGTGGCGGCGGCGCGGCGGGATGAGCAGGAAAGCGGGGGTGTAAAAAGGAGTTAATCATGGTTAGGCTTGAAAAAAACGATCCGCTGATGCTGGCGCGTCAATTACCCATCAAATCCGTGGCGTTGATCCTCGCGGGCGGCCGTGGCACCCGGCTTAAGGATCTCACCATTAAGCGTGCGAAACCTGCCGTTCACTTCGGCGGCAAGTTCCGTATTATCGATTTCGCATTATCTAACTGCATTAACTCAGGGATCCGCCGCATCGGCGTTATTACCCAGTATCAGTCGCATACGCTGGTGCAGCACATCCAGCGCGGCTGGTCTTTCTTCAGCGAAGAGATGAACGAGTTTGTCGATCTGCTGCCGGCTCAACAGCGCGTACACGGCGAAAACTGGTATCGCGGCACGGCGGATGCGGTGACGCAGAACCTGGATATCATCAGCCGCTACAAGGCCGAGTACGTGGTGATCCTCGCGGGCGACCATATTTATAAGCAGGACTACTCGCGCATGCTGATCGACCATGTCGAAAAAGGGGCGCGTTGCACCGTGGCCTGCATGCCGGTGCCCATTGAAGAGGCATCCGCCTTCGGCGTCATGGCGGTCGACGAAAACGAAAAGATCATTGAGTTTGTCGAGAAACCCGCCAACCCGCCGGCGATGCCGACCGACCCGACCAAATCGCTGGCCAGCATGGGCATTTATGTCTTTGACGCCGCCTATCTTTATGAGCTGCTGGAAGAAGACGATCGCAACGAGAACTCCAGCCATGATTTCGGCAAAGACATCATTCCGAAGATCACTGAAGCTGGCATGGCTTATGCACATCCTTTCCCGCTCTCCTGCGTGCAGTCCGACCCGAACGCCGAGCCGTACTGGCGCGACGTGGGGACGCTGGAAGCCTACTGGAAGGCCAACCTCGATCTGGCGTCAGTCACGCCGGAGCTGGATATGTACGACCAGAACTGGCCGATCCGTACCCATATGGAATCGCTGCCGCCGGCGAAGTTCGTGCAGGACCGCTCCGGTAGCCACGGCATGACCCTGAACTCGCTGGTTTCCGGGGGGTGCATTATCTCCGGGTCGGTGGTGGTGCAGTCGGTGCTGTTCCCGCGCGTGCGGGTGAACTCATTCTGTAACATTGATTCGGCAGTCTTGTTGCCAGATGTCTGGGTGGGGCGCTCATGCCGCCTGCGTCGCTGCGTGATTGACCGCGCCTGCGTCATCCCGGAAGGTATGGTGATTGGTGAGAACGCGGAAGAGGATGCACGCCGCTTCTATCGCTCAGAGGAAGGTATCGTGCTGGTGACCCGCGACATGCTGCGGAAATTGGGGCACAAACAGGAGCGCTAATGCAGGTCTTACATGTATGTTCTGAGATGTTCCCGCTGTTAAAGACGGGCGGTCTGGCGGACGTCATCGGCGCGCTGCCGGCGGCGCAAATCGCGGAGGGTATCGATACGCGTGTGCTGTTGCCGGCGTTTCCTGATATCCGCCGCGGCGTGGTGGATGCCCAGGTGGTGACCCGCCGGGATACGTTCGCCGGGCGGATCACGCTGCTGTACGGCCACTTTAACGGCGTGGGGATCTATCTGATAGACGCCCCGCATCTCTATGACCGGCCGGGGAGCCCTTACCACGATACCAACCAGCACGCTTATACCGACAACGTTCTGCGCTTTGCGCTACTGGGCTGGGTGGGAAGCGAAATGGCCAGCGGACTGGATCCATTCTGGCGACCGGATGTGGTCCATGCCCACGACTGGCACGCCGGCCTGACGCCGGCCTACCTGGCGGCGCGCGGCCGCCCGGCTAAATCGGTCTTTACCGTGCATAACCTGGCGTACCAGGGGATGTTTTACTCCTGGCATATGAATGATATCGAACTGCCGTGGTCGTTTTACAACATGCATGGCCTCGAGTTTAACGGCCAGATCTCGTTTCTGAAGGCCGGTCTTTACTACGCCGATCATATTACGGCGGTGAGCCCGACCTACGCGCGCGAGATCACCGAGCCGCAGTACGCCTACGGCATGGAGGGGCTGCTGCGTCAGCGCCATCATGAAGGACGGCTGTCGGGAATTCTCAACGGCGTTGACGACGGTATCTGGAGCCCGCAAAACGACCTCCTGCTGCCGATGCGCTACGATCGCGACACGCTGGAGGAGAAGGCGGAGAACAAGCGTCAGCTGCAGATCGCCATGGGCCTGAAGGTCGATGATAAAGCGCCGCTGTTTGCTGTCGTCAGCCGTCTCACCAGCCAGAAAGGGCTGGATCTGGTGCTCGAAGCGCTGCCGGGCCTGCTTGAGCAGGGCGGCCAGCTGGCGCTGCTGGGCGCCGGCGATCCGGTGCTGCAGGAAGGGTTCCTCGCCGCCGCCGCCGAACATCCAGGCAAAGTGGGCGTGCAGATTGGCTACCATGAGGCCTTCTCCCACCGCATTATGGGGGGCGCCGACGTCATTCTGGTCCCGAGCCGCTTTGAACCCTGCGGCCTGACCCAGCTGTACGGTCTGAAGTACGGTACGCTGCCGCTGGTGCGCCGCACCGGCGGTCTGGCGGACACGGTCTCAGACAGTTCGCTGGAGAACCTTGCCGATGGTCTGGCGACAGGTTTTGTCTTTGAGGACAGCAATGCGCTGTCATTGCTGCGCGCTATTCGTCGCGCCTTTGTCCTCTGGTCGCGCCCATCGCTCTGGCGCTATGTGCAGCGTCAGGCGATGAATATGGATTTTAGCTGGCAGGTTGCCGCGAACTCCTATCGCGAACTTTATCAACGCTTGATGTAACCACTGGAGTCATTGTTATGAATGTACCCTTTAGCTATGCATCACCGACGCTGAGCGTTGAGGCGTTAAAGCATTCTATTGCCTATAAGCTGATGTTTATCATCGGCAAAGATCCGGCCATCGCCAACAAGCATGAATGGCTTAACGCCACGCTGTTTGCCGTTCGCGATCGCATGGTGGAGCGCTGGTTGCGCTCCAACCGCGCGCAGCTCTCGCAGGAAGTGCGCCAGGTATACTATCTGTCGATGGAGTTCCTGATCGGCCGTACCCTCTCGAATGCCCTGCTGTCGCTCGGCATCTATGACGATGTGAGCAGCGCGCTGGCGGAGATGGGGCTCGATCTCGAAGAGCTGATCGATGAAGAGAACGACCCCGGGCTTGGCAACGGCGGTCTGGGCCGCCTGGCGGCCTGCTTCCTTGACTCCCTGGCGGCGCTAGGCCTGCCGGGACGCGGCTATGGGATCCGCTACGACTACGGGATGTTTAAACAGAATATCGTCGATGGCCGGCAAAAAGAGTCCCCTGACTATTGGCTGGAGTACGGTAACCCGTGGGAGTTTGAGCGCCACAATACCCGCTATAAAGTGCGCTTCGGCGGCCGCATTCAGCAGGAGGGGAAGAAAACCCGTTGGATTGAGACGGAAGAGATCATCGCTGAAGCCTACGACCAGATTATCCCCGGCTTTGACACTGACGCCACCAACACGCTGCGTCTGTGGAGCGCACAGGCCAGTAGCGAAATAAACCTCGGTAAGTTCAACCAGGGTGACTATTTCGCCGCGGTAGAGGATAAGAACCACTCCGAAAACGTCTCCCGCGTGCTCTATCCGGACGACTCAACCTACTCCGGCCGCGAGCTGCGCCTGCGCCAGGAGTATTTCCTCGTCTCGGCCACGGTGCAGGATATCCTGAGCCGCCATTACATGTTGCATAAGACCTATGACAACCTGGCGGACAAGATTGCCATTCACCTGAATGATACCCACCCGGTGCTATCGATACCGGAGCTGATGCGCCTGCTTATCGATGAGCATAAATTCAGCTGGGACGAGGCGTTCGAGGTGACCTGCCAGGTCTTCTCCTATACTAACCATACCCTGATGAGCGAAGCGCTCGAGACCTGGCCGGTGGATATGCTGGGTAAAATTCTCCCGCGCCATCTGCAGATTATCTTTGAGATTAACGACTACTTTCTCAAGACTCTGCAGGAGCAGTATCCCAACGATACCGCGCTGCTCAGCCGTACCTCGATCATTGACGAGTCCAACGGCCGTCGCGTGCGGATGGCCTGGCTGGCGGTGGTGGTCAGCCACAAGGTCAATGGGGTGTCGGAGCTCCATTCCCGGTTGATGGTGGAGTCGCTGTTTGCCGAATTCGCTAAAATTTTCCCGATGCGCTTTACCAACGTGACCAACGGCGTCACGCCGCGCCGCTGGCTGGCGCTGGCCAACCCGCCGCTGTCGAAAGTGCTGGATGAGCATATCGGCCGCACCTGGCGGACCGATCTGAGCCAGCTTGACGAGCTGAAGCAGCATATCGACTATCCGACGGTCAACCAGGCAGTGCGTCAGGCTAAACTGGAAAACAAACAGCGGCTGGCCAGCTATATTGCGCAGCAGCTCAATGTGGTGGTGAATCCGAAGGCGCTGTTTGATGTGCAGATAAAACGCATTCACGAGTACAAACGCCAGCTGATGAATGTGCTGCACGTTATTACCCGCTATAACCGGATCAAAGCCGATCCGCAGGCCGAGTGGGTGCCGCGGGTGAATATTTTCGCCGGTAAGGCGGCTTCAGCCTACTACATGGCCAAGCATATTATTCACCTGATCAACGATGTGGCAGCGGTGATCAATAACGATCCGCAGATTGGCGACAAGCTGAAGGTGGTCTTTATCCCCAACTACAGCGTCAGCCTGGCGCAGCTGATCATTCCGGCAGCAGACCTGTCGGAACAGATCTCCCTCGCAGGCACGGAAGCTTCCGGCACCAGTAATATGAAGTTTGCCCTTAACGGCGCGCTGACTATCGGCACCCTCGACGGGGCGAACGTGGAGATGCAGGAGCACGTGGGCGAAGAGAATATCTTTATCTTCGGTAACACCGCGGAAGAGGTGGAGGAGCTGCGTCGCAGCGGCTATAAACCGCGCGAATACTACGAGCAGGATGAAGAGCTTCACCAGGCGCTGACGCAGATCGGTACCGGCGTTTTCAGCCCGTCGGAACCGGGGCGCTACCGCGACCTGCTGGATTCGCTGATTAACTTTGGCGACCACTACCAGGTGCTGGCGGACTATCGCAGCTATGTGGACTGCCAGGATCGCGTCGACGAGCTGTATCAACATCCGGAAGAGTGGGCCTATAAGGCGATGCTGAATATTGCCAACATGGGCTACTTCTCTTCCGACCGGACGATCCAGGAGTACGCGAAATATATCTGGCATATCGACC
This sequence comes from Klebsiella sp. 54, assembly GCF_018223875.1. NCBI lineage: Bacteria > Pseudomonadati > Pseudomonadota > Gammaproteobacteria > Enterobacterales > Enterobacteriaceae > Klebsiella > Klebsiella sp. 54. The sequence goes on from NZ_JAGRRA010000001.1 coordinate 298,360, forward strand.
CGGTAAGGCTGTAAGCCAGTCAACGCAACACATCGGGGCCATTTGGCCCCGTTGTTTCATTATTGCGGTTGAACCTGGCCTCAGGCGTTTCCGCCGGGCAGCGTTACGACGCTAACGACAGCTCAGACTTTCCCGCATGCTGCGCCAGCCATTCGCTGATGCGCGCCTGCTGCTCGCCATTCAGCCACATGCCCTGTTTGGTACGGCGCCAGATGGCGTCATCCAGGCTGCGCACCCATTCATGCTCAACCAGATACTTCAGCTCGGCTTCATAAAACTCATGGCCAAAATCTTCTCCCAGATCGCTCAGGGCGCTGGCTTCCTTCAGGATCCACTCGCTGTTGCTCCCGTAGGTGCGGGCATAATGGCGGGCCAGTGATTCGCTGATGAACGGGAAGCGACGGCGCAGTTTTGCCGCGTAGTCGTCGCGGTCGCCGCCGATATCGCCGCCGGGGAGCACCGCGGTTTTGGTCCATGCCGGGCCGATCCCTTTGTAATACGGGGTCAGTTTTTCCAGCGCGTGCTCGGCCAGTTTGCGATAGGTGGTCAGCTTCCCGCCGAAGACGGAGAGCAGCGGCGCCTGGCCGTTCTCATCGTGAATATCCAGCGTGTAGTCGCGGGTGATCGCCTGCGGCGAATCCGACTCGTCGTCGCACAGCGGACGGACGCCGGAGTAGGTCCAGACGATATCGTCCCGGCTGAGGGTCTTTTTAAAGTGCGCGTTATAGACGTTCAGCAGGTAGTTAATCTCTTTATCATCAATGGCCACCGCTTTCGGATCGCCCTTATACTCGACGTCCGTCGTGCCGATGATGGAGAACTCATCCATCCACGGGATAACAAACACAATACGTTTATCTTCGTTTTGCAGAATGTAGGCCTGCTTCTGGGTATGTACCCGCGGCACCACGATGTGGCTGCCCTTAATCAGGCGGATACCGTAAGGCGAGCGCAGATGCATCCCTTCGTCGAAGAACTGTTTGACCCATGGACCGGTGGCATTAACCAGACCGCGCGCCTTCCAGGTAAACTTCTCGCCGCTATCAATATCTTCCGCTTCCACCACCCACAGGCCATTCTCTCGTTTTGCCGAGATGGCGCGAGTGCGGGTGCGTACTTCGCCGCCTTTGCGGACGACCATCTGCGCGTTGGCCAGCACCAGGCGGGCATCGTCGACCCAGCAGTCGGAATATTCGAAACCGCGCACAATTTCCGGCTTAAGTACCGACTCTGCGCCAAAACGCAAGCCGGTGGATCCCGGCAGGCTGGTGCGTTTGCCCAGATGATCGTACATAAATAAGCCGATACGGATCATCCATGCCGGACGCAGATGCGGGCGATGCGGGAGACGAAAGCGCATCGGGAAGGCGATATGCGGGGCCATTTTTAACAGCACTTCGCGTTCGGCCAGCGCTTCGCTGACCAGGCGGAACTCATAGTGTTCGAGGTAGCGTAGCCCGCCGTGGATCAGTTTGGAACTGGCGCTGGAGGTGGCGCAGGCGAGATCGCGCGCTTCCAGCATCAGTACGGATAAACCACGCCCGGCGGCATCTGCCGCGATACCGGCACCGTTGATGCCTCCGCCTATCACAATCAGATCTTTGGTTTCCACGTTCTTACCCTCTCACACTTTCGTTTAAGCTCACAAATGCTCGATATCGCTCACTATAGCAAACAAACGCGCTTTTGGTAACATCAAAAAAACATTTTGGAGTGATGGGTGTAACATATTGGCGTTTCTTTACCGCCTGACGGTACACTACAGGGTAAAATTGGGCCGGCCATCGCCCGTCATGACGAGTAAGAGAAGAGAACCATGGAACAGTTTGAATGTATCAACGTTGAAGAAGCGCACCAGAAACTGCATCAGCAGACGGCGGTTTTGGTCGATATCCGCGATCCGCAAAGCTATGCGATGGGCCATACGCCGGGCGCGTTTCATCTGACCAACGATACGCTGGGCGCGTTTATGCGTGACCACGACTTTGACACGGCGGTGATGGTGATGTGCTATCACGGCAACAGCAGCAAGGGCGCCGCGCAATATCTGCTGCAGCAGGGGTTTGATAAGGTCTACAGCGTTGACGGCGGGTTCGACGCCTGGCATCGCCATTTCCCGGCGGAAGTGGCGCACGGGACGTTTTAACGACTGGCAGGTATACTATCTCCCTTTGTGTGGAATAAGCGATTCGCTGCATGTTAATGATTACCTCTTTTGCCAACCCGCGCGTGGCCCAGGCGTTTGTCGATTATATGGCGACGCAGGGGATTATCCTGACTATCCAGCAGCACACCCAGAGCGACGTCTGGTTGGCTGATGAGAGCCAGGCCGGGCGCGTCAGGGCTGAGCTGGCGCGTTTTCTCGAAAACCCGGCGGACCCGCGCTATCTGGCGGCGAGCTGGCAGTCCGGACAGACCAATAGCGGGTTGCGCTATCAGCGCTTTCCTTTCTTTGCCACGCTGCGGCATAACGCCGGCCCGTTCACCTGGGCGATTCTGCTAATCTGCATCGCGGTGTTCATCCTGCAAAATCTGGTGGGCGATCAGCCGGTGATGATTTGGCTGGCCTGGCCCTACGATCCTTCGCTGCAGTTCGAAGCCTGGCGCTATTTCAGCCATGCTTTCATGCATTTCTCGCTGATGCATATTCTCTTCAACCTGCTATGGTGGTGGTATCTCGGCGGCGCGGTGGAAAAGCGCATCGGCAGCGGCAAGCTGGTGGTGATCACCGTCATCAGCGCCCTACTGAGCGGCTTTGTGCAGCACCAGTTTAGCGGCCCGTGGTTTGGCGGCCTGTCGGGCGTGGTCTACGCGCTGATGGGCTATGTCTGGCTGCGGGGCGAGCGCGATCCGCAGAGCGGTATTTATCTGCAGCGCGGGTTAATACTCTTCTCTTTAGTGTGGTTAATTGCTGGCTGGTTTGATGTTTTCGGCATGGCGATCGCCAACGGCGCGCACGTGGCTGGTCTGGCGACCGGTCTGGCGATGGCGTTTGTCGATACCTTGCATGGGCGAAAACGCGCATAAAGACTTACCGACAGGGGTCGGGTAGGCGACATTTTTCCAGGGATATTTCATGAAACAAACACAACGTCATGACGCCATTATCGAGCTGGTAAAAAAACAGGGTTACGTCAGCACGGAAGAGCTGGTTGAGCAGTTTGCGGTCAGCCCGCAGACCATCCGCCGCGACCTGAACGATTTAGCCGAACAGAAAATGATCCTCCGCCACCACGGCGGCGCGGCGCTGCCCTCCAGCTCGGTGAACACCTCCTGGCACGATCGCAAAGCGACCCAGACGGCGGAGAAAGAGCGTATCGCCCGGCGGGTGGCCAGCGAGATCCCGGACGGGGCGACGCTGTTTATCGATATCGGCACCACGCCGGAAGCGGTGGCGCACGCCCTGCTCGATCACAACGATCTGCGGATTGTGACCAATAACCTTAACGTCGCCAACACGCTGATGGTGAAAGAGGACTTCCGCATTATTCTTGCCGGCGGCGAACTGCGCAGCCGCGACGGCGGGATCATCGGAGAAGCTACCCTCGATTTTATCTCGCAGTTCCGTCTCGACTTCGGCATTCTCGGCATCAGCGGCGTCGACAGCGATGGCTCGCTGCTGGAGTTTGATTATCATGAAGTGCGCACCAAGCGCGCGATCATTGAGAATTCACGCCACGTGATGCTGGTGGTGGACCATACTAAGTTTGGCCGTAACGCGATGGTCAACATGGGAAGCATCAGCATGGTCGATGCGGTCTATACCGACGTGCTGCCCCCGGCGGGCGTGCTGAAGGTCATTACCGATAACAACCTCCAGCTCGAGCTGTGCTAAACGGCAACGGCGTCGTCAGACGCCGTATCCCATCATCTTAAGCAACTGCTGGGCATGCTGCACCGCGTCCTGACGGTGGGCGACGCCCAGTTTCTGATACAGATTGCGAATGTGGGTCTTGATGGTGGTGGCCGCCACGTCAAGCTCGCCGGCAATCTGCTCGTTGCTGTAGCCGGAATAGATTAAGCCAAGCACCTGCCATTCGCGCTGGGTCAGCGGGCTGGTGCGGATAAGCTCCGGCACCTCCGGGTGATTCAGCAGCCGCTCGACGAACCCTTCGTCAAAGTGGGCGAATTTGTGGCGATGATGTTGGTTAATGTCGCGCAGAATACGCTGGGCGCGGTGTTGCTCCAGCTCCGGCAGGGTGTTCAGCTGGATCAGCTGGCGCAGCTGCTGGGCCATCGCCTCGCCTTCAATCACAAAGTGGTTGATAAAGCCGGTGCGGTTGGCGAGCGTCAGGGCTTCCAGCAGGGCTTTCTGCGCTTCGCTCTTGCGTCCTGCCTGCCAGTACAGCTGGTTGAGCAGCAGCAGGTTGCGGTTGAGATCGCTCATCAAACGCAGCGAACGCGCATTTTCGTTCAGCTCTTCCAGCACCATTTCCGCGGGTTCGAAATCGCCCAGCAGGATCTGCGCGCGGGCAATATTGCGCCATTGGCTCTGCAGGAAGTGGTTATTGGCGAATTCCGGCTTCGGCGTCTGGCGCAGCCAGTTGGCCGCCGCGGTTTTATCGCCGGTCATCTGCCAGTAGATCACCCGCACCTTGTCGGCGTTGGAGACCCAGTCGCTGTGATAGTGACCATTACCGAGCAGGTTCTCCAGTCGGTTCAGGTGGCTGCGGGCATTATCCAGATCGCCGCGCGCCAGCGAGCATTGCACCATGAGCGCCAGGCACTGTAGCTGCTGCTGTGGTTGATAAGTTGAGAGGACCTCCATCCCCTGACGGGCGCAGGCTTCAGCTTCGTCGAGGCGCGCCCATGCCCACAGCAGCTGAGAGCGGATGCGCAACAGGAACTCATGCATCGGCAGCTGCTCAAGATGCTGTTCGCGTACCAGCTGGAAGGCTTTCTCCTGGCTCTCCCAGGCGGCCTGCAGGAAGCCCTGGGCGAACAGAATTTCGCTTTGCTGAATGATGCTCCACAGGGCGTAATGCCACACGTCGTGACGGCGGGCCATCTGTTCGGTCTGCTGCATCACGGCGAGAGATTTGGTCAGTTTACCCTTACAGTGGAGGACTTCGCCATGTACCGAGGTGGCGACGATGCGGCTGTAATAGTTGGCCAGCGGCAGCTCTTCCAGGGCCACCATCGACAGACGTTCCGCCTCGTCCTGGTCGCCGTCGTTAATCGCCACCTGCGCGCGCAGGGCGTTGAAATCGCCATGCATCGCGGTATCCATTTCGACGCTCATCTCCTGCTCGGCGCGCGCCAGCAGGGTGTTGACTTCGCTGTAGCGATGCTGGCTCTGCATCAGCCAGGCCTGCAGCAGGATCAGGCGTGGATTTTCCAGCAGATTTGACCAGGGCAGCGCCGACAGCGACTGCTCCAGCAGACCCAGTTCGCTATGGTTAAACATGCCCCAGGCGTGATTGAGCAAGATATCGCGCAGCATTTTGGCATCGCCGGCCGCCAGCGCATGGTGGATAGCCTCGCTGGGGAAGCCTTGCGCCATCCAGCTCTCCGCCGCGGCGCGGTGGATCTCCGGCAGTTCAACCGCCAGCTCCCACTGACAGCGCTGGCGCAGGAAACTGCCAAACAGCGGGTGATAGCGGAACCATTCGCCGGAATCATCCATCCGCTGCAGGAACAGCCCCTGACGTTCGATCTCCTCCAGCTGCATCTGGCCATTCTCTTCGCCGGTGACGCGAACGATTAACGCGTCGTTCATTGAGCGCAGCAGCGAACTCTTCAGCAAAAAGTTGCGCGTGCGGGCGTCGACGTTATCCAGCACTTCATCCACCAGATAATCCGACAGATGGCTGGCGTTAATCCCGGCGAGTCGGCGGGCGGAGTGTTGGGCGGAGGAGTTATTCTGGCGGGCGGAGAGGGCAATGAGCTGCAGCGCGGTGGCCCACCCGGCGACGTCGTCGCACAGCCGGCTGCTGTCGTCGGCTTCGATAGGCGACGTCAGACGGCAGTCGAAAAATTGTTTCGCTTCCTGGTGGGTAAAGGCCAGCTGCTGGCTGCCAATCTCCAGCAGCTGATCGCGGACGCGCAGGTTGGCAATCCCCAGCTGCGGCAGGTTCCGCGACAGGACCACGAGGGTCATATTCTCCGGCTGATGGCGGAGGAAAAAGCGCATCGCGTCATGGATCACCGGATTATTGATCAGATGGTAATCATCAATGACGAGGTACAGCGGGCGCTGCCAGTCGGCGAGTTCAATAAACAGCTGCGCAAAAAGAGAGGAGAGGCTGGCGTACTGGCGCTTTTGCACCATCGCTTCACTGGCCGCGCAGTGGTTGCCGGTGGCCTGCTGGATCGCCGCGATCAGATAACTGGCAAAACGCTCCTGCTGGTTGTCGCCTTCGTCCAGCGAAAACCACCCAAGATCGTTTTTACCTGCGGCCCACTGAGAAATGAGCGTTGTTTTACCGTACCCGGCAGGACTGGTGATCAGCACGAGACGATAATTGTTCGCGCCGGAAAGTTTCGCCAGTAAACGCTCACGAACCACGGTGTGTTCAAGGCGGACCGGACGACTTAATTTGGACGGAATCAACATAGTTCTACATTTCGCTGTGCAAGAGAGAGGTTGCGATTTTTTTTGCGCTTCGTAATTAATATCTAATAAGGTCGGTGATTATGAAATTTATTGCAAGTTATGTCCGAAGTTTATGCTCTTGAATTTGCTCTATGTCACAAATTTCGACATTGGTTGCGAATGGGGGAAAATCGCAGGCAAGACTCGTCGTCAGCGGTTTTTAGCCGGTGGTGAGCGGAGCGGGGAGAGATTAAATTTATGTCTGAAGTAGTTGTTTGTTTTTATTAAATTATTGTCAGTGATTTCTTAGAAGTAATCTTTTTTGCGGGTTAATGTGATGAAATGTGCTTATTTTCCCGGAGGTCTCTATTTATTTTTTTAATAACCCTGCGAAGGGCGGGAAAATTTTTGCCGCGTATTGGCCTGTAACAAATTTTTGGTCGGCAGAAATGGCATCTCGACTGTCATACTGCGGTGATTTTTACAGCATATTTTGGCCTTCTCACCCACACTATAGTGGTCAGGATCACACTTTTCGCTCATCCCCGGCACTCCTCCCTGTCTAATCCCCGTCGGGATGAGGACGATGAATCGGGAGGTCGGCACACTAGCGCCATCGTTTTAGTAAAGGACCCGGATCTCATTATGTCACAGACTTCATTTAACAAAGCTCAGTTTCAGGCTGCACTGACGCGTCAGTGGCAGCGTTTTGGTTTACAGTCCGCTTCCGAGATGACGCAGCGTCAATGGTGGCGCGCCGTCAGCGGAGCGCTGGCGGAACTTCTGTCGGCGCAGCCGGTGGCAAAACCAGCGCAAGGACAGCGTCACGTTAACTACATCTCGATGGAGTTTCTGATTGGCCGCCTGACCGGCAACAACCTGCTCAACCTGGGCTGGTACGAGGGCGTGAGCGACGCGCTGAAAGGCTATGACGTTAACCTCACCGATCTGCTGGAAGAAGAGACCGACCCGGCGCTGGGTAACGGCGGCCTGGGCCGTCTGGCAGCCTGCTTCCTCGACTCCATGGCGACCGTGGGGCAGTCGGCGACCGGTTACGGCCTCAATTACCAGTATGGTCTGTTCCGCCAGTCCTTTGACGACGGCCAGCAGAAGGAAGCTCCGGACGACTGGGGCCGCAGCAGCTACCCGTGGTTCCGCCATAACGACGCGCTGGATGTCCAGGTCGGTATCGGCGGCAAAGTCAGTAAAAACGGCGAGTGGCAGCCGGCGTTCGTCATTACCGGCGAAGCCTGGGACCTGCCGGTGCTAGGCTATCGCAACAACGTCGCCCAGCCGCTGCGTCTGTGGCAGGCCAAACATGCTCATCCGTTTAACCTGACCAAATTCAACGACGGCGATTTCCTGCGCGCCGAGCAGCAGGGCATCGACGCGGAAAAACTGACCAAGGTGCTGTACCCGAACGACAACCATCAGGCCGGTAAAAAACTGCGCCTGATGCAGCAGTACTTCCAGTGCGCTTGCTCAGTGGCCGATATCCTGCGTCGTCATCATCTGGCAGGCCGCAAGCTGGCCGAGCTGGCGGATTACGAAGTGATCCAGCTGAACGATACGCACCCGACCATCGCCATCCCGGAGCTGCTGCGCGTGCTGATCGACGAGCACCAGTTGAGCTGGGATGACGCCTGGGCGATCACCAGCAAAACCTTTGCTTACACCAACCATACCCTGATGCCGGAAGCGCTGGAGTGCTGGGATGAGAAGCTGGTGAAAGCGCTGCTGCCGCGCCATATGCAGATCATTAAACAGATTAACGACCGCTTTAAACTGCTGGTGGACAAAACCTGGCCGGGCGATAAGCAGGTCTGGGCGAAACTGGCGGTGGTGCATAACAAGCAGGTGCGGATGGCCAACATGTGCGTGGTGGGCGGTTTTGCCGTCAACGGCGTAGCGGCGCTGCACTCGGACCTGGTGGTAAAAGATCTGTTCCCGGAATATAACCAGCTGTGGCCGAACAAATTCCATAACGTGACCAACGGCATCACGCCGCGCCGCTGGATCAAGCAGTGCAACCCGGCGCTGGCCACGCTGCTGGATGAGACGCTGAAAAAAGAGTGGGCCAATGACCTCGACCAGCTGATCAACCTGGAAAAATATGCTGACGATGCGGCGTTTCGTCAGACCTATCGCGATATTAAGCAGGCCAACAAAGTTCATCTGGCCGAGTTTGTGAAGCAGCGTACCGGGATTGAGATCAACCCGCAGGCGATTTTCGACATTCAGATCAAACGTCTGCACGAGTACAAGCGTCAGCACCTCAACCTGCTGCATATCCTTGCGCTGTACAAAGAGATCCGCGAAAACCCGCAGGCCGATCGCGTACCGCGCGTCTTCCTGTTCGGCGCGAAAGCGGCGCCGGGCTACTATCTGGCGAAGAACATTATTTTCGCCATCAACAAGGTAGCGGAAGCGATCAACAACGACCCGAAAGTCGGCGATAAGCTGAAAGTGGTTTTCCTGCCGGACTACTGTGTTTCGGCTGCGGAAAAACTGATCCCGGCGGCAGATATCTCCGAGCAGATCTCCACCGCGGGCAAAGAAGCCTCTGGTACCGGCAACATGAAACTGGCGCTGAATGGCGCGCTGACCGTCGGGACGCTGGATGGCGCCAACGTGGAAATCGCCGAGCAGGTCGGTGAAGAGAACATCTTTATCTTCGGCCACACGGTAGAAGAAGTGAAAGCCCTGAAAGCGAAAGGCTACGAACCGCTGAAATGGCGTAAAAAAGATAAACTGCTTGATGCGGTGCTTAAGGAGCTGGAGAACGGCACCTATAGCAACGGCGACAAGCATGCCTTCGACCAGATGCTGCACAGCCTGCTGCAGGGCGGCGACCCGTATCTGGTGCTGGCCGATTTCGAAGCCTACGTGGCGGCGCAAAAACGGGTAGACGAGCTGTATCGCGACCAGGAGGCCTGGACCCGCGCGACAATTCTCAACACCGCGCGCTGCGGCATGTTCAGCTCCGACCGCTCGATCCGCGATTATCAGCAACGTATCTGGCAGGCGAAACGCTAAAGGAAGGCCTATGGAGAGTAAACGCCTCGATAATGCCGCGCTGGCGGCGGGCATCAGCCCCAGCTATATCAACGCGCACGGCAAGCCGCAGTCTATCGCGGCTGTCACCAAACAGCGTCTACTGGATGCGATGCATCGCTCAACCGCCGCCACGAAAGTGGCGGTTAACCCGCTGCCGAACGTGAAGATCTTCACCCACGGCAAAAAAATGTCGCTGCCGGTGGCAGGACGCGGTGAGTATCAGTGGATCCTGACCACTGAGGACGGTAAGCAGTATCAGGGTAAAACCCGCGGCGGCGAGACGCTACCGCTGCCGGCCAAACTGCCGGAGGGGTATCACTCCCTGACGCTCACCCAGGAGGGGGAGCGCTGGCACTGCCGGACCATCGTCGCCCCGGCCCGCTGCTATGAGCCGCAGCCGCTGAAAGAGGGGAAAAAGCTGTGGGGCACCTGCGTGCAGCTGTATACCCTGCGTTCGGAGAAAAACTGGGGGATCGGCGATTTTGGCGATCTGCGCGCCATGCTGCCGGAAATCGCCCGCCGCGGCGGGTCGTTTATTGGTCTCAACCCGATCCATGCCCTCTATCCGGCGAACCCGGAGAGCGCCAGCCCCTATAGCCCGTCTTCACGTCGCTGGCTGAACGTTATCTACATCGACGTCAATGCGGTTGACGATTTCCAGCATAGCGAAGAGGCGCAGGCGTGGTGGCAGTCCGCAGCGACGCAGCAGGCCTTGCAGGCGGCGCGGCAAACGGATGATGTGGACTATACCGCGGTCACCACGCTGAAAATGACCGCGCTGCGTATGGCGTGGAAACGATTCTCTCGTCGTGAAGATGAGCAGATGACGGCGTTCCGCGAGTTTGTTCTGCGTGAAGGGGAAAGCCTTTACTGGCAGGCCGCTTTCGATGCGCTGCACGCCTGGCAGGTTCAACAGGACCCGCTGCGCTGGGGCTGGCCGGCCTGGCCGAAGGCCTTTCAGGATATCGACAGCCCGGAGGTGAAAGCCTTCTGCGTCGAGCATGAGGACGACGTCAGTTTCTATCTCTGGCTGCAGTGGCTGGCCTGGAGCCAGTTTGCCGCCTGCTGGGAAACCAGCCAGCGCGATGGGATGCCGATCGGCCTCTACCGCGATCTGGCGGTGGGCGTCGCCGAAGGCGGGTCGGAGACCTGGTGCGACCGTGAGCTGTACTGCCTGAAAGCGTCCGTGGGCGCGCCGCCGGATATTCTGGGTCCGCTGGGCCAGAACTGGGGCCTGCCGCCGATGGATCCGCATATTATTGCCGCTCGCGCCTATGAGCCGTTTATCGACCTGCTGCGCGCCAATATGCAGAACTGCGGCGCGCTGCGCATCGATCACGTGATGTCAGTGCTGCGTTTGTGGTGGATCCCCTATGGTGAAACCGCCGACCATGGCGCTTACGTCCAGTATCCCGTCGACGATCTGCTGTCGCTTCTGGCGCTGGAAAGCCAGCGTCATCGCTGCATGGTGATCGGCGAAGATCTGGGCACGGTACCGGTGGAGATCGTCAGCAAGTTACGCAACAGCGGCGTCTATTCTTATAAGGTGCTCTATTTTGAGAGCGATGCAGAGAAAACGTTCCGCGCGCCGGCGCTGTACCCGGAGCAATCAATGGCTGTGGCGACGACGCACGACCTGCCCACCCTCCGCGGCTACTGGGAAAGCGGCGATCTGACGTTAGGTAAAGCGCTGGGTCTCTATCCTGATGAGGTGGTGCTGCGCGGGCTGTACCAGGACCGTGAGCTGGCGAAACAAGGGCTGCTGGATGCGCTGCATAAGTACGGCTGTCTGCCCAAGCGTGCCGGCCATAAGGCCTCCCTGATGAGCATGACGGGGATCCTCAACCGGGGGATGCAACGTTATATTGCCGACAGCAACAGCGCCCTGCTGGGCCTGCAGCCGGAAGACTGGCTGGAGATGGCGTCGCCGGTCAATATTCCGGGCACCAGCACCGAGTACCCGAACTGGCGCCGGAAGCTTTCCGTCACCCTTGAGCAGATGTTTGCCGATGAACAGGTCAATAAGCTGATTAAGGATCTGGATAAACGGCGCAAGGCGGCGAGCAAAAAAGCCGCCTCCTGATGACACCCCGCCGCGCGCTCCTCTGCGCGGCGAAGAGTATGTCCGATAAAAAAGGCCGGTCCGCATCATGCGGACCGGCCTTTTTCTGTAGCGGGAGTGGCCTTACACCACCATCCCCAGCAGCAGACAGCCTACCAGGCCGCAGACAGAGATAATGGTTTCCAGTACCGACCAGGACCTGATGGTCTCGCCGATGGTCAGGTTAAAGTACTCTTTGAACAGCCAGAAGCCCGGATCGTTCACGTGGGAGAAGATAACGCTGCCGGAGCCGACCGCGATAACCATCAGCTCCGGGCTGACACCGGTGGTGGCGATCAGCGGCGCGGCGATCCCGCCCGCGGTGATGGCGGCAACGGTCGCCGAACCCAGCGCGATACGCAGTACCGCGGCGATGGACCATGCCATAAACAGCGGAGACATATTCGATTCGTGCATGATAGAAGCGATGTATTTATCCATGCCGCTATCCACCAGCACCTGTTTGAAGGCGCCGCCGCCGCCGATGATCAACAGCATCATGGCGATGATTTTAATAGAAGAGGTCAGGGTATCGTTGATCTGCTCCATGGAGCGGCCGCGGTTCAAACCGAAGGTGAACAGGGCGATCAGTACCGCAATCAGGGTGGCCATCACCGGGTCGCCGAAGAATTCGGCAATCGGCAGGAAGGCGTGGCCCTTCGGCAGGATCATCTCGGCCACGGCGCGCATCGCCATCAGGATCACCGGAACCAGCGAGGTCCAGACGCTGACGCCAAAGCCAGGCATCTCTTCTTCAGTGAACACTTTCGGGTTATGCAGGCCTTCCGGGATCGGCTTATCAATGCCTTTCAGGAAACGGGCGAAAACCGGGCCGGCGAGAATAACCGTCGGGATAGCCAGAATGGTGCCGTAGAGCAGCGTTTTACCCATATCGGCGTGGAAGATGGTGGCGATCGCGGTCGGACCCGGGTGCGGCGGCAGGAAGCCATGGGTGACGGAGAGCGCGGCGGCCATCGGTACGCCGACGTACAGCAGCGGAATACGGGCCGAGGCGGCGATGGTAAACACCAGCGGCAGCATCAGTACGAAGCCCACTTCATAGAACAGGGCGAAACCGACGGTGAAGCCGGTCAGGACCACCGCCCATTGAATATGCTTCTTACCGAACTTATTGATAAGCGTGGTGGCGATACGCTGAGCGCCGCCGCAGTCTGCCAGCAGCTTACCGAGCATAGCGCCGAAGCCCATGATCAGCGCGAGGCTGCCAAGGGTGCCGCCAACGCCGTTTTTGATGGAAACGATCACTTTATCCAGTGGCATACCCTGCATTAATCCGACGGCGAGCGCCACCAGAACCAGCGCAATGAAGCCGTTCATTTTGAAACGGATCATTAACAGCAATAACAGGGCAACCCCGATAGCAACGATGACTAATGGCATGATTTACCTGGCCTTAATTTGTTATGGGTAACGTCAAAGTTTGAACCTGTAGAGCATCCGCTCCGTCAGGGAGCAAAATAGTCTGGCACCGTAAACGCTTGCATTATCCTTACCCAGAGAAAGGATAGCTGGCTATTTTTTTGCCGGTGGTGCCTGAAGTGGATGATACGGGTAACATGTGAGGGTTGAGAATCACCTGACCGGGGAAAATGTTAAATATGAGACTTAAGTCATACTCTTTCCCCGGTTTTTGCCGGTCGTTTAGTGGGAGATGTTGCGCGGTAACACAGAAAGGAGAAAGGAGAGCCGGCGACAGCGTGCCGCCGGAGGAAAGGCTTAGTAGTAGGAGTGCTCGCCGCGCTGGTGCTCGGTCAGATCGCGAACCCCTTTCAGCTCTGGAAACTCGTTCAGCAGCTGTTTTTCAATACCTTCTTTCAGGGTTACGTCGACCATCGAGCAGCCATTGCATCCGCCGCCGAACTGCAGGATAGCCAGACCGTCGTCGGTGATCTCCATCAGCGACACGCGACCGCCGTGGCCGGCCAGCTGCGGGTTAATCTGCGACTGCAGCAGGTACTCGACGCGCTCCATCAGCGGGGCATCGTCAGCGACTTTGCGCATTTTGGCGTTCGGCGCTTTCAGGGTCAGCTGCGAGCCAAGCTGGTCGGTGACGAAATCAATTTCAGCGTCTTCCAGATAGGGCGCGCTGAGCTCATCGACATAGGCGGTCAGCTGTTCAAATTTCAGCGCCGTGTCGGTGTCTTCCACCGCATCCGGTGGGCAGTAGGATACGCCGCACTCAGCGTTTGGGGTGCCGGGATTAATCACAAATACGCGAATTTGCGTCCCTTCTTCCTGATTTGCCAGCAGTTTGGCAAAGTGCGCTTGTGCAGCATCGGAAATACGGATCATAGCGTTGGCCTAATAGTTGACTATTTTACTGGGTTATAATACGCCCATCAGCGGGGGTCTACAAGGTACGGCATATACACCATACCTGAACCGTCGCGGCGCCGTTTCGCAAAAGCAGGCGGGATATCTCGGCGACGGTGCTGCCGGTCGTGACGACATCATCCACCAGAGCGATATGGAGTCCCTGGACGGCAAATTCAAGCTGAAAGGCATTTTTCAGGTTCTGCCTGCGCAGGCGGGCATTGAGCGAATGCTGCACGGCGCCCGCTCGCTGGCGCGTCAGGCCGTCGCGACGCCAGACGCACCCACGCCAGCGGGCCAACGGTCGGCACAGCTCATCGCACTGATTATAACCCCGGCGCCAGCGGCGGCGATGCCACAGCGGCACGCCGACCAGCGCGTCTAGCGGCGGCAAATCGTCGCGCTGTTTAAGGCGCAGCAGCAGCAGGCGCGCCAGGGCGGGGCCCAGTTCCGGACGATGGTGAAACTTCAGCTGCCGCACCAGGTCGCTCAGCGGCGAACGATAGTCATTGACCGCCACCATTCGATGCCAGGGCGGCGGCTTTTGCAGGCAGCGGCCGCAGGGATGCCGGGACATTGCCGCCGGCAGGCCGCACTGCGGGCAGAGCGGGGGGCAGGCGAGCAGGGCGCGGCTGCAGCGAGAGCAGATCCCCCAGCGGGCGACCGCCAGCGGCATTTGGCATAGCCAGCATAAGCTGTGTGCTGTTAGCATATTTGGCCTTCTGTCCAGTAAAAAAGAGAACGGTAACGGATGAACGACATCTGGTGGCAAACAATCGGCGAAGGTGATTGTCATCTTGTGCTGCTGCACGGTTGGGGACTGAACGCTCAGGTCTGGGATTGCATCACGCCGCAGCTGGCTTCGCATTTTACCCTTCACCTGGTGGACCTGCCTGGCTATGGCCGTAGCGGCGGGTTTGAGGCGATGTCACTGGAGGCGATGGCGCAGCGGGTGCTGGAGCAGGCTCCGCCTCAGGCGGTGTGGCTGGGCTGGAGCCTGGGCGGGCTGGTGGCCAGCCAGGTCGCGATTATGCGTCCGCAACGGGTGCAGGCGCTGGTAACGGTTGCCTCTTCCCCCTGTTTCGCGGCTCATGAGGACTGGCCCGGCATCAAGCCGGAGGTGCTGGCCGGATTTCAGCAGCAGCTGAGCGAGGATTTCCAGCGCACCGTCGAGCGGTTCCTCGCACTGCAAACCATGGGCACGGAGAGCGCCCGTCAGGATGCGCGGGCGTTAAAGCAGGCGGTGCTCTCGCTGCCGATGCCTTCCGCTGAGGCGCTGAACGGCGGTCTGGAGATCCTCAGAACCGTCGATCTGCGCCAGGCGCTGGTCGGGCTGCCGATGCCGTTTCTGCGGCTGTACGGTCGACTGGACGGGTTGGTGCCGCGCAAGATTGTCCCGTTGCTGGATAAGCTATGGCCGGAAAGCGAGTCAATTCTCTTTGACAAGGCAGCGCATGCGCCGTTTGTTTCCCATCCCGCAGCCTTTTGCGAGTCGCTGATGGCGCTCAAAAAACGGCTGGAGTAATTTTTTTTGCCGCGCCATGGTAAAAGGGCCATTCACAGCAATACTTAGGTTGTTACGGTGGTTGATTATTTCATTCCGCCACCGTGACCTACAATAACAACCTAATGGAGAGTAGAGGCTATGAAACTTGTTACAGGAATGGTTGCATCTCTGGTGATTGGCTGTCTGTCTTTTGGCGCATTCGCAGCGAAAGAGATCCAAAAAGAGGACGTGGCGAAGATGAATCTGACCAAGGTCGGCAGCATCACGACCTCAAGGACGACCTCGCCGATGGACGCCCGACGCGATCTGTCGAAAAAAGCTGATGAGCTGGGTGGAAAATACTTTGTGGTGATTGCCGGGCAGAAAAACGAAAAAACCGTTCACGCTAACGCTGACGTGTATAAATAATCCAGTCATAAAAAACGGGCCTGTTGGCCCGTTTTTCTCTGCTGTCACACTCGTTTTACCCCATGGCGCTGGCTGGCCTTACTCCCTTCATCGCAGCGCCCACCACTCCTGCTGGCACGCCGCTTTCCCTTCAGGACAGCTTTTACAGCTGCCGGAGAGGCAGCCCTCGCTCGTTTCGCTGATCCGAACCACCTTGCCCATGGCTTCCATGCGTTCGAGCATGGCGTCAATCAGCGGCTGAGGCGTCCGCAGGCGGGCGCTGAGCTGTTTCGCCTCCATGCGGCCCTGCAGGGCCAGCATATCGCGGACTTCCATTAACGACGCCACCGCTCCTCCTTAGTGGCAATCGCCAGCCGGGCTGGAACAGCAGGAGGTCGGCGTTTTCCGGGTGGCCAGCAGCGAGACGTCAACCCGGCTGCGCGCCCGACGCAGCAGACCGAAGAGCACTACGTTGAACAATACCACCGCCAGGATACACGCCAGGCTGTAGCGCGGATGGTCGCTAAAGCTGACGGTCTGGTAGTAGAGCGTCGAGAGCGAATAGGCGATATTCAGCCCCCACAGAATGGAGAAGGTCATCCAGCCGCGGCTCGATTCGCGGGCGATGGCGCCCATCACCGAGATGCAGGGGATGTAGAGCAGAACGAAGATCAGATAGCTGTAAGCCGCCGCGGCGCTGCCAAATTTACTGCCCATCACGCCCATCGCGCCGGTGGCCATTTCGCCATCGCCTTTGCTGGCTTCGATGGGGTTGGCCAGGACGCTGAGGCTGAAGGTGTCTTTCAGTCCCTGCCATGTCTCGTCGACGGCCGCCAGCAGTTCTTCGCCGAGGCTGAAGGTCCGCGGATTGAACTCCTCGTTCTGGATATCTTCGGCGGTATAGAGGGTGTTCAGCGTACCGACCACCACCTCCTTCGCCATCGCGCCGGTAAACAGGCCCACGGTGGCCTGCCAGTTATCTTCATGCACGCCGATCGGCTTAAACACCGGAGTAATGACCCGGCTCACCGAGGCCAGCGCGGAGTCGTTGATGTTGTCGACGACCTTGCCGCTCAGCGAGAAGCTGTTCAGCGCGCTGAGGAAGATGCTGACAATGACGATCACCTTCCCGGCGCGCAGCACAAAGCCTTTCAGGCGCTGCCAGGTCTGGATAATCAGGCTCTTGATATGCGGGACGTGGTACACCGGCAGCTCCATCACGAACGGCGAGGCTTCGCCGCGCATAATGGTGTGCTTCAGCATCAGGCCGGTGAGAATGGCCATCACAATGCCCAGCACATAGAGCGAGAAGACCGCCAGCGCGCCGTTCTGACCAAAGAACGCGGCCGCGAAGACGGCGAAGATCGCCAGCCGCGCGCCGCAGGACATAAACGGCGCCATCATAATGGTCATCAGACGTTCGCGCGGGGCGTCGAGGGTGCGGGCGCCCATCACCGACGGCACGTTACAGCCGAAACCGACAATCAACGGGACAAAGGATTTTCCCGGCAGGCCGAGGGCTTGCATCAGGCGGTCCATGACAAAGGCGGCGCGCGCCATGTAGCCGGAGTCCTCAAGGAAAGAGAGGAACAGATACATCATGCCGATCTGCGGCACCAGCGGCAGCACGGTGTTGATACCGCCGCCGATCCCCTGGGCGAGGAACACGGTCAGCCAGTCCGGGAAGTGCAGGGTGTAGCCCAGCCATTGAATACCGTGAATAAAGACCGCGACCGAGCCGGCGTCAAAAATCGGCTGCAGCGCGCCGCCGATGTTGATCGCCAGCAGGAACATCAGATACATGACAAAGAGAAAAATCGGCAACCCGAGGAAGCGGTTGAGGATCACCTTGTCCATCGCCGCGGTAAAGCGGCTTGGCTCGGCGGTCAGGGTGTTGCTGACGGCGTCGCAAATGGCGGCGATGGTCTGATAGCGCGCGTCAGCGATATGCAGCGCCGGGTCGTCGATCTCGTCGCTAAGATTCGCCAGGGTGATATCCAGTTTATCGGCGGCGTCGCCGGCATAGGCCCGGCTGTAGATGTCGCCCTCCAGCATCTGCAGACCGAGCCAGCGCCGTTGCTTGACCGGGATCTGCGCTGACATCTGCTGCGCCAGCAGGTCAGCTTCGCGCAGCAGCGGCTGCGGATAATGGACCAGCTCAATATCGCTGTTCGCCTGATGACGGTCGAGGGCAATCTTCAGCGCTTCGATCCCGCGTCCGCGGGTCGAAACCAGCGGAATGACCGGGCAGCCGAGGCGCGCGGCGAGGGCATCGATATCGATACGCACCTGCTGCTTTTCGGCAATATCCAGCATGTTCAGCGCCACGACGCAGGGGATCCCCAGCTCAAGCAGCTGCAGCGTCAAATAGAGGTTTCGCTCGAGGTTGGAGGCGTCGACCACGTTAATCAGCATGTCGGCCTCGCCGCTGAGGATGTAGTGGCAGGCGATCTGCTCGTCCAGCGAGGTCTGCGAAGAGATGGTGGTCAGAGAGTAGGTCCCGGGGAGGTCAACCAGCGTGACCTGGTGGTCAGTGGTGGCGAACACGCCCTCTTTACGCTCAACGGTGACCCCGGCCCAGTTGCCCACGCGCTGGCGGGCGCCGGTCAGTTGATTAAATAAAGTGGTCTTGCCGGAATTAGGATTACCAATTAAACCAACGGTTAATTTTTTCATATTTCAGACTCTTGTGCCGGGCCAGCCGTTATTGTGCAACCGCTTCCAGTTCGATTAAGGCGAGATCTTTTTTGCGTAATACCAGACTGACGCGTCGGGTTTCAATATGAACAGGATCGCCGAGCGGCGCCACGCGCACCACATGAAAAGAGGATCCGGGCAGCATGCCGAGGGAGAGCAATTTTTGACGGTATGCTGGGCTAATATCGCGGGAGAATCCAATGATTTTCCACGCACTATCAGGTGTGAATTGCATAGGGCCTACTTGTCTATCGCTAACCGAAGATGAATTGACCGGGCGTCGGGATGTCACCGCGCCGGATACCATAGCCAACGAAAAAAGAAAAAATCATTCTGAAAGTGATGATAATGAGAATGGTTTTTATCATCAATACATATGATGCGATCAACACTATTTTTAAAGCGGAAATCACTTTTTTATTGATGTGCCGCAAAATCTGTCTGTGATCGAAAATGCACGAAATATTATTTCGGCGATCTAATGTTTAATTAAGGTTTCTTAAGTT
This sequence comes from Klebsiella sp. 54, assembly GCF_018223875.1. Lineage (NCBI taxonomy): Bacteria > Pseudomonadati > Pseudomonadota > Gammaproteobacteria > Enterobacterales > Enterobacteriaceae > Klebsiella > Klebsiella sp. 54. The sequence goes on from NZ_JAGRRA010000001.1 coordinate 317,484, forward strand.
AACGAAATGAAAATATTAATTTCGCTGTCTTCAGGCGTGGAATAAAAACAGGTTATCAGAAACAACTGAACCTGTTTTGCGCGTGATGGCGATGGCCTGGTCATGAAAAGAAAACTGCCCCTGAAAAGGGGCAGGGTGGGATTAGCGTTTTTTACCCATCGCCGCCGCGAGGGCATCCATCATCGCGCTGTTGCCGGCAGGCTGCGCGTCGCGACCGCGAGGTTTGGCGGCTTTCGCGGCCGGGCGGTTGCCCTGCGGGCGATCCTGACCGCCGCCGCGGCGGGCGTTGCTGTCGCCCGGCTGCTCGTCGAGACGCATGGTCAGGGCGATACGCTTACGCGGCAGATCGACTTCCATGACCTTGACCTTCACGATGTCGCCCGCTTTCACCACGGTGTGCGGATCTTCAACAAACTTGTCAGAAAGCGACGAAATGTGGACCAGTCCGTCCTGATGGACGCCGATATCGACAAATGCGCCGAAGTTGGTGACGTTGGTGACGGCCCCTTCCAGAATCATCCCCGGCAGCAGATCGTTCATGGTCTCTACGCCGTCGGCGAACTTCGCTGTCTTAAACTCCGGACGCGGGTCGCGGCCCGGTTTTTCCAGCTCTTTGATGATGTCGGTCACGGTCGGTACGCCGAACTTCTCATCGGTGAAATCCACGGCCTTCAGGTGGCGCAGCGCACTGCTATTGCCCATCAGATCTTTCAGCGCCTGCTGGGTAGCGGCCAGAATGCGTTCGACCACCGGGTAGGCTTCCGGGTGAACGGTGGAGGCATCCAGCGGGTTGTCGCCGTGGTTGATACGCAGGAAGCCGGCGCACTGTTCAAAGGCTTTCGGCCCCAGGCGACTGACCTTCAGCAGCTGCTGGCGGTTCTGGAACTGGCCGTTCTCGTCGCGCCAGGCGACGATGTTCTGCGCCATCATGCGGGTCAGGCCGGCCACGCGGGTCAACAGCGGCACGGAGGCGGTGTTCAGGTCAACGCCGACGGCGTTCACGCAGTCTTCCACCACCGCGTCTAGCTTACGCGCCAGCTGGGTCTGGCTGACATCGTGCTGATACTGGCCGACGCCAATGGATTTCGGGTCGATTTTCACCAGCTCGGCCAGGGGATCCTGCAGACGGCGGGCGATGGAGACCGCGCCGCGCAGCGACACGTCGAGGTCAGGGAACTCCTGCGCCGCCAGCTCGGAGGCGGAGTAAACGGAAGCCCCGGCTTCGCTGACGATCACCTTCTGGGCGGTGACCTTCGGGAACTGTTTCTGCACGTCGAGGAAGAAACGCTCGGTTTCACGCGAGGCGGTGCCGTTGCCGATCGCCACCAGCTCGACGTTGTGCTTCTCGCACAGCGCCGCCACGACAACCGCCGCTTTAGCCGCCTGGCCGGTGTGGGGGTAGATGGTATCGGTGGCCACCAGTTTGCCGGTACCGTCAACCACGGCCACTTTCACCCCGGTGCGCAGGCCCGGGTCAAGGCCCATGGTAGCGCGCAGCCCGGCGGGCGCAGCCATCAGCAGGTCGTGCAGGTTGCGGGCGAAGACGTTAATAGCTTCGTCTTCGGCGCGCTCGCGCACGGTACCCATCAGCTCGGTTTCGAGATGCATCAGGACTTTGATCCGCCAGGTCCAACTGACGACGCCTTTACGCCAGCTGTCCGCCGGGGCGTTATTCAGGCGCAGGCCCAGATGGTCGATAATAATCTGCTCGCAGTGGCTCTCTTTCGGCGGCTCGTCAAACTGCGGGTCAGCGTTTAAAGAGAGCTGCAGGACGCCTTCGTTGCGACCGCGGAACATCGCCAGCGCGCGATGCGACGGCACGGTGGCGATCGGTTCATGGTGATCGAAGTAGTCGCGGAATTTGGCGCCTTCCTCTTCTTTGCCGCTGACGACGGTGGAGACCAGGTGGGCGTTTTTCCACAGATAGTCACGGACCTTCGCCAGCAGCGCGGCGTCTTCGGCAAAACGCTCCATCAGGATATAGCGCGCGCCATCCAGCGCCGCTTTGCTGTCGGCCACGCCTTTATCGGCATCAATATATTTTGCGGCTTCCGTTTCCGGATCGTGGGACGGTTCGTTCCACAGCAGGTCAGCCAGCGGCTCCAGCCCCGCTTCGATAGCGATCTGCCCGCGGGTACGGCGCTTCGGCTTGTACGGCAGGTAGAGATCTTCCAGTTCAGTTTTGCTGAGCGTGGTGTTGATGGCTTTTTCCAGCGCGTCGGTCAGTTTGCCCTGTTCAGCGATGGATTTGAGGATCGCCTGACGACGGTCTTCCAGTTCGCGCAGATAGCCGAGGCGGGTTTCCAGATTACGCAGCTGCGTGTCATCCAGACCGCCGGTGACTTCTTTACGATAACGTGCAATAAACGGCACGGTGTTCCCTTCATCAAGCAGGCGAACGGCAGCTTCTACCTGTTCGGCTCTGGCCTGAAGTTCACCCGCAATAATGCGGCAGAGCGAATCATTCATCATGGCTTTTAATTCATCTTTAGGGTCAAAAAACAGGGACTAGTTATACGGACTGACGGCTAAAAATGCCAGTCGCGCCGGGCGTCTCTCGGAAAGTTCTTGTCTATTTAACGTATTCGATCTCATTGACATACCAGCTGGCTTCGCCCGCCGGCGTGTTGACGATGGCCAGATCGCCAACCTCTTTTTTTAACAGTGCGCGCGCCATCGGCGAGTCGATGGAGATATAGTCTTTGCGGCCAAAAATTTCATCGTAACCGACGATGCGAAAGCGCTTGATATCGCCTTCATCGTTTTCAATCTCTACCCAGGCGCCGAAGAAGACTTTACCTTCCTGTTGCGGCGAGTAATCGACAATTTTCAACTGTTCCAGACATTTGGTCAGATAGCGGACCCGGCGATCGATCTCGCGCAGGCGCTTTTTGTTGTACTGGTAATCCGCGTTCTCGCTGCGGTCGCCAAGGCTGGCGGCCCAGGTCACCTTTTTGGTCACTTCCGGGCGCTCCTGGCGCCACAGATAGTCCATCTCCTGCTTCAGTTTTTCATATCCCTCGCGGGTGATCAGCGGCGTTTTCATCGTGAGTTCAACCTTCTGACAGTCTGTCGTTGCGCACAATTTGTAGCGCGTAATAATACCGACAGGATAAATACTGTGTCTTATGATTAAATGTATACTTAACCTGCTGTTAAATATGCTTTGTAACAATTTAGCCTGGAATATATACCAGATTTAGCTGGTGAGCGCGCCGGGCTTTTTTGAGAATACGCACTGACTATTGCAGTGAACCTTTGGGAGTACAAACAATGCAAGAGAATTATAAGATTCTGGTTGTGGATGACGACATGCGCCTGCGTGCGCTGCTCGAACGTTATCTGACCGAGCAGGGCTTCCAGGTTCGTAGCGTGGCGAACGCCGAACAGATGGATCGTCTGTTAACCCGCGAATCCTTCCACCTGATGGTGCTGGATCTGATGCTGCCTGGGGAAGATGGTCTCTCGATTTGCCGCCGTCTGCGCAGCCAGAGCAACCCGATGCCGATCATTATGGTGACGGCGAAAGGCGAAGAGGTTGATCGTATTGTGGGCCTGGAGATCGGGGCCGACGACTACATTCCGAAGCCGTTCAACCCGCGTGAACTGCTGGCCCGCATCCGGGCGGTGCTGCGCCGTCAGGCGAACGAGCTGCCGGGCGCGCCGTCGCAGGAAGAGGCGGTTATCGCCTTTGGTAAATTCAAACTGAACCTGGGCACCCGCGAGATGTTCCGTGAAGACGAGCCGATGCCGTTGACCAGCGGCGAGTTTGCGGTCCTGAAGGCGCTGGTAAGCCATCCTCGTGAGCCGCTGTCGCGCGATAAGTTAATGAACCTCGCTCGCGGCCGCGAATACTCTGCGATGGAGCGTTCCATCGACGTACAGATCTCCCGCCTGCGCCGCATGGTGGAAGAGGACCCGGCGCATCCGCGCTATATCCAGACCGTCTGGGGTCTGGGCTACGTCTTCGTCCCGGACGGTTCTAAGGCATGAAACGCGTGCGCTTTTCGCCGCGCAGCTCCTTTGCTCGCACGCTGCTCCTGATCGTCACCTTGCTGTTCGTCAGCCTGGTGACGACCTATCTGGTAGTACTGAATTTCGCGATCCTGCCAAGTCTCCAGCAGTTTAATAAAGTATTGGCCTACGAAGTGCGTATGCTGATGACTGATAAGCTGCAGCTGGAGGATGGCACCCAGCTGGTGGTGCCCCCGGCGTTTCGCCGTGAAATTTATCGCGAGCTGGGGATTTCGCTCTATTCCAATGAAGCGGCGGAAGACGCAGGCCTGCGCTGGGCGCAGCATTATGAATTCTTGAGCCAGCAGATGGCTCATCAGCTTGGCGGCCCCACTGAGGTGCGGGTGGAGGTCAATAAAAGCTCCCCCGTGGTGTGGCTGAAGACCTGGCTGTCGCCCAATATTTGGGTGCGGGTGCCGCTGACCGAGATCCATCAGGGCGACTTCTCGCCGCTGTTCCGCTATACCCTGGCGATCATGCTGCTGGCGATAGGCGGCGCCTGGCTGTTTATCCGTATTCAGAACCGCCCGCTGGTGGATCTGGAGCATGCGGCGCTGCAGGTCGGGCGCGGCATTATTCCGCCGCCGCTGCGCGAGTATGGCGCCTCCGAAGTGCGTTCGGTGACGCGCGCCTTCAACCACATGGCCGCGGGCGTGAAGCAGCTGGCCGACGACCGTACGCTGCTGATGGCTGGGGTCAGCCATGATTTACGGACTCCGCTGACCCGCATTCGTCTGGCCACCGAGATGATGGGCGAGCAGGACGGCTATCTCGCGGAGTCGATCAATAAAGATATCGAAGAGTGCAACGCCATCATCGAGCAGTTTATCGACTATCTGCGCACCGGGCAGGAGATGCCGATGGAGCTGGCGGATCTGAATGCGGTGCTGGGGGAAGTGATCGCTGCGGAGAGCGGCTATGAGCGGGAGATCGCCACCGCCCTGCAGGCCGGCGAAATTCCGGTACGCATGCATCCTCTGTCTATCAAGCGCGCGCTGGCGAATATGGTGGTCAACGCGGCCCGCTATGGCAATGGCTGGATCAAGGTCAGCAGCGGCAGCGAAGCGAGCCGGGCCTGGTTCCAGGTAGAAGATGACGGACCGGGGATTAAACCTGAGCAGCGAGAGCACCTGTTTCAGCCGTTTGTACGCGGCGACAGCGCCCGCAGCACCAGCGGCACCGGGCTGGGGTTGGCGATTGTTCAGCGTATTATCGATAATCACAACGGCCGGCTGGAGATTGGCTCCAGCGAACGCGGCGGGTTACTGATTCGCGCCTGGCTGCCGGTGCACCGGGTGCTGGCGCCGATGAAACCGGCCAAAGAGAGCTGATCGCGCCCGCGGTTGGTTGGTCAGAACGCTGCACAATAAAAAGCCGGGCAAGCCCGGCTTTTTCATCTTTGCGCCCGTTAGCGCTGCGGCCCTGCCGCCACCAGCGCGGCGCCCGCTGGCGTATCGGTATACTTCTCAAAGTTCTCAATAAACAGCTTCGCCAGCTGGTCGGCTTTTTCCTGCCACTGCTCCGGGGAACCATAGGTGCTGCGCGGATCGAGGATCTGGGGATCCACGCCCGGGAGGGCCGTCGGGATCTGCAGGTTAAACATCGGCAGGGTAAAGGTCTCCGCGTTGTCCAGCGAGCCATTGAGGATGGCGTCGATGATGGCGCGGGTATCTTTAATCGAGATGCGCTTGCCGGTGCCGTTCCAGCCGGTATTGACCAGATAAGCCTGCGCGCCGGCCGCCTGCATGCGTTTGACCAGCACTTCGGCGTACTGTGTCGGGTGCAGCGACAGGAAGGCGGCGCCGAAGCAGGCGGAAAAAGTTGGCGTGGGTTCGGTCACGCCGCGCTCGGTGCCGGCCAGTTTGGCGGTAAACCCGGACAGGAAATGGTACTGCGTCTGATCGGCGGTCAGGCGGGAGACCGGCGGCAGTACGCCGAACGCATCGGCCGTCAGGAAGATCACTTTGGTGGCGTGACCCGCTTTGGAGACCGGTTTGACGATATTATCGATATGGTCGATGGGGTAGGAGACGCGGGTGTTTTCGGTCTTTGAGCCGTCATCGAAATCGATTGTCCCGTCGGCGCGCACTACTACGTTTTCCAGCAGGGCGTTGCGGCGAATGGCGTGAAAGATATCCGGCTCGGCCGCTTCAGAGAGCTTGATGGTCTTGGCGTAGCAGCCCCCTTCGAAGTTAAACACCCCGTCGTCATCCCAGCCATGTTCGTCATCGCCAATCAGGCGGCGTTTCGGGTCGGTGGAGAGGGTGGTTTTGCCGGTGCCTGAGAGGCCGAAGAAAATGGCGACATCGCCTTTCTCGCCCACGTTGGCAGAACAGTGCATGGAGGCGATGCCCTTCAGCGGCAGCAGGTAGTTCATGATCGAGAACATCCCTTTCTTCATCTCGCCGCCGTACCAGGTGCCGCCGATCAGCTGAATGCGCTCGGTGAGGTTGAAAGCGATGAAGTTTTCCGAGTTCAGGCCCTGCTCTTTCCACTGCGGGTTGGTGCACTTCGCGCCGTTCATCACGATGAAGTCGGGCGTGAATTCCGCCAGCTCTTCGTCGCTCGGGCGGATGAACATGTTTTTAACGAAGTGCGCCTGCCAGGCCACTTCGGTAATGAAACGTACGCTGAGACGGGTATCGGCGTTAGCGCCGCAGAAGGCGTCGACGATAAACAGGCGTTTACCGGATAGCTGCTGTGTTACCAGCCCTTTCAGATGCTGCCAGGTTTCCTGCGAAAGCGGCTTGTTGTCGTTTTTACCCTTGCCTTTATCGGACCACCAGACGGTATCGCGGGTGGTGTCGTCGCGCACGAGGTACTTATCTTTCGGAGAACGACCGGTAAAAATGCCCGTGTCGACGGCGATAGCACCGAGACTGGTTAATACGCCACGTTCGTAGCCTTCCAGGTTGGGGTCGAGCTCTTCCTGAAACAACATGTCGTAGCTGGGATTGTGGACGATATCCTGAACGTCATTGATACCATAAGCCTTGAGATCCTGCGGGGTTAAACCATGATTAACGCGCATGTCACTGCTCCTTAGCCAAGATGTACTGCTGTAAATTGTAGGGTTTATTACCGGGTATTGACCGCGACCAGGCTCATAGATTTACGTATCTCGACATTCTTCAGAATGACGAAAAAACGGTGACTCCTGTCACGAAGTGAAGTGGATTATCTCAGGAAATGGCTGGATGGTGGGGTTAGATGTTTCTCAATGGTTAAAAAGTAATTAAAAAAACTACTGAAATGTGAATGTAATCGCTTTCCTGGAATAAAATTACGTAACTCTTTCAGCGAAAATCGATTCAACTCGTGAATAAATAAAAGTCAGACACCGGGCGACAAACCACATCGCCGCCCGGTGCCTGCAAAAGAGGTGAGGATTAATGGACCTGCGGATCGGCCGGAGAGGCGTTATTACGGATCTCGGCGATGTCCATGGCGTTGAAGATATAGTGGTTACCGCAGTAGTCGCAGTGCATATCAATCTCGCCTTCGTCGGCAAGGATGCTATCTATCTCTTCGTCCGGCAGGGTTTTCAGCGCGCCGGCGCAGCGTTCGCGGGAGCAGGTGCACTTGAACTCCACGCTCTGCGGATCGTAGACCGTGACTTCTTCTTCATGGTACAGACGCCACAGCACATCGTTCGCCGGCAGGGTGAACAGCTCTTCCGCCTTGATGGTCTCGGTGAGCGTCGCCAGGTGCTCAAAGTCGGCAGTCTGGGCATCCTGCGCCGGCATCACCTGCAGCAGCATCCCGCCCGCCATCGGCTGACCTTCATGTTCGCCGGTGCGGATAATAAGGCGCGTCGGCAGCTGCTCTGAACGCTGGAAGTAATCTTCCAGGCAGGCGGCCAGCGTATCGCCTTCCAGACCGACCACGCCCTGATAACGCTCACCCTCTTCCGGGGAGATGGTGATGACCAGATAGCCGTTGCCGACCATCGCTTTCAGATCCGCATCGTCCGCAATCTCGCCCTGCACGCGCGCGACGCCGCGCAGCTGCTGCTGGTTATTGCCGTTGATGACCGCCAGCTGTAAAGGCCCATCGCCCTGCAGCTGCACGGTGATGTCGCCGGCAAATTTCAGCGTTGCAGTCAGCAGGCTGGTGGCGACCAGCAGCTCCGCCAGCACCGTTTTCACCGGCTGGGGATAAGTGTGATTTGCCAGAATCTGTTCCAGGGTTTCCGACACCGTCACCAGCTCGCCGCGCACGGCATAGTTTTCAAACAGATAACGATGTAATTGATCGTGTTGAGTCATAATCATCTCTCTTTCTGGCGCGAGTTACTCACTCTCGCCGTGTTTAAATCTCATCAAGTCGCGGCGCTCTTTCTTGTCCGGACGTCTGTCAGGGTGCGGCATGGTCAGGGCGTTCATTTTGCGCGCCAGGGCCATTTTTTCACGCTTCTCGATACTCTCAGCCGTCTCTTCATACAGGGTGACGGCTTCGCTTGCCGGGCGGCGCTGTTCGGTGATACCGACGATGCGCACCGTCCGCTCGTCGTTGCCCTGACGCAGCGTTAGCATGGCGTCCAGTTCGACGATTTTCCCGGGCTTGCTGCGTTGTCCGTTGTAATGCACCTTGCCGCCTTCAATCATCTCTCGCGCCAGCGCGCGGGTCTTGTAAAAGCGGGCGGCCCAAAGCCATTTGTCCAGTCTGACGGTTTCGGTAGGCTTCTCTTTCATCGCCTCTCCTTCGGGGTAAGCGAAGGGATCAGTCGTCGGTAATCATTCAGCCCCGGATGGCGCAGATACTGCTTTTCCGCCAGCCCGGAGTCGGGATTGGTAATGCCCAGGCAGTAACGAATGCCAAACTCCCTCGCGGCATCCAGAATTGCCTCGCTGTCGTCGACAAACAGCGTTTTATGCGGCTCAAGGCCGGTTTCCTCCGCCACGGCGCGCCACAGACGCTGATCCTCTTTCGGATAACCAAATGTGTGGGTGGAAAGTAATAAATCAAGGTGCGCATCCAGGCCGGTGTGTTTGAGTTTCACCGCCAGATTGTGGGGATGGGCATTGGTCAACAGAATACGTCGCTTACCGCTGGCCTTGAGCGCATCAAGGAACGGCACGGTATCCTCACGCAGCGTGGCGCGCGGACCCTGTTCGCTGGTCATCGCACAAATATCCAAACCCAGGCGCTCGCTCCAGTAATCCAGACAGTACCAGTTTAGCGTATGCTGCACGGCGTGATACTCCTGGTGCATGGCCTCTTTCGCCTGTTGCAGATTGAGGCCGCGGGCGGCCCCCCAGGTTTCCGGCACCAGCGTTTGCCAGAAATAGTTGTCGAAAGCGAGATCCAGGAGCGTGCCGTCCATATCCAGCAGAACGGTATCGACCTCCTGCCAGGCGATATCAAAATGCATGATGACTCTCCAGCGAGCGGGAAATGGGCGACAGGGTATCACACCCTGTCGCCGGGAAAATTAATCTTGCGGGTCAGACGACGAGGGGAGCAGCACCGGGTTCAGGCAGCTTTCGTAATATTTCTGAATCTCTTCCATACGCTGGCGATGGCGTTGATAACGACGCAGCGCCTGCACCCCGTGGTAAGCCATGCATCCCACCATCGACAGCAGCAGCAGGGTGATGCCCAGATAGCGCCACAGGCCGCTGCGGTCAGGAATGCGGTGCAGGTTGATATGCTGAGTGCCGTTGGCGTCAGTAAACAGATTGGTGACTATCCCTTCGGCATGGAAGGGGGTATGCATCAGCATACCGGCCAGCCGCCGCAGTTCCCCCCACTGCTCATGCGCCGGGTAATCATACAGGCTCACCGCCGGCCACGGCTGATTGACCAGCACGCTGCCCTCGTCGCTGGCGATGAGGAAGCCGCCCGGGGCCGGGCTGTTGAGCGCCTGCGCCGCCCGCGAGGTTTCACGCATGACAAAGGGGGCGGTTGAGGTGGTCACCAGATTCTCCAGCGACTCGGCGCTGACTGGCCGCAGCAGCACGTTCACGCCATCCAGTTTCCCGGCGGACGCACGCTTAGTTAACGTCTCCCAGTTACGGGTATTGCCGAGATTAACCAGCGCATTCTTCAGCCGCAGGCAATCATCGGCAGCGGAACAGAGATCGTTGGTTTTCTGAACGATATCGCCGAAATCATCCAGCAGCACCATGCCAGATTTCTGAATGGCGGAGCGCAGCGCCGGGCTGACGCGGGAGTCGTCGTCGGTTTCCGGGTGCAGCTGACGCTGGACGGACTGCATCAGAGCGGTCGCTTTGCTGACAATGTCAGACTCCGGCAGCGGCAGAGGAGGGGCATCGTTCCACACAATCTGCGAACAATCGAAAGGCAGGAACGGCGAATCCTCTTTGGCCGTCCAGCTGCCCGGCGTGCGGATGTTGCACATCCCGGTGCCGGTCAGGCGCAGCGTATCGCCAATGCGCACATGGGCCTTTTCCAGCTGGCTGACGGTCGTGGCTTCAATGGTCTGCGCCCCCTTCAGCCACGACAGGGTGAACTTAAACGGCATATTCAGCGGTACGCTGGCCCATAGCATGATTACCACCACCAGGGCGCCGGCGGCGATAATCGCGCTGCGCAGCCAGTACTGCAGCGGGAAGTTTTTCACTTCATCATGAAGCGACAAGTAGCGTCCCTGACGGGCTACATGGCGGTTGAGATAGATATCAATATCGGTCTGCTGTCCGAGGTCCTGGGCGATCCAGGGCTGCCAGTGGCGCGGATAGATGAGATCGATAATGCCCAGCGAGATATTATTGATATGCTCCTGATCGTTTTCGCCAAACAGCCCCCAGCGCTTAGGGACGCCGCGCAGGCAATGGATTTCGCGCAGCGAGGCGCGGCGCGGCGGGGCATAGACCCCCAATAGGCCGGCGGCGAGCAGCAGCAAACCGGCAGCCACCAGCCATGGGGTAAAGACGGCAGGCCCAATCAGACTGAAATAAAAGAACAGGAAAGAGGCGACGATCAGGATCGCTTCGCGCAGACCATCCGGGCGGTTCAGGGCGTGTTCTTCCGGGCTTTCCCGACGGATCTGCCGCAACTCTACCTGTTCGCTCTCTTCGCCGCGAATTGAGGCCTGGGTGGCCGAGGCGCGTTCCAGCGCGTAGCTTTGCGCTTCCTGACGATAGTCGCTCAGGGTATGGCCGTTTAGGGTGATAACCAGCGGCAGGCTGTCGGTGGGGATCAGCTCGACGCTGTTTTCATCGTTGATATGCTGTTCCCAGAACGGCGGCAGATGTACCTCCACCGAATCGAGAAAATAGCGCCATTTATTCGGCGCGTCGGTAGTGATCCCGTAGCGGGTGATGGCTCGCGTCACCCCATAGACGGTATCGCTCTGTTCGTTTAGCGCCAGAGCGACGGGCGCGCTGGTGGCGCCGGACGCGGGAACCTGCTGGGCGCGGCTCAGTTCGGCAAGATACTTTTCGATGGCCTGGCGCTCATCGGCCGCGATCGGCCGCGTGGTGGCATCGCTAAAGGCGTGCAGTAGAGGGAGCCGGCGGCGTCTGGCGTGCGTGCGATACCACCATCCAATGAGCAATACGCAGATTAGCAGAGCTGTAAGGAATATCAGAAAGGTGCCCATGCCCATCCCATCATAGTTATATTTTTCTTACGAAATCGTCGGTGAACGTGAAGACTAACGTCAAGCTGCAGTGTTAGTGGCGCACCTGCTTGCAGGGTAGTAAATATGTCATGCAGCAGCGTATTAGCTTACCAAAAACGTTAAAGGCCAGAAATCGGTAAATTCTCAAAGAGAATTCAAGCTATTGACTTTTTTATCTTTATTACTTTTCCCTTTGCAGGGAAAAGGTTACAACTCTGTAAATAAGTAGCGATTTGGATTGCCGAAAGCGTGTTGCGTATCGCACAATGACTGCTTAATCACAGCATAGACCGATGACAATGAGCAAATCATTACAAAAACCCACCATTCTCAATGTTGAAACTGTCGCCCGTTCGCGCCTCTTTAATGTCGAAAGCGTCGATCTGGAATTCAGCAACGGTGTGCGTCGCGTTTATGAACGTATGCGGCCTTCCACCCGCGAAGCGGTGATGATTGTGCCGATTGTTGATGATCATATTATTTTGATTCGCGAGTATGCCGTCGGGACGGAATCCTACGAACTGGGCTTCTCCAAAGGGCTGATTGATCCGGGTGAAACCGTGGATGAAGCGGCCAATCGCGAGCTGAAAGAAGAGGTTGGCTTCGGCGCCAATAAGCTGACGTTTCTGAAGAAGCTCAGTATGGCTCCCTCTTACTTCTCCAGCAAAATGAACATCCTGGTGGCGGAAGATCTCTATCCGGAGTCGCTGCCGGGCGATGAGCCCGAGCCGCTGCCGCAGGTGCGCTGGCCGCTGGCGCAGTTGATGTCGCTGCTGGATGAAGAAGATTTTAACGAGGCCCGCAACGTTAGTGCGCTGTTTTTAGTGCGGGAATGGTTGCAGGCCCAGGGCCGACTCTGAACGAGCGTTTACGCTAAGCAGCAATAAAAAAGCGCCCGCAGGCGCTTTTTTTGTCAGAACAGCTCGTGGGTTTCACCGCCGCCGTCAGTCAGGGTGGTGCCCACCTCATGGACCGCCTGCTGCGTGGGCTGGGTACCCTCAATAAAGTATTCCGCCCGGCTGTTGCCACCGTTCGCCAGCTGACCGGTGCTGCGATCGATATTCACCGTGACGATTCCCGGCGGCGGCGTTAATGGCTCTTCCGGAACGCCTTCCAGCACGCTCTTCATAAAGCTGTCCCAGGCCGGCTGGGCGCTTTTGGCGCCGCCTTCGTAGCCGGAGATCTGATCTTTAATCGCCCCCGATGCGGTGGTCCGGCCAAGATCGCGACGATGATCGTCAAAGCCGATCCAAACCGAGGTCACCACGCCCGGTCCGTAGCCTGAGAACCAGGCGTCCTTCGAGCTGTTGGTGGTCCCGGTTTTGCCGCCGATGTCATGCCGCTGCAGGTCACGTCCGGCGCGCCAGCCGGTTCCCATCCAGCCCGGTTCGCCAAAGATGTTGCTGTTCAGCGCGCTCTTGATCAGGAAGGCCAGCGGGGTGTTGATCACATGCGGCGCGTATTCCTGGGCGCCGCTCTGCGCCACCAGTGACTGATTGGCCTGCTCCAGCTGCGGCTGCGGCGGCACGGTGCCATTCTGCGGTTCCGTCGAGGTGGCGACATCTTCCACATCTTTGTTTTCCAGCACGTTGGATTTTGGCGTATCGCCGTAAATCACCGGTAAATCACACTGCGGGCAGGCGATTTTCGGACGCTCTTCGAAGAGGACCCCGCCCTGATCGTTCTCAATCTTACTGATAAAGAACGGGTTCACCAGGAAGCCGCCGTTGGCCATCACCGAATAACCGCGGGCGACCTGCAGAGGCGTAAAGGAGGCGGAGCCCAGCGCCAGTGATTCGGTGTGGACAATGTTTTGCGCCGGGAAGCCAAAGCGCTGCAAATACTCGGCGGCATAGTCAACGCCCATGGCGCGCATGGCGCGCACCATGACCACGTTTTTCGACTGCCCCAGGCCCTGGCGTAAACGAATCGGACCGGCATACTGCGGCGGCGAGTTTTTCGGCCGCCAGTCGGAACCGGCTCCGGCGTCCCAGCGCGAGATTGGCACATCGTTGAGCATGCTTGCCAGAGTTAAGCCTTTATCCATCGCAGCCGTGTAGAGGAATGGCTTGATGTTGGAGCCGACCTGGCGCAGCGCCTGAGTGGCGCGGTTGAACTTGCTCTGGTTAAAGTCAAACCCACCGACAAGGGCGATAATCGCGCCGTTTTGCGGGTTAATGGAGACCAATGCCGAGTTGACGTCCGGCACCTGCGACAGCCACCAGCTGTCTCCCACTTTGCGAACCCAGATCTGCTGCCCGGCCTGCACGACGTCGTTGACTTTACGCGGGGTTGCCCCCTGCTGCGTATCGGAGATAAAGCGGCGAGCCCAGCGCACGCCGTCCATCGTCAGCGAAACGGAGTCGCCGTTAGCCAACAGCGCGACAGCCTCCTGGGCATTCGCGGAGGTGACCACCGCAGGAGAAAGCGGGCCAAAGCCAGGCTGGCGCTTCAGGGCGTCAACGATCTTTTTCGCCTCCCACGGCGTTTCGCCGACCTTCCACAGCACGCTGGCCGGGCCGCGGTAGCCGTGACGCATATCGTAATCCAGCACGTTATTGCGGACCGCCTGCTGGGCCGCCTGCTGGTTTTTGCGGGTAATCGTGGTGTACACCCGGTAGCCATCTTCGTAGGCCTGCTCGCCGTAGCGATTCACCATCTCCTGGCGCACCATTTCGCTCAGATAGGGCGCGGAGAAGGCGATTTTCGGCGCGTGGTAGCTGGCGTCGATGGGTTCGCTGCGCGCCTCATCGTATTGCGCCTGGGTGATGTACCCCTCGCTCAGCATACGCGACAGCACCACGTTGCGCCGGGCTGTGGCGCGATCCATCGAATAGAGCGGGTTAAAAGTGGACGGGGCTTTCGGCAGACCGGCAATCACCGCCATTTCGCTGAGGGTCAGCTGGTCGATAGGTTTGCCAAAATAGACCTGCGCCGCGGCGCCGACGCCATAGGCGCGGTAGCCGAGGTAAATCTTGTTCAGGTACAGCTCAAGGATTTCATCTTTGTTCAGCAGCTGCTCGATGCGGATAGCCAGAAAGGCCTCTTTAATCTTACGCATCAACGTCTTCTCGGGGCTGAGGAAGAAGTTACGCGCTAACTGCTGGGTGATGGTGCTGGCGCCCTGCGAGGCGTGGCCTGAAAACATCGCCACGCTGGCGGCGCGGAAAATACCCACCGGATCGACGCCGTGATGCTCATAGAAACGACTGTCTTCGGTAGCGATAAACGCTTTCACCAGCTCGGGGGGAATTTGCTGCAACGTGACAGGGATACGGCGCTTTTCGCCGTACTGCGCAATAAGCTCACCGTCGGCGCTATAGACCTGCATCGGGATCTGCAAACGCACATCCTTCAGGGTTGCGACGTCGGGGAGTTGCGGCTCTATGTATTTGTAGAGGCCAAAAATCGAGCCTGCTCCCAGCAGTACGCAACAGACTGCAAGGATCAATAGATACTTTACGAACTTCACCGGTGTTTTCCCATTTAGTTTTATTTGGGCAGTTTATAAACAAACGCGCGGTAGTATAAAGGCAAGCCAGGTGCATTGATATAGCCGGACAGTTTTGCCGGATAAGGAGATCATAAGCATGGCTTTCAGAAACTGGCGGATCGGAATGCATATCCAACAAGATAGCATTGCCATTGTCGCGCTACTGTTTGAGCGCTCACACTGGGCGCTGCGCCGCTGGTGGCGCATTCCGTTGCCGCCAGGCCTGGTGCGGCAGGGGATGGTGGCGGACGTCAGCGCCCTCGGCTCACGGCTGGCCGCCTGGCGGCGGGAGCTACCGGTACAGCATCAGATCAATATCGCCTTCCCCGCAGCTCGCACGCTGCAAAAACGCGTGCCTTATCCCCAGTTCGCCCTGCGAGAGCGGGAACAGGCGACGTGGATAGCCAGCGCCATGACCCAGCAGCTGGCGATGCCCGCCTCCTCTCTCTGTATTGATTATGCGCCCACCTCGCGAAATGACGGCTGGCAGGTTACGGCGGCGCAGCGGCTGGATATCAATGTTCTGCGGGAGCTGGCAGGGCGGCTGCGCCTGCGGGTAACTGCCATCGTACCGGATGCCAGCGCGCTCGGCGCTTTTTTCCCCTGGGTGACGGCAGCAGAGCAAGGCCTGGCGTGGCGGGATGAAAAGCACTGGCTATGGGCGACCCATGAGGCCTGGGGCTGTGACGCCTGCGATGCGATAGGGTCCTTGAGCCAGCTGGCGGGGCAGCTTCAGGTTCCTCTGCGCTTGTGCGCTGACGCGGGCGACGAGGCCAGTCGTTTTGATGTCTGGCAGGTGGTTCACCGCCGGCAGCCTCCGCTGCCAGCCGATGGCGATCGCTACGCCATTGCCCTTGGGCTGGCGCTGGGGGGGCGGGCGCCATGACGCATGTCGTTAATCTTCTCCCCTGGCGTGACCTGCGTCGCCGCCAGCGCCTGCGCTACACCCTGTTGTTAGCCATCGGTATCGTGCTGCTGGCGGGGATGACCCTGCAGGTGGGGCGAACGGCTGGTCTACAGCGCGACGCCCTGGCGAGGCTCCACGCGACGGCCGACGCAGCGCTGCTCGCCTCGCTCAAACAACGTGAACAGGCGATGCGCGAAGCGTGGCAGCAGCATCAACGCCAGCGCGAGCAGCTCCAGCGCAGATCGACGATCGCTGCCTGGCAACCCCGACTAATGGCGCTCGCGGCGGACCTGCCCGCTCAGGCATGGCTGACGCGGCTGGAGTACCAGGGGGCGCGTCTGACGCTGGATGGCCTGGCCCTCAACCTGCAGGCGCTGGCCGGAGTGGAGGCTTCTCTGGCCAGCGTCACGGGATTCGCGCCGGCTAAAGCCGGCGGAACGCAGCGCGACGCCGAGGGGCGCTGGCGGTTCAGTTTCACCCTGTCGGGAGCGCGCGCCGATGAGGATTAATACCCTGCGCACCCGGGCGGGGCTGCTGATCCTGCTCGCGATGGGGCTGACGGGGGGCGGCGTGGCGCTTTGGCGCGATGCCCGGCCGCCGCAGGCGGCGCTGTCCCGCGATGGCGCTCTGCAAACGCAGTGGCGGCGGATCATGGCGCTGCGCATCCCTGACGGTGAAAGATCCGGGGAGCGCATCGACAAGCAGCCGTTCTCGCCCATAGCCATTCCGCTCGCCGGGGCGAAGCTAATCGCCTGGCATCCGCAGGGGAGCGGCGGCGAGATGGAGCTGGCTCTCTCCTGGCCGACGGTACCCGCTCTGTTTTCATGGCTGGCGCGCAGCGGGATGAACCCGCGTTCGTTCTCGCTGGAGCGCGAGGGGCAGGCGCTGCGCATGCGGCTGCAGCTGGAGGCGGAAGATGGTCGGTAAATGCTGGGTTTTGCTGTGGTTGCCGTTGTCGCTGCTGGCGGCCGAGCGCGATCCTTTTCAGCCGGTTGAGGATCCCTGCCGCGCGGCGCAGCTGTCGCAATGGCGTTATGGCGGCGCGGCCGGCGATGGCGCAGGCTGGATGGGTTTTTTGCAGGACGGAAGCGGCACGTGGCGACGGGTGCGCCTGGATGAGCAATTGCCCACGGGCTGGCGGGTGAACCGGCTGACGGACAGTGAACTGGACATCGTCACGCCTCCGGGATGTGAACCGCCAGCGTGGCGCTGGCAACGTAAAGGAAAACAAGATGATGCGATGGATAAGCCTGCTTTTGCTGCTACCGCTGGCGGTGGTCGCCGCGCGAAATGATAAGCCGGTTTCGCTGGTCGTTGACGACGCGCCAGTGGCCCAGGTGCTGCAAGCCCTGGCCGAAATGAACCAGAAGAATCTCGTTGTCGCACCGGACGTCAGCGGCACGCTCTCCCTGCGCCTGCAGAAGGTTCCCTGGACCCAGGCGCTGCGGGCAGTGGCGGATAGCGCAGGCCTCTCTTTGCAACAGCAGGGGACGGTCATCTACGCACATACGCAGGCCTGGCAAAAGGCCAACCTGGCGCAGCGCGAAGCGGAACAGGCGAAACGTCTGCAGAACCTGCCGCTGCGGGCGGAGAGCGTGACCCTGCACTATGCCGATGCCGAGGAGCTGGCTAAAAGCGGCGGTAAGTTGCTTAGCGCCCGGGGAAACCTGATGGCGGACAAGCGGACCAATCGGCTGCTGATCCGCGATGATGCCCGCCATCTGCCGGCGCTGAAGGCCTGGGCGCAGGAGATGGATCTGCCGGTCGGACAGGTGGAGCTGGCCGCCCATATCGTGTCAATGAGCGAAACCAGCCTGCGTGAACTGGGGGTGAAATGGCGGCTGGCGGAGGCTGAAAGCACGCCAGGATCCGGGCGCATTACCACCCTAAGCAGCGATCTGTCAGTCAACGACGCCAGCACCCGCGCAGGCTTTAACATCGGCAAAATTAACGGGCGCTTGCTTGAGCTGGAGCTTTCCGCGCTGGAGCGCAAGCAGCAGGTCGATATTATCGCCAGTCCTCGTTTGCTCGCCTCTCATATGCAGCCCGCCAGCATCAAGCAGGGGAGCGAGATCCCCTATCAGGTCTCCAGCGGTGAAAGCAGCGCCACGTCGGTGGAGTTTAAAGAGGCGGTGCTGGGCATGGAGGTGACGCCGACGGTGCTGCAGCAGGGGAGAGTGCGGTTGAAGCTGCGAATAAGCGAGAACACGCCAGGCCAGGTGCTGAAGCAGGATAACGGCGAGGCGCTGGCCATTGATAAACAGGAGATCGAGACCCTGGTGGAAGTCCGCAGCGGCGAGACCCTGGCGTTGGGCGGCATCTTTTCGCAGAAAAACAAAACCGCCCGCGACAGCGTCCCGCTGCTTGGCGATATCCCGGTGCTGGGGCGTCTGTTTCGCCGCGACGGGAAAGATAATGAACGCCGTGAACTGGTTGTCTTTATTACGCCACGGATTCTGGCAGTACGTTAAGCAGGTTTTTCATGCTAAACACGTTTCAGGTGTTTGACGTGAGGACGGATTTAGCATACAAGGGGTACCGATTTGAGAGTCGGGTACGACATCAATCCTCCCTTTATTGTCCGGCGATTTTATTCAGTTGCCAAACCAGCCGGAGTATTGAGATAATTTTTAGTCTGACTCTCGCTCTATTGCATATGAGGTTTCAGTTCATGCCCTGCGGCGCTGGGTGTCTGCGAAGCGGGTTTATCATTAACGAATAGTCTTAGTAGTACCGAAAAAATGGCAGAGAAACGCAATATCTTTCTGGTTGGGCCTATGGGTGCCGGCAAAAGCACTATTGGGCGCCAGTTAGCCCAACAGCTCAACATGGAATTTTACGATTCCGATCAAGAGATTGAGAAACGCACTGGCGCTGATGTGGGCTGGGTCTTCGATGTTGAAGGCGAAGAAGGCTTCCGCGACCGTGAAGAAAAAATTATCAATGAGTTGACGGAAAAACAGGGAATTGTGCTGGCGACTGGCGGCGGCTCTGTAAAATCCCGTGAAACGCGTAACCGTCTCTCCGCCCGCGGCGTGGTGGTCTACCTGGAAACAACGATCGAGAAGCAGTTGGCCCGTACGCAGCGCGATAAAAAGCGTCCTTTGCTACAAGTCGATGCGCCGCCTCGTGAAGTACTGGAAGCGCTGGCTGACGAGCGTAACCCGCTGTATGAAGAGATCGCCGATGTGACTATCCGCACAGACGATCAGAGTGCGAAAGTCGTCGCGAACCAGATTATTCACATGCTGGAAAGCAACTGATTCTGGCTTAATAAAAGTGCGTCAGAGTAAAAGTCACTGAGGTGGATGTCGCGTTATGGAGAGGCTT
The DNA here is from genome assembly GCF_018223875.1 of Klebsiella sp. 54. NCBI lineage: Bacteria > Pseudomonadati > Pseudomonadota > Gammaproteobacteria > Enterobacterales > Enterobacteriaceae > Klebsiella > Klebsiella sp. 54. The sequence goes on from NZ_JAGRRA010000001.1 coordinate 336,816, forward strand.
ACTGTTACCCTCGGGGAACGTAGTTACCCGATTACCATCGCGGCTGGTTTGTTCAACGATCCAGCTTCCTTCCTGCCACTTAAGTCGGGCGACCAGGCTATGCTGGTCACCAACGAAACGCTGGCGCCGCTTTATCTGGATACCGTCCGCTCTGCGCTTGAGCAGGCAGGGGTCAACGTTGACAGCGTAGTCCTGCCCGACGGCGAGCAGTATAAAAGCCTGGCGGTGATGGATACCGTATTTACCGCGCTGTTGCAAAAAACCCATGGCCGCGACACCACGCTGGTGGCGCTCGGCGGCGGTGTTATCGGTGATTTAACCGGTTTCGCCGCGGCAAGCTATCAGCGCGGCGTGCGTTTTATCCAGGTCCCTACCACCCTGCTGTCGCAGGTCGACTCGTCGGTCGGCGGCAAAACCGCAGTGAACCACCCTCTCGGCAAAAACATGATTGGCGCCTTCTGGCAGCCGGTTTCCGTGGTGGTTGATCTTAACTGTCTGAAGACGCTGCCGAAGCGCGAACTCGCTTCCGGACTGGCTGAGGTCATTAAGTATGGGGTGATCCTCGATGGCGCCTTCTTCAGCTGGCTGGAAAACAACATTGATGCCTTGCTGGCGTTGGATGAAAAGGCCATGGCGTACTGCATTCGCCGCTGCTGTGAGCTGAAAGCGGAAGTTGTGGCTGCCGACGAGCGTGAAACCGGGTTACGTGCTTTACTCAATCTTGGACATACCTTCGGCCATGCTATCGAAGCGGAAATGGGCTACGGTAACTGGCTGCACGGCGAAGCGGTGGCGGCAGGTATGGTGATGGCGGCGCATACGTCCGAACGGCTGGGGCAGTTCCGCGCGCAGGATACTCAGCGCCTTATCGATCTGCTCAAGCGTGCAGGCTTACCGGTACGCGGCCCGCAGGAAATGCGTGCGCAGGCGTATTTGCCCCATATGATGCGCGATAAGAAAGTACTGGCTGGCGAAATGCGGCTGGTGCTCCCGCTCGCAATAGGAAGCAGCGAGCTGCGCGGCGGAGTGCCGCACGATGTGGTTCTTGGCGCGATTGCTGACACTCAGCAGGCGCAACAATAAGAAGGTCTGGCCGCGTTCGCGCGGCGTTATCATTTCGGGTGATGTGCAATAATCGTGAGCATAAGCCTTTTAGTGGGGTGTTAAATGGATGATTTCAAACCAGAAGACGATATGAAAGCCGATCGCAACGATCGTCGTGCTGGTCGTTCCCGTCAGTCTTCCGAGCGTGATGCCGATCCGCAGATCAATTTTGACGATGTCGATCTTGATGCCGATGAAGGCCGTCCGACGCGCGCCGGCAAGGCCCGTCGTGAGCGTGAAGAGGAAGAATTCGAAGAAGAACTGGATGCGGAAGATGAGGAGATGCTCGAAGAGCAGCCTGTAGAGCGTCGTCCGCGTAAGCGTAAAAAAGCGCCGGCGAAACCCGCTTCCCGCCAGTACATCATGATGGGCGTGGGCATTCTGGTACTGTTGCTGTTAATCGTGGGTATCGGTTCCGCGCTGAAATCGCCATCTTCTTCCAGCCAGCAGACCGCTTCCGGCGAGAAGAGCATTAATCTGTCTGACGACCAGTCCACCAGCACGCCAGCTGCCGGCCAGGATCAGACTGCCGCCAATACCACCACCCAGCAGGACGTCACGGTACCGCCTATTGCCGCGAACCCGACCCAGGGCCAGGCCGCGGCAGAGCCGCAGGGCCAGCAGCGCGTTGAAGTTCAGGGCGATCTGAATAATGCGTTGACCCAGCAGCAGGGCCAGCTGGACGGCGCCGTAGCTAACTCGACGCTGCCAACTGAACCGGCAACCGTCGCGCCGATCCGTAATGGCGCCAGTGGCACCGCGGCGCCGCGCCAGACGACCGAACGTCAGACGGCGGCAACGCCGCGTCCTGCTGAGCGTAAGCACACCGTCATCGAAGCGAAGCCGCAGCCGAAACCACAGGCGGTGGCAAAAGCGCCGGTAGAAACGAAGTCGGTTCAGCCGAAGCATGTTGAAAGCGCGGCGACCACTGCCCCGGCGAAAACGACCGTCGCGGAAAGCAAACCGGTAGCCACCGCGCAGAGTAAACCTGCAGCACCAGCAACCACCACCACTGCTGCGCCAGCCGCAACGGCGGCCGCGGCAGCGCCGGCGGCGAAGAGCGGTAAAACGGCAGGCGACGTCAGCTCGATGAAATCTGCGCCGTCGGGTAACTATACCCTGCAGCTCAGCAGCTCCTCTAACTATGAAAACCTGAACAACTGGGCGAAGAAAGAGAAGCTGGACAGATATGTTGTCTATGAAACGTCACGTAACGGCCAACCGTGGTACGTGCTGGTGAGCGGTATCTATTCATCGAAAGATGAAGCGAAACGCGCGGTCACCTCGCTGCCGCCGGACGTGCAGGCGAAAAATCCATGGGCAAAACCACTGCATCAGGTTCAGGCTGATCTGAAATAATGCCGTGGGGTAGTCTTAAGCGCAGGATGCTGTCGGAGCTTTCTCCACAGCCGGAGAACGTGTAATTAGTTAGGCAGCATGAAAAAGAATCGCGCTTTTCTAAAGTGGGCAGGGGGGAAGTACCCCCTGCTTGACGATATTAAAAAGCATTTGCCGGAAGGTGAGTGCTTAATCGAGCCCTTTGTGGGCGCCGGGTCGGTATTTCTCAATACCGACTTTTCTCGTTATATCCTCGCGGATATCAACAGTGATTTAATCGGCCTGTACAACATCGTCAAATTGCGCACCGACGAGTACGTCGCTGCCGCCCGCGAGATGTTTACCCCGGAAAATAACGTCGCTGAGCGCTACTACCAGTACCGTGATGAGTTCAATCAGAGCCAGGACCCGCTGCGTCGCGCGGTGCTGTTCCTGTATCTGAACCGTCACGGTTACAACGGCCTGTGTCGCTACAATTTGCGCGGCGAGTTCAATGTGCCGTTTGGCCGCTATAAGAAGCCCTATTTCCCCGAGGCTGAGCTCTATCATTTTGCCGACAAGGCGCAAAACGCTGAGTTTTACTGCGAATCTTATGAAGAGTGCATGCAGCGTGCGGATAGCCGCACGGTGGTGTATTGCGATCCGCCCTATGCGCCGTTGACGGCGACGGCGAACTTTACCGCCTACCACACCAACAGCTTCAACCTGGAGCAACAGGTGCTGCTGGCGCAAAAGGCGGAGTCGCTGATGAAGAAACGGATCCCGGTGCTGATTTCCAACCACCGCACGCCGTTGACGCAGGAGTGGTATAAAAACGCGGCAGAAACGCATATTGTGAAGGTTCGGCGCAGCATCAGCAGCAACGGTGGTACGCGTAAAAAGGTGGACGAGCTCTTAGCGCTCTACCGTCCGCCTAAGACCAAATAAATTTCAAGGAGATGCGGATGAAGCAGTATTTGATTGCCCCTTCGATTCTGTCGGCTGATTTTGCCCGTCTGGGTGAGGATACCGCGAAGGCGCTGGCGGCGGGTGCGGATGTCGTGCACTTCGACGTCATGGACAACCACTACGTGCCGAACCTGACGATTGGCCCGATGGTGCTGAAGTCGCTGCGTAACTACGGTATTACCGCGCCGATCGACGTCCACCTGATGGTGAAGCCGGTCGACCGCATCATTCCTGATTTTGCCGAAGCTGGCGCCAGCATCATCACCTTCCACCCGGAAGCCTCCGAACACGTCGACCGCAGCCTGCAGCTTATCAAAGAGCATGGCTGTAAAGCGGGCCTGGTGTTTAACCCCGCGACGCCGCTGAGCTATCTCGATTATGTGATGGATAAACTGGACGTGATCCTGCTGATGTCGGTTAACCCGGGCTTTGGCGGCCAGTCCTTTATTCCCCAGACGCTGGATAAACTACGTGAAGTGCGCCAGCGCATCGATGCGTCCGGCTACGACATCCGTCTGGAAGTGGATGGCGGGGTGAAAGCGAGCAATATCGGCGAAATCGCCGCGGCGGGCGCGGATATGTTCGTTGCCGGTTCGGCGATCTTCGGCCAGCCGGACTACAAGAAAGTGATTGATCAAATGCGTAGTGAATTAGCGAAGGTGAGTCATGGATAAATTACAGGCGATCCGCGGCATCGCGTTTGATCTCGACGGCACGCTGGTGGACAGCGCGCCGGGTCTGACCGCCGCCGTTGATAACGCCCTCTACGCCCTGGAACTGCCGGTGGCGGGAGAAGAGCGCGTCGTAACCTGGATCGGCAACGGCGCCGATGTCCTGATGGAGCGGGCGCTGAGCTGGGCTCGCCAGGAGCGTGCCACGTTACGTGCGGCGATGGGCAAGCCTTCCGTCGACGATCATGATATTCCGCAAGACGAACAGCTGCGCATTTTGCGTAAACTGTTTGACCGCTATTACGCCGAAGCGGCGGAAGAGGGCAGTTTCCTGTTTCCGGCAGTGGCCGATACGCTCGGCGCGCTGCAGGGCAAAGGTCTGCCGCTGGCGTTGGTGACCAATAAGCCGACGCCGTTCGTCGCCCCGCTGCTGGACGCGCTCGATATTGCGAAATATTTTACCGTGGTGATCGGCGGCGATGACGTCCAGAACAAAAAGCCGCATCCGGAACCGCTGCTGCTGGTAGCGCAAAAGCTCGGCCTGACGCCGGAGGCGCTGCTGTTCGTCGGCGATTCACGTAATGATATTCAGGCGGCCAAAGCGGCTGGCTGCTGCTCAGTTGGCCTGACCTACGGTTATAACTATGGCGAACCGCTTGCGCTGAGCGAGCCGGACTATCTCTTCGACCAGTTTAATGAACTCTTACCCGCTCTCGGGTTACCGCACAGTGAAACTCAGGAATTGAAACATGACTAAGCCCATCGTTTTTAGTGGCGCACAGCCCTCAGGTGAACTGACCATTGGCAACTACATGGGTGCGCTGCGTCAGTGGGTAAACATGCAGGACGATTACCACTGCATCTATTGCATCGTGGACCAGCACGCCATCACCGTGCGCCAGGATCCGCAGCAGCTGCGTAAGGCGACGCTGGACACCCTGGCGCTGTATCTGGCCTGCGGCATCGACCCGCAGAAAAGCACTATCTTCGTTCAGTCGCACGTGCCGGAACACGCCCAGTTAGGCTGGGCGTTGAACTGCTACACCTATTTCGGCGAACTGAGCCGCATGACCCAGTTTAAAGACAAGTCCGCGCGCTACGCGGAGAACATCAACGCCGGTCTGTTTGATTATCCGGTACTGATGGCCGCTGACATCCTGCTGTACCAGACCAACCAGGTTCCGGTGGGCGAAGATCAGAAACAGCACCTTGAACTGAGTCGCGATATTGCCCAGCGTTTTAACGCCATCTACGGCGATATTTTTAAAGTGCCTGAGCCGTTTATCCCTAAATCCGGTGCGCGCGTGATGTCGCTGCTGGAGCCGACGAAAAAGATGTCCAAGTCCGACGACAACCGCAACAACGTCATCGGCCTGCTGGAAGACCCGAAATCGGTGGTCAAGAAGATCAAACGTGCGGTCACCGACTCCGACGAGCCGCCGGTGGTGCGCTACGACCTGAAAGAGAAAGCGGGCGTCTCCAACCTGCTGGATATCCTCTCCGCGGTCACCGGGAAAACCATTCCTGAGCTGGAGCAGCACTTCGAAGGCAAAATGTATGGCCACCTGAAAGGCGAAGTCGCCGACGCGGTATCGGGCATGCTGATTGACCTGCAGGAGCGCTATCACCGTTTCCGTAACGACGAAGCGTTTCTCAATCAGGTGATGAAAGACGGCGCAGAAAAGGCCAGCGCGCGGGCTTCTCAAACCCTGAGAGCGGTATACGAAGCGATTGGCTTTGTCGCCAAGCCGTAAGCGACGCAACAGCTAAACAGGGCGGGATTATCCCGCCCTTTTTTATGCCTGTCGTTCACGCCGCGAGGCGAAGGTTAGTGGTTTGAGAACCAGTTAAGTTTATCCCGCAGGCCGACCACGCGGCCGACAATGATCAGCGCCGGGCTGGCCATCTGCTGCGCCAGAATATCCAGCTGTCCTAAGGTGCCGCTGACCACTTTTTGCGTCACGGCGGTGCCGTTCTCGACGATGGCGGCAGGCATATCTTCCGCCATGCCGTGGGCGATAAGCTTCTCGCGGATCGCCGGCGCCTGGTTCAGACCCATGTAGAACACCAGGGTCTGCTTCTCCACCGCCAGGTTCGCCCAGTCCAGCTCGCCGCCGGTTTTCAGATGGCCGGTGACCAGGCGTACGCCCTGGGCGAAATCGCGATGGGTCAACGGGATCCCCGAGTAGGCGGAGCAGCCGGAGGCGGCGGTGATGCCTGGCACAACCGAGAAGGGGATGCCCGCCTCGCAGAGGGTCTCCAGCTCCTCTCCGCCGCGGCCAAAGATAAAGGGATCGCCGCCTTTCAGCCGGACCACGCGTCTTCCTTTTTGCGCTTCGCGCAGCAGGATCTGGTTGATCTCCTCCTGAGGCACGCAGTGATAGCCTGAGCGCTTGCCAACGAACACCCGGTCGGCATCGCGGCGCACCAGATTCATGATGTCGTCGGAGACCAGTCGGTCATAGACCACCACGTCGGCCTGCTGGATCTGCTGCAGGCCTTTGAGCGTGAGCAGCCCGGCGTCACCGGGGCCGGCGCCAACCAGGACGACCTCGCCGCGATGCTCTAACGGCTCGGTCAGCAGTTGCTCGGTGGTATCCGCCACCGCCTGCCGATCGTCATTGGCCAGCGACTGCGCCAGGCGGTCGTTAACGAACAGCTTCTCCCAGAACCGTCGGCGTTCGCCTACGGTGGCAAACTGCTGCTTGACGCGAGCGCGCAGATGGCCGGCGTAGCGGGCCAGCTGACCAAGATGCAGGGGTAAGATTGACTCCAGCTTCTCGCGCAGCAGGCGCGCCAGCACCGGTGATGTCCCGCCCGAGGAGACGGCGACCATCAGCGGCGAGCGGTCGATGATCGACGGCATGATAAAGCTGGCCTGGCGCGGGGCATCCACCACGTTACAGAAAATACGCCGCGCTTCGGCCGCGTCGCTGACCTGCTGGTTCACCGTTTCATTATCGGTAGCGGCGATGGCCAGCCAGCAGTTGTCCAGCAGCGAGGGGATAAACTCCCCCTGCACCAGGGTCAGCATCTGTGAATCGGCCCACACCTGAAACTGAGGGGTAAAGTCGAGCGCATTGACCGTGACGTTTGCGCCAGCATCCAACAGCAGACGGGCCTTGCGTTCGGCGACATCCCCGCCGCCAACCAGTAAACAATCCCGCTGGCGTAACTGGCAGAATATGGGTAAGTGATCCACAGAATAACCTCATAAAAATAATGGGTAGAAAGTGAGTGGTCGTAGAATAGCAGCAAAGGTAATACAAAACATGCGACATATCCCGCACTCATGCGCTGTCGGTCAGAAGTGTTACTTATATCTCCCCCCGTGACCGGGGGGAGGAAGCGGGACTCACGCTTTAAGCTGAACGTGGCCGTCTTTTACCCGGGCGTCGAAACGGGCGATAGAGTGGCTGGCATCTTCCATACACAGGCCATCGCTCAGGCGGAAGCGCTGTTTTTTCAGCGGGCTGGCAACCCACAGGGCGCCGTCATGCTCGGCGATAATTCCGCGAGACAGTACGCTGGCGTTAAAGAACGGATCAATGTTGCTGATGGCGAACACCCTGTCGTCATGATAGGGACGGAAGATCGCCACCTGCTGCTGACCGAGCAGGGCGCAGACGCCGGTGGCGGGCAGGATGTCGTCAATTTTGCAGATGTTTACCCACTGGCTCATGCTTTTTCCTCCACCAAAGTAACCGGGATACGCTCATATGGCGTGGCCGGGCGATGCTGGTCACGTTCCGGCACCACCTGAACGTTCGGGTCGCGCTGGTCGCTGTTGATAAAGTGTTTGAAGCGAGTCTGCGCCGCCGGGTTATTGACGGTCTCGGTCCACTCGCAGGCGAAGGCGGCGCGCAGGCGAGCCAGCTCCTCTTCCAGATGGTCGTTCAGACCGAGCTTGTCATCGATGATCACGCTGCGCAGATAGTCGATCCCGCCTTCCATGTTGTCCAGCCACGGCGCGGTGCGGGTCAGCTTATCGGCGGTGCGGATGTAGAACATCATAAAGCGGTCGAGATACGTAATCAGCGTCTCGCGATCGAGGTCCGCAGCCAGCAGATCGGCGTGGCGCGGCTTCATCCCCCCGTTGCCGCATACGTACAGGTTCCAGCCTTTCTCGGTGGCGATGATCCCGACGTCTTTGCCCTGGGCTTCCGCGCATTCGCGGGTACAGCCGGAGACGCCGAACTTCATTTTGTGCGGGGTGCGGATGCCTTTGTAGCGGTTTTCCAGTTCGACGCCGAAGCCGACGCTGTCGCCGACCCCGTAGCGGCACCAGGTGCTGCCGACGCAGGTTTTCGCCATCCGCAGCGCTTTAGCGTAGGCGTGGCCGGTTTCGAAGCCCGCTTCAATCAGCTGCCGCCAGATCTCCGGCAGGTCGTCTTTCTGCGCGCCAAACAGGCCGATGCGCTGGGAGCCGGTGATTTTGGTGTACAGATTGAATTCACGAGCGATACGGCCCACGGCGACCAGCCCTTCCGGGGTGATTTCGCCGCCCGCGGAGCGCGGAATGACCGAGTAGGTGCCATCTTTCTGGATGTTGGCGAGGAAGTTGTCGTTGGTGTCCTGCAGCGGCGTGTGCTGAGGCTTGAGGATGTACTCATTCCAGCAGGAGGCCAGCAGGGAGCCGACGGTCGGTTTACAAACTTCACAGCCGTAGCCCTGGCCGTGTTTGGCCAGCAGTTCGTCGAAGGTTTTGATGCCTTCCACGCGGATCAGGTGGAACAGCTCCTGGCGGGAGTAAGCGAAGTGTTCGCACAGGTTGTTGTTGACCTCGATGCCCTGTTTCGCCAGCTCGGCGTTGAGCACCTGGGTGACCAGCGGGATACAGCCGCCGCAGCCGGTACCGGCCTTGGTTTCCGCTTTCAGCGCCGCGACGGTATGGCAGCCTTTGTTGATGGCGGCGATCAGGTCGCCTTTGCTGACGTCGAAGCAGGAGCAGATTTGCGCGCTGTCCGGCAGTTTATCGACGCCGATCGACGGCTTGCGGCTGCCGGCGTGGGCCGGGAGGATCAGCGAATCCGGATTCTCCGGCAGCTCGATGGCGTTGAGCACCAGCTGCAGCAGGTTGCCGTAGTCGCTGGTGTCGCCGACCAGCACCGCGCCGAGCAGGGTTTTGTTGTCGGCGCTGACGATCAGACGCTTATAAACTTCTTTGCTTTCGTCAAGATAGACGTAGCTGCGGGCGCCCGGCGTGCGGCCGTGGGCATCGCCGATGCCGCCCACGTCCACGCCCAGCAGCTTCAGCTTGGCGCTGAGGTCGGCGCCGGTGAAGCTGTTTTCACTGCCGAGGAGGTGATCGACGGCCACCTGGGCCATTTTATAACCCGGCGCGACGAGGCCATACACGCGGTTGTTCCAGCTGGCGCATTCGCCGATGGCATAGATATCCGGGTCGGAGGTCTGGCAGCTATCGTTGACCATGATGCCGCCGCGCTGGGCAACCGCCAGCCCGCACTGGGTGGCCAGTTTATCGCGCGGGCGGATCCCGGTAGAGAAGACGATGAAATCGACCTGCAGCTCGCTACCGTCGGCGAAGCGCATGGTTTTGCGCGCCTCGATGCCCTGCTGAACGATCTCTTTGGTGTTTTTACTGGTGTGAACTTTCACGCCCATGCTTTCAATTTTGCGCCGCAGCTGCTCGCCGCCCATCTGGTCGAGCTGCTCGGCCATCAGCATCGGCGCGAACTCGATAACATGGGTTTCCACGCCGAGGTTTTTCAGCGCGCCTGCGGCTTCGAGGCCGAGCAGACCGCCGCCGACCACCGCGCCGCGTTTACTGCGACGGGCGCAGGATTCAATGGCGTTGAGATCTTCAATGGTGCGATAGACGAAGCAATCCTGGGTTTCCGCGCCTTTAATCGGCGGGATCCAGGGGTATGAGCCGGTCGCCATGATCAGCTTGTCGTAGAACACCGTGCGCCCGGCGCTGGAGTGGATCACCTTCTCCTGGCGGTTGATGGTGATGGCCCTTTCGCCGACCAGCACCTTGACGCCGTGTTTCTCATAGAAACCTTCGCGGACCAGCGACAGCTCTTCTGCGGTATGGTGGGAGAAATAAGACGACAGGTGGACACGGTCGTAGGCGATACGCGGCTCTTCACAGAACACGGTAATGTCGAATTGTCCGGCAGGCGCCTTATCAAGAAGCTCTTCGATAAAGCGATGGCCAACCATGCCGTTACCGATAATAGCGATTCTGACTTTGCTCATTTTTGCCTCGATTTCTTTTCTATTACCGCCTACCTTAACGATTCAGCCATCAGGCTTATTGATGCAAATCAATGACAACTTCACCTACCACTTAATGGGTATATAATTGATTTGTCTGTATTTTTCTAAGTTGTGGAAAACGCTGGCTTTTCCTTTTTGCTGATTTTGTGTACAAGAATTGGGTGGGTCGCGATTGGGGTTGAGTAGAAAACAAGCCGTATTGAATGGAGAGGTTGATATGACAGCAGCGCCGCTTTGGTTGATTCAGAACGTACGCCTGGCAGACCGCGACGGCCTGTGGCAGATAGCGATAGATAAGGGGCGCTTTGGCGAGATCACGCCGATGGGGGAGGCGCGGGACGAAAGCTACGAAGTGTTGAACGCTCGCGGCGGGCTGGCGATCCCGCCTTTTATTGAGCCGCATATCCATCTGGATACCACCCAGACGGCCGGCGAGCCAAACTGGAACCAGTCCGGCACTCTGTTTGAGGGGATTGAGCGCTGGGCGGAGCGGAAAGTGCTGCTCAGCCATGAAGACGTTAAAGCCCGGGCGTGGAAAACCCTCAAGTGGCAGATCGCCAATGGCGTGCAGTTTGTCCGTACCCATGTCGATGTCTCCGATCCGACGTTGACGGCGCTGAAGGCGATGCTGGAGGTCAAACAGGAGGTGGCGCCATGGGTCGAGCTGCAGATTGTCGCTTTTCCGCAGGAGGGGATCCTCTCTTACCCCAACGGCGAGGCGCTGCTGGAAGAGGCCCTGAAGCTGGGGGCGGATGTCGTCGGGGCGATCCCGCACTTTGAGTTCACCCGTGAATATGGGGTGGAATCGCTGCATATCGCTTTCCGACTGGCGCGGAAATATGACCGCCCGCTGGATATTCACTGCGATGAAATTGACGACGAACAGTCGCGCTTTGTGGAAACCGTTGCCGCGCTGGCGTTAAAAGCGGGAATAGGGCCGCGGGTGACGGCCAGCCATACCACCGCCATGCACTCCTATAATGGCGCTTATACCTCGCGCTTGTTCCGCCTGCTTAAGCTCTCCGGCATCAATTTTGTCGCCAATCCGCTGGTCAATATTCATCTGCAGGGCCGGTTTGACGACTACCCGAAGCGACGTGGCATTACCCGGGTGAAGGAGCTGATGGCGGCGGGGATCAACGTTTGCTTTGGTCATGATGATGTCTTTGACCCGTGGTACCCGCTGGGGACCGGTAATATGCTGCAGGTCCTGCATATGGGGCTCCACGTTTGCCAGCTGATGGGCTACCAGCAAATTAACGACGGCCTGCAGCTTGTCACCGACAACAGCGCCCGCACGTTTGGCCTGACGGATTACGGCATCGTCAGCGGCAATCCGGCTAACCTGATCATTCTGCCGGCGGAGAATGGCTTTGAGGCGGTACGCTGCCAGGTGCCGGTGCGCTGGTCAATTCGCGAGGGAAGGGTGATTGCGACCACCCAACTGGCGCAAACCTGGATCCAGACCGACCGCGGTGGCGAGGAGCTTTCTTTTATGAGAAACAGCCCCCTTGCGGACGCAAAGGGGCCGAAGGCTTAGTGAGACGCCGCCTGAGCGTTGTTCTGGCTGTGACGGGAGACGAAGCCGAGGATAAAGCACATCACGAACACCACGGCGTAGAGGCCGTTAGCGGTGTGCAGCGCGGCCAGCGGACCGCTGGCTGCCACAATCGGGCCGGTGACCACGAAAGTCAGCATGGTGCCGATGGTGCCGCAGGTGAGGATAAAGTTCACCAGCTTTGGTGAAGCGACTTTAGTTTGCTGCGAACCGAGCGTAATGATCGAGGTGTAGATGGCGCTGGAGAAGAAGCCCAGGGTCAGAATAAACCACGGCATATGCTCCGGCGAACCATTGATAAACAGGTACATCAGCACCGTCGCGAGGCCGGCGAGGACGGTTAAGATGCGCTGCAGGTCGAAGAAGCGCAGGATAAAGCTGAATGACCACATGCCGATCATGTAGGACATCCAGAAATCGCTCACCAGCTTACCGGCATCGCCGAGGCTCATGCCAAGGCTCTTGGCATATTCCGGTACCCAGGAGATAAAGCCCAGCTGACCGAGGATATAGCACAGCGCCGCGACGGAGAGGAACAGCACGCCGATGCCCCACTTCTCTTTCACCACCGGCTGGCTGTTTTCGCTCTGCGCTTTTTTGCCGAGTACCGGGAAGTCACAGCCGAATGTCAGGACGAAAATAGCGACATACACCAGACCGATACAGGCGTAGACCCAGTACCACTCGATGCTGCGCGCCAGCAGGACTGCGGCGACCATCGGGAAAATCATTCCCGCCATGCTAAAGAAGGAGTCGGTAAACAGCAGACGCGCCCCGCGCTGACGGCCTTCATACATATGGGTGATCAGGAAGGTCCCGATCGACATGGTGATCCCGCTCACCAGGCCGAGAACGAACATTGATGCGGAGAACAGCGCCAGGCTGTGGCTGAGCATCAGGCCGGCCACCGCCAGCACCATCAAAATAAAGCCAAAACGCAGCTGAGTTTTCAGCGGCACGATCTCCATCAGCCAGGCATTGAGGAAGATGGAGATCAGAATACCGGCGTTCAGAAAGGTAAAGGTGTTGCTCATACTGGAAACGGGCAGATGGAAATAATCCGCAATGTTACCCATCACCATCCCGGTGACGATCACCAACGCGCCGGTCAGGGCGTAGGAGAAGAAGCTGATCCATGTGAGCTTAATACGGTTGCTGTTAGTCATGACTGGCCTGTGAATAGAAAGGTAAAGCGCGTTGACGCCGCGCCGGGCGGACAGATTTTAGTCGTTCAGGTGATGTAATTAAATGTTTATTGTGAAATACGTTATCTTTTGCATGTTTTAATGTGACTTGAATCACGTTTTTTCGACGCCAGAGAGAACGTTTGCGCGGTTACAATTATTACAGCTAAGTAAAATTTGGTAAAAGGCTGGCCCAGGATGCAAAGGCTCTTTAGAATCAAGGCACTCGCTTTTATTCTGCTCCGTTAAGGATTTTCCATGCTCAAATCAACACTGGCGGCGATGGCTGCCGTTTTCGCCATTTCAGCGTTCTCCCCGGCCATGGCGGCAAAGGGCGATCCGCATGTGCTGCTGACCACCTCGGCAGGTAACATTGAGCTTGAGTTAAACAGCCAGAAAGCCCCGATTTCCGTGGATAACTTCCTGAAGTACGTTAACAGCGGCTTCTACAACAACACTACCTTCCATCGCGTGATCCCGGGATTCATGGTGCAGGGCGGCGGCTTTAACGAGCAGATGCAGCAGAAACAGCCTAACCCGCCGATCAAAAATGAAGCAGACAACGGCCTGCGCAACACCCGCGGCACCATCGCCATGGCGCGTACCGCCGATCAGGATAGCGCCACCAGCCAGTTCTTCATCAACGTGGCGGATAACGCCTTCCTCGACCATGGCCAGCGCGACTTTGGCTATGCGGTGTTTGGCAAGGTAGTAAAAGGCATGGACGTTGCGGATAAGATCTCCCAGGTTCAGACCCATAACGTCGGCCCATACCAGAATGTGCCGACTAAACCGGTCGTTATCCTCTCTGCGAAAGTGCTGCCCTAATCTTCCCACGGCGCGGTAGTCTATCGCCGCGCCGGTTGCCTCCCGGCATAACCTGTAATTGCTGCTTATACTTGTGGCACACAGGGGACGATAAGGGGGCGACGATGCGTCCACTCACCGATAAGCAAAAATCCCGACTCTGGGAACAGACACGTAATAGCAATTTTCAGGCCAGCCGTCGCCTCGAAGGCGTATCGGTGCCGCTGGTTACGCTGACTGCCGAGGAGGCGCAGGCGCGCCTCGCGACGCTGCGGAGGGAGTATGAGCGATAAATTTGGCGATGAACGCGATCCTTACCTCTATCCGGCCCTGAACGTCCTGCGCAACCGCCTCGGCATCCGCCAGGCCAATACTCTGCAGCAGGCTGCCCTGGAGATGACGTCGCTGCGGGCGGCTACCCTGCCGCTGGGGCCGCGGGTGCGCGGCTTACCCTATCTGTGCGCTATTCATCATCAGCTGTATCAGGATCTGTTTGACTGGGCGGGTAGGCTGCGTGAAGTGAACCTCTACCTGGGCGATACGCCGTTCTGTCACTTTGCCCGCATCGAAGAGGAAGGGAACGCCCTGATGCAGGCCCTGGAGCAGGAGGATTATCTCTGCGGCCTGCCGCGGGATACCTTTATCGAACGCCTGAGCTGGTTCTATGGTGAAATTAATGTGCTGCACCCTTTTCGTCTCGGCAATGGCCTGACCCAGCGCATTTTCTTTGAACAGCTGGCGATACATGCCGGCTACCTTCTTGACTGGCGTGACGTCGATCCTGCCGCCTGGAGCACCGCCTGCCAGCAGGGCGCGATGGGCGATCCGGACCCGCTGGCGGCGATCTTTCGCAAAGTGGTAAGCGAAGCGCGGGAATCTGAGTAGAATAGCCCGGTTTGATTGTTCCGGAGCCGCTATGATCCTGCTTATCGATAACTATGACTCTTTCACCTGGAATCTGTACCAGTACTTTTGCGAACTGGGGGCGGAAGTGCTGGTCAGGCGCAACGATGCGTTGACGCTGGAGGAGATAGCGTCGCTGGCGCCGGAGAAGATGGTGATTTCGCCCGGTCCCTGTACGCCGGATGAAGCGGGGATTTCCCTCTCAGTAATCCGTCACTATGCAGGGAAAACGCCGCTGCTGGGCGTCTGCCTCGGGCATCAGGCGATAGCCCAGGCGTTTGGCGCGACCATTGTGCGGGCGGCGCAGGTGATGCATGGAAAAACTTCGCTTATCGAGCATAACGGCGAAGGGGTGTTTCAGGAGCTGAATAATCCTCTGACGGTGACCCGCTATCATTCGCTGGTGATTGACCCGCCGACGCTGCCGCCTGAGTTTATCGTCACCGCCCGCAGCGCCAGCGGTGAGATCATGGGGATTCGTCATCGCGACTGGGATCTCGAGGGCGTGCAGTTCCATCCGGAAAGCATCCTTAGCGAACAGGGCCATCAATTGCTGGCGAACTTTATTAAGCGGTGATTTCGGTTGCCATTGACTGACTTTTTATGCATATTTTGTGATTATATTATCATAATCATATCTGCATAACGAAGAGGGATGGGCAAGACATGGCAACTGAACAACCGGCAATCACCCGCGCCACATTCGATGAAGTTATTTTGCCAATTTATGCACCGGCAGAATTCATCCCGGTAAAGGGGAAAGGCAGCCGCGTCTGGGATCAGCAGGGCAAAGAGTATATTGATTTCGCCGGCGGTATCGCGGTGACGGCGCTGGGCCATTGCCACCCGGCGCTGGTGGCGGCGCTTCACGAGCAGGGCGAAACGCTGTGGCATACCAGCAACGTCTTTACCAATGAGCCAGCGCTGCGCCTGGGACGTAAGCTTGTCGATGCCACCTTCGCCGAGCGAGTGGTGTTTATGAACTCCGGTACCGAAGCTAATGAAACAGCCTTTAAGCTGGCGCGTCACTATGCGGTGACCCGCCATAGCCCATATAAAACCAAAATCATCGCCTTCCATAATGCCTTTCATGGCCGCTCTCTGTTTACCGTCTCGGTCGGCGGGCAGCCGAAGTACTCCGATGGTTTCGGCCCTAAACCGGCGGATATTGTCCATGTTCCCTTCAACGACCTGCAGGCGGTAAAAGCGGTGATGGATGACCACACCTGCGCGGTGGTGGTGGAGCCGATTCAGGGCGAAGGCGGCGTGACGGCAGCGACGCCGGCCTTCCTGCAGGGACTGCGCGAACTGTGCGATCAGCACCAGGCGCTGTTAGTCTTTGATGAAGTGCAGTGCGGAATGGGGCGTACCGGATCGCTGTTCGCCTACATGCACTATGGCGTAACCCCGGATATTCTCACCAGCGCGAAAGCGCTGGGCGGCGGTTTCCCGGTCAGCGCCATGTTGACCACCCACGAGATCGCCAGCGCCTTCCATGCCGGTTCCCATGGGTCAACCTACGGCGGCAACCCGCTGGCCTGCGCGGTCGCCAACGCCGCTTTCGATCTGATCAATACTCCGGCGGTGCTGGATGGCGTGAACGCGAAACGCGAACTGTTCGTCAAACACCTGCAGCAGCTGGATGCCGAGTTTGATCTGTTCAGTGATATTCGCGGGATGGGCCTGCTGATTGGCGCCGAACTTAAGCCGCAGCACAAGGGCCGCGCGCGCGATTTCCTCTATGCCGCTGCGGAAGCCGGCGTCATGGTGCTTAACGCCGGGCCGGACGTGATGCGTTTTGTTCCCTCGCTGATCATCGAAGAGCAGGATATCGCCGAGGGGATGGCGCGCTTTGCCCAGGCAGTGGCAAAGGTGATTAACGGCTGATCTTCCGTAGCCAGATGCCATGATGCGGCCGCTGACGCCATGCTACAGACGAGATAGTGTGCATGGTGTTCAGATGGCCCAGAATGCGTTGCAGATGCTGCTCCAGGGTGCTTAACGGACCGATCGGCACCTCGCTTTCCGGTGACTCCATAATATTGACATCCCCTGTGCTGCCGGGGCCATCGCTGTCCAGCCGCTGCTGACAGCGCTGCAGGGCAATCTCACAGGATTCGAGATAGCGCTGGGCAAGATCCGGGGTGAGCATCGTATGCTCCCGGGCCAGGGTGGTCATGGCGTTGATATGTTCGACGATAAACTGGCTGTGCGTCACCCATAGCTTCATATCTTCCAGGTAGTGGGTATTGAACCCCGGCTCCTGCATCGCCTGATTCAGGGAGTTGTAGAGCGCGTTGTGCGCCTGATTAACGCGCATACGTTGATAGGCCAGCGCGGGCGCTTTGGGATCGGGGCTGAGGATCAGGCGAATCGCCTGCTGGTCGGCCTCCAGCGCATCGTGGGCGTTTTTTTTCAGCAGGCCGCTCTGCCACTGCGGCCACAGCCAGACCATCCCGCCGAAGGCGATCAGGCAGCCGATCAGCGTGTCGATCAGCCGGGCGATAATAAACTGTTCGCCGTTGAGCGTCAGCAGCTGCAGGGTATATACCGCCGTCACCGTAAAGCCCACCATCGCCCAGCCATAGTGTTTGCGGATAATCAGATAGCTGAGCAGTGTGATCAGCAGCATCCCGCTCAGGGTGTAGCTCTCCGGAACGTGAAAGTGCAAGGTCAGCCCGGCTATGATCAGGCCGGCGAGCGTCCCCGCCGCCCGGTGGACAATACGAACCCGCGTGGCGCCATAGCCATTCTGGGTAACAAAGAGCACCGTCATCAGGATCCAGTAGGGCTTCGGCAAATGCAGGGCGTTGCCCATCAGGCTGGCGATGCTCAGCATCACGCTGATGCGGGCGGCATTGCGCAGCGCGGGCGATTTCAGCGACAGATAGTTTTTTAGCGCGGGAAACAGCGGTAAACGACGCTCTTTGTCAGCCATCAGATCCCGGGCATACAGCGGGCGCTGGGTATGCAGCACCCGGGCGATGCGGCTGAAGTGCCAGGCGCAGAAGTGGCCGACCGGGTTGTCCGGATGCTGGCGGGCGATCTTTTCCAGGGCGCCGATCTGTTTATCCATCTGGAAGCGCTGCGGAAAGCGATGATAGAGCATGTCATCCGCCAGCACCCGCAGACGGGCGGCGACGGTCTGCGCGTTCCAGCGGATCACCGCTTCGGCATGGCTGCGTTCTACCAGTTTTTGCACCTCTTCCGGCTGATGCAGGCTGACCGAAATATGCTCCTGTAGATCCAGCCCCATCTGGAACGCCCGCAGAAGACGTTTGTGGTCGTTACGTTGGTTGGCGGCCAGCATATGCATCTGCTGATAGCACTGGGTGATTAAATCGACCACCTTCTGCTGGCGGATGAGCAGCGGCGGCAGGGCGGTCGAGGGATCGGTATGCTGGGTCAACAGGCTATATTTGGCTTCGCAATAATTGGCCAGTTCCCGGTAGAGCAGACTGAGCGACTCCCGCAGCGGCTGTTCACGCCACAGCCAGAACCAGAACCAGTTAAACACGCCGTACCATAGCGTGCCGAAGGCGTAGATCAGCAGCGGCTCCCAGATGGGCATATTGCCCGCCAGGCTGAGGGTAAAAATGGCGGCGATCAGCGACGCGGGCAGCAGGCGCGCGTGCAGCGAACTGATCTCCGCGGTGACGCCGAGCAATAGCGCCAGGCCGCTGAGAATAAGCGGCAGGGGAATCGCCTGGGCGAGCAGCAGCTGCACCACCAGGCTGCATCCGGCAAACAGACAGCCGCCGATAATCAGACGTTTAAAAAAGCGCTTATGCGGGGTGTCGAGGCCGGCGATGTTGCAGCAGGCGGGGACTAAGGAGAACAGGAGCCCCTGCTGGAGATGGCCGAGCAGAAGACCGATGGCCACAGGCAGACACAGCACCAGCGTTTGCCGCAGTGCATAGTTAACTTCCGGGTGGTAAATCAGCCTGCGCCACATGAGGGAAAAACAAAAACGGCGTACTGCAGGAGCAATACGCCGCTTAGCAACTTAACGGGTACCGTAGACGACGATAGTTTTACCGTGGGCGGAAATCAGGTTCTGATCTTCCAGCATTTTCAAAATACGGCCAACGGTTTCACGAGAGCAGCCGACGATCTGACCAATTTCCTGACGGGTAATTTTAATTTGCATACCGTCCGGGTGGGTCATGGCATCGGGTTGCTTCGCCAGGTTCAGCAGCGTCTGGGCGATACGGCCCGTCACGTCGAGGAAGGCGAGGTTGCCCACTTTCTCAGACGTCACCTGCAGACGGCGAGCCATTTGCGAAGAGAGACGCATCAGAATGTCCGGGTTCACCTGGATCAGCTGACGGAATTTCTTATAAGAGATTTCGGCCACTTCACATGCGGTTTTCGCCCGTACCCAGGCGCTACGCTCCTGACCCTCTTCAAACAGGCCTAATTCACCGATGAAATCGCCCTGGTTGAGGTAGGAGAGGATCATCTCTTTACCTTCTTCATCCTTGATGAGTACAGCCACGGAGCCTTTAACGATGTAGTACAGCGTTTCTGCTTTCTCACCCTGGTGGATCAGCGTGCTCTTTGATGGGTACTTATGAATGTGGCAATGAGACAAGAACCATTCAAGGGTAGGGTCTGTTTGCGGTTTGCCAAGCACCATGCGCGGTTATCCTCTGTTATAAGCTATCTCCGGGCGCCGACACTACACGGCGTCCGGGCATGCAATCGTATTGTTTCCCTATACCTGGGAAGCTGGCTGATGATTTTTCGACAGCCCGTAATGTGAACTCCTCTGCATACATGCAGTACATCAATGTATTACTGTAGCATCCAGACTGTTTTAGCATAGCTTTCGCCGCATGTCTCCTGGTGTCTCGCTTCAGCATGACGCAGGTCGCCTTCCGTTGCGAGAATTGTTATGTGCGCGTAATCTGACAAGAATATTGCGATACTGGAGTTAAATTTTATGCAAGCGCGTGTGAAATGGGTTGAAGGGTTAACCTTTATCGGGGAGTCCGCGTCAGGACACCAGATTCTGATGGATGGCAACTCCGGGGATAAGGCGCCCAGCCCGATGGAGATGGTGCTGATGGCGGCGGGCGGTTGCAGTGCGATCGATGTGGTCTCCATTTTGCAAAAAGGTCGCCATGAGGTGACTAACTGCGAAGTGAAGCTGACCTCTGAACGCCGGGAAGAGGCGCCGCGCCTGTTCACGCATATTAATCTGCACTTTATCGTCACCGGTAAGGCGCTGAAAGATGCCGCGGTCTCCCGTGCGGTGGATCTGTCGGCAGAGAAATACTGCTCGGTGGCGCTGATGCTGGAAAAAGCGGTGAAGATCACCCACTCCTATGAAGTGATCGAGGCGTAGTCTTCGCCTGCTGTTGTGAATTTTCTTAACCCCGGCCTGGCCGGGGTTTCTTCTGTTAGCCGATCTTGCGGCCTTCCATCAGGCGTTCGACCAGTGGCGCCATAATAAGCTCCATCGCCAGCCCCATTTTACCGCCCGGCACCACCAGGGTGTTCATGTGCGAGATAAACGAGCCCTGTAGCATCGCCAGCAGCCAGGGGAAGTCGATGTTCTGCAGATTGCGGAAATGGATCACCACAAAGCTCTCGTCCAGAGAGGGGATCGCTTTCGCGGCAAACGGGTTGGAGGTGTCCACCGTCGGCACGCGCTGAAAGTTGATGTGGGTGCGGGAAAACTGCGGGGTGATGAAGTTGATGTAATCTTCCATCGATCGGACGACGGAGTCCATCACCGCCTCCCGGGAGTGGCCGCGCTCGCTGGTGTCGCGAATGAGTTTCTGGATCCACTCGAGATTAACGATAGGCACGACCCCGACCAGCAGGTCGACATGGCTGGCGACATCATGCTGCGGCGTGACAACCCCGCCGTGCAGCCCCTCATAGAACAGCACGTCCGTCGGCTCCGGCAGCGGCTGCCACGGGGTGAAGGTTCCCGGCACCTGATTCCACGGCACGGCTTCGTCATAGGTGTGGAGGTATTTACGCGACTGACCTTTGCCATGGCGGCCATAGTCGACAAAGGTCTGTTCCAGCAGACCGAAGTCGTTCGCCTCCGGGCCAAAGTAGCTGATATGTTTGCCCTGATCCCGCGCTTTGCGGATCGCCATGTCCATTTCCGGGCGGGTGTAGCGATGAAAGCTGTCGCCTTCCACCTCCGCAGCGTGCAGATTTAGCTGCGCGAAGATTTTGCGAAAGGCGAGGCTGGTGGTGGTAGTGCCCGCGCCGCTGGAGCCTGTGACGGCGATCACCGGATGTTTGGCAGACATAACAACTCCCTGGTTAAACGATGTAGTGGCGTCGCCTCAGCCGTTAAAAAGCGCGCGCGGCATAATATTGACCGTCTCATGCAGTTCCGACCACACGAGGACCGCCTCTCCGCGTTTCAGCTGCTGTTTTACATCGGCGACTTTATCGGCAAGTGAACGTTCATGTTCACCATAATCGGTGCCTTCACGTAACACAAAGCTTTCAATCAGGTTATCCAGCGTTTCGGGATCCAGATCCTGCCAGGGAATAATCATACGGGAACCTCCAGCCAGCGGTTTAACCAGTCGGGAATGCGTCTTTCCAGCCACATCTCCGGTTTACGCAGGGTGCCGCCGACGAAGCCAACGTGGCCGCCTTGTTCAGTCAATTGATACTCGACGTTCGCCGGCAGTTGTTCCTGCGGGGGAATGGAATGGTGGTCCATAAACGGATCGTCTTTCGCGTGAATGATGAGCGTCGGCTTAGTGATATCGCTGAGCCGCGGCATGGCGCTGCATTGCCGGTAATAATCCAGCGCATCGGCAAAGCCATGGATTTTGGCGGTGATCATATCGTCAAATTCCCGGATGCGGCGCATCCCTTTGAGCTGACGTAAATCGACGGGCAGAGAGCCAGGATACGCTTTCAGCTTGCGTGAGGCGTTGGCTTTTAACAGATTGAGCAGGTAGCGCTGATAAACCCGCGAGAAGCCCTTATCCATATGATAGCTGCAGGCTTCCAGCATGAAAGGCGCGGAGACGATCACTGCCGCATCCAGCGGGCAGCGGTCGCCTTCTTCTGCCAGCAGGCAGCCCAGCATATTGCCGCCCAGCGAATAGCCGACGGCGGCGGTCGGCGCGGGGCCAAACTCGCGCTGCAGCCAGTGCAGAAACCAGGTGCCATCTTCCGTTTCGCCGGAGTGATAGATGCGGTGATTGCGGTTAGGTTCGCCGCTGCAGCCGCGAAAATGCATGACTACGCCAAGCCAGCCGCGCTGCATCGCCGCGTGGATCAGTCCATGGGCATACGGGCTGTGCAGACTCCCTTCCAGACCATGAAAGACGACGAGGCGCGGCTTGTGGCACGCCTGGTGCGGGTCTTCGCTCCAGGCGAGATCGACAAAATCGCCGTCTGGCAGCTCAAGGCGCTGCCAGTGCGGGGTAAAGCGCAATTTACGGCGGATCAGCCGCGGCAGCATGGTTTGCAGATGACGATTGCCCGCGCCGCGCATGGGATGGAACTCACGCGAATCGTTTTCGGGGGGCGTCATGTCTGTGGGGATGATTTCAACCATAGCACCAGAATAATTAATAAACGTGATGATGACTATACCGCGCAGGGCGCGCAGGAGTTAGCCAATATGTGGTCTTGTGGCCAGTGACGCCAGGTTACACCACAACAAACCATTGATGGCACTGATGGCCAGACCGCGAGGGCGGGCAGAAATACACTCTGCCCGCGCCATAGTAGGCGCAGGCAGAATGATGACGCGGCGATTAGCCTTCCTGAAGCATGCGCTCCAGCTGCTCCTGTGCCTCCAGCCAGGCCATTTCGCACTCCTCCAGCCCGGATTTCGCGCTGGCCTGCTGCTGCAGGCATTCAGTCAGTTCTGCTTTACGCGAGGCGTCGTAGAGTTCGCTGTCGCCAAGTTTCTCTTCTGCACTGGCCAGCTGCGCGTTGAGCTTATCCATCTCTTTTTCCAGACGGGCGATCTCTTTGCGCAGCGGTTGGGTCTGGCTGCGTAGCTCCGCTTCCCGACGCTTCTGGTCTTTGCGCGCTTGCGCGCTGTTGCCGCTCTCTTTTGGCGCGTCGCCGCTCTGGGACTCCTGTTTTTGCGAGTCGCTGAGCCACTGCTGATAATCTTCCAGATCGCCGTCGAACGGTTCGACTTTGCCATCGTGGACAAGGTACAGATCGTCGGTGGTGGAGCGGATCAGGTGGCGATCGTGCGATACGACCACCAGCGCCCCTTCAAAGTCGATCAGCGCTTCGGTTAAAGCCTGACGCATATCGAGGTCGAGATGGTTGGTCGGTTCGTCGAGCAGCAGCAGGTTAGGGCGCTGCCAGACGATCAGGGCCAGCACCAGACGCGCCTTTTCTCCACCGGAGAAGCGGCGGGTCTCTTCGCTGACCTTATCGCCCTGGAAACCAAAGCCGCCCAGATAATCGCGCAGCTTCTGCTCCAGCTCCTGCGGCGCCAGGCGCGCCAGGTGCTGCAGCGGCGACTCATCGGCGCGCAGAAACTCCAGCTGATGCTGGGCGAAGTAGCCGAGCTTGATGCCTTTGGCGAGGCCGATCTCCCCGCTTACGGGCTGGAGTTCGCCAGCCAGGAGCTTAATCAGCGTCGATTTCCCGGCGCCGTTGCGGCCCAGCAGGCCGATACGCGACCCCGGCACCAGATTGAGCTTGATGGAGTCGAGGATAATACGCTCGCCATAGCCGGCGCTGACTTTCTCCATCTTCAGCAGCGGGTTAGGCAGGCTCTCCGGCTGGCGGAAGCTGAAGTGGAACGGGTTATCCACGTGCGCCGGGGCGATGAGCTCCATCCGCTCCAGCATTTTAATACGGCTCTGCGCCTGCTTGGCTTTGGTGGCTTTGGCGCGGAAGCGATCGATATAGCTTTGCAGATGCGCGACACGCTGCTGCTGGCTTTCGTACATCGCCTGCTGCTGAGCGAGACGGGTGGCGCGCTGCACTTCAAACGAACTGTAGTTGCCGGTGTACTCAAACATCGTCTGCTGTTCGATGTGGATAATTTTGTCGACGATAGGATCGAGGAAATCGCGATCGTGGGAGATCAGGATCAGCGTCCCCGTGTAGCCCTTCAGCCACTTCTCCAGCCAGATCACCGCATCAAGGTCGAGGTGGTTAGTCGGTTCATCGAGCAGCAGCAGATCGGAGCGGCAGATCAGCGCCTGCGCGAGATTAAGGCGCATACGCCAGCCGCCGGAAAAATCGCTGACTGGCCGCTCAAGCTGTTCATTGCTGAAACCCAGGCCGTGCAGCAGGCTGGCGGCGCGGGAGCGGATGGTCCAGGCGTCGATGGCGTCCAGCTTGCCGTGAACGGTGGCGATGGCATGGCCGTCGTTGCGCTCGTTAGCCTGCTGGAGCGCGGCTTCCAGCTGGCGATATTCACGATCGCCGTCAATGACATAATCGATTGCCGGCTGCGGCAGGGCCGGGGTTTCCTGATTCACCCAGGCCAGCTGCCAGTTGCCAGGAAAGGTCATACTGCCGCCGTCAGCGCTTATCTCGTTTTTCAAAAGCGATAGCAGCGTCGATTTCCCGCAGCCGTTTTTCCCCACCAGACCGACCTTCTGGCCAGGGTTGATGGTAGCGGTGGCGTTGTCCAGCAGGACGCGTACGCCGCGACGAATTTGTAACGAGGAGAAAACAATCATAAGGCGCCGTATGTTCAGACTATGTTAATTTGTCATTATGATAATGTAGTTTGGAAGCGAATCGCTTCACCGGGCCGCCATGGTAGCCCAAAACGAAGACGATACACAAAGTCATTCTGGCTGTGTCAAAAAGCCGGGGCTGTGCAGGCCGCCAGAAGACCTACGGGAGGGGAATGATGTCTCAGACAGCGAAAGTGTTGCTGCTGTATGCCCACCCAGAATCTCAGGATTCCGTGGCCAACCGGGTTTTATTACAACCCGCCTTACAGTTGCCGAACGTCACCGTGCACGATCTCTACGCGCACTATCCGGATTTTTTTATCGATATTGCTCACGAACAGGACCTGCTGCGCCAGCATGAGGTGATTGTTTTCCAGCATCCTTTATATACCTGGAGCTGTCCTGCGCTGCTCAAAGAGTGGCTGGATCGTGTCTTAAGCCGCGGCTTCGCCAGCGGCGCCGGAGGGAACGAACTGGCGGGAAAGTACTGGCGCAGCGTGATCACCACCGGCGAACCAGAGAGCGCTTACCGTCGCGATGCAAATCGCTATCCGATGAACGATATTCTGCGTCCTTTTGAACTGACAGCCGGTATGTGCCGTATGCACTGGATGAGCCCCATTATCGTCTACTGGGCCCGGCGGCAGCAGCCAGAGGAGCTGCGCAGCCGCGCCCTGGCCTATCGGGACTGGCTGGCCAACCCCCTAGCCGCCGGAGGTGTCCATGGCGGGATTTGATCTGCTGCTGGCGGGGGTGCTGTTTTTGTTCGCGGCCGTCATCGCTGTCCCTCTGGCTTCAAGACTGGGGATTGGCGCGGTGCTGGGCTATCTGCTGGCTGGGATCGCCATTGGCCCTTGGGGGCTCGGGTTTATCAGCGATGTGGATGAAATTCTCCATTTCTCTGAACTCGGCGTGGTGTTTCTGATGTTTATCATCGGCCTGGAGCTCAATCCCGCTAAGCTATGGCGGCTGCGAAGCTCCATCTTCGGCGTTGGCGCGGCGCAAGTGATGCTCAGCGCGGCGATCCTCGGCGGTCTGTTGATGACGACAGGGTTTTCATGGCAGGCGGCGGTGGTCGGCGGGATTGGCCTGGCGATGTCCTCTACCGCGATGGCACTGCAGCTGATGCGCGAGAAGGGAATGAGCCGCAGCGAATCAGGGCAGTTAGGCTTTTCGGTCCTGCTGTTTCAGGATCTGGCGGTGATCCCGGCGCTGGCGCTGGTGCCTCTGCTGGCTGGTTCCGCGGATGAGCATGTGAACTGGCTGACGGTCGGCATGAAGGTCCTGGCGTTTGCCGGGATGCTGATTGGCGGACGCTATCTGCTGCGGCCGGTGTTCCGCTTTATCGCCAGCTCCGGGGTCAGGGAAGTGTTCACTGCCGCCACGCTGCTGCTGGTCCTCGGATCCGCCCTGTTTATGGAGGCGCTGGGGCTGTCGATGGCGCTGGGTACCTTTATCGCCGGCGTGCTGCTGGCGGAAAGCGAGTATCGCCATGAACTGGAGATCGCCATCGATCCGTTCAAGGGGCTGCTGCTTGGGCTGTTCTTTATCTCCGTCGGTATGGCGCTGAACCTTGGCGTGCTGTACACCCATCTGCTGTGGGTGGCGGTGAGCGTGGCGGTGCTGGTGGCGGTAAAAATGCTGGTGCTTTATCTGCTGGCCCGTCTCTATGGCCTGCGGAGTTCCGAACGTATGCAGTTTGCGGGCGTATTAAGCCAGGGCGGCGAGTTCGCGTTTGTCCTCTTTTCGCTGCCCGCCTCTCAGCGGTTGTTCCAGCACGACCAGATGGCGCTGCTGCTGGTGGCCGTCACCTTGTCGATGATGACCACGCCGCTGCTGATGAAAGGGATCGATAAGATACTGTCGCGACGCCTGAATCCAGCGGAGGATACCGATGAAGCGCCGTGGGTAGAGGACGATAAACCGCAGGTGATTATTGTTGGCTTTGGCCGTTTCGGCCAGGTCATCGGTCGCCTGCTGATGGCTAATAAGATGCGTATTACGGTGCTGGAGCGAGACATCAGCGCGGTAAATCTGATGCGCAACTATGGCTATAAAGTCTATTTTGGCGACGCTACCCAGCTGGAGCTGCTGCGCTCGGCAGGGGCGGAGGAGGCGCAGTCGATCGTCATTACCTGTAATGAGCCGGAAGACACCATGCGGCTGGTGGAGATGTGTCAACAACACTTTCCACATCTGCACATCCTGGCCCGCGCTCGCGGGCGCGTCGAGGCGCATGAGCTGCTGCAGGCCGGCGTGACGCAGTTTTCTCGTGAGACTTTCTCCAGTGCGCTTGAGCTGGGGCGTAAAGCCCTCATTACCCTGGGGATGCATCCTCACCAGGCCCAGCGCGCGCAGCTGCACTTCCGACGCCTCGATATGCGAATGCTGCGTGAGTTAATGCCGGTGCATACTGATACGGTACAGATATCACGCGTGCGGGAAGCCCGGCGCGAACTGGAAGAGATTTTTCAGCGCGAAATGCAGAAAGAGAGCCGGCAGCTGGACGGCTGGGACGAGTTTGAATAAAGGTAAATCATATGGCAGTGCGTAAACGTTTTATTGCCGGGGCGAAATGTCCGGCGTGCCAGGCGCAGGATTCACTGGCGATGTGGCGTGAGAATAATGTCGATGTTGTTGAATGCGTTAAGTGCGGTCATCAGATGCGTGAGGCGGATAAAGAGGCCCGTGAGCATGTACGCAAAGAGGAGCAGGTGATTGGCATTTTTCATCCCGACTAGCGTTATCCGTCGGCTTTTTTTAAGCTAAAGGGTACACGGCAGCAGAATTCCGCTACAATCTGCGCCACTATTCTTCCCATCTCAGGAGATATCATGAAAGTAGCAAAAGACCTGGTGGTCAGCCTGGCCTATCAGGTACGTACAGAAGACGGTGTGTTGGTTGATGAGTCTCCGGTAAGCGCGCCGCTGGATTACCTGCACGGTCACGGCTCCCTGATTTCCGGCCTGGAAAACGCGCTGGATGGCCACGAAGTGGGCGACAAATTTGACGTAGCCGTCGGCGCTAACGACGCTTACGGTCAGTATGACGAAAACCTGGTGCAGCGTGTACCGAAAGACGTCTTCATGGGCGTTGATGAACTGCAGGTTGGCATGCGCTTCCTGGCGGAAACCGATCAGGGTCCGGTACCAGTAGAAATCACTGAAGTTGAAGACGACCACGTTGTGGTTGATGGCAACCACATGCTGGCAGGCCAGAACCTGAAATTCAATGTGGAAGTTGTCGCCATCCGCGAAGCGACCGCTGAAGAGCTGGAGCACGGTCACGTGCACGGCGCGCATGGTCACGATCACGACCACGATCATGGTCACGATGGCTGCTGCGGCGGTCACGGTCACGACCACGATCATGGCCACGACCATGGTAAAGGCGGCTGCGGCGGCCACGGTGGCTGCGGCTGCCACTAATCTTTGCGCCTCGGCACGAAGACGACAAAAAGCGGGGAAACCCGCTTTTTTTACGCCTCAATAGTGCGGCGGTGGCGTCTCTTCAGCCTGGGAGGCGATATGGGAGGGTTGGGTCGCCTTCAGCTTCTCGATCATCAGACGCATATGCTCCCGCATCTTCGCCATCTCGATCTCGTGGGCGGTCACGGTTTTGTTGAGGTCTTCGATGGTGATTTCCTGAAACGCCAGCCGGCTTTCCAGCTCCGCAAGGCGCGTTTCTAATGTGCTATCGTGCATGGGTAACCTCTTTAGTCTGATCCTGCGGGCGGATTCTACTTAAGTTTCCCCCGGCGCGCAGCATCGCTGCGTCCTACAGGAAACTTATTCATACAAAAATAGTCCTAAAAGAGGCGATATTCAGGAACGTCCGTATGTAGATTTTAACGGCGACGTTCTATAGTACGTTTTTTGCTTTTTACGATAACCCTGGGGTGAGAGGCCCCGGCCCTGGAGAAATGGATGAAATCACTGTTTAAAGTAACGCTGCTGGCGACCACAATGGCCGTCGCCCTGAATGCACCGCTGACCTTTGCTGCAGATACCGCGGCGAAAGCAGCCCCGGCGGCTGAGAGTAAATCGGCATTTAAAAATGACGATCAGAAATCAGCCTATGCGCTGGGCGCGTCCCTGGGGCGTTACATGGAAAACTCCCTGAAAGAACAAGAAAAACTGGGCATTAAGCTGGATAAAGCCCAGCTGATCGCCGGCGTACAGGACGCGTTTGCCGATAAGAGCAAACTGTCCGACCAGGAGATCGAACAGACTCTGCAGGCCTTTGAAACGCGCGTGAAGACCGCAGCTCAGCAGAAAATGGAAAAAGACGCTACTGAGAACGAAACCAAAGGTAAAGCTTTCCGTGACAGCTTTGCCAAAGAGAAGGGCGTGAAAACGTCGAAGACTGGCCTGCTGTATAAAGTCGAGAAAGAAGGCACTGGCGATGCGCCTAAAGACAGCGACACCGTGGTGGTTAACTACAAAGGTACGCTGATCGACGGCAAAGAGTTTGATAACTCTTATACCCGCGGCGAGCCGCTCTCTTTCCGTCTCGACGGGGTGATCCCGGGCTGGACTGAAGGCCTGAAGAACATCAAGAAAGGCGGCAAAATCAAGCTGGTCATTCCGCCAGATCTGGCCTACGGCAAAACCGGCGTCCCGGGGATCCCGGCCAACTCCACGCTGGTCTTTGATGTAGAGCTGCTGGATATCAAACCGGCGCCGAAAGCAGATGCTCAGCCGGAAGCCGCTGGCGATGCGAAAGCCGCAGACGCGAAAGCTGACGCTAAGAAGTAATCGGGTTCAGGCCGCCGTCTCGTTAGAGGCGGCGGCTTTTTTATTGCGCGCAGATATAATTAAAACTGGAAAGATCCTCAGGCGCTGTATTACTTTAGATAGCTTAATAATGATGATGAGCCTGCCCTGACAATAACGACAGGCTCCTGAAAAGGAGTGCTTTTTTTCATGTCCAGGTCGCTTTTAACCAACGAAACCAGCGAGCTTGACCTGCTGGATCAACGTCCCTTTGACCAGACCGATTTCGATATTCTTAAATCTTATGAAGCGGTGGTGGACGGGTTGGCGATGCTCATCGGTTCGCACTGTGAAATCGTGCTGCATTCTTTGCAGGATCTGAAATGCTCTGCCATCCGTATCGCCAATGGTGAACATACCGGCCGCCAAATCGGTTCACCGATTACCGATCTTGCGCTGCGCATGCTGCACGATATGACGGGCGCCGATAGCAGCGTTTCCAAATGCTACTTTACCCGCGCCAAAAGCGGCGTCCTGATGAAGTCGGTGACGATTGCCATCCGCAACCGCGATCACCGGGTGATTGGTCTGTTGTGCATCAACATGAATCTGGATGTGCCGTTTTCGCAGATCATGAACACCTTTATTCCACCAGAAACGCCTGAGGTTAACTCGCCGGTGAACTTTGCTTCCTCGGTTGACGATCTGGTCGCCCAGACTCTGGAATTCACCATCGAAGAGGTGAATGCCGATCGCAGCGTGTCGAACAATGCTAAAAACCGTCAAATCGTGCTGAATCTCTACGAGAAAGGGATCTTCGATATTAAAGATGCCATTAACCAGGTGGCCGATCGTCTGAATATCTCCAAGCACACCGTCTACCTCTATATTCGCCAGTTCAAAAGCGGTGATTTCCAGGGGCTGGATAAGTAATGCGTTTTGCCCTCACGGTGACCGGACCTGCCTATGGCACGCAGCAGGCGAGCAGCGCCTGGCAATTTGCTCAGGCCGTGCTGCAGGAAGGCCATGAGCTGGCGTGCGTTTTTTTCTATCGCGAAGGCGTGCTTAACGCTAACCAGTTGACGGCGCCCGCCAGCGATGAGTTCGATCTGGTGCGCGGGTGGCAATCCCTCCACAATGAGCACGGCGTCGCGCTGCATATCTGCGTGGCGGCCGCCCTGCGTCGTGGCGTAACGGACGAACGCGAAGCGCAACAGCTCGCTCTGCCTGGCCATAATCTGCAGCCGGGTTTTACGTTAAGCGGACTTGGCGCGCTGGCGGAAGCGGCGCTCACTTGCGATCGGATGGTACAGTTCTGATGAAACGTGTGGCTTTCGTTTTTTCTTCCGCGCCGCACGGCAGCGCCGCCGGCAGGGAGGGCCTTGATGCCTTATTAGCCACCTCCGCCCTCACCGACGAGATTGGCGTGTTTTTCGTAGGCGACGGCGTGTTTCAGCTGTTGCCCGCCCAGCGGCCTGGCGCTGTGCTGGCCCGCGACTACATCGCCACCTTTAAACTGCTGTCGCTATACGATATCGACCAGTGCTGGCTGTGCGCCGAGTCGGCGCGAGAGCGCGGCCTGGATCCTGCGACCCCGTGGGTGGTGGATGCCGAATGCCTGGCGCCGGATGCCCTGCGCGCCCGTCTGCATGAATTTGATGTCATTTTGCGTTTCTGAGGCCCCCATGCTCCATACGCTCAGTGTTTCTCCCTGGCATGCCGATATCGCAGCAATGCTTCGCTTGATGGAGCAGGGTGACGATCTGTTACTGCTGTCTGATGGCGTCGCGGCGGCTATCGCCGGCGGCCGCTTCCTTGAGATCCTGCAATCCGCCCCCATAACCCTTTACGTGCTGCAAGACGACGTTGACGCCCGCGGGCTAACTGGTCAAATTGCGGACAGTGTCGGCAGGGTTAGCTATACTGATTTCGTCAGACTCACAGTCAAACATGCCGGTCAGTTGGCCTGGTGATGGCGGGATCGTTGTATATTTCTTGACACCTTTTCGGCACCGCCCTAAAATTCTGCGTCCTCATAATATATGAGGCGATTTATTACGTGTTTACGAAGCAAAAGCTAAAACCAGGAGCTATTTAATGGCAACAATTAACCAGCTGGTACGCAAACCACGCGCGCGCAAAGTTGCAAAGAGCAACGTGCCAGCGCTGGAAGCCTGCCCGCAGAAACGTGGCGTATGTACTCGCGTATATACCACCACTCCTAAGAAACCGAACTCCGCACTGCGTAAAGTTTGCCGTGTGCGTCTGACTAACGGTTTCGAAGTCACCTCCTACATCGGTGGTGAAGGTCACAACCTGCAGGAGCACTCCGTGATCCTGATCCGTGGCGGTCGTGTTAAAGACCTTCCGGGTGTTCGTTACCACACCGTTCGTGGTGCGCTTGACTGCTCCGGCGTTAAAGACCGTAAGCAGGCTCGCTCCAAGTACGGCGTGAAGCGTCCTAAGGCTTAATGGTTCTCCGTTAAGTAAGGCCAAACTGATTTATCTTAATGTCATACTAAACTCTTAGAGTTTTGGACAATCCTGAATTAACAACGGAGTATTTCCATGCCACGTCGTCGCGTCATTGGTCAGCGTAAAATTCTGCCGGATCCGAAGTTCGGATCAGAACTGCTGGCTAAATTTGTCAATATCCTGATGGTAGATGGTAAAAAATCTACTGCAGAAACTATCGTATACAGCGCGCTGG
Organism: Klebsiella sp. 54; assembly: GCF_018223875.1. Lineage (NCBI taxonomy): Bacteria > Pseudomonadati > Pseudomonadota > Gammaproteobacteria > Enterobacterales > Enterobacteriaceae > Klebsiella > Klebsiella sp. 54. Next base: position 368,653 of record NZ_JAGRRA010000001.1, read on the forward strand.
AGACCCTGGCTCAGCGTTCTGGTAAATCTGAACTGGAAGCCTTCGAAGTTGCGCTCGAAAACGTGCGCCCGACTGTCGAAGTTAAGTCCCGCCGCGTAGGTGGTTCTACTTATCAGGTTCCAGTTGAAGTTCGTCCGGTCCGTCGTAATGCCCTGGCAATGCGTTGGATCGTTGAAGCTGCTCGTAAACGCGGTGATAAATCCATGGCTCTGCGCCTGGCGAACGAACTCACTGATGCTGCAGACAACAAAGGTACTGCAGTTAAGAAACGTGAAGACGTTCACCGTATGGCCGAAGCCAACAAGGCGTTCGCTCACTACCGTTGGTAATCCCTTCGGAGTCATAGTCACCAGGCGGGCGCTTCAGATGAGTCGCCCGCTCTGGATAACTTAACTGAACGCCTAAAGAAATAAACGAGGAATCAAATGGCTCGTACAACACCCATCGCACGCTACCGTAACATCGGTATCAGTGCGCACATCGACGCCGGTAAAACCACTACTACCGAACGTATTCTGTTCTACACCGGTGTAAACCACAAAATCGGTGAAGTTCATGACGGCGCCGCTACCATGGACTGGATGGAGCAGGAGCAGGAACGTGGTATCACCATCACTTCCGCTGCGACTACTGCATTCTGGTCTGGTATGGCTAAGCAGTATGAACCGCACCGTGTAAACATCATCGACACCCCGGGGCACGTTGACTTCACTATCGAAGTAGAACGTTCCATGCGTGTTCTTGATGGTGCGGTAATGGTTTACTGCGCAGTTGGTGGTGTTCAGCCGCAGTCTGAAACCGTATGGCGTCAGGCAAACAAATATAAAGTTCCGCGCATCGCGTTCGTTAACAAAATGGACCGCATGGGCGCTAACTTCCTGAAAGTTGTTGGTCAGATCAAAACCCGTCTGGGCGCGAACCCGGTTCCGCTGCAGCTGGCAATTGGTGCTGAAGAAGGTTTCACCGGCGTTGTTGACCTGGTGAAAATGAAAGCCATCAACTGGAACGATGCAGACCAGGGCGTAACCTTCGAATACGAAGATATCCCGGCTGACATGCAGGACCTGGCTGACGAATGGCACCAGAACCTGATCGAGTCCGCAGCTGAAGCTTCTGAAGAGCTGATGGAAAAATACCTGGGTGGTGAAGAACTGACTGAAGAAGAGATCAAAAAAGCTCTGCGTCAGCGCGTTCTGAACAACGAAATCATCCTGGTAACCTGTGGTTCTGCGTTCAAGAACAAAGGTGTTCAGGCGATGCTGGATGCGGTAGTTGACTACCTGCCATCCCCGGTTGACGTTCCGGCGATCAACGGCATCCTGGACGACGGTAAAGATACTCCGGCTGAGCGTCACGCAAGCGACGACGAGCCGTTCTCTGCACTGGCGTTCAAAATCGCTACCGACCCGTTCGTGGGCAACCTGACCTTCTTCCGCGTGTACTCCGGTGTGGTTAACTCTGGTGATACCGTACTGAACTCCGTGAAAGCTGCACGTGAGCGTTTCGGTCGTATCGTACAGATGCACGCTAACAAACGTGAAGAGATCAAAGAAGTTCGCGCGGGCGACATCGCTGCTGCAATCGGTCTGAAAGACGTAACTACTGGTGACACCCTGTGTGACCCGGATGCGCCGATCATTCTGGAGCGTATGGAATTCCCTGAGCCGGTAATCTCCATCGCCGTTGAGCCGAAAACCAAAGCTGACCAGGAAAAAATGGGTCTGGCTCTGGGTCGTCTGGCTAAAGAAGACCCGTCTTTCCGCGTATGGACTGACGAAGAGTCTAACCAGACCATTATCGCCGGTATGGGTGAGCTGCACCTCGACATCATCGTTGACCGTATGAAGCGTGAATTCAACGTTGAAGCGAACGTCGGTAAACCTCAGGTTGCTTACCGTGAAGCGATTCGCGCGAAAGTTACCGATATCGAAGGTAAACACGCCAAGCAGTCTGGTGGTCGTGGTCAGTACGGTCACGTTGTGATCGACATGTACCCGCTGGAGCCGGGCTCTAACCCGAAAGGTTACGAGTTCATCAACGACATCAAAGGTGGTGTAATTCCTGGCGAATACATCCCGGCCGTTGATAAAGGCATCCAGGAACAGCTGAAAGCTGGTCCGCTGGCAGGTTACCCGGTAGTTGATATGGGTATCCGTCTGCACTTCGGTTCTTACCACGACGTTGACTCCTCTGAGCTGGCGTTTAAACTGGCTGCGTCTATTGCCTTTAAAGAAGGCTTTAAGAAAGCAAAACCAGTTCTGCTTGAGCCGATCATGAAGGTTGAAGTAGAAACTCCGGAAGAGAACACTGGTGACGTTATCGGTGACTTGAGCCGTCGTCGCGGTATGCTGCGCGGTCAGGAATCCGAAGTAACCGGCGTTAAGATCCACGCTGAAGTACCGCTGTCCGAAATGTTCGGTTATGCAACTCAGCTGCGTTCTCTGACCAAAGGTCGTGCATCATACACTATGGAATTCCTGAAGTATGATGATGCGCCGAACAACGTTGCTCAGGCCGTTATTGAAGCCCGTGGTAAATAATCCACAGGATTAAAACCTAAGTCCCGTGCTCTCTCCGAAGGGGAGAGCACTATAGTAAGGAATATAGCCGTGTCTAAAGAAAAATTTGAACGTACAAAACCGCACGTCAACGTTGGTACTATCGGCCACGTTGACCATGGTAAAACTACCCTGACTGCTGCCATCACTACCGTTCTGGCTAAAA
>NZ_JAGRRA010000010.1:0-464494 GCF_018223875.1 Klebsiella sp. 54
TTTGAGAAGATTTTCAGCTGATACAGATTAGTCGATGCGTCCGCAGGACGTGTTGATAAAACAGAATTTGCCTGGCGGCACTAGCGCGGTGGTCCCACCTGACCCCATGCCGAACTCAGAAGTGAAACGCCGTAGCGCCGATGGTAGTGTGGGGTCTCCCCATGTGAGAGTAGGGAACTGCCAGGCATCAAATAAAACGAAAGGCTCAGTCGAAAGGCTGGGCCTTTTGTTTTTGCGTTTTAACAAGAACCCCGTCCCGAAAGGTGCGGGGTTTTTTGCTGTGTGGGGGATATCTCCCCGGCGGCGCTGCGCTTACCGGGGCTACGGGTCCGACATGGAGCCACGCCCCGGTAGCCCGGCCAGGGGGGCTCAGCACCGCCTCCGGCGAAAATCCCACCATATCTCCCTCATCATCTTCATTCAAAGCAACATAAAACCCCGTCGTGGCAATCCCTTCGCCATAATCCACTTTTTCCTTGCTCCTGCGCTGGCGTTGATCGCGAAAACCGTGCTTGCGAAAAAAAATGTGAATGCAATCACATATAAAGATATAACAATTATATAACATTTAGTTTACTAACTAATTTGTCTGCGTGACGTGGTACGCCCGACAAGACAGATTGCAGTCTTTGCTGGAGCAATATAACAATGACAGAGAGTAGCATTACCGAACGGGCCGCGCCGGAGCAGGCTGACACCCGTCGTCGTATTTGGGCAATTGTTGGCGCTTCCTCGGGAAATCTGGTTGAGTGGTTTGATTTTTACGTCTACTCATTCTGCTCGCTCTATTTTGCCCATATCTTCTTTCCATCCGGAAATACCACCACTCAACTTTTACAAACGGCAGGCGTATTCGCCGCCGGATTTCTGATGCGTCCTATCGGTGGCTGGCTGTTTGGTCGGATCGCTGACCGCCGCGGACGTAAAACGTCCATGCTTATTTCGGTCTGCATGATGTGCTTTGGTTCACTGGTAATTGCCTGCCTGCCGGGCTATGCGGTCATCGGCACCTGGGCTCCGGCGTTGCTTCTGTTGGCCCGTCTGTTCCAGGGGCTGTCGGTCGGTGGAGAATATGGCACCAGCGCGACCTATATGAGTGAAGTGGCGATTGAAGGAAAGAAAGGCTTCTACGCCTCTTTCCAGTACGTCACGTTAATTGGCGGACAGCTACTGGCGGTATTAGTGGTCGTGGCGCTCCAGCAGGTGCTGAGCGACGAAGATCTGCATGCATGGGGATGGCGTATTCCTTTTGCTCTCGGGGCAGTACTGGCCATCGTCGCGCTGTGGCTGCGTCGCCAGCTGGACGAAACCTCAAAGCAGGAGACCCGGGCGCTGAAAGAGGCTGGCTCATTTAAAGGGTTGTGGCGTAATCGCCGGGCCTTCGTGATGGTGTTGGGCTTTACCGCCGCCGGATCGCTGACCTTTTATACCTTTACTACCTATATGCAAAAGTATCTGGTCAACACGGCGGGTATGACGGCAAGCACCGCCAGCGTGATCATGACTGCGGCGCTGTTCGTTTATATGCTGGTTCAACCGCTGTTCGGCGCTTTTTCGGATAAAGTAGGCCGCCGTACCTCCATGCTGTGCTTTGGCGTACTGGCGACATTATTTACCGTGCCTATCCTGAGCGCCTTGCAAAAAGTGAGCTCCCCCTATGCTGCCTTCGGCCTGGTGATCTGCGCCTTGCTGATTGTCAGTTTCTATACCTCGATCAGCGGCATCCTGAAGGCCGAGATGTTCCCGGCGCAGGTTCGTGCGCTTGGGGTAGGGCTTTCCTATGCCGTCGCGAATGCCCTGTTTGGCGGCTCGGCGGAGTATGTCGCGCTGTCGCTTAAATCGGCGGGGATAGAGCACGCTTTTTACTGGTACGTAACGGTGATGGCGGCCATCGCCTTCCTGGTCTCCCTGATGCTGCATCGCAAGGGCAAAGGCCTGCGTCTTTAGCCGCTACTGGTGCGCCAGTTGCCACACAGCGTAGCCGGTGGTCGCGCCGGCTACATCCCAGGCGAAATCCTTCCAGCTCCAGCCGCTCCCTGCCGGGCGGCTGTCCCAAAGCTCTTTTGAGGCGCCGAGGCTGACAGAAAACATCAGGCCGATAGCGGCGCTGCGGTCCCGGCTGTAACCCTGATGTTGCGCATATTCATTGCCCGCGGCAGACAGCATCGCCGAGGCCAGAAAATGCTGGGCTTTGTCCTGACCGGACCATGCATCATTTGCCATGTGGCTGCAGCCCGTTAACATCAGCGAAGCAATCACGATTATCGTACGCATAGTGCTTCCAGAAAAAAGCCCCGTCGAGGCGGGGCTGATTGTCAGAGAATACGGCTGATCAGCCGGTCGATGCGGATCCGCCGTAGTCGGCGGATCAGTTTACGCACTTTCACCGGGTAGTCGGCAATACTTTGCAGATCCCGATAATGTTTCACCACCGTGGTGTGGGTGCGGATGAGCTTCAGCTCTTTCTCCCGCATGGCCCCCAACTGCTGCTTTGGATCGTGGATCAGAATGGCATTTTCCAGATCGAGTCGCCAGGCGCGCGGGTTAAGGTTGTTGCCGGTGAGCAGCATCCACTCATCATCAACCCACATGCCTTTCAGGTGGTAGCTGTTATCGTCATCCTTCCACAGGCGGACGATCAGCTGATCGGTATTCACATAATACTGCAGCCGGCTGAGGAAACGCCGCAGGTTGATTTCATACAGATAAGGAAGCGCGCCGATGATTTTAAACGGCTGATCTTCGGGAATATAGAAATCGTTAGCGGTTTTATCGCCGACAATAATCTCCACCTGTTTACCGTCGCGTAGCAGCTGGATGATATTTCTTACCAGCACGGCAGGAAGGTTGAAGTAGGGGGTGCAGATCGTTAACTTGTGCTCGGCACAGGGCATCAGGTGAAAGATAGTTTTGTTCAGCAGGCTGGATTTCCCCAGGCCTACCAGCGGGGTGACGGAGAGTTCTTCGTCACCGGCGGTGCCGACAAAATGGTAGCTGCGGTCGCGGAGCTCCTGACGGTACTGGCGAATGTCGTTTTTGATTTCCGGACTTTTTGGCCGATCCGGTCTGTCGAGACGATTCACACCGCGTCCCTGAACCAGATTATTGTCGACCCAGTCAAACATGACGTCCGCCATTTTGCCGTTTCGGATGCACTGATAGCGATCATAGCGGTACTTATCATGCTGATGCAGATAAACATCGTTCAGGCTGGCGCCGCTGTAGAGGACGCAGTCATCGATAATAAAGCCTTTGAAATGGAGAACGCCGAGCGCCTCCCGGGTGTTAATCGGCACGCCGTAAACGGGGATCTCTACGCCCGGATTTTCAGTGGCCATCCGGCAATACCAGTCGGCGTTGGTGTTGGAGGCGGCGGCGCCGATACGGCCACGTTGAGCGCGGTGCCAGTCCACGAGGACGCGAACATCCAGTTGCGGACGCTGACGCTTGGCGTCATACAGGGCCTGCAAAATTCCTTTTCCGCCATCATCTTGCTCCAGGTAGAGCGCAATAATGCATATACGCTGAGTGGCGTTGGCAATCCGGGTCAGTAACGCTTCCCTGAAATCCGCAGGGGCGTAAAAGAACTCTACATCATCAACTGACTGAGAAAGCTTAGGGAGTTGGGCAAGGTGTTGTTGATGTTTATTACGCTTAAATTTTGACAACATCACAGTGCGTTTCTTCTCTGTTTATTGAAGGGTCTTCTGTACCATGCAGACGACGTAAGCGGGCAATAATACCATTACTACCCGCTAATGTGGTCAACAATTGCGGTCAGCGTCGCGCGATTATCCCTGATTCAGGGGCAGCGACAGACTGACAATCCCATCTTCCAGCTGAATATCAACGGTGAATCCCAGCTTTCTGGCGAGGCCGATCATGCCTCGGTTATTCGGCATCGTAATCCCATTCAGCCGTTGCAGGCCATGGCTTTGCGTATAGGCGATCAGCTTTTCCAGCAGCCTTCGGCCCAGGCCTAACCCTTTCAAATCTGAACGGACCAGCACAGCAAACTCGGCATCAATATTATCAGGGTCGGAGATCGCCCGCGTCACGCCAAGGATCTCGCTCTGTTCCGCAGTGGTCCTGACGGCGACAAACGCCATTTCTCGATCGTAGTCGATCTGGGTCATATTGGCTAAGTCGTCATGGGTAAATTCGTTGATCTCACTAAAATAGCGATAATAGAGATCTTCTTTGGTGACCTGGGCGATAAACGCGAGCAGCTGCGGTTCATCTTCCGGCAGGATCGGCCGGAACAGACAGCGATCGCCATTTTTCATCACCACCCACTCCTCCAGCTGGTGCGGATAGGGACGAATAGCGAGACGGCTTTCACTGTCGCCGCTGAAGGGTGCAAGCCCAAGGGTAACATCCAGCGCCGTAAACTCGTTGCCGGAGGCGAGCAGGGGATGAATATCCAGGCGCTGGATCTCCGGGCAGTCGACGATCAGGTTCGAGACCTGAACCAGCAGCTGGCTTAAGCCCGCGATATCCAGCGGTCGCAATGCGCTGCGGCCGCGGATCTTCTTATTTTTGATCGCCTGGATCACCAGATAACGCGCCAGGTTCATATTCAGCGGCGGCAGCGCCACGGCGGCCTGGTCCTCGGCCCGCCACTCCACGCCGCCTTCGCCCAACATAATCAACGGGCCGAAGAGAGGATCGTGCTCAACCACCACTCTCAGCTCCTGGGCGCCGGCGCGATTGGCCATACTCTGCACCAGCAGGCCATGAATGCGCGCCCGGGGCCAGGCCAGCCTGACGCGATCGATCATCGCATCCGCTGCCTGCTGCACTTCTGCCGCGGTACGCAGATACAACATGACCCCCTGTACTTCTGATTTATGCGGAATATCCGGGGAACGCAGCTTCAACGCAACCGGATAGCCTATCTGCTCAGCAATATGCACCGCTTCCGCGCTGTCAGCGGCGATCCAGGTTGGCAGTGTGTGGATGCCGTAGGCCCGGAGTACCGGGCTGACCTCGTGGGTATCCAGCGTGGTGGCGCCGTCATCGATCGCTTGCTGGAGCAGGGCATGCGCCTTGCTGGTATTGGCGGTTAACGAGTCCGGCAGCACGGGGGTCTCGCGTAGCTGTTTCTGGTTACGGCGGTACTCGACCATATGCATAAAGGCGGTGATGGTCCCCTCCGGCGTACGGTAGGTGGGAAGGCCGGCATCGCTGAACAGCCGTCGCGCCTCCTGGGAGGAGAATTCGCCGCACCAGTTGGTCAGCACGGTGACATATTTGCCACGCGGATGGTGCTTCAGGGCGTCGATCAGCGCCAGGGCGCTCTCGGTGCCCGGCGCGGCGGCGCTGGGAGAGTGGATCACCAGCAGCGCGTCATAGTCCTGGCTGTTAAGCAGAATATTCACCGCCCGCTGATAATGTTCGCTGCTGGCGTCATCGCGTAGATCCAGTGGGTTGGCGATCTCGACGCCGCCCGGCAGCGCCTGGCGCAGAGCCTCGCGCGTCTCCTCGCTGAGGGTCGCCAGCTTACCGTTACGCAACCAAAGCTCATCCAGCGCCAGCGCCGCCGGCGCCGCGCCGTTGCTGACGATCATCAGTTTTTCACCGCGCAGCGGGCGCATATGACTCAGGGTTTCTACGGCGGAGAAGAGCTCATGGGTATCCTGGACCCGCAGTAGACCAGCACGCTGGATGGCCGCATCCCATGCCGGATCCATCCCGGAGTTGACGTGCAACAGCTTCTGCGCCGCGGGACTACGGCCGCTTTTAATCACCAGGATCGGCTTGTTTCGCGAGGCGCTGCGCGCGGCGGAAACAAACCGGCGCGCGTCGCTGAGATGCTCAAGGTAGAGCAAAATGGCGCTGGTTTTGCTGTCTCGGGCCAGAAAGTCCAGCAGGTCATCGACATCTATATCCAGACTATCACCCAGCGCGATGAAGTAGGAAAACCCCATCTCGCGCTGTTGCGCCCAATCAAGGATGGTGTTGGAGACGGCAGCCGATTGCGAGATAAAGGCCAGTTTACCGCGATGGATCGGCACCGGCGAAAAGCTGGCGTTCAACCCTTGCCACGGCGCCAGCAGGCCCAGACTGTTGGGGCCGAGCAGGCGCATCTGATGGCGGGTGGCGCACGCCAGCAGCGCCGGATACTGCTCAGGCTGCGAAGAAAGAATGATGCAGGTCTTGCAGCCTTTCTGCCCCAGGGCTTCAAGCAACTCGAGATTACGCCGCGCGTTGGTACAGAGTACCGCCAGATCCGGCGTAAAGGGCAGGCTCTCGATGGTGGGCCACGCCAGCACCCCGAGCACCGCCTTCCAGGCGGGGGTCACCGGCAGCACTGGGCCATTGAAGCCACCGGCTAGCAGGTTGCGCATCATGAGATAGCCAGCGCGCTGCGGTTTCATTGATGCGCCAATAACGGCGATGGACTTTGGTCGCAGCAGTGCTTCCAGGCCTCGTTGGCTCATACCGGTCTCCTTTCATCCCAGTGACCGAATGATTTTAAACGTTTTCCACCGGGTCCGCTGTGATACTGCCCTTATGCTGGGTTTTTCCCGCCAGGTAACGGGTCCGGAAGCGGGTGAAGTGTTCGCCAAGCGCTGCGGCGGCCGGTGCATCGCCCGCCAGGTCCAGCAGGGCGATGGCCACTTCCGCGGTACAATATTGTCCGTCGGCGTGCGCCTCGCGCAGATGGTAGGCTGAGATGCGGGACAGATCGACGGAGATTATCGGCAGCGCGTCCAGATAAGGGCTCTTACGGAACATTTTACGCGCTTCGGTCCAGGTGCCGTCGAGCATGATAAACAGCGGCGGTTTGCCAGACGGCGGCGCGCTCAGGACCTGGCGCTCCGGCCCGGCGTAGGAGGCGGGGAATACCACCATCGGCTGGTAATCGGGATGGGCGACCAGATCAAGCAGCCCCTGCGACGGCTCGGTTCTCGACCATTGATAAGCCTCGGTATTCGGCAGAATATCGGCGATGAGCCGACCGGTGTTGCTGGGCTTCATCGGCTCCGTATCAAACATCACCAGGCAAAAGCGGCTGGTGGCCTGCGCCGGCGTTAACGTGGCGCACAGACATTGCTTGAGCGGCAGCAGACAGCGCTGGCAGCGGCGGATGCGATTGCCGCGCGCAAGGAAAGGGCGGGTGGCTCGCGCGAGACGTTCGGCGCGCAGGCGAAGGACAGCGTTATCAGTCATGGGAGTCGCTAATGAAAAGCGCTATTGTCGCAGAGGCTAAAACGGGGCACAAGCGGTGCCCCGGAAGGATTACTGCTGTCCGGCTTCGTTCAGCCAGCTATCAAATGGCGCTTTTGGCACCGCGCCATTGAGCATGTCGATCACTTCGCCATTTTTGAACATCATAATGGTCGGGATGCTGCGGATACGAAACCGTGCGCTAAGCTCACGTTCCGCTTCGGTGTTAACTTTCACAAAGCGCATCTTCCCGCTACGCTCTTCCGCAACGTCTTCAAAGATCGGCGCGAAGCTACGGCAGGGACCGCACCATGGCGCCCAGAAATCAACAACGACCGGCAGATCGTCCTTTAAGAGTTTATCCAGCGTTGCCCCGGTCGCGTTGATGACGTCGCCGTCAAAAAGATCGTGACCGCAGCGTCCGCACTTTGCGCCATCCGCGCTACGATCGTCCGGGAGGCGGTTCAGAGCCTGACAACTGGCACAAACGGTATTCATAACTAACCTCTGGTTATGGGTTGCAACGTGGCACGTGGCCGATATGTTTCTGTGATGTTACATATTATCGATTAAGTGTTATTTAAGGACAATGCGTTTTGTTCGATGAGTGCAATAGAGGCCGGCTTTTAAACGAAATCATGGCGAAGCGATGACACATCGGGTAATCTGCGCGCTTCGCGCAGCGCAGGTGGAGAAAATTGATGAGCGACGAACTGAAAAATAAAAGCGGCAAGGTCAAAGTGATGTATGTCCGCAGTGATGATGATTCTGACAAACGCACCCATAACCCACGTACCGGGAAAGGGGGAGGTCGTCCAGGAAAATCTCGTGTTGACGGCCGCAGCCGCCCTGCGCGTGACGAACGAAACAGCCGCGGTGACGATCGTAAACGCGATGACCGCAAGCGTGATGAGCGCAAGCGCGATGATTTTCATCGTGACGATGCGTCCCCGTGGCGTACCGTTTCCCGCGCCCCTGGCGATGAGACGCCGGTAAAAGAAGATCACGGCGGGATCAGCGGGAAGAGCTTTATCGATCCGGAAGTACTGCGTCGCCAGCGCGCGGAAGAGACCCGCGTGTATGGTGAAAACGCCTGTCAGGCCCTGTTCCAGAGCCGCCCGGAAGCTATTGTCCGCGCCTGGTTTATTCAGAGCGTGACGCCGCGTTTTAAAGAGGCGCTGCGCTGGATGGCGGCTAACCGTAAAGCCTATCATGTGGTTGATGAAGCCGAGCTGGCGAAAGCCTCCGGGACCGATCACCACGGCGGCGTCTGCTTCCTGATCAAAAAACGCCACGGCACCTCTGTTGCCCAGTGGGTCGCGAAGGCCGCAGAAGAAGATTGCGTTCTGGCGCTGGAAGACGTGGGTAACCCGCACAACCTCGGGGCGATCATGCGCAGCTGCGCGCACTTCGGCGTGAAGGGCGTTGTGGTTCAGGATGCCGGCGTGCTGGAGTCCGGCGCGGCGATCCGTACGGCGGAAGGCGGTGCGGAACATGTTGAGCCGATCACCGGCGACAGCTTCATCGATACTCTTGATCAATTCCGTCAGGCGGGCTACGCGATTGTCTCGACCTCCAGCCATAATGGTACCCCGCTGTTTAAAGCCGAGCTGCCGAAGAAAATGGTGCTGGTGTTAGGCCAGGAGCGCGATGGCCTGTCGGATGCAGCGATCTCCAGCGCGGACCTCAGCGTCGCCATCGATGGTACCGGCAATGTCGAAAGCCTGAACGTCTCTGTGGCGACCGGCGTTCTGCTGGCGGAGTGGTGGCGTCAGAACAAGGCGTAATACCTGTCCCTGAATAAAAAAGCCAGCTGATGCTGGCTTTTTTTATGGCTGTCGATCACTCGCTTTCGGCGGGAAGGACCGGCATCCAGTCAATCGGTGCTTCGCCGCGCTCGGTCAGCCACTGATTGGTCTGCACGAAATGGTTGCTGCCAAAGAAGCCGCGATGTGCAGAGAGCGGTGACGGGTGCGGCGCCTTCAGTACGCAGTGGCGCTGGCGATCGATAATCGCGCCTTTCTTCTGTGCATGGGAGCCCCACAGTAGGAAGACCACCCCCTCGCAATGCTCATTGATTAACGCGATAACCTTATCGGTAAACGTCTCCCAGCCGAGACTGGCGTGCGAGTGCGCCTGCCCGGCGCGGACGGTCAGGACCGTATTCAGCAGGAGCACTCCCTGGCGCGCCCAGCTTTCCAGGTAACCATGGGTAGGTCGGGTAAAGCCAGGGATAGTGGCCTCGAGCTCTTTGTACATATTTAGCAGCGAGGGCGGGATGGCGACGCCCGGGCGAACCGAGAACGCCAGACCGTGGGCTTGCCCCGGGCCGTGATAGGGGTCCTGGCCGAGAATGACGACTTTGACATCGCCCAGTTCGGTAAAGCGAAACGCATTGAAGACGTCTTTTTGCGGTGGATAGATGGTGATCCCGGACTGGCGCTCTTCGGCGACGGTCTTCAGAGTATTGAGAAAATAGGGTTGTTGCTTTTCATCCGCCAGCACGTCATGCCAGGTTAAAGGGGTGGTCATCTTGCTCTCCTGCAAAGGGTCATTGCTATAGCTTAACGGCTTCTTTCTACAGAACAAAATCGGCACGGCTCAACGCGGGCCTTCATGCAAAAATAATTGAAAATTTACAAAATTATTTATAGCTGTGCATGGCGTAACTTGATGTAAAACAATAAAATCCTTGCATACCCACTTAGAGTGAGTGGTTTTTGTTGATTTACATCAAAGAATGCCGAGGGTGCGGCTGATATATATACACTCATACAACAATGGTTTTACCAATTGGCCGCGAAGAGGCCAAAATCGAATAAACACTGCCTGGGAGGCATCAAATGATTACTGGTATCCAAATTACTAAAGCGGCAAACGACGACCTGCTGAACTCTTTCTGGCTGCTGGATAGCGAAAAAGGCGAAGCGCGCTGCCTGTGCGCCAAAGGTGGTTTTGCGGAAGATGACGTGGTGGCGGTCAGCAAACTGGGTGAAATCGAATACCGTGAAATCCCGGTAGACGTGAAACCAGAAGTTCGCGTGGAAGGCGGTCAGCACCTGAACGTTAACGTGCTGCGTCGTGAAACTCTGCTGGACGCGGTTGAGCATCCGGAAAAATATCCGCAGCTGACCATTCGTGTTTCTGGCTACGCGGTGCGCTTCAACTCCCTGACGCCGGAACAGCAGCGCGACGTTATCGCTCGTACCTTTACCGAAAGCCTGTAAGGCTAACGCCAGATGTGAAAACGCCGGGATAACCCGGCGTTTTTTTTACTCTTCGTTGGGCGCTGATGGCGTCCCGGCTGCGCTTGGTTTCCGGCGCTTACCGATATTTTTCGTATCGCGGTGGCGCTTTTTCACCCGCGGCTTTTCTTTTTCTTTCTCTTTTTTCTCGGCGCGTTTCGCCAGCACTTTCTTCGATGGTTTACCGGTCAGCTTCTCGCTTGGCGCGCGGGTTTTTGGTCGCAATTCATCAATCACCCGAGCTTTCAGCGGTTCTTCAACGTAGCGGCCGATCTTGCCCAGCAACAGGTGGTCGTGCGCTTCAACCAGCGAAATCGCGGTGCCTTTCTTACCTGCACGCCCGGTACGACCGATACGGTGCAGATAGATGTCGGCGGTGCGCGGCATATCGAAGTTAAAGACGTGGCTGACGTCCGGAATATCGATACCGCGGGCGGCGACGTCGGTAGCGATCAGCACGTTTACGCGGCCATCGGTCAGACGCTTGATGGCTTCGTTACGCTTGGCCTGCACCATCTCGCCTTCCAGCCAGCAGGTGTTAATCCCGGCTTCACGCAGCCAGTTGGCCAGCTCATGCACGCGCTCGCGCTTGCGCACAAAGACGATAGCGCGGGTAGCTTCCGGCTGTTGCAGCAGATTCACCAGCAGTTTGGTTTTATGTTCGATATCGTCAGCGCGGTAGTACCATTGATGGATTTTCTTGCGCTCGCGAGTCGACGGGTTAGCGGAAACTTCAACCGGCTCCTCCAGAAGACGTTCGGCGAAGTCTTTGATCGCATCGCCTTCGAGCGTCGCGGAGAACAGCATGGTCTGCTTGCGCCAGCGGGTTTCACCGGCGATGGTTTCGATATCCTGCGCAAAGCCCATGTCCAGCATGCGGTCGGCTTCATCGAGGATTAGGGTCTCGACGGCGCGGCAGTCGAAGTTCTCTTCTTTTATATACTGCAGCAGGCGACCAGTGGTGGCGACCACGATGTCCTGGTTTTCGCTGAACACTTCCGCGTGGTTCATGTAGGCTACGCCGCCGGTAATGGTGGCGATATCCAGATGGGTATGCTTTGCCAGCTCGCGGGCGTGGTCAGCCACCTGCATCGCCAGCTCGCGGGTCGGCGTCAGGATAAGAATACGCGGCGGGCCGGATTTCTTACGCGGGAAATCGAGCAGGTGCTGCAACGCTGGCAGCAGATACGCCGCCGTTTTACCAGTGCCGGTCGGCGCTGAACCGAGGATGTCACGGCCATCGAGCGCAGGCGGAATAGCGGCGGCCTGAATGGCTGTCGGGCGAGTGAAACCTTTATCCTGGAGGGCCTCCAGCAGGTTTTCGTCGAGTTCAAGTTCGGAAAAAGTCGTTACAGTCATGTTCTACCTCTGAGTGGGCCGCCGATTATAGACGTTACTGACGTAATGTTCATCTGTTTGTAAGGCTATCTGTTCTCCGGTATTGTGCATAGCCTTACGTTCAGGAGTTTTTGTCGGCAAGGTTATTGAGGATGTCTCAGTCGAAGTTTGCGCTGCCGCGCAATGGTTTTACCTTCAAACAGTTTTTTGTCGCCCACGATCGTTGCGCGATGAAGGTGGGTACCGACGGCATTTTGCTCGGCGCCTGGGCGCCGATTGCCGGGGTGAAGCATGTGCTGGATATTGGCGCGGGCAGCGGCCTGCTGGCGCTAATGCTCGCCCAGCGTACCGGCGATGATGTATGTGTCGATGCGGTTGAACTGGACGCAGAGGCCGCCGCCCAGGCGCAGGAAAATGCTCTCGCGTCGCCATGGGCTGCGCGGGTTGAGGTCTGTCAGGCCGATATTCATCAGTGGCAGCCGCCGCAGACCCGACGCTATCAACTGATAATCAGTAACCCGCCCTTCTTTGCGGAAGGGGTGCCTTGCGCCACCTCGCAGCGGGAGCAGGCGCGGTATACCACTACGCTCGATCACGCTTCTCTGTTGACCTGCGCCGCTGAACATATCACCGAAGAAGGCTTTTTTTGCGTGGTGCTGCCGGTAGATATCGGTAATGCGTTTATCGAACGGGCAACCGCGATGGGCTGGCACCTGCGACTGCGCACTGACGTGGCGGAGACCGAGCTGCGGCCGCCGCACCGGGTGCTGCTGGCTTTCTCCCCGACGGCGGGGGAGTGTTTCAGCGACAGGCTGGCGATTCGCGGGCCAGAGCAGCAGTATTCTGAAGGCTTTACCGCTCTGACCGAGGATTTTTATCTCTTTATGTGAGCCAGGGGCGACAGTATCGACGGGCCGCTGTTCGGCAGCGGCTGCGGATAGTCGAGGGTGTAATGCAGACCGCGGCTCTCTTTGCGCAACATCGCGCAGCGTACGATAAGCTCCGCCACCTGCACCAGATTGCGCAGCTCCAGCAGATTATTCGAGACGCGGAAGCGGGCGTAATACTCATCCAGCTCCTGCTGCAGCATGGTAATGCGCCGCAGGGCGCGCTCCAGCCTGCGGGTGGTGCGCACAATCCCCACGTAATCCCACATCAGCAGCCGCAGCTCGTGCCAGTTATGCTGGATAACCACCAGTTCATCCGGGATCTCCACCTGACTTTCATCCCACGCCGGCAGGGTGCTAACCTTCTGGGCCAGCGGCAGGCGTCGGGCAATATCTTCCGCGGCGGACCAGCCGTAAACCAGGCACTCCAGCAGCGAGTTCGAGGCCATACGGTTCGCGCCGTGCAGCCCGGTATAGCTGACTTCGCCGATAGCGTATAACCCATCGACGTCGGTGCGGCCATTATCATCCACCATCACGCCGCCGCAGGTGTAATGTGCGGCAGGGACGACCGGTACCGGATCTTTGGTTAAATCAATTCCCAGGCCGAGCAGCTTCTCGTAAATCATCGGGAAGTGCTGGCGAACAAACGCCTCGGGTTTATGGCTGATATCAAGGAACATACAGTCCACGCCAAGGCGCTTCATCTCATGATCGATGGCGCGGGCGACGATATCGCGTGGGGCCAGCTCGCCGCGCTCGTCAAAGTCCGGCATAAAGCGGGTACCGTCCGGGCGTTTAAGGTGGGCGCCTTCGCCGCGCAGCGCTTCGGTAAGCAGGAAGTTGCGCGCCTGCGGATGATACAGCGCGGTGGGGTGAAACTGATTAAATTCCAGATTTGCCACCCGGCAGCCCGCCCGCCAGGCCATCGCGATACCGTCTCCGGAAGAGACGTCGGGGTTAGTGGTGTATTGATAAACCTTGGCGGCTCCGCCGGTGGCGAGCACCACCGCCTTCGCGCTGCAGGTTTCCACGCGCTCTTTATTGCGGTTCCAGATCCACGCCCCGACCACCCGGCGCGTGCCTGGCAAGCCAATCTTATCCGATACGATCAAGTCGACGGCATTGCTGCGCTCAAGGATGCGGATATTGGGGTGGGCGAGGGCTTTATCGACCAACGTCGTCTCCACCGCTTTGCCGGTAGCGTCGGCGGCGTGGAGAATGCGCCGATGGCTGTGGCCCCCTTCGCGCGTGAGATGATAGCTCTCTTCGCCATTGGCCTGGACCTGAGTGTCAAACAATACGCCCTGATCGATAAGCCACTGGACGCATGATCTGGCATTGCTGGCGACGAAGGTGACCGCATGGCGATCGCATAACCCTGCGCCGGCAATCAGGGTATCTTCGACATGGGATTCAATACTGTCCGTCTCGTCGAAAACGGCGGCAATCCCGCCCTGGGCATAGAACGTAGAACCTTCGCTGATCGGCCCTTTACTCAGCACGGTCACCGAACTGTGCTCTGCCAGGCGCAGCGCAAGGGAGAGGCCGGCAGCGCCGCTGCCGATAATCAACACATCACAAGAGAAGTCAGGAGTGGTATTCATCGTCTTTGTTTAATTTACTAAACACATTTAGCTCACAATAGCACCAGCTCGTGAGGAATCGTACATTTTTTTTGGCGGGCGTTGTGACGGCTAAACAGCAGGCGAGCGGAAACGGTCTGGAGCACGGCGAAAATGAGACGCGTGGCAGGTTGATAGCATTGGATTTTATAGTGAAATAAACGCCGTGTTACGATACCCTTCAGGCGGGCCTGCGCTTTTTCTTATTGACTAACCTATCGTTTAGCAACCAGGGCATATAATGATTGATAACGATCTGCCGCCGTTGCCAGACAAAAAACAAAAAGCGTAACGGAACTTTATTGTTTTCATACACTCCAACAGTCAGCTTGCTCATAATGCAGATTTTGGGTGGTGTTTTGAAGACGCATGGGAATTGGGTTTGGGGAGACATTACCTCGGATGAGCGAGCAGTTAACGGATCAGGTCCTTGTTGAACGGGTCCAGAAAGGAGATCAGAAAGCGTTTAATTTGCTGGTAGTGCGCTATCAGCATAAGGTCGCGAGCCTGGTTTCCCGCTATGTACCGCCGGGCGATATCGCTGACGTCGTTCAGGAATCGTTCGTTAAGGCATGGCGTGCGCTGGACTCTTTCCGGGGAGATAGCGCTTTTTACACCTGGTTATACCGTATCGCCGTCAATACGGCGAAGAATTATCTGGTTGCTCAGGGACGCCGTCCGCCGTCCAGCGATGTTGACGCCAACGAGGCGGAAAACTTCGAAAGCGGCGGAGCGTTGAAAGAAATTTCGAACCCTGAGAACTTAATGTTGTCAGAAGAACTGAGACAAATAGTTTTTCGTACCATTGAATCGCTCCCGGAAGATTTACGCATGGCAATTACGTTACGGGAGCTGGATGGCCTGAGCTATGAAGAGATAGCCGCTATCATGGATTGTCCGGTTGGGACGGTGCGTTCGCGTATCTTCCGGGCGCGAGAAGCTATTGATAATAAAGTTCAACCGCTTATCAGGCGTTGACGATAGCGGAATACTGGAAAAGGGTATCAGGCATGCAGAAAGAAAAACTTTCGGCTTTAATGGATGGTGAAACGCTGGATAACGAACTGCTCAACGAGCTGAGTCGTTCTTCTGAGATGCAAAAAACCTGGGAGAGTTACCACCTTATCCGCGATACGCTGCGTGGCGATACCGCAGAGGTGCTGCAATTTGATATCTCCGCCCGGGTGATGGCCGCCATTGAAAATGAGCCCGTTCGTCAGACGGCGCCGCTTATTCCTGAATCTCAGCCCGCACCACACCAGTGGCGGCAGATGCCGTTCTGGAACAAAGTGCGTCCGTGGGCCAGCTCACTAACCCAGATGGGCGTTGCCGCCTGCGTATCGCTTGCGGTTATCGTCGGCGTCCAGCACTATAATGGGCAGTCTGATGCCGCTCAGCAGCCAGAGGCGCCGGTGTTCAATACGCTGCCAATGATGGGCAAAGCGAGCCCGGTAAGTCTTGGCGTACCGGCTGACGCATCAGCAGGTAGCGGCCAGCAGGCTCAGGTCCAGGAACAGCGCCGGCGGATTAACGCCATGCTGCAGGACTACGAACTGCAGCGCCGCCTGCACGCTGAGCAGCTTCAGTTTGGCCAGGCCCAGACTCAGCAGGCCGCAGTCCAGGTGCCGGGTTATCAAACTTTAGGAACGCAATCGCAGTAATGAAGCAACTTTGGTGTGCCATGTCGCTCATGGCAGGCAGTCTGTTGTTCTCTGTCAACGCCTCGGCTGATACATCGTCCGGGGCGTTGTTGCAGCAGATGAACCTGGCCAGCCAGTCCCTCAACTATGAGCTCTCGTTCGTCAGCATCAGCAAACAAGGCGTTGAGTCGCTGCGCTATCGTCACGCGCGACTGAACAATCAACCGCTGGCGCAGCTTCTGCAGCTGGACGGTCCGCGCCGGGAAGTGGTCCTGCGCGGTACGGAAATCAGCTATTTTGAACCCGGCCTCGATCCTTTCACCCTGAACGGCGACTATATCGTCGATTCGCTGCCGTCGTTGGTTTACAGCGATTTCAAACGTCTCAGCGCAGCCTATGATTTTATCTCCGTAGGCCGTACCCGTATCGCCGACCGCCTCTGCGACGTGATCCGCGTCGTGGCTCGCGACGGCACGCGCTATAGCTTTATCGCCTGGCTGGACGCTGAGACTAAGCTGCCGCTGCGCGTCGATTTACTTGACCGCGACGGTGAAACGCTGGAGCAGTTCCGGGTCGTCTCTTTCAACGTTGGCGATAACGTCAGCGCCAGCATGGAGACGCTGGCAAAAGCGAGTTTGCCGCCACAGCTGTCGGTGCCTGAAGGGGGCGACAAAGCCAACTTCAACTGGGCGCCGACGTGGCTCCCTCAGGGCATGACTGAGGTTTCCAGCAGCCAGCGTCGTCTACCCACCTTTGATGGTCCGGTAGAATCACGTCTCTATTCCGACGGCTTGTTCAGCTTCTCGATCAATATCAACCGCGCCACCGCGGCCAGCAGCGACCAGCTGTTGCGCACCGGCCGACGCACCGTCAGCACGACGGTACGCGATAACGCGGAGATCACCGTGGTGGGCGAACTGCCGCCGCAGACGGCGAAGCGTATCTCAGACAGCATTAAATTCAAGGCAGTACAATGATCAAAGAGTGGGCCACCGTGGTTTCCTGGCATAACGGCGTGGCGCAGGTGCACTGCGACGTTAAAGCCTCCTGCAGCAGTTGCGCCTCCCGCGCCGGCTGCGGCAGCCGGGTATTAAACAAGCTGGGGCCGCAGACCAGCCATACCATCAGCGTGCCCTGCGAGCAGCCGTTGACGGCGGGGCAAAAAGTGGAGCTGGGGATCGCCGAGAGCAGTCTGCTGGGTTCGGCGCTGTTGGTCTACATGGCGCCGCTGGTGGGGCTGTTTGTGATGGCGTCGATTTTCCAGGTGCTGTTTGCCAGCGATATCGCGTCACTTTGCGGCGCGCTGCTGGGCGGCGTCGGCGGGTTCCTGGTGGCGCGCGGTCTGTCGCCGCAGCTGGCAGCGCGCCAGTCGTGGCAGCCGGTGATCCTGAGCGTCGCGTTGCCGCCGGATCTGGTGCGTATCGAAACGCCTTCCTCCGACATGGGTCAGTGATTTCACTGGCCCTTATCTTTATTTACCCTTCCTGTTACAACGCCACAATTTCTGCGGTTATGCTGGATCTAACAGCATTTCCTGGTTTCAAGGATGTAGTGTAGAATGCGGCGTTTTCGGATTAAAAAACGTCAGGCACAGTACAGCGGCCTCATGATACTCGTAAGGCATAATTAACTCTAAATATGAAGAATATACGTAACTTTTCGATCATCGCTCACATCGACCACGGTAAGTCGACGCTGTCTGACCGTATCATCCAGATTTGCGGTGGCCTTTCTGATCGTGAAATGGAAGCCCAGGTTCTGGACTCCATGGATCTTGAGCGCGAACGCGGGATCACTATCAAGGCGCAGAGCGTCACCCTGGACTATAAAGCCAACGACGGTGAGACCTATCAGCTGAACTTTATCGACACCCCGGGCCACGTGGACTTCTCCTATGAAGTCTCCCGTTCCCTCGCCGCGTGCGAAGGCGCGCTGCTGGTGGTTGACGCCGGGCAGGGCGTAGAAGCCCAGACCCTGGCCAACTGCTACACCGCCATGGAGATGGACCTGGAGGTCGTTCCGGTACTCAACAAGATCGACCTGCCTGCGGCCGACCCTGAGCGCGTAGCGGACGAGATTGAAGATATCGTCGGGATCGATGCCCATGATGCGGTGCGCTGCTCGGCGAAAACCGGCGTCGGCGTGACCGACGTGCTGGAGCGTCTGGTGCGCGATATTCCGCCGCCGGAAGGCGATCCGGACGCGCCGCTGCAGGCGCTGATTATCGACTCCTGGTTCGATAACTACCTCGGCGTGGTGTCGCTGGTGCGGATTAAAAACGGCACCATGCGCAAGGGCGATAAGATCAAGGTCATGAGCACCGGCCAGGTCTATAACGCCGACCGTCTGGGCATCTTTACCCCGAAACAGGTTGACCGTACCGAGCTGAAATGCGGCGAGGTTGGCTGGCTGGTCTGCGCGATCAAAGACATCCTCGGCGCGCCGGTGGGCGATACCCTGACCGCCGCCCGCAACCCGGCAGACAAAGCGCTGCCTGGCTTTAAGAAGGTGAAACCGCAGGTGTATGCCGGCCTGTTCCCGGTGAGCTCCGATGATTATGAAGCTTTCCGCGACGCGCTGGGCAAACTGAGCCTCAACGACGCCTCTCTGTTCTACGAGCCGGAAAGTTCTACCGCGCTGGGCTTCGGCTTCCGCTGCGGCTTCCTCGGCCTGCTGCACATGGAGATCATTCAGGAGCGTCTGGAGCGTGAATACGATCTCGACCTGATCACTACCGCGCCGACGGTAGTGTACGAAGTGGAGACCACCTCCAAAGAAGTTATCTACGTCGACAGCCCGTCCAAGCTGCCGCCGCTGAATAATATTCAGGAGCTGCGCGAGCCGATCGCCGAGTGTCACATGCTGCTGCCGCAGGAGTTCCTCGGCAACGTGATCACTCTGTGTGTGGAGAAACGTGGTGTGCAGACCAACATGGTTTACCACGGTAAACAGGTGGCGCTGACCTACGAAATCCCGATGGCGGAAGTGGTGCTCGACTTCTTCGACCGTCTGAAGTCTACCTCCCGCGGCTATGCGTCGCTGGACTACAACTTCAAACGCTTCCAGGCGTCGAACATGGTACGCGTCGATGTGCTGATCAACGGCGAGCGCGTCGATGCGCTGGCGCTGATCACCCACAACGATAACGCGCCGTATCGCGGCCGCGAGCTGGTGGAAAAGATGAAAGATCTTATTCCGCGTCAGCAGTTCGACATCGCGATTCAGGCGGCCATCGGCAACCACATCATCGCGCGCTCTACCGTGAAACAGCTGCGTAAAAACGTGCTGGCGAAATGCTACGGCGGTGACGTCAGCCGTAAGAAAAAGCTGCTGCAGAAGCAGAAAGAAGGTAAGAAGCGTATGAAGCAGGTCGGTAACGTTGAACTGCCGCAGGAAGCGTTCCTCGCCATTCTGCACGTTGGTAAAGACGGCAAATAACCCTAAGGAGTTGGCATGGCGAACATGTTTGCCCTGATCCTGGTGATTGCAACCCTGGTGACGGGCGTTTTATGGTGCCTGGACAAGTTCATTTTTGCACCGAAACGTCGTGAGCGTCAGGCCGCTGCTCAGGCAGCGACCGGCGAGCAGCTGGACAAAAAGACGTTGAAGAAAGTCGGCCCGAAACCGGGCTGGCTGGAAACCGGCGCATCAGTTTTCCCGGTGCTGGCGATCGTTCTGGTGGTACGTTCATTCATTTATGAGCCGTTCCAGATCCCGTCCGGTTCGATGATGCCGACTCTGCTGATTGGCGATTTCATCCTGGTGGAGAAATTTGCCTACGGCATTAAAGATCCTATCTACCAGAAAACGCTGATCGAGACGGGCCATCCGAAGCGCGGCGACATCGTGGTGTTTAAATATCCGGAAGACCCGCGCCTGGACTACATCAAGCGCGCGGTGGGGCTACCGGGGGATAAGGTCACCTACGATCCGATTGCCAAGCAGGTCACTATTCAGCCGGGCTGCAGCTCCGGACAGGCCTGCGGCAACGCGCTGCCGGTGACTTACTCCAACGTGGAGCCGAGCGATTTCGTTCAGACTTTCTCCCGCAGCAACGGCGGCGAGGCGAGCAGCGGTTTCTGGCAGCTGCCGAAGGGCGAAACCAAAGCCGACGGCATTCGCCTCACCGAGCGTCAGGAGACGTTGGGCGACGTCACGCATCGTATTCTGATGGTGCCGATTGCTCAGGATCAGGCTGGCATGTATTACCATCAGAGCGGTCTGCCGCTGGCCACCTGGATTGTGCCGCCGGGTCAGTACTTCATGATGGGCGACAACCGGGATAACAGCGCCGACAGCCGTTACTGGGGCTTTGTGCCGGAAGCAAACCTGGTCGGAAAAGCCACCGCTATCTGGATGAGTTTTGAAAAGCAGGAAGGTGAATGGCCGACCGGTGTGCGGTTATCGCGCATTGGTGGAATTCATTAATTTCATCTGCTGAATTCACGCCGCTGCTGTTATCGCAGCGGCGTGAATTATTTAGTATTTAAATCCATTCAAACTAACGACATCCCGTGTCGTTGCGTATAGAATATCCCCCCGAAGTTTTTGGTTGTCGCTCTGCCGGGTGACACTGCACACGAAAGCGTATTGGTCTGTTTCAACTTCCTGTTTGAAGCGTATGCTCAGGTCGGTTTCGTGTGCTGCATCTTTGACGCATTCATTTATTGGTAACGCATGAACCCCATCGTAATTAATCGGCTTCAACGAAAGCTGGGCTACACTTTTCATCATCAGGAGCTGTTGCAACAGGCATTAACTCACCGCAGTGCCAGCAGCAAACATAATGAGCGCCTGGAATTTTTAGGCGACTCCATTTTAAGTTTCGTGATCGCTAACGCGCTGTATCATCGCTTTCCTCGCGTGGATGAAGGCGACATGAGCCGTATGCGCGCGACGCTGGTGCGCGGCAACACGCTGGCGGAAATCGCCCGCGAGTTTGAGCTGGGCGAATGCTTGCGCCTCGGGCCGGGCGAACTGAAAAGCGGCGGTTTCCGTCGCGAATCGATTCTCGCGGACACCGTTGAAGCGTTAATTGGCGGGGTTTTCCTCGACAGCGATATTCAGAACGTTGAACGCTTAATTCTCTCCTGGTACCAGACTCGTCTGGACGAAATCAGCCCGGGCGATAAGCAAAAGGATCCGAAGACGCGTCTGCAGGAGTATCTGCAGGGTCGTCATCTGCCGCTGCCGTCCTACCTGGTGGTCCAGGTGCGCGGCGAAGCGCACGATCAGGAATTTACTATCCACTGCCAGGTCAGTGGCCTGAGTGAACCGGTGGTTGGCACAGGTTCCAGCCGTCGTAAGGCGGAGCAGGCTGCCGCCGAACAGGCGCTGAAAAAGCTGGAGCTGGAATGAGCGAAGAAAAAAGTTATTGTGGGTTTGTCGCCATCGTGGGTCGTCCAAACGTTGGCAAATCCACGCTGTTGAATAAGCTGCTTGGGCAGAAGATCTCGATCACCTCCCGTAAAGCGCAGACCACCCGTCACCGCATCGTCGGCATCCATACCGAAGGGCCGTATCAGGCGATTTACGTCGATACTCCGGGCCTGCATATGGAAGAGAAGCGCGCCATTAACCGCCTGATGAACAAAGCGGCCAGCAGCTCGATTGGCGATGTTGAACTGGTCATCTTCGTGGTGGAAGGCACCCGCTGGACGCAGGACGACGAGATGGTGCTCAACAAGCTGCGCGACGCGAAAGCGCCGGTGATCCTCGCGGTCAACAAAGTGGATAACGTGCAGGAAAAAGCGGATCTGTTACCGCACCTGCAGTTCCTCGCCAGCCAGATGAACTTCCTTGATATCGTGCCGATGTCGGCGGAAACGGGGACCAACGTCGACACCATCGCGGCGATCGTGCGTAAGCATCTGCCGGAAGCGATCCATCACTTCCCGGAAGATTATATTACCGATCGTTCCCAGCGCTTTATGGCCTCCGAAATCATCCGTGAAAAACTGATGCGTTTCCTTGGCGCTGAGCTGCCGTACTCCGTCACTGTGGAAATCGAACGTTTTGTGACCAACGAGCGCGGCGGTTACGACATCAACGGCCTGATCCTCGTCGAGCGTGAAGGGCAGAAGAAGATGGTGATTGGCAACAAAGGCGCCAAAATCAAAACCATCGGTATCGAAGCGCGTAAGGACATGCAGGAGATGTTTGAAGCGCCGGTGCACCTCGAGCTGTGGGTTAAAGTGAAATCCGGCTGGGCCGATGACGAGCGCGCCCTGCGCAGTCTCGGTTATGTTGACGACCTCTGAGTTAACGCAACGTGGATGGATGGCAGCGCGCCTTTGTCCTGCATAGCCGACCGTGGAGCGAAACCAGCCTGATGCTGGACGTCTTCACGGAAGAATCCGGTCGCGTGCGCCTGGTTGCCAAGGGCGCACGCTCCAAACGCTCGAATCTTAAAGGCGCTTTACAGCCCTTTACCCCCTTGCTGGTTCGCTTCGGCGGCCGCGGCGAAGTCAAAACCCTGCGCAGCGCGGAAGCTGTCTCGCTGGCGCTGCCGCTCAGCGGCATCACCCTCTACAGCGGTCTTTACGTTAACGAGCTTATCTCTCGTGTGCTGGAGCACGAAACGCGCTTCTCCGAACTCTTTTTTGACTATTTGCACTGCATTCAGGCGCTCGCCGGGGCCAGCGGCTCGCCGGAGCCGGCGCTGCGGCGCTTTGAGCTGGCGCTGCTCGGGCACCTGGGCTATGGCGTGGATTTTCTCCACTGCGCCGGGAGCGGCGAGCCGGTGGACGACACCATGACCTACCGCTATCGCGAAGAAAAAGGCTTTATTGCCAGCCTGGTGATTGATAACAACACGTTTACCGGGCACCATTTGAAAGCGTTGGCGAGTCGCGAGTTTCCTGATGTTGATACGCTGCGCGCCGCGAAGCGCTTTACCCGTATCGCCCTGAAGCCCTATCTCGGCGGCAAACCGCTCAAGAGCCGGGAATTGTTTCGCCAGTTTATGCCCGCGCGAAAGGCGCGAGCGGATAATACGAAGAATGATTAACGAGGATTGTCATGGCTGAATTACTGTTAGGGGTCAATATTGACCATATCGCGACCTTGCGTAACGCCCGCGGCACCGCCTACCCGGATCCGGTTCAGGCGGCTTTCATTGCCGAACAGGCCGGCGCCGACGGCATTACCGTGCATCTGCGCGAAGACCGCCGCCATATCACCGATCGCGATGTGCGTATCCTGCGCCAGACGCTGCACACCCGCATGAATCTTGAAATGGCGGTCACCGAAGAGATGCTGACGATCGCCTGCGAAACCAAACCGCATTTCTGCTGCCTGGTGCCGGAGAAGCGCCAGGAAGTGACCACCGAAGGCGGGCTGGACGTCGCCGGCCAGCGCGACAAGATGCGTGATGCCTGTCAACGCCTGGCGGATGCCGGCATCCTGGTCTCCCTGTTTATCGATGCGGATGAAGCACAAATTAAAGCGGCAGCGGACGTTGGCGCGCCTTATATCGAAATCCATACCGGCTGCTATGCCGATGCTAAAACCGACGCCGAGCAGGCGAAGGAGCTGGAACGCATTGCCAAAGCGGCCGCCTACGCCGCCAGCCTCGGCCTGAAGGTTAATGCGGGTCACGGTCTGACCTATCACAACGTGAAAGCGATTGCCGCGCTGCCGGAAATGCATGAGCTGAATATCGGCCACGCGATTATTGGCCGCGCGGTGATGAGCGGCCTGAAAGAGGCGGTCGCGGAAATGAAGCGTCTGATGCTGGAAGCGCGCGGCTAATGGCCATTCTCGGGCTGGGTACCGACATCGTCGAGATCGCCCGCATCGAAGCGGTGATCGCCCGCAGCGGCGATCGCCTTGCCCGCCGGGTGCTGAGCGACCATGAATGGAGCATTTGGGAGCAGCACCAGCAGCCGGTGCGTTTTCTGGCGAAACGCTTTGCGGTCAAGGAAGCGGCGGCGAAAGCGCTGGGGACCGGGATCCGCAACGGGCTGGCCTTTAATCAGTTCGAAGTTTACAACGATGAGCTGGGCAAGCCGAAGCTGCGGCTATGGGGTGAGGCGCAACGGCTGGCGGAACGGTTGGGGGTGAGCCATATTCATGTCACGCTCGCCGATGAGCGCCATTACGCCTGCGCCACGGTGATTGTCGAAAGCTAAGCGCGACGGCGGTCAAATTTTATCCGCGTGGTGCATCAGGACGAATTTATCCCACAGCTGTTCTTCACTCTCGACGTGTGCCGGATCTTTCAGAATAGTATTCGGGATCGGGCACACCTTCTGGCAGGTGGGCGTATCGTAATGGCCCACGCATTCGGTGCAGCGGTCGCTGTTAATTTCATAAATGCTGTCACCCATCGAAATGGCCTCATTGGGGCACTCCGGCTCGCACATATCGCAGTTGATGCATTTTTTGGTAATTAACAGCGCCATCAGGAAAATCTCAGAAACAACACAAACAGGGCGGGCATTATACGCCCATTTTCTGCTCAGACCAGCTTTTTCACCAGCGCTTCGCTATGGCGAATGCGCTCCGGCGCCCGCTCCAGATCCTGCTGCACCAGCCCCATAAACAGCAGGTCGGTGAGCATCATTTGCGCGCTGGTGGAGGAGATGGCTGCGCTGCGCGTCGCCTGCTCTTCGGCGATAGTATACAGGCAGTGGGTTGCCTGCTGCTGCAGGGCGTTAGGGCTAAAGCCGGTGATCGCCAGGATCTTACAGCCGACGCGCAGCGCTTCACCGGCCGCCATATTGATCTCCCGACGCTCGCCGGAGTAAGAGATCGCCAGCAGCAGATCGTCGCTGGACATGGCCTGCACCGTCGCCAGCAGGGCGTGCATATCCTGCTCCGAGACAGCGTTGACGCCGATCTTCATCAGCTTCCAGCTAAAGTTACGCGCCACCAGGCCGGACGCGCCAATCCCGGTGACGATCACCCGCCGGGCGTTGCGCAGCAGCGTGACGGCTTCCCGCAGCGTCTCTTCAGTGTTGACGTCCAGCGAGGCATGCATGGCGGCGACATTGTCTTTGATGAGTTTCTCGCCCACCAGACGCAGCGGGTCGTCACCGCGAATGTGGTTATGTACCGGGACGGAGTGCGGATCCGGGCTGCTGGCCAGCGCTTCACTCAGCGCCAGCTTCAGCGCCGGGAAGCCTTTGAACCCCAGTTTTTGGGCAAATTTAACCACGCTGGACTGACTCACCCCGGCTTCCGCCGCCAGCTGCTGCGAGCTGAGGTGCCGGGTGTCATCGGGTTGGCTCAGAATAAAATCGGCCAACTTTTTGTCGCTCGCCGCCAGGGTGGGATAGCGCTGACGAATACGCGTTAAACAGTTCATTGGAGCTCCGCTGGAGCCGTCCGGCTCGTGACTGAAAGAATTTTTATTCGATTATAAGGGGTATACCACGAATTAAAAATTCATAAGCCACAATTTTTCCTTCGCCTGCTAATTTAATTCTTCCTTAACGGCAGGGATGTTTTCCCTCTTCATGGCATAAGACTGTTAAGCTTACCCTAACGAGAAGCGAATCCTGAGAGAAGGGGGCAGTTTGCAGCACAGTGAACGGAGAGTGGTGTTTTTCGATCTGGACGGAACCTTGCATCAACAGGATATGTTCGGCAGTTTTCTGCGCTACCTGCTGCGCCATCTGCCGCTGAACCTGCTGCTGGTGGTGGCGATGGGGCCGGCGATCCTTGCCGGGCTGGCGGTGTGCGGGCGGGCGGCGCGCTGGCCGATGAGCCTCCTGCTATGGGCGTCAACCTTTGGCCGTCGCGAGGCGGTACTGAAGCGGCTGGAAGCGGAGTTTGTCGGCTGGTTTCGTCATCATGTGACAGCGTTTCCCGTGGTTCATGCGCGGCTGACGGCCTACCTGACCAGTACCGATGCCGACGTCTGGTTGATCACCGGCTCGCCGCAGTCGCTGGTGGAACAGGTTTATCGCGATACCCTCTGGCTGCCGCGGGTGAATCTGATAGCCAGCCGCACCGCGCGCCGCTGGGGCGGCTGGGTATTGACCCTGCGCTGCCTGGGCCATGAAAAGGTGGTGCAGCTGGAGAAAAAGATTGGCGCACCGCTGCAGCTGTATAGCGGCTATAGCGACAGCGAGCAGGATAACCCGTTGCTCGGCTTTTGCCAGCATCGCTGGCGGGTCACTCCGCAGGGAGAGCTGCAGCAGCTGGAGTAATAGTGTGTAATTGATAGCTCCCATGTATAATGCGCCCCGCTTTTTCTGCTGGAGTGGCCGCTGTGTCTGACCTCGAACTCAATGATGAATACTGGATGCGTCATGCCCTGACGCTGGCGAAGCGCGCCTGGGAAGAGGGTGAGGTGCCGGTGGGCGCGGTGCTGGTGCATAACAATCAGGTCATTGGCGAGGGTTGGAACCGACCGATAGGCCGTCACGACCCTACCGCCCATGCGGAAATTATGGCCTTACGCCAGGGCGGACTGGTGCTGCAAAACTACCGCCTGATCGACGCCACGCTGTACGTGACCCTCGAGCCCTGCGTGATGTGCGCGGGGGCGATGGTGCACAGCCGTATCGCCCGCCTGGTGTTTGGCGCCAGGGATGCCAAGACCGGTGCCGCCGGCTCGCTGATGGATGTTCTGCATCACCCGGGAATGAACCATCGGGTTGAGATTAGCGAAGGCGTGCTGGCGGAGTCCTGCTCTGCCATGCTGAGCGACTTCTTCCGCTGGCGGCGGGAAGAGAAAAAAGCGCTGAAGAAAGCCCGGGAGCAGAACGGGGAAAGTTAATACAGGTGGCCCGGGAGTTTCATCCGGGCATTATCCATCTGTTTATCGGCGCGAAACTTGAAAAAGGGCAGGGTGGTCTCCTGCGGCTGTTCGAGCTCATTGGGGAGCACGGCCGGGTAATCTTCCGCCAGGGCCAGCGTTTGCTGCTGCTGGCGCTCCTTCTCTGACAAATAGCCGACAAGGCTTATCTGATATTTGCGGATGTTTTCCACATAGGCGTAGGCCTCATGGCCGCGGGCATAGCCGTATTTTAGTTTGCTGTAATAGGGTTTCTGGCTCAGCAGCGGTAAACGCAGCTTAACGTCCGCCCAGCTGTTAGGATTGCCTTTCTGTTTGCGGGTGAGGGCCATGGCGTCCAGCATATGGGCATAGCCCATATTGTAAGCGGCCAGCGCAAACCAGATGCGTTCATCTTTCGGGATCGAATCCGGCACTTTATCCATCATATCCTGTAGATAGCGCATGCCGCCGTCGATACTCTGCGCCGCATCGGTCCGGTCAGTCAGCCCCAGACTTTGCGCCGTATTGCGCGTGAGCATCATCATGCCGCGCACGCCGGTAGGAGAGGTGGCCTGTGGATCCCAGTGGGATTCCTGCCAGGCGATGGCGGCCAGCAGGCGCCAGTCGATCTCGCGGGCGTACTTTTCAAACAGCGGCTGCACCTCCGGAAGAATGTTTTCCACCGCGCGCAGGAAGGTGCGGGTATCGACGTAATCAAAATCGTTGCCGTGGCCGAGGTACTTCTCCTCCAGGCGCGCCAGGGTGCCGTCTTCATTGATGTTGTTGAAGAAATCAAGCATCGCCGCCGACAGGGAATTATCATCGTCCCGGGCGCTGAACCAGGTGACCGGCTGTTCGTCGGTGATATCGAGGGCTACCGCCAGCTCCGGATGGACGCGCTGAAACAGGCTGACGGCCACCGAGTCGGCGATGGTGTAATCGAGTTTGCCGTCAATCACCGCCTGCATCAGCGCCGTGGTGCCGCGTTTTTCGTCCACGCGCCAGGCAAGATCCGGGTATTTCTCGGCTTTTAAGGTCTGCAGGTCGTTGATCGCCACGTGGCCCGGAGCGATGGCGAGCTGCTCGGCGGTCAGCGCCGCGAGGGTGCGCGGCCGGGTATTGCCGACGCGGTAGACCAGCTGTTGCGAAACAGAATAGTAAGTGGGGCCGGCCTGATAGTTTTTCACCCGCTCCTGGTTATAGACCAGCCCGGCAGCCAGCATATCGGCCTGACCGTCGTCGAGGTCGTCAAACAGCTGGCTGATGTTCTGCCGGACGGTTATCTTAAGCGTCACGCCGAGGTAGTCGGCAAACTGCTTCGCCAGTTCGTAGTCCAGGCCGAACGTTTTATTGTTCATGGTGGCAAAGGTCATCGGCGAGTTGATGGTGCTGATGCGCAGCTCGCCGCGAGCGATAATACCCGCCACCCGGTTCTCGGGTTTACCGGACCAGGGGATCGACGGCCACAGGGCAGCCGCCAGCAAAAGGGTGACAATGCCGATCAGCAGATAATTAATCTTTAATTTTTTCAGCGCGTTAATCTTCTGCAGCTTCAGGTTCCTCAGCAGGCGATGTCCGGAAAAAACGCAAGGTTGTCGTCGAATGAGCGGCATTCTGCTTAAGAATGCGCCAGTTGGCAACTTATTCGCGATAGGCGTCACATTTATTGATAAACAGCATCAATGATTTTATTTCTACGCAAACGGTTTCGTCGGGGCGCAGGATTCACTATAATGACGCCCGTTTCCCCCCCTGGCTCACCCTGAAAGCTTCGAAGACGAGAGACTTATGATGGAAATTTTGCGTGGTTCACCTGCACTGTCGGCATTCCGTATTAATAAACTGCTGGCACGATTTCAGGCGGCCAACCTTCCGGTACGCGCCATATACGCCGAGTATATTCATTTTGCCGATCTGAACGCCCCGCTGAGCGCTGACGATCGCGAGCGCCTGGCGCGACTGCTTAAATATGGCCCGAGCTTAAACAGCCATACCCCGACCGGTAAATTACTGCTCGTGACCCCTCGCCCTGGCACCATCTCTCCCTGGTCTTCTAAAGCTACCGATATCGCCCATAACTGCGGCCTGGCTCAGGTTGTGCGTCTGGAGCGCGGCGTGGCGTATTATGTTGAAGCCTCGACCCTGAGCGAAGCGCAGTGGACCGCGGTGGCGGCGGAACTGCACGACCGCATGATGGAGAGCGTCTTCGACGCGCTGGAAGCGGGCGAAAAGCTGTTCGCTCACCATCAGCCGACGCCGGTGACCAGCGTTGACCTGCTGGGCGAAGGGCGTCAGGCGCTGATTGACGCCAACCTCCGTTTGGGTCTGGCGCTGGCAGATGACGAAATTGACTACCTGCAGGACGCGTTTACCCGTCTGGGACGCAATCCGAACGACATCGAGCTGTACATGTTCGCCCAGGCGAACTCAGAGCACTGTCGCCACAAGATTTTCAACGCCGACTGGATCATCGACGGCGAACAGCAGCCGAAGTCGCTGTTCAAAATGATCAAAAACACCTTCGAAAAAACGCCGGACTACGTCCTGTCGGCCTATAAAGACAACGCCGCGGTGATGGAAGGGTCTGAAGTGGGGCGCTATTTTGCCGACCACCAGACCGGGCGCTACGACTTCCATCAGGAGCCGGCGCACATTCTGATGAAGGTGGAAACCCATAACCACCCGACGGCCATCTCCCCATGGCCGGGCGCGGCAACCGGCTCCGGCGGCGAGATCCGCGATGAAGGCGCCACCGGCCGCGGCGCGAAGCCGAAAGCGGGTCTGGTGGGCTTCTCGGTTTCCAACCTGCGCATCCCGGGCTTCGAACAGCCGTGGGAAGAAGATTTCGGGAAACCGGATCGCATCGTCACCGCCCTGGACATCATGACCGAAGGCCCGCTGGGCGGCGCGGCGTTTAACAACGAATTTGGTCGTCCGGCGCTGAACGGCTACTTCCGCACCTATGAAGAGAAAGTCACCAGCCATAACGGCGAAGAGCTGCGCGGCTACCACAAACCGATCATGCTGGCCGGCGGTATCGGCAACATCCGCGGCGAGCACGTGCAGAAGGGCGAGATTACCGTCGGCGCGAAGCTGATCGTGCTGGGCGGCCCGGCGATGAACATCGGCCTCGGCGGCGGCGCGGCGTCTTCCATGGCCTCCGGTCAGTCCGATGCCGACCTCGATTTCGCCTCCGTCCAGCGTGACAACCCGGAAATGGAGCGTCGCTGTCAGGAGGTGATCGACCGCTGCTGGCAGCTGGGCGACGCCAACCCGATCCTGTTTATCCACGACGTCGGCGCCGGCGGTCTCTCCAACGCCATGCCGGAGCTGGTCAGCGACGGCGGCCGCGGCGGTAAATTCCAGCTGCGCGATATCCTGAGCGATGAGCCAGGCATGAGCCCGCTGGAGATCTGGTGTAACGAATCGCAGGAACGTTATGTCCTGGCGGTCGCCCCGGAGCAACTGCCGCTGTTCGACGAGCTGTGCCGCCGCGAGCGCGCGCCTTATGCGGTTATCGGCGAAGCCACCGCCGAGCAGCACCTGAGCCTGAGCGACAGCCACTTTAACGATCAGCCGATCGATCTGCCGCTGGACGTCCTGCTTGGTAAAACGCCGAAAATGACCCGCGACGTGCAGACTCTGAAAGCCCAGGGCAGCGCGCTGGATCGCCAACCGATCACCATCGCCGACGCGGTTAACCGCGTACTGCACCTGCCGACGGTGGCCGAGAAAACCTTCCTCGTGACCATCGGCGATCGCACCGTGACCGGCATGGTCGCTCGCGACCAGATGGTCGGCCCGTGGCAGATCCCGGTGGCCAACTGCGCGGTAACCACCGCCAGCCTCGACAGCTACTACGGCGAAGCGATGGCGATGGGCGAGCGCGCCCCGGTTGCTCTGCTGGACTTCGCCGCCTCCGGCCGTCTGGCGGTTGGCGAAGCGCTGACCAACATCGCCGCCACGCAGATTGGCGAGCTGAACCGCGTGAAGCTGTCGGCTAACTGGATGGCCGCTGCCGGCCACCCGGGCGAAGACGCTGGCCTGTATGAGGCGGTGAAAGCGGTGGGCGAAGAGCTGTGCCCGGCGCTGGGCCTGACCATTCCGGTCGGCAAAGACTCAATGTCGATGAAAACCCGCTGGCAGGAAGGCAGCGAGCAGCGTGAGATGACCTCTCCGCTGTCGCTGGTGATCTCCGCCTTCGCCCGTGTCGAAGATGTTCGTCATACCGTCACGCCGCAGCTCTCGACGGAAGATAACGCCCTGCTGTTGATCGACCTCGGTAAAGGGCACAACGCGCTGGGCGCGACGGCGCTGGCGCAGGTCTATCGCCAGCTCGGCGACAAGCCGGCTGACGTGCGCGATGTCGCGCAGCTGAAAGGCTTCTGGGATGCGATGCAGGCCCTGGTGGCGCAGCGTAAACTGCTGGCCTACCACGACCGCTCCGACGGCGGCCTGCTGGTCACCCTGGCGGAAATGGCCTTTACCGGCCACTGCGGTGTGGAGGCGGATATCGCCGCGCTGGGCGACGACCGTCTGGCGGCGCTGTTCAACGAAGAGCTGGGGGCGGTGATCCAGGTCCGCGCCGCAGACCGTGAGGCGGTGGAAGCCATTCTGGCGGTTAACGGCCTGGCGGACTGTGTGCATTACCTCGGTAAAGCGGTCGAGGGCGATCGCTTCGTGCTGACCGCCGGCGGTCAGACGGTGTTTAGCGAAAGCCGCACCACGCTGCGCATGTGGTGGGCGGAAACCACCTGGCAGATGCAGCGTCTGCGCGACAACCCGGCCTGCGCCGATCAGGAGCACGAGGCGAAAGCCAACGACGCTGATCCGGGCCTCAATGTGAAGCTCTCGTTTGATATTAATGACGATGTCGCCGCACCGTACATTGCCACCGGCGCGCGTCCGAAAGTGGCCGTCCTGCGCGAGCAGGGGGTCAACTCTCACGTTGAAATGGCGGCGGCCTTCCATCGCGCCGGCTTTGACGCCATTGACGTGCATATGAGCGACCTGCTGGCGGGCCGCACCGGTCTCGGCGATTTCCATGCCCTGGTGGCCTGCGGCGGCTTCTCCTACGGCGACGTGCTGGGGGCAGGTGAAGGCTGGGCGAAGTCGATTCTGTTCAACGAGCGCGTGCGCGATGAGTTCGCGACCTTCTTCCATCGTCCGCAGACCCTGGCGCTCGGCGTGTGCAACGGCTGTCAGATGATGTCCAATCTGCGCGAGCTGATCCCGGGCAGCGACCTGTGGCCGCGCTTTGTGCGCAACCATTCAGACCGTTTTGAAGCGCGCTTCAGCCTGGTGGAAGTGACGCAAAGCCCGTCTCTGCTGCTGCAAGGCATGGTTGGCTCACAGATGCCGATTGCGGTCTCCCACGGCGAAGGTCAGGTGGAAGTGCGCGACAGCGCGCATCTGGCCCAGCTGGAGAGCAAAGGCCTGGTGGCGCTGCGCTTCGTGGATAACTTCGGCAAAGTGACCGAAACCTATCCGGCGAACCCGAACGGTTCCCCGAACGGTATCACCGCCGTGACCAGCGAAAGCGGGCGCGCGACCATCATGATGCCGCACCCGGAACGCGTCTTCCGCACCGTAAGCAACTCCTGGCACCCGGAAAACTGGGGCGAAGACAGCCCGTGGATGCGTATCTTCCGCAATGCGCGTAAACAGCTGGGTTAATTTTCCCGCAGCGTGTCACGCGAACGTATCGGCCCCCTGCTCAGGCAGGGGGCTTTTTTTATCTGTGACGGCCGGCACGCCAGGGTGTCGGGAATCACCGACAACCGGCATATTGCAGTGTCGCCAAAAGGCGACACTTAAGTTATTGATTTAAATGATGAGTAACCGGGGATACATTTGGTGTCGCTAATCGGCGACGCTATGGATAAAAAGTGTACTGCGCTGGGGTGGCTGGCTTTTATGCTTAAAGCCATATATATCAATATGTTAATAAAATGTTTGGAAAGGTGGCATAGTTCATGCATAATAATAACCAGTGGCTCATTCACCTTCTTATGTCAGCCCCTTCGGGACGCGCTACATAAACTTCGAATGACGCACAAACAGGTGCCTGCCGTCCAACTCCTGATAATAGCCTGGCTTTATCAGACATCGGGCGAAACGTCGAGTAAGGCACCGCCTCATTCCTGAACAAAGCCAGGCCTTGCGCCTGGCTTTGTTGTTTCTGGGGCGCCGTGGCGACGGGTATCGCTTTTCTCCGCCGCGCTCCTCAGTTAGCATCGACCAGAGCTAATGATTGAGACCACACCTTTGAAGCGACTCTCTCTTTTTCCCCGTTCGCTGCGTCAGCTGGTGACGCTCTCCTTTGTGCTGATCCTGCTGCCGTTGCTGGTGCTGGCCTGGCAGGCCTGGCAGAGCCTCAATGCCCTCAGCGCCCAGGCGGCGCATATCAACCGTACGACGCTGGTCGATGCCCGCCGCAGTGAGGCGATGATCAATGCCGCGCTGGAGATGGAACGCAGCTATCGCCAGTACTGCGTGCTGGACGATCCGACGCTGGCGCGCGTCTATCAAAACCAGCGGCAGCGCTACAGCCAGATGCTGGACGCGCACGCCGGCGTGTTGCCGGACGAAAAGCTCTGGCAGGCGCTGCGCCAGGATGTCAGCGATCTGGCGCAGCTGCAGTGTAACAACAGCGGCCCTGACGCCGAGGCAGCCGCCAGACTGGAAGTTTTCGCCAGTAATAACAGCGACATGGTCCAGGCGACCCGGGCGGTGGTCTATTCCCGCGGCCAGCAGCTGCAGCAGGAGATTGCCGAGCGCGGCCAGTTTTTCGGCTGGCAGGCGCTGGTGCTGTTTCTGCTGAGCCTGGCGCTGGTGCTGCTTTTCACCCGCATGATCATCGGCCCGGTGAAAGGTATCGAAAGAATGATCAATCAGCTGGGCGCAGGGAAGTCGCTGGACGACGCGGCATTGTTTACTGGCCCGCGCGAGCTGCGCTCGGTGGGCAAGCGCATCATCTGGCTCAGCGAGCGCCTGGCATGGCTGGAGTCGCAGCGGCATCAGTTTCTTCGCCATCTGTCGCATGAGCTTAAAACCCCGCTGGCCAGTATGCGTGAAGGCACCGAGCTGTTGGCCGACCGGGTCGCCGGACCGCTGACGCCGGAGCAGCAGGAGATCGTCGAGATCCTCGACAGCAGCAGCCGCAACCTGCAAAAGCTGATTGAACAGCTGCTGGACTACAACCGCAAACAGGCCGACGGCCCGGTAGCCCGGGAAGCAGTGGACCTGGTGGAGCTGGTGGAAAACGTCGTGGCGGCGCACAGTTTGCCTGCGCGGGCTAAACTGATGCATACCGAGCTGGCGCTGCGGGCGCGGCATTGTCTGGCGGAGCCTGCGTTATTGATAAGCGTAATGGATAATCTCTACTCCAATGCGGTGCACTATGGCGCTGAATCCGGTAACATTCGTATCCATAGCTACCGGCACGGAGAGCAGGTGCGTATTGATGTCGCCAACAGCGGCGAACCGATCCCGGCCGCGGAAAAGAATATGATTTTTGAGCCTTTTTACCAGGGAAGTCACCAGCGTAAGGGGGCCGTTAAAGGCAGTGGGCTGGGGTTAAGCATCGCCCGCGACTGTGTCCGTCAGATGCAAGGGGAACTCAGTCTGGTTGACGCCCCCGCCGGGCAGGTCTGTTTTCGCATTACGCTTCCCTCAGCTCCGGAATAATCCAACTAATGAATCGATATCGGGGAACTATGTCCCAATTCCTGGCCTGGCGCCGTTCCCTTAGCGGATGGCTGCTCTCAGGCATTGCTTGTCTGACGCTGGCGGGGTGTTCCGCCGGCTTCTCGCCGCATAGTGCGGAAGGTGCCGCTGCCCCCGGGCAGGCGCAGCACCAGGTGGCCGATTTTGTCGCCGTGGACTGCGCTGATATCTGGGCGCACAGCAGCGATGCCAGCGACAAAAACCCCCTCTACTGGCTGCGGGGCATTGACTGCGCCGATCGTCTCGCGCCGGTGCAGGCGCGAGCGGAGGCGAAACGCCATACCGACGACAGCTGGCAGGACGCATTCCGCCGCGGCATTCTGCTTGCCGATGCCAAAATTACCCCTGACGAGCGCCGCGAGCTGGTGGCGCGTCTCGACACCTTCAGCCCGCAAATCGCCGTTCAGGTCCGCCCGCTATATCAGCTCTGGCGCGACGGGCAGACCCGTCAGCTGCAGCTGGTGGAGGAGCGAGCCCGCTACGCGAAGCTTCAGCAGTCCAGCGATAGCGAGCTGGAGACGTTGCGCCAGCAGGAGCAGTCGCTGCGCCAGCAGCTGGAGCTGACCACCCGTAAGCTGGAGAATCTGACGGATATTGAACGCCAGCTCTCCAGCCGCAAGCCGGGCGGCAATTTCGGCAGCGAAAAAGTACCGGAGGTGATCCATGACGATCCGTAAACCGGCGCGTTTGCTGCTGGTGGATGACGATCCGGGGCTGCTGAAGCTGCTCGGCATGCGTCTGGTCAGCGAAGGCTATAGCGTGGTCACCGCCGAGAGCGGACCGGAAGCGCTGCGCGTGCTGGGACGTGAGAAAGTGGATCTGGTGATTAGCGATCTGCGGATGGATGAAATGGACGGCCTGCAGCTGTTCAGTGAGATCCAGAAGGGGCAGCCCGGCATGCCGGTGATCATTCTCACCGCCCATGGCTCGATCCCCGACGCGGTGGCGGCCACCCAGCAGGGCGTCTTCAGCTTCCTGACCAAGCCAGTTGATAAAGACGCCTTGTATAAAGCCATTGATGAGGCGCTGGAGCAGCGATCGCCAGCCACCGACGAAGCGTGGCGCCAGGCGATTGTCACCCGCAGCCCGCTGATGCTGCGCCTGCTCGAGCAGGCCGGGATGGTGGCGCAGTCCGACGTCAGCGTGCTGATTAACGGCCAGAGCGGGACCGGGAAGGAGATAGTCGCCCAGGCGATCCACAACGCCAGCCCGCGTCATGACAAGCCTTTCGTGGCGATTAACTGCGGCGCGCTGCCGGAACAGCTGCTCGAGTCCGAACTGTTCGGCCATGCGCGGGGCGCCTTTACCGGCGCGGTCAGCAACCGCGAAGGGTTATTCCAGGCCGCCGAAGGCGGCACGCTGTTTCTCGACGAGATCGGCGATATGCCTGTCGCCCTGCAGGTGAAGCTGCTCCGCGTCCTGCAGGAGCGTAAGGTTCGCCCGCTCGGCAGCAACCGCGATATCGAGATCAACGTGCGGATCATCTCCGCCACCCACCGCGACCTGCCGAAGGCGATGGCCCGCGGCGAGTTTCGCGAAGATCTGTTTTATCGCCTCAATGTGGTTAACCTGAAGATCCCGCCGCTCTCCGAACGCACGGAAGATATTCCGCTGTTGGCCAACCATCTGCTGCGTCAGTCCGCCGATCGCCATAAGCCGTTCGTGCGGGCATTTTCCAGCGATGCAATGAAGCGGCTGATGGCCGCCAAATGGCCGGGCAATGTGCGCCAGCTGGTGAACGTGATTGAGCAGTGCGTGGCCCTGACCTCGTCGCCGGTGATCGGCGATGCTCTGGTGGAACAGGCGCTGGAAGGCGAGAACACGGCGCTGCCGACCTTCGTGGAAGCGCGCAATCAGTTTGAGCTGAACTACCTGCGCAAGCTGCTGCAGATTACCAGGGGCAACGTCACCCACGCCGCGCGGATGGCTGGACGCAACCGCACCGAATTCTATAAGCTGCTGTCGCGCCATGAGCTCGACGCCAATGACTTTAAAGAGTAGCTCCGCAACAAAGCGCAAGATATGATACGGTAAGCAACCGGTTACGCGACTAAGACAGGAACACCATGAAAAAGATTGATGCGATTATTAAACCTTTCAAACTGGATGACGTGCGTGAAGCGCTGGCCGAAGTCGGCATCACTGGGATGACGGTAACGGAAGTGAAAGGCTTTGGCCGCCAGAAAGGGCACACCGAACTCTACCGCGGCGCGGAATATATGGTGGATTTTCTGCCGAAAGTGAAAATTGAAATCGTGGTGACCGACGATATCGTCGATACCTGTGTGGATACCATCATCCGTACCGCGCAGACCGGTAAAATCGGTGACGGCAAGATCTTTGTCTTCGACGTGGCGCGGGTCATTCGTATCCGTACCGGCGAAGAAGACGACGCGGCGATTTAACGCTCGCCGCTCGTTGCAGTATTGCCGGGTGGCGCTGCGCTTACCCGGCCTACAAATCCCCGCGGCGTCGGGGCTTACAGCACCTTATGCGGGCCGAAGCATTCGTAATGAATGTGGTCTTTATTGACCCCTAATTCTACCAGCTGCTTCGCTGCAAACTGCATAAACGCTACCGGGCCGCAGAGATAATACTGCATCTGCGGTTCGCGAATAGTTTCCGCCACCGCCGCTAAATCCATCAAACCTTCGCTATCAAAACGTCCTGCCTGACGGTCAGCCTCGCTCGGGTTGCGATACCAGACGTGAGCGGTAAACGCCGGCAGCGCCGCGCCGAGCGCCTGCACTTCATCGGCAAAGGCGTGGACCTCGCCATTTTCCGCCGCATGGAACCAGTTCACCTGACCCTGATGATGGCTCTTCGCCAGCGCATCCAGCATCGCCAGCATCGGCGTTTGCCCGACGCCGCCTGAGATCAGGGTGACCGGCGTCTGCGGCTCAACATTAAGGAAGAAATCTCCCGCCGGGGCGGCCAGATAGACCACATCGCCTTCGCTGGCATGGTTATGCAGCCAGCTGGAAACCTGGCCGCCTTCCTCGCGTTTAACCGCGATGCGGTAGCCCTTGCCGTCCGCTTTGCGGGTCAGGGAGTACTGGCGAATTTCCTGATATTCGAAGCCTTCCGGCTTCAGCCAGATGGCCAGATACTGGCCAGGCTGGTAATCGGCGACCGGCTGGCCGTCGACCGGCTCGAGCTCAAAGCTGGTGATAAGCTGGCTGCGCGGAGTTTTCCTGACGATGCGGAACGCGCGGGTCCCTTCCCAGCCGCCGGTTTTACTGGCGTTTTGCTGATAGATCTCGGCTTCGCGGCCGATAAAGACGTTCGCCAGCACCCCGTAGGCTTTACCCCAGGCATCGAGCACTTCCTGGCCCGGACTGAACATTTCATCGAGGGTCGCCAGCAGATGACTGCCAACAATATTGTACTGCTCCGGTTTGATCTGGAAGCTGGTGTGTTTCTGGGCGATCTTTTCCACCGCCGGCAGCAGGGCAGGCAGGTTATCGATATTGCTGGCGTAGGCGGCAATGGCGTTGAACAGCGCTTCACGCTGGTCGCCGTTGCGCTGGTTGCTCATATTGAAGATCTCTTTGAGCTCCGGGTTATGCGCGAACATCCGATCGTAGAAATGGGCGGTTAACTTTGGTCCAGTCTCTACCAGCAGAGGGATGGTGGCTTTGACCGTAGCGATGGTTTGAGCGTCGAGCATAGTGTGCTTCCTTGGGGGTTATCTTAATGATGTATTTTAAATGCATCTTAAGGAAATAACCCTGCGTTGTAAATGGTTCTTTAACACTTTCCGCCGTTGCAGTTACAACATGAAGAATTTGCATCACAATCCTGAAAAGAAATCCGTTGATACTGAGAGAGGCGTTATTGCTCAAAGCCTTGTGTCATGCGGAGCCAAACGTTTGCGTAAAATCCTTTGTCAAGACCTGTTATCACAGAATGATTCGGTTATACTGTGGGCCGTTGTCCAATCGGACCGCCTTTTTAGGCCGAAATTTTATTGTTAGCTGAGTCAGGAGATGCGGATGTTAAAGCGTGAAATGAACATTGCCGATTATGATGCCGAACTGTGGCAGGCTATGGAGCAGGAAAAAGTACGTCAGGAAGAGCACATCGAACTGATCGCCTCCGAAAACTACACCAGCCCGCGCGTAATGCAGGCGCAGGGCTCTCAGCTGACCAACAAATACGCTGAAGGATATCCGGGAAAGCGTTACTACGGCGGCTGCGAATACGTCGACGTGGTTGAGCAACTGGCTATCGACCGCGCGAAAGAGCTGTTCGGCGCTGACTATGCTAACGTCCAGCCGCACTCCGGCTCCCAGGCTAACTTTGCCGTCTACACCGCGCTGCTGCAGCCGGGCGACACCGTGCTCGGTATGAACCTGGCGCAGGGCGGCCACCTGACTCACGGCTCCCCGGTTAACTTCTCCGGCAAACTGTACAACATCATCCCTTACGGTATTGATGAGTCCGGCAAAATTGACTACGACGACATGGCGAAGCAGGCTCAGGAACACAAACCGAAGATGATCATCGGTGGTTTCTCCGCTTACTCCGGTATCGTTGACTGGGCAAAAATGCGTGAAATCGCTGACAGCATCGGCGCTTACCTGTTCGTCGATATGGCGCACGTGGCAGGCCTGATTGCCGCTGGCGTATACCCGAACCCGGTTCCGCATGCTCACGTCGTGACCACCACCACCCACAAAACCCTGGCGGGTCCGCGCGGCGGCCTGATCCTGGCGAAAGGCGGTAGCGAAGAGCTGTATAAGAAGCTGAACTCTGCGGTATTCCCAAGCGCGCAGGGCGGCCCGCTGATGCACGTTATCGCGGCGAAAGCGGTGGCGCTGAAAGAAGCGATGGAGCCAGAGTTTAAAGTTTACCAGCAGCAGGTTGCGAAAAACGCCAAAGCAATGGTGGAAGTGTTCCTGAACCGCGGCTACAAAGTGGTGTCTGGCGGTACTGAGAACCATCTGTTCCTGCTGGACCTGGTGGATAAAAACCTGACCGGTAAAGAAGCTGACGCTGCCCTGGGCCGCGCCAACATCACCGTCAACAAAAACAGCGTGCCGAACGATCCGAAGAGCCCGTTCGTGACCTCCGGTATCCGCATCGGTTCTCCGGCTGTGACTCGTCGCGGCTTTAAAGAAGCGGAAGTCAAAGAGCTGGCTGGCTGGATGTGTGACGTGCTGGACAATATCAATGACGACGCGGTCATTGAGCGCGTGAAAGGTAAAGTGCTGGATATCTGCGCCCGCTTCCCGGTATATGCGTAAGCGTTAGCGTTGACATCAAAAAGGCCGCTTATGCGGCCTTTTTTGCGTCTGGAGATTAGCGGCGGTCGAGGGAGATCGCCCCGGGGCCGGTTACCGCTAGCAGCAGGAAGGCGCCGGCGATGCTGACGTTTTTCCAGAAGTTAATCATGTTCGGCAATACCGCATCGCCAGTCATATCCCAGTAGTGATGGCCAATCACCGCCGTGCCGAGGGTGTAGAAGATAAAGATGACCGCCAGCGGGCGGGTGAAAAAGCCCAGCACAATTAAAATCGCGGCAGGCACTTCCATAATGACGGCGATAATCGCCGCCAGGGTCGGCATCGGCGCGCCGGAGGCGGCCATGTATTGCACCGTACCGCTAAAGCCCAGCAGTTTGGGGTAGCCAAAAAGTAGAAACAGAACCACCACGGCGATGCGGGCGATGAGCAGTAGCAGAGAGCGGGATGCGCCAAAATCAAAATAGCGGAGTGTGTTCATAATCAGCTCGTTATGAGAGACGTGTGATTTAAACGTAATACACAAAGTTGCCAGCCGCCATAGCAGGAAAATAATAATGTCGCGCTTCGTTTCATTAGGATTTCGCCGTATCGTTGGTCGCACTTTGATGCCCGGTTATCGGATTTTATTTAATACAACCGGTGACGGAGTGGGGAGTGCTCCGTGATGCGCGTCACGATTTAAAGACAAATGTACTCAACTTCCATATAGAGAGTGAGACACAGGTTTACTCACGATGGGGTTTATCGCCAGACTATCGCCACCATTCGGGAGGAAATCATGGTCTTGCACTCCACGCGCTGGCTGGCGCTCAGTTATTTCACTTACTTTTTTAGCTACGGTATTTTTCTGCCCTTCTGGAGCGTCTGGCTGGCCGGCAACGGGCTGACCCCGGAAACCATCGGCATTTTGCTTGGCGCCGGTCTGGTGGCCCGTTTTCTCGGCAGCCTGCTGATTGCCCCGCGGGTGAGCGACCCCTCCCG
Organism: Klebsiella sp. 54; assembly: GCF_018223875.1. NCBI lineage: Bacteria > Pseudomonadati > Pseudomonadota > Gammaproteobacteria > Enterobacterales > Enterobacteriaceae > Klebsiella > Klebsiella sp. 54. Next base: position 40,596 of record NZ_JAGRRA010000010.1, read on the forward strand.
GCTGATCGCCGCGCTGCGCGTGCTGGCGCTGTTAACCTTGCTCTTCGCGCTGGCCTTCTGGGCCGGCAGCCACGTGGCATGGCTGCTGGCGATTATCATCGGCTTCAACCTGTTCTTTTCACCGCTGGTGCCGCTGACGGATGCTCTGGCCAATACCTGGCAAAAGCAGATCACCATGGACTATGGCCGGGTGCGGCTATGGGGCTCCATCGCCTTTGTGATTGGTTCGGCGCTGACCGGTAAGCTGGTGAGCCTGTTCGATTACCGGGCGATCCTGCTGATGCTAAGCCTGGGCGTCGCCTCGATGCTGCTCGGCATGTTGCTTAAGCCGTCGGTGATGCCTCAGGGGGCGTCGCGCCCGCAGCAGGGGGCCGGAATGGCGGCCTGGCTGACGCTGGTGCGCCAAAGCTGGCGCTTTCTCGCCTGCGTTTGTCTGCTGCAGGGGGCACACGCCGCCTACTATGGCTTTAGCGCCATCTACTGGCAGCAGGCCGGCTATTCGGCCTCGGCGGTCGGTTATCTGTGGTCGTTAGGCGTGGTGGCGGAAGTGGTGATCTTCGCGCTGAGTAAAAAGGTGTTCCGCCGCTTCAGCGCGCGGGATCTGCTGCTGCTCTCTGCCTTGTGCGGGCTGGTTCGCTGGACGCTGATGGGCTGGACCACAGCGCTGCCGGGGCTTATCCTCGCGCAGATCCTTCACTGCGGGACCTTTACGGTGTGTCATCTGGCGGCGATGCGCTATATCGCCGCCCGTCAGGGTAGCGAAGTGATCCGTCTGCAGGCCGTCTACTCCGCGGTGGCGATGGGCGGGAGTATCGCCATTATGACCGTCTTCGCCGGCTTCCTCTATCAGCACCTGCACCAGGGCGTATTCTGGGTGATGGCGCTGCTGACCATCCCGGCGATGGCTATTCGGCCAAAAGCGGTGGCGGCCTAGTCCTCGAGCATCGCGCAGATATGCTGCTGCTGGCGTTCGGTGAAGCAGTTCTCCGCGTGGATCAGCGGCGGTGAAAACAGCGGTAGCGCCGTCGCATAAGGGGTGACGATAAGCGTCACCCCTTTGGGCGCACCTTCCTTCTGAAAGCGCTCTACGCTCTGGTATTTGATATTCAGCGGCAGCAGCGTCAGTTCGCGCAGCTGCTGCTCCAGGGCCGCTTCCATATCCGGATTATCATCGGTCAGCAGCAGAACCTGCTTCTCGTGCAGGTCGCTTTTCTGCATCAGCCAGGCGCCAAAGATCACCGCGATTAAGCTGGTCTCTTCCTCATTAAAACGGACGTGCCAGGCCTCCTCGAATTCGCTCAATGCCGCCTGGGTGGTGCGTAGTAAACGAGGATAGAGCCGGCTCACTTCCTCCGTGAGCGTGCTGTCGATGCCGATGGCAAACACGCTGCGGATCAATGCCTGCGACAAGTGAATATAAAGCTGGTCGCTCAGTCCCTGCTCGTCACTGAACGACCTGCCGGCGAGCATCTGGAAGCGGTGGATCAGGCCGGAAATAGCCAGCCGCAGGCGTCGATCCTGCGGGTGACCATCGCGAAGCGGATCGGGGGTTTTGAGCATCATAAACAGCAGCGAGAGGAAAAAAGGCTCTCCGACATGCGGCGGAGCGCCGACCCGGCGCTGCCAGTGGCGGACAATCTCCTGCGCCAGAGTGAACTCGGCGGCGGTCTGCGCCCAGCGTTGCTGTTCATCATTGAAGTCGGGTGAATAGCCCCGGTGATGCTCAAGCAGGCAGTACTGCAGGTACAGGCGCAGAAACTGGACGTCCCGGCAGTCGAACTGGCGATTGAGCGCTCGTGCGCAGCGGTTCACCAGCGCCTGCAGGTTGGTATCATCGTACAAGGTACGGGCGATGCCTTCCTGTTTAAGCTGCGTTTTCAGCGCCGGGGTAAAATGATGGTTAACGAACTGCGGGCACAGGCGCAGGCCCCGCCGCAGCGCATGCAGCAGGCATAAACGTTGGTCGAGCGCGGCGCCTTCAATCCGATAGCTGCCGTCCACCTGTGACCGAAGGGTCAGGCGGTGGTAACGCTGAATTTCGCGTCCGGTCTCCTCGATATCCTGCCGGGCCGTGGTCTCATCAACGAGGTTGATTCTGCCAAGCCGTTCAGTCGTTACCGACTGTCCGGGCAGATAAAACATCAGGAGCACCTGGCTACGGCGCTGTGGACTGGAAAGCGCAGATGGTGGTTCAATGACGGTCATCATCTGGTAAGTTCCAGTTAGGGTTTCCGCTAAGGATAGACAATGACGGCGGCGGGGGCAGGGAAGTGCGCCCGCTTTAGCTCAGGATTGCTGGCGAAGTTCACAGAATTTTTCACGTGAGGAACAGATGAACAGAGTGAAACAATGCACCAGCGCGGCGTTTTTCATGGTTTTATCATGGACAGCCGCTGCGCATCCGCATAGCTTCATCAGTTTGCAGAGCGAGCCGGTGGTCAAAGACGGCCTGCTGAGCGCCTTTAAAATGCGCTGGACAATGGATGAAATAACCTCCTCGGATCTGCTTTACGACGCCGGAAACGCTAAACCGGGCAGCGAAGTGTGGAAAAAGCTGGCGGCGGAGGTGATGGCCAACGTGCTCGGCCAGCACTATTTCAGCGAGCTGTGGCACAACGGCCAGCGGGTGAAATTTGACAATCGCCCCGACGGCTACGGCCTTGAGCGCGACGGCCTGCAGGCGGTACTGACCTTTACCCTGCCGCTGGCGACGCCGCAACCCGTTGCCGGGCAGACGTTTACCTTTTCCACTTTCGATCCGACCTACTATGTCGATATGTTTTATGACAAAGATAGCGATTTTACCCTGCCCGCCGCGCTGCAGGCCGTCTGTAAGGCAACGGTGATGACGCCAAAACCGAATGACAAAATGCTCTCATACGCCCAGTCGCTGGATAAAGCGGATGCGCCGCCTGAGGATATGGCGCTGGGCAGCTATTTTGCCCAGAAGGTGACGCTGACATGTCAGTAATTTTTACCCCCCGCGCGCGAACTTCGCGCTGGAAAGCGCTGTGGCCGCTGGCGCTGCTGCTGGCCGTGAGCGTAACGGGCGGCATCTGGCTGTGGCTGGCCTGGCCGCAGGTGCTGATGCAGAGCGCGGTCTGGCAGCGCGCGCTCAATCTGGAGCTCAGCCGCCTGCTGCAGGCTGTGGCGGAGAACCCGGCTGCGGCGGGGCTGTCGCTGCTTGGATTCAGCTTCGGTTACGGGGTGCTACATGCCTTAGGGCCCGGCCACGGCAAAATTGTCATTACGACCTGGCTTGCCACCCATCCCTCAAAGCTGAAATCGAGTATTAACCTGACGCTGGCCGCCTCTTTGTTGCAGGGGCTGGTGGCTATCGCGCTGGTGGTGGTGGTGCTGGCGCTACTGCAGCTGCCAGCGCGCCAGCTGCATCTCAGCAGTTTCTGGCTGGAGAAGGGCAGCTATTTGCTGGTGGGCGCGTTAGGTCTGCTGCTCTGCTGGCGGGCGCTGAAAAAGCTGCGTCTGCTGCTGAGCCGGCCAACGTTTACCGCGTTCACCCCGCATCATGTTCATAACGAACACTGCGGCTGCGGGCATCAGCATCTCCCGGCCCCGGAGCAGCTGCAGGCCGGCGATGACTGGCGGGCCCGTACCGTGATTGTCCTGTCGATGGGCATGCGTCCCTGCTCGGGGGCGATCATGGTCCTGCTGTTCAGCAAAGTGATCGGGGTGTTCAACTGGGGGATGGCGGCGGCGCTGGCGATGGCGGCAGGGACCTCATTGACTATCACGGCGCTGGCGGTGCTGGTGCACAGTTTTCGCCAGCTGGCGGTGAAGTTGGGTCAGCATCAGGCGCCGCCGCTGTGGCGCCAGGTAGGCTGGCTGACGCTGGCGCTGGCCGGCGGCGTCATTTTGCTGGCGGCGGCAGGCGTGATGTGGTTCAGCGCCGTCCCGGCCGGCGGCGGGATCCGTCCGTTTTAGCCAGGCGTCGGGCGCAAATCCGAAAGTGGGCGCCGGCGCTTGCCGCTGACGCGGCGATGCTCTAGTTTTCCGCTTTTCGGCGGATGACAAGGAGTCGCTATGGCCGCAAATATCGTTTCTCCCGCGCAGAACGGGCGGTTCTATTATGGCTGCGCCGGCGCCGCCGGGCTGCTGGCGGGCCTGGCGATCGTCTTCTGGTTTCCAGCCCTGGCCAGCTGGTGGCCGTCCGATCTGGTGCGCGTCTACCACGCCATGCCGTATGTTATGCGATTCGGGGTGGCGAGTGTCGCGGATATCCCGCTGGTGGCCTACGCCACCCTGACGCTGTCAGGCTTCGTGCTGGCCTTTTGCCATCCCGGGCACAGTAAACTGCCCGTCGTCGCCTGGGCTGTACATAACCAGCCCTCGCCGCGGGAGATGGTCGACTGGATCCTGCGCAGCTGGGTGTTGCAGTTCGGTTTTCTGGTGATCATTTTCTGGCGTTTCGCGTTTATGAGTAAGCTAAGCAGCGACAGGCTAATGCAGATTGCGGGCATCTGTAACGATGTTTGCTATCTGGCCACGCTGGTGCTGGCAGCAATACTGCTGCGCGACGGCTGGCGCGGCGTTAAAGGCGTTGCCGCACCGGCAGGCAATATTCGCATTCCGCTGATCTTTGCCCTGAGTTTTTATCTGCCGTTTCAGCTGGTATGGATTTTACTCAGTGCGCAGCAGTATGAGCTGCCGCTGTGGGGATGGCTGCTGCTGGTTCCGGCGATGGTGGGCGTGCTGCTCGCTCGCCTGGCGACGGTAGGAATAGCGCTGTGTTTCCGGTGCTGGCTGGGGCCGCAGGGCTGCCTGCGCTGGCGCGGACCGCTGGCTTTATTTAGCGGCCTGACGGTGCTCTGTATTGGCGGTAATGCGGTGATTCGCCAGATCCTGAGGATGCTGTCATGACATAAAAAAAGGAAGCCGCGGCTTCCTTTTTGACATCAGTAAGAGATTAACGCTTCAGCGCATCGCTCAGCTGCTCGCGCATGTTCGCCAGCATCGCTTTTACCACGCGCGGGTTACCGGCAACGATGTTACCCGTCAGCATATAGTTATGACCGCCGGTGAAGTCGCACACGATAGCGCCTGCTTCACGAGCGATCAGCTCGCCTGCGGCGAAATCCCATGGTTTCAGGGCGATTTCAAAGTAACCGTCAACGCGGCCGGCGGCAACGTAGGCCAGATCCAGTGCGGCGGAGCCGGTACGGCGGAAATCGGCGCATTCGGTGAACATGTTGCCGAGAATATTCATGTAAGTGGTGGCGTGCTGCTTCGCCTTGAACGGGAAGCCGGTCGCGATGATGGTGCCGTCGAGGTCGCGAGCGTTGCTGCCGCGCAGACGGTAGCCGTTCAGCTGCGCGCCCTGGCCGCGGGTCGCGGTGAACAGTTCGTTACGCATCGGATCGTAAACCACCGCGACTTCAGTACGGCCTTTGATGCGTACGGCGATGGAAACAGAGAAGTGCGGCAGACGTTTAACGAAGTTGGTGGTGCCATCCAGTGGATCGATAACCCATTGAACATCCTGCTCTTCACCAGCGTGTTCACCGCTTTCTTCGGTGATAATGGTGTGCTGCGGGTAAGATTTGCGAATGGTTTCGATAATAATCGCTTCGGCGGCTTTATCGACGTTGGTCACAAAATCATTGCTGCCTTTCTGGCTGGTTTCTACGGTGTCTGGCGTTTCGTAGTGTTTGGCAATTAAATTACCCGCCTTGCGCGCGGCGCGCACGGCGATGTTCAGCATCGGATGCATCGGTCTCTCTCACTGGATGTTAAAGAACGGGAAAAAACGGCGCATATAATAACAGCGAAATCTGCTTATGTCTCCGTTTTATGGTAGCATGCCCGAATAATCTTTAGCCGAAGAACCATAATGCTGCAAAATATTCGAATCGTACTGGTAGAAACTTCCCACACCGGCAATATGGGCTCCGTTGCCCGCGCGATGAAAACCATGGGCTTAACCAACCTGTGGCTGGTCAATCCGCTGGTGAAGCCTGATTCCCAGGCCATTGCGCTGGCCGCGGGTGCCAGCGACGTCATTGGCAACGCGCAGATCGTCGATACCCTTGATGAAGCGCTGGCGGGCTGTAGCCTGGTGGTTGGCACCAGCGCGCGCTCCCGCACGCTGCCGTGGCCGATGCTCGACCCGCGCGAATGCGGTCTGAAAAGCATCGCCGAAGGCCAGCATGCGCCGGTGGCGCTGGTGTTTGGCCGCGAGCGCGTTGGCCTGACTAACGATGAACTGCAGAAGTGTCACTACCATGTGGCCATCGCCGCCAACCCGGAGTACAGCTCGCTGAACCTGGCGATGGCGGTGCAGGTTATCGCCTATGAAGTGCGGATGGCCTGGCTGGCGGCGCAGGAGCAAGCGCAGCCGGCGGTTGAACATGAAGAGGCGCCGTACCCGCTGGTGGACGATCTCGAGCGATTCTACGACCATCTTGAGCAGACGCTGCTGGCGACGGGCTTTATCCGCCCGAATCATCCGGGGCAGGTGATGAACAAGCTGCGTCGTCTGTTCACCCGCGCACGTCCGGAAAGCCAGGAGCTGAACATCCTGCGCGGCATGCTGGCGTCTATTGAGCAGCAGAATAAAGGTAAGTAAGAGCGTTAACGCCGGATGGCGCTTCGCTTATCCGGCCTACGAATCTACATCTCTGTTGTAGCCCGGGCGAGGCCTTTGGCCGACCCCGGGAGCGGCTCGAAATTAATAACGGCACGGAAAGCCAAATACCTGACTAAAACAGTCAAGTAAATAGTTGACCAAATTACTCGGGAATGTCAGACTTGGCCCTGCTATGCAATACCCATATTAATAAAAAGCCCGGCCAGGGGCGAGTTTGAGGTTAAGTAAGACATGAGACTGACATCTAAAGGGCGTTATGCCGTGACCGCGATGCTTGACGTTGCGCTCAACTCTGAAACGGGCCCGGTGCCGTTGGCAGATATTTCAGAGCGTCAGGGAATTTCGCTTTCCTATCTGGAACAGCTGTTCTCTCGCCTGCGTAAAAATGGCCTGGTTTCCAGCGTTCGTGGCCCAGGCGGTGGTTATCTGTTAGGTAAAGATGCCGGCAGTATCGCCGTCGGCGAAGTCATCAGCGCCGTGGACGAATCCGTTGATGCCACCCGTTGCCAGGGCAAGGGCGGCTGTCAGGGCGGCGATAAATGCCTGACTCACGCGCTGTGGCGCGATCTGAGCGAGCGTCTGACCGGCTTCCTGAACAATATCACCCTCGGAGAACTGGTGAATAACCAGGAGATCCTCGATGTTTCCGGTCGTCAGCATCAGCACGAAACCCAGCGCAATGCGCGCACCCAGGACGCGATCGACGTTAAACTGCGCGCCTGAGTGACCCGTCCCGTTTCGGGCTGCGGCTGACAGGGCGAGGCAGCGCGAAACGGCGGGACAACGATTATAAAGAGCTTTCAGAATCAGGCCGGGATGCTCCGACATTCCGTGTACTCGGTCGTACATCAAGCCGGTTGCCTGATTCCTTGCATTGAGTGATGTACGGAGTTTAAGAGCAATGAAATTACCGATTTACCTCGATTACTCCGCAACCACGCCGGTGGACCCGCGTGTTGCCGAGAAAATGATGCAGTTCCTGACCATGGACGGGACCTTTGGTAACCCGGCCTCTCGTTCCCACCGTTTTGGCTGGCAGGCTGAAGAGGCGGTTGATATCGCCCGCAATCAGATTGCCGAGCTGGTCGGTGCCGACCCGCGCGAAATCGTCTTTACCTCTGGTGCGACTGAATCCGACAACCTGGCGATCAAGGGTGCTGCCAACTTTTATCAGAAAAAAGGCAAGCACATCATCACCAGCAAAACCGAGCATAAAGCGGTTCTGGATACCTGCCGTCAGCTGGAGCGCGAAGGCTTCGAAGTGACCTACCTGGCGCCGCAGAGCAACGGGATTATCGATCTGAAAGAGCTGGAAGCGGCGATGCGTGACGACACCATCCTGGTTTCCATCATGCATGTGAATAACGAAATCGGCGTGGTGCAGGATATCGCTACCATCGGCGAGATGTGTCGCGCCCGCGGTATCATTTACCACGTAGACGCCACCCAGAGCGTGGGCAAGCTGCCTATCGATCTCAGCCAGCTGAAAGTGGACCTGATGTCCTTCTCCGGTCACAAAATCTACGGTCCGAAAGGCATCGGCGCGCTGTACGTGCGTCGTAAGCCGCGCATTCGTATCGAAGCGCAAATCCACGGCGGCGGCCACGAGCGCGGTATGCGTTCCGGTACTCTGCCTGTTCACCAGATCGTCGGCATGGGTGAAGCTTACCGTATCGCCAAAGAAGAGATGGAAAGCGAGATGGCGCGTCTGCGCACGCTGCGCAACCGTCTGTGGAACGGCGTGAAGGATATGGAAGAAGTGTACCTCAACGGCGACCTTGAGCAGGGCGCGCCGAACATTCTTAACGTCAGCTTCAACTATGTTGAAGGCGAGTCGCTGATTATGGCGCTGAAAGACCTGGCGGTTTCCTCCGGTTCAGCCTGTACTTCCGCGAGCCTTGAGCCATCCTACGTGCTGCGCGCGTTAGGCATGACTGATGAACTGGCGCACAGTTCTATTCGTTTCTCTTTAGGTCGTTTCACTACCGAAGAAGAGATTGACTACGCCATCAACCTGATTCGTAAATCCATTGGCCGTCTGCGCGAGCTTTCTCCACTGTGGGAAATGTTCAAACAGGGCGTGGATCTGAACAGTATTGAATGGTCACATCACTAATTCGGCACCAATAAGGAGAATTCATCATGGCATACAGCGAAAAAGTTATCGATCATTACGAGAACCCGCGCAACGTCGGCTCTTTTGACAACAGCGACGAGAACGTCGGCAGCGGCATGGTCGGCGCGCCGGCCTGCGGCGACGTGATGAAGTTGCAGATTAAAGTCAACAATGAAGGTATCATTGAAGACGCGCGCTTCAAGACCTACGGCTGTGGTTCTGCTATCGCTTCCAGCTCCCTGGTCACCGAGTGGGTGAAGGGTAAATCCCTGGACGAAGCGCAGGCGATCAAGAACACCGATATCGCCGATGAACTGGAACTGCCGCCGGTGAAAATTCACTGCTCTATTCTGGCGGAAGACGCGATTAAAGCCGCGATTGCGGATTACAAAAGCAAACGTGAAGCAAAATAATTAGTTGAGGTTTTGTTATGTCGATTACTCTTAGCGACAGTGCAGCAGCGCGAGTCAATGCCTTCCTGGCAAACCGCGGAAAAGGGTTTGGCCTGCGCCTGGGCGTGAGAACCTCCGGCTGCTCAGGTATGGCCTATGTACTGGAGTTTGTTGACGAGCCGGCGGCTGAAGACACCGTGTTTGAAGACAAAGGCGTGAAGGTCGTGATCGACGGCAAAAGTCTGCAATTCCTCGACGGCACGCAGCTGGACTTCGTCAAAGAAGGCCTTAACGAAGGGTTTAAGTTCACCAACCCGAACGTCAAAGATGAGTGCGGCTGCGGCGAAAGCTTTAACGTATAATCGGTACACCCCAACCCCACCGCGGTCACGCCGCGCGTGGGGTTTTCGTTTAGATGCATGACCCTGAGGTTACTATGGACTATTTCACCCTCTTCGGGTTACCAGCCAGCTATACCCTCTCGCTTGAACAACTGGCTGTCCGGTATCAGGATCTGCAGCGCCAGTACCATCCGGATAAATTTGCCAGCGCGCCCGCTGCGGAGCAGCTTGCGGCGGTTCAGTATTCCGCCACCATTAACCAGGCCTGGCAGACGCTGCGCCATCCCCTGACCCGCGCAGAATACCTCCTCTCGCTGCATGGCTTCGATCTGGCCAGCGAGCAGCATACCGTTCGCGATACCGCGTTCCTGATGGAACAGCTGGAACTGCGCGAAGAGTTGGATGAGATCGGCCAGGCGAAAGACGAAGCGCGGCTGGAAAGCTTTATCAAACGAGTGAAAGCGCTGTTTGATACCCGCCATCAGCTGATGGTTGACCAATTGCATAATGAGAGCTGGGAGGCGGCGGCGGACACGGTGCGTAAGCTCCGTTTCCTCGATAAACTGCGCAGCAGTGCTGAAGAACTCGAAGAAAAACTGCTCGATTTTTAATTTTCGGAAGCAATTATGGCCTTATTACAAATTAGTGAGCCCGGCCTGAGCGCCGCGCCGCACCAGCGTCGTCTGGCGGCCGGTATCGACCTGGGCACCACCAATTCTCTGGTGGCTACCGTGCGTAGCGGCCAGGCCGAGACTCTGCCCGATCATCAAGGCCGCTATCTGCTGCCGTCGGTGGTGAACTACCACGCATCGGGGCTGACCGTCGGCTATGACGCCCGGCTGAACGCCGCCCAGGATCCCGCCAACACCATCAGCTCCGTGAAACGGATGATGGGGCGCTCCCTCGCCGATATCCAACATCGCTATCCGCATCTGCCGTATCAGCTGCAGGCCAGTGAAAACGGCCTGCCGATGATCCAGACCGCCGGCGGCCTGCTGAACCCGATTCGCGTCTCCGCCGATATTCTGAAAGCGCTGGCTGCCCGGGCCACTGAAGCGCTGGCCGGCGAGCTCGACGGCGTGGTGATCACCGTTCCCGCTTATTTTGATGACGCCCAGCGTCAGGGGACCAAAGACGCGGCGCGTCTGGCGGGTCTGCACGTGCTGCGCCTGCTTAATGAACCGACCGCGGCGGCTATCGCCTATGGCCTTGATTCCGGCCAGGAAGGGGTGATTGCGGTCTACGATCTCGGCGGCGGCACCTTCGATATCTCTATTCTGCGCTTAAGCCGCGGGGTGTTTGAAGTGCTGGCTACCGGCGGCGATTCCGCTCTCGGCGGCGATGATTTCGATCATCTGCTGGCGGACTACCTGCGCGAGCAGGCAGGCTTCAGCGACCGTAGCGACAACCGCCTGCAGCGTGAGCTGCTGGATGCCGCCATCGCGGCGAAAATTGCCCTTAGCGATGCCGAGGTGGCGCACGTTGAGGTCGGCGGCTGGCAGGGCGATATCACTCGCAGCCAGTTTAACGATCTGATCGCCCCGCTGGTAAAACGCACGTTAATGGCCTGCCGCCGGGCGTTGAAAGACGCTGGCGTTGAGGCGCAAGAGGTGCTGGAAGTGGTGATGGTCGGCGGTTCGACCCGCGTGCCGCTGGTGCGCGAGCGCGTAGGCGAATTCTTCGGCCGCACTCCGCTGACCGCCATTGACCCGGACAAAGTCGTCGCCATTGGCGCGGCGATCCAGGCCGATATTCTGGTCGGCAACAAGCCGGACAGCGAACTGCTGCTGCTCGACGTTATCCCGCTGTCGTTAGGGCTGGAAACCATGGGCGGTCTGGTGGAGAAAGTGATCCCGCGTAATACCACCATTCCGGTGGCCCGCGCCCAGGAGTTCACCACCTTCAAAGATGGCCAGACGGCGATGTCCATTCATGTGATGCAGGGCGAGCGTGAGCTGGTGCAGGATTGCCGTTCGCTGGCGCGCTTTGCGCTGCGCGGTATCCCGGCGCTGCCGGCGGGCGGGGCGCATATTCGCGTCACCTTCCAGGTGGATGCCGATGGCCTGCTGAGCGTCACGGCGATGGAAAAATCGACCGGCGTGGAAGCCTCTATTCAGGTGAAACCGTCTTACGGTCTGACCGATGGCGAAATCGCCACCATGATTAAAGATTCGATGAGCTACGCCGAACAGGATATTCAGGCGCGCATGCTGGCTGAACAGAAAGTAGAAGCCGCACGCGTCCTGGAAAGCCTGACAAGCGCGCTGGCCGCCGACGCCGCGCTGTTAAGCGCCGCGGAGCGTCAGGCTATCGATGCTGCTGCGGAGCAGGTACGCGCCGCCGCGGCAGGCGACGACGCCGACGCCATTAAAGAAGCGATTAAAAATATCGACACACAAACCCAGGAATTCGCCGCCCGCCGTATGGATCAGTCGGTCCGTATCGCGCTGAAAGGCCAATCCGTGGACGAGGTTTAAAATGCCAAAAATTGTATTTCTGCCCCACCAGGACCTGTGTCCGGATGGCATCGTTGTGGAAGCTGAGACCGGTGAGACTATTCTGGATGCGGCGCTGCGTAGCGGCATCGAGATTGAACACGCTTGCGAAAAATCCTGTGCCTGCACCACCTGCCACTGCATCGTGCGTGAAGGCTTTGACTCGCTGGCGGAGAGTACCGAAGATGAAGACGATATGCTGGATAAAGCCTGGGGACTGGAGCCTGACAGCCGCCTGAGCTGCCAGGCGCGCGTCACCGACGAAGATCTGGTCGTTGAGATCCCGCGTTACACCATCAACCACGCACGCGAGCACTAATATGGCACTGAAATGGACCGACAGTCGTGAAATCGGCGAAGCGCTGTATGACGCTTACCCTGACCTCGACCCAAAAACCGTTCGCTTTACCGACATGCATCAGTGGATTTGCGATCTGGAAGAGTTTGATGATGATCCGAACGCATCCAATGAAAAAATTCTCGAGGCGATTCTGTTAGTCTGGTTAGACGAAGCCGAATAATTTTCGCGTCATGATTTATGCGGCGGTATAAAGTCGGATGAATCATCGAGCGAGAGAACGTTACGGGCTGCCATACGGTGGCCCGTTTGCTAAGAAGGATAATGATAATGACCGAAGCCATGAAGATTACGCTTTCCACTCAGCCAGCCGATGCGCGCTGGGGAGAGAAGGCGTCTTACAGCATTAATAATGATGGCATTGCCCTGCATCTCAACGGTAAAGACGACCTGGGCTTGATTCAGCGCGCGGCGCGTAAAATTGACGACATGGGCATCAAGCATGTCGCGTTAAGCGGCGAAGGCTGGAACACCGACCGCGCGTGGGCGTTCTGGGCGGGCTATAAAGGCCCGAAAGGCACCCGAAAAGTTGAATGGCCGACCCTGGACGATGTGCAGAAAAGCGAGCTGGATAACCGTCTGACCATTATTGACTGGGTGCGCGACACCATCAATGCGCCGGCGGAAGAGCTGGGCCCGGAGCAGCTGGCGCAGCGCGCCGTCGACCTGCTGTGCAGCGTGGCGGGCGAAAAGATGAGCTATCGCATCACCAAAGGCGAAGATCTGCGTGAGCAGGGCTATCTCGGCCTGCACACCGTAGGCCGCGGCTCCGAGCGTCCGCCGGTTCTGCTGGCGCTGGACTATAACCCGACCGGCGATAAAGAAGCCCCGGTATACGCCTGTCTGGTAGGTAAAGGCATTACCTTTGATTCCGGCGGCTACAGTATCAAACAGAGCGCCTTTATGGATTCAATGAAGTCTGATATGGGCGGCGCGGCGACTGTCACCGGCGCTCTGGCTTTCGCCATTACCCGCGGGCTGAATAAGCGCGTGAAGCTCTATCTGTGCTGCGCCGACAACCTGATCAGCGGCAACGCTTTCAAACTGGGCGATATTATTCATTATCGCAACGGCAAAACCGTCGAAGTGATGAACACCGACGCCGAAGGTCGTCTGGTGCTGGCGGATGGCCTGATTGACGCTTCGGCGCAGAAGCCTGAGCTGATCGTCGATGCCGCCACCCTGACCGGCGCGGCGAAAACCGCCCTCGGCAACGACTACCACGCGCTGTTCAGCTTTGACGATGCGCTGGCGAATCGCCTGCTGGCGAGCGCCCAGGCGGAAAATGAAGCGTTCTGGCGTCTGCCGCTGGCCGAATTCCACCGTAATCAGCTGCCGTCTAACTTCGCGGAACTGAACAATACCGGCAGCGCCGCCTATCCGGCCGGCGCCAGCACCGCGGCGGGCTTCCTGTCCCACTTCGTGGAAAACTACCACCAGGGCTGGCTGCATATCGACTGTTCGGCAACCTACCGCAAATCGGCCGTTGAGCAGTGGTCGGCGGGCGCGACGGGGCTTGGCGTACGTACTATCGCCAATCTGCTGACGGCTGAGTAATGGCCTTGCCGGGTAGCGCTACGCTTACCCGGCCTGGAAAATCCGCAGGCCCGTGCGGACGTCGCGCCGCCGGGCGATTTTTGAAGTAGCCAAACTATGTCCGAAACCAAAAACGAATTAGAAACCCTGCTGGAAAAAGCGGCTACCGAGCCCGCTCATCGTCCGGCATTTTTCAGCGCGCTGCTTGAGGCCACCGTCTGGGTACCGGGCAGCGCAGCCGATGGCGAGCAGATTGTCGAAGATAGCGCGCTGGATCTGCAGCACTGGGAAAAAGATGACGGCACGTCGGTCATTCCGTTCTTCACTTCGCTGGAGGCCCTGCAGCAGGCGGTGGAAGACGAACAGGCTTTCGTGATGATGCCGGCCCGCACGCTGATGGCGATGACTCTCGGCGAATCGCTGTTCCTCAACCCGAAGCTGCCGAGCGGTAAAGAATTCACCCCGCGGGAAATCAGCCATCTGCTCGGGGAAGAGGGCAGCCCGCTCAGCACCCAGACGGTGCTGGAGGGGGGCGAAGCGCTGCTGCTGTCTGAAGTCGCCGAGCCGCCGGCGCAGATGGTGGATTCGCTGACCACGCTGTTCAAAACGCTGAAAACCGTCAAGCGGGCGTTCCTGTGCTCGATCAAAGAGCACGCCGACGCGCCTGCTAATCTGCTTATCGGCATTGAAGCGGAAGGGGATATCGAGTCCATTATTCAGACCACCGGCAGCGTGGCCACCGATACCCTGCCCGGCGATGAGCCGATCGATATTTGCCAGGTGGTAGACGGCGAGAAGGGCATCAGCCACTTTATGATTGCCCATATCACGCCGTTCTATGAAAAGCGCTGGGGCAGCTTCCTGCGCGATTTCAAACAAAACCGCATTATCTGACAGCGGGGGCGGCAGCCCCCGGTTTCGCTATACTTTCAGCTCGATGCCAAAGCGGGTTGGTAAAGATTAATGCAGGGCGGCAACGATTCGCGGATAGGCTGACACCATGTGATAGAGCAGAAATCCCGCCACGCACAGCGTGACGATGCCGTTGAAGAGCGCCATATCCCCGCGCCAGGCCCGGCACCTTTCCTCTCCCAGCAGATAGCGTAGCGCTGCTACCAGCCCGGCGACCAGCATAAACGCCAGTAACACCCCCACCATCTGCGCGCTGACAATATACCAGCCCAGCGGCGTATTCACGCCCCGGGCGCTCATCAGCGCGATCTGCGCCGGCAAAATCGTCTGGAACCCGAGGGTGAGGAGCATCAGAAGGCGCAGATCCGCCAGCTGAGCATCGAATCTGCGGGCCAGACGTCGGGCGTCACGCAGCAGCAGCCCTCCTGACGTCACCGCCGCGGCAACGCTGATGTGCTGGAGAATAAAAATATATAACGCCAGGGTCCCGGATCCGACCCGGGACAAAAAGAACAGATTGCAAAAGACCATGACCAGCAGGCCAAATTTCGTCACCCAGGCACGGAGTACCTCGCCGGGCCAGCGGCGGCTTGACGCCGGGTTGTGCATCATCCATGCGGCAAGCGTCGATTTACCGTAACCGGGCGCGAGCAGCACCATCAGAAAACCCAGCAGCGCCTGATGACCATAGGTGATCAGCGGGACGTCTGCCAAAGTGACGCCGATAAAGCGGGTATAGGCGGAAACGGGCGCGGGAACCAGGCTTAACCATGTTCGGTTCCATTGCGGCCAAAAATAGAGGATCGCGCCGCCGACCAGCAGGCCAGCGATGCCTCCCAGCCAGGGAAGGCGAGGGGTATAAGCAGAATGTGGGTTGGAGACTAATGCCATTTTCACTCCTTGTGGTGACATCAGGTTAGGGATTAAGCGCTCCCTCCTGGAGCTGGCCCCGACGGCGCCCGTTAAGCGCGCTTTCGGCGGGAGATGGTGAATTAGTCAGGGCAACCTTCGAGCCTGGCGTAAAGATCCTCATGAAGATATTCCAGCTCCAGCAAGGCGCCATCGCGTGCCTGGTTGAGGGCTTGCTGATGCTGCCATTCGTCGTGGCTCTCCTCTCTACCGGCAAAAATCTCCTGCAAATATTCAATCAGTGACGATTCTGCCAGCCAAAGGTCATTCTCTTTACCCTCGAAGCGGACGACAGGATATTCACCCTGTTCATCACGCTCGGTGACATAGATAAATACCTGCTGATCCCCAGGATGGCAGAGGCGAATCAGGGCAGGAAGACGCGGATCGTCGTTCCAGACGGGCATCAGCTCTTCAATATCCAGCCCGATCATATCAAGGCCATTCATATAATAAGCATCTTCATCCAGCGAGTCGGAAAGCAGGACGCCATGTTCATCAATGGCGTCCAGAACCGATTCCAGCACCCGTTGACCGTGGGGGCTTGTCAGCTGGCAATCGTAAGCCAGCAGCGCTTTCAAACTTTCCGGAAGCGCCACGGTTTCGCTATTTTGCGGATCGCGGTATTTCCGTACTCGCAGGCGATCCACTTCCTCTACGGGCATCGGTTTTGGGGTGGGATTGCGGTTGTGCTTGTGTACGACATCCATGAGATCCGGTAATGAAAAAGCCATCATTCAATTTCCTTATATAGTGGGTGGCAGTAAAGCGAACACGGCAGGCGCAAGCCCTGCGGCAGCACAGAGTAACCGGTTTAGCGGCTGGCAGGAGAAAGAGGCGGGGAAAATCAGAAATTATTTAGTGGCCGCGGAACGGGGCGCCCGCGGCCATACGGCGTTTACTGAGCGGCAGGAGCCGGTTCAATCGGCAGATCGCTGCGCGCCCCCCATTCGCTCCATGAGCCGTCGTACAGGCAGACGCCGTTCACGCCAAGCGTGGTGAGCGCCAGCACCACCACCGCCGCCGTCACGCCGGAGCCGCAGCTGGCGATAATGGGCCGGTCAAAATCGACGCCCTGACGCAAAAAGATGTCGTTCAGCTCGTCGACGGTCTTCAGCTCGCCGTTAATCACCAGATCCGTCCACGGCACGTTAAGCGCGCCGGGGATATGCCCGCGCCGCAGGCCCGGGCGCGGTTCGTCAGCCTGGCCGTTAAACCGGGCCGCCGGACGCGCATCGACAATCTGCGCCGACCCTTCATGGCTGACCAGCAGCACGTCGGTCAGGCGCTTAATTTGCTGAGGATCGAAGCGCACGTCGAATTCCCCTTCGGCCACCTCCGGCACCCCTTGTTCCAGCGGCAGTTCGTCGCGGCGCCAGCCCTCCAGTCCACCGGCCAGAATCGACACCTTCTCCACGCCAAAGGCGCGCAGCATCCACCAGGCGCGAGGCGCGGAAAACAGATTGCCTTCGTCATAAACCACGAGGTGCGTATCGCTGCAGACGCCCAGTTCGCGCATGGCGACGGCAAACGCCTCGGCGCGCGGCATCATATGCGGCAGCGGGCTGGTGTGATCGGACAGCGCCTCGATATCGAAAAACAGCGCGTTCGGCACATGGCCGGCGCGGTACTCCGCGGCCATATCGCGCAGGGCCTCCTGTCCGGCGGGCGCCATGCGGGCGTCGATAATCTGGATCTCCGGGTCATCAATATGTTCCGCCAGCCAGTCGGCGGCGACAAAAAACGAGGTGGACATAGGTGCCTCCGTTTTACTATTCATGACTGAATTGTCGGCGTTTTATCGGGTGCTGACAAGTTAAGGACGCCAGAGTGGGGACGACGTCACGGCACTTTTCTGATTAATCGGCAGAAACCCGCGTCATCACTGTTGAGAAGCGCCGCCTTAACGCATAATAAAAAGTGATAATTTGCATCAGGCCCACCGGCCGAGGGGTTAGAAGGATGAAACCATTTCGTTTAGCGGCGCTGTCACTGGCGCTCCTTACCGCATTTTCATTAACCGGGTGTGATGACAGCGGTGCACCGCAGGCTACGGCCCCGACGCCGGCCGCCGATAGCGGCCCTGGCGCGGCGGCAAAACCGGACAGCGCCCAGCTGGCGGCGCTGGCGGAAAAAAGTCAGGGCAAAGCGCTGACGCTGCTCGACGCCTCGGAGGTGCAGTTGGATGGCGCCGCGACCCTGGTGCTGACCTTTTCCGTGCCGCTGCAGCCGGACCAGGATTTCTCCCGCAGCGTACACCTGGTAGATAAGAAGAGCGGTAAGGTAGATGGCGCCTGGGAGCTGGCGCCGAACCTCAAAGAGCTGCGTCTGCGTCACCTGGAGCCAAAGCGCGAGCTGATTGTCTCGGTCGACCCGACGCTGGTCGCCCTGAACAAGGCGACGCTCGATAAACCATTCGAGAAGACTCTGACCACCCGTGATATCGCGCCAAGCGTTGGGTTTGCCAGCCGCGGCTCGCTGCTGCCGGGCAACGTGATCGCCGGGCTACCGGTGATGGCGCTGAACGTCGATAACGTCGACGTGAACTTCTTCCGCATTAAGCCGGAATCGCTCTCGGCCTTCGTCAGTCAGTGGGAATACCGCAATTCATTAAGCAACTGGGAATCCGACGAGCTGCTGAAGATGGCCGATCTGGTATACAGCGGCCGCTTTGACCTCAATCCGGCGCGCAATACCCGCGAAAAGCTGCTGCTGCCGCTGAGCGACATCAAGCCGCTCCAGCAGCCTGGCGTCTACGTGGCGGTCATGAACCCGGCGGGTCATTATAGCTACAGCAACGCGGCGACGCTGTTTACCCTTAGCGACATCGGCGTGTCGGCGCATCGTTACCACAACCGGCTGGACGTCTTTACCCAGAGCCTGGAAAACGGCGCCGCCCAGTCTGGTATCGACGTCCAGCTGCTCAACGCCAAAGGGCAGACCCTGGCGCAGGCGAAAAGCGATAGCCAGGGCCACGTCACCCTGCAAACCGATAAAGAAGCCGCGCTGCTGCTGGCGCGCAAAGAGGGGCAGACCACGCTCCTTGACCTCAAACTGCCGGCGTTGGATCTGGCGGAGTTCTCCATTGCCGGCGCGCCTGGCTTCAGTAAACAGTTCTTTATGTTTGGCCCACGGGATCTCTATCGTCCGGGCGAAACGGTGATCCTCAATGCGCTGTTGCGCGATAGCGACGGCAAGCCGCTGGCGGAACAGCCGGTGAAGCTGGAGGTGGTCCAGCCGGATGGCCAGGTGATCCGCTCGGTGATGAGCAAGCCGGTTAACGGCCTGTACCAGTTTACTTATCCGCTCGACAGCGGCGCGGCCACCGGCATGTGGCACATTCGCGCCAGCACCGGCGACAATCAGCCCCGCGAATGGGATTTCCACGTCGAAGACTTCATGCCGGAACGCATGGCGCTGAAGCTGACGCCGCAGGCGGCGCCTGTCGCGCCGAATGCCGATGTCGCCTTTGGCGTCAGCGGCGCTTATCTCTACGGCGCGCCGGCCAGCGGCAACCAGCTGCAGGGCAAACTGTTCCTGCGCCCGCTGCGTGACGCCGTCGCCGCTCTGCCGGGCTTCCAGTTCGGCGATATCGCGGAAGAAAATCTCTCCCGCAGCCTTGATGAAGTCCAGCTGACGCTGGATGAAAACGGCCATGGTGAAGTGACGACCTCAAGCCAGTGGCAGGATAGCCATTCGCCGCTGCAGGTGGTGTTGCAGGCGAGCCTGCTGGAGTCCGGCGGGCGTCCGGTCACCCGTACGGTTATGCAGCCGATCTGGCCTGCCGAGGCGCTGCCGGGGATCCGCCCGCAATTTACCCTGAAGGACGTTTACGACTACCGCACTGACACTACGGTGAAGCAGCCGGTGGTGGATGAAAACAGCAACGCCGCGTTTGATATCGTCTATGCCGACGCCAAAGGCGAGAAAAAAGCCGTTTCCGGCCTGCAGGTACGGCTGATCCGCGAGCGCCGCGATTATTACTGGAACTGGTCCGACAGCGAAGGCTGGCAGTCGCAGTTCGATCAAAAAGATCTGCAGGAGGGCGAGGAGTCGCTGGATTTGCAGGCCGGCCAGATCGGTAAAGTGAGCTTTCCGGTAGAGTGGGGCTCCTATCGCCTGGAGGTGAGAGGACCGGACGATGTCGTCAGCAGCGTGCGCTTCTGGGCGGGTTACAGCTGGCAGGATAACAGCGAAGGCACCGGCGCAGCGCGCCCGGACCGGGTCACCATGAAGCTGGATAAACCGAGCTATAAGCCGGGTGACACCATCAGGCTGCACATTGCTGCCCCGGCGGCGGGTAAAGGCTACGCGATGGTGGAATCCAGCGAAGGGCCGCTGTGGTGGCAGGAGATTGACGTACCTGCCGAGGGGATGGACCTGTCGATCCCGGTGGATAAAGCCTGGAATCGCCACGACCTCTACCTCAGCACACTGGTGGTTCGTCCTGGCGATAAATCCCGCTCGGCGACGCCGAAACGCGCGGTGGGCCTGCTGCATCTGCCGCTGGGCGATGAAAACCGTCGCCTGACGCTGGCGCTGGAGGCCCCGGATAAAATGCGCCCCAACCAGCCGCTGACGGTGAAAGTGAAAGCCAGCGTCAAAGAGGGCGAGGCGCCGAAACAGGTGAACGTTCTGCTTTCGGCGGTCGATAGCGGGGTGCTGAATATTACCGATTACGCCACCCCGGATCCGTGGAACGCCTTCTTTGGCCAGAAACGTTATGGGGCGGATATCTATGATATTTACGGCCAGGTCATTGAAGGACAGGGACGTGTGGCCAGCCTGCGCTTCGGCGGCGATGGCGACGAGTTAAAACGTGGCGGTAAACCGCCGGTTAACCATGTGACCATCATCGCCCAACAAGCGCAGCCGGTGGTGCTGAACGATCAGGGCGAAGGGACGGTGACGCTGCCGATCGGTGATTTTAACGGCGAACTGCGGGTGATGGCTCAGGCCTGGACGGCGAATGACTTTGGCAG
Organism: Klebsiella sp. 54; assembly: GCF_018223875.1. NCBI lineage: Bacteria > Pseudomonadati > Pseudomonadota > Gammaproteobacteria > Enterobacterales > Enterobacteriaceae > Klebsiella > Klebsiella sp. 54. The sequence continues at coordinate 61,241 of NZ_JAGRRA010000010.1, forward strand.
CAGCGAAGATAAAGTGGTGGTGGCCGCCCCGGTCATCGCCGAGCTGAACACTCCGCGCTTCCTCGCCAGCGGCGACACTACGCGTCTGGCGCTGGATCTCAGCAACCTGACCGATAAACCGCAAACCCTGCAGGTGCATCTTGCCGCCAGCGGGCTGGTGTCCTTGACCGAGGGTCAACTGCCGCCGGTGCAGCTGGCGCCGGGGGCACGCAGCACGCTGTTTGTGCCGGTGAGCGCGCTGGCGGGCTTCGGCGATGGCCAGGTGAACGCCACGATCAGCGGCCTGAGCCTGCCGGGGGAAACCTTCGCCCCGCTGCAGAAACAGTGGAAAATCGGCGTTCGTCCGGCGTTCCCGGCGCAGACCGTCAACAGCGGCGCCGTGCTGCAGCCCGGCGAAAGCTGGCAGGCGCCAGCGGCACAATCGGCAGGTTTCGCCCCGCAGACGCTGCAGGGCCAGCTGCTGCTCAGCGGCAAGCCGCCGCTGAATCTCGCGCGTTATATCCGCGATCTGAAAGCCTATCCTTACGGCTGCCTTGAGCAGACCGCCAGCGGTCTGTTCCCGTCCCTGTATACCAGCGCGGCGCAGCTAAAGGCGCTGGGCATCAGCGGCGATAGCGACGAAAAACGCCGCGCGGCAATCGATGTCGGCATCTCGCGCCTGCTGCAGATGCAGCTGGAAAACGGCGGCTTTGCGCTATGGGATAAAGAGGGGCCGGAAGAGTACTGGCTGACCGCTTACGCCATGGATTTCCTCGTTCGCGCCGGCGAGCAGGGTTACAGCGTGCCGGTCAACGCTATCAATAAAGGCAATGAACGCCTGCTGCGCTACCTGCAGGAGCCGGGGCTGATGACCGTACGCTACAGCGACGACGCCCAGGCCAGCCGCTTTGCCGCTCAGGCCTATGCCGCGCTGGTGCTGGCGCGTCAGCAAAAAGCCCCCCTCGGCGCCTTGCGTGAAATCTGGAGCCGTCACGACCAGGCGCGATCCGGCTTGCCGCTGTTGCAGCTCGGCATCGCGCTGAAAACCATGGGTGATGCGCCGCGCGGCGACGCCGCGCTGAAGCTGGCGGTTGCCACCCCGCGTCAGGATGAGAAACGCTGGCTGGGCGATTACGGTAGCCCGCTTCGCGATGACGCCCTGAAGCTGGCGCTGCTGGAAGAGAATAAGCTGCTGCCGGAGGTGCAAAATCAGCTTTTGAGCACGCTGTCGGAAGAGGCCTATGGCCAGCGCTGGCTGTCGACCCAGGAAACCAACGCCCTGTTCCTTGCCGGACGGACGCTGGCCGACCTGCCGGGCAGCTGGCAGGCGCAAACCTCGCTGCAGGCGGAGCCGCTGACCGGCGACAAAGCGCAAACCCGCAACCTCGACGGCGATCGGCTGGCGGCACTGCAGGTGAGCAACACCGGCAGCCAGCCGCTGTGGCTGCGCCTCGACAGCAGCGGCTATCCGCAAAGCGCGCCGCAGCCGGGCGGTAACGTCCTGGGGATTGAACGAACTATTTTCGATACCCAGGGGCAGCAGAAATCGCTGTCATCACTGCGCAGCGGCGAACTGGTACTCGTCAAGCTGGAGGTGACCGCCAAACGCAACGTGCCTGACGCGCTGGTGGTTGATCTGTTGCCAGCCGGTCTGGAGCTGGAAAACCAGAATTTGGCCAACAGCAGCGCCAGCCTGCAGGAGAATGGCGAAGCGGTGCAAAACCTGCTTAACCAGATGCAGCAGGCGGATATTCAGCATATCGAGTTCCGCGATGACCGTTTCGTCGCCGCAGTTGCGGTCAATGAAGGTCAGCCGGTGACGCTGGTCTATCTGGCGCGAGCGGTGACGCCGGGCACTTATCAGGTCCCGCAGCCGCAGGTGGAATCGATGTATGTGCCGCAGTGGCGGGCGACCGGAGCGGCCAGCGGCCCGCTCACCGTGACGCCGTAAATGCGCGTATTGCCTCGGGTAAAACGCTGCTGGCGCGCGCTGGCGGCGTTTATTTTTCTGCTGTGGCTAGCGGTGCTGGCGGCCGATCGCCTGTGGCCGCTGCCGCTGCGGGACGTTACGCCCGCCCGCGTGGTGGTGGCGGAAGACGGGACGCCGCTGTGGCGGTTTGCCGACGCGCAGGGCGTCTGGCGTTATCCGGTCACTCTCGCCGACGTGTCGCCGCGTTATCTTCAGGCGCTCATCCAGTATGAAGACCGCTGGTTCTGGCGCCATCCGGGGGTCAATCCCTTCGCTGTAGTGCGCGCCGCCTGGCAGGATCTTACCTCCGGGCGGGTCATTTCCGGCGGCAGCACGCTTACCATGCAGGTGGCGCGCCTGCTCGATCCCCACCCCCGCACTTTCGGCGGCAAGCTGCGCCAGCTATGGCGTGCGCTGCAGCTGGAGTGGCATCTGTCAAAAAGCGACATTCTGACCCTCTATTTGAACCGCGCGCCGTTTGGCGGCACCCTGCAGGGTATCGGCGCGGCCAGCTGGGCCTATCTCGGGAAGCCGCCTGCCAGGCTTAGCTACGGCGAGGCGGCGCTGCTGGCGGTGCTGCCCCAGGCGCCCAGCCGTTTACGTCCGGACCGCTGGCCGCAGCGGGCCCAGGCGGCGCGCGATAAAGTGCTTGCGCGTATGGTCAGTCAGGGCGTCTGGCCGGAGCAGGCGGTAAAGGAGGCGATGGAGGAGCCGGTGTGGCTGTTTCCGCGCCAGATGCCGCAGCTGGCGCCGCTCTTCGCCCGTCGGGCGCTGGCGAGCAGTGGTGATGAAAAGGTGGTGACGACCCTCGATGCCGGACTCCAGCGGCAGCTTGAGGATCTGGCGCTGAACTGGAAATCGCGCCTGCCGCCGCGCAGTTCGCTGGCGATGGTCGTGGTCGATCACACGGATATGAAAGTCCGCGGCTGGGTGGGTTCGGCGGATATTACGGACGACAGCCGCTTTGGCCACATTGATATGGCGTCGGCGGTCCGTTCGCCGGGGTCGGTGTTGAAACCCTTCATTTATGCGCTGGCGATGGATGAGGGGCTGATTCATCCGTCGTCGTTATTGCAGGATGTGCCGCGGCGCTTTAGCGATTATCGCCCCGGTAACTTTGACAGCGGCTTTCACGGCCCGGTGAGCGCCAGCGAGGCGCTGGTGCGCTCCCTGAATCTGCCGGCGGTCCAGGTACTTGAAGCCTACGGGCCCAAACGTTTCGCGGCGAATTTGCGCAATGCCGGGTTGCCCCTGATGCTGCCCGCCGGCGCCGAGCCAAATCTGTCGTTGATCCTTGGCGGCGCCGGGGCGAGGCTGGAAGATATCGTCGCGGCATACAGCGCCTTTGCCCGCCACGGGAAGGCGGCGCGGCTGCGCATGAAGCCCGGAGACCCGCTGGTGGAAAAGGCGCTGCTATCCCCGGGGGCGGCGTGGATCGTCCGGCGCATCCTGGCCGGCGAAGCGCAACCGGTTCCCGATGCCTCACTCCCGCAAGTGGCGCCGCTGGCCTGGAAGACCGGCACCAGCTACGGGTATCGCGATGCATGGGCGGTGGGTCTCAATGCGCGTTATCTGATAGGCATCTGGACCGGGCGTCCGGACGGTACGCCGGTGGTGGGGCAGTTTGGTTTCGCCAGCGCGGTGCCGTTGCTCAATCAGGTCAATAATCTGCTGCTCGCCCGCCCGGCGATGAGCCGCGGCGGCCTGCCGGTCGATCCGCGCCCGGCAACGGTCAGCCGCGGGACGCTATGCTGGCCCGGCGGCCAGGCGCTGCCGGCGGGCGACAGCAACTGCCGTCGTCGCCTGGCCAGCTGGCTGCTGGAAGACAGCCAGCCGCCGACCCTGCTGCTGCCGGGGCAGGAGGGCGTGCGCGGGATCCGCTTCCCGGTGTGGCGTAATGAACACGGCGAACGGGTGGCGGCGGATTGTCCCGGGGCGCGCGAAACGGTGGTTGAGGTTTGGCCGCTGCCGCTGGAACCCTGGCTACCGCCGGGTGAGCGTCGCGCCGCGCGTCTGGGGCCGGCATCAAGGGCATGTCCGCCGCTGCAAACTCAGGATGTCGCACCGCTGGTGCTCTCCGGGGTCCGCGAGGGGGCGGTGATTAAACGTCTGCCGGGCGAGGCGCGGGTGATGTTGCCCCTGCAAACCAGCGGCGGGGAAGGGCGGCGCTGGTGGTTTATCAACGGCCAGCCGATAGATGCCGCCGGCGCGAGAACCACGCTAACCCTGGATAAGCCCGGCGAGTTGCAGCTGGTGGTGATGGATGAGGCAGGGCAAACGGCGGCCGCGCGTTTCACCCTGCAATAACCAGGGTAAATTTGTTGTTGGCGGTTTGTGTTTTCAATACTCATCTTATTTTAACAAAATGTTACCTTCATCCGTAGGCAGGGGCGGGGATGCTCATTATAATGCGCGCCAGGCCATACGATCGTATGTGCAACAACAGAACATTTAATTAGAGGTAATCATGGCTATTGAACGTACTTTTTCCATCATCAAACCAAACGCGGTGGCAAAAAACGTTATTGGCAGCATCTTTTCCCGCTTTGAAGCTGCAGGGTTCAAAATCGTCGGCACCAAAATGCTGCACCTGACCGTTGATCAGGCTCGTGGTTTCTATGCTGAGCACGAAGGTCGCCCGTTCTTCGACGGTCTGGTTGAGTTCATGACCTCCGGCCCGATCGTGGTTTCCGTCCTGGAAGGCGAAAACGCGGTTCAGCGTCACCGTGACCTGCTGGGCGCGACCAACCCGGCAAACGCGCTGGCGGGTACCCTGCGCGCTGACTACGCTGACAGCTTCACCGAGAACGGCACCCACGGTTCCGACTCTGTAGAATCCGCTGCTCGCGAAATCGCGTTCTTCTTTGCTGAAGGCGAGGTTTGCCCGCGCACTCGCTAATCCTCGTCGTCTTTTCGACCGTCGCGGCGTTGGCTGCGCGCGTTCACCCCGGTCACATAGTTATCTATGCTCCCGGGGATTAATGAGAGGCTCCTGCCTCTCACCGGAGGCCAGCCTAGGGCTGGTCAAATTCGTTCCCGACGAATTTGTCACTTGCTTGCCGCCTTGCGACAATCGAAAAGCCTTAGAGGATTGAGCAGTCAGTTACAGATTTTTTATCATTGCTTTGTGCAAACGTGGCAATGATGCGCCAGAATTTGTAGAATATAGCGCCCCTGGACGAGCTGTCGCTCTCCGGGGCGTTTCTTTTTCAACCCACCTGGGGCCATAACGTGTAATAACGAGGCCGGAAAACATTATGTCTGAACAAATTGTCACGCCTGATACCGCCGCTCTGACGGTGCCGAACAAAGATGCCAAAATCAACCTGCTGGATTTAAACCGTCAGCAGATGCGCGAGTTTTTCAAAAACATGGGCGAGAAGCCTTTCCGCGCCGATCAGGTGATGAAATGGATGTATCACTACTGCTGCGACGACTTTGATGAGATGACTGACATCAACAAAGTCCTGCGCAGTAAACTGAAAGAAGTGGCGGAGATCCGCGCCCCGGAAGTAGTTGAAGAACAACGCTCAACCGACGGGACCATCAAATGGGCGATTGCCGTTGGCGATCAGCGCGTCGAGACCGTCTATATCCCGGAAGAAGACCGCGCCACCCTGTGCGTCTCCTCCCAGGTAGGCTGCGCGCTGGAGTGTAAATTCTGCTCCACCGCCCAGCAGGGCTTTAACCGTAACCTGCGGGTTTCCGAAATTATCGGCCAGGTCTGGCGCGCGGCGAAAATCGTCGGCGCGGTGAAGACCACCGGCGTACGTCCGATCACCAACGTGGTGATGATGGGCATGGGCGAGCCGCTGCTGAACCTCAACAACGTCGTTCCGGCGATGGAAATCATGCTCGACGATTTCGGCTTTGGCCTCTCCAAACGTCGCGTCACCCTGTCGACTTCCGGCGTGGTGCCGGCGCTGGATAAACTCGGCGATATGATCGACGTCGCGCTGGCGATCTCCCTGCACGCGCCGAACGATACCATTCGTGACGAAATCGTCCCGATCAACAAAAAGTACAACATCGAGACCTTCCTCAACTCGGTGCGCGGCTATATTTCGAAGTCCAACGCCAACCAGGGCCGGGTGACCATCGAGTACGTGATGCTGGATCATGTCAACGACGGCACCGAGCACGCCCACGAACTGGCGGCGTTGCTGAAAGATACGCCGTGTAAGATCAACCTGATCCCATGGAACCCGTTCCCGGGCGCGCCGTATGGCCGCAGCTCCAACAGCCGCATCGACCGTTTCTCCAAAGTCCTGATGGAGTACGGCTTTACGACCATCGTGCGTAAAACGCGCGGCGACGATATCGACGCCGCCTGCGGTCAGCTGGCGGGCGATGTTATCGACCGTACCAAGCGCACGCTGCGTAAGCGGATGCAGGGCGAAGCGATTGACGTAAAAGCGGTCTGACAAATGATGGCCCGTGCAGCGCAGGCGGCACGGGCCATATTTATGACCTATAGCCAGGCGAAATACGCTGATTCGGTTAATAATTACGGTGCGTTTTTGTCGACTTTGAGGCAGTATGTAGCGGCACAACAACCGCTTAGCATTCAATTTTGATTCGTCTCTGTGATCGCGCGGCTGACAGTCCTATACTGTGAGGCTGACGTACCACAGATGTCTCGCGGCGCCGGCTTTTTCCCGCGCTGAACTTTAAATTTCACGTACCAGTAGTTGTAGCGAATGAATACTGAAGCCACTCAAGATCATCAAGAAGCAAACACCACGGGCGCGCGTCTGCGTCACGCCCGCGAACAACTCGGACTTAGCCAGCAAGCGGTGGCAGAACGCTTATGCCTGAAGGTGTCCACGGTTCGTGATATTGAAGACGATAAGGCGCCTGCCGACCTCGCTTCCACCTTCCTGCGCGGTTACATCCGCTCCTATGCTCGCCTCGTACATATTCCAGAAGACGAGCTGCTGCCGATGATGGCCAAGCAAGCGCCCATCCGTGCGGCGAAAGTCGCGCCAATGCAGAGCTTCTCTTTAGGTAAACGTCGCAAAAAACGCGACGGCTGGCTGATGAGCTTCACCTGGCTGGTGCTGTTTGTGGTTATCGGCCTGAGCGGCGCCTGGTGGTGGCAAGACCATAAGGCGCAGCAGGAAGAGATCTCCACCATGGCCGATCAGTCTTCCGCTGAGCTGAACAGCGGCGACACCAGTAGCCAGAGCGTGCCGCTGGATACCAGCGCCCCGGCAGCCCCGACCGCCGATAGCGCTGCGAACAGCGCGCCAACTGATACCGCCAGCGCCCCGACCACCAGCGCACCGGCTCAGACGCCAGCGGACAATAACGCCGTTGTCGCGCCTTCCCAGGCCAATGTCGATACCGCAGGCGCAGCCCCGACGGCGCCGGCTACCCCGGCCACGCCGTTGCCGACCAATCAGGCGAACGTGACGAACCCGGCGGCATCGGCGCAGGATCTGGTGATGAACTTTTCCGCCGACTGCTGGCTGGAAGTGAGCGATGCCACCGGCAAAAAATTGTTCAGCGGCCTGCAGCGTAAAGGCGGAAATCTGAACCTGAGCGGTCAGGCACCGTATAAGCTGAAAATTGGCGCCCCGGCTGCGGTAGAGATCCTGTATCTGGGCAAGCCTGTCGATTTAAGTCGTTTTATCAGAACTAACCAGGTTGCGCGTCTGACCCTTAATGCCGAATCATCACCGGCGCAGTAACAGACGGGTAACGCGGGAGATTTTTCATGCATAACCAGGCTCCGATTCAACGTAGAAAATCTAAACGTATTTACGTTGGTAATGTGCCAATTGGCGATGGGGCTCCCATCGCCGTTCAGTCAATGACCAATACGCGCACCACTGATGTGGCTGCGACCGTAAATCAAATCAAAGCGTTAGAGCGCGTAGGCGCGGATATTGTCCGCGTCTCTGTTCCGACGATGGACGCCGCTGAGGCGTTCAAACTGATCAAACAGCAGGTCAACGTCCCGCTGGTCGCCGATATCCACTTTGACTACCGTATTGCGCTGAAAGTCGCAGAATATGGCGTCGACTGCCTGCGTATCAACCCAGGCAACATCGGCAACGAAGAGCGCATCCGCATGGTCGTAGATTGCGCACGGGATAAAAACATCCCGATCCGCATTGGCGTCAACGCCGGCTCGCTGGAAAAAGATCTGCAGGAAAAATATGGCGAGCCGACGCCGCAGGCGCTGCTCGAATCTGCCATGCGCCACGTTGATCATCTCGATCGCCTTAACTTCGATCAGTTTAAAGTCAGCGTTAAAGCCTCTGACGTCTTCCTGGCGGTAGAGTCTTATCGCCTGCTGGCGAAACAGATCGATCAGCCGCTGCACCTCGGGATCACCGAAGCGGGCGGTGCGCGCAGCGGCGCGGTGAAATCGGCGATCGGTCTTGGGCTGCTGTTGTCCGAAGGGATCGGCGATACGCTGCGCGTCTCGCTGGCGGCGGATCCAGTGGAGGAGATCAAGGTTGGCTTCGATATCCTCAAATCGCTGCGTATCCGTTCCCGCGGTATTAACTTCATCGCCTGCCCGACCTGTTCGCGTCAGGAGTTTGACGTTATCGGTACGGTGAACGCCCTGGAGCAACGTCTGGAAGATATCATCACCCCGATGGATGTTTCGATCATCGGCTGCGTGGTGAACGGCCCGGGCGAAGCGCTGGTTTCCACCCTCGGGGTGACCGGCGGCAACAAGAAAAGTGGCCTGTATGAAGACGGCGTGCGTAAAGATCGCCTGGACAACAACGACATGATCGACCAGCTTGAAGCGCGGATCCGCGCCAAAGCCTCGATGCTCGATGAAGCCCGTCGGATTGACGTTCAACAGCTTGAAGCAAAATAACGTGTTGGGAAGCGATACGCTTCCCGTGTATGATTGAACCTGCGGGCGCGAGGCGCCGGGGTTCATTTTTGTATATATAAAGAGAATAAACGTGGCAAAGAACATTCAAGCCATCCGTGGCATGAACGATTATCTGCCGGGCGAAACCGCTCTCTGGCAGCGCATTGAAGGCTCACTGAAGCAGGTGCTCGGTAGCTACGGTTACAGCGAAATCCGTTTGCCGATTGTAGAGCAGACCCCGTTATTCAAACGCGCGATCGGCGAAGTGACCGACGTGGTTGAAAAAGAGATGTACACCTTTGAGGACCGCAACGGCGACAGCCTGACGCTGCGTCCGGAAGGGACGGCGGGCTGCGTACGAGCCGGCATCGAACATGGTCTGCTGTACAATCAAGAACAGCGCCTGTGGTACGTCGGGCCGATGTTCCGCCACGAGCGTCCGCAGAAAGGCCGTTACCGCCAGTTCCATCAGATCGGCGCCGAAGTTTTCGGCCTGCAGGGGCCGGACATCGATGCGGAGCTGATCATGCTGACCGCGCGCTGGTGGCGTGAGCTGGGCATCTCCGATCACGTCAGCCTTGAGCTGAACTCCATCGGTTCGCTGGAAGCCCGCGCCAACTACCGCGACGCGCTGGTGGCTTATCTCGAGCAGTTTACCGATAAGCTTGATGAAGACAGCAAACGCCGGATGTATACCAACCCGCTGCGGGTGCTGGACTCCAAAAACCCGGACGTGCAGGCGCTGCTGAACGACGCGCCGGCGCTCGGCGATTATCTCGACGAAGAGTCGAAAGCCCACTTTGCCGGCCTGTGCGCGTTGCTTGACGATGCCGGGATCCGCTATACCGTCAACCAGCGCCTGGTGCGCGGTCTCGACTACTATAACCGCACCGTGTTTGAGTGGGTGACCACCAGTCTCGGTTCCCAGGGCACCGTCTGCGCCGGCGGCCGTTACGACGGTCTGGTTGAGCAGCTTGGCGGTCGTGCCACCCCGGGCGTGGGCTTCGCCATGGGTCTGGAACGTCTTGTTTTACTGGTCCAGGCAGTGAATCCGGAATTTAAAGCCGATCCTGTTGTCGATATATACCTGGTAGCCTCCGGAACCGATACTCAGTCCGCCGCCATGCGTCTGGCTGAGCAGGTTCGCGATGCGCTACCCGGCGTGAAACTGATGACCAACCACGGCGGCGGCAACTTTAAGAAGCAGTTCGCCCGCGCTGATAAGTGGGGCGCACGCGTCGCGCTGGTGCTGGGTGAGTCAGAGATCGCTGACGGAAACGTGGTAGTGAAGGATTTACGCTCAGGTGAGCAAACTACCGTAACGCAGGAGAGCGTTGCCGCGCATTTGCGCACACTTCTGGGTTAATCTCCCGGGAATTATTAGTCAGGAGAAGGACTGCGTGGAAACTTTTAACAACGAGAACGATCAGGTCGATGCGCTGAAGCGCTTCTTTGCCGAAAACGGCAAAGCGCTGGCGGTCGGGGTGATTTTAGGGATTGGCGCGCTGGTTGGCTGGCGCTACTGGACCTCCCATCAGCAGGATACCGCCAGAGACGCGTCGCTGGCTTACGAACAGGCGACTTCCGCGCTGAAATCAAATACGCCAGAAGTGCTGTCAGGGGCGGAGAAGTTCGCGGCTGACAATAAAAATACCTACGGCGCCTTCGCTTCTCTCGAGCTGGCACAGCATTTTGTTGAACAGAACGATCTGCCGAACGCCGAAAAGCAGCTTCAGCAGGGGCTGGCTGCCGCGTCTGATGATAATCTGAAATCGGTTATCAGTATGCGTCTTGCCCGCGTTCAACTGCAGATGAAGCAGGCTGATGCGGCGCTGAAAACCCTCGACAGCATTAAAGGTGAAGGCTGGACCGCTATTGTGGCTGATTTGCGCGGCGAAATTCTGTTGAGCAAAGGCGATAAGCAAGGGGCCCGTGCGGCGTGGGAAGCTGGCGTGAAAAGCGATGCTTCTCCTGCGCTCAGCGAAATGATGCGTATGAAAATGAATAATTTGTCCATCTGAGAGGGACTCGATGCAATTGCGTAAATTACTGTTGCCAGGGCTGCTTTCCGTTACCTTGCTGAGCGGGTGTTCGCTGTTTAATAGCGAAGAAGATGTGGTGAAAATGTCACCGCTGCCGACGGTAGAAAACCAGTTTACGCCGTCCACGTCCTGGAGCACCTCGGTTGGCGATGGTATCGGCGAATTTTACTCTAACCTTCATCCGGCCTTCGCCGACGGCGTGGTTTATGCCGCTGACCGTAAAGGCACCGTCAAAGCGCTGAATGCCGACGACGGTAAAGAGGTATGGTCGGTGAATCTTGCGGAGAAAGATGGCTGGTTCTCGCGTACCCCGGCGCTGCTTTCCGGCGGTGTGACCGTCTCGGGCGGCCATGTTTATATCGGCAGTGAAAAAGCGCAGCTGTATGCGCTGAATACCAGCGATGGTACCGTGGCCTGGCAAACCCGCGTCGCCGGCGAAGCGCTGTCGCGCCCGGTGGTGAGCGATGGCATGGTGCTGGTCCACACCAGTAACGGCCAGCTGCAGGCGCTGAATGAGACCGATGGCGCCGTGAAATGGACGGTGAATCTGGATATGCCTGCGCTCTCCCTGCGCGGCGAATCCGCTCCGGCCACCGCCTACGGCGCGGCGATCGTGGGCGGCGACAATGGCCGCGTCAGCGCGGTATTGATGCAGCAGGGGCAGATGATTTGGCAGCAGCGTATTTCCACGGCCACCGGGCCGACGGAAATCGACCGTCTGAGCGATGTCGACACCACGCCGATTATCGTCAACGGCGTTGTCTATGCGCTGGCTTACAACGGTAACCTGACCGCGCTGGATCTGCGTAGCGGCCAGATTATGTGGAAACGCGAGCTGGGTTCGGTGAATGATTTCATCGTCGATGGCAACCGTATCTATCTGGTTGACCAGAATGACCGCCTGCTGGCGCTGACTACCGATGGCGGCGTGACCCTGTGGACACAAAGCGATCTGCTGCACCGTTTGCTGACCGCGCCGGTGTTGTATAATGGCAATCTGGTGGTCGGCGATAGCGAAGGCTATATGCACTGGGTGAACCCGGAAGATGGCCATTTTGTGGCGCAGCAGAAAGTGGACAGCTCCGGCTTCCTGACCGACCCGGTTGTGGCCGATGGTCGACTGCTGATCCAGGCGAAAGACGGTACGCTGTACGCGATTACGCGTTAATTACCGCTGTCGTGAGTGATTAAGAAACGGCCCCTGGCAGACAGGGGCCGTTTTGACTTTTTTAAAAACGTCGTTATGACGATGTTGCTTAGTGATTGTATGAGGCATTTAACATGATACCTGTGGTCGCGCTTGTCGGGCGCCCTAACGTTGGAAAATCCACGCTCTTTAACCGCCTGACGCGCACTCGTGATGCGCTGGTTGCGGATTTCCCGGGGCTGACTCGTGACCGTAAGTACGGTCGGGCCGAAGTCGAAGGCCGCGAATTCATCTGTATCGATACCGGTGGTATTGATGGTACGGAAGAGGGCGTGGAAACCCGGATGGCGGAGCAGTCGCTGCTGGCAATCGAAGAGGCCGATGTGGTGCTGTTTATGGTCGATGCGCGCGCGGGCCTGATGCCGGCGGACATCGCGATCGCTAAACACCTGCGCTCTCGTGAAAAGCCCACCTTCCTGGTGGCTAACAAAACCGACGGCATCGACGTCGACCAGGCGATGGCGGACTTCTGGTCGCTTGGCCTGGGCGATATCTATCCTATTGCCGCTTCGCACGGCCGCGGTGTGACCAGCCTGCTGGAGCAGGCCCTGCTGCCATGGGTAGATGAGGTTAATCCGCAGGAAGAGGTGGATGAAGACGCCGAATACTGGGCAAAATTCGAAGCTGAGCAGAACGGTGTAGCGGAAGAAGAGCCGGAAGACGACTTCAATCCGCAGGATCTGCCGATCAAACTGGCGATTGTCGGACGTCCCAACGTCGGTAAATCGACGCTCACCAACCGCATCCTCGGCGAAGATCGCGTGGTAGTTTACGATATGCCGGGCACTACCCGCGACAGCATTTACATCCCGATGCAGCGTGACGAGCGCGAATACGTGCTCATCGATACCGCCGGGGTGCGCAAGCGCGGCAAAATTACTGACGTGGTGGAGAAATTCTCGGTCATCAAGACCCTGCAGGCGATTGAAGACGCCAACGTCGTGCTGCTGGTGATTGATGCCCGTGAAGGCATCTCCGATCAGGATCTGTCGCTGCTGGGCTTTATCCTCAACAGCGGTCGCTCCCTGGTGATCGTCGTCAACAAATGGGACGGTCTGAGCCAGGAAGTGAAGGAGCAGGTGAAAGAGACCCTCGACTATCGTCTGGGCTTTATCGACTTTGCCCGGGTGCACTTCATCTCCGCCCTGCACGGCAGCGGCGTCGGCAACCTGTTTGAATCGGTACGTGAAGCCTACGATAGCGCTACCCGCCGCGTAAGCACCGCGATGCTGACCCGGATCATGAACATGGCGGCGGAAGATCATCAGCCACCGCTGGTTCGCGGCCGACGCGTGAAGCTGAAATATGCCCACGCCGGGGGCTACAACCCGCCTATCGTGGTGATCCACGGTAACCAGGTGAAGGATCTGCCGGATTCCTACAAGCGCTACCTGATGAACTATTTCCGTAAATCCCTGGACGTGATGGGCACGCCAATCCGTATCCAGTTCAAGGAAGGGGAAAACCCGTTCGCCAATAAGCGCAACACCCTGACGCCGAACCAGATGCGTAAACGTAAGCGCCTGATCAAGCATATCAAGAAAAGCAAATAATCATTAAACCCGCTTCGGCGGGTTTTTTGTGGCCGCCGCGCCGGTAAAAGTCAAAACTTTCCGCCATAATCCCGCGATACTTCGCCGGGAACAGACCGGCTCAAAAGTGGACTTGTTATGCAGATTGGTTTTATCGGCCTTGGCGCGGTGGTGGAAACTGCCTATTTACCGGCGCTGCGCCGCCTGGGATACCGTATTGATAGCTGCCAGGGCTATGATCTGGATAGCAGCAGAGCGCTGCCGGGGATCCAGCGCCGCAATTCGCTGTCGGCGCTACTGGCCGAACCCCTGGATACGCTCTTCATTACCACCTCATCTCTCCAGCACCTGCCCGTGCTGGAGAGGGCGTTAGCCAGCGCCATTCCCCGCATCGTGGTGGAGAAACCGATTGTGGCCAACCTTGAGCAGGCCGCCCGGCTGCGGGCGCTGCTGGCGCCGGCCGGGGAGGCCGGTCGCGTGCTGGCCCTCGACCACTGGATGGCGCGTGGGTTAGCGCTGAACGCTCTTGCTCCGCCGTGGCAGGCGGAAGAGGAGGCCAGCGGCCTGCCGCCGCCGCACCTTTCAGCGCAGGATATCGTCTGGATCGAAGGCTATTTGCTGGAGCCAAGCGGCTTTAACGCTGCCGGAGAACCGGTCGCGCTCAACTTTGCCACCGGCGAGCTGGATACCCGGCAGCTGCGTCATCCCGACGGCGTGATCCTCGATATCGGTACCCATGTCCTGGCGATGCTGCGTGAAACCCTGCTCGGCTGCAGAGGCGATGTGACGCTGGACCTCGCCGTCCGGGTGGTGAAAGACCGTCTCGGCCGGGACATTGCTCATGGGGATATGGTCACCGCCGAGGGAGAGGCGCATCTGCAGGGACGCCTGGGCGATATCCCGCTGAATATCTGGCTTAACAAATATGCTGGTCCCGCGGGCGGGCAAAAGGGAATGCGGATAGGGCTGCGGGATGGGCGAATGCTCGCCCTCGATCGCGCCCCTGATGGCGAGGTGGCGACGCTACAGGACGGTGAGCGGATCCAGCGCTGGACCCGGCCCGGAGCGATCTATTCGCACTGTCTCGATGAGCAGATCCTTGGCGCGGAGAATGTGTTTACCCGGGCGCCCGAAAGCGTGGCCGGGCTGACGCGGCGTCGGCTTGAGGAAGTGGAGTGGCTGCTCAGGTTGCAGCAGCAATTACGCGGCCCTCATTAAACCCGGAACATGGTAAAATAGATGCAGATAAACGTTGAAAGGAATGGTTATGGAACTTGATTGCCCTCTGTGCCACGCGCCGTTAGATGTCAAAGGCAGCAGCGCGCATTGCGCTCAGTGCGAAAGGGTATTTGCCCTTGAGGCGCGCTGCCCGGAATGCCACCAGCCGCTGGAGGTGCTGAAAGCGTGCGGCGCGGTGGATTACTTTTGCCAGCACGGGCACGGCCTGATCTCAAAAAAACGGGTGGAATTTATTCCGCTGGTTTAGGCGGCGATGGCTTTCTGGCCCGCGTTTTTTTCACCGGCGCAATCTGCCTCACTTCGCTTTCGACCCAGCCGTCTTTCAGGCGGGTGGTGAGCAGATCGCCGGTTTTGACCTGTTTTGTCTGCTTTAGTACCGTGCCGTCGCTCACCGAAGTGACGCTATAGCCGCGCGCGAGGGTGGCTAAGGGACTCACCGCCTCCAGATGGGTCACCGCGTGACCAAACCGTTCACGCCGCTCGCTGAGCCGGCCACGCATCGTTTCCGCCAGCCGGTATTCCAGCTGCTGGAGGCGCGATTGCGCCCGGTGGATGCGCGGCTGCGGGTTGTAGTGATTCAGGCGCTGAACAGTACGCTTTTGCCGCTGATCGGCGCGTTTCAACTGCGATTCCACGGCGATGCGCATCCGCTGGCGCAGGCGTTCCAGAGCGGTCTGCTGGCGGGCCAGCCGCAGCTGCGGGTGCTGCTGCTGCAGACGATGGAACAACTGGGTAAAACGGCGCTGGCGACTGGCGAGGAAATAGTCCATCGCCATCTCCAGCCGCTGCTGCCCGGCCTGCAGCTGGCGCAGCAGCTCCTGCTGATTGCGGCTGACGATCTCTGCGGCGGCAGAAGGGGTCGGCGCGCGCAGGTCGGCAACAAAATCAGCGATAGTGACGTCGGTTTCATGGCCAACGGCGCTGACGATAGGGATCTGGCTGGCGAAGATAGCTCGCGCCACCCGCTCATCGTTAAAACTCCACAGATCCTCCAGCGAACCGCCGCCGCGTCCGACAATCAGCACGTCACACTCCCGGCGCGCGTTCGCCAGCGCGATGGCGCGCACAATCTGCCCGGGAGCATCGTCACCCTGAACCGCGGTCGGGTAGACGATCACCGGCAGCCCGGGGTCGCGGCGCCTGAGGACATGAAGAATATCGTGCAACGCGGCACCGGTTTTCGAGGTGATGACCCCGACGCAGCGGGCGGGGGAGGGGAGCGCCTGCTTATGTTTTTGATCGAACAGCCCTTCCGCGGTTAACTGCGTTTTCAGCTGCTCATACTTCTGCTGCAGCAACCCTTCGCCGGCGGGCTGCATGCTTTCAACGATAATCTGGTAGTCGCCGCGCGGCTCATACAGGGTGATGTTGGCGCGAACCAGCACCTGCTGCCCGTGCTGCGGGCGGAACGTGACCCGGCGGTTGCTGTTGCGGAACATCGCGCAGCGCACCTGGGCGTTATCGTCTTTTAAGGTGAAGTACCAGTGGCCGGAAGAAGGCTGGCTGAAGTTAGAGATCTCGCCGCTGATCCAAACCTGGCCCATTTCGCGCTCAAGCAGCAGACGCACCGTCTGATTGAGGCGGCTTACGGTAAAAATTGCGGGGGATTGAGAGGGTAACATGTGAGCAAGATCAAACTTTAAATCAGCAGGTTATTCAGTCGATAGTAACGCGCTCAGAGGGGATGGCAAGTATTATTTGCAAAAAAGGGTAGATGCAATCGGTTACGCTCTGTATAATGCCACGGCAATATTTATCCACCCTGGTCGAGATATTGCCCATGCTACGTATCGCTAAAGAAGCCCTGACGTTTGACGACGTCCTCCTCGTTCCCGCTCATTCTACCGTTCTGCCGAATACAGCCGATCTCAGCACTCAGCTGACGAAAACCATTCGTCTGAATATTCCTATGCTCTCCGCAGCCATGGATACCGTAACGGAAGCGCGTCTGGCTATTGCCCTGGCACAGGAAGGCGGCATCGGCTTTATTCACAAAAACATGTCCATCGAGCGCCAGGCGGAAGAAGTTCGCCGCGTGAAGAAACATGAGTCCGGCGTGGTCACCGACCCGCAGACCGTTCTGCCGACCACCACCCTGCGTGAAGTGAAAGAGCTGACCGAGCGTAACGGCTTCGCCGGCTACCCGGTGGTTACCGAAGAGAACGAGCTGGTCGGCATCATCACCGGCCGCGACGTGCGTTTCGTTACCGATCTGAACCAGCCGGTCAGCGTCTATATGACCCCGAAAGAGCGCCTGGTCACCGTGCGTGAAGGCGAAAGCCGTGAAGTGGTCTTCGCTAAGATGCACGAAAAACGCGTTGAGAAAGCGCTGGTTGTGGATGAGAGCTTCCACCTGCGCGGGATGATCACCGTAAAAGACTTCCAGAAAGCGGAACGTAAACCGAACGCCTGTAAAGATGAGCAGGGCCGTCTGCGCGTTGGCGCTGCGGTTGGCGCCGGCGCGGGCAACGAAGAGCGCGTTGACGCGCTGGTGGCAGCGGGCGTTGACGTCCTGCTGATTGACTCCTCTCACGGCCACTCCGAAGGCGTTCTGCAACGTATTCGTGAAACACGTGCGAAATACCCAGACCTGCAGATCATCGGCGGCAACGTCGCCACTGGCGCAGGCGCGCGCGCGCTGGCGGAAGCCGGCTGCAGTGCGGTGAAAGTAGGCATCGGCCCGGGCTCCATCTGTACTACCCGTATCGTGACCGGCGTAGGCGTGCCGCAGATCACCGCCGTTTCCGACGCGGTGGAAGCGCTGGAAGGCACCGGAATTCCGGTTATCGCCGACGGCGGTATCCGTTTCTCCGGCGACATCGCCAAAGCGATCGCGGCCGGTGCGGCGGCAGTGATGGTCGGCTCCATGCTGGCCGGTACCGAAGAATCCCCGGGCGAAATCGAACTCTATCAGGGGCGCTCTTACAAATCCTATCGCGGGATGGGTTCCCTCGGCGCGATGTCGAAAGGCTCCTCTGACCGCTACTTCCAGAGCGATAACGCCGCTGACAAACTGGTGCCGGAAGGTATCGAAGGCCGCGTGGCCTATAAAGGCCGCCTGAAAGAGATCATTCACCAGCAGATGGGCGGCCTGCGCTCCTGTATGGGTCTGACCGGCTGTGGTACCATTGACCTGCTGCGTACCAAAGCTGAATTCGTACGCATCAGCGGTGCGGGCATCCAGGAAAGCCACGTTCACGACGTGACCATCACCAAAGAGTCCCCGAACTACCGCCTGGGCTCCTGATTTCTTCGCCCGACCTTGCGTCGGGCGATTTATTTACTCTGTTTCACTTGCCTCGGAATTAGCGTCAATGACGGAAAACATTCATAAACATCGCATTCTCATTCTCGACTTCGGGTCACAGTATACTCAGCTGGTGGCGCGTCGCGTGCGTGAACTGGGCGTCTACTGTGAGCTGTGGGCATGGGATGTCACGGAAGCACAGATCCGCGAATTTAATCCAAGCGGCATCATTCTTTCCGGCGGCCCGGAAAGCACCACCGAAGAGAACAGCCCGCGCGCGCCGCAGTATGTGTTCGAAGCCGGCGTGCCGGTATTTGGCGTCTGCTACGGTATGCAGACCATGGCGATGCAGTTGGGCGGCCATGTAGAAGGCTCTAACGAGCGTGAGTTTGGCTACGCGCAGGTTGAAGTGGTTAACGACAGCGCGCTGGTGCGCGGTATCGAAGACTCCCTGACCGCGGACGGCAAACCGTTGCTGGACGTGTGGATGAGCCACGGCGACAAAGTCACCGCCATCCCGTCTGACTTCGTCACCGTCGCCAGCACCGACAACTGCCCGTTCGCCATTATGGCCAACGAAGAAAAACGCTTCTATGGCGTGCAGTTCCACCCGGAAGTGACCCACACCCGTCAGGGTATGCGTATGCTGGAGCGCTTCGTGCGCGACATCTGCCAGTGCGAAGCGCTGTGGACCCCGGCGAAAATCATCGACGACGCCGTTGAGCGTATTCGCCAGCAGGTTGGCGATGACAAAGTAATCCTCGGCCTCTCCGGCGGCGTGGACTCTTCGGTGACCGCGATGCTGCTGCACCGCGCCATCGGCAAAAACCTGACCTGCGTATTCGTGGATAACGGTCTCCTGCGTCTGAACGAAGCCCAGCAGGTGATGGAGATGTTTGGCGACCACTTTGGCCTGAACATCGTTCACGTGGAAGGCGAGCAGCGCTTCCTCGACGCGCTGGCAGGTGAAAGCGATCCGGAAGCGAAACGTAAGATCATCGGCCGCGTCTTCGTGGAAGTGTTCGACGAAGAAGCGCTGAAGCTGGACGACGTCAAATGGCTGGCGCAGGGCACCATCTATCCTGACGTTATCGAATCTGCCGCTTCCGCCACCGGTAAAGCGCACGTCATCAAGTCTCACCACAACGTGGGCGGCCTGCCGAAAGAGATGAAGATGGGGCTGGTTGAGCCGCTGCGTGAGCTGTTCAAAGACGAAGTGCGCAAGATCGGTCTGGAGCTGGGTCTGCCGTACGATATGCTCTACCGTCATCCGTTCCCGGGCCCGGGCCTCGGCGTGCGCGTGCTGGGCGAAGTGAAGAAAGAGTACTGCGACCTGCTGCGTCGCGCGGACGCTATCTTCATCGAAGAGCTGCACAAAGCTGACCTGTACAACAAAGTGAGCCAGGCGTTCACTGTATTCCTGCCGGTTCGCTCCGTCGGCGTGATGGGCGATGGCCGTAAATACGACTGGGTGGTTTCCCTGCGTGCGGTGGAAACCATCGACTTCATGACCGCGCACTGGGCGCACCTGCCGTATGATTTCCTCGGCCGCGTCTCTAACCGCATTATCAATGAAGTGAACGGTATCTCCCGCGTGGTGTATGACATCAGCGGTAAGCCGCCAGCAACGATCGAGTGGGAATAATCCCCGGCGTTAGTTGAATAAAACGAAACCCTCTGTTGTTACAGAGGGTTTTTTAATTTATGCCCAGCCTCAATCCCGTCATCCCTCACCGCTATCCATCACTGGGTGGTTTCCTGTGTCCCCGGTGAATGTACCCGGTTATGGTTCCGGCAGATGTTCAGCCGGCCCACGTTTTGCCCCCGGGCAGAGGGCTGGACGCTTGTCCGGCTCTGTTTTACCCACCGATCGCGCCATCGCCAGCGCCAGTCCGGCAACGATCAGCGTTAACCCGGTGGAAATCCACATTCCACCCACGATACCCAGCCGATGGTTCAGCCATGCATAGGTAAAGGGGGCGGCCGCCGCCATCAGTTGCCCGGGGATCAGCAGGAGACCCGTGCGGCTGGCGTAGCTTTCTGCGCTAAACAGCGCCAGCGGCAGCGTCGCTTTCACAATCGTCACCAGCCCATTTATCGCGCCATAGCCGAGCACAAACCCGGCTGCGCACCCGGCATACGCCGTGCTGCTGACACCAAGGAGAAAACAGAGCGGCATGGCGAGCGCGGTAAAACGCGTCAGCGCGAGCGGGGTGATGCGTCGACCGGCCAGCACTTCCCCCAGCCGGGCGCCGGTCTGGCCAAATCCCCACAGCATTCCGATGGCAACCGGCAGGCCAAAGTGGCTGATAAACTCCGGCAGATGGGTGGAGGTGCCGGTGGAGATGAAGGTGATCAGCGCAATAAAGAGCGCATAACGTATGCCGTTACGCCGATTGCCATCCGCTGTTGGGGCTTTCGCTTTCGTCGATGAGCCGAGCCGCTGACGAGGCAGCTGATAACTCAGCCATGCGCTCAGCAGGCCAAACAGCGCATAGACCCGCAGGGCATCCTGCCAGGACATCACGGTGAGTAAAGCCTCCCCCAGCGGCCAGAAGAGGGCAGAGGCCAGACCGCCGGCGAGGGTGATTTGAGAGATGGTTTTCCGCGCCTGTTGGCCGTAAAGGTTCACTACCGCGGCGAACAGGGCATCATACAACGACAGCCGCATGCCGACGCCGGTCAGCAGCCAGGCGCCGTACCAGCCGACCAGCGAAGGGCTCCAGGCCATCATCGCGCAACTGGCGGCTATCAGTAAGGTTCCGCTGGTGACCACCAGTCGTCCGCCAAAGCGAGCCAGCAGACTGGCGACCAGCGGGGAGACCGCCGCCATGATCAGCATCGCAAGCGTCAGGCCAAGATAGATCTGCGGCGAGCTCCATCCCTTGTCGGCGGCGATAGCTCCGGCAAAGGTGCCGGGCATATAAAAAGAGATACCCCAGTTGATCAGTTGCTGAGCGCCCGCGGTGAAGGCTAGGCGTCGGGGAATAGCCGGTGTTCCCATGGTTTTTCATTCCGTTAAGAGAGTTGTCCTGAGCATACCCGGCAGGCTATTGTTCTGGCAGAGCGGCCACCTTATGCGCGGTATAAGAGAAACTTTGCATGACAACACTGAACCTGGGAAACCTGGCGACCTTCCGGCTGGTCGTACAGCGCGGCAGCTTCTCAGCCGCCGCCGACGCGCTGGGGATCTCCCAGCCTGCCGTCAGCCTGCAGGTGCGTCAGCTGGAGCAATTTTTACAGACCCGACTGCTGGAGCGCACCGGGCGCGGGATCAAGGCGACGGCGGCGGGAATGGCGCTGCTGGCCCACAGCGAGCAGATCGATCGGGCGGTGAATAGCGCGGTGCAGTCGGTCAGTGCATTTAGTCAGGAAGTTAATGGCTCACTGACTCTGGGGACCGGCGCGACGGCCTGCATTCATCTTCTTCCGCCGCTGCTGCAGCATCTTCGTCAGCAGCACCCACTGCTGACGGTGGGGGTGACCACCGGCAACACGCTGGATGTCGTCCGGGCGGTGGAGGAAAACCGGCTCGATCTTGGGCTGGTCACGCTGCCCGTTCAGGGACGCAGTCTGGCGGTGACCGCCGTGGTGGACGAGGAGTTCGTGGTCATCCATCCCAGCCACGAGGCGGGGATCCCGGCGGTGTGTACCCCTGAGGAGCTGCAGGCGCTGCCGCTCATTGCCTTCGAGGCGGGCAGCGGCACGCGGGATCTGATTGACCGCTGGTTCCGTTCGGCGGGCCTGGCGGTCACGCCGGTGATGCAGCTGGGGAGCATCGAGGCGATCAAACGCATGGTGCGGGCCGGGCTGGGCTACAGTATTGTGCCCCGCATGGCGGTAGAGCAGGCGGAGGATCGCTATGGCTTAACGGTACATTCTCTGGCCCCGTCGCTGTACCGTCAGCTGGCGGTTGTCATGCGTCAGGATAAAGTGATTACCAAAGGAATGGCGGAAATGCTGCGTCTGCTGCAGGCCGTGCGCTTATAAATCGTCAGCGGCAAAACATGCCTCGTCAGGGATAGTGCCTCGGAAACGGGCGTCTCTACCTGCGGATAGTGGCGTATCCGGCATCAGGATCAACGGGTTACTCGCGGGCGGAGGGCTCGACGGTGAGCGTTGACTCCTGCGACGCTTTTTTATCCTGGTGATGATACCAGGCGCCGATGGAGGAGTAGACAAAGCGTCCAAAGAAGAAGAGAAAGCTGATAAGCAGTACGATACGGGTCATGCGACGGTTAAATCGATGTCGTTTACGCATACTGGGTGCCTGACTCACAAAAGGTTCCTTGAAGTATACCCGAAGATGGGCGATGGGGGTATTAAGGCACAGGAACGAGGTGGGGTCAATTGATGCAGATGTAAAAGTGCGGCAGTGAAAACATTAATTAATGTTATATAAGATAATCCTCGTATTTACATGCTCTCTTTATTAGCCACGAAAAGCTGAAAAAATAAGTTTTATTAATGTTGGTGTCAGCATTTGTTGATTTACATCAACAGCCTCATTCTCTTCACCACTAAAATCAGCGGACGTTACCGTATCGTTATTACTTATGCGGTCAGCATGGGGTGGTTGGATGCCTGCCTGAATATGCCTCGCAGGAGCAGAGGCTCTCTGTAGAGCACCTATGAATTTATTAAAATACTATCAACAATATCGCGACAAATGGTGGGCCTTACCGCTTCTCCTGCCTGTGTTATTATTACCCCTTGCCAGAGGGATGAATACATATACCATGCTGAATGGGCACATGGTTTATCTTTATTATCTTCCCCTGGCGCTGGTGCTCAGCCTGATGATGTTTTTCGGCTGGGCGGCGATCCCCGGTATTATCGTTGGTCTGCTGCTAACGCTGGCCCGGGGCATGACGCCGGAGCAGGCCGTTGGCGTACTGTTCCATTTTCTGATCCCCTGCGTGCTCTGCTGGGGCGGATATCGCATCTTTGTTCCCCAACGGCAGCAGGTATCGCACGGTAACGTCAGGCTGATGCCGCATCGTCTGTTCTGGCAAATGCTGCTCCCTTCGGTCATTTTTCTGATTTTGTCGCAGATCGCCGAGTATCTGGGGCTACATCCGCGCACAACGGATATGACCGGCGTCTCGCCGTTTAGTTTACGGTCGTTAATCACCTTTCAGGCGCTGATGGTGGGGTGCCTGACCGGTGTACCGTTATGTTATTTACTGCTGCGGGTAATTCGTAACCCTTTTTATTTGCGCGGGTATATTTCTCAGGTTCGCTTACAAATTGATCCAAAAATAAAGAAAATTGAAATCATCAGTTGGGCGGCGATATTAACCCTGTTGCTGGGGCTATTATTGATGCCGCTTAATGATACCAGCACCATATTTAGTACAAATTATACATTATCCTTATTGATGCCGGTGATGCTGTGGGGGGCGATGCGTTTTGGCTATCGCTTTATCTCGCTGATCTGGACGCCGGTACTGATCGCCGTGATCCATTTTCATTACCGTTATTTACCTATTTATCCAAGTTATAACACTCAGCTGGCGATCACCTCGTCAAGCTACCTGGTGTTCTCGTTTATTGTCGCCTATACGGCGATGCTGGCAACACAGCAGCGGCTGATCTACGCCCGCGTCCGACAGATGGCCTTCCTCGACCCGGTGGTACATATGCCGAATCTGCGGGCGCTGAGCCGGGCGCTGAACGGCGCGAGCTGGTCGACGCTCTGTTTTTTGCGTATTCCTGAGCTTGAGCTGCTGGGCCGCCACTACGGGGTGCTGTTGCGCATTCAGTATAAGCAAATGCTGGCGAATCACCTGCGTGCGCTGCTGCAGCCGAACGAAGCGGTATATCATCTTGCCGGTCACGATTTAGTGTTTCGTCTCAACAGCGAAGGGCACCAGGCGCGCATTCACTTAATTGACCGCTCCCTGCGACAGTTCCGTTTTCACTGGGACGGGGTCCCCCTGCAGCCGCGGATCGGCATGAGCTATTGCAACGTCCGCTCGCCGGTGAAGCATCTGTATTTGCTGCTTGGCGAGCTGAACACGATTGCCGACATGTCGCTGGCCAGCGGCCATCCGGAGAATTTGCAGCGCCGCGGCGCCGGGCATGTCCAGCAGGATCTGAAAGACAAAGTGGTGATGATGAACCGCATCCTCAAGGCGCTGGAGCAAGACCATTTTGTCCTGATGGCGCAACCTATCCAGGGCATTCGCGGCGACAACTACCATGAAGTGTTGTTGAGGATGAAAGGCGAGTCGGGCGAACTGACGGGGCCCAACGAGTTCCTGCCGGTGGCGCACGAGTTTGGGCTGTCCACGCGCGTGGATCAGTGGGTCATTGAGCATACCCTGGCCTTTATGGATGCCAACCGGCGGGCGCTGCCCGGTCTGCGGCTGGCGATCAACCTCTCTCCGGTCTCGTTGAGCCGCAGTCAGTTTCCCGAGGAGGTCGAAAACCTGCTGCACGCCTACAACATTGAGCCATGGCAGATTATCTTCGAGCTGACCGAAAACTATGCGCTCAGCAACCCCGAGCTAGTTTGCCAGACATTAGAGCACCTGCGGGCACTGGGCTGCCGGGTAGCTATCGATGATTTTGGTACCGGCTACGCCAGCTATGCGCGGTTAAAAACGATGAACGTCGATATTCTTAAAATCGACGGCAGCTTTATTCGCAATCTGCTCGCCAGCAGTCTTGATTACCAGGTGGTGGATTCAATCTGTCGTCTGGCGCGGATGAAGAACATGCAGGTGGTGGCCGAATATGTTGAATCGCCGGAGATACGCCAGGCGGTCATCGCGCTGGGGATCGATTATATGCAGGGCTATGATATTGGCGTCCCGGTGCCTCTGACGCAGCTGGCGGAGGGGATGAGCGCCTGAAGCCGTAAAAAAGCCGGGCGCGATGGCCCGGCTCGCATGATATCCATAGAGGGCGATCAGGCGTCTGGCTCTTCTTCCGCAATTTTCAGCAGCCACTCCGGCACACCTTCCCAGTACTGCTGCTCTTTTTCCAGATCCAGCAGCACCAGCGCATTCTGGCTAAACCAGTTGTGCGGGAAGGTCAGCGTCCAGTGGTGAGCTTCCGTCTGCAGCCGTAGCGTCGGCGGCGTGGTGGTGGCCTGACGCTGGTTGTTCAGCAGCACGCCGAGGCGCAGCAGCTGGATCAGCGGCAGAAACTGCTTTTTCCTGAACAGCGTAAAGCGCGGCAGATCGTCGAGTTTTATCGCTTTGCGATGATAGCGCACCAGGGTGGCCATCAGCATCTGCTGCTCCTGGTTGAAGCCCGGCAGGTCGCTGTTCTGCAGAATATAGGCCGAGTGGCGGTGCATGCCGCTGTGGTTAATATTCAGGCCCACCTCATGGAGCATCACCGCCCACTTCAACAGCGCCGCCAGGTGCGGATTGGCCAGCTTGGGATTCTGCTCTTGCCACTGCTCCAGCATAAGGGTGGTGGTTTCCAGCACCCGGCGCGCCTGTTCGCGATCGATGTTGTACTGATTCGCCAGACTCTGCGCCGTACGGCTACGAATATCCTGGTGGCGGAAGCGGCCTTCCATTTCGTACAGCACGCCTTCACGCAGCGCGCCATCAGACAGACGAAGCTCTTTAATGGCTAGCGCGTCAAATACGCCGCACAGAATGGCCAGCCCCGGGGCAAAGACCGCTTTACGATCTTCCGAGAGGCCGGGCAGGCTGAGCGCGTCGAAGTTTTTATGCTTCAGCAGTTCACTGACCAGCATTTCGAGGCGCTCCGGCGTAATAAACCCGTCCTTCTCGCCCATCGCCACCAGCACTTCCTGGGCGGCCTTAATGGTACCGGAGGCGCCCAGCGCCACGGTCCAGCCCTGAATACGGAACTGCCAGGCCAGGGTTTCCAGTTTTTGCACCGCCGCCAGGCGAGCGCGCTGGAAATTTTCTTTATTGATTGTCCCGCCGGGGAAGTAGGCCTGGGAGAAACTCACGCAGCCCATGCGACGGCTTTCCACCAGCCGGGGCTCAAAATCTTCACCGATGACCAGCTCGGTCGAACCGCCGCCGATATCAATCACCAGCTTACGGCCGCGCTCCGGCTGCGTGTGCTCCACGCCCATAAAAATCAGGCGCGCTTCTTCATTACCGGAGATGATCTCGATCGGGTAGGGGATCACTTTTTCCGCGCGTTTAAGAAACTCTGCCGCATTGGTCGCCTGGCGCAGCGTATGCGTCCCGACGATGCAGACGCTGGAAGGGGAGAACCCCTGCAGGCGTTCGGCAAACAGCGACAGGCAGTTCAGCCCGCGGGTGATGGCTTCTTCGCTCAACACCGAGTTTTCATCGAGGCCATCGGCCAGATGTACGCGCTGTTTCAGGCGTCCGATGATCTGCATGGCGCCGTCGACGACACGGGCGATCACCATATGAAAACTGTTCGAACCAAGGTCAACCGCAGCGAACTCCTGCGGCCGAGGGGTTTTTTCGTTTATTGGCATAGGTTAGTCGGGTTGTTCGAGTGATTTGAGATAATCGTAAATCGCCATCTGAGCGCGCACTTTACGGCGATTGCCGCGCGGCACATAGCGATTACTCAGTTCTTTATCAAGATAGCGCGCTTTTACCGTATCGTTGAACAAGATATCAAAAATATCCAGCACCCGCTGTTTCAGGCGCGGGTCGAGCAGCGGGGCGGCAACTTCGATGCGATAATCGATATTACGCGTCATCCAGTCGGCAGAGGAGAGCCAGACCTGCTTATCGCCACCGTTTTCAAAACAATAGACCCGGTCATGCTCGAGGAAGCGGTCCACAATGCTGATGACGCGAATGTTTTCGCTGATGCCTTCCAGACCGGGGATCAGCGAGCACATGCCGCGGATTAACAGGTTGACCGGCACGCCGGAGCTGGAGGCGGCATACAGTCTGTCTACCAGTCCTTTATCCACCAGGTTGTTCAGCTTCAGGGTAATACCGGACGGTTGCCCGTTCTGCGCATTGGCGATCTCGCGGTCGATCATCTCATACAGCAGACGACGCGAGTTCTGCGGCGACACCAGCAGGTAATCGAAGCTGACCGGGCGGTAGGGGTTTTCAATAAAGTTAAACACCCGGCGAACTTCATTGGTAATGCGCGCATCGGCGGTTAACAGCGAATAGTCGGTATAGATCCGCGCGGTCTTCTCGTTGAAGTTACCGGTGCCGATGTGGGCGTAGCGCACGACCTCATCGCCTTCTTTACGCGAGATCAGGAACAGCTTGGCGTGGATTTTCAGGCCCGGCGCGGAGAAGATAACGTGGACGCCCGCTTCCGTCAGGCGTTTCGCCCAGTGAATGTTGGCCTCTTCGTCAAAACGCGCCTGCAGCTCCACCACTACGGTGACTTTTTTACCGTTGTGGGCGGCGTGGATCATCGCGTCGATGATGCGCGAATCCTTGGCCACGCGGTAGATGTTGATTTTGATCGCCAGTACGCTGGGGTCGAACGAGGCCTGACGCAGCAGCTCCAGCACATGCTCAAAAGTATGATAGGGGTAGTAGAGCAGCACATCGCGTTCGCGAATGGCGTCGAAGCCGTTGCGGAATTTATCAAACCACAGATGACGCAGGCGCGGCATAGGTTTATTGACCAGATTGGCCTTACCCACGTTCGGGAAGCCGATAAAGTCTTTGAAGTTGTGATAGCGGCCGCCCGGCAGCATTGAGTCATAGTTGGAGATGGAGAGCTTATCGCGCAGCATTTCGACCATCGCGTCCGGCATATCGCGCTGGTAGACGAAGCGAACCGGCTCGGCGGTCAGGCGCTGTTTCAGGCTGGAGGACATCAGCTCCATCAGGCTCGACTCCATCTCATGCACCAGATCGTACTCGGCGTCACGGGTCATTTTCATCGAGTAGGCGTTCAGCGCATCGTAATCAAAGAAGCCTTTAAAGATGTCGTCCAGGCAATAGCGCAGAATGTTATCCAGCAGGATCATTGGTTTACGGCGGCGAGGCGCTTCCGGCGGCAGGTTTACGAAGCGCGGGACCTTATCCGACGGAATTTCCAGCAGGGCATAGTTGATGTTCTCCCCGCGGATAATCTCCACCGCCAGATAGGTGTAATCATCTTTCAGGAACTGCACGAGGTCCGTTTCGCGGTTAATCAGGATCGGCGAGATATGCTGCCGCAAATACTGTTTAAAGTAGTTGCGCAGCCAGGCCTGCTGATTGACGGACAGCTGGCGCTCGTTGATCAGGAAGATCTGGTTGCGCGCCATCTCCAGCAGCAGTTCGTTATACAGACTATCGAATTCCTGATCGGCCTTCAGAACGCGGGCCTGGATTTTGCCTAACAGGTGGCGAGAATGGGCGGTACTGCCTTGTTCTTCACTGATAATAATCCGGCGCTTAAGCTCAGCGAAGCGCACTTTGTAAAACTCATCAAGGTTGTTGGAGTAGATCCCTAAGAAGCGCATGCGCTCAATCAGCGGGTTACTTTTGTCCGCCGCTTCCTGCAGCACGCGTTCGTTAAAAGATAACCAGCTGAGTTCTTTTTCGATGTATAGCTTTTCCTGGCCCATTACAACTCACACTCCGGATCATTGATGTCGCTTGTTTCATTATGGCGAGCATTGCCATTGAATGTCCAACTATGTCAAAGCAATATGACAGTTTTCTTTCAACCTGATGTCGGGAAAAAGCGGACGCGTTTGTTTGCTTACGTTATGTTCAATCATGAGTAAATGGGGGGCGAAACGATGTGGGAAACGCGGGCGCTGGAGCTCAATAATCAGGATATCTGGCACTGGCCGTCAGCTTGTCGCTTAATGGAATATGCCATAAAACATGGTTTTAATACCGTGGTGATCGGCCAGGCGGAGCTGTTCGGCAAGCTGGTATCGCCGCAGGGCTACACGCCGTTTGACTATAACGACCGGTTGTCGAGCCAGCAGCGAGCGCGCTGTATCTATCTCAACCGCCTGGCGCTGCGCTGTCGGGAACTGGGGCTGCGCTTTTATCTGCAGGCGAAAGAGCTCAGTTTCCCGACGGAGCTGTTGTTAGCGCATCCGGAACTGCTGGATAACCCGGGCGGTGTGCGTTTTGATGTGGATTTCTGGAGCCGTTGGTTGACCGACAAAGTCCGCGCCGTCTGCGAGGGCGTACCGGCGCTCACCGGCTTGATTATCGCCCTTTCCAGCACTGACGGCTTGTTGCCGATCTCCCGCCCGCAGTGGGATAGGCAGCGTCGCGAGGCGGGGGAAGGGCGCCAGCCGGCGCAGAGCTTCGTGCTGTATCGCCGCTGTTTTGGCGCCTTGAGCCAGGCCGTCGCGGCGCAAAACAAACATCTGGTAATACGCGTCTTCCCGGCAAGCAACGACGATCTCAGTACCGTGCTGGACGCTATTGAACCGCTGCCGCCGACGGTATCGGTATCGATTAAACTGACCCCGGAACGCTTCTGGCCAGCCTTTCCCAATAACCCGGCGCTGCTGGCGGTGCAGACGCGGGATGTGTGGGTTGATATCGATCTGGCCGGGGAGGAAGTTGGTTGGGGAGTTATGCCGTTTCTGCGTATCGATGAACTGCAGGGGCGGCTGCTGTGGTGCCAAAGCCGGAATCCGCGTATCACCGGCGCTATCTGTAAAGCCAGCTGGGAAAGTATTGATAACCACTGGATCCCCGATACCTTAAGCGAATGCAACCTGTTCGCCTGCAGCCAGCTGCTGGGGGACGGGATGGCGAAAAACCAGCAGCAGTTGCTCGACCAGTGGCTGGCGCAGCGCTACGGCTGGTGTCCGCCTGACGACGTGGCGCAGCAGTTCCGGCAGCTTCTCGAGCAGGGAGCGCAAACGCTCTACCAGGCGATCTACGTGCGCGACCACGTCTTCCATCGCCACAGCCAGCTGCCGGAAAGCTACGGGCAGGCGGTGTGGAGCCTGTACGGTCAGCTGGCGCGTAGCCACTGGCTGCCGGGGTCGGCGCAGGATATTCATTTCACCCGCGACGACCCGCAGAAGTCGATGAGCAATCTGACGCAAATCGCGCAGGAAAAGGATGAGGTGGCCAGCGGCGCGCAGCGGCTGGGGGAAGAGGCGTTGGCGTTTGCCCACACGGCGGAGTTTCCTGCCGCGCTGGAGCGGCAGTGGCGTGAAGAGTGGCAGGGGCTGGCGCTCTATTGCCAGCTGTTTACCCATGCGCAAAAGGCCTTTTTTACGCTGCATTTCGCCCGCGAGGTGGAGAACAGCTGGAGCATGCGGGAGATCTGCCATATCAATGTGCAGGCGCTGTACCGTTGCGCGTCTGAGATGGAAACGCTCTGCCAGCAGATGAGCGACGCCTCGCCGGCGTTCTACGTCATGTTCGATCCCGGACGGGTGCGTAGCCTGGCGGATAGCCTGAGCACCGAACTGACGGCGCTCAGGTAACGCTTTTACAGCGTGCGATGCAGGGCTTCCACCAGGCACAGCATCGCCATCGCCTGGCCATAGGGCATGGCGGTGAGCGGGATGTGACGATAGTGATCAAGGTCGTGGCCCATCGCGGTGCCGAACGACACCTGCAACAGTTCACCCTGTGGTGAAATATGGTCGATAATTCCTTCGCACGCGCGCTCGGCCACCGGCAGATAATCCGCTTCCAGATAGCCGAGGCGTATCGCTTTGAAGATGCCGGCGGCAAACCCGGCGGTCGCCGAGGCTTCCAGATAGCTGTCGGGGTCGTTGAGCAGCGTTGGCCACAAACCGTTGTCACTCTGGCAGCGGGCAAGCGCGGCGACCTGTATCTGCAGGGTATTTTGCAATTGCCGGTAAACAGCATCATGCTCGTCGAGATCGAGCATCTCCAGCAGCTCCGGGATCGCCAGGGTTATCCAGCTGTTGCCTCGGGCCCACAGAGCGCCGGCGAAGTGGTGTCGGCCGGCGAAATGCCAGCCGTGATACCACAGGCCGCTCTGGCGGTCGCTGAGATAGTGCAGATGCTGTAAAAACTGGTAGATGGCCTCTTCCACCCAGCGCGGTTTATCAAACATTTTGCCCAGTATGGCCAGAGGCAATACCGCCATCATCAGCGTATCGTCCCAGATTTGTTGCTGATGCGCGCTCTCATAGGTGACATGCTGCAGACAGCCTTCATCGGTGCGTGGCATCTGGCGATAGATGGCTTCGCCCCAGCAGTCGAGGTAGGCGCGCCAGTCGCTGCGCGGCGCCTGCTGGTAGCGCAGCGCCAGCGTTAAGAACGGACAAGCCGTATTGATGTTTTTCTCCGGCGTTCCCTCGGCGAAGCGGGCGCTGAACCAGTCGTCAATCAGCTGACGGGCGCGGGGGGAACCGGTCAACTGCTGATAGCGAAACAGTCCGAACAGACCGATGCCGTGCGTCCATTCCCAGCCCTCCCAGCCTTTCGTATCAATGACCCGGCCATCGGCCAGCCGCTGCAGATACTGGCCGCTCTTATCGTTAATGGCGGTTAGGTTATCGATCAGCGCTTCAATACGCTGAAGGAGTTCAGGACGGTTGCTTTTCTGCGACATAATCACTCCCTTGCGGTAAGACGGCGTGTTGCCAGCGGGCATTGCGGTGCGGATGACCGGTTAGTAGTTCAATAGTTTCTCGCGTCTGCGGGCTGGCATCCTGCGGATGGCCGCCAGCGCGCAGGCGCTCCAGCTCGTTAATCAGAATTTGATGGCGCGGCTGGCTTAAGCGGAAACGAAATGCGCCATACATGGCCAGGATCGCCAGCAGGCCGGGGCCCACCAGGAAAACCCACCAGATGCCGTTAAGGGCGGCGGCGTTCTGCGCTTCAGCGCCCTTGGTGAAGCCAAACGCCTCCAGCGCCAGTCCGACGATAAACAGCGCCAGCGCCTGGGAGAACTTGCGCGTCAGCATCATCACGCCGGCGTAAATTCCCTCGCGGCGCACGCCGGTATAGGCCTCATCGACATCCGGCAGAAAGTTATAGACGTTCCACGGAATGAGATAGGTTCCCCCGCGGGCGACGCCCATTACCACCGCACCGCCGAGCAGCAGCCAGGAGAGATGGCTAAAGCCGGCGCTAAGCTGGCTGAACCACAGCAAAGCGCAGAGGATCAGCGCAATGGCCAGCTTATAGGCATTGCCGTTGCCAACGCGAATGCACAGCAAGGTGAAGAACGGGATGGCGAAGAACTGAAACAGCGTCATCAGGCTCATCGCCTGCGATGCCAGGGAGGTCCCGACGCGCAATACATAGGTCATGTAATGCATAAACAGCGAGCCGAAAATATCCAACGCCACCGCGCCGCCGACGTACATCATGATATGAATGCGGAAAGTGCGCAGATGAAACGTTGAAGCCATCTCCCGGTATAACGACCCCAGGGTTTTAAGCAACCCCTGGCGGGCCTGCGGTGGCGGAAGAGCGTCGCGCTCCCAGGTGCCGCGCCAGACAAAAATCCACGGCAGGGCGAAGAGCAGGGCGAAGACGATGCCGATATAGAGAAATGCCTGCGATTGGTCGGCGACGTGAGCCATGATTTGCCCGGGGATCAGCGCGGCGAGAAAGGCCGTCGCCTGCGCGAACAGCATCCTCGCGCCCGACATCTTAGAGCGCAGATCGTAGCGCGAGGTCATTTCTGCCGGCAGTGTATCGTAAGGCACCATCAGTAGCGTAAACACGGTGCTGAAAAGTAAATAAGTGCCGAGGTACCAGGCGTAACCGAAACCGCTCACCCACATCAGGGCGAAACAGAGCGACATCGGCGCGCCGAGAATAAAGAAAATCCGCCGGCGTCCCCAGCGGGTGCGGATGTTGTCAGTGATGTAGCCCATCACCGGATCGGTGATCCCATCCCAGATTTTGGCGATGGCGAAAATGGAGGCGGCGGCGGCGGGGGAGAGCCCGGCGACCTCAATATAGAAGTAGAGCAGCCACAGGCCGGTAATGGTCATCGCGCCGCTACCGAAAATATCACCCATCCCCCAGCAGAGGATATTGCGGGTTTTGACTTCTCGCGTTGGGGTTACTGTCCTCGTCATAAGCGTATCTCTTTGGTAAGGAAAGCGAGGTTGCACAGTAAAAGAGGGGGGCGGGGGCGAAAATGCCGGATACGGGGATTTTGCGCCGTTCTGCGAGCAGCCTGCCAAATGGCGATGAAATGAAATAAATCCCGTGATATGGCTCACGGCTGACGCGATGGCCGCGGGCGGGAACTGTGTGGAGAGTACGCTTTTCGCGGTTGGCCGCGCAGGATTTGCGTTATCCATCACATTTTATCCCGGACGGACCTGGTGAATGTGAAATGCTGCGCAGATATTGCCCCGCGGGCAGTTTCTCCCCTACGCTGGTCGGGCAGGAGATGGTGTGATAGCTGCCTGTTTGATTTTCAGGATACGCTATGAATATTCATCTTTCTCAGCGCCATCCCCACGCGGATGGCGTCACTCCCGATACCGCTCTCTTTCAACAGGCGCTGGACGAGCTGGCGGAGGCCGGAGGAGGTACGCTGGTGGTCGATCACGGCAGGTACGCGCTCGGCGGCTTGCGGATAGGGTCAAATACCTGCCTGTGGCTGTCGCCGGGCGCCAAGCTGATCGTCAGCGAAAACGGCGATGATTTTACCCAAGCGGTCGCGCTGAGCCAGGCAGAGTGCTCCCACCGGGCCTTTCTTTATGCTCTCGATGCGCAAAATGTGAGTATCTGTGGCGGCGGTGAAATCTACGGTAGCGCCGACGGCTGGTTTTCCCGGGATGTCGATGCCATGGGGTACCGCCAGCCCGTCGAGCGGCGGCCGCGCATCATTTTGCTGGAGAACTGCCGCGGCGTGCGACTGGAAAATATTACCGTGCGCCATGCGCCGATGTGGACCATACATCTGGTCTCGTGTATCGGCGTGACGATTGACGGGATTACCGTGGATAACGATTTGACGATGGCCAATACCGACGCGCTGGATATCGACAGCTGCCAGCAGGTGCATATCGCCAACTGCTATTTCAGCGCCGCCGATGACGCTATCTGTCTGAAAACCACGGCCAAGCCTGCGCATATTCAGCGTCCGCTGCGTCAGGTTACGATCGTGAACTGTACGCTGCGGTCGAAAAGCTGCGCCTTAAAAGTCGGTACGGAAACCTGGCAGGATATTGAAGATGTGCTGGTCAGCAACTGCACCATCTTTGATTCCAATCGCGGGATCGGCTTGCTATCCCGCGACGGCGGCCAGCTGCGGCGGATGATCTTCAGCAACATAGCGTTTGTTTGCGTGAGCGCGCCAGCCTGTCACTGGGGGGAGGCGGATCCGGTTTTTCTTTCCGCACGCCATCGCGATCCGGCTATCGCCCCCGGCGCCATCACTCGGATCCAGTTTCGCGGTCTGGTCGGGGAGTGTGAAGGGGCGATTAATTTGCATAGTGAACCAGCGGGCCTGATCCAGCGCATTCTTTTTGACGGCATCCAGCTCCACCAGAAGCTTAATCCACAGGCGGAGCAGGGACTTTATGATGTGCGTCCGCCGTGTAACCCGCAGTCGCCAACCGGCATGGGCATGGATAATGCCTGGTGTCTGAATCCGCACAGCGGCCGTGCCTGGGGGGTTGAGCCTTACCCGGGAGGGCTGCCGGTGATGTATGCCAACGGCGTGACTGACCTGACGCTACGTGAGTTTGATTACCAGCGGCCGACGCCATTGCCTGCGGGGTGGAACCACAACGCACTTTGCCTGGAAAACACAGATAAATAACCGGGGAGAAGTGAGAAAGTAGCCCCGGCAATGACCGGGGCGAGACGTGCTTATTCTTCAGCGGCATAGCCCTGGGGGGGAAGCTGTCGTTCATCCAGCCAGGCGTGGTTGCCCACCATGCGCAGACGCCCCTCGACGAACCAGCTGATCACCAGCGGATAAATGGCATGTTCCTGGGTCTGTACCCGCGCCGTGACCTCTTCCTCGCTGTCGCCAGCAAAGACCGGCACTTTGGCCTGCAGGATAACCGGACCGCCATCCAGCTCATCGGTGACGAAGTGCACCGAGGTCCCATGCTCCTCGTCACCGTTTTCCAACACCTGGCGATGGGTATGCAGGCCAGGATACTTCGGCAGTAACGAAGGGTGGATGTTCAGCAGTCGTCCCTGATAGTGGCTGACAAAGGCCGGGCTAAGGATACGCATATAGCCCGCCAGCACCACCAGATCCGGGGCGTAGGCGTCAATTTCATGCATCAGCTGACGATCGAACGCTTCCCGGTCGGCAAACTGACTTTGCGCCAGCGCGTGGGCCGGGATCCCGGCCGCGCGCGCGCGCTCAAGGCCGAACGCATCGGCCTTGTTACTGAATACCGCACGCAGGGTGCCGTTTATCTGTTTCCGGCCACAGGCGTCGATGATCGCCTGCAAATTACTGCCGCTACCGGAAATCAGCACCACAATGTTTTTCATGCAATGACCACACGCTGTTCGGAATCGGAGGCTTTGATATACCCGATTTTCCACGCGTTTTCACCTTTCTCGTTCAGCAGGGCAATGGCCTTGTCTGCTTCTGCTGCCGGCAGGGCGATAACCATCCCCACGCCGCAGTTAAAGGTACGGTACATCTCATGCTGGCTGACGTTACCGGCGGTTTGCAGCCAGTTGAAAACGGACGGCCACTGCCAGGAAGACTCATCAATCACCGCCTGGGTGTTGTCCGGCAGTACGCGCGGGATGTTTTCCCAGAAGCCGCCGCCGGTCAGATGGGCGATGGCGTGGACGTCAACGCTGGCAATAAGGTCGAGAACCGATTTCACATAGATGCGGGTCGGCGCCAGCAGATGGTCGGCCAGCGGTTTGCCGTCAAGGTCGGTGGTCTGTGGGTCAACGCCGCTAACTTCAATAATCTTACGCACCAGCGAATAGCCGTTAGAGTGCGGGCCGCTGGAGGCCAGCGCCACCAGCACATCGCCGTCAGCGACTTTGCTGCCGTCGATGATTTCTGATTTTTCCACCACCCCGACGCAAAAACCCGCCACGTCGTAATCTTCGCCGTGGTACATCCCCGGCATCTCTGCGGTCTCACCGCCCACCAGCGCGCAACCGGACTGCAGGCAGCCTTCGGCGATGCCGTTGATGACGCTGGCTGCGGTATCGACGTCCAGTTTACCGGTGGCGTAGTAATCAAGGAAAAACAGCGGTTCAGCGCCCTGAACCACCAGGTCGTTCACGCACATGGCGACCAGGTCGATGCCGATGGTGTCGTGACGCTTCAGATCCATTGCCAGACGCAGCTTGGTACCGACGCCGTCGGTGCCGGAGACCAGTACCGGCTCGCGGTATTTCTGCGGCAGTGCGCACAGCGCGCCGAATCCGCCCAGTCCACCCATCACTTCCGGGCGACGGGTTTTCTTCACCACGCCCTTAATACGGTCGACGAGAGCGTTGCCTGCATCAATATCCACGCCGGCATCTTTATAGCTGAGAGAGGTTTTGTCGGTCACTGCGAAGTCTCCACGCGTTTGCGGTAAGCAAGAAAAATCGGCGCAATTCTAACAGGGAAAGCAAACGTTTGCGAGCCTGCTTTACAGTCGGCGTAAAACCGTTGGCGGATGGTCAAATTTGATACTGCTCACGAAAATGAAACCGGGTACAGCCTTGTGCTTGCCTCAGTGTCAGGTAATCCCCATCATATTACTGAAACCGGTTTCTGTGATTGATCGCCTTATGGATTACCGGTGATTTATGTTCGACAGGGGAGGGATGAATGAAGATTGCGGCATTTGATATCGGTGGCACCGCGTTAAAGATGGGCGTCATGACCCGCGACGGAAGGCTGCTGGAAACCGCGAAGCAGTCAATCAATGACAGCGATGGCGATCATATCTTACAGACCATGCTGTCGTGGCTGGCGGCCCACCCGTCATGCGAAGGCATTGCCATCAGCGCGCCGGGCTATGTCGATCCGCACAGCGGATTTATCACCATGGGCGGCGCTATCCGTCGCTTTGATAACTTCGCCATGAAATCATGGCTCGAGACGCGAACCGGGCTGCCGGTCTCGGTGGAAAACGACGCCAACTGTGTGCTGCTTGCCGAGCGCTGGCAGGGTAAAGCGGCGGAGATGGCCAATTTTCTGGTGCTCACTATCGGCACTGGCATCGGTGGAGCGATTTTTTGCCAACATCAGCTGATCCACGGGGCGCGTTTTCGCGCCGGCGAGTTCGGCTATATGCTTACCGATCGTCCCGGCGGACGCGATCCCCGTCGCTACTCGATGAATGAAAACTGCACCCTGCGGGTGCTGCGCTATCGCTATGCAGAACATATTGGCGCGCCGCTGGATAGCGTCACTGGCGAAATGATTTTTGACCGCTATGACGCCGGCGACCCGGTTTGCCAGCGTCTGGTCGCCGAGTTCTTCAATGGCCTGGGCCATGGCCTTTATAACCTCGTCAATATCTTCGATCCGCAGACCATTTTTATCGGCGGCGGCGTTGTGGAACGTCCTGGATTTCTGACGCTGCTGCGCCAGCATCTGGCCTGGTTCGGCATTGCCGACTATCTCGATACCGTCAGTCACGGCAACGATGCCGGCCTGATTGGCGCGGTTTACCATTTCAATCAGCACTATCGTTCGCCTGGCGACGATCGACCTTAGGGAGAGACTATGTCCGGATTTAAAGAAGGTTTTCTGTGGGGCGGCGCGGTGGCGGCGCATCAGTTAGAGGGCGGCTGGCAGGAGGGGGGCAAGGGGGTCAGCGTGGCGGATGTGATGACCGCCGGCGCCCACGGCGTGCCGCGGGAAATCACCGACGGCGTGGTGGCGGGGAAAAACTACCCGAACCATGAGGCGATCGATTTTTATCATCGCTACCCGCAGGACCTGGCGCTGTTTGCCGAAATGGGCTTCAAATGTTTCCGCACCTCGATTGCCTGGACGCGTATTTTCCCGCAGGGCGATGAACAGGAGCCGAACGAGGCTGGCCTGCAGTTTTATGACGATCTGTTCGACGAATGTCTGAAACACGGTATTGAACCGGTCATTACGCTGTCGCATTTTGAAATGCCCTATCACCTGGTCACCGAGTACGGCGGCTGGCGTAACCGCAAGCTGATCGACTTTTTCGTGCGCTTCGCCAGGGGCGTCTTCACCCGCTATCAGCATAAAGTGAAGTACTGGATGACCTTCAACGAGATCAACAACCAGGCTAACTACCATGAGGACTTTGCCCCTTTCACCAACTCCGGTCTGAAGTATTTACCGGGTGAAGATCGGGAACCGGTAATGTACCAGGCCGCACATTATGAGCTGGTGGCCAGCGCCCTGGCGGTGAAAGCGGCGCGCGAGATCAACCCTGCTCTGCAGATAGGCTGCATGATCGCCATGTGCCCTATCTATCCGCTGACCTGCGCGCCGGACGATATGATGATGGCGATGAACGCCATGCACCGTCGGTACTGGTTCACCGATGTCCACGTGCGCGGCCGCTATCCGCAGCATCTGCTCAACTATTTTGCCCGCCGCGGCTTTAGCCTGGACATCACCGAAGCCGATCGTCAGGCGTTAAACGAAGGCTGTGTCGACTACATCGGCTTTAGCTACTATATGTCCTTCGCCACCAAAGCCACCGAAGACAACCCCTTGCTCGATTATGATGAAACCACCAGCCTGGTCTCCAACCCGTACGTGAAAAAGTCGGACTGGGGCTGGCAGATTGACCCGGTCGGCCTGCGCTATTCTCTGAACTGGTTCTGGGATCACTATCAGCTACCGCTGTTTATTGTCGAAAACGGTTTTGGCGCGATCGATGTTCGTGAAGCGGACGGCACCGTGGATGACCAGTACCGTATCGATTATCTCTCCGCGCATATAGCGGAGATGAAAAAGGCGGTGGTCGAGGATGGCGTCGATCTGATGGGTTATACCCCGTGGGGCTGTATCGATCTGGTTTCCGCCGGAACGGGGGAGATGAAAAAACGCTACGGCTTTATCTACGTGGATAAAGATAATGAAGGCAACGGCACGCTGGAGCGCAGTAAGAAGAAGTCGTTCGACTGGTATAAGAAGGTGATTGCCAGCAACGGGGAGCAGCTATAATTCCCCCGTGGCGCTGCGCTTATCGGGCCGGCGGGGTTTGCGGTCCGGGTAAGCGTTAGCGCCGCCCGGCAGAACCCCGCGCTAAAACCGGAGCCTCGCCTCCGGTTTTTTTGTCTCTAAATCACTTTGCTTGATATACGTCAAGCAAGATGGGTATGGCCTAATCCGAAAAAAGCGGTATAATCCCGCGATTTTTTTTGTGGCTGCCCCTCAGAGGAGAAAGAGAATGAAGATTGTGGAAGTCAAACACCCACTCGTCAAACACAAGCTGGGCCTGATGCGCGAGCACGACATCAGCACCAAACGCTTCCGTGAACTCGCCTCTGAAGTGGGCAGCTTACTGACTTATGAAGCCACCGCCGATCTGGCGACCGAGAAAGTGACCATCGAAGGCTGGAACGGCCCGGTGGAAGTTGAGCAGATCAAGGGCAAGAAAATTACCGTCGTGCCAATCCTGCGCGCAGGCCTCGGCATGATGGAAGGGGTACTTGAGCACGTGCCGAGCGCGCGTATCAGCGTGGTGGGTATTTATCGCAATGAAGAGACCCTCGAGCCGGTACCTTACTTCCAGAAGCTGGTGTCCAACATCGATGAGCGTATGGCGCTGGTGGTTGACCCGATGCTGGCCACCGGTGGGTCGATGATCGCCACTATCGATCTGCTGAAAAACGCCGGCTGCACCAGCATCAAGGTGCTGGTACTAGTGGCGGCGCCGGAAGGAATTGCCGCGCTGGAGAAAGCGCACCCGGACGTTGAGCTGTACACCGCCTCTGTCGATAAGGGACTGAACGAGCACGGGTACATCATTCCCGGTCTCGGCGATGCCGGCGACAAGATCTTTGGTACGAAATAATCGCATAACGATAAATAAGCCGACTTTGAGAGTCGGCTTTTTTTTGAATAAAACACACATAACTAACCATCTCAGAGGAAAACACTATGACGCGCCGTGCTATCGGGGTGAGTGAAAGACCGCCGCTTTTACAGACTATCCCGCTTAGTTTGCAGCACCTGTTTGCCATGTTTGGCGCAACGGTGCTGGTGCCAATCCTGTTCCACATCAACCCGGCCACCGTGCTGCTGTTCAACGGTATTGGTACGCTGCTGTACCTCTTTATCTGTAAAGGCAAAATTCCGGCGTATCTGGGATCGAGTTTCGCCTTTATCTCTCCGGTGCTGCTCCTGCTGCCGCTGGGCTATGAAGTGGCGCTTGGCGGTTTCATTATGTGCGGCGTGCTGTTCTGCCTCGTCTCCTTTATTGTCAAAAAAGCCGGTACCGGCTGGCTGGATGTGATGTTCCCCCCGGCGGCGATGGGGGCCATCGTGGCGGTTATCGGTCTGGAGCTGGCGGGCGTGGCGGCCAACATGGCCGGGCTGCTGCCGGCCGACGGCCAGTCGCCGGACAGTAAAACCATTATTATCTCGATGGTGACCCTGGCGGTGACGGTGTTTGGTTCGGTCCTGTTCCGCGGCTTCCTGGCGATTATCCCGATCCTGATTGGCGTTCTGGTGGGCTATGCGCTGTCGTTTGTGATGGGCGTGGTCGATACCACCCCGATCGCCGAAGCGCACTGGTTCGCGCTGCCAACCTTCTACACGCCGCGTTTTGAATGGTTCGCCATCTTCACCATTCTGCCCGCTGCGCTGGTGGTGATTGCCGAGCACGTCGGTCACCTGGTGGTGACGGCTAATATCGTCAAACGCGATCTGATCCGCGACCCGGGCCTGCATCGTTCGATGTTTGCCAATGGCCTGTCGACGATCGTTTCCGGCTTCTTCGGCTCGACGCCTAACACCACCTACGGGGAAAATATCGGCGTGATGGCGATTACCCGCGTCTACAGTACCTGGGTTATCGGTGGCGCGGCGATCATTGCGATTCTGCTCTCCTGCGTCGGCAAACTGGCGGCGGCGATCCAGATCATCCCGGTGCCGGTGATGGGCGGCGTGTCGCTGCTGCTGTACGGGGTAATCGGCGCCTCAGGGATCCGCGTACTGATTGAATCGAAGGTGGATTACAGCAAGGCGCAGAATCTGATTCTCACCTCCGTGATCCTGATCATCGGCGTCAGCGGTGCCAAAGTGCACATCGGTGCCGCTGAGCTGAAAGGGATGGCGCTGGCCACCATCGTCGGTATCGCACTCAGCCTGATTTTCAAGCTTATCAGCGTCCTGCGTCCGGAAGAGGTGGTTCTCGACGCCGCGGATAGCGAAGAGGTTAAATAACGATCGTCTGACCGGGCGGCGATCCCGCCCGGTTCTCTCCGGACCTAAATCTGTGATAAACTCTTCGCGTTTTTCTGTAAGCCTATGTTGAGGTCCATCTGAACGCACCGGCACAGCTCTCTTTGCCACTGTATCTTCCTGACGACGAAACCTTCGCGAGTTTCTGGCCGGGTGATAATCCTTCCCTACTTGCTGCCCTCCAGAATGTACTGCGCCAGGAACACAGCGGGTATATTTATATCTGGTCACGTGAAGGGGCGGGTCGCAGCCACCTGTTACACGCCGCCTGCGCCGAGCTTTCCCAGCGCGGGGATGCCGTGGGCTACGTGCCGCTGGATAAACGCACCTGGTTTGTGCCGGAGGTGCTGGAGGGGATGGAACAGCTGGCGCTGGTCTGCATCGATAACATCGAGTGCGTCGCCGGGGATGAGCCCTGGGAAATGGCCATCTTTAATCTCTACAACCGGATCCTGGAATCAGGTAAAACCCGTCTGCTGATCACCGGGGATCGGCCGCCGCGGCAACTGAATCTTGGTCTGCCGGATCTCGCCTCGCGGCTTGACTGGGGGCAGATCTATAAGTTGCAGCCGCTGTCGGATGAAGACAAGCTGCAGGCCCTGCAGCTGCGTGCCAGACTGCGCGGCTTCGAGATGCCGGAGGACGTTTGCCGCTTCCTGCTGAAGCGGCTGGATCGCGAAATGCGCTCGCTGTTTATGACCCTCGATCAGCTGGATCATGCCTCGATTACCGCTCAGCGCAAGCTGACGATCCCCTTCGTGAAAGAGATCCTTAAACTCTAGTCCGCCTGCGGAGTCAGTTCCTCCTCCGTCAGCCCGGTCAACCGGGCGACCAGATCGCGCGCCAGGCCACTGTGTAGCATAGCGGCGGCG
This sequence comes from Klebsiella sp. 54, assembly GCF_018223875.1. Classification (NCBI taxonomy): domain Bacteria; kingdom Pseudomonadati; phylum Pseudomonadota; class Gammaproteobacteria; order Enterobacterales; family Enterobacteriaceae; genus Klebsiella; species Klebsiella sp. 54. The sequence goes on from NZ_JAGRRA010000010.1 coordinate 103,380, forward strand.
ATACGCTGCGCCTCTTCCTTCCGGCCTTCCTGACGGCCCTGCGCCAGGCCCTGCGCCAGGCCCTGTTGTTCCAGATATTCCGCAATTGTCATCAACGTCTCCTTGTGCTGCGGCGTACGTAACGCCAGCTCGCGAATGAACTTGATCGGCTCTCGCGCGTTGCCTGCCTGCACCAGATAGTGCATCAGGGCTTGTACCTGCGATTCCGTCGCCAGACCAGTCAATAATAATTCGCTCAGCTTGTCGAGGAGCTGCGCCAGATCGCGTTGTCGAATATGTTTTTGCAGTAACTCCAGCGTCGCCATGCGCTGATGGGTGGCAATGTCGTCATCCGGAATGACGGTAATGTCCGCCAGCGGAAACGCCCCGTGATAAAGGTGGCCGGCCAGCTCCGGAGCGACGAATTCATCGAGCCAGCGCAGCGAGAACGGGTAGGGGCTCACCAGACCGTGGTAGAAGAGAACAGGGATCACCAGCGGCAGCCGATCGTGGCCGGCATCAAGGTGGCGCTGCATGGCGGCGATGGCGTAGCGCATCAGACGAAAGGCCATATGCCGATCGGGCGTGCTCTGGTGTTCGATAAGCGCATAAATATAGCCGTCTCCCGCCGTGGTTTTCAGGGAATACAGAATGTCGGCGTAAAAGGGACGCAGATCGTCTTCGACAAAATGCCCGGACTCGAGATGCAGCGTATGCAGATCGCACACCTTAAGCAGCGTCTCGGGCAGGTACAGCCGCAGAAAATCGCGGGCGGTATCAGGATGGGAGAGATAGCTCTTAAATACGGCATCATGAGGCGTTGAGGTTGGTTTTTTCATGTTCATCCGTCCAGTGGATTGAGCGATAGATGAACAGTAGCACTGCAAGGCGGGCGGGAGGTATTGGCGTGGAAGATCTGGAATCGGCTACGTAAAAAAGCGCCGCGATAGCGCGGCGCGGGTGGGTTAGCTTACGATCTCGAGGACCTGCTCCGGCGGTCGGCCAATACGCGCCTGGCCGCGGCTAACGACAATGGGGCGTTCGATAAGCTTAGGATTGGCGACCATCGCCTGTATCAGCGCCGCGTCGCTGAGCGCCGGGTCGGCAAGATTGAGCGATTTATACAGATCCTCTTTCTGGCGCATGAGCTCGCGGGGGCTCTCCATACCCAGCAGCTGCAGCAGTTGACGCAGCGTCCCGGCATCCGGTGGCGTCTCAAGATAAAGCACCACCTCAGGATCGATGCCGTGGCTCTTCAACAGGCTCAGCGTTTCGCGGCTCTTCGAGCAGCGTGGGTTATGGTAAATTTTTACCGCGTCGGTCATGGGGTCTCCTTACATTTTTTGGTAGGGGCGGAAGCGGGCCTGTAGCTCACGTAGCTGGTCGATGCGGGCATCGTAGCGGGCCTGCTGCAGACTACCGAGTTTCACTTGCGAGCTGGCGCTGCTGAGCAGGGAAATCGCCTGTTCCAGCTGGCCGACCAGCGCCATGCTTTCTGCCCGCGCCGCCAGCTCCTGGTCGCGATTGCCCAGGGCGCCTTCCGCCTGAGCCAGCAGGTCCCAGCCGTTGCCATCCTCTTTATAGGTAAAGGTATAACGATTCAGGATGGTCGCCGCTTCCCCGGGCTGTCCGCCCTGCAGGAGGGCGTTGGCCAGGTTCAACTGCAGCACCGGATTGGTGCGCAGTTCACGAGCGTTTTTAAGACGGTTGATGGCGTCGCCGGTTTTCTTCTGCCCGAGGTCGATATCGGTGGCCAGATCGAGATACCAGGGATTTTGCGGATCGGCGCTGAGCAGCGGCTGCAGCGTTTTGCGCGCCTGGTCAAAGTTGTTGCTTTCCATCGCCAGCAGGGCGCGGCCATACTGCGCGGCATGCTGCTGGCGGATATTGCCTTTATCCCAGGCGTTGAGCAGATCGGTGCCTAGCTTATTGTCGCCGTTGGTGTACATTCCGAGGGTACGCGCCTTCGCCAGATAGAAGTCCGCTGAGGACTGCACGACAACCGGGCGCATCTGGTTGGCGCGGTTACGAGCATCGGCAAGCCGGCTTTCCGGCAGGGGGTGGGTGAGCAGCATTTCAGGCGGCCGCGTCGAGTAGCGCGACTCATCAAGCAGTTTACCCATAAACATCGGCATGGCCTGCGGGTCGAATCCCGAGCGTTGCAGAACCTGAATACCAATCCGGTCGGCCTCTTCTTCGTTCTGGCGGGTGAAGCTGATCATGCCCTGTTGGGTACCAGCCAGCGTCCCGGTCAGCGCCGCCATCCCGGCCTGCGGGCTGGCCATCGCCAGCAGAATTGAACCCAGCGCGCCGACCCAGGTCAGCGGCGCATTGCGCTTCTGATCTTCCATTGCGCGGGCAAGATGCCGCTGCGTAACGTGGGAAATTTCGTGCGCCATGACAGAGGCCAGTTCGCTCTCATTATCGGAATAGCGGAACAGGGCCGAGTGGAGGACCACATTGCCGCCGAAGAAGGCGAAGGCGTTGATTTGGTCGTTATTAATCAAATAGAAGTGGAACGGGGTGCGCACCGAATTCGCATGCGAGACCAGACGCATGCCCAGCCCGTTGATGTATTGCACCAGCAGAGGGTCGTTGATCAGCGGCGCGCTGCCGCGCAGCTGGCGGACGTAGTAATCCCCCATCTGCATTTCCTGACCAATCGACAGCGTGCTTCCTGCGGAGGTCCCCATGTCCGGCAGGGTATCTGCGGAGTCAGCAAAAGCAGGGCCTAACGAACCCAGCGTCAGCGACGCGATCACGGTCGCCACCAGCGTTTTCTTCAACTGCCTGAACATAACCTCTGTCCTGTAATGTGGGTGTGCCAGTTTGACCGATTGTGCGACGCAATGTTCCCTGGCCGCATCCCAGCGAGTTTAGCTGGCGTTAGACACATTGAAAATAGGTTCTTCACGGCGGAGACGGGTTTGTCTGCTGCGCATCAAAAAGCGAAGTCTTTTTTGTGACATTTCGATACAATTCCTCCGTTTGTCGCCGCTTTGCGCTTCAGGGAAGGTTTTATGCTCGAGATGTTAATGCAGTGGTACCGCCGTCGATTCAGCGACCCTGAGGCGATAGCGCTGCTGGTTATTTTGCTTGCCGGTTTCGGCATCATGTTCTTTTTCAGCGGCCTGCTGGCCCCGTTACTGGTGGCTATCGTGCTGGCCTATTTGCTGGAGTGGCCGACCGTGCGCCTGGAGCGCATCGGTCTGTCGCGCACCTGGGCGACCTCGCTGGTGCTGATCCTCTTCGTGGGCATCCTGCTGTTGCTGGCCTTCGTGGTGCTGCCGGTGGCCTGGCAGCAGGGGATCTACCTTATCCGCGATATGCCGGGCATGCTCAACAAGCTCTCTGATTTTGCCGCCACGCTGCCGCGGCGCTATCCGGCGTTAATGGATGCCGGCATCATCGATGCGATGGCGGAAAATATGCGCACCCGGATGCTGACGGTGGGCGACTCAGTGGTCAAGTATTCTCTCGCCTCGCTGGTGGGGCTGCTTACGCTGGCGGTGTATCTGGTGCTGGTGCCGCTGATGGTCTTCTTCCTGCTGAAGGATAAAGAGCAGATGCTCAACGCGGTACGCCGCGTGCTGCCGCGCAACCGCGGCCTGGCCGGGCAGGTATGGAAGGAGATGAACCAGCAAATCACCAACTACATTCGCGGTAAGGTGCTGGAGATGATTGTCGTCAGCGTCGCCACCTGGATAGGCTTCATCCTTTTCGGCCTCAACTACTCGCTGCTGTTGGCGGTGCTGGTGGGCTTCTCGGTGCTGATCCCCTATATTGGTGCATTTGTGGTGACCATTCCGGTGGTGGGGGTGGCGCTGTTTCAGTTTGGCGCGGGCACCGAGTTCTGGAGTCTGTTCGCGGTCTATCTGATTATTCAGGGGCTTGACGGCAATCTGCTGGTCCCGGTGCTGTTCTCGGAAGCGGTGAATCTGCACCCGCTGGTGATTATCCTGTCGGTGGTGATCTTTGGCGGTTTGTGGGGGTTCTGGGGCGTCTTCTTCGCCATTCCGCTGGCCACGTTGATTAAAGCGGTGGTGCATGCCTGGCCGGATGGCCTGGTGGTCGACGACGACTAAGGCATTGAGGATAAAAAAAGACGCCGGGCGAGGTTCTCTCACCCGGCGTCTTGCTTTGCATCAGGCGTTTTCTTTCAGCCAGTTCAGCACCACGTCGTGGTGATTGCTGGTTTTGAAGTCATCAAAGACGTGTTCGATTTTGCCATCGGCATCGACGAGGAAGCTGATACGGTGGATCCCGTCGTAGGTTTTCCCCATAAAAGATTTTTCGCCCCAGACGCCAAACTGCTCGCAAACCTGATGGTTTTCATCAGACAGCAGCGTAAAGTTCAGCAGCTCTTTTTCGGCGAAGCGGGAGAGCTTTTCCGGTTTATCGGTGCTGATGCCCAGCACTTCCACACCGGCTTTCTTCAGGTCGTCCATGTTGTCGCGCAAGCCGCACGCCTGGACGGTGCAGCCCGGGGTCATGGCCTTCGGGTAAAAATAAACCAGGACACGCTGTCCCTGGAAGTCGGTTAAATTTACTTCCTCGCCGTCCTGGTCCGGTAAGCTAAATTTCGGTGCAAGATCACCGGCTTTCAGTGGGGTCATGGGTTAAACTCCATCCTGTTCATCATGCTGTGAATAATTAACGATGTTAATACTGCCTTGTGCGTTGAGTTCTGTACATAGGGCTTTGAACGCTTGTTCGATATTTGCTGCATTTTGCGTCGCAGGACTGTGGGCAGTTATCTGAATAAAAAGCTGCGCGGAATCACCGTCTCCCGGCTGCGTGCGGGAAACCAGTTCCGCGATATTCATATTCCATGTATCGCACAGGGCAGTGAAGCGCTCGATGATATGCGGTGAGTCCGGCACCTCAACCTGGACCCAGACGGTGTTTGGCATGGCCTGCGGGGGGCGCGCGGTGGTGCGTTTCATCACGATCAACAGCTCCAGCTCCGCGCCTTTCAGCGGCAGGGTTGATTCGATCAGGTTAATCGCATTCCACGACCCGGAAAGCAGCATGATAAACGTAAACTCATCACCGAGCATGGCCAGCCGGCTGTCTTCGATATTACAACCGCAGCTGCTGACGTGGCGAGTGATCGTATTCACGATGCCGGGACGGTCAGCCCCCAGGGCGGTAATAACCAGATAGTGTTGTAATGAGGCTGTCAAACCTGTTCTTCCTTTAAAAAGGTGAGGTAACATTAGGAAAGCATAAAAAAAACCGCCATACAACATCCCTGATGGCGTCGGGTCTCTTGCTTTTATTGCAGCTCCAAACGTAACATTGAGAATCTTGTCGCACTTCTGCTCTGAGGATGGCCCATGTTCACGGGAAGTATTGTAGCGCTTGTCACGCCGATGGATGAAAACGGTAATGTCTGCCGGACAAGCCTGAAAAAACTGATTGATTACCATGTCGCCAACGGAACCTCGGCGATCGTTTCGGTAGGGACTACCGGTGAATCCGCAACGCTGAGCCATGAAGAGCACGGCGACGTGGTGATGATGACGCTGGAACTGGCTGACGGGCGTATCCCGGTGATCGCTGGAACGGGAGCCAATGCAACCGCAGAGGCGATTAGCCTGACCAAGCGTTTTAACGACAGCGGCGTTGTCGGCTGCCTGACGGTCACTCCTTATTATAACCGTCCTACCCAGGAAGGCCTGTTCCAGCACTTTAAAGCTATCGCCGAACATACTGACCTGCCGCAAATTCTGTATAATGTGCCGTCCCGTACCGGTTGCGATATGCTGCCGGAAACCGTTGGCCGTCTGGCGGAAATTAAAAATATTGTCGGTATTAAGGAAGCTACAGGGAACTTAAGTCGCGTTCACCAGATCAAAGAGCTGGTTTCAGACGACTTTATTCTGCTGAGCGGTGACGATGCGACCGGTATGGACTTCATGCAGCTCGGCGGCGTGGGCGTGATTTCCGTCACCGCCAACGTGGCGGCGCGCGAAATGGCCGACATGTGCCGTCTGGCGCTGGCGGGTCAATTTGCCGAAGCCCGGGCGATTAACCAGCGTCTGATGCCATTGCATACAAAATTATTTGTCGAACCCAATCCTATCCCGGTGAAATGGGGATGCAAGGCGTTGGGTCTTGTGGCGACCGATACGCTGCGCTTGCCGATGACGCCTATCACCGACCAGGGTCGTGAAGCCGTTACCGCCGCGCTGAAGCATGCCGGTTTGCTGTAAAGTTTAGGGAGATTTGATGGCTTACTCAGTACAGAAGTCGCGCCTGGCGAAGGTTGCGGGTGTTTCGCTGGTTCTACTCCTCGCGGCCTGTAGTTCCGACTCGCGCTATAAGCGTCAGGTGAGCGGTGATGAGGCCTATTTACAGGCGTCACCGTTGAGCGAACTTCACGCGCCGGCGGGGATGATCCTGCCGATTCAGGTGGGTGATTACAACATTCCGGTGGCCAACAGCACCGGCGCGGTCGGCAAGGCGCTGGACATTCGCCCGCCGGCGCAGCCGCTGGCATTGGTTAGCGGCGCCCGCACCCAGTTCAACGGCGATACCGCGACGCTGATGGTCGAGAACGGCCGCAGCGGTTCGCTGTGGGCGCAGGTTACCAGCATTCTTCAGTCGAAGAACTACGTTATCGCCAAGCGCGATGATGCGAGCCAGACGCTGAACACCGACTGGGTTGAGTGGAACCGTCTTGATGAAGATCAGCAGTATCGCGGTCGTTATCAAATCTCCGTCAAACCGCAGGGCTATCAGCAAGCGGTGGTGGTCAAGCTGGTGAATCTGGAGCAGGCGGGTAAACCGGTTGCCGATCCGGCGTCACTGCAGCGCTACAGCACCGCCATGCTGAACGTCATTTCGGAAGGCCTGGACATGAACGCCACCAGCGCCCAGAACGCCGCACAGCGCAGCGCGGGCGCCACCTTCGACGTGCAGAGCGCTGCCGACGATACGGGTCTGCCGATGCTCGTTGTTCGCGCGCCGTTTAACATGGTGTGGCAGCGTCTGCCAGGCGCCCTCGAGAAAGTGGGGATGAAAGTGACTGACAGCACGCGCTCTCAGGGCAGCATGGCGCTGACCTACAAGCCGCTGTCTGACAGCAGCTGGCAGGAGCTGGGCGCACGCGACCCGCAGCTGGCCTCCGGTGACTACAAACTTCAGGTCGGCGACCTCGATAACCGCAGTAGCCTGCAGTTCATCGACCCGAAAGGCCACACCCTGACGCAGTCGCAAAATGACGCCTTGGTAGCCGTATTCCAGGCCGCATTTAACAAGTAAACGAAAGGGCTGGAGCAATCCGGCCCTTTTAATATATAGTGACGCAAACGTGTGCGTATGCACATCATCCTTCAAATTGCCTCTTTGTTGGCCGCCTTCGTTCACCCCAGTCACTTACTTTTGTAAGCTCCTGGGGATTCGCTCAGTTGCCGCCTCGATGCACTTTGAATGATTTTGTGTATAGGTGGAAACGTATTTTTAGGCTCAATATCACTGGAGTAGTGAAAGATGAAAAAGCAAGCTGAGTTGTATCGTGGTAAGGCGAAGACAGTATACAGCACCGATAATCCGGACCTGCTGGTACTGGAATTCCGTAACGATACGTCAGCAGGTGATGGCGCGCGCATCGAGCAGTTCGATCGTAAAGGCATGGTGAATAACAAGTTCAACCACTTCATTATGAGCAAACTGGCAGAAGCGGGCATCCCTACCCAGATGGAAGCGCTGCTCTCCGATACCGAATGCCTGGTAAAAAAACTGGATATGGTGCCGGTGGAGTGCGTGGTGCGTAACCGTGCGGCAGGCTCGCTGGTAAAACGTTTAGGCATTGAAGAAGGAATCGAGCTGAATCCGCCGCTGTTCGATCTGTTCCTGAAAAACGATGCCATGCACGATCCGATGGTCAACGACTCCTATTGCGAAACCTTCGGCTGGGTGAGCAAAGAGAATCTGGCGCGGATGCGCGAGCTGACCTACAAAGCCAACGACGTGCTGAAAAAGCTGTTCGATGACGCCGGTCTGATTCTGGTGGACTTTAAGCTGGAGTTTGGTCTGTTCAAAGGCGAAGTGGTCCTGGGCGATGAGTTTTCGCCGGACGGCAGCCGCCTGTGGGACAAAAACACCCTCGATAAAATGGACAAAGACCGCTTCCGCCAGAGCCTTGGCGGCCTGATCGAAGCCTACGAAGAAGTGGCTCACCGTCTGGGCGTTAAGCTCGACTAACCCGCCCGCCGCCAGAAGATGGCCTCATCTTCTGGCGTCTCTTGCTGTTTCCTGTGGTAATCCTGCGCTGAACCGCCTACGATCTCTGCTATTGATACATAACAGGGAATGAGGTGCTTATGCGCTGGCAAGGGCGTCGCGAAAGCGACAATGTTGAAGATCGACGTGGACAATCAGGCTCGCCGTTTGGCGGCGGCGGGGGCGGCGGCTTCCGTCTGCCGAGCGGGAAGGGCGGCATTGTACTGCTGATTATTGTGCTGGTGGCGGGCTACTACGGCGTGGATTTGACCGGCATGTTGACCGGCGAACCGATGCCGCAGCAGCAGACCTCCACGCAGCGCTCCATCAGTCCGAAAGACGATGAAGCGGCGAAGTTTACTTCCGTCATTCTGGCCACCACCGAAGATACCTGGGGACCGATTTTTGAAAAGATGGGCCGCCAGTACCCTCAGCCAAAGCTGGTGCTCTACCGCGGCGCGACCCGTACCGGCTGCGGTACCGGCCAGTCGGTGATGGGGCCGTTCTACTGTCCTGCCGACAGTACGGTCTATATCGACCTGTCATTCTACGATGAGATGAAAAATAAACTGGGCGCCGATGGCGACTTTGCCCAGGGGTACGTCATTGCCCATGAAGTGGGTCATCACGTACAAAAACTGCTGGGCATTGAGCCGAAGGTTCGCCAGCAACAGCAGCATGCCACCGAGGCCGAAGCCAACCGGCTGTCGGTTAAGATGGAGCTACAGGCAGACTGCTTCGCCGGCGTCTGGGGGCATAATATGCAGCAGCAGGATATTCTGGAAACCGGCGATCTGCAGGAGGCGTTAAACGCCGCCGAGGCCATCGGCGACGACCGTCTGCAGCAGCAGAGCCAGGGGCGGGTGGTACCGGACAGCTTTACCCACGGAACGTCAAAACAGCGCTACACCTGGTTCAAACGCGGTTTCGACAGCGGCGACCCGGCGCAGTGCAACACCTTCGGCAGCGCGCTGTAATCGCCCCTGATGATGGACGCGCTGCTTGACCTCACCGCGCAGATGGCGCGGGAGGGGATTCGCCGCCTGCTGGTGCTCAGCGGCGACGAGGCCTGGACGCTGCAGCAGGCGCAGGCGCTGCGGGAGCGGCTCGGCGGCGATGGCCTGTGGGTGGGCTCCGAGCCGGTTTCTGCGCCCGGCGTGGCGCCTGGCGCCCTGAAGACGCTGCTGGGGCGGGAAGTGATGCACGCCTTTTTCGATGCCCGGCGCGGGTTTGATGTGGCCGCCCTGGCGGCCCTGAGCGGTACGCTGCGGGCGGGAAGCTGGCTGGTGCTGCTGACGCCCTCTTTCGCCGACTGGCCGTCCCGGGTGGATGAGGACTCCCTGCGCTGGAGCGATACGCCCGACCCGATCTCTACCCCCAACTTTGTTCTCCGCTGCTGTCGGCAGTTTATCGCCGACCCCGAGGTGCTGCTCTGGCGGCAGTCGGACTCGCCGCGGCTCCCGCTGGCCGTCCGGCGCCCTGACTGGCATCCCGCCGATGGTCACCCGCTGGCCGAACAGGCGGCGATCCTTGGGCAATTATTGCGTCTACCGCCTGGTATCGCAGCAGTGACGGCTGAACGAGGGCGAGGGAAATCCGCCCTCGCGGGCATGCTGCTGCGCCAGCTCGCGGGTGAGGCCATCGTTACCGCCCCGACCCGCAGCGCCGTCGACGTGCTGGCGAGCTTTGCCGGCGAGGCGTTTCGCTTTATGGCTCCTGATGCGTTGCTGTCGTCGAAGGAAAAGGCGTCCTGGCTGATTGTCGATGAGGCCGCGGCTATACCGGCTCCGCTTCTCCGGCAGCTGGTTAGCCGTTTTCCCCGCACGCTACTTACCACGACGGTGCAGGGTTATGAGGGCACCGGTCGCGGGTTCCTGCTGAAATTTTGCGCCAGCCTGCCCTATCTGCAATTGTTCAGCCTGAGCGCGCCGATCCGCTGGGCCGCAGGCTGCCCGCTGGAGTCGGCCATCAGCCAGCTGCTGATCTTCAGCGATGAGGCATTTCGCGACGCGCCGACGGGGGAGGTAGTCCTGGAGGCGGTCAATCAGTCCAGCTGGCAAACGCAGCCGGCGCTGCCGGAAGCGATGTACCAGCTGTTATCCGGGGCGCATTACCGCACTTCTCCTCTCGATCTGCGGCGCATGATGGACGCTCCAGGCCAGGCTTTCCGCTGCGCTCGCGCCGGCGGTGCGGTGGCGGGCGCCCTGTGGCTGGTGGCCGAAGGGGGACTTTCTCCCGAACTCAGCCGGGCGGTGTGGGCGGGTTTTCGCCGGCCGCGGGGGAACCTGGTCGCCCAGTCGCTGGCGGCGCATGGCGGCACTCCCCTGGCGGCGACGCTGCGCGGGCTGCGGGTCAGCCGGATCGCCGTCCACCCAGCCCGCCAGCGCGAAGGGCTTGGGCAGCAGATGATCGCCGATATCGCCGCCGATGCCGCAGGTTATGATTATCTCTCCGTCAGCTTTGGCTATACCCCTGAGCTGTGGCGCTTCTGGCAACGCTGTGGGTTTATTCTCGTGCGGCTGGGCACCCATCGCGAGGCCAGCAGCGGGTGCTATACCGCGATGGCTCTGTTCCCGCTGACTGCAGCGGGGCATCAGCTCGCGCAACGGGAGGCACAGCGGGTACAGCGTGATGAATACTGGCTGCGCCCGTGGCGGCAAGCGTCCGCGCCGCTGCCGGCCGTTTCAGGGGCTATGCTTAGTGATGAGGACTGGCTGGAAGCGGCGAGCTTTGCTTTCGCCCATCGCCCGCTGGCCGCGGCGCTGGGTTGCCTCAATCGCCTGCTGTTGCAGGTCGACATCCCGTTGCCGGCCCTGCGCGGGCGTCTGCAGGGGGAAGAAGAGGCCGAACTCTGCGCCGCGCTGCAGCTAACAGGGCGTAAAGCCCTGCTGGCGAGATGGCGTCAGGAGGCCGCTGACGCCTTGCGCTTCCTCGATGCAGCGCGCGCCGAGGCGCTGCATCAGCAGGTGGCGAACCTGCAATTTTTTTAACTAACTCATTCAGTTAAATGGCATGGTCATATCTGGCGAGCGGCGTACACTGCCCGCATACACTAAGGAGACAGCCATGAAACACGATCATTTTATTGTTCAAAGCCCTGCGACGCCTGCGCAACAGCTGTTGCTGCTGTTTCATGGCGTGGGGGATAACCCGGTCTCCATGGGGCAAATTGGCAGCTGGTTCGCGCCGCAGTTTCCTGATGCGCTGATCGTGAGCATTGGCGGGGTGGAGCCTTGCGGTCCTGACGGTCGGCAGTGGTTTTCGGTGCAGGGAGTGACGGAAGAGAATCGTCAGCAGCGTATCGACGCCATTATGCCGACCTTTATTGAAATTGTGCGCTACTGGCAGGAAAAGAGCGGCATCAGCCCACTGGCCACCGCGCTGATCGGCTTCTCTCAGGGGGCGATCATGTCGCTGGAGAGCATCAAAGCAGCGCCGGATCTGGCTTCGCGGGTGATCGCCTTTAATGGCCGCTATGCGACGCTGCCGGTTACCGCAACGACGGCCACCACCATTCACCTGATCCACGGTGGTGACGATCGGGTTATCGATCTGGCGTGGGCGGTGTCGGCACAGGAGGCGCTGTTGCAGGCGGGGGGCGACGTGACCTTAGATATTGTGGACGATCTGGGGCATGCCATTGACGATCGCAGCATGCAGTTCGCGATCGAGCGACTGCGCTACACCGTGCCGAAGCACTATTTTGATGAGGCGCTGAGCGGCAGTACGCCGAAAGGGGACGATATCATCGAAATGCTGTAACCCCGGCGGGCGGGGTTACAGGCGGGCGCTACCGCGATAACGGCAAACTTACGGTTTCTTCGACTGGTCGTGCTTCGGCCAGTCGTCGTCATCGTCCCATTTATCGTTAAAATCACGGTGCGGCGGCAGATCGGGTTTGTTGTTGAGGAATTTTTTGTGGTCAACGCGGTTTAGATCTTTAATCACGTTGATAATTACCCCCACCAAAAAGACCAGCACCAGAATCCACCAGTGTTTAATAAGCCATTCCATGCGCGCTTCCTCTTTACGTCAGTACGTCAGGCGACCAGCTGTTCCATTACGCGTTGATACATCCGCGCCAGCAGCTGCAGGTCGGCGGCGTTCACACATTCATTAATTTTGTGAATTGTGGCGTTCACGGGGCCCAGCTCAACCACCTGCGCCCCCATGCGCGCGATAAACCGTCCGTCTGAGGTGCCGCCGTTGGTTAACAGCTGCGGTTTGATCTCATTATAGTGCTCAATGGCATTGACGACCGCATCCACCAGCTTGCCCCGTCCGGTAAGGAACGGCTGTCCGGAGAGCCACCACTCCACGCTGTAACGCAGCTGGTATTTTTCCAGCAGGGCGACCACCCGGGCTTTGATCGTCTCGTCAGTCAGTTCCGTACTGAAGCGGAAGTTGAACTGGACGAACATATCGCCAGGGATCACGTTGTTGCTGCCGGTACCGGACTGCACGTTGGCAATCTGCATGCTGGTCGGCGGGAAGTATTCATTGCCTTTATCCCACTCGATATTGACCAGCTCCGCCAGCATCGGCGCGGCGCGATGGACGGGGTTATCGGCAAGGTGCGGATAGGCGACGTGGCCCTGTACGCCGTGAATGGTCAGGTTACAAGTCAGCGAGCCGCGGCGGCCGTTTTTCACCACATCGCCGACCACTTCGGTACTGGAGGGTTCGCCGACCAGACAGTAGTCCAGACGCTCGTTACGCGCCATCAGCGTCTCCACCACTTTGACGGTGCCGTTTTTCGCGCTGGCCTCTTCATCAGAGGTGATCAAAAACGCCAGCCGGCCCCGATGGTCCGGGTACTGCGCGACAAAACGCTCTGCGGCAACCACCATCGCCGCCAGCGAGCCTTTCATATCCGCCGCCCCGCGGCCAAACAGCATCCCGTCGCGGATGGTGGGTTCGAACGGGGGGTTGATCCAGCGGTCGGCGTCGCCTGCCGGGACCACGTCGGTGTGGCCGGCGAAGGCCAGCGTCTCGCCGTGGCCGCGCCAGGCCCAGAAGTTCTGCGTATCGCCGAAATCCATCGGTTCAACGGTAAAGCCGATCGCACGCAGGCGTTCAATCATTAACGCCTGGCATCCCGCATCATCGGGGCTAAGGGAAGGGCGGCGAATAAGCTGCTGAGCCAGCTCAATGACCGGGCAAGACATAGACTATACCTCGTTAAACTGCTGATAACTTGCTTCACTAAAACCCAGCAGCATAGGACGACCGGGCGCGCAGAGCAATGGGCGTTTGATGATCGCCGGCATTTCCAGCATCAATGCGGCGGCGGCATCGGCATTATCGATGCTGTTGCGCAGCGATTCGTCCAGTTTGCGCCAGGTGGTGCCGCGGGTGTTCAGCAGCGCCTGCCAGCCCAGTTCGGCAATAAAGGTATCCAGTTGCGCGCGGTCGAGGCCATCGGTGCGGTAGTCATGGAAGCGATAGTCAATCTGATGTGCTTCCAGCCAGCGGCGGGCTTTTTTAATGGTATCGCAGTTTTTAATTCCGTACATGGTGAGCATAGATAAACCTTTAACATTCAATTAAGCGGTTAACTCAGATATTTCCGAATATATAAGCCTTGTTGAAATAATACGTGATTCAGATGAATAAATATAACCTTTTACCGGGTATCTCATGCAATGCGTTAGGGTGATTAAAATTCGCCCAGCCGCGGGCATGATGTGAGGGCATTAACAATATTACGAAAATGTTGCTTGATGGTGCTCTGTATCACATAATTTTTACATACGAGACGGCATAGTGGCGGCAACCAGAGGTTTTATCTCTGTCAGCGGTCCACAAGACAATCAGAGCAATAGGGGAGCACAACTTCCCATCAGCAATGAAGTTATATAGAATCGACCATAATAATAAGAGAGGCTATTATGATTGAACATGAACTGGGGAACTGGAAAGATTTTATTGAAGGCATGCTTCGTAAATAAATTTCCGCAATGTGAGCAGGGGAATAACGCGACGTAAATAAGCGCGTCATAGTTCTGAACACATAAAGAAGGCGACCATCCAGGTCGCCTTTTCTGTTATTACGGCTCGCCGCCGTCGCCCGACGGTTTATTGCGGACGCTCCTTCAGCGGAAAGCGGCGACGCACCAGCACAAAGAACAGCGGTACGAAAAAGATGGCCAGCACGGTGGCGGAGATCATCCCGCCCATCACCCCGGTGCCGACCGCATGCTGGCTGCCGGAACCGGCGCCGGTACTGGTGGCCATCGGCAGCACGCCGAAGATAAACGCCAGCGAGGTCATCAGGATAGGGCGCAGGCGCTGACGGCAGGCCGACAGCGTGGCGCTGAGCAGATCCTGGCCTTTCTCGTTAAGCTCATTGGCGAACTCGACGATCAGAATGGCGTTTTTCGCCGACAGGCCGATCACCGTCAACAGGCCCACCTGAAAGTAAACGTCGTTCTCCAGGCCGCGCATCCAGGTCGCCAGCAGAGCGCCAATCACCCCGAGCGGAACCACCAGCATCACCGAGAACGGCACCGACCAGCTCTCGTACAGCGCCGCCAGGCACAGGAACACCACCAGCAGGGAAATTGCGTACAGGGCCGGCGCCTGAGCGCCGGAGAGGCGTTCCTGATAGGACATGGCGGTCCATTCGAGGCCAAAGCCGGTCGGCAGCTGCGCGGCCAGCTTCTCCATCATGTCCATCGCGGTACCGGTACTGATGCCCGGCGCCGCTTCACCGACGATCTCCACCGCCGAGTAGCCATTGTAGCGCTCCAGGCGCGGCGAACCGGTCTCCCAGCGCGAGGTGGCGAAGGCCGAGAACGGCACCATCGTGCCGCTGCTGTTGCGGACGTACCAGAGATTGATATCGTCAGGCAGCATCCGATATTTCGCCGCCGCCTGGACGTAGACTTTCTTCACCCTCCCGCGATCCATAAAGTCGTTGACGTAGCTCGACCCCCAGGCGGTTTGCAGCGTATCGTTGATGTCGTCAATGGAGACGCCCAGCGCCTGAGCTTTACGCTGATCGATATCGACCTGTAGCTGCGGGCTGTCGTCGAGCCCGTTATGCCGGACGCGGGTCAACAGCGGGTTTTTAGCCGCCAGCTCAAGCAGCGTATCGCGCGCCGCCATCAGCGCATCGTGCCCCTTACCGGCGTGATCTTCCAGCTCCATGTCGAAGCCTGCCGAACTGCCGAGGCCGCTGATTGCCGGCGGGCTGCTGGCGATGACCCGGGCTTCGTTGATCTGATTAAACGCTTTGGTGGCGCGTTCAATAATGGCAAAGGAGGAGCCGGTTTGCGGATCGCGCTGGTCCCAGTCTTTGAGGCGCACAAACATGCGGGCTACGTTCTGCCCGTTGCCGCCGGGGCCGGAGCCAACGGTAGCGAACACTGACTCGACGTTCTGCTTCTCGTTATTGAGGAAGTAATCTTCCGCTTTCTGTACCACTTTCAGCGTCTGCTGTTGGGTGCTGCCGCTCGGCAACTGTACCGAGGTGGTGAACATCCCCCGATCCTCCAGCGGCAGGAACGAAGTGGGCAGATGCAGGAACAGGAATACCATCCCGCCGAGCAGGACGATGTAGATCAGCATCCAGCGCAGCGAGCGGTGAAGGATCTTGCCGACGAAAGTTTCATAGCGGCTGGCGCTGCGGTTAAAGGTGCGGTTGAACCAGCCGAAGAAGCCTTTTCGCTCATGGGATTCACCTGGTTTAATCGGCTTGAGCAGGGTAGCGCAAAGGGCCGGGGTGAGGATCATGGCCACCAGCACCGAGAGGACCATCGCCGCGACGATAGTAATAGAGAACTGGCGATAGATAGCGCCGGTGGTGCCGCCGAAGAAGGCCATCGGCACAAACACCGCCGACAGCACCATCGCGATCCCCACCAGCGCGCCCTGAATTTGTCCCATCGATTTGCGGGTGGCTTCCCGCGGCGACAGGCCTTCCTCGCTCATGATGCGCTCAACGTTCTCCACCACCACGATGGCGTCATCCACCAGCAGGCCGATCGCCAGCACCATCGCGAACATCGTCAGGGTGTTGATGCTGTAACCACAGGCATAGAGCACCGCGAAGGTGCCCATCAGCACCACCGGTACGGCGATGGTCGGGATCAGAGTGGCGCGGAAGTTCTGCAGGAAAAGATACATCACGAGGAAAACCAGCAGGATCGCCTCCAGCAGGGTTTTCACCACGTCGGTAATAGAAGCCTTCACGAAGGAGGTGGTCTCGTAGGCGACTTTATATTCCAGCCCGTGCGGGAAATACTGCGAGAGCTCATTGAGGCGAGCGATCACGCGCTCCGCGGTGGCCATTTCGTTGGCGCCGGAGGCGAGCTTAATTCCCAGGCCAGAGGCGGCCTGGCGATTGTAGCGGCTAAGATAGTCATACTTCTCCGCCCCCATCTCCACGGTAGCGACATCGCCGAGGGTCACCTCTGAGCCATCCTGATTGACGCGCAGGGTGATATTGCGGAACTGTTCGGGGGTTTGCAGCAGAGATTGCGCGTTGATGGTGGCGTTCAGCGCCTGCTTATCCACGGAAGGCGTGCCGCCGAGCTGGCCGACGGCAATCTGGGCGTTCTGCGAACTAATAGCGTCGGTAACATCCTTGGTGGTCAGCTGGAAGCTATTGAGCTTTGCCGGATCGAGCCAGATGCGCATTGAGTATTGCGAGCCGTAGGCGTCGATATCCCCCACGCCGTTGACGCGACTGAGCGGGTCCTGAATGTTACTGGCGACGTAGTCGGCGATATCCTGTTTATCCATACTGCCGTCGGTGGAGACGAAGGCGAGGGTCAGGATATTGGTATCGCCGGTCTTGCGTACCGTAACCCCCTGGTTTTGCACCGCCTGCGGCAGTTTACGCATCGCCGACTGCAGCTGGTTTTGCACCTGCTGTACCGCTTCGTCCGGGTCGGTACCGGCGGTAAAACTGAGGGTGATGGTCGCCTGGCCGGTGGCGCTGCTCTGGGATGACATATACATCAGGTTATCGAGGCCGGTCATATTCTGTTCGATAACCTGGGTGACGGTATTCTCCAGGGTTTGTGCGGAGGCGCCAGGATAGTTGGCTGTAACCCGTACATTCGGCGGGGCCAGATCGGGATACTGTTCAACTGGCAGCGACAAAATGGCAAGGGTGCCCGTCAGGCATAACAGGATTGCCAGCACCCACGCAAAAATGGGGCGATCGATAAAGAAATTCGCCATCAGAATGAAAACCTCATATGCACATGTTCTTGTTATTGCACAGCCTGTGCCACTTTAGCGCCAGCGCCTCCGGCAATCGTGGAGAAATTAAGGAGATAGTGTAATTTATCATGTTGCTTTTGCCGTATCGTAAAGAAACATCGACCTTTCGTGCCGCCAGGTCGGCCACACCGCTTCGCCCGCCGCACCCGGGGACGCATTATCCCTTGCCGGTGTGAAACCTGATTTCATATAAGTCAAAAAAATTGATCCAAAACGGATTCTTTCCAGAAAAAGGGTATCCTGGGCAAATGAACATTGTTCCGGCCTCGTCTTGTCGGGTAATAAATAGGCATGCGCATTAAGGGGTTATTCACCAATAAGACAAAAGGAAGCCATGAACCACTTTATATTGAGCGATAGCCGAAAATGTATCGGTTGCCAGGCCTGCGAAGTGGCCTGCGTAATGGCGCATAACGAGGAGCAACATGCGCTGACCCCGCAGCGCTTTTTGCCACGTATCACCGTGATTAAAGCAGAGGGGCAGCGTAACGCCATCACCTGCCGCCACTGCGAAGACGCCCCCTGCCTCCGCAGCTGCCCCAACGGCGCCATCGCCCAGACTGGCGACAGCGTTCAGGTCTGTCAGGAGAAATGCATTGGCTGTAAATCCTGCATGGTGGCCTGCCCGTTCGGGGTGATGGAGGTGGTGGTGACGCCGCAGGCCGCAGGCCAGGTGAAAGCCAGCGCGCAGAAATGCGATCTGTGCGCGGGCCGCGAGGCGGGACCGGCCTGTGTGGAAAACTGTCCGGCGCAGGCGCTGACCCTCGCCGACGATGAGACATTGACCACGATGGCCAGGCAGCGGCGTCTGCGTTCGGCCTGCCAGGAGGCGCAGCCGTGGCAGCGCGGCGCGGCCCCCGCCAGACAGCCCGACGCCGGCGAGAAGGTCAGGCAGATGGCGATGACGCCGCCGCGCGGAGAGCCGGATAAGCTGCCGGCGGAGGTGCGCAAGAACCACTTTGAGGAGATCTATCAGCCGTTCAGCCCGACCCAGGCCCGGCAGCAGGCCGCCCGCTGCCTGAAATGTGGAGAACACAGCATCTGTGAATGGACCTGCCCGCTACATAACACTATTCCGCAGTGGGTCGAGCTGGTGAAGGCAGGGGATATCGCCGCCGCGGTCGCCCT
This sequence comes from Klebsiella sp. 54, assembly GCF_018223875.1. Classification (NCBI taxonomy): domain Bacteria; kingdom Pseudomonadati; phylum Pseudomonadota; class Gammaproteobacteria; order Enterobacterales; family Enterobacteriaceae; genus Klebsiella; species Klebsiella sp. 54. The sequence continues at coordinate 121,950 of NZ_JAGRRA010000010.1, forward strand.
GTCCCATCAGACCAACTGTCTGCCGGAGATCACCGGCCGCGTCTGCCCCCAGGACCGGCTGTGTGAGGGTGCCTGCACCCTGCGTGAGGAAAGCGGTGCGGTCACCATCGGCAATATTGAGCGATTTATATCCGACCAGGCGCTGGCCAGTGGCTGGCGTCCGGACCTCTCGCAGATTAAGCTGAACGGTAAACGGGTGGCGATTATCGGCGCCGGGCCGGCCGGTCTGGCCTGCGCCGATGTGCTGGTGCGCCACGGCGTGCAGCCGGTGGTCTTTGACCGTCATCCGGAGATCGGCGGTCTGCTGACCTTCGGCATTCCGGCGTTCAAGCTGGATAAGTCGCTGCTGACCCGGCGGCGGGCGATTTTCAGCGAGATGGGCGTCCGCTTTGAGCTCAACTGCGAGGTGGGGAAAGATATCCCTCTGGCGACGCTGCTGGCCGAGTATGACGCGGTGTTCGTCGGCGCCGGAACCTATCGCTCCATGAAGGCCGGCCTGCCGAATGAAGAGGCCCCCGGGGTCTACGATGCGCTGCCGTTTCTTATCGCCAACACCAAACAGGTGATGGGGCTGGCGGAATCGGCGCAGGAGCCTTATGTCAACACCGCCGGGCTGAACGTGGTGGTGCTGGGGGGCGGCGATACGGCAATGGACTGCGTGCGTACCGCGCTGCGCCATGGCGCCCGCCAGGTGACCTGCGCCTATCGGCGGGATGAAGCCAACATGCCGGGCTCGAAAAAAGAGGTCAAAAACGCCCGCGAAGAGGGAGCGCTTTTTGAGTTTAACGTCCAGCCGGTGACGCTTGAGCTGGACGAGAACGGGCGGGTGAACGGGGTTCGCTTTTTGCGCACCGAGCTGGGTGCTCCGGACGCCGGGGGAAGACGCCGCCCGACGCCGATCCCCGGCAGCGAGTTTGTTATGCCGGCAGATGCGGTGATCATGGCCTTTGGCTTCCACCCGCACCGCATGCCCTGGCTGGAAGCGGCGGGGGTGGCGCTGGACAGCCAGGGGCGTATTAAAGCCGGAGTGGAGAGCCGTTACCGTTATCAGACCAGCCAGGAGAAGATTTTTGCCGGCGGCGATGCCGTGCGCGGCGCCGACCTGGTGGTGACGGCGATGGCGGAAGGCCGTCACGCGGCGCAGGGGATCCTTGACTACCTGGGGCTGAAAACGACGCCGCTTCACTGACGACAAACCCGGCTCCGCAGCGTAGTATGAGGGCGTCCTTTTACGCTGTGGGGTCGGTATGTCACTCAATATTCACGTCATTAAAGATAAAATCCTCTCTGAGAACTGGTTCGTACTACGCAACATGACCTATGAGCTGACGCGGGCGGACGGCAGCGTGGTGCGCCACAAGCGCGAGGTCTACGATCGCGGCAATGGCGCCACCGTGCTGCTCTATAACCGCCATAAGCAGACGGTGGTCCTGGTGCGTCAGTTTCGGGTCGCCACCTGGGTCAATGGCAATCATGACGGCATGCTGATTGAAACCTGCGCCGGGCTGCTGGACAACGACGAGCCGGAGGCCTGCATTCGTAAAGAGGCAGTGGAAGAGACCGGCTATGAAGTGGGCGAGGTGCGAAAGCTGTTTGAGCTGTTTATGTCGCCAGGGGGCGTCACCGAAGTGGTGCATTTCTTTATCGCTGAGTACAGCGACGCGCAGCGAACGACCAGCGGCGGCGGGGTGGATGACGAAGCCATCGAGGTGCTGGAGCTGCCCTTTAGCCAGGCGCTGCAGATGGTCGCTGACGGGGAGATCCGCGACGGGAAAGCGGTCATTCTGCTGCAGTATTTGCAAACCTCTGGCCTGATGTCGGGGAACTCTGACAAATCCGATTGAGTCAGCGGCTGCCGTTGTCCAGGATAGGCGCCGTGGTTGGGTTTATCTGGGGTCGGGCGGTTCATGCTTTTTCGCATCATTTTTTTCCTCTTTCTGGCGGTGCTGCCTTGCTCACAGGCATGGTCGGCACCGGCGCAGCAGCGCTTCAACGACTGGCAGGTCACCTGTAATAACCAAAACTTCTGCGTCACCCGCAACGTGGGGCTGCATTATGGTCTGGTGATGACCCTCAGCCGCAGCGCCGGGGCGGCTACTGATGCCAGCCTGCGTATCGAACTGGGCGGCACCGGCAATCCGGTGGCGACGCTCGCGCCGATAGCGCCGCGCCTGCTGCTGGATGGTAAACCGCTGTCCCTGACCGACAAGCGCTGGCGCATTGAAGATAAACTCATTAAAACTGACGACAGCGTGACGATCGATGCGTTCCTCCAGCGGGTACAGGAGGGAAAAACCCTCTCGTTGGCCAACGGCCTGCAGACTATCTCCCTGCAGGGGCTGAAAGCGGCCCTGTTTTTTATCGACGCCCGGCAAAAGCGGGTGGGCAGCGAAACGGCCTGGGTTGGCAAAGGGGAGGAGCCGCCGCTCAGCGTACCGCCGGCGCCGGCGCTGCGCGCGGTGGCGAGCGCAGACATGGCGCAGTCGCCGCTGGGGCGTGATGAGCTCAACGATCTGATGGACTATGGCAATGAGCGGATGAGCAACAGTAACTGCTCCCTCGATCCGTTCCGCCGCGAAATTCGCGTCACTGCCCTGACGGATGACAAAGTGCTGCTGATGACCAGCTGCGAATCCGGGGCGTACAACACCGTCTGGCTGGCCTGGCTGGTCTCCCGCCAGCGCCCGTATGTCGCCCGCCAGGTGCGGCTAACGCTGCCATTTCAGCCGCCGGGCGAGGCGCCGCGGGAGATAGAGCTTATTAACGCCAGCTATGATGACCGCCGCCATGAGCTGGTGACCCTGGACAAGGGGCGCGCGTCTGGCGATTGCGGGATCCAGACCCGCTGGCGTTTTGACGGCCAGCGGTTCAGCCTCTCCCGCTACGCGCAGCAGCCGACGTGCGACAACTGGCAGGGGCCAGACGCCTGGCCCACGCTGTGGATCACCCGTTAAGCACCTGTTCGGCGGTGGCGACGATATGGTCGACCGTAAAGCCAAAGAACGGGAACAGCTGCTCCGCCGGGGCGGATTCACCGTAGCCGGTCATGCCGACAATCTTGCCTTTTAAGCCGACATATTTATACCAGTAGTCCGCTATCCCGGCCTCGACCGCCACCCGGGCGCTGACGTCCGACGGCAGCACCGACTCGCGCCAGGCCTCGTCCTGAGCGTCAAACACATCGGTGGAGGGGAGCGAAACCACTCGCACATTCACCCCGTTGGCCAACAATTTTTCCGCCGCCAGGACGGTGATCTCCACTTCCGAGCCGGTGGCGATGAGGATCAGGTCGGGTTTGCCTCCGGCATCCTTCAGCACGTAGCCGCCCCGGGCGATATCCTGCACCTGTTGCGGGGTGCGCGGCATCTGCGCCAGGTTTTGTCGCGACAGGATCAGCGCCGTCGGTCCGCCCTGACGCGCGATGGCCGCCTGCCAGGCGACAGCGGTCTCCACCTGGTCGCATGGGCGCCAGGTGCTGAAGTTGGGCGTCAGCCGCAGACTGGCCAGCTGTTCCACCGCCTGGTGGGTCGGACCGTCTTCCCCCAGACCGATGGAGTCATGGGTATAGACCATGATCTGCCGGGCCTTCATCAGCGCCGCCATGCGCGCGGCGTTGCGGGCGTATTCCACAAACATCAGGAAGGTCGAGGTATAGGGGATGAATCCCCCGTGTAGGGCGATGCCGTTGGCCACCGCGGTCATGCCGAATTCGCGCACGCCGTAGTGAATATAGTTGCCCGCGGCATCCTCTTTAATCGATGTCGAGCCAGACCATATGGTCAGGTTACTCGGCGCCAGATCCGCCGAACCGCCCAGCAGCTCCGGGAGGTGCGGGCCATACGCGTTCAGCGCGTTCTGCGAGGCTTTCCGGCTGGCGATCTTCGCCGGCTCGGCCTGCAGCTTCGCCACGTAGTCGCGGGCGGTCGCGGCAAAATCCTCCGGCAGGGCGCCATCCATGCGGCGGGTCAGCTCAGCGGCCAGCTCCGGGAACTGCTGCCGGTAGGCGGCGAATTTCTCGTTCCAGTCGTGCTCGGCTTTTTCGCCGCGTGGACGCGCATCCCAGCCCTGATAGATCTCTTTCGGGATCTCAAAGGGGGGATGTTTCCAGCCCAGCTGCTGGCGGGCCAGGGCCACCTCTTTTTCACCCAGCGCCGCGCCGTGCGACTCCTCTGAGCCGGCTTTGTTGGGCGAACCGAAGCCGATGATGGTCCGACAAATGATCAGCGACGGCTTATCTTTCACCGCCTGCGCTTCCGTAATGGCCTGTTTGATGGCCTGCGGATCGTGGCCGTCAATGTCGCCGATCACGTGCCAGTGGTAGGCGCGGAAACGTTCTGCCGTATCATCGGTAAACCAGCCGTCGGTTTTGCCGTCGATGGAGATGCCGTTGTGGTCGTAAAAACCGATCAGCTTGCCCAGTCCGAGCGTGCCTGCCAGCGAACAGGCCTCATGGGAGATCCCCTCCATCAGACAACCATCGCCCATGAAAACCCAGGTGTGATGGTCGATAATCTCATGACCGGGGCGGTTAAACTGCGCCGCCAGGGTGCGTTCGGCGATGGCCATACCGACGGCGTTCGCCAGCCCCTGGCCCAGCGGGCCGGTGGTGGTCTCCACCCCGGGGGTATAGCCATGCTCCGGGTGACCCGGCGTTTTAGAGTGCAGCTGGCGGAACTGCTTCAGCTCTGACAGCGGCAGATCGTAGCCGGACAGGTGCAGCAGACTGTAGAGCAGCATCGACGCGTGGCCGTTGGACAGAATAAAACGGTCGCGGTCCACCCAGCCAGGGTTCTGCGGATTGTGCTTGAGAAAATCGTTCCACAGCACTTCGGCAATGTCTGCCATCCCCATTGGCGCACCGGGGTGGCCGGAATTGGCTTTCTGCACCGCGTCCATGCTCAGGGCGCGGATGGCGTTGGCAAGCTCTCTTCGGGACATAGTTTTCTCCGTGAGACTAAAGTGACAGTTTGGCGGCAAGCAGATCTTCCAGTTTGCGTTGATCGACGGCGAACAGGCGGATACCCTCCGCCAGCTTTTCGACCGCCATCGGATCCTGATTATGTTCCCAGCGGAACTCCGCCTCGCTGAGCGGCACCGGGCGCGGCAGGATCTGGCTGGCAGGGATCAGTTTGCGCACCACCGGGGCGTCGCTGGCCTGCAGCTCTTTTAACAGGGGCGGGGCGATGGTCAGCCGGTCGCAGCCGACCAGGGCAAGGATCTGCTCGGTGCGGCGGAAGCTGGCGCCCATCACGATGGTGTTGTATTTATGCTGTTTGAAGTAGTCATAGATATTGCGCACGGATTTCACCCCCGGATCTTCCTCAACCACGTAAGGATCCAGCGGTTTGCGCGCCTGATACCAGTCATAAATACGTCCGACGAAAGGGGAGATCAGATAGACCCCGGCCTCGGCGCAGGCCCGGGCCTGGGCGAAGGAAAACAGCAGCGTCAGGTTGCAGTGGATCCCCTCTTTTTCCAGGGTCTCGGCGGCACGGATCCCCTCCCAGGTGGAGGCCAGCTTGATCAGGATCCGTGACTTATCAATGCCCATCTCCTGATACAGCGCCACCAGATGGCGCGCTTTCTCGATGCTCTTCTCCCGGTTGAAGGAGAGCCGGGCGTCTACCTCGGTGGAAACCCGGCCCGGAATGCTTTTGAGGATCTCCGCGCCAAAATTGACCGCCAGCTTATCGCAGGCGTGAGTCACCTGCGCTTCACGGCCGCCTCCTTGCTTTTTCGCCCAGGCGATCGCGTCGTCAATGAGTCCGCTATAGGACGCCAGGCCGGCGGCCTTCAGCAGCAGGGAGGGGTTAGTGGTGGCATCTTCCGGATGGTAGTGGCGGATGGATTCGATGTCGCCGCTGTCGGCGACCACGGTGGTGAACTGCTTGATACTGTCTAGCTGATTCATAGATAAGTCCTCCTGGAACAAGGTGTTACATGAGTGCTTGCCGGTATGCGGTATAAATATTGATGAGGTACATAACCAAAAAGCATAGCAGACGGGGCTATTATTGGCGGCGAATCCGGGTAACATAACCGCTATAAATTGATAACAACCAGATCATAGCGATGGCTAGAGTTTGGCGGTGTTCAAAGTTTATCGCCCCGCCAGGAGGGATACTGTCTGCCACTGAAAGGTGAACGACAGGATGGTCATCACGCTTTTTCCCTACGAACGATACGTGAAAGAAAGGAATATAAAATGGATGAGCAGTTAAAACAGAGCGCCCTCGACTTCCACGAATTTCCGGTTCCCGGAAAAATCCAGGTCTCGCCGACCAAACCTCTCGCCACCCAGCGCGATCTGGCGCTGGCCTACTCGCCGGGCGTCGCGGCCCCCTGTCTGGAAATTGAAAAAGATCCGCTGGCGGCCTACAAATATACCGCCCGCGGCAACCTGGTGGCGGTGGTCTCCAACGGCACCGCGGTGCTGGGACTCGGTAACATCGGCGCGCTGGCCGGCAAGCCGGTGATGGAGGGCAAAGGCGTCCTGTTTAAGAAATTCGCCGGCATCGATGTGTTTGATATCGAAGTCGATGAGCTGGACCCGGATAAATTCATTAACGTCGTCGCCGCCCTCGAGCCGACCTTCGGCGGTATCAACCTCGAAGATATTAAAGCGCCTGAGTGTTTCTACATTGAGCAGCAGCTGCGCGAGCGGATGAATATTCCGGTTTTCCACGACGATCAGCACGGCACGGCGATCATCAGCACCGCGGCGATCCTCAACGGCCTGCGCGTCGTTGAGAAGAATCTGTCCGACGTGCGGATGGTGGTCTCCGGCGCCGGGGCGGCGGCAATTGCCTGCATGAACCTGCTGGTGGCGCTGGGGATGCAAAAGCACAACATCGTGGTCTGCGATTCGAAAGGCGTTATCTATAAGGATCGTGAGCCCAACATGGCGGAAACCAAAGCGGCCTATGCAGTGGAAGACGACGGCAAACGCACCCTCGATGACGTGATCGACGGCGCGGACATTTTCCTCGGCTGCTCCGGTCCGAAAGTGCTGACCCCGGAGATGGTGAAGAAGATGGCGCGCGCGCCGCTGATCCTCGCCCTGGCCAATCCGGAGCCGGAAATTCTGCCGCCGCTGGCGAAGCAGGTCCGCGATGATGCCATCATCTGCACCGGCCGCTCCGACTATCCTAACCAGGTCAACAACGTGCTCTGCTTCCCGTTCATCTTCCGCGGCGCGCTGGACGTCGGCGCGACGGCGATCAACGAAGAGATGAAGCTGGCGGCGGTGCATGCCATTGCCGAGCTGGCCCACGCTGAGCAGAGCGAAGTGGTGGCCTCCGCCTACGGCGATCAGGATTTAAGCTTTGGCCCGGACTACATCATTCCGAAACCGTTCGACCCGCGGCTGATCGTCAAGATCGCCCCCGCGGTGGCGAAGGCGGCGATGGACTCCGGCGTGGCGACGCGCCCGATCGCTGATTTTGACGCCTATATCGAGAAGCTGAGCGAGTTCGTCTATAAGACCAACCTGTTTATGAAGCCTATCTTCTCTCAGGCGCGCAAAGAGCCGAAGCGTGTGGTGCTGGCGGAAGGGGAGGAGACCCGGGTGCTGCACGCCACCCAGGAGCTGGTGTCGCTGGGGCTGGCCAAACCGATTCTGGTGGGCCGCCCAAGCGTGATTGAAATGCGCATCCAGAAGCTGGGCCTGCAGATCAAGGCCGGCGTTGACTTCGAGATCGTCAATAATGAATCCGACCCGCGGTTTAAAGAGTACTGGAGCGAGTACTATCAGCTGATGAAGCGCCGCGGCATTACCCAGGAGCAGGCGCAGCGGGCGGTGATTAGCAACACCACAGTGATTGGCGCCATCATGGTTCACCGTGGCGAAGCGGATGCGATGATCTGCGGCACCATTGGCGAGTACCACGACCACTACCGCGTGGTGCAGCCGCTGTTCGGCTATCGCGACGGCGTCAGCACCGCCGGGGCGATGAACGCGCTGCTGCTGCCGAGCGGTAACACCTTTATCGCCGATACCTATGTCAATCACGATCCCTCGCCGGAAGAGCTGGCAGAGATCACCCTGATGGCGGCGGAAAGCGTGCGTCGCTTTGGTATTGAGCCGCGGGTGGCGTTGCTGTCGCACTCCAACTTTGGCTCTGCCGACTGCCCGTCAGCCAGCAAGATGCGTAAAACCCTGGAGCTGGTGAAGGCCCGCGCCCCGGAGCTGATGATCGATGGTGAAATGCATGGCGACGCCGCGCTGGTGGAAAGCATCCGCAACGATCGCATGCCGGACAGCCCGCTGAAGGGGTCGGCCAATATTCTGGTGATGCCGAATATGGAAGCCGCCCGGATCAGCTATAACCTGCTGCGCGTCTCCAGTTCGGAAGGGGTAACCGTCGGGCCGGTGCTGATGGGAGTCGCGAAGCCGGTGCATATTCTGACGCCGATCGCCTCCGTGCGTCGCATCGTGAATATGGTGGCGCTGGCGGTTGTCGAAGCGCAAACCGAACCGCTGTAAACGTCATAAAAAAGCCCCGGTACTCCGGGGCTTTTGGTCTGAATTGGCTTCGTTTAGATCCAAGCTTTCACTTTAATAAACTCGCTCAGCGCCGCTTCGGGGCTGCCGGCCTCCGGCTGGTAATCATATTCCCAGCGTACCAGCGGCGGCATCGACATCAGAATCGATTCCGTCCTACCGCCGGTCTGCAGACCGAACAGGGTGCCGCGGTCCCAGACCAGATTGAATTCAACGTAGCGGCCGCGGCGATAGAGCTGAAAATGGCGCTCGCGCTCGCCGTACGGCGTGGCTTTCCGGCGTTCGACGATGGGTAAATAGGCATCAGCATAGCCGTTCCCAACCGCCTGCATAAAGGCGAAGCAGTGGTCAAAATCCGGGGTGTTCAGGTCGTCAAAGAACAGACCGCCGATGCCGCGCTGCTCCTGGCGGTGCTTGAGATAGAAGTACTCATCGCACCATTTTTTATAGCGCGGATAGACTTCCTCGCCGAACGGCTGACACAGATCGCGGGCGGTACGATGCCAGTGGACGGCATCCTCTTCAAAGCCATAGTAAGGGGTTAAATCAAAGCCGCCGCCGAACCACCACACCGGGTCGGCGCCGGGCTTCTCGGCAATAAAGAACCGCACGTTGGCATGGCTGGTGGGCACATAGGGGTTCAGCGGATGAACCACCAGCGAGACGCCCATGGCTTCAAAGCTGCGTCCGGCCAGCTCCGGGCGGTGGGCCGTGGCGGAGGCAGGCATGGCGTCGCCATGGACGTGGGAGAAATTGACCCCGGCCTGTTCGAACACATTGCCCTCGCGCAGCACCCGGCTGCGTCCGCCGCCGCCGCCTTCCCGCTGCCAGGCGTCTTCAATAAACGGCGCGCCATCTACGGCGCTCAGCTGCTGACAGAGGCTGTCCTGCAGCTGGAGCAGAAAAGTTTTAACCTGCGCGGCATCGGGTTTCATTAACGTCTCTTCGAATGGGCTTTCTGGTTATCGAACCAGTGGAAATAGCTGATAATGCCGTTGGCAATCGCGGTGGCGATTTTCTGCCGGAAGGCGGTGGTGCCGAGCAGTTTTTCCTCGTTCGGGTTAGTAATGAACGAGGTTTCCACCAGCACGGACGGTATGGACGGCGACTTCAGCACCACGAACGCCGCCTGTTCGGTATTGCGGCTGTGTAGCTTATGCACCGGCTTGATCTTTTTGAGGATATGCGAGCCCAGCGTCAGGCTGTTTTTAATGGTGTCGGTCTGCACCAGATCGAACAGCACCTGCTGCAGCAGATGGTCTTTATCCGTCGCTTTCTTACCGGCGACCTCGTCGGCGCGGTTTTCGCGATCGGAGAGGTATTTCGCCATGGCGCTACTCGCCCCGCGGTTTGACAGGGCGAACACCGAGGCGCCGGCGGCGCTCGGGTTGGTGAAGCCGTCGGCGTGGATCGACATAAACAGATCGGCGCCATGCTGATGGGCAATCTCCACGCGGTCATACAGCGGGATAAAGGTATCGCCGGTGCGGGTCAAGCGGGCGTCAATGCCGTTGCTGCGCAAGATGCTGCGCACGTTCTTAGCGATCGCCAGCACCACATGCTTCTCTTTCGAGCCATTATGGCCGATAGCCCCGGTGTCGATGCCGCCGTGGCCCGGGTCGAGCATCACAATGCGGCGGGCGCCGGCCTTTTTGGCGGCGGGTTTGCTGTGTCCATTTGATGTTTTCAGTGGCTGCTCTTTTGCGCTGACCTGTGCAGTGACGCCGCTCAGCGTCATGGCAGCCAGCCCGGCTTTCAGCACCTGACGGCGCGAAGCAAGTATTTTTAAGGGTTTAAAAGTGCTCATTCGGCCTGAATTGTAAACAAGTGATGTCCAATGTTATATCGTATCGCGTTTGCCGTTACGACCATTCAAAATAAGAATTGTTTTACTTTTCATTTCAATACATGACAAAGTCATATTATGCCATTTTTTGTCGCTGATTTCGCCTGATATTGGCTATCAGTCATATTCGCGCCATAATCACTGTTTTTAACCGTCAATGGTGGGGAATACCATGGAGATTCGCGTTTTTCGCCAGCAGGATTTCGAAGAGGTTGTGACGCTGTGGGAGCGTTGCGATCTGCTGCGTCCCTGGAACGATCCGGAGATGGATATTGAGCGCAAGCTGAATCACGATGTCAGCCTGTTCCTGGTGGCGGAAGTGAACGGCGAAGTCGTCGGTACGGTGATGGGCGGATATGACGGCCATCGCGGGTCGGCCTACTATCTGGGGGTCCATCCGGAATATCGCGGCCGGGGTATCGCGAACGCGTTGCTCAACCGTCTGGAGAAAAAGCTGATTGCTCGCGGCTGCCCGAAAATCAATATTATGGTCCGCGAGGACAACGACGTGGTGCAGGGGATGTACGAGCGGCTGGGCTATGAGTACGCCGACGTTCTGACCCTGGGCAAACGCCTGATTGAAGATGAAGAATACTGAGTTTATCCCCGCCGATTTTGATGCCCATGGCCGTCTGCGCCTGCCTTTTCTTTTCTGGTGCGTACTGTTGTTACAGGCCCGCACGTGGGTGCTGTTCTTGATGGCCGGCGCGTCGCGCCAGCAGGGCGACGCGATTCTGAATCTGTTCTATCCCGATCACGACCGCTTCTGGCTCGGTTTACTTCCCGGCGTGCCGGCGGTGCTGGCCTTTCTGCTTAGCGGCTATCGTCAGCGCCTGCCGCGCCTGTGGCGGGCGATGCGCTGGCTGCTGGTGCTATCGCAAGTGCTGCTGTTGCTCTGGCAGCCGATGCTATGGCTGAGCGGCGAATCGCCCTCATCGCTGACCATTGCGCTGCTGGTCGCGGATGGCTATGCCCTGTGGTGGCTGGCAACCAGCCGTCGCCTCGGCGCCTGTTTTCGCCAGACTAGCTTTTAATGGCACTTTTTACCGATCGTGAACTCCAACATGCGTTGAATGACTCAGAAAGGATTGTGAAATGAAATCGCTACGTGTAATGCTCTGCGCGCTTCCGCTGGCGCTCACCGGCTGCTCAACGATGAGCGCGGTCAACTGGTCGGCGGCCTATCCGTGGAACTGGTTTGGTTCTTCCACCGAGGTGACCGAGCAGGGGGTGGGTAAACTGACGGCGTCCACGCCGCTCAACGAACAGGCCATTAGCGATGCCCTGGGGGGCGACTATCGTTTGCGCAGCGGAATGAAGACCGATCAGGGCAATATCGTCCACTACTTTGAAGCGCTGAAAGACAACAGTGTGGCGCTGACCATCAATGGTGACAACGGTGCCATCAGCCGGATTGAGGTGCGTGATGCCGAAATCAAAACCGCCAGCGGCGTGAAAATCGGCACACCGTTCAGCGATCTGTACAGCAAAGCCTTCGGCAACTGCCAGAAAGGCAGCAATGACAACGGGGCGGTCGTCGAGTGCCAGGCCGAGGGGAGCCAGCATATCAGTTACGCCTTCACTGGCCACTGGAGCGGCCCGGACGAACTGATGCCCTCCGACGATACGCTGAAAAACTGGAAGGTCAGCAAAATTATCTGGCGTCGCTAAATTGATCTGAAGAGACACGACGGCCCTGAAAAACGGTTACAATGGCGCGTTAGCAACGCGACAGCGTTGTGGTTGCATCATTTCAGGAGGAGCGATGTCTCAGGTTCAGAGCGGCATTTTGCCGGAACATTGCCGCGCGGCGATTTGGATTGAAGCCAATGTCAAAGGGGACGTTAACGCCCTGCGCGAAGCGAGCAAAATTTTTGTCGATAAAGTGGCCACCTTTCAGGCTAAATTCCCTGACGCCAAACTCGGTGCCGTGGTGGCGTTCGGCAATAACGCCTGGCGTCAGCTGAGCGGCGGCGAAGGGGCGGAAGAGTTAAAAGATTTTCCGGTCTACGGCAAAGGGCTGGCGCCGTCCACCCAGTATGACCTGCTGATTCATATTTTATCCGCCCGCCATGAAGTGAACTTCTCGGTAGCGCAGGCCGCGCTGGCCGCCTTTGGCGACGCTATCGAGGTGAAAGAAGAGATCCACGGCTTCCGCTGGGTGGAAGAGCGTGACCTCAGCGGCTTCGTCGACGGCACCGAAAACCCGGCGGGGGAAGAAACCCGTCGTGAAGTGGCGGTGATCAAAGACGGCGTGGACGCGGGCGGCAGCTACGTGTTCGTCCAGCGCTGGGAGCATAATCTCAAACAGCTGAACCGCATGAGCGTGCCGGATCAGGAGATGATGATCGGCCGCACCAAGGAAGCCAATGAAGAGATCGATGGCGACGAACGTCCGGTCACGTCGCACCTGAGCCGCGTTGACTTAAAAGAAGATGGCAAAGGGCTGAAAATTGTTCGCCAGAGCCTGCCGTATGGCACCGCCAGCGGTACCCATGGCCTCTATTTTTGCGCTTACTGCGCGCGTCTGTACAACATCGAGCAGCAGCTGCTGAGCATGTTCGGCGATACCGACGGCAAACGCGACGCGATGCTGCGCTTCACCAAACCAGTGACCGGCGGCTATTACTTCGCGCCGTCGCTTGAGCGTATTCAGGCGCTGTAATTTGTCCCCTCACCCTAACCCTCTCCCCAAAGGGGAGAGGGGACGGTACGGTGCGGTTATGGAATCTGCGTGTGGACTCTCTTTCTCCCTCTCGTTGAGGGAGAGGGAACCGTTCGGTGCGGTTATGGAATCTGCGTGCGGACTCTCTTTCTCCCTCTCCCTCAGGGAGAGGGGCGGGGTGAGGGCATTGGCGACTCAAGCGCTTCAAGTATCCTCTCCATCACCGCCTCTTCATACTCTTCAAACTCATTATTCCAGAAGCGTAAAACCCGCCATCCCTGACTCTGTAGCCAGCGGGTGCGGCGAACATCGTAGACGCGTCTCGGATCGTGTTGACCGCCGTCCAGTTCAATCGCCAGCCATGTTGCGCAGCAGGCAAAATCGAGAATATAGGGGCCAACGGGATGCTGGCGGCGAAACTTATAGCAAGCAAAACGGCGGTTGCGCAGTAAGTACCATAGTCGACGTTCTGTTGGCGTTAAGCTACGTCTGAGCTGACGAGCAAATATCTGTGTGTTTTTCATATAAACCCAGTGCGCGCCTGGCTGCCGTTTGTCACAATGACACGTCTAATCTGCGAGCCGCTTTCAGCTAAGCTTTGCCAGGTGCTTATTCCCTTTTCGACTTCCAAATCGCCAAACGGTATATAAAACCGTTACTCCTTTCGTACCCGTTATAAATATGATGATCATCAGTAAATGATCATTTTTGATAAGGGTGCGCAATGGCCGTTAAATCACTGAAAAAAGGATATCTGGCGCTGGCGGCTTCCCTGCTGCTGGTGGCGCAGGCGCAGGCGACGGAGCTGCTGAACAGCTCCTATGATGTCTCCCGCGAGCTGTTTGCCGCCCTTAACCCGCCTTTTGAGCAGCAGTGGGCGAAGGACAATGGTGGAGACAAGCTGACCATCAAGCAGTCGCACGCCGGCTCTTCCAAGCAGGCGCTGGCGATCCTGCAGGGCCTGAAGGCGGACGTGGTGACCTACAACCAGGTGACGGACGTGCAGATCCTGCATGACAAAGGCAACCTGATCCCGGCCGACTGGCAAAGCCGCCTGCCAAACAACAGCTCGCCGTTCTATTCGACGATGGGCTTCCTGGTGCGCAAAGGCAACCCGAAAAACATTCATGACTGGAACGACCTGGTCCGCTCTGACGTTAAGCTGATCTTCCCGAACCCGAAAACCTCGGGCAACGCGCGGTACACCTACCTGGCGGCTTGGGGCGCGGCGGATAAAGCCGACGGTGGCGATAAAGCCAAAACCGAACAGTTTATGACCCAGTTCCTGAAGAACGTCGAAGTCTTCGACACCGGCGGACGCGGGGCGACCACTACCTTCGCCGAGCGCGGCCTGGGCGATGTGCTGATCAGTTTCGAGTCGGAAGTGAACAATATTCGCAAGCAGTATGAGGCGCAGGGATTTGAAGTGGTGATCCCGAAAACCAACATTCTGGCGGAGTTCCCGGTGGCCTGGGTGGATAAAAACGTCAAAGCCAACGGCACGGAAAAGGCGGCGAAAGCCTATCTGAACTGGCTCTACAGCCCGCAGGCGCAGAGCATCATTACCGACTACTACTATCGGGTAAACAACCCGAAAGTGATGGATTCGCTGAAGGATAAATTCCCGCAGACCGAACTGTTCCGCGTGGAGGACAAGTTTGGCTCCTGGCCTGAGGTGATGAAAACCCACTTCGCCAGCGGCGGCGAACTGGACAAACTGCTGGCGGCGGGGCGTAAGTAATGTTTGCTGTGTCGTCCAAGCGCGTGCTGCCGGGCTTTACCCTGAGCCTCGGCACCAGCCTGCTGTTTGTCTGTCTGATTCTGTTATTACCGCTCAGCGCGCTGGTGATGCAGCTGGCGCAGATGAGCTGGGCGCAGTACTGGGATGTGATCACCAACCCGCAGGTGGTGGCGGCCTATAAGGTGACCCTGCTGTCGGCGTTCGTGGCCTCGATTTTTAACGGCGTCTTCGGTCTGCTGATGGCGTGGATCCTTACCCGCTATCGTTTTCCGGGCCGCACGCTGCTGGATGCCTTAATGGACCTGCCGTTTGCGCTGCCGACGGCGGTAGCCGGCCTGACCCTGGCCTCGCTGTTTTCGGTAAACGGCATTTACGGGGAATGGCTGGCGAAGTTCGATATTAAAGTGACCTATACCTGGCTCGGTATCGCCGTGGCGATGGCTTTCACCAGCATCCCGTTCGTGGTGCGTACCGTGCAGCCGGTGCTGGAAGAGCTGGGACCGGAATATGAAGAGGCAGCGGAAACGCTGGGCGCCACGCGCTGGCAGAGTTTCCGCAAGGTGGTCCTGCCGGAGCTGTCGCCGGCGCTGCTGGCGGGCATCGCTCTGTCGTTTACCCGCAGCCTCGGCGAATTCGGCGCGGTGATTTTTATCGCCGGCAACATCGCGTGGAAGACGGAAGTGACGTCGCTGATGATCTTTATTCGTCTGCAGGAGTTTGACTATCCGGCGGCGAGCGCCATCGCCTCGGTGATCCTGGCCGCCTCGCTGCTGCTGCTGTTTTCCATCAATACCCTGCAGAGTCGCTTTGGTCGACGCGTGGTAGGTCACTAATGGCGGAAGTTACTCAATTGAAACGCTACGACGCGCCCCGCATCAACTGGGGCAAATGGTTTCTGATTGGCGTCGGGATGCTGGTTTCCGCCTTCATCCTTGTGGTGCCGATGCTCTATATCTTCATCCAGGCCTTCAGCAAAGGGTTAATGCCGGTGCTGGAAAACCTGGCGAACCCGGACATGCTGCACGCCATCTGGCTGACGGTGATGATCGCCTTGATTACCGTGCCGGTGAATCTGGTGTTCGGGACCTTGCTGGCCTGGCTGGTCACGCGCTTTACGTTCCCGGGACGCCAGCTGCTGTTGACGATGCTGGATATCCCGTTCGCCGTCTCGCCGGTGGTCGCGGGTCTGGTTTATCTGCTGTTCTACGGCTCTAACGGTCCGCTGGGCGGCTGGCTTGATGCACATAATCTGCAAATCATGTTCGCCTGGCCGGGCATGGTGCTGGCGACGATCTTTGTCACCTGTCCGTTTGTGGTGCGTGAGCTGGTGCCGGTGATGATGAGTCAGGGCAGCCATGAAGATGAGGCGGCGGTATTGCTGGGGGCTTCCGGATGGCAGATGTTCCGCCGGGTGACGTTGCCCAATATTCGCTGGGCGCTGCTGTACGGCGTGGTGTTGACCAACGCCCGCGCCATCGGCGAATTCGGCGCGGTGTCGGTGGTCTCCGGTTCGATCCGCGGAGAAACGCTGTCGCTGCCGCTGCAAATTGAATTACTGGAGCAGGATTACAACACCGTCGGCTCGTTTACCGCCGCGGCCCTGCTGACGTTAATGGCTATTCTGACCCTGTTTTTAAAGAGTATGTTGCAATGGCGTCTGGCCAATCAGGAAAAACGCGCGCAACAGGAGGGAAATCATGAGCATTGAGATTGCCAATATTAAGAAATCGTTTGGTCGCACCCAGGTGCTGAATGATATCTCGCTGGATATCCCTTCCGGACAAATGGTCGCGCTGCTGGGGCCTTCCGGCTCCGGGAAAACTACCCTGCTGCGGATTATCGCCGGGCTGGAGCATCAGACCAGCGGTCATATCCGCTTCCACGGCACCGACGTCAGCCGGATGCACGCCCGCGACCGTAAAGTGGGCTTCGTCTTCCAGCACTATGCGCTGTTCCGCCATATGACGGTGTTCGATAACATCGCTTTTGGCCTGACCGTGCTGCCGCGCCGTGAACGACCCAATGCGGCGGCGATTAAAGCCAAAGTGACCAAACTGCTGGAGATGGTGCAGCTGGCTCACCTGGCGGATCGCTATCCGGCGCAGCTGTCCGGTGGTCAGAAGCAGCGCGTGGCGCTGGCGCGCGCCCTGGCGGTAGAGCCGCAAATTCTGCTGCTGGATGAACCTTTCGGCGCGCTGGATGCGCAGGTGCGTAAAGAGCTGCGCCGCTGGCTGCGTCAGCTGCATGAAGAGCTAAAATTTACCAGCGTGTTCGTCACCCACGATCAGGAAGAGGCGATGGAAGTTGCCGACCGGGTGGTGGTGATGAGCCAGGGCAACATCGAACAGGCCGATGCGCCTGAACGCGTGTGGCGTGAGCCGTCCACCCGCTTCGTGCTGGAGTTCATGGGGGAAGTGAATCGTCTGCAGGGGGTTATCCGCGGCGGACAGTTCCACGTTGGCGCCCACCGCTGGCCGTTAGGCTATACCCCGGCATACCAGGGGCCGGTGGATCTGTTCCTGCGTCCGTGGGAAGTGGACATCAGCCGCCGAACCAGCCTGGATTCGCCGCTGCCGGTGCAGGTCCTGGAGGCCAGTCCGAAAGGACACTACACCCAATTAGTCGTCCAGCCTCTGGGGTGGTATGACGAACCGCTGAGCGTGGTGTTAACGGGCGATGAGGCGCCGTCCCGCGGCGAACGGCTGTTCGTCGGGCTGCAAAATGCGCGCCTGTACAACGGTACCGAGCGTATCGAGCCACGCGGCGAGCTTGCTCTGGCGCAGTCGGCCTGATAGCTTAAATCCATGTGCTTTTGCCGGGTGAGGCTGTGCTTACCCGGTCTGAAATTATCACGCGTCTGGTAGGCCGGGTAAGCGAAGCGCCGCCCGGCTTTTTTATTGAGTAAACATCGTGAATACACTCGAACACACCATCGGCAATACCCCTCTGGTCAAACTTCAGCGTCTGGGGCCGGACAACGGCAGCGAAATCTGGGTCAAACTCGAAGGCAATAATCCGGCCGGTTCGGTGAAAGATCGCGCTGCGCTGTCGATGATCGTCGAAGCGGAAAAGCGCGGCGAAATTCAGCCCGGCGACGTGCTGATCGAAGCGACCAGCGGCAACACCGGTATCGCGCTGGCGATGATCGCCGCGCTGAAAGGCTACCGGATGAAGCTGCTGATGCCCGACAACATGAGCCAGGAGCGCCGGGCCGCGATGCGCGCCTACGGCGCCGAGCTGATCCTGGTCACCAAAGAGCAGGGGATGGAAGGGGCTCGCGACCTGGCCCTCGAGATGGCTCAGCGCGGGGAGGGCAAACTGCTCGATCAGTTTAACAACCCGGACAACCCCTACGCCCACTACACCACCACCGGGCCGGAAATCTGGCAGCAGACCGCAGGGCGTATCACCCACTTTGTCTCCAGTATGGGGACCACCGGCACCATTACCGGCGTGTCACGATTTCTGCGCGAACAGAGTAAACCGGTGACCATCGTCGGCCTGCAGCCGGAGGAGAGCAGCAGTATTCCCGGGATCCGCCGCTGGCCGGCAGAGTATATGCCGGGGATCTTTAACGCTTCGCTGGTGGATGCGGTGCTGGATATTCATCAGCAGGATGCCGAGAACACCATGCGTCAGCTGGCGGTGCGGGAAGGCATTTTCTGCGGCGTTAGCTCTGGCGGCGCGGTAGCCGGGGCGTTACGTATCGCCCGCGAAAATCCAGGCGCGGTGGTGGTGGCGATCGTCTGCGATCGCGGCGATCGCTACCTCTCCACCGGCGTGTTCGGCGAGGAACACTTTAGCCAGGGAGCGGGTATTTAATCATCGAGCAGGTCGGTGCCGTAGGAGTTATCGACCGTGCACAACCAGCGCTCCCCCTGCTTCTGAAAGACATAGGTTGCACGTCGCGTAACCTGTGTTATCCCCTGTGCCGTCGGGATATCCAGCCGGGTCTCCATTATCACCAGCGCATTGCCGCCGCCCTCAATGACCTCCATTTTCCCCTGGGTCACTATCAGCCGGTGCTGGAAATAGTCGGCAATGGCGATAAACGCTTTGCGGATATTCTCTTTCCCTCTGACCACCATGCCCGGTTTGACGACCAGCGCGGCGTCTTCCGCGTAATAGCCCATCAGGGTATCGTAATCTTCCTGCGAGATAGCGCGGTCGCAGGCTTCGATGACTGCTTTTAGGGTCAGGTCAATGTGATGCATCTCTGGTGCTCCTTATTGTGAGCGATGTGTCCGCCACCGTGAGCGTTTCATCCGTTTCGACGATCCGGACATGCAGGTAAGACTACGCCTGTTTTCGTTTATTTTTACAGTAACTTGTCGGCAGTAGCTACCACTCCCCGATGAGTTCGACACACTACCTGCGTCAGGGAGCGTCTAAGACCTGGGCTATATCGGCCGCCAGGCGGGCAATCTCATCGTCATTCAGGCGGCCCAGCGACAGGCGTAGCCCGTGGGAGGGCGTACGAATGCCAAACACCTCCCCCTCGCGGACCAGCCAGCCGGCGCGGGCCAGCCGTAAGGCGTAGGGCTGGCTCGCTGTTGGCAGCGGCAGCCAGAAATTAAGGCCGTCGCCAGGCGTAGCATGGCTGTAGCCGTGCCGGGCCAGCGCTGCCGCCAGTTTCTCATTCTGCTGGGGATAGTGACGGCGGGTTTCCGTCATCGAGGCGATAAACGCCTCATCGGTGAGACAGGCCAGCGTCAGATCCTGCAGCAGATGGCTCACCCACTGGCTGCCGGCGTTAAGCCGCAGGCGCAGCGCCGAGGAGGTGTCGATATCGCTGGCGATAAAGGCCAGCCGCAGGTCTGGCCCGAGCGTTTTTGACATCGAACGCACCACCGCCCAGCGCTGGGTGCTCGCGGGCAGAGGAGAAAACCAGGGCGTAGCCGACAGCAGGGCAAAATGATCATCGACGATCGCCAGCACCTGCGGATAACGGACCAGCACCTCCCGCAGGGCATGCGCCCGGGTTTCCGTCAGGCTACAGCCGGTAGGATTGTGCGCGCGCGGGGTTAAGATCACCGCCCGCGCGCCGTTGCGTAACGCCTCCTCCAGCCCGACAGGATCCATCCCCTCGGCATCCACCGCCACCGGGCAGGGGGTAAAGCCAGCGTAACGCACCATATTGATGCTGCTAAGAAAACAAGGATCTTCAACCACCACGCCGTCGCCGGGGAGCAGCAAGGCGCAGAGCAGACGCTCCAGCGCGTCAATCGCCCCGCTGGCGAGGTTCAGGGCAAAGGGAACGGTTATCTCCCCGGCAAACCATGCCTCAGCCCATTCGCCAAGCCGCGGCTCGATGGGGGCATCGCCATACAGGTGGGGCATGCGGGCAATTTGGCCCAGATAGCGTGCTAAATCAGGCAGTCTGGCGGGGTCCGGATTGCCGCTGGAGAGATCGTTCAGCGGCGTCGTGGGGTCACCGCCCTCCAGCGCCGGCAGCGGATCCCGTGCTTTGATGGCCGTGCCGTTTCGTCCCTGGCTCACGGCCAGCCCGGAGGTGACCAGCCGTTTATAAGCGGCGGCGACGGTATTGCGATTCACCGCCAGCTGGCTGGCGAGCTCGCGTACCGGCGGCAGAACTTCTCCGGGCTGCAGGCCACCGCTCTGCACCAGATGGCGGATATGATCGAAGATATCGCTGGCGGTTTTTCCGGCAAACATTATTGACCTATGACAAAATGAAATTTAGCATAGGACGAATCATAATCAGAGCGTGACCCGCTGTCCAGCGGGGGGAGAAAAGATGGGCCAGCAAGATGACATACAATCAGTGCTCTTTCACGACAAAAGCCGGGCGTCGGAAGTCGATATCGTCGCCGTGCAGTCGCAGGTAGTTTACGGCAGCGTCGGCAACAGTATCGCGGTACCGGCGATTAAACAGCACGGTTTGCGTGTGCTGGCGGTGCCGACGGTGCTGTTCAGCAATACGCCCCATTATGAGACGTTCTATGGCGGCATTATCCCGGAGGAGTGGTTTGTCGGGTACCTGCAGGCGCTTGAGGAGCGCGACGCGTTGCGCGAACTGCGTGCGGTGACCACCGGCTATATGGGCAACGCCGTGCAAATTGAACGCCTGGCGCAGTGGCTGACGCGGGTCCGCGACCGCCATCCCGATCTCTGTATTCTGGTGGATCCGGTGATTGGCGATGTCGACAGCGGCATCTACGTCAAGGCCGAGATCCCGGACGCCTATCGTCAGCACCTGCTGCCGCTGGCGCAAGGGATCACCCCTAATCTGTTTGAGCTGGAGACGCTGAGCGGCCGGCGCTGTCGCAATCAGCAGGAGGCGGTCGCCGCGGCGCGAAGCCTGCTGTCGGACAGTCTCAAGTGGGTGGTGATCACCAGCGCGCCAGGAGAGGCCGCTTCGACAATCAATGTGCTGGTGGTGACGGCCGATGCAGTGCAGGTGGTGGTTCACCCGCGGGTGGAGACGGACTTGAAGGGTACCGGCGATCTGTTTTGCGCTGAGCTGGTGAGCGGGTTGCTTTCGGGCCTGGCGCTGGGGGCAGCGACGGAAGCAGCCGCCCAGCGCGTGCTGGAGGTGATGAACTGGACTGCCGCGCAGGGGTGTGACGAACTGATCCTGCCGCCGCTGGAGCAACAGAGATGAAAAGCTATCGGTTAGTGATCCGTCAGCAGGGACGCATTGTTGGTCATTTTGATACCACAGGGGAGGCGGCGCTGGAGGATGCCTGCGTGGCGCGGTCGCTGTTCGGCCTGGCCGGAGGATATCAGTGCGAACTGCTGGTCTCTGACGGCGAGCGGCGCATTCTGGAGAGCACCCCGGAAGGATTGCGTCTCTTATCTCGCGAAAAATGCTATCAGCCGGTGACCCACGCGATATAAAAAAATGGCGCCTTTCGGCGCCATTTCTATGCAGCAATCATTACTTCTTGATGCGGATTACCGGGGTTTCACCCACGGTCACGCTACCGGACAGTTTGATCAGCTCTTTGATCTCGTCCATGTTGGAGATAACCACCGGAGTCAGGGTAGACTTGGCTTTCTCTTCCAGCAACGGCAGATCGAATTCGATAACCGGGTCGCCGACTTTCACGCGCTGGCCTTCTTCAGCGATACGCTTGAAGCCTTCGCCTTTCAGTTCAACGGTATCAATACCGAAGTGAACGAACAGCTCGATGCCGCTATCAGATTCAATAGAGAACGCATGGTTGGTTTCGAAAATTTTACCAATGGTACCGTCTACCGGCGCGACCATTTTGTTGCCGGTCGGTTTGATGGCAATCCCATCGCCCACAATTTTTTCCGCAAAAACCACATCCGGCACGTCTTCAATGTTGACGATCTCACCGGAGAGGGGAGCAACAATCTCAATAGTTCCGGTGTCTTTCTTGTCATCAGAAACCAGAGATTTCAATTTATCAAACAAACCCATGATCTTCTCCTAAGCAGTAATTTGGGCCGCGCATCTCGTGGATTAGCAGATTGTTTTTTCTTCAATGAACTTGTTAACCAGCGTCATTAACTCGTCCGTTGTCGGTTGAGCAAGAGCCTGCTCTGCTAATACTTTCGCATCTTCGAAGTTCGTGTTACGAATAATCTTCTTGATGCGCGGGATGGAAATGGCGCTCATAGAGAATTCGTCCAGCCCCATACCCAGCAACAGAAGTGTAGCACGTTCATCGCCCGCAAGCTCACCGCACATGCCAGTCCATTTACCTTCAGCGTGAGAAGCATCAATAACTTGCTTAATCAGATTCAGTACAGACGGTGACATCGGCTGGTAAAGATGTGAAATCATATCATTACCACGGTCAACTGCCAGAGTATATTGCGTTAAATCATTGGTGCCGATACTAAAGAAATCAACTTCTTTGGCCAGATGACGAGCAATGGTCGCCGCAGCCGGTGTTTCCACCATCACGCCGATCTCAATGGATTCGTCAAATGCTTTACCTTCGTCACGCAGTTCCTGTTTGTAGATTTCGATCTCTTTCTTCAGCGCACGCACTTCTTCAACAGAGATGATCATCGGGAACATAATGCGCAGCTTACCGAAAGCGGAGGCACGCAGGATGGCGCGAACCTGATCGCGGAGGATCTCTTTACGATCCATGGCGATACGCACGGCACGCCAGCCGAGGAACGGGTTCTCTTCTTTCGGGAAGTTCATGTACGGCAGCTCTTTGTCGCCGCCGATGTCCATGGTACGCACGATAACGGCCTGAGAGCCACAGGCTTCAGCCACCGCTTTATAAGCCGCAAACTGCTCTTCTTCGGTTGGCAGCGCGTCGCGATCCATGAACAGGAATTCAGTACGATACAGGCCTACGCCTTCGGCGCCGTTGCGCTCAGCACCTTCGACGTCGCGAACGGTACCGATGTTGGCGCACACTTCAACCTGATGGCCGTCGAGAGTAATCGCCGGCAGATCTTTCAGTTTCGCCAGTTCGGCTTTTTCTTCCGCAACCTGAGCCTGCAGATTACGCAGCGCTTCAATTTGCTCGTTAGACGGGTTGATCAGAACCTGGTTGTTCACCGCGTCGAGAATCAGATAGTCGCCGTTTTTCACCTGCGCCGTGATGCTGCCGGTGCCCACGATGGCCGGCAGTTCCAGGGAACGCGCCATGATGGAGGTGTGGGAGGTACGGCCGCCCGCGTCGGTGATGAAACCCAGCACTTTTTTCAGGTTCAGCTGTGCGGTTTCAGACGGGGTCAGATCGGCGGCGACGAGGATGACTTCATCCTGAATCGCGCTCAGATCGATGATAGCCAGACCAAGGATGTTGCGCAGCAGGCGCTTACCGATATCACGTACGTCAGCCGCACGTTCTTTCAGGTATTCATCGTCCAGCTCTTCCAGGGCAGTGGCCTGACCGTCGATAACTTCATTGGCTGCCGCGTCGGCAGTCATGTGCTTATCTTTAATCAGGGCTATGATTTCCTGCTCAAGCTCCTCATCTTCCAGCAGCATAATATGCCCTTCGAAGATGGCTTCTTTTTCTTCACCGAAAGTTTCACCAGCTTTGGTTTTGATGACCTCCAGCTGGGCGGAGGCCTTGGCGCGGCCGCTCAGGAAACGTTCGACTTCCTGATCAACCTTATCGGCAGAAATTTTCTTCCGGTCGATGACAATTTCATCTTCCTTCAGCAGCAGTGCTTTGCCGAAGGCGATACCCGGGGATGCTAAAATGCCTGAAATCATAACCCTACCTTACTTGTGACTGATATGAAAAAGAACCCGTGAACTTACTCGAGTTCAGCCATCAGTTTAACCAGATGCTCAACAGCTTTCTGCTCATCTTCGCCTTCCGCGGAGAGGGTCACTACGGTGCCCTGGGTCAGGCCCAGAGTCTGCAGTTTGAACAGGCTTTTGGCGCTGGCGCTTTTGCCGTTGGAGGTTACAGTGATCTCAGAAGTGAAGCCTTTAGCTTCTTTAACAAACTGAGCAGCAGGGCGGGTGTGCAGACCGTTCGGAGCGGTAATGGTAACTTCTTGCTGGAACATTATATTTCCCCAACTTATAGGTTTAGTGTTGTGGACCTAAAGTCTAGTCTAACGACTCGACTTTAGCCTGTATTATTAGCGCCGGCGTTACGTTTCCGGCCTTGGCGTCGGCAGCGCCTGGCGCTGCGAAGACCTGCGGGCCATTGACGTCTAGCACGTCATTAAACATTATGCCGCGAAAGGAAGACTTGAACCAAATCATAAAATCGATTCAGCTGGCGGAAATCCTCTTCTGAATAATTTCGCGCATCAAAATAAATGTGCTGGTTAAATACCAGACCCTACGAGGTGAATCAATGCCAGGAGGGGTAAAACTTTGACGTATGCCACAAAAAAGCACCTGAAAAGGTGCTTTTTTACACATTATTTACAAGCTGGCACTACTGTTGCAGTTCTTTCTCGGTGAAGAGATCGGCAAACAGCGCGGTGCTTAAATAACGCTCACCCGAGGAAGGCAGGATAACCACAATATTCTTATTGGTAAAGGCCTCATCTTCCTGCAGCTTCAGCGCCGCGGCAACGGCGGCCCCGGAAGAGATACCCGCCAGGATGCCTTCTTCTTCCATCAGGCGGCGTGCGGTGGAGATCGCTTCATCATTGGTGATGCCGATTACTTTGTCCACCAGCTTCAGATCCAGGTTGCCAGGAATGAAGCCGGCGCCGATGCCCTGAATTTTGTGCGGGCCCGGCTTGAGCTCTTCACCCGCCAGTGCCTGGGAGATGACCGGCGAATCGGTCGGTTCAACCGCGACGGTGATCAGATCTTTTTTGCCCTTGGTGTTTTTAATGTAGCGGCTGACGCCGGTCAGCGTACCGCCGGTACCGACGCCGGAGATGAAGACATCCACCTGACCGTCGGTGTCTTCCCAGATTTCCGGACCGGTGGTCTTTTCGTGGATTTCCGGGTTAGCCGGGTTGCTGAACTGCTGCAGCAGCAGGAATTTTTCCGGGTTGCTGGCGACAATCTCTTCCGCTTTCTGAATGGCGCCTTTCATGCCTTTGGCACCTTCGGTCAGCACCAGGTTGGCGCCCAGCGCTTTCAGAAGCTTACGACGCTCAATGCTCATGGTTTCCGGCATGGTTAGCGTTAGCTTGTAGCCGCGTGCCGCCGCCACGTAGGCGAGGGCGATACCGGTGTTGCCGCTGGTCGGTTCGACCAGTTCCACGCCAGGTTTCAGCACGCCGCGCTTTTCAGCATCCCAGATCATATTGGCGCCGATACGGCATTTTACGCTAAAGCTCGGGTTACGAGATTCTACCTTTGCCAGGATACGACCGTTACCAATTCGGTTCAGTCGTACCAGCGGCGTATGACCGATAGTCAGGGAGTTGTCTTCAAAAATCTTACTCATGGCCCGTCCTTAACTGTATGAAATTTGGGGGTACGGCATCAGCATACCCGCTTAAAGAATATGCGGAAGTAAGGATTTAGCATATCTATATGCGTAAGGGAAATAATGATGAGCAAGAAGGAATAAGCGGAGATATAAGGAGCGGCGCTCGCCGCTCCCCGGGGGAGGTGTGACGACTACTTCCAGCTGGCGTGTCTGTCGCGATAGCAATCGACCCACATGGCGGTGGCGCCGCAGATAGCCACCGGGAGGATCACCAGGTTTAACACCGGGATCATGGTGAACAGGCTGGTGAGCGCGCCAAACTGCATATTCATCACCTTGCGGCTGCGCAGCGCTTCGCGCATGGTCCTGAAGGGGACCTTGTGGTTATCGAAGGGGTAATCGCAGTATTGAATCGCCAGCATCCATGCGCTGAACAGGAACCAGAGTACCGGAGCCACCGTCTGGCCAACGCCGGGTATAAAGTAGAGCAGCAACAGCACGATGGCGCGGGGCAGGTACCATGCCAGCTTCTGCCACTCACGCTTCATGATGCGTGGAATATCCTTCATGATGCCAAAGACGCCGACGTCCGGCGGGGTGGCGCCAGTCAGACGCGCTTCCAGCTGTTCCGCCAGCAGGCCGCTGAACGGGGCGGCAATCCAGTTGGCAATAGTAGAAAAGAAGTAGCCAAACACCAGCAGGATCGACAGCACCACCACCGGCCACAGCAGGTAGTTCAGCCACTGCAGCCAGTCAGGTACATGGCTCATCAGCGAAGGGATCCAGCTGTCGAGACGGGTAAACAGCCACCAGAAAGCACCGCCCATCAGCAGCACGTTAACCAGTAAAGGCAGGAAGACATAACGACGTATGCCCGGCAGCCCGATGAGTTTCCAGCCCTGCGAAAAATAGTGTACGCCGCTACGCGGGGTCGGTGCGGATGATGAAACCATAGCCAGGCATTGCTCCTTTTTTAACATCCAGTGTGAATGCTCGCTTATTTTATCGGGTCGTCAGACAATAACCAGTTAGGAAATGTTCGAAAAAACAGCAAAAAGCACGATTTAGTTCATCTTTATGTGGTGAAAGCGACCGACGCACTTGCACTTGAGGTAATCGGCAAATACTCTTAGTGAGTAAATGTTTGCCGTGGTGGCAAGGTGTTAGAACAACAGAGAATATAATGATGCAGGATTTGCGTCTGATATTAATCATTGTTGGCGCGATCGCCATAATCGCTTTACTGGTACATGGTTTCTGGACCAGCCGTAAAGAACGTTCTTCGATGTTTCGCGATCGCCCACTGAAACGTATGAAGTCGCGCGACGATGAGTCGGAAAACGACGACTTTGATGATAATGTTGAAGGCGTAGGTGAAGTCCGCGTTCATCCGGTGACTCACGCTCCGCACGGCGCGCATGGGGAGCATGAAGCCCCTCGTCAGGCGCCGAAGCACCAGTACCAGCCGCCTTACGAGCGCCAGATGCAGCAGCCTGTGCGTCCTGAGGAACCGGTTCGTCAGGCGCCGCCGCCGCGCCAGGCCCCGGTACAACCGCAGGGACAACCGTCTGCGCCGCATGCGGCTCCGCAGCCGGGCTGGCAACAGCCGCAACCCGCGCAGCCGCCCGTGCAACCGCAACACCAGCCGCAGCCTGTTGTGCAACAGCCTGTCGCGCCGCAGCCGGTGACCCCGACCGTCGCCCAGCCGCAGCCGGCCGCTCCGCAGCAGCCTGCGCCACAGCCTGTTGCCGCGCCGCAGCCCGCGGTGGCTGAACCGCAGCCGACAGAACCGCAGCAGCCTGCAGCGCCGCAGCCGAAAGAGCGTAAAGAGACGGTCATCGTGATGAACGTCGCCGCGCACCATGGCGCGCAGCTTAACGGCGAGGTGCTTATCAATAGCATCCAGCAGGCCGGCTTCAAGTTTGGTGAAATGAATATTTTCCACCGCCATCTGAGCCCGGACGGCAGCGGCCCGGTGCTGTTCAGCCTGGCCAACATGGTGAAGCCGGGGACCTTCAATCCGGACAGCATGGCGGATATGATGACCCCTGGGGTGACTATCTTTATGCAGGTCCCTTCCTACGGTGATGAGCTGCAGAACTTCAAGCTGATGCTGCAGTCTGCGCAGTATATCGCCGATGAAGTGGGCGGCGTGGTGCTTGACGATCAGCGTCGCATGATGACGCCGCAAAAACTGCGTGAATACCAGGATCGTATTCGCGAAGTGAAAGACGCGAACGCCTGACGTCCCGCGTTATCTCAACTCCTTCTCAACCCCCGCCTGTCGGGGGTTTTTTATCATTGATGGTGTGATATGGAACCGATCGAACAACAACTGACTGAACTGCGAACCACGCTTCGCCATCATGAATACCTGTACCACGTTATGGACGCGCCGGAAGTGCCCGATGCGGAGTACGACCGGCTGATGCGCGAGCTGCGCGAGCTGGAGAGCCAGCATCCGGAGCTGATTACCCCGGATTCGCCGACTCAGCGCGTAGGGGCGGCGCCACTGACCGCCTTCAGCCAGATCCGCCATGAAGTGCCGATGCTGTCACTGGACAACGTGTTTGACGAAGAGAGCTTTCTGGCCTTCAACAAGCGGGTGCTGGATCGCCTGAAAAGCACTGACCCGCTCATCTACTGCTGCGAGCTGAAGCTCGACGGTCTCGCGGTGAGCATTCTCTACGAAAACGGCGTGCTGGTGCAGGCGGCGACCCGCGGCGACGGCACCACCGGCGAGGATATTACCTCTAACGTGCGAACCATCCGCACCATCCCGCTCAGGCTGCATGGCGATAATATCCCCGCACGCCTGGAGGTGCGCGGGGAAGTGTTCCTCCCGCAGGCCGGGTTCGAAAAAATCAATGAAGAAGCTCGCCGCACCGGCGGAAAAGTGTTTGCTAACCCGCGCAATGCGGCGGCGGGCTCGTTGCGCCAGCTGGACCCGCGCATCACCGCGAAGCGACCGCTTACTTTCTTCTGCTACGGCGTTGGGGTGCTGGAGGGCGGTGAGCTGCCGGCCAGCCACTCGGCCCGTTTACAGCAGTTCAAAGCATGGGGATTACCGGTGAGCGATCGCGTCACCCTTTGCCATACCCCCGAGGAAGTGCTCACTTACTATCGTAAAGTCGAGGAAGATCGTCCCCATCTGGGCTTTGACATTGATGGCGTGGTGATCAAAGTCGATTCGCTGGCGCTGCAGGAACAGCTGGGTTTCGTCGCCCGCGCGCCGCGCTGGGCCGTAGCCTTTAAGTTCCCGGCCCAGGAGCAGATGACTTTCGTCCGGGACGTGGAGTTCCAGGTGGGCCGCACCGGGGCGATTACGCCGGTGGCGCGCCTGGAGCCGGTCCATGTCGCCGGCGTGCTGGTGAGTAATGCCACTTTGCATAACGCCGATGAGATTGAACGCTTAGGCTTGAAAATCGGCGACAAGGTGGTGATTCGCCGGGCAGGCGATGTGATCCCGCAGGTGGTCAACGTGGTGCTTTCCGAACGTCCGGCAGATGCCCGGGATGTTGAATTCCCGACCCACTGCCCGGTCTGTCAGTCAGACGTTGAGCGAGTGGAAGGCGAGGCGGTAGCCCGCTGTACCGGCGGCCTGATCTGCGGCGCGCAGCGCAAAGAGTCGCTCAAGCACTTTGTCTCCCGTCGCGCGCTGGACGTTGACGGCATGGGCGATAAGATCATCGACCAGCTGGTGGAGAAAGAGTACGTCCATACCCCGGCGGATCTGTTCCGGCTGACCGCAGGGAAACTGACCGGGTTGGATCGGATGGGGCCGAAGTCCGCGCAAAACGTGGTCAACGCTCTCGAGAAAGCCAAAGAGACAACCTTCGCGCGTTTCCTCTACGCCTTGGGCATTCGCGAGGTAGGAGAAGCCACGGCGGCAGGCCTGGCGGCGCATTTTGGCACCCTAGAAGCCCTGGAGCAGGCTTCCATTGAGGAGCTGCAGAAGGTCCCTGATGTCGGCATCGTCGTCGCCACCCATACTTTCAACTTCTTTGCCGAAGAGAGCAACCGCGATGTCATCGCGCAGCTGCTGGCGGAAGGGGTTCACTGGCCGGCGCCGGTGGTGGTGAAGGCGGAAGAGATTGACAGCCCGTTTGCAGGCAAAACCGTCGTCCTGACCGGCAGCCTCAGTCAGTTGTCGCGGGATGATGCCAAAGCGCGTCTGGTGGCGCTAGGGGCGAAGGTGGCGGGCAGCGTGTCGAAGAAAACCGATCTGGTGATTGCAGGCGAAGCGGCGGGTTCTAAGCTGGCGAAAGCGCAGGAGCTCGGCATCGAGGTGATTGACGAAGCCGAAATGATGCGCCTGTTGGGAGAATAACGTGGATAAAGCGCAGCTGGTCGAGATCGCCAATACCGAGATGCCGTTCGGTAAATACAAGGGGCGTCGTTTAATCGATGTCCCGGAGGAGTATTTATTGTGGTTCGCGCGCAAGGATCAATTCCCTGCCGGCCATCTCGGCGAGCTGATGGCGCTGACCCTGCTGATTAAAAGCGAGGGGCTGAGCGATCTGGTCCAGCCCCTGAAGAAAGCGCGTTAGGCTTTGGCGGCGTTAGTCTTTTCCTGAGCGAGACGCGCATCGGTTTGCCGTTTATAGCGCCGCGCCAGCACCGCGCAGACCATCAGCTGGATTTGATGGAAGATCATCAGCGGCAGCACCATGATGCCGAGGATGGAGGTCGGGAAGAGAATATTGGCCATCGGGATGCCGTTGGCCAGGCTCTTTTTCGAACCGCAGAAGACGATGGTAATTTCATCAGCTTTGTTAAAGCCGCAGCGGCGGGCGACGAACACGTTGACCGCGATGACGATGGCCAGCAGCACCAGGCTGACTACCACGATAAACAGCAGCGATCCCAGGCCCACTTTATGCCAGATCCCGTTCACCACCGCCTCGCTAAAGGCGGAGTAGACCACCAGCAGAATCGAGGTCTGGTCGGTCTTACCAATCCACTTCTTATGCTTCGCCACCCAGTTGCCGATCCACGGCCGCGATAAATGGCCGAGCACGAAAGGCAACAGCAGCTGCAGCATGATCTTTCCGACCTGCTCGAGGCTACCGCCTGCGCCGTGAAGGTTCATCAGGACCCCCACCAGCAGTGGTGAAACAAAGATGCCCAACAGGCTGGAGGCCGAAGCTGAGCAGACCGCCGCCGCGACGTTGCCTCCGGCCAGCGAGGTGAAGGCGATGGCGGATTGCACGGTGGCCGGCAGAATGCACAAATAAATAAAGCCGCTGTAGAGCATTGGATCGACCTTCACCGGCGCCCACCAGGCAAACAGAACCCCCAGCACCGGGAAGAGGATAAAGGTGCTGCACATCACCCACAGATGCAAACGCCAGTGGCTGCCGCCGGCGATAATTGCCTCCCGGGAGAGTTTGGCGCCATGCATAAAGAACAGCAGGGCGATGGCGGCGGTGGTGAGATGTTCAAAGAAGGGGACGAAAGCGCCACGGGCCGGGAAGAATGAGGCCAACAGGACAACGGTGACCAGGGTTGCCGTAAACGGATCGAGAATGCGGAAAAGTTTCATAAACGCTCCTGAAAAGAGATGCGCTATTGTGCTTTTTTTGATTTGAGAAATAAAATTGATTTATTGCATCTATTCATGAATTAAAAAGATGAATTACTCTCTGCGTCAGTTAAAAGTATTCGTTACCGTTGCCCGCGCCAGGAGCTTTAGCCGGGCGGGGGAGATGATTGGCTTAAGCCAGTCGGCCGTCAGCCACAGCGTCAAGGAGCTGGAGCATCAGACCGGAGTCCGTCTCCTTGACCGTACCACCCGGGAGGTGGTCCTCACCGAGGCGGGTCAGCAGCTGGCAGGCAGGCTGGAGCGTTTGCTCGATGAGCTTGCGGTGACGCTGCGCGATGCCGGTCGGGTAGGCCAGCAGCTGAGTGGCACCGTTAAGGTCGCCGCCAGTCAGACGATTTCCGCCCACCTTATTCCGCAGTGTATTGCTCACAGTAATCGACGTTATCCTGATATCGATTTTGTGCTGCACGATCGGCCCCAGCAGTGGGTCCTGGAGAGTATTCGCCAGGGAGAAGTGGATTTTGGCATCGTGATTGATCCAGGCCCGGCGGCCGATCTGCAGTGCGAGGTAGTCCTGGCGGAACCTTTTTTGCTGCTCTGCCGGGAGGATCATCCTTTTGCCAGCCTGACTGAAGTGCCGTGGCAGGAGCTACAGAATGAGAGACTGATCCTGCAGGACTATGCTTCCGGCAGCCGTCCGCTGATTGATGCGGCGCTCAGCAGGCTGGCTGTCCGGGCGAACATTGTGCAGGAGATTGGCCATCCGGCAACGCTGTTTCCGATGGTGGAATCGGGAATTGGCATCAGCGTACTGCCGGCGCTGGCGCTGCCGTTACCGCAGGGAAGCCATCTGGCGGTAAAGCGACTGACTCCGGTAATGGAGCGGCAGCTGATGCTGGCATGCCGGAAAAACCGCTCGCTGTCGACCGCCGCCCAGGCGTTATGGGAAATCGTGCGAGAAGAAGGGGGCAATCTCACCGCCGCCAGGGTTGAAGATCCGCTGTATCAGCGTTGATCGCGTTTTATCGCCACGGGGAAGCTCGTGGCCGGGGCTGTGTTCCACGCATAGCAAAAAGGCGCCTTTAGGGCGCCTTTTTACATTGGTGGGTCGTGCAGGATTCGAACCTGCGACCAATTGATTAAAAGTCAACTGCTCTACCAACTGAGCTAACGACCCGAAGTGGTGGGTGATGACGGGATCGAACCGCCGACCCCCTCCTTGTAAGGGAGGTGCTCTCCCAGCTGAGCTAATCACCCACTTCGGTACTTCACATTTTGACAGAAAATCCAGCTGGCGAGAAAGTGGTGGGTGATGACGGGATCGAACCGCCGACCCCCTCCTTGTAAGGGAGGTGCTCTCCCAGCTGAGCTAATCACCCACTTCTCAATTTTCTGTTCTACACGGCGGAGACTACGTTAAGTAGTGGTGGGTGATGACGGGATCGAACCGCCGACCCCCTCCTTGTAAGGGAGGTGCTCTCCCAGCTGAGCTAATCACCCCCGCTGTGTGGAGTCGCATTATAGGGAGAGTTGAAAATGAGTCAACGCCTTTTCTAAAGAATTCGTTCGTTCGTCGTAAAATTAAACAAAGCGATCGTAAAACCGGCGTCATAGCATGATTTATAAACAAAAATGGCAAACCGCGACGTTCCGACGGGAACAACATTGAGGAATCAGCCCACGGTGTTAGAATATTGACCCATAATTTCCACCGGACATTGCCGTCTATCGGCATCTTTATTAAACGTAAGGCCAATTCATGAAAATCAAAACTCGCTTCGCGCCAAGCCCAACCGGCTATCTGCACGTTGGCGGTGCGCGTACTGCTCTCTATTCCTGGCTTTTTGCCCGTAACCACGGCGGTGAGTTTGTACTGCGTATTGAAGACACCGATCTCGAACGCTCCACCCCGGAAGCAATTGAAGCCATCATGGATGGCATGAACTGGCTGAATCTGCAATGGGACGAAGGTCCCTATTACCAGACCAAACGTTTCGATCGTTATAACAACGTGATCGATGAGATGCTGGAAGCCGGTACCGCTTATAAATGCTATTGCTCGAAAGAGCGTCTGGAAGCGTTGCGCGAAGAGCAGATGGCGAACGGTGAGAAGCCGCGTTACGATGGCCGCTGCCGCCATAGCCACGAGCATCATGCCGACGATGAGCCGTGCGTGGTGCGTTTCGCCAACCCGCAGGAAGGGTCAGTTATTTTTGACGATCAGATCCGCGGACCTATCGAGTTCAGCAACCAGGAGCTGGACGATCTGATCATTCGCCGTACCGATGGTTCCCCGACCTACAACTTCTGCGTCGTCGTGGATGACTGGGACATGGCGATCACCCACGTGATCCGTGGTGAAGATCATATCAATAACACGCCGCGCCAGATCAACATCCTTAAAGCGCTGAACGCGCCGGTGCCGGTATACGCGCACGTATCGATGATCAACGGCGACGATGGCAAGAAACTCTCCAAGCGCCACGGGGCGGTCAGCGTGATGCAGTATCGCGACGATGGCTACCTGCCGGAAGCGTTGCTTAACTATCTGGTGCGTCTGGGCTGGTCCCATGGCGATCAGGAGATCTTCACCCGCGAAGAGATGATCGAGTTCTTCTCGCTGGGGGCGGTCAGCAAATCCGCCAGTGCGTTCAACACCGACAAGCTGCTGTGGCTGAACCATCATTACATCAATACGCTGCCGGCGGAGTATGTGGCGACCCATCTGCAGTGGCATATCGAGCAGGAAAATATCGATACCCGCAACGGTCCGCAGCTGGCCGAGTTGGTGAAGCTGCTGGGCGAGCGTTGCAAAACGCTGAAAGAGATTGCCCAGAGCTGCCGCTACTTCTATGAAGAGTTCGCTGAGTTCGACGCCGACGCGGCGAAGAAACATTTGCGTCCGGTAGCGCGTCAGCCGCTGGAAGTCGTCCGCGACAAGCTGGCGGCGATTAGCGACTGGACGGCGGAAAACGTCCACCACGCGATTCAGGCGACCGCTGATGAGCTGGAAGTGGGCATGGGTAAAGTCGGTATGCCGCTGCGCGTGGCCGTTACCGGTGCTGGGCAGTCTCCTGCGCTTGACGTAACCGTCCATGCAATCGGCAAGTCCCGTAGCGTAGAGCGTATCAATAAAGCGCTGGCTTTTATCGCTGAGCGCGAAGGCCAGGCGTCCTGACGGGCACGTAGATAATATAACGGCAGGATATACTCCTGCCGTTTTTTTTGTCTGTTACGCCGGGCTGGCGATGCCGAGGCGGGCAAGAAAACCGCTAATCCCTTCCCGGGCCAGCAGGTCGCGGAGCTGCAGCTGTTCTGCCGGAGTCATCAGTTGCAGGGTTTCTGTGATTTGCCGCCAGATCGCGTCCGCCTCATTGACCAGGTAAGCGCCTGGCGATTCCGCGAGATGATTGTCGCTAAACAGATGGCGTCTGGCGGGAATGTTAGTCAAAAACTCACGCACCGGTTGGTCGATGACCACCAGTCGCGCTCGTCCCCCTTTAACGCCGGGTATCGCTTCTGTGCGCCATTTCTTCTCCCGAACCCAGCGATTGATCGTTTGTCTGGCCAGCCCCAGGCAGTCGGCAAGCTCTGCGGGCGTCATTTTATCTTTTAGTTTCATCATGGTTTACCGATCGCGGATCCCTAACCGAAGCAGTAACCCGGTGATCCCCTCGCGCAGCAACAGCGACATAAGCTGCTTCTGCTCGCTGGGGGTGAGTTCTTTACAGAGGGTCAGCAGCAGCGATTCCAGATCGCTGTCGTGGGGAGAATAGGTGCCGGGCGTCTCCGCCACGCGCTGGGCGCTGCGGATAAACTCCCTGACTTGCTCATTGACATGGACCAGGCGCGCCTTGCCGCCCTGGACGCCAGGCCGCGGAGAGGTCTGCCAGCCTTCTTTCCGCACCCACTTATTGATAGTTTGCCGACTGTAGCCGGTCAGATGGGCGATTTCTTCAGGTGTCATTCGTTCCTTGAGCATACTATTTCCTGAGTAAATGTATGGGAATTAGCTGTCCATGTTATAGCATCCTTTTACTGGAAAAGGTGACCTGTTTAACTTCTGGCTGCGATAAGGCTCGCAATGTCAGCAGGTTGCCTGCTTTTTCAGCGATTGAATCGAGAAGGATAATTTTGCCGTTGACACCTGAGCGAGGAATTCATATTATGCCGCCCGTCAACACGACACGCTTTACGTTACGGGGCTATAGCTCAGCTGGGAGAGCGCTTGCATGGCATGCAAGAGGTCAGCGGTTCGATCCCGCTTAGCTCCACCAAATTCTGCACCCAGCGGATTTGGTTCGTAAAGAGGTCCTGTGGGGCTATAGCTCAGCTGGGAGAGCGCTTGCATGGCATGCAAGAGGTCAGCGGTTCGATCCCGCTTAGCTCCACCAAAATTCAGAACCCTCGCTTCGGCGGGGGTTTTTGTTTTTATCTATTTTCATGTAAAGCATTTTCTGCTTAAGTCAGTTAATCTCCAGCAATTAAAATCGAAAGTAATTTCAGACTTTTTCCTGATAAATCACCTTGCCTGCCCTAAATAAGCAACATAACATTTCCCCCATTAAACGTAATGAGGTTGCCGGAGTTTTAATTAACAATAATGGTTGATAAAATTAACATTAATATCAAAAAAACTCTGTTGGCCTTTATCGTCTGTTTAGTCGCTATTCCGCTGGCTCGTTTTATTTCACCGCAAACGGTTATTGATGGCAATCTTATTTATATTGCCTGGCTGCCCATTAGCGTGATGTTTTCTGTTATTTTTATCTTTGGCCGCTATGCGATTGCGCCATTAATCCTCGCATTTGCCATCACCAATTGCTTTCTTATTAAATTAACGCTACCGCAGGCGCTTATCTTACTCTTTTGTCAGCTGTTTGCGGTGTTCTTCTCCTGCGCTATTCTAAGACTGATGGTGGGTAAGCGCTGGCGCTGTGGCCCGACGGCAAAACATATGGGAGCGCGGATCTTCTGGGGCGGCTTCTTCGCGCCGGTGCTGCTGAAACTCACCATGTACCTTGCCGGGCAATATTTTGCTTTTCCCTTATCTATTACCAGCTATTTTGGCAGTATGCCATTGATTTATACCGTAATAGATATTCAAAGTTTAATCAGCGCGGCATTAATTTTTACCACTTTTTTATATTATCCAATGCGGATGATTATCAATCCACGCTACGCCCGACGTTTCTGGCGGCAGGAATGTTTACCGTGGCTGGCAGCAAAATATCGTTCCTTTACGCTATATTGGTTTATTGCGCTGGCGGTGATATTAACGCTATTGTGT
Source organism: Klebsiella sp. 54 (assembly GCF_018223875.1). NCBI lineage: Bacteria > Pseudomonadati > Pseudomonadota > Gammaproteobacteria > Enterobacterales > Enterobacteriaceae > Klebsiella > Klebsiella sp. 54. The sequence goes on from NZ_JAGRRA010000010.1 coordinate 158,360, forward strand.
GCGCCGTATCAGTCTGAATTTATTGCCGGTTATTTAGTTCCGGTGATTTTTATCGTCTACTTTATCGGGATTAGCCGAATTGGTCATGCGCTGCTGCGTATTTCATGGTCGGTCTCGGCTTTTTTACTGGTGGTGTATAACAAAAACTTTCTCCAGGGCGTCCAAAGCGAGTATTCATTATCCTTTGTGCTCTCAGTGCTGATCTCCTTTACTATCTGTTTGTTTTATATGGCAGACACCTATGCCCGTAGCGACCGCAATAAACGCCGCTGGCGTAGTCAGGCGGAAGAAGATCCGCTGACTGGCTTGCCTAACCTGCGCGCGCTGGAGAGCCATTTACAGAGCTGTCCGCAGCAGGTTATCTGCAGCCTGCGTATTCATAATCTCGACTTTCTCAGCAGGCATTATGGCCTGATGATGGGGGTGGACTGTAAACGGCAGATTATTCGGGCGTTGCAACCGCTGCTGGGGGCGACGGATAAAGTTTTCCAGGTGCCGGGCAGCGAACTGATCCTCGTGCTTGACGGACCGGAGCCTTCGTCCCGTTTGCATCATATGGTCGCGGTTCTCAACCACAAAAAATTCAGCTGGCACAATCAGCCGCTGGATCTGGAGTTTGGCGCGGCCTGGGGCCGCGACGACGGTCAGCGCGAGGGACTTCACCAGATGCTGGGTCAGCTAAGCTGGCTTTCCGAACAGGCGGGTAGCGAACGTCGGGTGCTGGCCCTGGATGAGGAGCAGGAGCTGGTGGTGGATCAAACCACCGAACAGGTGCGTCTCCTCATGCGCGTCAAGCAGGTGCTTAAAGAGCGGGCGCTGATGCTCTATGCGCAGCCGATTCATAACAGGGAAGGGGAGGGATATCATGAGATCCTCACCCGCATGCGCTGTGGCGATAGCGTCATTATGCCCGATCAGTTTATCCCGTTGATTGTGCAGTTTAACCTCAGCCAACGTTTCGACATGCTGGTGCTTGAGACCTTGTTCAGCGTGCTTCATCAGCACCCTGGCCAGCGATTCTCGGTCAATCTGCTGCCTGCAACTCTGATGCAAAAGGACAGTGCCGTGCAGATTATCGCGCTGTTTCAGCGCTATGCGGTCTCACCAGACCTTATCACTATTGAAGTCACTGAAGAGCAGGCCTTCTCCAATGCCGACATCAGCCAGCAAAATCTTGAAGCGCTGCGCGCGTTTGGCTGCGCCATCGCCATTGATGACTTTGGCACCGGGTATGCGAACTATGAACGGCTGAAGCATCTGCAGGCCGATATCATCAAGATTGACGGCTGCTTCGTTCGCGACATCCTCACTGACCCGCTGGACGCCATTATGGTGAAATCGATTGTCGAGATGGCGCGGGCGAAACAGATGAGCGTGGTGGCGGAATATGTCGAAAGCGAACCGCAAAAAGCGCGCTTGCTGGAGCTGGGGGTGAATTATCTGCAGGGCTACCTGGTGGGCAAGCCCCAGCCGCTGGGCGAATGACGGGTAAAAAAAAGCCGGGCATTGCCCGGCTCAGAGGACTGGCGCCTGTTACAGAACCAGAGCCGCAATTGAAGCAGACAGTACGCTGACCAGCGTGGAGCCGTAAACCAGCTTCAGACCGAAGCGTGAAACCACGTTGCCCTGTTCTTCGTTCAGACCCTTGATCGCCCCGGCGATGATGCCGATAGACGAGAAGTTGGCGAAGGAGACCAGGAAGATAGAGATAATTCCTTCCGCACGCGGGGAGAGCGTCGAGGCGATTTTCTGCAGATCCATCATGGCGACGAATTCATTGGAGACCAGCTTGGTGGCCATAATACTACCCACCTGCAGCGCTTCGCTTGCCGGCACACCCATCACCCAGGCGACCGGGTAGAAGATATAGCCAAGGATCCCCTGGAAGGAGATGCTGTAGCCGAACCAGCCGGTCACGGTGGCGAACAGGGCGTTCAGCGCGGAGATCAGCGCGATGAAGCCGATCAGCATCGCCGCCACGATAATCGCAACTTTAAAGCCCGCCAGAATGTATTCGCCCAGCATCTCGAAGAAGCTTTGACCTTCGTGCAGATTGGACATCTGCAGATTTTCTTCACTCTCTTCCACGCGGTACGGGTTAATCAACGACAGCACGATAAAGGTGCTGAACATGTTGAGCACCAGCGCCGCGACGACGTACTTCGGCTGCAGCATGGTCATATACGCGCCGACGATGGACATCGATACGGTGGACATCGCGGTCGCCGCCATGGTGTACATACGGTTGCGCGACATTTTGCCGAGAATATCTTTATAGGCAATAAAGTTTTCCGACTGGCCGAGGATCAGCGAGCTGACGGCGTTGAAGGACTCCAGTTTGCCCATGCCGTTGATTTTCGACAGCACGGTACCGATGGCGCGGATAACAATCGGCAGGATGCGAATATGCTGCAAAATACCGATCAAAGCGGAAATGAAGACGATAGGGCACAGAACCTTAAGGAAGAAGAAGGCCAGACCTTTGTCGTTCATACTGCCGAACACGAAGTTTGTCCCTTCGTTGGCAAAGCCGAGAAGTTTTTCAAACATCTCGGAGAAGCCTTTCACAAAACCCAGACCAATATCGGAGTTCAGGAAGAACCAGGCCAGCAGGACTTCAATGACAAGCAGTTGAACAACATAACGAATACGGATCTTTTTACGGTCATGACTGACCAACAGGGCCAGTATAGCCACCACAACGATCGCGAGGACAAAATGCAAGACGCGGTCCATAGTTGCTCCAAATATGAGGCAGGTTAAATTTCCGTGCACATTCTATGCAACGGCTTTAAAGAAAACGAGATCAATTGCACACTATTGCAAGGAACTGTGACCAATGGCAAAAATAGTGATCAAACATCCACTTTTGTTATGTTACGTAAAGGTTTTAAAAGTTGCATTCTTGTACTACTCTTAATATTTGGCGCGATCGGGTTTTCTGACGCCCTTTTCCATATCCGGCCAGCAATTGTTCCCTCCTATCACAGCAATTATTATCTCCATTCTAAATGAACTTGATAATCATTCGCATTTTGATAGCATGAAACATAGCAAAGGCTATATTTCCAGAGGCAGAAGATGACTAGCAGTCGCGTTGAGAATAGCAGTAGTCGCGCCGCGCGCAAGGTGAAGCTCGCCTTAATGGGGCCCGCTTTCGTCGCTGCCATTGGCTATATCGATCCGGGTAATTTCGCCACGAATATTCAGGCTGGCGCCAGCTTTGGCTATCAGCTGCTGTGGGTCGTAGTATGGGCCAACCTGATGGCGATGCTGATCCAGGTGCTCTCTGCCAAACTGGGCATTGCCACCGGTAAAAACCTGGCCGAGCAGATCCGCGACCATTACCCGCGCCCGGTCGTGTGGTTTTACTGGGTACAGGCGGAAATCATCGCCATGGCCACCGATCTGGCCGAATTTATCGGCGCTGCGATTGGCTTTAAGCTGGTGCTGGGCGTATCGCTTCTGCAAGGGGCGGTGCTGACCGGGGTGGCGACCTTCCTGATCCTGATGCTGCAGCGGCGCGGGCAAAAACCGCTGGAGAAGGTGATTGGCGGCTTGCTGCTGTTTGTTGCCGTCGCCTATGTCGTTGAATTGATCTTTTCCCAGCCCACGCTGGCTCCCCTGACCAAAGGGCTGGCGATCCCTACGCTGCCCAACGGCGAGGCGGTATTCTTAGCCGCCGGGGTGCTGGGGGCCACTATTATGCCGCACGTGATCTACTTACACTCCTCGCTTACCCAGCATCTGCACGGCGGGACGCGAAAAGAACGCTATAACGCGACCCGCTGGGATGTGGCGATCGCCATGACCATTGCGGGGTTCGTTAACCTGGCGATGATGGCGACCGCCGCGGCGGCATTCCACTTCAACGGCCATACCGGCGTCGCCGATCTCGATCAGGCTTACAGAACGCTTGAGCCACTGCTGAGCCACGCGGCGGCGACTATCTTTGGCCTCAGCCTGGTCGCTGCAGGTTTATCCTCGACGGTGGTGGGGACTCTCGCAGGTCAGGTGGTCATGCAGGGCTTCATCCGCTTTCATATTCCGCTGTGGTTTCGCCGGGCGGTCACCATGCTGCCGTCGTTTGTCGTCATTCTGCTGGGACTGGATCCAACGCGTATTCTGGTGATGAGTCAGGTGTTGCTCAGCTTTGGTATTGCGCTTGCCCTGGTGCCGCTGCTGATATTTACCAGCAATGCAAAGCTAATGGGAGACCTGGTGAATACCCGTTGGGTGAGAGGCATCGGCTGGGCGATAGTCGCCATTGTGGTGAGCCTGAACGGCTGGTTAATTGTGGGATCGCTGCTCGGGGTGGATTGATGACTTCCTGCTGCGGAATAAAGCAAAGGGGAGCCGATGGGCTCCCCTTTTCGTCTGTTAGTGATGGCCATGTCCATGACCGTGACCGCGTCCGCCGGGACCTCGTCCCCAGCCGCCGCGATGGTCGTCGCGGTCGCTCCAGCCCGCGCGATAGCCGCGCTCCCAGGCTTTATCTCTGCCTTTGTCCCAGCCGCGGTGCCAGCCGTTGTCATGACGATGCCAACGGTTATCACGCCATTCATAGTGACGACGCCAGTAATCACGGTCGCGCCAGCCGCCACCGTCCCAGTAGTTACCGTAATTGTCACGATCGCCTATTTGTAATTTTACTGATGGCAGCAGGGTGATTTCACCAGCGTTAGCGACTAGTGGCGCTGCGGCCAGCAGTACTGCTGCCAGAATCAGTGACCTGAACATACTCTTCTCCTTCACGATCGGGGCCGTAAGCGGCCTGTTAACCTGATATTACGGGCCGGTAAAGACCCGTCGCATCGGACGAACTCCGAAAGCGCAGAAAAGAGCACTTTTTGCTAAAGTAACATTTGCTTTACAGCGCCAGGATGGCATCAATCGCCGCGCACTCCCCGGCGCTGAAATGACGGTTTTTCAGCATCCCAACCGCATCATCCAACTGGGCGGTTTTGCTGGCGCCGATCAGCACGGAGGTGACTTTCTCCTCGCGCAGCACCCAGGCCAGCGCCATCTGCGACAGCTTCTGCCCGCGGGCTTCCGCCAGCATATTCAGCTGACGAATTTTTTCTAATTTGGCGCTGGTCAGTTGCTCCGGCTGCAGAAAACGACTGCTGCTGGCGGCGCGTGAGTCTGCCGGAATGCCGTTAAGATAGCGGTCGGTCAGCTGGCCGCCGGCCAGCGGTGAAAACGCTATACTTCCCACCCCTTCGGTCTGCAAAAAATCCAGTAATCCCTCTTCCACACCGCGTTCAAACATGGAGTAGCGAGGCTGGTGAATGACGCAGGGGGTGCCGAGGTCGTTAAGGATTTTCACCGCTTCTCGCGCCTGGGCGAGCGGATAGTTAGAGAGGCCGACGTACAACGCTTTACCCTGGCGGACAAGATGATCGAGCGCGCGCATCGTTTCCGTCAGCGGTGTCTCCGGGTCCGGGCGGTGATGATAAAAAATATCGACATACTCCAGCCCCATGCGCCGCAGGCTCTGGTTCAGACTGGCCACCAGGTATTTGCGTGAACCCCAGTCGCCGTAAGGGCCGTCCCACATGGTGTAACCCGCTTTGGTGGAGATGATCAACTCATCGCGATAGGGCAGGAGGGCCTCTTTAAGGATGCGGCCAAAATTGCTCTCCGCCGAGCCCGGCGGCGGCCCATAATTATTGGCCAGGTCGAAATGGGTAATGCCGAGATCAAACGCGTGCAGGAGCATCTGCCGGCTGGTTTCCACCCGCGTTTCATCGCCAAAGTTATGCCACAGACCGAGAGAAATCGCCGGGAGCTGAAGGCCGCTGCTCCCGCAGCGACGATAGGCCATCGTTTGATATCGCGTGGTGCTTGCCTGGTAAACCATTCTTCCTCCGCAGATAAAACAAGGTGTGTATGCGTTTACACTAATCAATGTTTTGCGTGGAGTACACCGCTTTTTAGGCGTAACTATTGCTTTACACCGGCTTTATCGTCCCCCTTCTGGACAGGCGGATCGCTTATTCAATACTCAAATTACACCTGCACCAAAATGAGGATAATGGACATGCAACCGACCTACACTATTGGGGATTATCTGCTGGATCGCCTTGTTGACTGCGGTATTGACCGCTTGTTCGGCGTACCAGGAGATTACAACTTACAGTTTCTCGATCGCGTCATTGCGCACAGCGCCTTGGGGTGGGTCGGCTGCGCCAACGAGCTGAATGCGGCCTATGCTGCTGACGGTTACGCACGCATTAAGGGGGCCGGCGCGTTACTAACAACCTACGGCGTCGGCGAACTAAGCGCCCTGAACGGCGTGGCGGGAAGCTATGCGGAGCATATTCCGGTATTACATATCGTCGGTGCGCCCTCCACTGGCGCTCAGCAGCGCGGCGAACTGCTGCATCACACCCTGGGTGACGGCGATTTCCGCCATTTTGCGCGAATGAGCGAGCAGATCACCTGTAGCCAGGCGCTGCTGACCGCTGGCAACGCCTGCCATGAGATCGACCGTGTTCTGCGCGATATGCTGACGCATCATCGACCTGGCTATCTGATGTTGCCGGCCGATGTCGCCAGAGCGGCAGCGATTGCCCCAGCGCAGCGCTTGCTGGTGGAGGCCGCTCCGGCGGATCAAAACCAGCTCGCCGGATTCTGCGAACATGCCAGCCGCCTGCTGCGGGGCAGTCGACGCATTTCCCTGCTGGCGGACTTCCTCGCGCAACGCTATGGCCTGCAGAACACGCTCCGGGAGTGGGTAGCGAAAACCCCCGTCGCCCACGCCACCATGCTCATGGGCAAGGGGCTGTTCGATGAGCAGCAGAGAGGTTTTGTCGGCACCTACAGCGGCATCGCCAGCGCGCCGCAGACCCGGGAGGCTATCGAAAACGCCGACACCATCATCTGCATTGGGACGCGCTTCACCGACACTATCACCGCAGGATTCACCCAGCATCTGGCGCGGGAGAAGACGATAGAGATCCAGCCTTTCGCGGTCAGGGTGGGCGACCACTGGTTCAGCGGCGTGCCGATGGATCAAGCCCTGGCTGCATTAATGACGCTTTCCGCCCCGCTGGCGGCGGAGTGGACGGCGCCTCAGGTCGTGGCGCCGGAAGTGGAAGAGGAGGGCGAAGGCGAGTTAACCCAGAAGAATTTCTGGTCGACAGTGCAGGATGCGCTGCGCCCCGGCGATATTATCCTCGCCGATCAGGGGACGGCGGCATTTGGCATCGCGGCGCTTAAGCTCCCCTCTGAGGCATCGCTGATCGTCCAGCCGCTGTGGGGATCGATTGGTTTTACCCTCCCGGCCGCCTATGGCGCGCAAACCGCGGCGGCAGAGCGGCGGGTGGTGCTGATCGTCGGCGATGGCGCTGCCCAACTCACGATTCAGGAGATGGGCTCTATGCTGCGCGATAAGCAAAAGCCGCTTATTCTGCTGCTGAATAACGAAGGGTATACCGTGGAGCGGGCGATTCATGGCCCTGAGCAGCGCTACAATGATATTGCCCTGTGGGACTGGCAGCGCCTGCCGGAAGCCTTCGCCCCGGACGTTGCCTCGCGCTGCTGGCGGGTTACGCACACTGCTGAGCTACGGGAGGCGATGGCGGAGAGTATCACCTCCGATACTCTCACCCTGGTGGAAGTGATGCTACCGAAAATGGATATCCCCGATTTCCTGCGCGCGGTGACGCAGGCGCTGGAGGAACGAAACAGCCGCGTTTAGTCGGTATGGTGTCTGGCAATCATTAAGGGCCTCCCGGCCAGCAGCAGCCAGGCCGGGAGCATCACAATGCACAGCAGCGGCAGCAGCGTGGTGTCCGGAACCACCACAGCGGCCATAAACAGGCTCAGCCAGCCGTCGCGGGTGACGACCAGCACCATGCCGAGGATCGCGCAGGAGACGGTAATTGCCGCCGGCACGGCGTCCACGTGGGCATGCAGCATCAGCCCCAGCGCCACGCCGACGAAGACCGCGGGGAAAATCCGCCCGCCGCGAAAGCCGCAGGCCGAGGCGAGAACCAGCGCAGCCAGTTTGACCAGCGCAATGAGCAGATAATCCGAGGCGGTCAGCGTCTGGCTGAAGGCCAACTGCTGCATCTCATCCAGCCCCTTAAACAGCGTTAAATGTCCGCCAATGGTTCCAAGGATCCCTAACAGCAAGCCGCCGAGGCCCAGCGTCAGGATTGGGTTTTTCAGGCGATGCATCAGCGTGTGCAGGCGCGGCAGACACCAGACGGCGACCATACCGACAGCGATAGCGATCAGGGCGACGATCATGCCGCTGACGATATCGACGAAGTGCATCTGGCTATAGTGCGCGATCGGCAGCGTGAAGTGGGGGTGGAAAAACAGCCCGGTCGTCAGCGCGCCCGCGGCGGCGGCAAGCATCGGGGCAAACAGACGATCCCACAGCGGCGACTCGTTGCTGCTGTTCAGGGTTTGCGAAAAAATCAGCGCGGCGGCCACCGGGGTGCCGAAGAGGGCGCCGATGGTGCCTGAGGCTGCGAGAATGGTCCAGTCCAGAGAGCTGACCCGGGGGAACAGTCGGGAGCCGACGGCGACGGCCAGCGCAATATTCACCACCATAATTGGATGCTCCGGGCCCAGGCTGACGCCGCCGGCGAGGCCAAGGATCAGCGCCGCCAGCAGCCCGGGCAGCGCGCCGGTGGCAATAGGCGCGCCGATTAACGACTCGGTCGCCGGGTCCGGCCCGGCGTGCCCCGGGCTGTAACGGACGACCAGGCCCACCGCGATCCCCGTCGCCGTGAGAATGGCGATGATCCACAGCGGGTTGTCGGCGCTCACCCCAAACTGCACAGGCAGATTGCTCCACAGGAAGCGCTGCAGCAACGCGGCAACTTTCATCGCGCCGATCAGGATCAAACTGGAGGCGATGCCAATCAGAATAGCTGGCACCGACAGGATCAGCATTGTTCTGGCGCGAGGATGGAGCATGAAAATGTCCTTGTTAAAGTTCAGGAGCACTACTTTGCCTTTGTCGACGGGGATCGTCGATGCAAATGGTGCTGAAACGATAAAGTTAAGGCGGCGTCTGATACCCGTGGCCTCGTTAATAGGCTACTTTGCATTGATTACAAACTAAATGTGAACTGTGTCGCTAAACAAGGGGCGTCCGCGAGTTGGACGTTGTTGTTAAGCCGCCATGAATTTACAGTGTGCCAAAAGATTTATTTTGACTTTAGCGGAGCCGTAACGGAATGACAAAATTTGCTTTAGTAGGAGATGTCGGGGGGACCAACGCCCGCCTGGCGCTGTGTGATCTGGCGAGCGGAGAGATCTCTCGTGCAAAGACCTATTCCGGGCTCGATTACCCCAGTCTGGAGGCGGTGGTGCGCGTCTATCTCGAGGAGCATCAGGTGACGGTCAGCGAAGGCTGTATCGCCATCGCTTGCCCGATCACCGGCGACTGGGTGGCGATGACCAACCATACCTGGGCCTTCTCCATCGCCGAGATGAAGCGCAACCTTGGCTTTGCGCACCTGGAGATTATTAACGATTTCACCGCCGTTTCAATGGCCATCCCGATGCTGAAAGCTGAGCACCTGATTCAGTTCGGCGGCAGCGCGCCGGTAGCCGGCAAACCGATCGCCGTTTATGGCGCCGGAACCGGGCTGGGCGTAGCCCATCTGGTGCACGTTGATAAGCGCTGGGTCAGCCTGCCAGGCGAAGGCGGCCATGTCGATTTTGCGCCGAACAGTGAAGAAGAGGGCATTATTCTGGAAGAGCTGCGCGCTGAACTGGGGCACGTCTCCGCAGAACGCGTGCTCTCGGGGCCTGGTCTGGTCAACCTCTATCGCGCGATAGTCAAATCGGATGGTCGACTGCCGGAGAACCTGCAGCCGCGTGAGGTCACCGAGCGGGCGCTGGCGGATAGCTGCACCGACTGTCGCCGGGCGCTGTCGCTGTTCTGCGTCATTATGGGGCGCTTCGGTGGAAACCTGGCGCTGACCCTGGGGACGTTTGGCGGCGTGTATATCGCCGGCGGCATCGTGCCGCGCTTCCTGGAGTTCTTTAAAGCCTCCGGCTTCCGCGGCGGTTTTGAGGACAAAGGCCGATTTAAAGCCTATGTCCAGGATATCCCGGTTTACCTGATCGTGCATGACAACCCAGGCCTGCTGGGCTCCGGCGCGCATCTGCGTCAGACGCTGGGTCAGGTGCTGTAAGCGCATTCCTCCCGGGCTACCGCCGTAGCCCGGCAAGGCGGGGCTCCCCGTCGTCTACAGATTCATCAGCTGGCGAAACTCTTTCACTTTACTGCGACTGACCGGAACCTGAAACTCCAGGTCGCGCAGGCGTAGCACGTAGGTATTGTTAAACCATGGCTCAATTTCACGAATTTTGCTGAGATTCACACAGTACGAGCGGTGACAGCGAAAGAAATGTGCGGTGGGCAGTTTGCTGCAGAATTCGGTAATGTTCATCGGCATGACGAAAGACTCCCGGCGAGTGTAGACGAAGGTCATCTTCTCGTGCGCCTCTGCATAATAGATATCATGGATACTGGTGACGATGATCCGCTCATCTTTTATCAGATTGATGGTGTCGTTTTCCCGAGGCGCCGCGCTGGCTAGCCCGGAGGCGGCGTTATTTTGCTGCTGCCAGGCGGCGGTCAGCTTCTGCAGCATATTGATGATGCGCGACTCCTGGTAGGGCTTCAGAATGTAGTCAAACGCCTCCAGCTCAAAGGCTTCCACGGCGTGTTCTTTCCACGCGGTGATAAAAACGATAAAAGGCTTATGGGCGAACTGGCTGATGTTCTGCGCCAGCAGAACGCCATCCAGCGACGGAATATTGATATCGAGAAAGATGGCGTCGACCTTGTTGTGCTGGAGAAATTTCAGCACGTCCAGGCCGTCGTCAAAGCTGCCGACGATCTCCATCTGGCTGTGGGTGTTGATAAGCCAGGAGAGCTCCTGTTGGGCCAGAAACTCATCCTCCACAATGATAACTTTCATCTTTTCTCCGCTCATGACAACAGAGACTCCGTCAGCGCCTGCGGCGTAGAGTGATTGGGGACATAAAAGGCGATTTCCGTTCCTGGCGTCAGGGTGCGGATATGCAGCCCCTCGCCGTAGAGCAGTTTCACCCGATGATGAACGTTGAGCAGGCCGATTTTGTTACCTGGCATTTCATCGGCTTCCACGCGGGCGACCACGGCGGGATCGATGCCGTTGCCGGTGTCGCGAACGCTGATGCGAACCCGATTGCCGCACTCATTGATGCCGATCGTCACCACCCCTTTCCCTTTACACGGCTGAATGCCGTGCACAATGGCATTTTCCACCAGGGGCTGGATAAGCAGGCTCGGGATTACGCAGCTGACGTCGTCGTCAATATCATAGATGACCGTCAGTTTGTCGCCGAATCGCGCCTGTTCAATGGCGATGTAATCTTTGATCTGATACAGCTCTCGTTTGATATCGATCTGCTCATCGTCTTTTAATTCGATGTTATAGCGCAGATAGCGCGACAGATTAAAAATGAGCTGGCGCGCGGTGTCCGGATTAAGGCGAATCGAGGAGGAGATCGCGTTCAGGGCATTGAATAAAAAGTGTGGGTTAATCTTGCTTTGCAGAGCGCGCAGCTCCGCTTTGTTGGCCATCTCCCGCAGCTGTTCGGCGCGGGAAACCTCCAGCTGGGTGGAGATGATTTGTGACAGGCCTATCGCCATCTCCTGCAGCGTCGAGGTGATGCGATGGGCGTGGCAGTAATAGATTTTTAGCGTGCCGGTGACCACCCCCTTTTCCCACAGCGGGATGACCATTAAGGAGTGGATCTCCGGCGTGCGGTGGGCTTCGTCATTGTTTTTTATAATGATCTTTCCATAACGAATGGCCTGTCGGGTGGTGGGGCTGATGACATCGTCATGGTGTTGATAGTTGGCTTCACCGACGCCCACGTAGGCCAGCACGTGTTCCGTATTGGTGATTGCCACCGCGTCGGCGGTAATGTCGCGGCGGATGATGTCGCAAACCTGGCGCAGAGAATCGCTGTTGACCTGACGGAACAGCGGCAGGGTTTTGTTGGCAATGTCGAGCGCCAGTTTCGCCTGCCGCGCGGCGCTGGCCTCCTTTTCCCCTTCCACGCTCTGCACCAGCAGCACGATAAAGCCGATGCAGACGCTGCCAAGGATCATCGGGATACCAATTTTCGAGACGATATCCAGGCCGAGGCTCAGAGAGGGCGCCCAAACTATCACCAGGATCATGGTCAGGGTCTCGCAGAGCATGCCGGCCAGAATGCCGATTTTCCAGCGTTGATCGCGGGCCACCTTGCGGTTAATCAACCCCGACAGCAGACCGGCGATGATGCTGGTGATAAAGCAGGGTACGGCGGTCACGCCGTCAATATCAATCAGATAGCGGTGCACACCGGCAATCACCCCGACAATGGCTCCCACCCATGGGCCAAACAGGATCCCGCCGGACATCACGGCGATGATGCGCACGTTTACCAGCGATCCTTCCACCGGCACACCGGACCAGGTACTGAAGAGCGCGAACAGCGAGAAGATGGCGGTGACAGCCAGCAGCTCTTTCGGCGTATGCGCTGATTTATGCAGCAGTTCGCGGAACAGGCGGAGGCGAATAAGGAAAAACAGGCAAATAAGCATCAGGGCCGCACGATCATAGACCGCCAGCATCATAGTAAAGATTTCGTGCATGGGTGCGCCGCGTCAGTGGCCAGAAAAGGACATGATAAAAAACCTGACGACAGAAGACCAGCCGCAGAAAAATAATGAGGAAAAGGCACACTTTTAAAAGGGGATTGAATCATAGCAAGGCGACAAACCGCTAGACGCCAGAGGAAACGATAAATACCCGTGATAGAAAAGATATCAATATGTTACCACTTGCATACAAAACGGTATTCATCCCGCGGCGTACTGCCGTATTTAGCGCAGACGATACCCGTTTTTAACGCCAGTGATTATTTTTCGTCAGGGCACTCGACAACGTGTTTTTTTTCAGGTTATTTTCTAAACGAGCCGCAACAGCGGCAGCGTCGCTCGGACGGTCCGGGCGCTAACGTTAATCAGAGGAACCTATGGCTGAATCCAGTCCTGAACGCCGTTTTACGCGTATCGATCGTCTCCCCCCGTACGTTTTTAATATTACTGCCGAACTGAAAATGGCTGCGCGCCGGCGCGGCGAAGATATTATCGATTTCAGTATGGGCAATCCCGATGGCGCGACGCCGCCGCATATCGTGGAAAAACTCTGCACCGTCGCGCAGCGGCCTGACACCCATGGTTACTCTACCTCGCGGGGGATCCCACGCCTGCGTCGCGCTATTTCGCGCTGGTATGAAGAACGCTATAACGTCGATATCGATCCGGAATCGGAAGCGATTGTCACCATTGGTTCGAAAGAGGGGCTGGCGCACCTGATGCTGGCGACGCTGGATCATGGCGACACCGTGCTGGTGCCGAACCCCAGCTATCCGATCCATATCTACGGCGCGGTGATTGCCGGGGCGCAGGTGCGCTCGGTGCCGTTGGTGGAAGGGGTGGATTTCTTTAACGAACTGGAACGCGCCATCCGCGAGAGCTATCCGAAGCCGAAGATGATGATCCTTGGCTTTCCCTCGAATCCGACCGCGCAGTGCGTTGAGCTGGATTTCTTTGAAAAGGTTGTCGCCCTGGCGAAGCAGTATGACATCCTGGTCGTCCACGATCTGGCCTATGCCGATATCGTATATGACGGCTGGAAAGCGCCCTCCATTATGCAGGTGCCCGGCGCGCGCGATGTCGCCGTCGAGTTCTTTACCCTGTCGAAAAGCTATAACATGGCCGGCTGGCGCATTGGCTTTATGGTCGGCAATAAGACCCTGGTGAACGCGCTCGCCCGCATCAAAAGCTACCATGACTACGGCACGTTTACGCCGCTGCAGGTGGCGGCGATAGCGGCCCTGGAGGGCGATCAGCAATGCGTGCGGGATATCGCGGAACAGTATAAGCGCCGCCGCGATGTGCTGGTGAAAGGGCTCCACGAGGCCGGCTGGATGGTTGAGTGTCCGAAGGCGTCCATGTACGTCTGGGCGAAAATTCCGGAACCTTATGCCGACATGGGCTCGCTGGAGTTTGCGAAAAAGCTGCTTAACGAAGCGAAGGTTTGCGTCTCTCCTGGGATTGGCTTTGGCGATTATGGCGATACCCATGTCCGCTTCGCGCTGATCGAGAACCGGGACCGGACGCGTCAGGCGATCCGCGGCATCAAGGCGATGTTCCGCGCGGATGGCTTACTGCCCGCCGCGAGCTAGCGCTTCGGCGAATACGCTATAACAAAAACGGGAGCCTGTGGGCTCCCGTTTTTTTGACACCGCTGCAGTCTAGATCATCAGGGCAAAAGTACCGGCCCAAACGATGACCATAAAAGAGAGACCCATAAAGAAGTATTTCACGACTCATCACTCCACGCGCTTATGCGACGTTCAAATGAATTAATTGTTCTGTTTTTCAAGGGCTGTCGCCGGTGAAATCTCACCCTGCGGCAGCTCGCAATTCTGTGCGTTTAGTGCTCCAGATGGCGCTAATGTACGCCTAAAAAATCAGGGAAACAAGGGGCATTTTTTTATTAATTTTTAGTTACTTACGAGTGTCGTGATTCGGCGACACATTAATTTCGCCCGGTAATAAATTTAGCGCCAGCGACGCTACCAAAACGGGTTTCTCGTTAGTGAGATTAGCGGGGCTAGTCAGGCTTGGCGCGCGGCATTCAGGTTGCCACGCGCCGCCGGTTTAATGCAGATCAGAGGCGCGCTGTCGCCACTCGGCCGGGTAGTGCGCTGGGATAAAGCGCAGCGTGAGCGCCATGAGTAACAGGACACAAAGCGCATGCCAGGACCAGTCAAGGGTGTAGTTCCCGCTCAGGCTACGCAGCAGGCCGGAAAGCCAGGGCGACAGGCCGGCGATGATAAATCCGATACCTTGCATAAAGGCTACCAGCCGGCCGGCCACCGTCGGTTGCCCGGCGTGATCGAGGGCCAGCACCAGGCACAGGGGAAACGCGCCGCCCAGACCCACGCCGCAGGCGAGGGCCCAAAGCGCTGGGAAGTGCTGCGGCAGCCAGATGAAGCCGCAGAACCCAATCAGCTGTAGCGCCAGAGCAAGCAGCAGAAGCTGGCGCCGGTCATCCTGGCGAGCCAGCGCCGGCAGCAGCAGCGCGCCCGCGGTTTGCCCAACCGTCAGCAGCGCCAGCAGCGAGCCGCTGTACTGGGCGCTGTCGCCAAGCTGCATATAGTAGGGCGGCAGCCAGGCGATTAGACTGGCGTAGCCGGCGTTGATCAGTCCGAAATAGAGTCCCAGCGTCCAGGCGCGGCGCTGGCCAATAATCGCCACCCGGGGCGCGGCGCTGGTCTGATGCGGGGCGCGGGGCAGGTGCCGACAAATCGCCAGCCAGCTGAACAGGGCGAGGAGGGCGGGGAGCGCCCACCAGGCCAGCGCATCCCGCCATGCTGTGCTATGCGACGCCAGCCATGGCGTAAACGCAGCGCCTAACCCGCCACCGCCCATTAGCGCCGCTGACCATAGCCCCATCACCAGCGGCGTCCGGCGGGCGAACAAGCGCTTAATTACCGCCGGGATGGCAGCCTGGATTATGCCGATGCCAACGCCTCCGGCCAGGGCGCTGGTGAGCAGTAGGCCGCTATTCGGAGCGATTTCCCGCAGCAGGGCGCCCGCCGCGATAATCAGCAAGCTTAGCGCAATGCTACGGTTTTGACCGACATAACGATCGACCGAACCGGCGGCCAGCGCCAGCACGCCCATCGCTATCACCGGCAGGGCGGTCAGTAGCGCGGCCAGGGTATAGCTCATCCCGCTGGCGTCGCGGATCTCCGGAAGCAAAGGGCCGATGGAGGTGAGCAGCGGTCGCATATTTATGCCGATCAGCACCAGGATCCCCAGCGTCAGATTCTGTCGCAATACGGCTTTCATGGCTGCTGTTCCGCCCACCGCTGATAAACTGCCAGCCCCTCCGGCTGCGGGCGATGATGGATCGGCAACGTCTGCTGCGCCAGCGGCTGCTGCAACTGCTGATAAATCGCGGCGGTAGATAGCTGGAAAGGTTCTCCGTCCTGATTGCTGTTGGCGAAAAACACTTCCCGCACGCCAGTTAAATAGAGGGCGCTAAGACACATCGGGCAAGGTTGTCCGCTGGCGTAGATAACGCACTCGCGCAGAACCTCGCTCCCCAGCCTGGCGGCAATATCGCGGACGGCATTTAGTTCGGCATGCGCCGTTGGGTCGCCGCTTAGATGAAAGGTATTGACGGCTTGGGCGATAACCTCGTCATGGCGCACCAGCACGGCGCCAAAGGGACGACCGCCGTGGCTGATGTTGTGGTTTGCCAGCGTTAGGGCGCGCTGGAGATAGCGATCGTGAGCGGACATAGTCACTCCTGCATAAGATGATGTTCAGGGGAAAAAAGGCAACGGGTCGTGCGTAGAGGGTACGTAACTTGTTTCATAAGTTAAAAGACTTATTTATGATTAACCCTAGTTGAATTACTTATAGGTAAGCGGATGCTCCTGCGCCATCTTTCCTACTTTATCGCCGTGGCAGAACACCGTGGCTTTACTCGCGCCGCCGCGGCGCTGCACGTCTCCCAGCCTGCGCTGTCACAGCAGATCCGCCAGCTTGAAGCCATGCTGGAGGTTCAGCTTTTCGACCGTTCTGGCCGTTATACCCGGTTAACCGATGCCGGAGAGATCTGGCTGGAGTATACCCGCCGGGCGTTACGCGATCTTGAGGAAGGGCGGCGCGCTCTGCATGACGCTGAGGATCTACAGCGTGGCAAACTCCGCATTGCCATGACGCCGACCTTCACCACCTATATGCTGGGACCGCTGGTGGAAAACTACTATCGACGCTACCCCGGAGTGAAATTGCTGATTCAGGAGATGAACCAGGAGCGCATGGAAACGATGTTGCTGCAGGATGAACTGGATGTCGGCATTGCCTTTGACGAAAGCCGTTCCCGGGATATTGTCGTTCATCCGCTGCTGACGGAAACCCTCGCGTTGGTGGTGAGCCGCAGTCATCCTCTGGCCAGAGAGAGCGCGCTCCGGCTGCAGGCGCTCGACGCGCAGCCGCTGATTTTACTGAGCAGCGAGTTTGCCACCCGGGAGCAGATCGATCGTTATTGCCGTCGTCATCGGCTCGAACCTGACGTGCGGATGGAGGCCAACTCTATCGGCGCCGTTATGTCGGTCATTCGGCGCACGCCCCTTGCGACACTGCTGCCGGCGGCGATCGCCGGGCAGTTTGATGATGTAGTGGCTATTGAGCTCGAACCTGCGCTGCTGCAGCGAACGGCCTGTTTGCTACAGCGCAGGGATGCATGGCAGAGCGCCGCGGCACGCGAATTTATCGCCCTGGCGCGGGAGATTGCGCTAACGCTTGAGCAGGAAAACCGCCTGCCTCCTGCCTGACGGCCTGCGTCGCTCGGCGGCGAGCCTGGACTAACGGTGGGTTGCGCTGCTGAAGTCGGCCTCATCGGGCAGGACATCCTCTCTCAGCATGACTTCCTCCTTAAGCCTTTCCAGCACGTGATGAAAGAGCTGGGTCTTGTCTGGCTCAGCCATCTTCTGCAATTTCACATTAAATAAAGTATGGGACTGAATTAGATCGTGGATAAATTCCAGCAGTACCTCACTTTGCGGAAGGGAGGTTAATTCCTGATGGATATAACCGGTTTGTTGCCGTAGCGGATTTTTTGTGACATCCATCGGTCGGGCGCTAATGCTATGGGCAAATATTTTCTCAATTGCCTGACTGGTAATATAGAGCCGGTTCAATGACAGGGTGGGGTTTTCTGCCTCCTGCGGAATGAAGTGACAATATACAAACGGTTTCTCAGGCAGCATCATGCTGAGCCTGTTTTCATGATGAATATCGTCAGGCGCCTCCAGTAACGCCATTAAATTCCGGCTGTGCGGATGCCAGAGACCTGACGCAGTGACCTTGACGTTGAACTGCGTGACGGTATTCCCGCGCAGGGTTTCCATGACGGGAATATCGCCATCAAGCCGCAGAATGCTATGGACATGAGAGTGTGGCGACCAGAAGGTTTCCATCGTCTCCGATGAATTGAGTGGATTAAATGTGCTGGTTACTTCTTTTTCCTGATGAGAAAGGACGGCGAGTTTTAATGTTCCCCGCGTCGGGTTAAGCTTCAGGCATAGATTGATCGCGCCGATATCATGCCAGTGAAGAATGTCTTCAATTTCGCAGTTTAATAATTTTTGCGCCCGGGGGAGAGAGCAATACTCCATTGGCGGTAAATTATTTAATTTCCAGATATTCCGTTCTGTTATATTCATAAGTTTTTTTGTTGCTAAAAAATAGCGGTTAGTATTGGGCGTAATCATCTAACAGCCACGTTTTATTGCTTGGGTTTAATGACCTGATTAATGAAATGCATTCACGTTGAGAATATTATATCGATAAGTTGATTATTCTTATTGTTACGTCAGATATTAACTTGACTGCGTTATCCTATCATTTATTTCGCTCGAGAAAAATAGTTTGCTTAACGCCTGAATACAACACTTTTTTGTTATTTTTTATTAATGACTCCGACGAGGGAGAACACAGCATGAGGAAAACGCGGCTCTCGAGATAAATGCCATGACGACAGGGATAACGCAAACGGACGCTCTCGGCATCCGTTTGCGGCGGCCATGCTTATCGGCTGACAGAGGGATAGCGATCCCCCGGCTGCGCGATGGCATACCAGGCCATCATCTCCGCGGTTCCCGGCTGCCCTTCAGCTGGCGCCCAGTCCATAGTGTCGATTTCAGCAAGCGGCTGATAAGCGCCTTGTTTAACTTCAAATACCATTCCTCCTGCGTCAAGTGAGAGCACCGTATGCCAGGTGCCGGGCTCCATTTCCAGGGCCGTGCAGGTTTCACCCAGCACCACCCGGTTAGTAATCACGCCATGGTCATCAAAATTTAGCACCACAAAGCGGCCTTTCAGCGACAGCAAAAGTTCAAAAGTATGTCGGTGCCGGTGCGGGCGGATATAGGTGCCGGGTTCCATAGCGATAGCCAGGCGCTGCACCGGATCGCTCAGCTCAGGGTGAAAATTGCGATGGGCACGTAAGCGCGGGGAAGTGGCTGCCGCTTCGCTCTGCTGCTGCATATCGCTAAGGGTGATCTGTTTCATACCAACGCCTGGCTCCTTTGTTGTCCAGAGAGTGTTGAATCGGCAGGGCGGCAGGTTGACGCCCAGGCCACGCGATATTGTACGCAGAAAGTGTGTTGCTGTCGGTTAATTGTCGAGGCTATCGAGTACAGGAGGACTTCTGCCAGGCAACCACACAATTCCTTCCTGCTTTTTTTGCCCGGTACAGGGCGTCGTCGGCGCGGTTAAGTAATTCAGTCTCTACCGTTTTAGGATCCTCCGTAGTGGCAAGGCCGATACTGATCGTGACGCTCTCGGGGAGTTTAACCCTGCTGCTGACGTCGCCTGGGGAGATAATAGCCTGGCGAATCCGCTCGGCGATGAGTTGCGCCTGCTGTTGGCCAACGTCAGGCAGTAATAGTGCAAATTCCTCGCCGCCTGTTCTGGCCACAATATCATCTCTTCGAACCTGATCCTGAAGAACCCAGGCTACATACTGAATAACAAGATCTCCCTGAAAGTGGCCATATTTGTCATTTATGCGTTTGAAATGATCGATGTCGCATAACAAGATAGACAATGGTTTTTGCACAGAGACCCGTTGCATTTTTTTTGTCAGCGCAAGGTAAAAATAGCGACGGTTGTACAGCTGCGTCAGATAATCACGAATCGAGTTCTGATAGGCATTCTCATATTTATTGTTGGATAATTGATAAAGCTTAAACGCATTAAGGAAAATAATAATAATAAAGATCAGGGTGCCCAGCGTTTCGAAAAGCCTCGCTTTATACCATGTGTTTTCGCTAGCGACATCTGCGGTTGTTAAGAAAGAGAAGGTTAAGATATAAACGAAGCAGTAAAAATAGATTCCTGTCCAGAATATATTTCTGAAGCGGGTTAATGCAATCGTCGTGAAAAAGAGGAGCGTCCACATGTAAACCATTATATTACTGGCTAAGCGTATCGTTGGTTCATACAAGTGCATTGAGGAAAATCCAACAATCAGGACGATAGCTAAAGTAAGGCTTATGCAGGCAAAGGTAATAATAATGTGATTATGGGAGGCCAGCAGGCGATGAGAACGAAATCTGTATACTAATGCCGCGGTGATGATTTGGGTGAGTGTTAAGGCGTTGCGGTAAAAGTAATATCGCAGAAATTCATTGTATGAGATTGAGTCGTTGAGATTGCAATAAAACAGTTTGCTGTAATTTTGTAACGCAAGAATCATCATTATTGCAGAGCCAATAAAGGCACAGGCTACTGGTATGAGAAACAGACAGCGTTTATCACTTAAGTATTTTAAAGCGATAGTTATTGATATTAAAAAGTAAAATATCAGTATAATAAGGGTCATGCCGTAAAACAACAACGGCGCCGGGGTCGTTATCGTGTTAATGTAGGTTGTGGTAAAATTAATTAAGCAAAATAGCGCCAGTATAGATACTATAAAAAACAACGGTGTCCGGAGCGTTAATGAGGCTGAAGGCCTGTTCATTAGGTCATACCTGTCAGGGTAAGAAAACTATGTTGTTATGATCGTGAATATCAATATTGTGAATGACGGTGAGGAGTGAGCAGTATGCTTTTCGTGCGGTTGCTGCTGACGATATCATTACGTTTTACAACTCGTCTTTTCCTGTGAGTCTTTCATTTTATTTGTAAAATGATCACTGGTGTTTTCCTCTTTTTAAAAAGAGGAATGGCGCAACGGGTTTTATATCTATAAATAAATCACTTTGTGCGTTAACAGGGAGGGGCATTGATGATCAGGTCGGTACTAGCTTGAGTGAACTATCTACCGGAGCTGCAGAAAAATCATCAAAAATCGCCGTGGATCCGACATAAAACAGGAGGGTAATGGTGTCCCCTGCAGGAATCGAACCTGCAACTAGCCCTTAGGAGGGGCTCGTTATATCCATTTAACTAAGGGGACAAGGCGGCACGAGTATAGCGTTTTTCGCCCGCCTGAGTAAGTGCCATACCGTCTGACTGCTTAAACCCTCGCCATTCTGAGCGCTTTTTTTATGCCCGGTCGGCGTTTTTGGCTTTTCCGGCGGCCTGCGCGCGGGCTTCTGCTTTTCGCTTGTTGCTCATGTCGTTACGGATCTGCGCATGGCTCAACAGCGCGAAGATGAAGGTTCCGCCGCAGATATTTCCCGCCAGCGTCGGCAGGGCGAACGGCCAGATGAAGTCGCTCCAGGGCAGGCTTCCGTTAAATACCAGATAGAGGATCTCTACCGAGCCCACCACGATATGGGTGGTATCCGCCAGGGCGATAAGCCAGGTCATCAGAATGATCACCACGATTTTGGCGGCGCCGGCGAGGGGAAACATCCAGACCATGGTGGCGACCAGCCAGCCGGAAATAATCGCATTGGCGAACATCTCCGTCGGGCTGTTTTTCATCACATCTTCGGCGATGCTGACGAAGGCCTGGCGGGTCGGCTCATCAAAAACAGGCATATAATTGAAGGCCCATGCGGCAACCGCGGTGCCGATGAGATTGCCCGCCAGTACCACCGACCATAGCCGCATCAGCAAACCGACGTTTCCGGGGGTGGGATTGTGCATCACCGGCAGTACGGCGGTGACCGTGTTTTCCGTGAACAGCTGCTGGCGGGCCATAATCACGATAATAAAGCCGAAGGTATACCCGAGGTTCTCGAGTAAAAATCCGCCAGGGATCCCCTCCAGTTTGACGTGAAAAATCCCTTTCGCCAGCAGGGAGGCGCCCATCGACAGACCGGCTGCAATCGCCGACCACAGCAGGGCCAGCGCATCGCGCTCCATCTCTTTTTCCCCTTCCTGGCGAATATGTTCATGGATCGCCATCGCCCGAGAGGGAAGGCGATCTTCGTCAACTTCTATCTCTTCACCGCGCTGTTTTTCTTCACTTTCGACCTCGCGTTCGTCATCCGCAGGCTTTAATTTGTTATCGTCTGGTTCATCCATTTCACGGCCCTCGCTGACAATTTATCTAGTTAAAGCGTAGCGGCTTTCCCTGGCGACTGGCTGGGGATACTCTTAAATCGCAAAAATGGTTACGCCAGATTTTTATCGCTCCGCTAGAATAGGAGCCCCGCGATCTCGTTATTCCCAGGCTATGATCAAATCAACAACTTGGGTGATATAGACATCGTTCAACGTGCTGTTACAATCGCTCACATCTTTACGGGCGGAAACGTTGTCTTTCCGTCATGGATGGCAACTCGCGATAGCCATAAAAACCAGGGAGACATCTATGAATTATCGCCTGTCGGCGCTTGCGCTTGGCGCCACATTGCTGGTGGGATGTGCCAGTTCCAGCTCTGGCGATCAGCCGCAGGGGCGCTCAGACCCGTTAGAAGGGTTTAACCGCACGATGTTCAATTTCAACTTTAACGTGGTTGATCCTTACGTGCTTCGTCCCGTCGCGGTGGCATGGCGTGACTATGTTCCGCAGCCGGCGCGCAATGGCTTAAGTAACTTCACCAGCAACCTGGAAGAGCCGGCGGTGATGGTGAACTCCTTCCTGCAGGGCGACCCCTATAAAGGGATGGTCCACTTTACCCGCTTCTTCCTGAACACCATCCTCGGGATGGGGGGGCTGATCGATGTCGCCGGGATGGCTAATCCGCAGCTGCAGCGCGTTGAACCGCATCGTTTCGGCAGCACGCTTGGCCACTATGGCGTCGGCTATGGTCCGTATGTGCAACTGCCATTCTACGGCAGCTTTACCCTGCGCGACGAAGGCGGCGATATGGCCGATGGCCTCTATCCGGTGCTCTCCTGGCTGACCTGGCCGATGTCGATCGGCAAATGGGCGGTGGAAGGCATTGAAACACGCGCTCAGCTGCTGGATTCCGACGGCCTGCTGCGCCAGTCTTCCGATCCTTACATTATGGTGCGTGAAGCTTACTTCCAGCGTCATGACTTTATCGCCAACGGCGGTAAGCTGACCCCGGCGGACAATCCGAACGCCCAGGCCATTCAGGATGAACTGAAAGATATCGATTCACAGTAATCGGCAAAGAAAAAAAGGGTGAACATGATGTTCACCCTTTTTTGTTGTGTGCCGCTTATCAGAAGCGGTAGTTGAAGTTGGCGCCGTACAGCCAGGCGGTCCCTTCGGAACGGAAGGTATACGGGCCTTCCTTGATTTCAACATGCTGCCCGTGCATATAGGAAATTCCGACGTCAACCGACGCATCCTTGTTGAACGCGTAGGTGGTACCCGCGCTCAGCCACAGGCGATCCTGATCCGGAATGGAAATGGAGCGATTGTTGGCTGGTACCGGGCTGTCATCGAAGGCGATACCGGTGCGGAAGGTCCAGTTATCGTCATAATAATAGGTGGTCCCCAACGCAAGTCGGTAGGCGTCCTTAAAGCCTTCCTCTTTATAGAACAGCGTCTGGCCGTTGCTGCCGGTGGCTTTCAGCTCCTGGAACTGACTCCAGCTGGTGTAGGTCAGACTGTAGTGGACCGCCCACTGCGGTGCTACGCGGTTATAACCCGACAGCTCCCACATTTCCGGCAGGTTAAGGGTTAGTGAACCGTCGGTGGTTTGGCCATTAGTACCTGCTGGCAGACCGAAGTTGCCGAGGATCTGGTTATAGGCTGCCGGCAGGCTGCTGCGGTAGTTACCGTCGAAGTCGATCTTGACCTCGGAACGGTAGGTGAAACCGTAGCGGTTATTTTTATCCAGCTCGTAGAGGATACCGGCGTTCCAGCCAAAGCCCCAGGCGTTGCCGTTAAGATGGGCGATCTGCGTGTCGGCCGGGATCTTCGCTACCTGGCCCGCCAGCGCCGGCGGCAGCGCGCCCGAGCCAGCGACAATCTGCCCCAGATCGCCAGCATAGCGCTCGATCTTCGCCTTAGCGTAGACCGCGTCAAAGCCTAAGCCGAAGCTCCAGTTGCTGTCGAGACGGTAGGCGCCGCTCAGGTTAAAGTTCGCGGTGGTCAGGTCGGTTTTCCCGCCCATGCTGCCGGCGGCATAGTCATCGTTGTATTCGGTTGCCAGGCCGTAGTTGGAGGTGATGGACGCCCCCCAACCAAACTGATCGTTAATCGGCGCGACAAAGTGGAAGTTAGGTACCCACGCCGTCGGGGCGATATTGTCCGCATTCAGGCTTTTGCCGGTGGGTGAAGTCCCGGAGACATTGACGCCCGGGTCGACAAAAACGGCGCCCGCCGACATGGTCGGACGGTCAAACATCATAATTAATGCCGGGTTACGACTGGCATTGCCTGCATCGTCTGCGATAGCCCCTTCACCGGAATAGGCCCGACCCAGCCCTGATGAAGAGAATTCGTTGAGCTGGAAGCCTGCTGACCAGGCCTGGGTGGAAACAAGTGCGACAGCCACTGCAAGGGCAGATTGGGTAAAGCGGGTTTTCTGGCTCATGCCCATAACCTCATTGAGTTATTTTTTTTTAAACTATGTTACATGCCGTAACAGAAGCGCGGAAGTGTAGGGTCTGCGGTACAACAGAGAAATCAGACCAGTGCGCTGAGTATAGGTCTGACCAGATGAGTTGTTGCAAGTTTGTTTATGAAGTTTTTCAATTGTGATAACAGAAACGCGATCCAGCTGGCAAAATTGTCGGGGGAAAGGAGAGAGAGAAAAGGTGATTTTTGTTTTAGATCATTTTTAAGTGTGATTTCTGTCACTTAACGCCGCGATGGCGATTATCGGCTGGAGGCAGACCAGGGAGCGGGCGTAAAATAGGCACATAAATTGTCTGGCACCGCAGGTGCATATCCAGAGGAAATCTACGATGAGTAAATGTAGCGCTGATGAAACCCCGGTTTGCTGCTGTATGGATGTTGGGACCATTGTCGACAACACCGACTGCACCGCCTCATACAGCCGCGTATTCGCCAACCGTGCGGAAGCAGAGCAAATGCTCGCCGCGCTGAGCGAAAAAGCCCGCAGTGTGGAATCTGAACCGTGCAAGATTAATCCCGTCTTCGCCGACGTTGACGGCGGCGTACAGCTGGATATCGATTTTGTGTTTAGCTGTGAGGCCGAATCCCTGATCTTCCAGTTGGGTCTGCGTTAATCCCTCCGCTTAACGCCCCGTGAAAGGGGCGTTATCTTTTCCGTTCAATGTGTTTTGGCTCGCAATTTTTCGCTTCCCCGATTGGCTTAATGTAAAAAATTAGTTAACAATGCTATCAGGTCAGACCACTTGTTTGTCTTGGTTAACAGGGGAGAGTTATGAGTCAGGCATTACCGCTTATCACCCGGCAGGGCGATCGCATTGCCATTGTCACAGGGTTACGCACGCCGTTTGCGCGTCAGGCGACGGCATTTCATGGCATTCCCGCCGTTGATTTAGGAAAAATGGTGGTTGGCGAAATGCTGGCGCGCAGCGACATTCCTGCGCAAGCCATTGAGCAACTGGTCTTCGGTCAGGTCGTGCAGATGCCGGAGGCGCCGAATATCGCCCGAGAAATTGTGCTCGGTACCGGAATGAGCGTGCACACCGACGCTTACAGTGTCAGTCGCGCCTGCGCCACCAGCTTCCAGGCCGTGGCGAATGTCGCTGAAAGCCTGATGGCCGGCACCATCCGCGCCGGTATCGCCGGCGGTGCCGACTCCTCCTCTGTGTTGCCTATCGGCGTCAGCAAAACGCTGGCCCGCACGCTGGTAGATGCGAACAAAGCCCGCACGCTGAGCCAGAAACTGAAGCTGTTTTCCCGCCTGCGGCCGCGCGACCTGCTGCCGGTTCCCCCGGCGGTTGCTGAATATTCAACCGGCTTACGGATGGGCGATACCGCCGAGCAGATGGCGAAAAGCTGGGGGATCACCCGGGAACAACAGGATGCGCTGGCACATCGTTCACACCAGCTGGCAGCGAAAGCCTGGGAGGAGGGCAAACTGTCCGCAGAGGTGATGACCGCCTATGCTTCTCCCTTCCGCGAACCGCTGGAGCAGGATAACAATATCCGTAAAAATTCAACCCTCGCGGATTACCAAAAGTTACGTCCGGCCTTCGACCGTAAACATGGCACCGTTACCGCCGCCAACAGCACGCCGCTGACGGATGGCGCGGCGGCGGTGATCCTGATGACCGAGTCGCGGGCCAAAGAGCTGGGTCTGACGCCGTTGGGTTATCTGCGCAGCTATGCCTTTACCGCCATCGATGTCTGGCAGGATATGCTGCTGGGGCCCGCATGGTCCACGCCGCTGGCGCTGGAGCGCGCTGGCCTGACGCTGGCGGATCTCACGCTTATCGATATGCACGAAGCTTTCGCCGCGCAGACGCTGGCCAATCTCCAGTGTCTGGCAAGCGACCGCTTTTCCCGCGAGGTGCTGGGCCGCGCGCAGGCCACCGGTGAGGTGGATGAGAGTAAATTTAACGTCCTCGGCGGCTCTATCGCCTACGGTCACCCCTTTGCCGCCACCGGCGCGCGGATGATCACCCAGACGCTGCATGAGCTGCGGCGACGGGGAGGGGGATTTGGTCTGGTGACGGCCTGCGCGGCAGGCGGTCTGGGCGCGGCGATGATTGTGGAGGCTGAATAATGGATACTGTTTCCGCTTTTAAGCTTGAGGTCCGTGAGGACAAAATCGCGGTGATCACCATTGATGCTCCGGGTGAAAAAATGAATACCCTGAAGGCCGAGTTCGGCAATCAGGTGCGGGGACTGATACGCCAGATACGCGACGATAAGTCGGTGCGCGGCGTGGTATTTATCTCCGCCAAAGCCGATAACTTTATCGCCGGCGCAGACATCAACATGATTGCCCGCTGCCGCAGCGCGCAGGAGGCGGAAGCGCTGGCGCGCCAGGGGCAGCAGATTATGGCCGAAATCCATGGCTTGTCGATTCCGGTCATTGCCGCCATCCATGGCGCCTGTCTGGGCGGCGGACTGGAGCTGGCGCTGGCCTGCCATGGCCGCATCTGTAGCGATGACGAAAAAACCCGACTCGGGTTGCCGGAGGTACAGCTTGGTCTGCTGCCGGGTTCCGGTGGGACGCAGCGTTTACCGCGGCTAATCGGCGTCAGCACGGCGCTGGATATGATGCTCACCGGCAGGCAATTACGGCCGCGCCAGGCGCTGAAGGCCGGTCTGGTGGACGAGGTGGTGCCGCAGACAATTTTACTGCAGGCGGCGGTGGAGCTGGCGCTGAAGGGACGTCCGACCAGCCGCGAGGTGCCGGTTCGCGAACGCGTGCTGGCGGGCCCCCTCGGTCGCCATCTGTTATTTCAGTACGTCGGCAAGCAAACGCAGCGCAAGACCCAGGGCAACTACCCGGCGGTGAAGCGAATTTTGCAGGTCGTCGAGAATGGTCTGGCCCACGGCTGCAGCAGCGGTTACGCCGAAGAGGCCCGCGCGTTTGGCGAACTGGCGATGACCCCGCAGTCGCAGGCGCTGCGATCGATCTTCTTTGCCAGTACCGATCTGAAAAAAGACCGTGGCGCCGAGGCGGAACCCGCTCCGCTGAGAAGCGTTGCAGTCCTGGGCGGCGGCCTGATGGGCGGGGGGATCGCCTATGTGACCGCCTGTAAAGGCGGACTGCCGGTGCGAATTAAAGATATTCAGCCGAGCGGGATCAACCACGCCTTAAAGTACAGCTGGGATCTGCTGAACAAACAGGTTCGCCAGCGCCGACTGCGCCCCAGCGAGCGCGATCGTCAGCTGGCGCTGATCACAGGCACTACCGACTATCAGGGCTTTGCCCATCGCGACGTGGTGATTGAGGCGGTATTCGAAGACCTGGCGCTGAAACAGCGGATGGTCAGTGAAGTGGAGCAAAACGGCGGGCCGCAGACTATCTTTGCCTCGAATACGTCGTCGTTACCGATAGGCGATATAGCCGCCCATGCCAGCCACCCTGAGCGGGTGGTCGGCCTGCACTTTTTCAGTCCGGTGGAGAAAATGCCGCTGGTTGAGGTGATCCCGCATAAGGGAACCGATCCGCAGACCATTGCCACGGTGGTGCAACTGGCTAAACGTCAGGGGAAAACGCCGATCGTCGTGGCGGACAAAGCGGGCTTCTATGTGAACCGCATTCTCGCGCCGTATATAAATGAAGCGATGCGTCTGCTGGTGGAGGGAGAACCGGTTGAGGTGATTGATAAGGCCCTGGTGAAATTCGGTTTTCCGGTGGGACCGGTTCAACTGCTGGATGAGGTGGGTATCGATACCGGCACCAAAATTATTCCCGTACTGGAGAATGCCTTTGGAGAACGTTTTAGCCCGCCTGCAAACATCATTGACGCGATTTTGAAGGACGATCGCAAAGGTAGAAAAAATAATCGTGGTTTCTATCTTTATGAGATAAAAGGGCGTAAAAGCAAAAAACGGCCCGACCCGGCAGTCTATCCGCTGCTGGGCATCGACCGCCCGCAGTCGCGGTTGTCCGCGCAGCAGGTGGCTGAGCGCTGTGTGATGCTGATGCTTAACGAGGCGGCGCGCTGCTTTGATGAGCAGATCATCCGTAGCGCGCGCGATGGTGATATCGGCGCCGTATTTGGTATAGGGTTTCCGCCATTTCTTGGCGGCCCGTTCCGGTATATGGATACTATCGGCGCGGGTGAAGTTGCCGCGATCCTGCAGCGCCTGGCCGCCCAGTACGGCCCACGTTTTACACCCTGTGACACTTTGTTACGCATGGCCGAACAGGGGACCACCTTTTGGCCAGCGGATGAACGGCTGACCTAAGTTGTGGTCAAAGAAGGTAAATCCGGCTGCGGATGACGCTGTTGATTGGCTGTTTTGTAAACAATCATTGACTATACTTACGCCATTGAGGTAAAAAACAGCGTTTCATTCGTTGAATGGATCAGGCACAATGCCCGGCCACCGGGTTGCCTGCGTATTGTCTTCGCAGGCTAAACTTCGGTGCTTCTGGTTAACAAAAGCGGTGCAATATGCAAGTTTTTATTATGCGTCACGGCGACGCTGCCCTCGATGCAGCCAGCGACTCGGTTCGTCCATTAACCGTATGCGGTTGTGATGAGTCTCGTCAGATGGCAACCTGGCTGAAAGGTCAAAAAGTGGATATTGAGCGCGTTCTTGTCAGTCCCTATCTGCGTGCGGAACAGACGCTGGATATTGTTGGGGAGTGCATGAACCTGCCGAAACATGTCGACGTGATGCCGGAACTCACGCCGTGCGGCGATGTAGGTATGGTGAGCGCCTATCTGCAGGCGCTGGCAAATGAAGGCGTGGCGACGGCGCTGGTCGTCTCCCACCTGCCGCTGGTGGGGTACCTCGTCTCAGAGCTGTGCCCGGGGGAAACGCCCCCGATGTTCACCACCTCGGCTATCGCCTGCGTCAATCTGGACGCCGACGGCAAGGGTGAATACCTCTGGCAGAAAAGCCCCTGCAACCTCAAAATGGCCAACGCCATCTGATGGCCCCCGGAGCTCGCCGTCAAGGCAGCTCCGGTGGTTGCCACTCCTCGACCTCAATCAGAATCAGCAGTGCGGCGTCACCGCCGTACTCTTTTGGCGCCTGATGAAAAGCCATGATGTGTGGATGCTGCGCCAGCCACAGCGGGGTTTGCTGTTTGAGAATGTGCTTGCCGTGCCCGTGCATCACGCAGGCGCAAAACACATGCTCGCGGCGGCAGGCGGCAATCAGCGCGCCCAGTTCCTGTTTGGCCTGCTGCTGGGTGAGCCCATGCAAATCGAGAAACAGTTCCGGCGAATAATCCCCACGGCGCAGCTTTTTCAGCTCAAAATGGCTGACGTCGGCGCGGACATATTTCGTCGAGCCTTCGGTATTCAGTAGCGGCTGAAACTCATCGGAAAAATAGTGGCTGTTGTCGGCCTGTTCCTGCAACAGACGCTTAGGGGCAACCTCGGTGATTTTCTTGCGCTGCGGGCGGTGCACGATGGTGTCCTGTTTGATCTTCCGCGTGCCGGTCATCAGCTGACGGAACAGCGCCTGATCCTCCTCGCTAAGCGATGTCTTCTTTTTCATTGTCCGCTCTCATTAATACTTTGCGCTAGTTTACCCGACTCAATATCCCTTCGGGCAAGGAAAACCTGTTTTTTCCCCCGCCACCCTACGCAAGAATGCTGATTTATCGCCGTCTTCATGGCACACTAGCCGCCGAATTTATAGCAGAGTGTGCCCTGGAGGATGTCGTGGATAAAATTTTTGTTGATGAGGCAGTCAATGAGCTGCATACCATTCAGGACATGCTGCGCTGGGCGGTAAGCCGTTTCAGCGCTGCTAATATCTGGTACGGTCACGGGACTGACAACCCGTGGGACGAGGCGGTACAGCTGGTGCTGCCTTCACTGTATCTGCCGCTGGATATCCCGGAAGATATGCGCACTGCGCGCCTGACCTCCAGCGAGAAACACCGCATTGTAGAGCGGGTGATTCGCCGCGTGAACGAGCGTATTCCCGTCGCCTATCTGACCAACAAAGCGTGGTTCTGCGGCCATGAGTTTTTCGTTGATGAGCGGGTGCTGGTGCCGCGCTCCCCGATCGGCGAACTGATCAATAACCAGTTTGCCGGTCTAATTAACCATAAGCCGCAGCATATCCTTGATATGTGCACCGGCAGCGGCTGCATCGCCATCGCCTGCGCCTATGCCTTCCCGGAAGCCGAAGTCGACGCCGTGGATATCTCCCCGGACGCGCTGGCCGTCGCCGAGCACAACGTGGAATCCCATGGCCTGATCCATCACGTGACCCCGATCCGTTCCGACCTGTTTCGCGATCTGCCGAAGCTACAGTACGATCTGATCGTCACTAATCCGCCGTATGTCGATGAAGAGGACATGGCCGACCTGCCGGAAGAGTATGAGCATGAGCCGGTTCTGGGTCTGGCCTCCGGAAGCGATGGCCTGAAGCTGACGCGCCGCATCCTCGGCAATGCGCCGGATTATCTCAGCGACGACGGCATTCTGATTTGTGAAGTCGGTAACAGCATGGTACATCTGATGGAGCAGTATCCGGACGTGCCGTTTACCTGGCTTGAGTTTGATAACGGCGGCGACGGCGTCTTTATGCTGACCAAACAACAGCTGATTGACGCTCGCGCGCACTTCGGTATTTATAAAGACTAAAAAAAACAACACGCCAACATAACGACAAATAATGGAGCCGTGATGGCAGGAAATACAATTGGACAACTCTTTCGCGTCACCACCTTCGGCGAGTCGCACGGCCTGGCGCTTGGCTGCATCGTTGATGGTGTGCCGCCGGGCATTCCGCTGACCGAAGCCGATCTGCAGCACGACCTCGATCGTCGTCGCCCGGGCACCTCGCGTTACACCACGCAGCGTCGCGAGCCGGATCAGGTCAAAATCCTCTCCGGCGTCTTCGAAGGCGTCACCACCGGGACCAGTATCGGGCTGCTGATTGAGAACACCGATCAGCGTTCGCAGGATTACGGCGCGATCAAAGATCTGTTTCGTCCTGGCCATGCGGATTACACCTACGAACAAAAGTATGGTCTACGCGACTATCGTGGCGGCGGTCGCTCCTCCGCCCGCGAAACCGCGATGCGCGTGGCGGCCGGGGCGATTGCCAAAAAATTCCTCGCCGCGAAGTTCGGCATCGTCATTCGCGGTTGCCTGACGCAGATGGGCGACATTCCGCTGGCCATTAAGGACTGGGAACAGGTTGAACAGAATCCCTTCTTCTGCCCGGATCCGGAGAAAATCGACGCTCTCGATGAACTGATGCGCGGTCTGAAAAAAGAGGGCGACTCCATTGGCGCCAAAGTTACCGTCGTCGCCGACGGCGTACCGCCGGGCCTTGGCGAGCCGGTCTTTGACCGCCTTGACGCCGATATCGCCCATGCGCTGATGAGCATCAACGCCGTGAAAGGCGTGGAGATTGGCGACGGTTTCGAGGTGGTGAAGCTGCGCGGCAGCGAAAACCGCGATGAGATCACCAAAGCCGGATTCCAGAGCAACCACGCCGGCGGCATTCTTGGCGGCATCAGCAGCGGTCAGCAGATCGTTGCCAACATCGCGCTGAAGCCGACCTCCAGTATTACCGTTCCCGGTCATACCATTAACCGCTTTGGCGAAGAGGTGGAGATGATCACCAAAGGGCGTCACGATCCGTGCGTCGGCATTCGCGCCGTACCGATCGCTGAGGCCATGCTGGCGATCGTTTTAATGGATCATTTTATGCGTCAGCGCGCGCAGAATGGCGACGTGACGACGACAATTCCACGCTGGTAACCATGAAAAACACCGTTATCGCCCTGTTGGCGCTGCTGGCCAGCGCCGGCAGCCTGGCCGCCACGCCATGGCAGAAGATATCCCAGCCAATCGGCGGCAGCGCGCAGTCGATTGGCGCGTTCTCCAATGGCTGTATCGTTGGCGCCGAGGCGCTGCCGCTGAACGCTGTCGGCTATCAGGTGATGCGTACCGATCAGCGGCGCTACTTCGGTCATCCGGATCTGATTCAGTTTATTCAGCGCCTGAGCAATCAGGTGCACAATAAAGGCATGGGGACCGTGCTGATTGGCGACATGGGGATGCCGGCAGGCGGCCGTTTTAACGGCGGCCACGCCAGCCATCAGACGGGCCTCGATGTCGATATCTTCCTCCAGCTGCCGCAGACGCGCTGGACATCGTCCCAGCTGCTGAAGCCGCAGGCCCTGGATCTGGTCGCCAGCGATGGCAAACGCGTGGTACCGTCGCTGTGGAGTCCGCAAATCAGCCAGCTGATCAAGCTGGCGGCGGAAGATAGCGAGGTGACCCGCATCTTCGTCAACCCGGCGATTAAACAGCAGCTGTGCCTGGACGCGGGAAGCGACCGCCAGTGGCTGCGCAAAGTTCGTCCCTGGTTCCAGCATCGCGCCCATATGCACGTCCGTCTGCGCTGCCCGGCAGGCAGCCTGGAGTGCGAAGATCAGGCGCCACCGCCGGCCGGCGATGGCTGCGGAGCGGAGCTGCAGAGCTGGTTCGAGCCACCTAAACCCGGGTCTACCCCACCTGTGAAGAAGACGCCGCCGCCGTTGCCGCCTTCCTGCCAGGCGCTACTGGATGAGCATGTGCTGTAATGGATAGTTTTATCGAGTTGTTTTCCGTATCGCCGCTGGTGCTGGTGGTGCTTTTTTTTGTCGCCATCCTGGCCGGTTTTATTGATTCACTGGCCGGGGGCGGGGGCTTACTGACCGTGCCGGCGCTTATGGCGGCAGGCATGCCGCCGGCCCAGGCGCTGGCGACCAATAAGCTGCAGGCCTGCGGCGGATCGCTGTCGGCGACCCTCTACTTTGTCCGGCGCAAGGTGGTCAATCTCGCCGATCAGAAGCTGAATATTCTGATGACCTTTATCGGTTCAACCGCCGGCGCGCTGCTGGTCCAGCACGTGCAGTCCGATATTCTTAAGCAGATCCTGCCGTTGCTGGTGATCGGCATCGGTCTCTATTTTCTGCTGATGCCGAAACTGGGCGAAGCGGACCGGCAGCGTCGGCTCTACGGTCTGCCGTTTGCGCTGGTCGCTGGCGGCAGCGTCGGGTTTTACGACGGTTTTTTCGGCCCCGGCGCCGGTTCGTTTTATGCGCTGGCGTTTGTCACCCTCGCCGGGTTTAACCTGGCGAAGTCGACGGCCCACGCCAAACTGCTCAACGCCACCTCGAACGTCGGCGGCCTGCTGCTGTTTATTATCGGCGGGAAGGTTATCTGGGCCACCGGCTTTGTGATGATGGCCGGACAATTTATTGGCGCCCGCGCCGGCTCCCGGCTGGTTCTGAGTAAAGGGCAATCGCTGATCCGACCGATGATCGTTATCGTCTCGGCGGTGATGAGCGCGAAGCTTCTCTACGACAGCCACGGGGCGGAGATTTTGCAGTGGTTGGGAATTCATTAATGCAACAGCAACACCATTATCAGCAGCTGATCGATCTCTTCGATAGCTGCTTTGCCGCAGATTTTAATACTCGCCTGGTGAAAGGCGACGATGAGCCGATCTACCTTCCGGCAGACGATGACACGCCATATCACCGTATCGTGTTCGCGCACGGTTTTTTTGCCAGCGCCCTGCACGAGATCTCCCACTGGTGTATCGCCGGCAAAGCCCGCCGCGAGCTGGTGGATTTCGGCTACTGGTACTGCCCGGACGGTCGCGATGCAATGACCCAAAGCCAGTTTGAGGACGTCGAGGTGAAACCGCAGGCCCTGGAGTGGCTGTTCTGCGTGGCGGCGGGATTTCCGTTTAACGTCAGCTGTGACAATCTGGAAGGTGACGTCGAACCCGATCGCATCGCCTTTCAGCGCCGGGTACATGCCCAGGTGATGACTCTGCTTGAACAAGGGATCCCCGAACGTCCGGCGCGTCTTATTCGCGCACTACAACACTATTATCAAACGCCGCCATTGACGGCAGAACACTTTCCGTGGCCGGAAGACCTGCACTAAGGCCACACATTACATGACAAGAGGTAAGACGATGATCGCGGAGTTTGAATCACGCATTCTGGCGCTGATTGACAACATGGTAGACCACGCCAGTGATGATGAACTGTTTGCCGGCGGTTATCTGCGCGGCCACCTGACGCTGGCGGTGGCTGAGCTGGAAGGTGAGGGTGAGCATTCAGCTGAAGCGGTACACAGCAAAGTCAGCCATAGCCTGGAGAAAGCCATCGGCGCTGGCGAGCTGTCGCCGCCGGACCAAATTCTGGTGCAGGGCATGTGGGAAAACCTGTATCTGCAGGCAAAAAATCAGGCCTGAGCCATGTTGTAGCCCGGGTCAGGCGTCAGCCGTACCCGGGAAATTGCCTGCCCTCATGGTTTTATTTCACCGCTTTTCCCTTCAGCAGTTTTCTCACCCATAGCCGATTCGGATTCAGCGCCGCCAGGGTGTCGCTATCCAGCGGCAGCGGTTCAGCGCTCATCTGCGCCGCCAGTATCTCAGCGCTTAACGGCGCGGTGCAAATGCCTCGCGATCCGAGGGCGCCAAGCATAAACAGGTTATGAAAGACCGGCGCGCTACCGGCGCTATCCTGCCGTTCGTGGAGGTTGGCGTATTGCGTCAATGTCGCCGCATAGTCCGGGACGTTGCCGACCATCGGCAGATGATCGCGGGTGGCGCAGCGCACGCCGCAGCGGGCGTCACTGGCGCTGATATCCACGTCCTGCGGCCACTCCGCGCCCGGGAAGCAGTCGATCAGCCGTTGCCGGTTGTGCTGCTGATCTTCTTCGCTGAAGGTGGTGTCGGTTTTGCCGCGATGGTAGCTGGCGCCAATACAATGCTGCTGGTTTTGCGGATTCTGCGGCGTCAGGTAGCCATCGTAGCACAGCACCTGGCGCAAGGCGGAAAGCCGCGGGGTGGTGGGTATATGGCTGACCTGGCCACCCACGGGATAGACGGGCAACGGCGCGGTTTGCGCAAAATCCGCGATGCGGTGGCCGTTGGCCAGCACGACCGCCTGATGATAGCGCTGGTGGTTGAGCAGCCAGCCATCGCCTTCTGCACTCAGCGTCTCGACCTGATAACCATAATGCACGTGCAGACCGCGAGTTGCCGCCAGCGCCAGCAGCTCGGCGGTGAGCTGCTGTGGACACAGCCAACCGCCGGCCGGATAGGTTATGCCGCCGCAGCCGGTCTCGACGCCGGTCAGCTCCGCGGCCTGATCCGCCGTCACCGCGCAGGCGATATCAGGGGGCAACTCCAGGGCCAGCATCTGGGCGATTTTGTGCGCGCTTTTTTCATCCCAGCCAAGCTGGGTGACCCCGCACCATTGATGATCGAACAGCACCGGCAGCGCGTCGTAGGTGCGGCGGGCGAAGGTAAAGGCGGCCGGGAAAAAGCGCGCCAGCGCCGGATCGTGCTGGCTTAACAGCGGGTAGAGCGCGCCCTGGCGATTACCGGAGGCGCCCTGCGCCGGGGCGTCGTCCGCGCAGTAGAGGGTCACCTGCCAGCCGCGACGCAGCAGCGCCAGGGAGAGCAGGGCGCTGGCGATACCGCCGCCGACGATGGCCGCTTCGCGGGCCTCGCTGCCTCGGCGGGCGAACCAGGGCGCGCGCGCCGGAAAGGCCAGCGTTTGCGCCATCTCGCCGGTCAGCATCTCCCGTTTGCGGCCGAAGCCCTTGGTTTTACGCAGGGTAAATCCGGCTTCCTGCAGGCCGCGGCGGACAAAACCGGCGGAGGTAAAAGTGGCCAGCGTTCCGCCGGGACGCGCCAGGCGCGCCATGGCATTGAACAGATCCTGGGTCCACATGTCGGGATTTTTCGCCGGGGCAAAGCCGTCGAGAAACCAGGCGTCCACCTGCTGATTCAGCGAATCATCCAGCTCTCTGGTCAGCTCGTTGATATCGCCAAACCACAGATCGAGCGTCACCCGTCCGCCGTCGAGCAGCAGACGATGGCACCCGGCGAAGGCCGAAGGCCATTGCGCCTGCAGCTGTTCTGCCCATGGGGCCAGCTCTGGCCAGCGCTGGTGCGCCAGGCGGAGATCTTCCGCCTTCAGCGGATATTTCTCAAAACTGATGAAATGTAACCTTTGCAGGGTAACGTCCGGGTTATCGCGAACAAAAACGTCAAACGCCTGCCAGAGGGTGAGGAAATTGAGCCCGGTGCCGAAGCCGCTCTCCGCGACGATCAACAGCGGGCGAGGGTGGCTGGAGAAGCGCTCCGGCAGGCGATTTCCGCCGAGAAAGACGTAGCGCGTCTCTTCCAGACCGTTGTCATTGGAAAAGTAAACATCGTCGAAATCTCGGGAAACAGGTGTACCCTCAGCATTGAATTCCAGGTTGGCGGGTTGTATAGCGTTTTGTTTCACGTAAGTTACTCGAATCACAAGGCGTAGCGCGATCTTAGCGATGTGTGCCTGAGGGCGCAAATTTATACACAAAATGTCTGATCGGACTTGTTCGGCGTACAAGTGTACGCTATTGTGCGACACGAAACTTAAAATAGTGCGACTTACAGAGGTATTTAATGAAACGTGCAGTGATTACTGGCTTGGGCATCGTTTCCAGCATCGGTAATAACCAGCAGGAAGTCCTGGCATCTCTGCGTGAAGGACGTTCAGGGATCACTTTCTCTCAGGAGCTTAAAGATTCAGGGATGCGCAGCCACGTATGGGGCAACGTTAAACTGGATACCACTGGCCTCATTGACCGCAAAGTAGTGCGCTTCATGAGCGACGCCTCCATCTATGCTTACCTGTCCATGGAACAGGCCGTTGCCGACGCAGGTCTGGCGCCGGAAGCATACCAGAATAACCCGCGTGTCGGCCTGATCGCAGGCTCCGGCGGCGGCTCCCCGAAATTCCAGGTCTTCGGCGCTGATGCCATGCGTAGCCCGCGTGGTCTGAAAGCCGTGGGTCCGTATGTGGTCACCAAAGCGATGGCTTCCGGCGTTTCCGCCTGCCTCGCCACGCCGTTTAAAATCCACGGCGTTAACTACTCCATCAGCTCCGCCTGCGCCACTTCCGCACACTGCATCGGTAATGCGGTAGAGCAGATTCAGCTGGGCAAACAGGATATCGTCTTTGCCGGCGGCGGCGAAGAACTGTGCTGGGAAATGGCCTGCGAGTTCGACGCCATGGGCGCGCTGTCCACCAAATACAACGACACTCCAGAAAAAGCCTCCCGCACCTATGACGCCAACCGTGACGGCTTCGTTATCGCCGGCGGCGGCGGTATGGTCGTGGTGGAAGAGCTGGAACATGCTCTGGCGCGCGGCGCGCACATCTATGCCGAAATCGTCGGCTATGGCGCAACCTCCGATGGCGCAGACATGGTAGCTCCATCGGGTGAAGGCGCAGTGCGCTGTATGCAGATGGCGATGCACGGCGTGGATACCCCGATCGACTACCTGAACTCTCACGGCACCTCCACGCCGGTCGGCGACGTGAAAGAGCTGGGCGCGATCCGCGAAGTGTTCGGCGATAACAGCCCGGCTATCTCGGCGACCAAAGCGATGACCGGCCACTCGCTGGGCGCGGCGGGCGTACAGGAAGCTATCTACTCCCTGCTGATGCTGGAGCACGGCTTTATCGCGCCGAGCATCAACGTCGAAGAGCTGGACGAGCAGGCAGCCGGCCTGAACATCGTCACCAAACCGACTGACGCTAAGCTGACCACCGTGATGTCCAACAGCTTCGGCTTCGGCGGCACCAACGCCACGCTGGTGATGCGTAAATACAACGCCTAATCAGCACTCGATGCACTGAGGGGAGCCACCGGCTCCCCTTTTTTGTCATCTTGACAGGGTAAGGTCCCGCAGGCACACTGCTGGCGAATCCATTAGTCTCTCCACTAATGCGTAAGCGTTTAACGTCAACCAACGCGCCTTAACCCTGATAGTCAGGTGGAGGGGGCGTGTCGCTTTGCTCGCCTTACTCTGCGAATCTGGAGTAATGCATGTC
Source organism: Klebsiella sp. 54 (assembly GCF_018223875.1). Lineage (NCBI taxonomy): Bacteria > Pseudomonadati > Pseudomonadota > Gammaproteobacteria > Enterobacterales > Enterobacteriaceae > Klebsiella > Klebsiella sp. 54. Next base: position 196,784 of record NZ_JAGRRA010000010.1, read on the forward strand.
CGCAGTCACTGAAACAACATCTCATTCTTCCGCGAATTTTTCGCTTTTTCGCATTACATTCGCCGTCTTTTTGACCTATATGACCGTCGGTTTGCCGCTGCCGGTGATCCCGCTATTTGTCCATCAGGAGCTGGGATTTGGTAACACTGTGGTCGGCGTGGCGGTGGGGATCCAGTTCCTCGCCACCGTTCTGACCCGCGGCTACGCCGGGCGTCTGGCAGACCAGTACGGCGCCAAACGTTCCGTCCTGCAGGGGATGCTGGCCTGCGCCCTGGCCGGTGCGGCCTGGCTGGCCGCTGCGCTGCTGCCGCTGCCGGTGTTCGCGAAGTTGGGCCTGTTGCTGCTGGGCCGCCTGATCCTCGGGTTTGGCGAAAGCCAGCTGCTGACCGGCAACCTGAGCTGGGGGATGGGCCTGGTGGGGCCGGCCCGCTCCGGCAAAGTGATGTCATGGAACGGCATGGCGATGTACGGTTCGCTGGCGGTGGGCGCCCCGCTGGGATTGTTAATATATAGCCATTTTGGCGTGGCGGTCCTCGCCTGCGTCACCATGACACTGCCGCTCGTCGCCTGGCTCATCAACGGGACGGTGCGCAAAGTGGCGGCGCACGGAGGCGAGCGGCCTTCACTGTGGAGCGTCATCGGCATGATCTGGCGGCCGGGGATTGGTCTGGGCCTGCAGGGCGTCGGCTTTGCGGTGATCGGCACCTTCGTCTCCCTCTATTTTGCCAGCCATCACTGGCCGATGGCCGGCTTTACCCTGACGGCGTTTGGCGGCGCTTTTGTGCTGATGCGGGTGCTGTTCGGCTGGATGCCGGATCGGTTTGGCGGCGTTAAAGTGGCGATGGTCTCGCTGCTGATAGAGGCGGTCGGTCTGACGCTGCTGGGGCTGGCGTCGGGCGTCTGGGTAGCGCTGGCCGGCGCGGCGCTGACCGGATGCGGCTGTTCGCTTATTTTCCCGTCGCTTGGCGTGGAGGTGGTGAAGCGCGTCCCGGCGCAGGTGCGCGGCACTGCGCTCGGCGGCTATGCGGCCTTTCAGGATATCTCTTATGGCCTGACCGGGCCGCTGACCGGTCTACTGGCCACTTCGCTGGGCTACTCGTCGGTATTTCTTGCCGGCGCCCTCTGCGCGGCGCTGGGGATCCTCGTCACCCTCATCTCATTTCGCCGCTAGGTTGTTGTCCGGCCTGAAACCGCTGTAGTCAACACCGTGGCGTTTGGCATGAAAGGGAGCCGTAAACGCCACCTGTGCCTGCTGGGCTACAGCAGGAGCCACAGCACCAGGAGCAGGACAACCGCTCCCAGCGCCAGCTGCCAGGGCTTAGCGGCCCATGTCCGCCGGGTCACGGGCTCCTCCTGCGGGATCGCCAGCGTCTCCTGGGCGCGGGCTACCCGCAGCACAAACACCTTGTTCAACAGCGCCAGGATCTGCGCCGGGCTCAGCGTGGTCTGCGGCGTAACCTGCCAGTTGCGACGGGCAAAGTCGACAATCTTCTGCCACTCTGCGGTCTCAAGCGGCTGCTTGAGCGCCCCCTGCAGTGAGGTCAGCGTCGGCGCGGTTTGCGCGCTGAGGGTCTGCCGCGCCTGTAGCCAGTAGGAAAGCGGCGTGAAGTGCGTCGCCGGGATCAGCTCCCCTGACTTGACGCCGCAAAGTTCCAGCATGGACTGCCAAATCAGCTTGCTTGGTTCGCCGGTGGCGGCCGCCAGCTTCGTCACCAGCTGATTGAGCGTGTTGTGCTCGGCTGGCAACAGCGGGCGGAGGGTCGGCGGGCGCTGCTGCGGCTGCGGGATAGACAGCTGACCACGCTGCAGCAGATGCAGAATGTGCTCCAGTTGCGTCTGGCTGAGGGCATGCAGCGCCGTTTGCCCATAATGCTGACGAATATAATCGCTCACCGCCTGACGGTTATTGCCCTGGCCGAGCAGATCGCTGAGCTGCGCCAGGGTCTGGCGATGATGATGATTGTCCTGCGCGGCGGCTAAGCGCTGGTTGAGACTGGCCTCTGCGGCGCTGAAATGGCGGGCCAGCAGGGGCGTGTCGCCTTTTAGTCCGAGATCATGTTTGACGCAGGCCCACACTTCCGCATTCTGCTGCGAGGTCAGCGCCACCAGGCGCGTGATCAATCGCTCCAGGACGGTGCGTTGCTGCATGGAAAGCGAAGGTTCGCCGGTGGCGGCAGTGCCTGATGGGCCTCGCCCAGGAGGACGGTCTGGCATATCTGCAAGGGGGTGCGTCATGATTCATCCTTTCGATATCGCGGTACTGGAACCAGGTGATGAGTATGCCTGGCGGCCAGATTATGGCACACTTCCCCGGTTAACTCTCGTTCTCAGACAGGTACTGAACTGTGAAAATCCTCGTTGATGAAAATATGCCCTATGCCCGTGAGCTCTTTAGCCGTTTAGGCGACGTGCAGGCGATCCCGGGCCGCCCGGTTCCGGCCGATGCCCTGACCGATGCGGATGCCTTAATGGTGCGCTCGGTCACCCGGGTCAATGAAGCATTGCTTGCCGGCAAGGCCATCAGGTTCGTCGGCACCGCGACCGCAGGCACCGATCATGTCGATCAGGCGTGGCTGCAGCAGGCGGGGATTGGTTTCTCCGCGGCGCCCGGCTGCAACGCTATCGCGGTGGTGGAGTATGTCTTTTCAGCGCTGCTGATGCTGGCCGAACGTGACGGCTTCGCGCTGCGCGATCGCACCGTCGGGATCGTCGGCGTCGGTAACGTCGGCGGGCGGCTGCAAAAGCGCCTGGAGGCGTTGGGTATCAAAACCCTGCTTTGCGATCCCCCGCGTGCCGACCGCGGCGACGAAGGCGACTTCCGCTCCCTCGACGATCTGGTCCAGCAAGCTGATGTCATCACCTTCCATACCCCGCTGTATAAAGAAGGGCAATATAAAACCCTGCATCTGGCGGATGAGGCGCTGATTAGCCGCCTGAAGCCCGGAACGATTTTGATCAACGCCTGCCGCGGGCCGGTGGTGGATAACGCTGCATTGCTGAAACGGCTGGAAGCCGGTCAGTCCCTGAGCGTGGTGCTGGACGTTTGGGAGCCGGAGCCGGATCTCAACGTAGAGCTTCTTAAGCGAGTGGATATCGGCACGGCGCATATCGCCGGCTATACCCTTGAAGGGAAGGCGCGCGGGACGACGCAGGTGTTCGAAGCCTATAGCGCCTTTATCGGCCATCCGCAGCAGGTGGCGCTGGATACCCTGTTGCCGGCCCCGGAGTTTGGCCGCATCACCCTGCATGGCCCGCTCGATCAGCCGACGCTGAAAAGACTGGTTCATTTGGTGTATGATGTGCGCCGCGATGATGCGCCGCTGCGGAAGGTGGCGGGCGTCGCCGGTGAATTCGACAAGCTGCGTAAAAATTATCAGGAACGTCGCGAATGGTCTTCGCTGTACGTGCAGTGCAGCGATGAGCAGGCGGCGGCCCTGTTGCGCCAGCTCGGTTTTAACGCCGTGCATCATCCTGTTCGTTAATGTCTTCTTAATGCCCCTGCCGGATACTCCGGCAGGGCCGCTTTATTTCTGGAGTAAACCACCATGTCTGAAGGCTGGAATATTGCCGTACTGGGCGCAACGGGCGCCGTAGGCGAAGCCCTGCTCGAAACTCTTGCTGAACGCCAGTTCCCGGTGGGGGAGATTTTTGCTCTGGCGCGCAATGAAAGCGCGGGCGAACATCTGCGTTTTGGTGGCAAGTCGGTGATCGTCAAGGACGCCGCCGAGTTTGACTGGACCCAGGCCCAGCTGGCTTTCTTTGCCGCAGGCGCAGAAGCCAGTGCGGCGTATGTCGAAGATGCGACAAACGCCGGGTGTCTGGTTATCGATCTCAGCGGCCTGTTTGCGCTGGAGCCGGACGTACCGCTGGTGGTGCCGGACGTGAACCCGTTTGTTTTAGGCGATTATCGCAACCGCAATCTGATTGCGGTGCCCAACAGTCTGACCAGCCAGCTGCTGACGGCGCTCAAGCCGCTTATCGATCAGGGTGGACTATCGCGCATTAGCGTCACTAACCTCCTCTCCGCCTCAGGGCAGGGGAAAAAAGCGGTGGATGCGCTGGCAGGGCAGAGCGCCAAGCTGTTGAACGGCATCCCCATCGATGAAGACGATTTCTTTGGCCGCCAGCTGGCGTTCAACATGCTGCCGCTGCTGCCGGATCGTGAAGGTAGCGTGCGCGAAGAGCGCCGTATCGTCGATGAAGCGCGCAAAATTCTGCAGGATGACGGGCTGATGATCTCCGCCAGCGTCGTCCAGTCGCCGGTCTTCTACGGCCATGCGCAGATGGTGAACTTTGAAGCGATGCGTCCGCTGGCGGCGGAAGAGGCGCGTGACGCCTTTACCCGCGGCGAGGAGATCGAACTGGCTGAAGAGGGCGAATTCCCCACTCAGGTTGGCGACGCCTCCGGTAACGCCCGTCTCTCCATCGGCTGCGTGCATAATGACTACGGCATGCCGGAGCAGGTCCAGTTCTGGTCGGTGGCGGATAACGTCCGCTTCGGCGGCGCGCTGATGGCGGTGAAGATCGCCGAGAAGCTGATTGAGGAGTACCTGTACTGATGTCTGAGATGGAGCAACAGCCGGTCTGTAAAATCGCGCTGGGCATCGAGTACGACGGTAGCAAATATTACGGCTGGCAGCGGCAAAACGAAGTGCGCAGCGTGCAGGAGAAGCTGGAAAAGGCGCTCTCGCAGGTGGCGAACGAACCGATTACCGTCTTTTGCGCCGGCCGCACCGACGCCGGTGTCCATGGCACCGGCCAGGTGGTGCATTTCGAAACCCGGGCGCAGCGTAAAGATGCCGCCTGGACGCTGGGGGTAAATGCGAATTTACCTGGTGACATCGCGGTGCGTTGGGTCAAACATGTACCGGCGGATTTTCATGCCCGGTTCAGCGCCACGGCGCGCCGCTATCGTTACGTCATCTATAATCATCGCCTGCGTCCGGCGGTATTGAGTCATGGCGTCACGCATTTTCACCAGCCGCTCGACGCCGCGCGCATGCAGCGCGCCGCGCAGTGTCTGCTGGGGGAGAATGACTTTACCTCGTTTCGCGCAGTGCAGTGCCAGTCGCGAACCCCGTGGCGCAACGTGATGCACATTAACGTTACCCGCTACGGCGCTTATGTGGTGGTGGATATCAAAGCGAATGCCTTTGTACATCATATGGTCAGGAATATTGTGGGCAGCCTGATGGAAATCGGCGCCGGAAACCAGCCGGAGAGCTGGATGGCAGAACTGCTGGCAGCAAAAGACAGGACGCTCGCTGCGGCAACGGCAAAAGCGGAAGGGTTGTATCTGGTGTCGGTGGATTACCCGGCCCATTATGATTTACCGGTGCTGCCAATGGGCCCGCTGTTTCTGGCGGACTAATAGGGTCATTAAGGGTAAAGACAAACATGGACTTGATTCACTTTTTAATTGATTTCATCCTGCATATTGATGTGCACCTGGCCGAGCTGGTCGCCCAGTACGGCGTCTGGGTTTATGCCATTCTGTTTTTGATTCTGTTCTGCGAAACCGGGCTGGTGGTGACGCCGTTTCTGCCGGGAGATTCCCTGCTGTTCGTCGCGGGCGCGCTCTCGGCCCTGCCCACCAACGATCTTAATGTCCATCTGATGGTATTGCTGATGGTCATCGCGGCTATCGTCGGCGATGCGGTCAACTACACCATTGGCCGGCTGTTCGGCGAAAAGCTGTTCAGCAATCCGAACTCGAAGATTTTCCGTCGCAGCTATCTGGATAAAACCCATAGCTTCTATGAACGTCACGGTGGAAAAACCATTATCCTCGCGCGCTTTGTGCCGATAGTCCGAACCTTCGCGCCGTTTGTGGCGGGAATGGGGCATATGTCCTATCGTCATTTTGCGGCCTATAACGTCGTCGGGGCGCTGCTGTGGGTGCTGCTGTTCACCTACGCCGGCTATCTGTTTGGCGATCTGCCGGTGGTGCAGGAGAACCTTAAGCTGTTGATCGTGGCGATCATCGTGCTTTCCGTCCTGCCGGGCGTGATTGAGATTATTCGCCATAAGCGGGCGGCGGCGAAGCAGGCGAAGTAGTTTAGCCTGTGTTGCGCGTGACGGTGCAGAGCGTCACGCGCAGCGGTTTGACCACTTTTTTATCCCATGTTCCGGGATGATATGATTTAATGTGCAACATTCATGGTCTGTAAGAGGCAAAAATGGCATTATGCGCCCCTTACGACAAAACTGGCATCGACCAGGTTCAGGCAGAAAGGTTATCAATGAGCTGGATTGAACGAATTAAAAGCAACATCACTCCCACCCGCAAGGCGAGCATTCCTGAGGGTGTATGGACCAAGTGCGACAGCTGCGGTCAGGTACTCTACCGCGCCGAGCTGGAGCGCAACCTGGAGGTTTGTCCTAAGTGCGATCACCATATGCGCATGTCGGCGCGTAATCGCCTGCATAGCCTGTTGGATGAAGGTTCTCTGGTGGAACTGGGAAGCGAACTTGAGCCAAAAGATGTGCTGAAGTTCCGCGATTCAAAAAAATACAAAGACCGCCTGGCGTCCGCTCAAAAAGAGACGGGCGAGAAAGACGCGCTGGTGGTAATGAAAGGTACGCTCTACGCGATGCCGGTTGTGGCCGCCGCCTTTGAGTTCTCCTTTATGGGGGGATCGATGGGTTCCGTCGTTGGCGCACGCTTTGTGCGCGCGGTGGAGCAGGCGCTGGAAGATAACTGCCCGCTGATCTGCTTCTCCGCCTCCGGTGGCGCCCGTATGCAGGAAGCGCTGATGTCGCTGATGCAGATGGCGAAAACCTCCGCGGCGCTGGCGAAAATGCAGGAGCGCGGATTACCGTACATCTCTGTGCTGACCGACCCGACCATGGGCGGCGTATCGGCGAGCTTTGCGATGCTGGGTGACCTGAACATTGCCGAGCCGAAAGCGCTGATCGGCTTTGCCGGTCCTCGCGTCATTGAGCAGACCGTACGTGAGAAGCTGCCGCCGGGATTCCAGCGCAGTGAGTTCCTGATTGAAAAAGGGGCGATCGATATGATCGTTCGCCGTCCGGAAATGCGTCTCAAGCTGGCCAGCATTCTGGCGAAGCTGATGAACCTGCCGGCGCCGGTTGCCGCTTCGGAAACGCCTCATGAAGGCGTGGTGGTGCCGCCGGCACCGGATCAGGAACCCGAGGCCTGATAAAGCAGAGGGCAGGGCCTGGCGGCGCTGCCCTTTTTTATTCATACGCGTTAACCGTCAATTCTTGCGGGCATCATGGAAAAAGATCCTATTCCTCAGGCCACGTCGCCCCTGGCTACGTGGCTTTCTTATCTGGAACATCTGCACAGTAAAACCATCGACCTGGGGCTGGCGCGCGTCAGCGAGGTCGCGCGGCAGATGGATATCGTCAAACCGGCGCCGTTCGTCTTTACGGTCGCGGGTACCAATGGCAAAGGCACCACCTGCCGCACGCTGGAAACCGTCCTGATGGCGGCCGGCTATAAAGTGGGGGTCTACAGCTCTCCGCATCTGGTGCGTTACACCGAACGCGTGCGCATTCAGGGAGCGGAACTGCCGGAGGCGGCGCATACGGCCTCGTTTGCGGAGATTGAAGCGGCGCGGGGCGACATCTCGCTGACCTACTTTGAGTACGGCACGCTCTCTGCGCTATGGTTGTTTAAGCAGGCGCAGCTGGATGTGGTGATCCTGGAGGTGGGGCTCGGCGGCCGTCTCGACGCCACTAATATCGTGGATGCCGATGTCGCCGTGGTTACCAGCATCGCTCTCGATCATACCGACTGGCTGGGACCGGATCGCGAAAGTATCGGCCGGGAGAAAGCCGGTATCTTCCGTGCCGGAAAACCGGCGGTAGTAGGGGAGCCGGATATGCCGCACACCATTGCTGAAGTGGCGAGCGAGAAGGGCGCCCTGCTCCAGCGCCGCGGCGTCGACTGGCGCTATGAGGTGGAAGGCGAGACATGGTCTTTCCGCGACGCGGGCGGGGCGTTAAGCCGCCTGCCTCTGCCTCAGGTGCCGTTGCCTAACGCCGCCACGGCCGTGGCGGCGCTGCGCGCCAGCGGACTTGCCGTGGATGACGCTATCCTGCGCGCGGGGATCCGCGACGCGATGCTGCCGGGACGCTTTCAGATAATCAGCGACGCCCCGCGGGTGATCCTCGATGTGGCGCATAACCCGCACGCGGCGGCTTATCTCGCCGGGCGTCTCAAAACGTTAGCGAAAACGGGACGCGTGCTGGCGGTTATTGGTATGCTGCATGATAAGGACATTGCCGGCACGTTGGCCAATCTGGCCCCGGAAGTCGACGCCTGGTACTGCGCGCCGCTGGAAGGGCCGCGCGGGGCGACGGCGGAGCAGCTGGTGGAACATTTGCGTGGCGGCACAGTCTATAGCAGCGTGGCGCAGGCGTGGCATGCGGCCATGGCTGACGCTAAAGTGGAAGATACCGTGCTGGTGTGTGGTTCGTTTCACACGGTCGCACAGGTTATGGAAGAGATAGACGCGGGGAGAATCGGTGGCGAGTAAGTTTCAGAACCGTTTAGTCGGGACAATCGTGCTGGTGGCGCTGGGGGTGATTATCCTGCCAGGGCTGCTGGACGGGCAGAAAAAGCATTACCAGGATGAGTTTGCCGCGATCCCGCTGGTGCCGAAACCGGGCGATCGTGATGAACCGGATATGCTGCCGGCGGCGACTCAGGCGCTGCCTTCGCAGCCGCCGGAAGGGGCGGCGGAAGAGGTGCGGGCGGGCGATGCCGCCGCGCCATCGTTAGATCCGTCGCGTATCCCGGTGAACAGCAACAGCTTCGATGACGTTCAGGAGCCGGTAGTGGCCGCGAAACCCCAGCCTAAACCTCAGCCGAAGCCGCAGCCGCAACAGCAGGCCGCGACGCCAACGCCGCCGCCTGCTAAGCCACAGCAGCAACAACCGCAGCAGCAGGCGGCCCTGCCGGCGCCGACCGGCAAAGCCTATGTGGTTCAGCTGGGCGCGTTGAAGAACGCCGATAAGGTGAACGAGATCGTTGGTAAACTGCGGGCGTCGGGCTTCAAAGTCTATACGTCGCCTTCGACGCCGGTACAGGGTAAAATTACCCGTATCCTCGTCGGGCCGGATGCGTCAAAAGACAAGCTTAAGGGCCAGCTGGGCGATCTGCAACAGATCTCCGGGCTCAGCGGGGTAGTGATGGGCTTCACCCCGAACTGATTGTTTTTTCCGCGATGCGGAAAGAACGCGGCGGGGCTAAACGCCCCGTGAACCCTGTCTCAGCCGCCCTGAAGAGGCGAAAGACAGTCTGGCGTTGAATGTTTTTTCAGCGCCATTTTTATTTCTGTAGGGCAAGGAAATCCCTACGCAAACGTTTTCTTTTTCTGTTAGAATGCGCCCCGAACTGGACGACAGGGCGTAAAATCGTGGGACGTATATGGTCTGGATTGATTACGCCATTATGGCGGTGCTGGGTCTTTCTTGCCTGGTCAGCCTGATCCGCGGCTTCGTTCGCGAAGCTTTATCGTTAGTCACGTGGGGTTGCGCGTTTTATGTCGCCAGCCACTACTACGCTGATCTGTCTGTCTGGTTTACGGGCTTTGAGGATGAACGGGTTCGAAATGGGATTGCTATTGCGGCACTGTTTATCGTGACGCTCATCGTTGGCGCTATCGTGAACTATGTGATAGGCCAGCTGGTGGAGAAAACCGGTTTGTCAGGTACCGACAGGGTATTGGGGATCTGCTTCGGCGCGCTACGTGGGGTGCTGATCATCGCCGCTATTCTGTTCTTCCTTGACACCTTTACCGGGATGGCGAAGAGCGATGACTGGCATCAGTCGCAGTTTATTCCCTATTTTACCCCCGTCATCAGATGGTTTTTTGAATACCTGCAAAGCTCGTCAAGTTTCTTGCCTAAAGTATAGACTTTAGGTCGTTGCTGAACGAGGAAAAGACGTATGTGCGGTATTGTCGGTATCGCCGGTGTTATGCCGGTTAACCAGTCGATTTATGATGCGCTAACGGTGCTCCAGCACCGTGGACAGGATGCCGCTGGCATCATCACCATTGATGCCAACAACTGCTTCCGGTTGCGTAAGGCTAACGGGCTGGTAAGCGACGTATTCGAAGCCCGCCATATGCAGCGTATGCAGGGCAATATGGGGATTGGCCACGTGCGTTACCCCACGGCGGGCAGCTCCAGCGCCTCCGAAGCGCAGCCGTTTTACGTCAACTCGCCGTATGGCATCACGTTGGCGCATAACGGCAACCTGACCAACGCCCATGAGCTGCGTAAAAAGCTGTTTGAAGAAAAACGCCGCCACATCAATACCACCTCAGATTCCGAAATCCTCCTCAATATTTTCGCCAGTGAGCTGGATAACTTCCGTCACTACCCACTGGAAGCGGATAACATCTTTGCCGCGATTGCGGCGACCAACCGCTTGATCCGCGGCGCGTATGCTTGCGTGGCGATGATCATCGGTCATGGCATGGTGGCCTTCCGCGACCCGAACGGCATTCGTCCGCTGGTGTTGGGCAAACGTGACGTAGGCGATGGCCGCACCGAGTATATGGTGGCCTCGGAAAGCGTGGCGCTTGACACCCTTGGCTTTGAATTCCTGCGCGATGTGGCGCCGGGCGAAGCGGTTTATATTACCGAGAAGGGCCAGCTGTTTACCCGTCAGTGCGCCGATAACCCGGTCAGCAACCCGTGCCTGTTCGAGTACGTCTATTTTGCCCGTCCGGACTCGTTTATCGACAAAATTTCCGTCTACAGCGCCCGCGTTAATATGGGAACCAAGCTGGGCGAGAAGATTGCCCGCGAGTGGGAAGATCTGGATATTGACGTCGTTATCCCGATCCCGGAGACCTCCTGCGATATCGCGCTGGAGATCGCCCGCATCCTCGACAAGCCTTATCGACAGGGCTTCGTGAAGAACCGCTACGTCGGCCGCACATTTATCATGCCGGGCCAGCAGCTGCGTCGTAAGTCTGTGCGCCGCAAGCTCAACGCCAACCGTGCGGAGTTCCGCGATAAGAACGTGCTGCTGGTGGACGATTCCATCGTTCGCGGCACCACCTCGGAGCAGATCATCGAGATGGCGCGCGAAGCAGGGGCGAAAAAAGTGTATCTGGCCTCAGCCGCGCCGGAAATTCGTTTCCCGAACGTGTACGGTATCGATATGCCGACCGCCAACGAACTTATCGCTCATGGCCGCGAAGTGGATGAGATCCGCCAGATCATCGGCGCCGATGGCCTGATTTTTCAGGATCTCAACGATCTGATCGAGGCGGTGCGCGCGGAAAATCCGGATATTCAGCAGTTTGAATGTTCTGTGTTCAACGGCGTGTACGTCACCCGGGATGTCGACCAGCAGTACCTCGACTACCTCGATTCCCTGCGTAACGATGATGCCAAAGCGGTTCAGCTGCAGAACGAAGTCGAAAACCTCGAGATGCACAACGAGGGTTAAGCCGTTCACGCGTCGCGGGCCTGCCGTTCCTGATGGACGGCGGGCCTTTTTTTCGCCCGGCAACGGTGCGTCAATGGTTGCACCAACGGCTATAATCCGGCAAAGTCTGCGGCATGACGCGCAAGGGGTAACAGAACGTGAAACGACTGATTATTGGCATTTCCGGCGCCAGCGGCGCCATCTATGGCGTGCGGATGCTGCAGGTGCTGCGGGATGTGCCGGATATTGAAACCCATCTGATCCTCAGTCAGGCGGCGCGCCAGACGCTGGCGATGGAGACCGACTTTACCGTGCGTGAAGTGCAGGCGCTGGCTGATGTGGTGCATGATGCCCGCGACATCGCCGCCAGTATCTCCTCCGGCTCGTTTAAAACCGCCGGGATGGTGATTTTACCCTGCTCAATGAAAACGCTCTCGGGTATTGTCCATAGCTACACGGATGGTCTGCTGACGCGGGCGGCGGATGTGGTGCTGAAGGAGCGTCGTCCGCTGGTGCTCTGCGTGCGGGAGACTCCGTTCCATCTTGGCCATCTGCGACTGCTGGTGCAGGCTGCGGAGCTGGGGGCGGTGATTATGCCGCCGGTGCCGGCCTTCTACCATCGGCCGCAAAGCCTGGATGATGTTATCAACCAGACCGTCAACCGGGTACTCGATCAGTTCGACATTAGCCTGGAACAAGACTTATTTACGCGCTGGCAAGGGTCACAGGATTGCACCAAATAGGTGCGTGAAATGTACGCTTGCGCTGCGCTGGTGCAAATTTGTCGTCCCGATCAAATCCTCGACATTTATTTCGTCTTTTTGCGCTCAGGCGCTGCGGTTTCGCCAGTAATGCTGGTATCTTCCCTTTTAAGACAATCCTGCAACTTTATTTTAACAAATTTAACCCTGTTCCCGGCACGCACCGGGAAGATGGCACAAAAACTGCAGGATTGATCGGCAATCACCATAACAAGCAACGCACCACATCACGACACTTAAGGGTACTGTATGAAGAAGACGATTCTGGCTCTCTCTTTACTCGTGGGAATGAGCAGCACGGCCAGTGTGTTTGCTGCTCTGCCGCAGAGCATTCGCATTGGCACTGACGCGACCTATGCGCCCTTTTCGTCGAAAGACGCGAAAGGGGACTTTGTTGGCTTTGATATCGATTTAGGCAATGAACTGTGCTCCCGTATTAAGGTGAAATGTACCTGGGTCGGCAGTGATTTTGACTCCCTGATCCCCTCCCTCAAGGCGAAGAAAATTGACGCCATCATCTCCTCGCTCTCCATCACCGAGAAGCGCCAGCAAGAGATCGCCTTCTCTGACAAGCTTTATGCCGCCGACTCCCGGCTGATCGCGGCCAAAGGCTCGCCGATCCAGCCGACGCTGGAGGCGCTGAAAGGTAAGCACGTCGGCGTGCTGCAGGGCTCCACGCAGGAAGCCTATGCTAACGATCGCTGGCGCAGCCAGGGCGTTGACGTGGTGGCATATCAGAACCAGGACCTGATCTATTCCGACCTCTCCGCTGGTCGTCTGGATGCGGCGCTGCAGGATGAAGTCGCCGCCAGCGAAGGCTTCCTGAAGCAGCCTGCCGGGAAAGATTTCGCCTTTGCCGGCCCGTCCGTTAAAGACAAAAAGTACTTTGGCGACGGCACCGGTATCGGCCTGCGTAAGGACGACGCCGAGCTGAAAGCCGCGTTTGATAAAGCGCTGGGCGAGATGCGCAAAGACGGCACTTACGACAAAATGGCGAAGAAATACTTCGATTTTAACGTCTACGGCGACTAAGACTGCCGCAGGCCCGCGCTATCGGGTGGGCCTGCCGCCATGCTCGTGTAAAAGCCCTGAAAAGGTGCATCGTCAGACGCTGTGGATCATTTTAGTGCAAAGGCAGGCGCTTTTGTGGCTAAAAATGCATAGTTAAGCGTTTGTGATGCAAAAAAATGGCCTTTCTGGTGCATAAATCTTTGCCCTCAAGGGGCGAATAATGGCACGATAACTGGTGTTAATAGTTCTAATAAACCCGTTAGAATGACAGTCTGTCGAGGATAGTTATGAAAAAACTGGCGTTGTCTCTCTCTTTAGCGCTGGCCCTTTCCAGCGTTTCCACGGTCTTTGCCGCTATTCCGCAAAAAATTCGTATCGGTACCGATCCGACTTATGCTCCCTTCGAATCGAAGAATGCGCAGGGGGAATTGGTGGGTTTTGATATCGATCTGGCAAAAGAGCTGTGTAAGCGTATTAATACCCAATGTACCTTTGTGGAAAACCCGCTGGATGCGCTGATCCCCTCTTTAAAAGCGAAGAAAATCGACGCGATTATGTCTTCGCTGTCGATTACCGAAAAGCGTCAGCAGGAAATCGCTTTCACCGACAAACTGTATGCGGCTGATTCGCGTCTGGTGGTGAAAAAGGGCAGCCCGGTAACGCCGGATCTTGCCACCCTGAAGGGTAAGCGCGTGGGCGTGCTGCAGGGTACGACGCAGGAAACTTATGGTAATGAGCACTGGGCGCCGAAAGGTATCGAAATTGTCTCCTATCAGGGGCAGGACAATATCTATTCCGACCTGACCGCCGGCCGTATTGACGCCGCTTTCCAGGATGAGGTCGCGGCCAGCGAAGGGTTCCTGAAACAGCCTATCGGTAAAGATTATCAGTTTGGCGGTCCGTCGATTAAGGACGAAAAGCTGTTCGGCGTCGGCACCGGTATGGGGCTGCGTAAGGAAGACAACGAACTGCGCGAAGCGCTGAATAAAGCGTTTGCAGAGATGCGTAAGGACGGCACCTACGACAAGCTGGCGAAAAAATATTTCGATTTTAACGTATACGGCGAATAATTCTCACGCCTCACCATTGCGCGTCCGATTCACGCGCAATGGTGGATGACAGACAGGGTAGGCAGCATGCTGTATGGGTTTTCACAGGTTATTTTGCAGGGTGCGCTTGTCACCCTGGAGCTTGCGCTCAGCTCGGTCGTTCTCGCCGTCCTGATTGGGCTGGCGGGCGCTGGCGCAAAGCTATCGAGCAATCGTCCTCTGGCGCTGGTATTTGAAGGCTATACCACACTGATCCGCGGCGTCCCCGACCTGGTGCTGATGCTGTTGATTTTCTACGGCCTGCAGATTGCGCTTAACAGCGTTACCGACGCGCTGGGCATGGCGCAGTTTGATATTGACCCGATGATCGCCGGGATTATTACCCTTGGCTTTATCTATGGCGCCTATTTTACGGAAACCTTCCGCGGCGCCTACCTGGCGGTGCCGAAGGGGCATATCGAAGCGGCCACCGCCTTTGGCTTCAGCGGCGGGCAGACGTTCCGGCGCATCCTGTTCCCGGCGATGATGCGCTACGCGCTGCCGGGGATCGGCAACAACTGGCAGGTTATCCTCAAGGCGACGGCGCTGGTCTCGCTGCTGGGGCTGGAGGATGTGGTCAAAGCCACGCAGCTGGCGGGCAAAAGCACCTGGCAGCCGTTCTACTTCGCCATCGTCTGCGGCCTGATTTATCTGGTATTTACCACCTTTTCTAATGGCGTACTGCTGCTGCTCGAACGCCGCTATACCGTTGGCGTCAAGAGGGCTGACCTGTGATTGAAATTATTCAGGAATACTGGAAATCCCTGCTGTGGACCGACGGCTATCGCTTTACCGGCGTGGCGATTACCTTATGGTTGCTGATCTCTTCGGTGGTCATGGGGGGCATCCTGGCGGTCTTTCTGGCAATCGGCCGCGTTTCGAGCAATAAGTTCATCCAGTTTCCCATCTGGCTGTTTACTTACATATTTCGCGGCACGCCGCTGTATGTGCAGCTGTTGGTCTTTTACTCCGGTATGTACACCCTGGAAATCGTCAAAGGCACTGAACTGCTGAACGCCTTTTTCCGCAGCGGGCTAAACTGTACGGTGCTGGCGCTGACCCTGAACACCTGCGCTTATACCACCGAAATTTTCGCCGGCGCGATCCGCTCGGTACCGGCGGGCGAAATTGAAGCGGCGCGGGCCTACGGCTTCTCTTCGGTCAAACTGTACCGCTGCATCATCCTGCCTTCCGCGCTGCGGATTGCGCTGCCGGCCTACAGTAACGAAGTGATCCTGATGCTGCACTCGACGGCGCTGGCGTTTACCGCTACGGTGCCGGATCTGCTGAAAATCGCCCGCGATATCAACTCGGCCACCTATCAGCCGTTCACCGCCTTTGGCATCGCCGCGGTGCTCTATTTAATTATCTCGTATGTGCTGATTAGCTTGTTCCGCAAAGCGGAAAAGCGTTGGTTGCAGCATATCAAACCTTCTTCGACGCATTGAGAACGCCATGTCCGACAATAAATTAAACGTTATCGATCTGCATAAACGCTATGGGGAACACGAGGTGCTGAAGGGCGTCTCGCTGCAGGCGAAAGCCGGGGACGTTATCAGTATCATCGGTTCATCGGGTTCCGGGAAAAGTACCTTTTTACGCTGTATTAACTTCCTTGAAAAACCGAGCGAAGGCACGATCGTCGTCAGCGGCCAGAATATTGGCCTGGTACGGGATAAAGACGGTCAGCTGAAGGTGGCCGACAAGAACCAGCTGCGCCTGCTGCGCACCCGGTTGACCATGGTGTTTCAGCATTTCAATCTGTGGAGCCATATGACGGTGCTGGAGAACGTCATGGAGGCGCCGATTCAGGTGCTGGGCTTAAGCAAACAGGAAGCGCGCGAACGGGCGGTAAAATACCTGGCCAAGGTCGGGATAGACGAACGTCAGCAGGCAAAATACCCGGTGCATCTTTCCGGCGGCCAGCAGCAGCGTGTCTCTATTGCCCGCGCGCTGGCGATGGAGCCGGAAGTGCTGCTGTTCGATGAGCCGACCTCCGCGCTGGATCCGGAGCTGGTGGGCGAAGTGTTACGCATCATGCAGCAGCTGGCGGAAGAGGGGAAAACCATGGTGGTGGTGACCCACGAAATGGGCTTTGCCCGCCACGTCTCTTCACATGTCATTTTCCTGCATCAGGGAAAAATCGAAGAGGAAGGGCATCCGGACGCGCTGTTCGGCGCGCCGAAAAGCCCGCGCCTGCAGCAGTTTCTGAAAGGTTCGCTGAAATAAACGGCTTACCCGGCGTCTGCGGGCGCCGGGTGGGATTCACGCTCCAGCCGGTAAATCCAGTCATCGTAATCGACGCCGTTCAGATGATAGGCTTTCTCCAGCACCTGCGTGCGCACAAAGCCTTGCTTCTCCAGCAGGCGCGATGATCCACGATTCTCTCCCAACACCCAGGCATTGATGGCCTGTACCCCCAGCGTGCTGAAACCATAATCGCAGATCGCCCGCAGCGCTTCGCTGGCATAGCCTTTTCCCTGAGCCTCGGGCAGCAGCGCATAGCCGACGTCGGCCTCGTGCGGATTTTTAGGGCTGATGCGAAGCCCAATATCGCCCAGCGCATCGCCGCGCTTATTACGCAGAACATACACGCCGGGATCGGCGCAGCGACTGGCGAACACGCTGCGCAACGCCTCCTCGCTTAACACTTCGCCCATAAAACGCATCACCTGCGGATCCTGGCGCAGGCGCAGAAAAAAGGGCCAGTCATCGGTAACAAAGCGGGTAAGCGAAAGGCGAGGCGTGGTGATGGTCGTCATAAAGCAGTCAATTCGAAGAAGAAAAGGCCTACCTTAGCACTTTGCTTCGCCAGGTAACACCGGCGAACCGGCCGGCTGGCGATGAACTCAGGCGCTTCAGGGCGCTGGTTGTCCGGGATATGGCGATGCTGCAGCGCCAGGCTGAGGCCATCCAGGCGTGGAGCATGAGCCAGCAGAATGGAATCAGGGGAGCCAATGCTCCCCTGTGTCAGCCATTAACTCAGCACATCCTTTAGCGCTTCGTCGAGATCGTACCAGCGGAAGGCGAAGCCGGCGGCTTCCAGTCGCTTAGGCAGCGCGCGCTGGCCGCCGAGCACCAGCACAGCGGATTCGCCCATCAGCAGGCGGATGGCGGCGGCGGGAACGCGGAAAATCGCCGGTCGATTGAGCGCATGCCCCAGCGCGTGGGCGAACTGCTCGTTATGCACGGGATAGGGCGAAACCATATTGAATGGGCCGCGCAGATCGTTATCCAGCAGCCACAGAATGCCGTTAACCATATCGTCGATATGGATCCAGGCCAGGTACTGTCTGCCGCTGCCGATAGGCCCACCGAGGCCGAGCTTAAAGGCCGGGGTCATTTTGCCAAGAATACCGCCCCGCGGCGCCAGTACCACGCCGGTGCGCAGCAGACAGACGCGGGTGCGCTCGCTTTGCGCTTCGCAGGCAATTTGCTCCCAGCGGGCGCAGAGCTTATGGGTAAACTCATTGTGCGGCGGCTCTTCTTCAGTCACCACCACTTCGCCGAGGTCGCCGTAATAGCCGGTGGCTGACCCGCTGATCAGCACGGAGGGAGGGGTGTCGCTGGCGTGGATCAAGCCCACCAGCCGCTGAGTGAGATCCCAGCGACTATGGCATAAGCGCTGTTTCTGCTCGGCGGTCCAGCGTTTATCGGCGATGGGCTCGCCCGCCAGATTGATGACGGCATCGATGTCATTGAGGTGGTGATGGCCCTCGAAATCGCGCCACAGCGTGACGCGCGGATCGAGACGGGCGCGGGCGGTATCCGGATGTCGGGTGGAGACCGTGACGCTATGCCCAAGCTCCAGCAGTCTGGGTATCAGATGTCGGCCAATCAGGCCGGTACCACCAGTAAGCAGGATCTTCATACCACCTCCCTGACATGGTTAGCGCCGCCAGCTCATGGTCATGGATACCGAGTCGGCATAGCGCAGCGCGTGAAGTTTATCGATCTCCACTTCAGCATATGTGACCCAGTGATGTTCGCATGCGATATTCAGCACATCCTGAGTTAATTTTTCCAGCAGCGAGAAACGACCATTCTCAAGATGGCTAATGATGCGTTTGGTAATGGTGCGGTAGTTCAACGCATCATTAATGTCCTCGCTGTCGCGCGCTTTATCGGCAGGGTAGTGAATGGCCACATTCACTACCACGTCCTGGCGGTTGGCGATCTCTTCCTCTTTAATACCAATAAAAGTACGCAGGCGCAGGTTCTTAATACGAATAATGGCGTCTGGTTGAGACATTGCAGGCTTCCTCCGTGGTTTAAGTCCTGCAATCATACAACAAAGCGCGACGGGCGAGCAGGGGGTTAATAAGGCTGAATTTTTAGCATCGCTTCCACCGTCGCCGGCCGCTGCTTAATGCGCTCATACCAGTTATGCACCGCCGGATAGTTCGCCAGATCGATCCGCTGGCGGACATGGCAGTTCACCCAGGGCCAGGCGGCGATGTCGGCGATGCTGTAGTGGTCCCCGCCCAGCCACGGGCTGGATCCCAGGCGGTGATTCAGTACCCCATAGAGTCGCTGGGTTTCCACCTGAAAACGCTCAATCGCGTAGGGCACGGTTTGCGGCGCTGAGTGGGAAAAATGCTGATTTTGCCCCAGCATCGGCCCCAGGCCGCCGACCTGCCAGAACAGCCACTGCAGGGTGGTATAGCGCGCCCGCAGCTCCCCGCTCAGCAGCTTGCCGCTTTTTTCCGCCAGATAGAGCAGGATGGCGCCGGACTCGAAGACGCTCAACGGCGCGCCGCCGTCGGCAGGCATGTGGTCGACGATAGCTGGAATTTTGTTATTCGGCGAAATCGCCAGAAACTGCGGATGAAACTGCTCCCCTTTGCCAATATCGACCCGAATTAGCCGATAGGCCAGCTGCGCCTCTTCGAGAAACAGGGTGATTTTGTGGCCGTTTGGGGTGGGTGCATAGTAGAGATCGATCATAATATTTCCCGCCGTCGTGGGTCGCAAACTGATCGAGTATAGGTGAAGCTGCGCGACCCGGGAAAAAATCCGCGAGCGGGGCGCCAGCCACGCAGCGGACGAGCAGTGACATCGCCGGTAAGACAGGCTATGTTGGTTTATTGCCCTGTCTACCAACCCTGAGGAAGTTATGAGCCAGCCTGTGATTACCCTGTGGTCCGATGCCGATTTTTTCTCACCGTACGTGATGTCTGTTTATGTCGCGCTGCAGGAAAAGAGCCTGCCTTTTAGCCTTAAAACCATCGACCTGGGCAGCGGCGAACATCTGCAGGCCGGCTGGACGGGCTATACCGCCACCCGTCGCGTACCGCTGCTGGAGGTTGACGATTTCGCGCTGAGCGAGTCTTCGGCGATTACCGAATATCTCGATGAGCGTTTCGCACCGCCTGAGTGGGAGCGCCTTTATCCACACGATCTGCAAAAGCGGGCCCGCGCCCGGCAGATCCAGGCCTGGCTACGCAGCGATCTGGTGCCCATTCGTGAAGAGCGATCCACCGCCGTGGTGTTTGGCGGGGTGAAAATGCCGGCGCTCAGCGAGGCAGGCAAGCGGTCGGCGGAAAAACTGTTTGCCACCGCTACCACGCTGCTGGCCCACGGCGGGCAAAATTTATTCGGCGAATGGTCTATTGCCGATGCCGACCTGGCGCTGATGCTCAATCGTCTGGTTCTCAATGGCGATGAGGTGCCGGAGGCGCTGGCGGATTATGCGACTTTCCAGTGGCAGCGGGCCTCAATCCAGCGTTACGCGGCGCTTTCCGCCAAACGCGGAGGCTGATAACCCGCCGCGCTTCCGCTATCATAGAGGCATCGTAACCAGTGGAGATGGAACCTATGAAGCTGATGTTTGCCTCCGATATTCATGGTTCGCTACCTGCGACGGAACGCGTGCTTGAGCGGTTCGCGCAAAGTGGCGCCAGGTGGCTGATCATCCTCGGCGATGTGCTTAATCACGGGCCACGCAACGCGCTGCCGGAAGGCTATGCGCCGGCGGAGGTGGCCGAGCGGCTGAACAGCGTGGCGGAGCGCATCATTGCGGTTCGCGGTAACTGCGACAGCGAAGTGGATCAAATGCTGCTTCGTTTTCCCATGACCGCGCCCTGGCAGCAGGTGCTTGGCGAAGGCTACCGCCTGTTTCTGACCCACGGTCATCTTTATAGCCCGGACAATTTGCCGCCACTTGCCGCTGGCGATGTCCTGGCGTATGGCCATACTCATATTCCGGTTGCTGAAAAACGCGGGGCGTTCTCTCTGTTTAATCCAGGCTCAGTGAGTATCCCGAAAGGGGGATATTCCGCCAGCTATGGGCTACTGGATGAGGGGCGTCTGCAGGTTTTAGCACTCAATGATAATCAGGTTATTGCAGAGGTCGCAATTTACCCGTAATTTAGCCCTCAATCATAAAGACGCGCCGCAAGAGCGCTTTTAAAGTAAGGTTTCCTGATGGCGGAACAGAATCATTTGGCAAGCACAGAATGGGTCGATATTGTTAATGAAAACAATGAGGTGATAGCACAGTCCAGCCGCGAGCAGATGCGCGCGCAGTGCCTGCGCCACCGGGCGACCTATATCGTCGTTCACGACGGAATGGGGAAAATTCTGGTGCAGCGACGCACCGAGACAAAAGACTTTCATCCGGGCATGCTGGATGCCACCGCCGGCGGCGTCGTGCAGGCTGATGAGCAGCTACTGGAGTCGGCCCGTCGCGAGGCGGAAGAGGAGTTAGGCATCGCCGGGGTGCCGTTTGCCGATCACGGCCAGTTCTACTACGAAGATAAATTCTGCCGCGTCTGGGGAAGCCTGTTCAGCTGCGTCTCCCACGGGCCGTTTGCCCTGCAGGAAGAGGAGGTGAGCGAGGTGTGCTGGTTAACGCCGGAAGAGATCACCGCCCGTTGCGATGAGTTCACGCCCGACTCGCTGAAAGCGCTGGCGCTGTGGATGACCCGTAACGCCGGCAACGAGTATGATGACGCGGAAGAGAGCGAGCGCGAATAAACGCGCTAACGCGTGGCAGCAACTGCTGTTCGCCTCCTGACAAAAAAGGCAGCCATCTGGCTGCCTTTTGCTTTCTCTCAGCGGGCGATTACTTCTGCTGCTGAGCTGACTGGATCGCGGTCAGTGCGATGGTGTAGACGATATCGTCAACCAGCGCGCCACGAGACAGATCGTTGACCGGCTTGCGCATACCCTGCAGCATCGGCCCGATGGAGATCAGGTCGGCAGAGCGCTGTACCGCTTTGTAAGTGGTGTTACCGGTGTTCAGATCCGGGAAGATGAACACGGTCGCACGGCCAGCTACCGGCGAGTTCGGCGCTTTGGATTTCGCGACGTCAGCCATCACCGCGGCGTCATACTGCAGCGGGCCGTCGATCATCAGGTCAGGACGTTTTTCCTGCGCCAGACGGGTCGCTTCGCGGACTTTTTCTACATCGCTACCCGCGCCGGAAGTACCGGTGGAGTAGGAGAGCATCGCCACGCGCGGTTCGATGCCGAAGGCAATCGCGGAGTCAGCGGACTGAATCGCGATTTCCGCCAGCTGCTCTGCGGTCGGATCCGGGTTGATCGCGCAGTCGCCGTAAACATAAACTTGTTCCGGCAGCAGCATGAAGAACACGGAAGAGACCAGCGAGCTGCCCGGTGCGGTTTTGATCAGCTGCAGCGGCGGACGAATGGTGTTGGCGGTGGTGTGTACCGCGCCGGACACCAGGCCATCGACTTCGTCCTGTTCCAGCATCAGGGTGCCGAGAACCACGTTATCTTCCAGCTGCTCGCGGGCGACGGCTTCGGTCATGCCCTTGTTCTTACGCAGTTCGACCAGGCGAGCCACGTAGCTTTCGCGCACCACTTCCGGGTCGACGATTTCGATACCGGCGCCCAGCTCAACGCCCTGCGCTGCTGCAACGCGGTTAATCTCATCCGGGTTGCCCAGCAGCACACAGGTGGCGATCCCTCGTTCGGCGCAGATGGCTGCAGCTTTCACGGTACGCGGCTCGTCGCCTTCCGGCAGAACGACGCGTTTGCCGGCTTTGCGCGCCAGCTCGGTCAGCTGGTAGCGGAAGGCTGGCGGAGAGAGACGACGGCTGCGCTCGGAGGTCGCGGTCAGCGATTCGATCCAGTCGGCGTTGATGTAGTTGGCAACGTATTCCTGAACTTTCTCAATGCGCTCGTGATCGTCAACCGGTACTTCGAGGTTGAAGCTCTGCAGGCTCAGGGAGGTCTGCCAGGTGTTGGTGTTGACCATAAACACCGGCAGGCCGGTGGCGAAGGCGCGTTCGCACAGCTTGCTGATGCGCGCGTCCATTTCATAGCCGCCGGTCAGCAGGATGGCGCCGATTTCCACGCCGTTCATCGCTGCCAGGCAGGCGGCAACCAGCACGTCAGGACGATCTGCGGAAGTAACCAGCAGCGAACCTGCGCGGAAGTGCTCCAGCATGTGCGGGATGCTGCGCGCGCAGAAGGTCACGGATTTCACGCGGCGGGTGTTGATATCGCCTTCGTTGATGATGGTCGCATTCAGGTGATGGGCCATGTCGATCGCGCGGGTGGCGATCAGATCGAAGCTCCACGGTACGGCGCCCAGCACCGGCAGCGCGCTGCCTTTTTGCAGCTGAGCCGGGTCGATCTTCACGACTTTCGCTTTGGATGAGTCGTCGAAAATTTCCGACAGGTCAGGACGGGTACGGCCCTGCTCGTCGACCGGCGCGTTCAGTTTGTTGATGATAACGCCGGTGATGCTGGTGTTTTTCGCGCCGCCAAAACTGTTGCGGGTCAGTTCAATACGCTCGTTCAGCTGTTCTGGCGTATCGGTACCTTGCGACATGACGAAGACGATTTCCGCGTTCAGGGTTTTGGCGATTTCAAAGTTCAGCGCCTGAGCGAACTGATGCTTACGGGTCGGCACCAGGCCTTCCACCAGCACCACTTCCGCGTCCTGGGTGTTCGCGTGATAGTTGGCGATGATCTCTTCCATCAGCACATCTTTCTGATTGCTGGAGAGCAGAGATTCAACGTGGTTCATCTTCAGCGGTTCAGCAGCGGTGGTGGTGGAGGAGCTGGCGCGAACGATGGTGGTGGTCTGGTCCGGGGCATCGCCGCCGGAGCGCGGCTGGGCGATAGGTTTAAAGACGCTCAGACGAACGCCTTTGCGTTCCATAGCGCGGATCACACCGAGGCTGACGCTGGTCAGACCTACGCTGGTACCGGTAGGAATTAACATGATAGTACGGGACACGGTATATCCTCTTTCGTTACCGCCAGTATCAGGCGGGATACAAAACAGCACCACCAGCGACCCGTCATACTCCACGTTGCACGTGCGTTGGCTCTACTTGCTCACCCCGGTCGCGTATGCGCCGGGGATCTGCTGTGTCGCCGCCTTCCTGCAGCGCGAAGTATTGCGGGTCAGGGCTGGCGGTGTGGAATTATGCGGTCAGACGGCTGGCGTCTTGCGCGATGACCAGCTCTTCGTTGGTCGGGATAACCACGGCAGGACGGGTGCCTTCTTTGTTGATGAAGCCAGACTTGCCGAAGCGGGCAGCCAGGTTACGCTCATGGTCAACTTCGAAGCCCAGTACGCCCAGTTTGCCCAGCGACAGCTCACGCACCATCGCGGCGTTTTCACCGATGCCACCGGTGAAGACCACGGCGTCGAGACGGCCGTCCATCAGCGCGGTGTAGGAGCCGATGTATTTCGCCAGGCGGTGGCAGTAGACGTCCATCGCGCGTTTAGCGTCGGCTTTTTCCTGGTAGTTGTCTTCTACGTAGCGGCAGTCGCTGGTGACTTCGGTCAGGCCCAGCAGGCCGGACTCTTTGGTCAGCATTTTGTTGATGGCGTCAACGCTCATGCCCAGGGTGTCGTGCAGATGGAAGATGATTGCCGGATCGATATCGCCGGAGCGGGTACCCATCACCAGGCCTTCCAGCGGGGTCAGACCCATGGAGGTGTCAACGCATTTGCCGTTACGAATAGCGGAAACCGAACCACCGTTGCCAAGGTGGCAGGTGATGATGTTCAGCTCTTCAACCGGCTTGTTCAGGATCTTAGCGGCTTCCTGAGTCACGTAGAAGTGGCTGGTGCCGTGTGCGCCGTAACGACGAACGCCGTGCTCTTTGTACAGGCTGTACGGCAGGGCGTAGAGATAGGATTCTTCCGGCATGGTCTGGTGGAACGCCGTATCGAATACTGCCACGTTTTTGTCTTTCAGGTGCGGGAAGGATTTCAGCGCTTCAGCGATGCCGATCAGATGTGCCGGGTTGTGCAGCGGTGCGAAGGACGCCGCGTCTTTAATGCCCTGAATCACGGACTCGTCGATGACGACGGAGCTGGTGTATTTTTCACCGCCGTGGACGATACGGTGGCCAATTGCGGTCAGCTGAGCAGACAGTTCTGGTTTTTGTGCCAGAATAGTGTTAACGATAAAGTTCAGTGCTTCGCTGTGCGCGGCGCCCGCGCCTAATTCGGCTTCTTGTTTGCCGCCGTCAATTTTCCATTTGATACGGGCTTCTGGCAGGTGGAAGCATTCCGCTAAACCGGACAGGTATTCGTCGCCGTTAACGGCGTCAAGGATAGCAAATTTCAGAGAGGAGCTACCGCAGTTCAGAACCAGTACTAACTTACTCGACATGGAAGTACCTTTTTATGATACGTGGCTAAAAAAACGTCAGTGTGTCATTAGCGTAGCGCAGGATGACCTCGACATTTATGATTAACATCATGCCTTGTTCTGTTTTCAGGCACGATGAGATAAGTACATTTGATTTTATGCCATTTTGCATAATTTTCAGCCAATGGCAGAATATGCGATAATTTGACTAGCCTGGCAAAAGAGTCTATCCGCCCTTTCAGGCGGGCACAGGATACCTGATTGCGGCATCCTTTGCCAAAATCTTTTGAACGATGTCATGCATAGTTGGTGTTTTGCACGAATTTTTTAAGTTTTATATGTAAAGTTGAGGTAAAGCCATGTCGACCCCTGAGAAACGCCCCGTTAGCTTCTTTAGCTTGTTCAACCGCGGGCAGCACTACGCGAAGACCTGGCCTCTCGACAAGCGCCTCGCGCCGGTATTTATTGAAAACCGCATCATTCGTGCCACCCGCTACGCCATCCGCATCATGCCGCCGATCGCCATTTTCACCCTCTGCTGGCAGATAGCGCTGGGCGGCCAGCTGGGGCCCGCCGTGGCCACTGCGCTGTTTGCACTGAGCCTGCCGATGCAGGGGTTATGGTGGTTGGGTAAACGTTCAGTGACGCCGCTGCCGCCTTCCATTCTTAACTGGTTCTACGAAGTACGCGGCAAACTGCAGGAGGCGGGGCAGGCGCTGGCGCCTGTCGAAGGCAAGCCCGATTATCAGGCGTTGGCTGACACGCTTAAGCGCGCCTTCAAACAACTCGATAAAACTTTCCTTGATGATTTGTAATTCACTACGGAAAACGCATATAAAAGAAGGCGCATGATTTATGCGCCTTCTTTATTTCACGCCCTACCGTGCTACAGGAGTCACAACATGGAAATGACCAATGCGCAGCGTCTGATTTTATCCAATCAGTACAAGATGATGACGATGCTCGACCCGGACAATGCGGAGCGCTACCGTCGTCTGCAAACCATCATTGAGCGTGGGTATGGGCTGCAGATGCGTGAACTGGACCGCGAGTTCGGCCAGCTGACGGAAGAAACCTGCCGTACCGTAATCGACATCATGGAGATGTACCACGCGCTACACGTCTCCTGGACCAACCTGAAAGATGCGGCGGGTATCGACGAGCGTCGGGTCACCTTCCTCGGATTTGATGCCGCCACCGAAGCGCGTTTTCTCGGCTACGTGCGCTTTATGGTCAACGTTGAAGGCCGTTACAGCCACTTTGACGCCGGCACCCATGGCTTTAACTCGCAGACCCCGATGTGGGAGAAATATCAGCGGATGCTGAGCGTCTGGCACGCCTGCCCACGCCAGTATCATCTGAGCAGTAACGAAATTAACCAAATCATCAATGCCTGAGGGAGGTGCCCGTGCAGTGTAAAGGTTTCCTGTTCGATTTAGACGGGACACTGGTGGATTCCTTGCCGGTGGTGGAGCGTTCATGGTGCAAATGGGGGGATCGTTTCGCCATTGACCATGATGAAATTCTCAGTTTTATTCACGGCAAGCAGGCCATTACCTCCATTCGCCATTTTATGCCGGGTCGCAGCGAGGAGGATATCCAGGCCGAATTCCGTTATCTCGAGCAGATGGAAGCCACTGATATCGAAGGCATCGTCGCTCTACCGGGGGCGTTAGCCCTGTTGAATACGCTCAATGAGGCTGGGATCCCGTGGGCGATTGTCACCTCCGGCTCGATTCCGGTTGCCCATGCGCGTCACCGCGCGGCGGGCCTGCCGATGCCGGAGGTGTTTGTCACCGCTGAGCAGGTGAAGCATGGCAAGCCGGCGCCGGACGCCTATCTGCTGGGCGCCGAGCGGCTGGGTCTGCCTGCCGGGGAGTGCGCGGTGGTGGAAGATGCGCCGGCGGGGCTCCTCTCCGGACTGGCGGCCGGCTGTCGCACTATCGCGGTCAACGTGCCCGCCGATGCCCCCCGTCGGGATGAAGCCGACCTCGTGCTGAGCAGCCTGGAAGATCTGGTGGTTGAACGCCAGACTGACGGCGTGGTAAATGTGCGTCTTAAAGCGTAAACCCATGATTTCGCCCCGCGTCGTCGGGGCTTTTTTATGCCACTATGTCGACTCCCACTTGTGACAAGGAAACGTTGTGAACGGTGAATTGATTTGGGTTTTATCCCTCCTGGCCATCGCAGTTGTTCTGTTTGCTACCGGTAAGGTGCGCATGGATGCTATCGCCCTGATGGTCATTGTCGCCTTTGTCCTCAGCGGCACGCTGACGCTGACCGAAGCTTTTTCCGGGTTCAGCGATCCTAACGTGATCTTGATTGCCGCCCTGTTTATTATCGGCGACGGCCTGGTGCGTACCGGGGTGGCCACCAAGATGGGCGCCTGGCTGGTGAGCGTGGCAGGCAACAGCGAAACCAAAATGCTGATCTACCTGATGCTCACCGTCGCCGGGTTGGGCGCGTTTATGAGCTCCACCGGCGTGGTCGCCATTTTCATTCCGGTGGTCCTTAGCGTCTCGGCGCGGATGAATACCTCACCCTCGCGGCTGATGATGCCGCTGAGCTTCGCCGGGCTTATCAGCGGGATGATGACCCTGGTGGCGACGCCGCCCAACCTGGTGGTCAACAGTGAACTGCTGCGCGAAGGACTGCACGGCTTCAGTTTTTTCAGCGTCACGCCGATTGGCCTGGTGGTGCTGATCCTGGGCATCGTCTATATGCTGGCGGTGCGCTTTATGCTGAAGACGGATAATGGCGATTCCGCGCGCGATGGGCGAAAAAGAAGTACCTTTCGCGATTTGATCCGCGAATATCACCTCACCGGCCGCGCCCGCCGGCTGGCGATCCGACCCGGTTCGCCGATGATCGGTCAGCGGCTGGATGATTTAAAGCTGCGTGAGCGCTACTGTGCCAACGTCATCGGCGTTGAGCGCTGGCGACGGTTCCGTCGGGTGATTGTTAACGTCAATGGGGTCTCGGAATTTCGCGCCCGCGACGTCCTGCTGATCGATATGTCTGCCTCCGATGTCGACTTGCGCCAGTTCTGCGGCGAGCAAATGCTCGAGCCGATGGTGCTGCGCGGGGAGTATTTTGCCGATCAGGCGCTGGATGTGGGGATGGCGGAGGTGGCGCTGATCCCGGATTCAGAGATGATGGGCAAAACGGTGCGTGAGATAGCCTTCCGCACCCGGTTTGGTCTCAATATCGTCGGCATGAAGCGCGATGGCAAGGCGATGGATGGTTCCGTGGTCGATGAGCCGCTGCAGCTCGGCGATATTCTGCTGGTGGTCGGCAACTGGCGGCAAATTGCCCTGCTGGCGAAGCGCGGCCGGGATTTCGTGGTGCTCAATATGCCGGTTGAGGTTGATGACGCTTCGCCGGCCCACAGCCAGGCTCCGCACGCGATTTTCTGTCTGGTGCTGATGGTGGCCCTGATGCTGACGGATGAAATCCCCAACCCCATCGCCGCGATCATCGCCTGTCTGCTGATGGGCAAATTCCGCTGTATCAACGCCGAAAGCGCCTACAAGGCGATCCACTGGCCGAGCATCATTCTGATTGTCGGGATGATGCCGTTCGCCCTGGCGTTGCAGAAAACCGGTGGGGTGGATCTGGTGGTTAAGGGACTAATGGACGTCGCCGGAGGCGAGGGGCCTTATCTGATGCTCGGCTGCCTGTTTGTGATGTGCGCGGCGATAGGCCTGTTTATCTCTAACACGGCCACCGCGGTGCTGATGGCGCCTATTGCCCTGGCGGCGGCGAAGTCGATGGGTGTGTCGCCTTATCCCTTTGCCATGGTGGTGGCGATGGCGGCTTCGGCGGCGTTTATGACCCCGGTCTCGTCGCCGGTTAATACTCTGGTGCTTGGCCCGGGTAAGTACTCATTTAGCGATTTTGTCAAAATCGGCGTGCCCTTTACCGTGCTGGTGATGGTGGTCTGCGTTCTGCTGATCCCGGTGCTCTTCCCGTTTTAAGATATGCAGGCCGGGTAGGGGGCGACCGCTGCCCAGCCTGAAAAATTACAGCGGCGAATCCTGGCTGATTTCATCCAGCGACAGCTGGAAGCTCGGGACAAACACCTGCATAAAATAATCCATCTCCGCGCTGCGCCGCGACGCCAGCGTTTTTTCCAGACGGCCTTTGGCCAGCAGAAATTCGTTGTTGCCCGCCGACAGCTCTTCGAGGCATTTCAGGTAGGCGCAGAGGGCGTCAGCCTGTTTGACGATCGACTGCTCTTCCTCACTGTAATGATGCTCGTCAATCAGCGGTTCGAAAATATCGCGCAGCTCGTCAGGCACCATATCCACTAGCTTCTGCTGGGCGATTTTCTCAATCGCCTTATATTCCTGGGCAATCTGTGAATTAAAATATTTCACTGGGGTAGGGAGATCACCGGTTAAAACCTCGGAGGCGTCGTGGTACATCGCCAGCAGGGCGATACGCTCTGGGTTGACCTGGCCGCCAAATTTGCGGTTTTTAATCGCCGCCAGCGCGTGGGCGACCATCGCCACCTGCAGGCTGTGCTCGGAGACATTTTCGGTGCGCACGTTGCGCATCAGCGGCCAGCGGTTAATCAGTTTCAGACGGGAGAGGTGGGCAAAGAAATGACTCTGACTCATAGGAACCCTTAATCAGTGACAACATCGGGTTCCATTGTGCGCAGGGATCGCCGCCGGATGCAAATGCCGGCGGCAGCACGACTAAAGCTGATGGTAGCCGGAGAGGAAGCGGCCAAAGCGGGAGATCGCCATCTCCAGGTCGTCTTCGCGAGGCAGGGTCACAATACGCACGTGATCCGGCCACGGCCAGTTAAAGGCAGTACCCTGCACCAGCAGCACTTTCTCCTGCAGCAGGAAATCGAGCACCATTTTCTGGTCGTCGTGAATATTGAAGCGTTTGGCGTCAATTTTCGGGAACATGTACAGCGCGCCTTTTGGCTTCATGCAGGAGACGCCCGGAATATCGTTGATCAGCTCCCAGGCGCGGTTGCGTTGTTCATACAGACGCCCGCCGGGAATGATGAATTCGCTGATACTCTGGTAGCCGCCCAGCGCGGTCTGGATAGCATGCTGGGCCGGCACGTTGGCGCACAGACGCATTGAGGCCAGCATTTCCAGTCCTTCGATATAGCCTTTCGCGTGTTTTTTCGGGCCATTCAGCACCATCCAGCCCTGACGGAAGCCGGCGACGCGGTAAGTTTTCGACAGTCCGTTGAAGGTCACCGTCAGCAGATCCGGCGCCAGAGCGGCAATCGAGTGATGCTGGGCTTCGTCGTAGAGGATCTTGTCGTAGATCTCATCGGCGAAAATAATCAGGTTGTGCTGGCGGGCGATCTCCACGATCTCCTGCAGCAGCTCTTTGGAGTAGACCGCGCCGGTGGGGTTGTTGGGGTTGATGATCACGATCCCGCGGGTGCGAGGCGTGATTTTGGCGCGGATATCGTCAAGATCCGGAAACCAGTCAGAGGATTCGTCACACAGATAGTGCACCGCTTTACCACTGGAAAGAGACACCGCCGCCGTCCACAGCGGGTAGTCCGGAGCGGGAACCAGCATCTCATCGCCACTGTTTAACAGCGCCTGCATCGCCTGCACAATCAGCTCGGACACGCCGTTGCCGATGTAAATATCTTCCACGGTGACATCGCGCATTCCCCGCGCCTGGTAATGCTGCATGATAGCTTTACGCGCCGAGTACAATCCTTTCGAATCGCAGTATCCCTGGGCGGTAGGCAGATTGCGGATGACGTCGACGAGGATCTCGTCAGGGGCCTCGAAGCCGAAGGGTGCCGGGTTGCCGATGTTCAGTTTCAGAACCTTATTGCCTTCTTCTTCAAGACGTTTCGCTTCTTTCAGAACCGGTCCGCGGATGTCATAACAGACGTTCTCTAACTTGCTGGATTTTTCGATGGGGGACATGAATCTTGACCTTTTAGCTGTTATCGCCACTCCCTGCCGTGGAAGTCAGCACGGAACAATGTACTCCGCCTCCCCGCTGTTTTGAAGGCTTTGCAGGAGAAGATTTTGCTAATGCAGGATTTTAAGCGTAATTGATTTATCTGTTGGTTGCTGGTTTTTCCTATGGTTTATGCCTTTTCATGGCATTTTTTCGGTCGTCTATGTTGATGTAGTGCCTTTTTTACCATCATTTATCTGGTTTGTTGGTTAGGTAAACGGGGCGCTGGAGAATGGGGGGCGGCTAGAAAACGCTATTCTTAATCTCATAGCGGTTGATTTGTAATTTTGATGTTAAATAATTTTAATAAAAAACTGCGCGTAAGCGCATTATTATTATTTTTGACAGGTAATAATCTGAGGTTTGTTAATTTATATAAAATGTTGAAAAAAATTTAAAATTATCTCAGTTAATCCTTATTAAGGCTTATAAAAAGGATGGGAATCGGTTAGAATATCGCCGTTAATATCAGTGGTAGTCGGCATGAATTATGGCTGAATTGATATTTAATATATTGTTATTACAGGATTTTATTGTTCGTCGTTCGCCAAAAAGAAGTCCGGCGAAAGAGAGGCTTTCTCACCGCTACTGCGCGATTTTCCGGGGCGACGTAAGACGCCTGGCTGGCCGTGGTAATAAATAATAATGAGAAATACGAACAATATATTACTCCGGTGTTCTGCGCATTTGCTCAGACGAGTACTTTGGCATGTAATAACGTTCGTCCAGTTGTTTATCCGCCATCAGACGGTGAGCACGAGGCTCAGGGAATAGCCGGAAACCTGGCGTAAAGCATCAACAAGGCAGGTCAGCGTTAGCCACCTGTAAGTGAAGAAAGATGATTAATACAACACGTCCGATACTCAACCTCGATCTCGATCT
Organism: Klebsiella sp. 54; assembly: GCF_018223875.1. NCBI lineage: Bacteria > Pseudomonadati > Pseudomonadota > Gammaproteobacteria > Enterobacterales > Enterobacteriaceae > Klebsiella > Klebsiella sp. 54. The sequence continues at coordinate 228,489 of NZ_JAGRRA010000010.1, forward strand.
GCTGCGCACCTTTGTAGCAGTCGCTGATTTGAACACCTTCGCCGCCGCCGCCGCCGCAGTGTGTCGTACCCAGTCCGCGGTCAGCCAGCAAATGCAACGCCTGGAGCAACTGGTTGGCAAGGAGCTTTTCGCTCGTCACGGACGCAATAAACTGCTGACCGAGCAGGGCATCCAGTTGCTGGGCTATGCCCGCAAAATCCTGCGCTTTAACGATGAAGCCTGCATGTCGCTGATGTATGGCAGCCTGCAGGGGGGACTGACCATCGGCGCGTCGGAAGAAACCGCTGATACTATCCTGCCGTTTCTGTTAAACCGCATCGGCTGCTTCTATCCCAGAATGACGCTGGAGATTAAAGTCCATCCCCATGCCGTCATCATGGCGATGCTGAGCGCGGGAGAGGTCGATCTGGCATTAACCACCCATCAGCTTCCCGGTTTTACTGCTTTCACGCTGAGAACGTCGCCTACCCTCTGGTACTGTGCAGCGGACTACGTGCTGGCGAAAGGGGAATCGATCCCCCTCATCTTGCTCGAAGAGCCTGGCCCGTTCCGTGAGGACATCATCGCCGCGCTGGAGGCTGCCCGCGTCTCCTGGCATCTGGCCCACGGCGCCTCGTCGCTCTCCGGGGTGAAAGCGGCGGTGAAAGCCGGGCTGGGGGTCACCGCGCGTGCGGTCGAAATGATGAGCCCGGATTTGCGCGTGGCCGGCATCAGCGATGGCCTGCCGGTCCTGCCGGATACCCGGTACGTCGTTAGCTGCAATCCGCAGACGGTGGGCGAACTACCGCAGGCGATTTTTCAGTCTCTGAGCCAGGAGAGCGATCCCTGGCGCGCCGGGCCGGCACTTACTCCGGAAGAGGGAGGAAGCACCTTCATTTTGTGAGGTTATTTTGCTAACAAAGATCACAAAAACTGGTAACAGAATGTAAGTGCCCAAAAAGAGCCTCAAGGGTGGGTTTCCCGTCTGGTGGCTCTTTTTTTTGCACTATTATTGATGTTTTGAATCTTTTTTTTATTTCTTTGCAAGAAAATCAGCATATTGGCGTGACCTGGCGCTCACCTTGCCGACTTTTCCCAGCACTTTCAACACTTCCTGCTAATGTTAAAAAACCGGATGGATTGTTGCCGATTTCCTGGGGTAATTAACAAAACCGTGTCGCAGATCAAGAAAATACCCCTCTTTGGGGGGAGGAATCGAGGCTAAATCCTGTCAAAATAGCAGGGATTTTTGATTTACGACGGAAACGGACACGATTCAACAACACTAAAACCGAACAGTATGCAAGGTTATTTCGCATAAAAGGGCATTTAATGTTAATGAAAAGATTCCAATGTAAATTAATGTTATGAAAACTTTTGTTAAAGTTGACAAAAGGTTAAAGAAAGGGGTAAAAAGCCACGGCATCTGGGCTTCTCACATCTTCCAGGGACGCTTTTTTGCACGGTTATTTTTTATTCCTCCCGTGAAACGCTGTGGCGTTCATCTGCCAGTAAGAGCAGAGGGTTTTGGCGCTACACTTTTTTGGTTAAGCAATGCGTATGTCAACATCCACTGAAGTCATCGCTCATCACTGGGCATTCGCTATATTTCTCATCATCGCTATCGGCCTGTGCTGCCTGATGCTCGTCGGCGGCTGGTACCTTGGCGGTCGCGCGCGCGCGCGTAGCAAAAACACGCCGTTTGAATCGGGGATCGACTCCGTTGGTTCGGCCCGCTTACGTCTTTCTGCGAAGTTTTATCTGGTTGCCATGTTCTTCGTTATCTTCGACGTGGAAGCCCTGTATCTCTACGCATGGTCGACCTCCATCCGCGAGAGCGGTTGGGTCGGCTTTGTGGAAGCCGCAATTTTCATTTTAGTGCTACTGGCTGGTCTGGTTTATCTCGTTCGCATCGGCGCACTGGACTGGACGCCTGCGCGTTCCCGTCGCACGCTGGTTAACCCGGAAACAGACAGTCCCACTAACCGTCATATGCAGTAAAAGCGAGGCAATAAGATGGATTATACGCTCACCCGCATAGATCCTAACGGTGAGAACGACCGTTACCCCCTGCAGAAACAGGAGATCGTTACCGACCCCCTGGAGCAGGAAGTCAACAAAAGCGTGTATATGGGGAAACTCGAACACGCGCTGCATGACATGGTGAACTGGGGCCGTAAGAACTCAATTTGGCCGTATAACTTCGGCCTTTCTTGCTGTTATGTGGAAATGGTGACGTCATTCACTGCGGTGCATGACGTTGCGCGCTTTGGGGCCGAAGTTCTGCGCGCCTCTCCGCGTCAGGCGGACCTGATGGTGGTCGCCGGAACCTGCTTCACCAAAATGGCGCCGGTGATTCAGCGTCTCTATGATCAGATGCTGGAGCCGAAGTGGGTGATTTCCATGGGCGCCTGCGCGAACTCCGGCGGCATGTACGACATCTATTCCGTCGTCCAGGGCGTGGATAAATTCATCCCGGTCGATGTGTACATCCCGGGCTGCCCGCCGCGTCCGGAGGCCTATATGCAGGCGCTGATGCTGCTGCAGGAGTCCATTGGTAAAGAACGTCGTCCGCTCTCATGGGTGGTTGGCGATCAGGGCGTCTATCGCGCCAATATGCAGTCGGAACGCGAGCGTAAACGCGGCGAACGTATTGCAGTGACCAATCTGCGGACGCCGGACGAGATTTAATTTGCGCCTGCGGGCGGGAGAAACACTTCGCAAATCAATCTACAACAGCGCGAAGTCTCGCCCGGCAGTCACCACGGACCTTTTGCAATGGTGAACAATATGACCGATTTAACCGCGCATGACGCCGCACCAGCCTGGCAAACCCGCGATCACCTTGATGACCCGGTGATCGGCGAACTGCGCAACCGCTTTGGGCCGGATGCCTTTACCGTTCAGCCAACCCGCACCGGCGTACCGGTGGTATGGGTCAAGCGCGAGCAGCTGCTTGAGGTGGGTGATTTCCTGAAGAAATTGCCGAAGCCTTACGTGATGCTGTTTGACCTGCACGGTATGGACGAACGTCTGCGCACGCACCGCGATGCCCTGCCCGCCGCGGATTTTTCCGTTTTCTATCACCTGATTTCCATCGACCGCAACCGCGACATCATGCTCAAGGTGGCGCTGTCTGAAAACGATCTGCATCTGCCAACCTTCACCAAACTGTTCCCCAACGCCAACTGGTATGAGCGTGAAACCTGGGAAATGTTTGGTATTACCTTTGATGGCCACCCAAATCTGCGTCGCATCATGATGCCGCCGACCTGGGAAGGCCACCCGCTGCGTAAAGACTACCCGGCGCGCGCCACCGAATTCGATCCATTTGAGCTGACCAAAGCCAAACAGGATCTGGAGATGGAAGCGCTGACTTTCAAACCGGAAGAGTGGGGCATGAAACGCGGCACCGACAACGAGGACTTCATGTTCCTCAACCTCGGTCCGAACCACCCGTCCGCGCACGGTGCCTTCCGCATTATTCTGCAGCTGGATGGCGAAGAGATCGTCGACTGCGTGCCGGATATCGGTTACCACCACCGCGGCGCCGAGAAGATGGGCGAGCGCCAGTCCTGGCACAGCTACATCCCGTACACCGACCGTATCGAATACCTTGGCGGCTGCGTCAACGAGATGCCGTACGTGCTGGCCGTAGAAAAACTGGCCGGGATCACCGTGCCGGATCGCGTCAACGTGATCCGCGTGATGCTCTCCGAACTGTTCCGCATCAACAGCCACCTGCTGTATATCTCAACCTTTATTCAGGACGTCGGCGCGATGACGCCGGTCTTCTTCGCCTTTACCGATCGGCAGAAAATCTACGATCTGGTGGAAGCGATCACCGGTTTCCGTATGCACCCGGCGTGGTTCCGCATCGGCGGCGTCGCGCACGATCTGCCGCGCGGCTGGGATCGTCTGCTGCGTGAGTTCCTCGAGTGGATGCCGAAGCGTCTGGACTCCTATGAAAAAGCCGCCCTGCGCAACACCATTCTGAAGGGCCGTTCCGTCGGCGTGGCAGCCTATACCGCCAAAGAGGCGCTGGAGTGGGGCACCACCGGCGCAGGCCTGCGCGCCACAGGTATCGGCTTCGACGTGCGTAAATGGCGTCCTTATTCTGGCTACGAAAATTTCGACTTCGAAGTCCCGACCGGCGGTGGCGTTTCTGACTGCTACACCCGCGTGATGCTGAAAGTCGAAGAGCTGCGCCAGAGCCTGCGCATTCTTCAGCAGTGCCTCGACAATATGCCGGAAGGGCCGTTCAAAGCGGATCACCCGCTGACCACGCCGCCGCCGAAAGAGCGCACGCTGCAGCATATCGAAACCCTGATCACCCACTTCCTGCAGGTATCGTGGGGCCCGGTCATGCCGGCCAACGAATCCTTCCAGATGATTGAGGCGACCAAGGGGATTAACAGTTACTACCTGACCAGCGACGGCAGCACCATGAGCTACCGTACCCGCGTCCGCACGCCGAGCTTTGCGCACCTGCAGCAGATCCCGTCGGCGATCCGCGGCAGCCTGGTATCCGACCTGATCGTCTATCTGGGTAGTATCGATTTTGTTATGTCAGACGTGGACCGCTAATTATGCACGAGAATCAACAACCACAAACCGAGGCTTTTGAGCTGAGTGCGGCAGAGCGTGAGGCTATTGAGCACGAGAAGCACCACTACGAAGACCCGCGTGCGGCGTCCATCGAAGCGCTGAAAATCGTTCAGAAACAGCGCGGCTGGGTGCCGGATGGCGCGATCTACGCCATTGCCGATGTGCTGGGCATCCCGGCCAGCGACGTCGAAGGCGTGGCGACGTTCTACAGCCAAATTTTCCGCCAGCCGGTTGGCCGTCACGTGATCCGCTACTGCGACAGCGTGGTGTGTCACATTACCGGCTATCAGGGGATTCAGGCCGCCATCGAGAAGAAGCTGAACATCAAGCCAGGGCAGACCACCTTTGATGGCCGCTTTACCCTGCTGCCGACCTGCTGCCTGGGCAACTGCGACAAGGGACCGACCATGATGATTGATGAGGACACTCACAGCCATCTGACGCCGGAGGCAATTCCTGACCTGCTGGAGCAGTACAAATGAAAACCGTAATTCGTACTGCGGAAACGCATCCGCTCACCTGGCGCCTGCGCGACGACAAGCAGCCGGTCTGGCTGGACGAGTATCGCAGCAAAAATGGCTATGAAGGGGCGCGAAAAGCGCTGACCGGCATGGCGCCGGACGAGATCGTCACGGCGGTAAAAGACGCTGGCCTGAAAGGGCGCGGCGGCGCGGGCTTCTCCACCGGTCTGAAGTGGAGCCTGATGCCGAAAGACGAATCCATGAACATCCGTTACCTGCTGTGTAACGCCGATGAGATGGAGCCGGGCACCTATAAAGACCGCCTGCTGATGGAGCAGCTCCCGCACCTGCTGGTGGAAGGCATGCTGATCTCCGCCTTTGCGCTGAAGGCTTATCGCGGCTACATCTTCCTGCGCGGAGAGTATATCGAAGCGGCCCAGCATCTGCGCCGCGCGATTGCCGAAGCCACCGAGGCGGGCCTGCTGGGGAAAAATATCCTCGGCACTGGTTTTGACTTCGAGCTGTTTGTCCACACCGGGGCAGGACGCTATATCTGCGGCGAAGAGACGGCGCTGATCAACTCCCTGGAAGGCCGCCGCGCTAACCCGCGCTCCAAGCCGCCGTTCCCGGCGAGCTCCGGCGTGTGGGGTAAGCCGACCTGCGTCAACAACGTGGAAACCCTGTGCAACGTGCCGGCGATTCTGGCTAACGGCGTCGAGTGGTACCAGAACATCTCCACCAGTAAAGATGCCGGCACCAAGCTGATGGGCTTCTCCGGCCGCGTGAAGAACCCGGGTGTCTGGGAGCTGCCGTTCGGCACCACGGCCCGCGAGATCCTTGAAGATTACGCCGGCGGTATGCGCGATGGCCTGAAGTTTAAAGCCTGGCAGCCGGGTGGGGCAGGGACCGACTTCCTCACCGAAGCGCACCTCGATCTGCCGATGGAGTTCGAAAGCATTGGTAAAGCGGGCAGCCGTCTGGGCACCTCGCTGGCGATGGCCGTTGACCACGAGATCAACATGGTCTCGCTGGTGCGCAACCTCGAAGAGTTCTTTGCCCGCGAGTCCTGTGGCTGGTGTACGCCGTGCCGCGATGGTCTGCCGTGGAGCGTGAAGATCCTGCGCGCCCTGGAGCGCGGCGAAGGTCAGCCTGGCGATATCGAAACGCTTGAGCAACTGTGTCGATTCCTGGGCCCAGGGAAAACCTTCTGCGCGCACGCGCCGGGCGCGGTTGAGCCGCTGCAGAGCGCGATTAAATATTTCCGCGAAGAATTCGAGGCTGGCATTAAGCAGCAGTTCAGCAATACCCATGCAATCAACGGGATTCAGCCGAACCTGCTTAAGACGCGCTGGTAATCTAAAGGTTTTTTTATTTTTGGAAGCACGCTAATGGCTACGATTCATGTAGACGGCAAAGAATACGAGGTCAACGGAGCGGACAACCTGCTGGAGGCTTGTCTCTCTCTTGGGCTTGATATTCCCTACTTTTGCTGGCATCCGGCGCTAGGGAGCGTCGGTGCTTGCCGCCAGTGTGCGGTGAAGCAATATCAGAACGCGGAAGACACGCGTGGTCGCCTGGTGATGTCCTGTATGACTCCGGCATCCGACGGCACCTTTATTTCTATCGACGACGGCGAAGCGAAGCAGTTCCGCGAAAGCGTGGTGGAGTGGCTGATGACCAACCACCCGCACGACTGCCCGGTCTGCGAAGAGGGCGGCAACTGCCACCTGCAGGATATGACGGTGATGACCGGCCATAGCTTCCGCCGCTATCGTTTTACCAAGCGTACCCACCGCAACCAGGATCTGGGGCCGTTTATTTCTCACGAAATGAACCGCTGCATCGCCTGCTACCGCTGCGTGCGCTACTACAAAGATTATGCCGACGGCACCGATCTGGGCGTCTATGGCGCCCACGACAACGTCTACTTCGGCCGCCCGGAAGATGGCACCCTGGAAAGCGAATTCTCCGGCAACCTGGTGGAAGTCTGCCCGACCGGCGTCTTCACCGATAAAACGCACTCCGAGCGTTATAACCGTAAGTGGGACATGCAGTTTGCGCCGAGCATCTGCCAGCAGTGTTCCATTGGCTGCAACATCAGCCCGGGCGAACGCTATGGCGAGCTGCGTCGTATCGAAAACCGCTATAACGGGACCGTTAACCGCTACTTCCTCTGCGACCGCGGTCGTTTCGGCTATGGCTATGTGAACCTGAAAGACCGTCCGCGTCAGCCGGTTCAGCGCCGCGGCGACGATCTGATTACCCTCAACGCCGAGCAGGCGATGCAGGGCGCGGCGGATATTCTGCGCCAGTCGAAGAAAGTGATCGGCATCGGCTCCCCGCGCGCCAGCATTGAAAGCAACTTCGCGCTGCGCGAGCTGGTGGGCGCCGACAACTTCTATACCGGCATCGCCAAAGGCGAACAAGCGCGCCTGCAGATGATGCTGAAAGTGCTGCGCGAAGGTGGGATCCACACCCCAAGCCTGCGCGATATCGAATCCTACGACGCGGTACTGGTGCTGGGCGAAGACATTACCCAGACCGGCGCGCGCGTCGCGCTGGCGGTGCGTCAGGCGGTGAAAGGGAAAGCACGCGAAATGGCGGCGGCACAGAAAGTGGCCGACTGGCAGATTGCGGCGATCCTCAACATCGGCCAGCGCGCCAAGCACCCGCTATTCGTCACCAACATCGATGACACCCGCCTGGATGACATCGCCGCGTGGACCTACCGCGCGCCGGTAGAAGATCAGGCGCGTCTCGGCTTCGCCATCGCCCATGCGCTGGACGACAGCGCGCCGGCGGTTGACGGCCTGAGCCGCGAACTGCAGGGTAAAGTCGATGTCATCGTCCAGGCGCTGGCCGGGGCGAAAAAACCACTGATTATTTCCGGGACCAACGCCGGCAGCATGGAGATCATCCAGGCCGCTGCTAACGTGGCGAAAGCTCTGAAAGGCCGTGGCGCCGACGTCGGCGTGACCATGGTTGCCCGCGCGGTGAACAGCGTCGGTCTGGGTATGATCGGCGGCGGCTCGCTCGAGGAGGCGCTCGACGAACTGGAAAGCGGCGCCGCAGACGCAGTTATCGTGCTGGAAAACGACCTTCACCGTCATGCTTCCGCCGCCCGCGTCGACGCAGCGCTCTCCAAAGCGCCGCTGGTGATGGTGGTTGACCATCAGCGCACGGCGATTATGGACAAAGCGCACCTGGTGCTCTCCGCAGCAAGCTTTGCGGAAAGCGACGGTACCGTGGTGAACAACGAAGGCCGCGCCCAGCGTTTCTTCCAGGTCTACGACCCGGCCTACTACGACGCGAAAACCGTGATGCTGGAAAGCTGGCGCTGGCTGCATTCTCTGCACAGCACCGTTAACAACCGTCAGGTTGACTGGACGCAGCTGGACCACGTTATCGATGCCGCGATTGCCGCACTGCCGCAGCTGGCGGGCATAAAAGATGCCGCGCCGGATGCGACCTTCCGCATTCGTGGGCAGAAACTGGCGCGTGAACCGCACCGCTACAGCGGCCGCACGGCGATGCGCGCTAACATCAGCGTCCACGAGCCGCGTCAGCCGCAGGATAAAGACACGATGTTCGCCTTCTCCATGGAAGGGAACAACCAGCCGTCTGCCCCGCGTTCGCAGATCCCGTTCGCCTGGGCGCCGGGCTGGAACTCCCCGCAGGCATGGAACAAGTTCCAGGATGAAGTGGGCGGGAAACTGCGCCATGGCGATCCGGGCGTCCGCCTGTTTGAAGCTTCCGCCAGCGGGCTGGAATACTTCACGGCGGTGCCGGCCAGCTTCCAGGCGGAAGAGGGGAAATGGCGTATCGCACCTTATTATCACCTGTTTGGCAGCGATGAGTTGTCACAGCGCGCGCCGGTGTTCCAGAGCCGGATGCCTGAGCCGTACATCAAGCTGAACCCGGCGGATGCCGCGAAGCTTGGCGTCAACGCCGGGGCGATGCTCTCCTTTAGCGTGGAAGGCCAGACCCTGCGTCTGCCGCTGGTTATCTCTGAAAGTCTGACCGCAGGACAGGTTGGCTTACCGATGGGCATGCCGGGCATTGCGCCGGTACTGACCGGATCGCGTATTGATTCACTGCAGGAGGCGAAAGCATGAGCTGGTTAACGCCGGATCTTATCGACATTCTGTTAAGCATCCTGAAGGCCGTGGTCATTCTGCTGGTGGTGGTCACCTGCGGCGCGTTCATGAGCTTCGGCGAGCGTCGTCTGCTCGGTCTGTTCCAGAACCGCTACGGGCCAAACCGGGTGGGCTGGGGTGGTTCGCTGCAGCTGGTCGCCGACATGATCAAGATGTTCTTTAAAGAGGACTGGATCCCGCGCTTTTCCGATCGCGTGATCTTTACTCTGGCGCCGGTTATCGCCTTTACCTCGCTGCTGCTGGCCTTCGCTATCGTGCCGGTCAGCCCGACGTGGGTGGTGGCTGACCTGAACATCGGGATCCTGTTCTTCCTGATGATGGCAGGCCTGGCGGTTTACGCGGTGCTGTTCGCCGGTTGGTCGAGCAACAACAAATACTCCCTGCTGGGGGCGATGCGTGCTTCCGCGCAGACCCTAAGCTACGAAGTGTTCCTCGGCCTCTCCCTGATGGGCGTGGTGGCGCAGGCGGGGTCATTCAACATGACCGATATCGTCAACAACCAGGCGCATCTGTGGAACGTTATCCCGCAGTTCTTCGGCTTCGTGACGTTCGCCATCGCCGGCGTGGCGGTGTGTCACCGTCACCCGTTCGACCAGCCGGAAGCGGAGCAGGAGCTGGCCGATGGTTACCACATTGAATACTCCGGCATGAAGTTCGGTCTGTTCTTCGTGGGTGAATACATCGGTATCGTCACCGTTTCAGCGCTGATCGTCACACTGTTCTTCGGCGGCTGGAATGGCCCGTGGTTACCTCCTTTCATCTGGTTCGCGCTGAAAACCGCGTTCTTCATGATGATGTTCATTTTGATCCGCGCATCATTACCGCGTCCGCGCTATGACCAGGTAATGTCCTTTGGCTGGAAGGTATGCCTGCCGTTAACGCTGGTCAACTTGTTGGTAACGGCGGCTGTCATTCTCTGGCAGGCGCAATAAGGGGTGAATTGAACATGACCTTAAAAGAATTATTGGTGGGGTTCGGCACCCAGGTCCGGAGTATCTGGATGATTGGCCTGCATGCCTTCGCCAAACGTGAAACCCGGATGTACCCGGAAGAGCCGGTCTATTTGCCGCCGCGTTATCGCGGCCGCATCGTGCTGACGCGCGATCCGGACGGTGCAGAGCGCTGCGTCGCCTGTAACCTGTGTGCGGTAGCTTGCCCGGTGGGCTGTATTTCGCTGCAGAAAGCAGAGACGGTAGACGGCCGCTGGTACCCTGAGTTCTTCCGCATCAACTTCTCACGCTGCATCTTCTGCGGTCTGTGCGAAGAGGCGTGCCCGACCACGGCGATCCAGTTGACCCCTGACTTCGAGCTGGGTGAATACAAACGTCAGGATCTGGTGTACGAAAAAGAGGATCTGCTGATTTCCGGTCCGGGCAAATACCCGGAATATAACTTCTACCGGATGGCGGGTATGGCAATCGACGGCAAAGATAAGGGCGAAGCGGAAAACGAAGCTAAGCCGATCGACGTCAAGAGCCTGTTACCGTAAGGAGAGGGCAATGGAATTCGCTTTTTATATCTGTGGCCTGATCGCCATCCTCGCAACCTTGCGGGTCGTCACCCACACCAATCCGGTGCATGCGTTGCTGTACCTGATCATTTCGCTGTTAGCGATTGCCGGGGTGTTCTTCTCGCTGGGCGCGTACTTCGCCGGGGCGCTGGAGATTATCGTCTACGCTGGGGCCATTATGGTGCTGTTCGTCTTCGTGGTGATGATGCTCAACCTGGGCGGCAGCGAAATCGAACAGGAACGCAAATGGCTGCAGCCGGGGATCTGGATTGGCCCGGCCATCCTCTCCGCAGTGCTGCTGGTGGTTATCGTTTACGCCATTCTGGGGATTAACGACCAGGGTATCGACGGCGCGGCAATCAACGCTAAAGAAGTGGGTATTGCGCTGTTTGGGCCGTACGTCCTGGCGGTGGAGCTGGCCTCCATGCTGCTGCTGGCGGGCCTGGTGGTCGCCTTCCACATCGGTCGCGAAGAGCGCGCCGGCGAGGTGCTGAGCAACCGCGTGAACGACAGCGACAAAAGAAAAACGGAGGAACACGCATGATCCCCTTAACACATGGACTGATCCTCGCGGCCATCCTGTTTGTGCTTGGTCTGACGGGGCTGGTGATCCGCCGCAATCTGCTGTTTATGTTGATCAGCCTGGAAATCATGATTAACGCCGCCGCGCTGGCCTTTGTGGTGGCGGGCAGCTACTGGGGCCAGGCAGATGGTCAGATTATGTATATCCTCGCCATCAGCCTTGCGGCTGCGGAAGCGAGTATCGGTCTGGCGCTGCTGCTGCAGCTCCATCGTCGCCGCCAGAACCTGAACATCGATTCAGTAAGTGAGTTGCGTGGATGAACATGCTTGCCTTAACCATTCTTTTGCCATTGATTGGCTTTGTGCTGCTGGCCTTCTCCCGCGGGCGCTGGTCGGAAAACCTTTCCGCCACCGTTGGCATGGGCTCGGTAGGCCTGGCGGCGCTGGTCACCGCCTATGTCGGCGTCGACTTTTTCGCTAACGGCAAACAGGCGGTCAGCGTGCCGCTGTGGACCTGGATGTCGGTAGGGGATTTCAACATCGGCTTCAACCTGGTGCTGGACGGCCTGTCGCTGACCATGCTCTCCGTGGTGACCGGCGTCGGCTTCCTGATCCACATGTTCGCCTCCTGGTATATGCGCGGTGAAGAGGGCTACTCCCGCTTCTTCGCCTACACCAACCTGTTTATCGCCAGCATGGTGGTTCTGGTACTGGCCGACAACCTGCTGCTGATGTACCTGGGTTGGGAAGGGGTGGGTCTTTGCTCTTACCTGCTGATCGGCTTCTACTACACCGATCCGAAGAACGGCGCCGCAGCGATGAAAGCGTTTGTGGTGACCCGCGTCGGCGACGTGTTCCTCGCCTTCGCGCTGTTCATCCTCTACAACGAACTGGGTACCCTCAACTTCCGCGAAATGGTTGAGCTGGCGCCGCAGCACTTTGCTAACGGCAGTACCACGCTGCAGTGGGCGACGCTGATGCTGCTCGGCGGCGCGGTCGGTAAATCCGCCCAGCTGCCGCTGCAAACGTGGCTTGCCGATGCGATGGCGGGTCCGACGCCGGTTTCCGCGCTGATCCACGCCGCGACCATGGTCACCGCCGGCGTCTACCTGATCGCCCGTACCCACGGTCTGTTCCTGATGACGCCGGAAGTGCTGCATCTGGTCGGGATCGTCGGGGCGGTTACCCTGGTGCTGGCGGGCTTCGCCGCGCTGGTGCAGACCGACATTAAACGCGTTCTCGCTTACTCCACCATGAGCCAGATTGGCTACATGTTCCTCGCGCTGGGCGTGCAGGCATGGGACGCGGCGATTTTCCATCTGATGACTCACGCGTTCTTTAAAGCGTTGCTGTTCCTGTCGTCTGGTTCGGTGATTCTCGCCTGCCATCACGAACAGAACATCTTCAAGATGGGCGGCCTGCGCAAATCTATTCCGCTGGTGTACGTCTGCTTCCTGGTGGGGGGCGCGGCGCTGTCCGCTCTGCCGCTCATTACCGCAGGCTTCTTCAGTAAGGATGAGATCCTGGCGGGGGCGATGGCCAACGGTCATATCAACCTGATGGTGGCGGGCCTGGTCGGCGCCTTTATGACCTCGCTGTACACCTTCCGCATGATTTTCATTGTGTTCCACGGTAAAGAGCAAATTCACGCGCACGCAGGGAAGGGGATCACCCATCATCTGCCGCTGATTGTGCTGCTGGTGCTGTCCACCTTCGTTGGCGCGCTGATCGTGCCGCCGCTGGAAGGCGTCTTACCGCAGACCACTGAACTGGCGCACGGCAGCGTGATGACGCTGGAGATTGCCTCCGGGATCATCGCTATTGCCGGCATCCTGATCGCCGCATGGCTGTGGCTGGGCAAACGCACCCTGGTGACCTCTATCGCCAACAGCGCGCCTGGCCGCTTCTTCGGTACCTGGTGGTTCCATGCCTGGGGCTTCGACTGGTTATACGACAAAGTATTCGTTAAGCCATTCCTCGGCATTGCCTGGCTGCTGAAGAGCGATCCGCTGAACTCGTTGATGAATATCCCGGCGCTCCTCTCCCGCTTCGCAGGTAAAGGCCTGCTGGTGAGCGAGAACGGCTATCTGCGCTGGTATGTGGCGTCAATGAGCATTGGCGCGGTGGTGGTGCTGGCGCTGCTGATGGTATTGCGTTGAGTTTGAGAACGATTGTGTTGCCCGGCGGCCCGGTGCTTGCCGGGCCTACGGGAGCGTAGGTCGGGTTAGCATTAGCTCCACCCGACAAAACAAGCCTCAAACCGAAGTGAATTTTCTGTGAGAATTCGTTGAAAATCAGGTCGTAAAGGACAGGCGTTATCGGCGAAGTCAAAGTGGACGCCGCCTGCGCGGAGCAATCGGAGCGTACTAAAGTACGTGAGGATTGTGAGCACAGCCGGAGTTCGTTATGACGAGTAAGATAGCCTGAACCGGACTTAAATAAGGAATAAAAATCACCATGTTATTGCCTTGGTTGATATTAATCCCCTTTATCGGCGGCTTCCTGTGCTGGCAGACCGAACGCTTTGGCGTGAAAGTGCCGCGCTGGATCGCGCTGATTACCATGGGACTGACGCTGGTGCTTGGCCTGCAGCTGTGGATGCAGGGCGGCTATTCTCTGACGCAATCCGCGGGTATTCCGCAGTGGCAGTCTGAGTTCGTGCTGCCGTGGATCCCACGCTTCGGCATTAGCATTCATCTGGCGATCGACGGCCTGTCGCTGCTGATGGTAGTGCTGACCGGCCTGCTCGGCGTGCTGGCGGTGCTCTGTTCCTGGCGCGAAATCGAAAAATACCAGGGCTTCTTCCACCTCAACCTGATGTGGATCCTGGGCGGCGTCATCGGCGTGTTCCTCGCCATCGACATGTTCCTGTTCTTCTTCTTCTGGGAAATGATGTTGGTGCCGATGTACTTCCTGATCGCGCTGTGGGGCCACAAAGCCTCTGATGGTAAAACGCGTATCACGGCGGCCACCAAGTTCTTCATCTATACCCAGGCGAGCGGCCTGGTGATGCTGATTGCCATTCTGGCGCTGGCATTCGTCCACTTCAACGCCACCGGCGTGTGGACTTTCAACTATGAAGAGCTACTGAAAACCCCGATGTCCCACGGCGTGGAATATCTGCTGATGCTCGGCTTCTTCATCGCCTTCGCGGTGAAAATGCCAGTGGTGCCGCTGCACGGCTGGCTGCCGGACGCCCACTCCCAGGCGCCGACCGCCGGTTCCGTCGACCTTGCGGGGATCCTGCTGAAAACTGCGGCCTACGGTCTGCTGCGCTTTGCGCTGCCGCTGTTCCCGAACGCCTCCGCCGAGTTTGCGCCTATCGCCATGTGGCTGGGCGTGATCGGGATCTTCTACGGCGCGTGGATGGCCTTTGCCCAGACTGATATCAAACGTCTCATCGCCTACACCTCCGTGTCCCACATGGGCTTCGTGCTGATTGCTATCTACACCGGCAGCCAGCTGGCGTATCAGGGGGCGGTGATCCAGATGATTGCTCACGGTCTCTCCGCGGCGGGTCTGTTTATTCTCTGCGGCCAGCTGTACGAACGTCTACATACCCGTGACATGCGTCAGATGGGCGGTCTGTGGAGCAAAATCAAATGGCTGCCGGCGATGTCGATGTTCTTCGCCGTCGCCACCCTGGGGATGCCGGGCACCGGTAACTTCGTCGGCGAATTTATGATCCTGTTCGGCAGCTATAAAGTGGTGCCGGTGATCACCGTGATCTCGACCTTTGGTCTGGTATTCGCGTCCGTTTACTCGCTGTCGATGCTGCATCGCGCTTACTTCGGTAAAGCGAAAAGCGAAATCGCGGCGAAAGCGCTGCCGGGGATGTCCCTGCGTGAACTGTCTATCATCCTGCTGCTGGTGGTGCTGCTGGTGCTGTTGGGCTTCTTCCCGCAGCCGATCCTCGACACCTCGCATGCTGCGATGAGCAACATTCAGCAGTGGTTTGTTAATTCTGTTTCTACTACAAGGCCGTAATTCGCCATGACAATAACTCCACAACAACTGATCGCACTGCTACCGCTGCTGATCGTCGGCTTGACGGTGGTGGTTGTGATGCTCTCCATTGCGTGGCGACGCAATCATTTTCTCAATGCCACGCTGTCGGTTCTCGGGCTTAACGCCGCGCTGGTCTCGCTCTGGTTCGTCGGCCAGAATGGGGCAATGGACGTCACGCCGCTGATCCGCGTTGACGGCTACGCGATGCTCTACACTGGGCTGGTGCTGCTGGCGAGTCTCGCCACCTGTACTTTCGCCTATCCGTGGCTTGAGGGTTACAAGGACAACAAAGAAGAGTTCTACCTGCTGGTGCTGATCGCCGCCCTGGGCGGCATTCTGCTGGCCGGTGCGAATCATCTGGCGGCGCTGTTCCTCGGCATTGAGTTAATCTCGCTGCCGCTGTTCGGCCTGGTCGGCTACGCCTTCCGCCAGAAGCGTTCGCTGGAAGCGAGCATCAAATACACCATCCTCTCCGCGGCAGCCTCCTCTTTCCTGCTGTTCGGTATGGCGCTGGTGTATGCGAACTCCGGCAACCTGTCCTTCCTTGCGCTGGGCAAGAGCCTGGCGGACAACACGCTGCACGAGCCGCTGCTGCTGGCGGGTCTCGGCCTGATGATCGTCGGTCTTGGCTTTAAGCTGTCGCTGGTGCCGTTCCACCTGTGGACGCCGGACGTTTACCAGGGGGCGCCTGCGCCGGTCTCCACCTTCCTGGCGACCGCCAGCAAGATCGCCATCTTCGGCGTGGTGATGCGTCTGTTCCTGTACATGCCGGTGGGCAACAGCGAAGCGGTGCGCGTGGTGCTGGGGCTGATCGCCTTCGCCTCTATCATCTTCGGTAACCTGATGGCGCTGAGCCAGACCAATATCAAACGTCTGCTCGGTTACTCTTCTATCTCCCACCTCGGCTATCTGCTGGTGGCGCTGATCGCCCTGCAAAGCGGCGAAATGTCGATGGAAGCCGTTGGCGTCTACCTGGCCGGCTACCTGTTCAGCAGCCTCGGCGCGTTCGGCGTGGTCAGCCTGATGTCCAGCCCATACCGTGGCCCGGACGCGGACTCGCTGTTCTCCTACCGCGGTCTGTTCTGGCACCGTCCGATCCTGTCGGCGGTGATGACGGTGATGATGCTCTCCCTGGCCGGTATCCCAATGACTCTCGGCTTTATCGGTAAGTTCTACGTGCTGGCCGTCGGTGTTCACGCCCATCTGTGGTGGCTGGTTGCCGCGGTGGTTGTCGGCTCGGCGATCGGTCTCTACTACTACCTGCGCGTGGCGGTGAGCCTGTACCTGAGCGCGCCGGAGCAGCTGAACCGTGATGCGCCGTCGAACTGGCAGTACAGCGCTGGCGGTATCGTGGTGCTGATCTCTGCCCTGCTGGTGCTGGTGCTCGGTATCTGGCCGCAGCCGCTGATTAGCATCGTGCAGCTGGCGACGCCGCTGATGTAAGTGGATTGACTCAATAAAAAAACCGCCGGAATGGCGGTTTTTTTATGCCCGGAATGTTACGCCACCGTGTAAACCATAAAGTCTTCCGCCAGCAGGGTGTCCGGGAAAATCTCCCGGCATTCCGCCAGCATCCGCAGGCAGCCCTCGGCATCGTAGCGTGAGCTAAAGTGGGTGGCGATAAGCGTGCCGACGCCTGCCTCTTTAGCCAGCGTCGCGGTCTGCTGACTGGAGGAGTGGCCGCGACTATTGGCTTTCTCCGCCATCGCCTGCTCCAGGGTGGTCTCGTGGACCATCACATCCGCGCCGCGCGCCATCTCCAGCGCCTGCGGGCAGGGAGCGGTATCGCCAAAGATGGCCAGCGTTTTACCCGGCGTGGCGGGCCCCAGGTAGCGGCTGCCGTCGATCACCCGGCCATCCGCCAGCGTCACCTGTTCACCGCGCTTAAGGCGGTGAAACAGCGGCCCGGGAGGCACGCCGTCGGCAATCAGCTGGGCGGCGTCGAGGGCGCCGGGCTTGTCGTGTTGCTCAATGCGATACCCGTAGCACTCCACCGGATGGCTAAGCGGGAACGCGGTGACCCGATAGCCCTCTTCGTCGAACACCAGACCGGGGCCGACTTCGATGATGGTCAGAGGATAGTCGGTCCACGAGCCGCTGAGGCGCAGCGCGGTGTCAATGAATTCTTTTATTCCTGTTGGTCCGTAGACCGTCAGCGGCAGCGAATTCCCCTGCATCGAGCGGCTGCACAGCAGTCCGGGCAGGCCGAACAGATGGTCGCCGTGCAAATGGGTAATAAAGATCTTATTCAGTTTGCCAGGATGATGGGGCGTATGCAGAAACTGATGCTGGGTCCCTTCGCCGCAGTCAAACAACCACATTTCGGCGCGGGTTGGCTGTTGCAAATTGAGTATTATCGACGTCATATTACGCGTGCGGGTCGGCACCCCGGCGGATGTCCCCAAAAAAGTTAATTCCATCGTCCAGTGTCCTCAGGGCGAGTCGCAAAACATCAGTATATCAATAAGGAGCAGTAGATGATGACCTGGCTGGATCTCCATCATAGTGAACTCACCGTTCCCCAGCTGTATGCGCTACTGAAGCTGCGCAGCGAAGTCTTTGTCGTGGAGCAGCAGTGCGCTTATCAGGATGTCGACGGCGATGATTTGGTTGGGGAAAATCGCCATCTTCTCGGCTGGCGCGATGGCGAACTGGTGGCTTATGCGCGGATCCTTAAAAGCGAAGAGATGTACGATCCGGTGGTGATTGGCCGGGTTATCGTCAGCCCCGCCGCGCGCGGCGAAAAGCTTGGCCATCAGCTGATGGCGCAGGCGCTGGCCAGCTGTCAGCGGCACTGGCCGCAAAAGTCGATTTACCTTGGGGCGCAGGCGCACCTGCAAGCTTTTTACGCCCACTTCGGTTTTACGCCGGTGACTGAGGTCTATGATGAGGATGGCATTCCGCACATCGGCATGGCGCGGGAAAGCCGCGCTGTTTGACCCCTCAACACTCACATTCCAACCCTGTTCCGGGCCGGCGAGCAGGTGAGATAAAACCCGCTCCCTCGTCATGGGTACTGCTATTCCGCCGTCGAACCCCTTATAATGTGGGGTTTTACTACCGTGGAGGTTTGCGTGCTGTCTGTTTCCACTGCGCTGGCCCGTTTACGTGACGGCCTGAGTGAACCCTTTCCTGACTCACCCGGCACGCGAATTATCGATATTGCCTTTCCGCTGAATGATGCCTTCGATCCGCTGCTATGGTGCGGCCAGCAGCCGCAGTGGCCGCAGTTCTACTGGCAGCAGCGCAATGGCGACGAGGAGATGGCGGCGCTGGGGGCGGTAAAAAGCTTTCCCTCGCTCGACGCGGCGAACCGCTTTTTACACCAGGCCGGACGGCAGGATCTGCGCATCTGCGGCCTGAATGCGTTTGCCCCGCAGCAAGGCCGGCTGGTGCTGCCGCGTCTGGAATGGCGTCGGTGCGGCGGCAGGGCCGTGATGCGGCTGGTGCTGCACAGCGACCTCTCACTGCGCGACGATGCCATGACGGCGCGTGATTTTCTCGCCAGCCTGACCACCGCCCAGGCGACCCCTGGCGGCGTACCGCCGCTGTTGAGCGAGCGCCACTCCTCCGATTATCCCCTGTGGCAGGCAATGATAGAGCTGGCGACGCAGGCCATCGCCGCCGGCGACATGGATAAAGTGGTGCTGGCGCGGGCAACCGACCTGCAGTTTGCCGCCCCGCTGGATGCCGTGAGCATCATGGCCGCCAGCCGCAGCCGCAATCTTAACTGTTTTCATTTCCTGATGGCGTTCAATGCCCGTCAGGCGTTTTTCGGCTCCACGCCGGAGCGGCTGTGGCGCCGGCGCGGCGCGCTGCTGCGCACCGAAGCGCTGGCGGGCACCGTCGCTAATCATCAGGATGACGCGAAGGCGCAGCAGTTGGCCGACTGGTTGATGAAAGACGACAAAAATCAGCGGGAAAACATGCTGGTGGTGGAGGATATCTGCCAGCGCCTGCAGAGTGAGGCCTCGACGCTGGACGTTCTGCCGCCGCAGGTGGTGAGGTTGCGCAAGGTACAGCATCTTCGACGCTGCATCTGGACCGAACTGACGGAGCCTGACGACAGCCGCTGTCTGCTGCAGCTGCAGCCTACCGCTGCGGTGGCTGGCCTGCCGCGGCGGCCGGCGCTGGCATTCATTCAGCGCCATGAACCTTTTTCCCGTGAATGGTACGCCGGTTCCGCCGGGTATCTGTCGCTGGCGCAAAGCGAGTTTTGCGTGGCGCTGCGTTCGGCGAAAGTGGACAACGACACCCTGCGACTGTATGCCGGGGCGGGGATCGTCAGCGGCTCCGATGCGCTGCAGGAGTGGCAGGAGATTGACAACAAAGCGGCCGGGCTGCGCTCGCTACTCTGTCCATAAGCGGGAATGACGATGCATATCAAAACGCCGTCACTTTGGCTTATCTATACTTAGCATCAATATTTGATACCGGACAATTTCATGTCAGTAAGCGCATTCAACCGACGCTGGGCGGCGGTGATCCTGGAAGCTTTAACGCGCCACGGCGTGCAGCATATCTGCATCGCGCCGGGCTCGCGCTCGACACCCTTAACCCTGGCGGCGGCGGAAAACCGCGCCTTTATCCATCATACCCATTTTGACGAACGCGGCCTCGGCCACCTGGCGCTCGGTCTGGCGAAAGCCAGTCGTCAGCCGGTGGCGGTCATTGTGACCTCCGGGACCGCCACCGCGAATCTCTATCCGGCGCTGATTGAGGCGGGTCTCACCGGGGAAAAGCTGATTCTCCTGACCGCCGACCGTCCGCCGGAGCTGATCGACTGTGGCGCCAATCAGGCGATTCGTCAGCCGGGGATGTTCGCCTCCCATCCGTCGCAGACGATTTCTCTGCCGCGTCCCTCGCAGGATATTTCCGCCCGCTGGCTGGTCTCGACCATCGACCAGGCGCTGGGCGAGCTGCACGCCGGCGGGGTGCATATCAACTGCCCGTTCGCCGAACCGCTGTATGGCGATATGGATGATACCGGCGTGGAGTGGCAGCAGCAGCTCGGCAGCTGGTGGCAGAGCGATAAGCCCTGGCTGCGTCAGGCGCTGCAGAGGGAAAGTGAGAAACAGCGCGACTGGTTCTTCTGGCGGCAAAAGCGCGGCGTGGTCGTGGCGGGCAGAATGAGCGCTGCCGAAGGGAAAAAAGTGGCCGAGTGGGCCCAAACCCTCGGCTGGCCGCTGATCGGCGATGTCCTGTCGCAGACCGGGCAGCCGCTGCCGTGCGCTGACCTGTGGCTGGGTAATGGCAAAGCGGTGAGCGAGCTGGCGCAGGCGCAGATCGTGGTTCAGCTCGGCAGCAGCCTGACCGGCAAGCGGGTTCTGCAGTGGCAGGCCACCTGCGAGCCTGATGAATACTGGCTGGTGGATAATCTGCCCGGTCGTCTCGATCCGGCACAGCACCGCGGCCGCCGTCTGCTCGCCAGCGTTGACCGCTGGCTTGAGCTGCACCCGGCGGAGAAACGCCAGCCGTGGGCGACGGCCATTCCTGAACTGGCCCGTCAGGCGTGGGAGGCGGCGGTCGCCAGCAACGAACCCTTTGGCGAAGCGCAGCTGGCGCAGCGAATTCGCCGCTATCTGCCGGAACAGGGGCAACTGTTTGTCGGCAACAGCCTGGTGGTGCGCCTGATCGACGCCCTGGCGCAGCTGCCGGCCGGCTACCCGGTTTACAGCAACCGCGGCGCCAGCGGCATTGATGGCTTGATCGCCACCGCCGCCGGCGTGCAGCGCGCCAGCGCCAGGCCAACCCTGGCCATCGTCGGCGATCTTTCGGCGCTGTACGATCTCAACTCGCTGGCTCTACTGCGCCAGGCGTCGGCGCCGCTGGTGCTGATCGTGGTGAACAACAACGGCGGGCAGATTTTCTCCATGCTGCCGACGCCGCAGAACGAGCGGCGCCAGTTCTACTTAATGCCGCAGGATGTTAATTTCAGCCACGCGGCGGCGATGTTCGGTCTGGCCTATCATCGCCCGGCTGACTGGCAGACGCTGGATGAGGCGCTGGCCGGCGCCTGGCGCAGGGCAGGGGCGACGGTGATTGAGCTGGCGGTCAATGAGACCGACGGCACACAGACCCTCCAGCAGCTGCTGGCGCAGGTAAGCCGCCTGTGACCCTCAGCGCGGCTGTCGAACATGGCCAGTCGGGTTATCCCTGGCTGGTCTTTCTGCACGGTTTTTCCGGCGACCGCAACGAGTGGCGGGAAGTCGGCGACGCGTTTCGCGCCTGGCCGCGGCTGTATCTCGATCTGCCGGGCCACGGCGGCTCCGCGAATATCGCAGTGCAGGACTTTGCCGGGGTCAATATTCTGCTGCAGGCTACGCTTAATAGTTACAACATACTTAACTACTGGCTGATCGGCTACTCGCTGGGGGGCCGGGTGGCGATGAACTTCGCCTGCCAGCCGCGCGCGGGTCTGCGCGGCCTGATCGTCGAAGGCGGCCATCCGGGCCTGCAGGATGCCGAAGCGCGGCGGGCGCGGCGCAGCAACGACAGCGCCTGGGCGGACCGTTTTCGCCATGAGCCGTTGGCACAGGTCTTTGCCGACTGGTATCAGCAGCCGGTCTTCGCTTCACTGAACGCCGGGCAGCGCGCGGCGCTGGTCGCCTTACGCAGCCGGAACAACGGCGCGACGCTGGCGGCGATGCTGCAGGCGACCTCCCTTGCCGGGCAGGCCGATCTGCGCGCACCCCTGCAGGCGCGCGATTTCCCCTTTCATTACCTGTGCGGCGAGCGCGACGCGAAGTTTCATGCCATCGCCCAGGCGCTCGCGGCGGATCTCCATCTTATTCACCATGCCGGACACAACGCGCACCGGGACAACCCGGCGGCGGTGATTGCCTGTCTGGCGCAGATTTTGGCAAGTTAACTGAAGGACATTCTATGATCTCTCTTGATGAAGCAATGCTCTATGCCCCTGTTGAATGGCACGATTGTTCCGAAGGCTATACCGATATTCGCTACCACAAATCGGCCGACGGCATTGCCAAAATCACTATCAACCGCCCGCAGGTGCGCAACGCCTTCCGCCCGCTGACCGTCAAAGAAATGATCCAGGCGCTGGCGGATGCCCGTTATGACGACAATATCGGGGTGATTGTCCTGACCGGCGAAGGTGAGAAAGCCTTTTGCGCCGGCGGCGATCAGAAAGTTCGCGGTGATTACGGCGGCTATCAGGATGACTCCGGCGTACATCATCTCAACGTACTCGATTTTCAGCGCCAGATCCGCACCTGCCCGAAACCGGTGGTGGCGATGGTGGCCGGCTACTCTATCGGCGGCGGCCACGTGTTGCACATGATGTGCGATCTGACCATCGCGGCGGAAAACGCCATCTTCGGTCAGACCGGGCCGAAGGTCGGCTCCTTCGACGGCGGCTGGGGCGCCTCCTATATGGCGCGCATCGTCGGGCAGAAAAAAGCGCGGGAAATCTGGTTCCTCTGCCGTCAGTATGACGCGCAGCAGGCGCTGGATATGGGGCTGGTGAACACCGTGGTGCCGCTGGCGGATCTGGAAAAAGAGACGGTGCGTTGGTGTCGGGAAATGCTGCAGAACAGTCCAATGGCGCTGCGCTGCCTGAAAGCGGCGCTGAACGCCGACTGCGACGGCCAGGCCGGTCTGCAGGAGCTGGCGGGCAACGCCACTATGCTGTTCTACATGACGGAAGAGGGGCAGGAAGGCCGCAATGCCTTCAACCAGAAACGTCAGCCGGACTTCAGCAAATTTAAACGGAATCCCTAATGCGCATTTCGCAGGTTTACCGCTGGCAGATACCGATGGACGCGGGCGTGGTGCTGCGCGAACGGCGGTTAAAAACCCGCGATGGGCTGTTCATCCACCTGCGGGAGGGTGAACGCGAAGGCTGGGGGGAAATATCTCCCCTGCCGGGATTCAGCGCAGAGACCCTGGAGGAGGCGCAGGCGGCGCTATTGCTCTGGGCGCAGGCCTGGCGCGACGGCGCGGAGCCGGCGCTTCCTGCGCTGCCCTCTGTCGCGTTTGGCATCAGCTGCGCGCAGGCGGAGCTCAGCGGCGAGCTGCCGCTGGCCGCGGATTATCGCGCAGCGCCGCTCTGCTCCGGCGATCCGGATGAGCTGTTCGCCAGACTGGCGGCGATGCCCGGCGAGAAAGTCGCTAAGGTGAAAGTGGGTCTCTGGGAGGCGGTCCGCGACGGCATGGTGGTTAATCTGCTGCTGGAAGCCATCCCCGACCTGCAGCTGCGTCTGGATGCCAACCGGGCCTGGACGCCGCTGAAAGCGCAGCAGTTTGCGAAATACGTCAATCCGGCGTATCGCCAGCGCATTGCCTTTATTGAGGAGCCTTGTAAAACGCCGGAGGACTCACGAGCCTTTAGCCGCGAAACCGGGATCGCTATCGCCTGGGATGAAAGCCTGCGCGAGGCGGATTTTCGCTTCGTCGCCGAGCCGGGCGTGCGCGCGGTGGTGATCAAGCCGACGCTAACCGGCAGTTTACACCAGGTTCAGCAGCAGGTCGCCGCGGCCCATGCGCTGGGGCTGAGCGCGGTGATCAGTTCGTCGATCGAGTCCAGCCTCGGGTTAACTCAGCTGGCGCGGGTTGCCGCCTGGCTGACGCCGCAGACCATCCCCGGACTGGACACCCTGTCGCTGATGAGCGCCCAACTGGTACGGCCGTGGCCGGAAAGCACCCTGCCGATGATCAACATGGATACGCTGGAGGCGCTGTTGTGACCTTTTGCGACTGGCCCTGGCGCCACTGGCGCCAGCGGCGCGGAGAGGCGCAGGCGCTGCGCCTGAATGACCAGCCGCTGACCTGGCGCGACCTGTGCGACCACGTTGACGCGCTGGCGGCCGGCTTTGCCGCGCAGGGCGTAACGGCAGGTCACGGGGTGGCGCTGCAGGCTTTTAACCAGCCCTCGACGCTGCTGGCCTGGCTGGCGCTGCTGCAGTGCGGCGCGCGGGTGCTGCCGCTGAATCCGCAGCTGCCCGCAGCGTTGCTGCAGGAACTGCTGCCAGCGTTGACCGTCCAGCATCAGCTGGTGCTTAACGGCGATGCGCTGCCGGGGGATTTACCGGCGTTAACCCTGCAGGCGGCAGCGGGAACCCATGCTGTGCCGTGGCGCGGGGATCGTTTCGCCTCAATGACGCTGACCTCGGGGTCGACCGGTCTGCCGAAGGCGGCAGTGCATGATGCCAGCGCCCATCTGGCCAGCGCCGCCGGCGTGCTGGCGCTGATGCCGTTTGCCGCAGAAGATGACTGGCTGCTGTCGCTGCCGCTGTTTCATGTCTCCGGCCAGGGGATTATGTGGCGCTGGCTGCTGGCCGGCGCGCGGCTGACGGTGCGCGATAAACAACCGCTGGCGCAGATGCTGCAGGGCTGCACCCACGCTTCGCTGGTGCCGACTCAGCTGTGGCGCCTGCTGAATGACGGTGCTGCGCTCTCCCTCAAGGCGGTGCTGCTTGGCGGCGCGGCGATCCCGGTCGAGTTGACCGAGCGGGCGCGGGGGCAGGGGGTACGCACCTACTGCGGCTATGGCCTGACCGAATTTGCTTCCACCGTCTGCGCCAAAGAGGCCGACGGCGCGGCGGATGTGGGCGCGCCGTTGCCGGGGCGGGAGATGAAAATCGTTGCCGGCGAGGTCTGGCTGCGGGCGGCGAGTATGGCCGCGGGCTACTGGCGCGACGGTCAATTGTTGCCATTGACCAACGACGAAGGGTGGTTTGCCACCCGCGATCGCGGCGAGATCATCAATGGACGGCTCACTCTCCTCGGGCGCCTGGATAATCTCTTTTTCAGCGGTGGGGAAGGGATCCAGCCTGAGGAGGTGGAACGGATCATCGTGGCGCATCCGCAGATACAACAGGCGTTTGTCGTGCCGCTGGACGATGCGGAATATGGCCAGCGTCCGGTCGCGGTGGTGGAATGCGATGACGGCTGCGAGATGAGCGTGCTGGCGGCATGGAGCGCGGAGCGGCTGGCGCGTTTCCAGCAGCCGGTGCGTTGGCTGCGGCTGCCGGAAACGTTAAAGAACGGTGGGATTAAGATCTCGCGCCGGGCGCTGCGCGAATGGGTCAATTCGCCGGCTTAGCCGATATTGGCTTCGGCGCGACGCTGGCGCTGTTTACGCCGCAGACGCAGCAGCGGCGGCACCACCAGCACGGCGATGGCCAGCACCAGCAGCGTTTTGGTCACTCCACTTTGCCACAGGATCGCCAGGTTGCCGTTGCTGATGGACAGCGCGCGACGCAGGTTCTGCTCCAGCATCTCCCCCAGCACGAAGCCAAGGATCAGCGGCGACATCGGGAAGTGCATTTTGCGCATGATGTAGCCAAGCACGCCAAGCCCCACCATCAGCAACAGGTCAAAAGTGGTGCTGTGTACCGCGTAAACGCCGACGGCGGAGACCGCGGCGATGGCCGGGACCAGAAACCACAGCGGAATGGTCAGCATACGGGTGAACAGGCCGATCAACGGAATGTTCATGATAAGCAGCATCACGTTAGCGATCAGCAGGGCGGCAATCAGCCCCCAGACGATATCCGGCTGTTCGGTGAACATCGCCGGGCCGGGCGTAATGTTATACAGCGTCAGCGCGCCCATCATCACCGCGGTGGTGCCGGACCCTGGCACGCCGAGCGTCAGCATGGGAATAAAGGAACCGCAGGCGGAGGCGTTATTGGCCGCTTCCGGCGCCGCCACGCCGCGAATATCTCCCTTGCCGAAGTTATCGCTGTTACCGCTGAGTTTTTTCTCCGTCATGTAGGTAATGGCGCTGGCGATGGTCGCCCCGGCGCCGGGCAGAATACCGACGAAGAAACCCACCACCGAGGAGCGCAGCGTCGCGCCGACGCACTGTGCGGCCTCTTTGGTGTTAAACAGCATCCGTCCGGTTTTCCGCACCAGGGTTTGTCCGCCGCTGGTGCTCTCCAGCATCAGCAGGATCTCCGATACCGAGAACAAGCCGATCACCACCACAATAAACTGCACGCCGTCGGAGAGATGGACGCTGTCGAAGGTGAAGCGGTAAACCCCGGTATTGGCGTCCACTCCCACCGTCGCCAGACCCAGGCCGATTAACGCCGCGAGGAACGACTTCAGCGGGTTCTGCGCCATCATGCTGCCAAGACAGGCGATGGCGAAGACCATCAGCGCGAAGTATTCCGCTGGACCGAACGCCAGCGACCACTGGGCGAGCAGCGGCGCGAACAAAATAATGCCGCCGATGGCGATCAGTGAGCCAAAGAAGGAACTGACGGCGGAAATCGACAGCGCAACGCCGCCGCGACCCTGCTGGGCCATCGGATAGCCGTCGAGGGCGGTCATAATGGCGGCGGCATCGCCGGGCACGTTCAACAGAATCGATGAGATTCGCCCGCCGTATTCGCAACCGATATAGACCGTCGCCAGCAGGATCAGCGCCGATTCCGCGGGCAGGTGAAGGGCGAAAGCCAGCGGCAGCAGGATCGCCACGCCGTTGATAGGGCCCAGCCCCGGCAGCAGGCCGACGATCGTCCCGACAAAGCAGCCGATCAGGGCGATCAGCAGGTTCTCCGGCGTCATGGCGACGGCGAAGCCCTGCGAGAGATAGATCCAGGTATCCATAAACGCCTCCGTTAATTAAACCAGATGCCGAGGGGCAGGGTGACATCGAGCAGGGTGTCGAAGGCGTACCATAACGACACGCCCATCGCGACGCCGGCAATGCCCGCCGCCGGCAGCGTCGCGCCGAACAGCAGACCAATGATCGCCGTCAGCAGCGCGGTGGCCAACGGAAAACCGAGCCATTCAAACCCCCAGGCGTACACCACCAGCACCACGACCATGGTCAGCAGACGCTGCAGCACATGCCGTCCCGGCCACTCGACGGCGTCCGGGCGACGCAACAGCATTAACGCCGAGCACAGCAGCATCAGGCCGATGATCCCGAGCGGGAAGGGGCGCGGGCCGACGGGTTCATAGGAGTATTCGCTATGGATCTGCCAGGCGATAAACAGACCGCCAGTACATAACAACAGCCATACTCCGGCAAAAATACGATCGCTCATGAGCGCCTCCGCGGTTTATTTTGCCAGGCCAAAGGCTTTCGCCTGTTCGCGGTAGTCGCTGACCTGCTGCTTAACGTAGGTATCGAGCGCCTTGCCGTTCATATTGAATTCAAACAGGCCGCGCAGTTCACGTTGCTTTTTGAACGCTTCGGTTTGCTGCAGTTTAGTGAATTCATCGACCCACCACTGGTACTCGGCGTCGCTGACTTTCGGGCCCATAAAGAAGCCGCGAATAATCGGCCAGACCAGGTCGTAGCCCTGCTCTTTTGCAGTGGGGACATCGGCGAGCGCCCCCGGCAGCCGTTCACTGGAGAAGACCGCCAGCACGCGGATTTTATTGCCCTGCAGATAGGGCACCATCTCGCTGAGATCGCCGGAGACTGCCTGCACATGGTTACCGAGCAGCGCGGTCACCGGCTCGCCGCCGCCTTCAAAGGCGACATAGCGCATTTTATGCGGGTCGACGTTGGCTTTTTGCGCCAGCAGCGCCGCTTTCATCCAGTCCTGACTGCCGATGGAGGCCCCGGCGCCAATCACGATACTGGAGGGGTTTTTCTCCATCGCGGTCATAAACGATTTCAGATCTTTCCATGGCGAATCGGCGCGCACGGCGATCATGCCGTAGTCGGTGCCGACGCTCGCCAGCCAGCGCACGTCATCGACGCTGTAACGGCCGAATTTACCCTGCGACAGGTTTAGCAGCGAGCCGCCGGAGAAGGCGACGACGGTCCCCGGCTCTGCCGGGCGCTGGGCGACAATGGCGTTGTAGGCCACCGCGCCCACGCCGCCGGGCATATAGGTGACGCGCATCGGTTTTTCGATGGCGCCGGTTTCCATCAGGCTCACCTGAATCAGCTTACAGGTCAGGTCAAAGCCGCCGCCCGGTTTAGCAGGCGCGATACATTCGGTGCGGGACGGGGCCTCCGCGGCGAAGGCGGATGTGGTACAGAGGCACAGCGCGATGGCGCTCAGATGACGGAGAAATGGCGTTTTCATAGGCTTCCTCAGCAGGTACAGGGCAGGTTTTTTTGATTATGTGAACCGACATATGGCGATTCGGTTGCATGATTGTTAAAACAGTTACCTTTCATTTCCCTTTCAATGCGGCAGCAACGTTACAGGATGTGATATGCGTCTCTTATTAGCCGAGGATAACCGTGAGCTGGCTCACTGGCTGGAAAAAGCGCTGGTGCAGGGCGGTTTTGCCGTGGATTGCGTCGCTGACGGGCGTGCGGCCGACCATCTGCTGCAAAGCGAGCAATATGCGCTGGCGGTGCTGGATATCGGTATGCCGGGGTACGATGGCCTTGAAGTGGTCCAGCGGCTGCGCAAGCGCGGGCAGACTCTGCCGGTGCTGTTGCTGACCGCCCGCAGCGCGGTAGCGGACCGGGTGAAAGGTTTAAATGCCGGCGCGGATGACTATTTACCCAAGCCCTTTGAGCTGGAAGAGCTCGACGCCCGCCTGCGGGCGCTGCTCCGGCGCAGCGAAGGGCAGGTGCATGAGGTGCAGCAGCTTGGTGAGCTGGCGTATTGTGACGAAGGCTATTTTTTACTCCGTGGCCAGATGCTGTCTTTGACGCCGCGCGAGCTGGCGTTATTGAAGGTGCTGATGTTTCGCCGCACCCGCCCGGTTTCGCGCCAGCAGTTATTCGAACAGGTGTTCAGTCTCAGCGACGACGTCAGTCCGGAAAGCATCGAACTCTATATTCACCGTCTGCGCAAGAAACTTCAGGCGAGCAATGTGCGTATAACCACCCTGCGCGGGTTAGGCTATCTGCTTGAGTGCGAGCGCCATGAGATGGGGTAAGCCGCAATCGCTCTATGCCCAACTGTTGCTGTTTCTCGGCCTGCCGCTGGTCCTGCTGTGGGGACTCTCCGCGTTTAATAGCTACGTCAGCGCGCTGCAGGCGGCGACGCAAGCTTACGATCGTACCCTGCTGTCGTCAGCGCGGACGGTGGCCGAGCGGTTGGTGGTGCGCGGAGGACAACTGGAGGTGAATGTGCCCTGGGTGGTGCTGGACAGCTTCGAGCTCAACATGAACGATCGCCTCTATTACAAGGTGCTTGACCCGCAGGGGAAGGTCATTTCCGGCTATGACGATCTACCCGCGATGCCGCCCTCCACCTCGCGAACTCAGCTCTATCCGGCGCTGGCATGGTTTTATCATACCGAATATCGCGGTCAGGCAATTCGCGTGGCGCGCCTGCTGCAGCCCATCAACGAAGGGGGGATCGTGGGCATGGCGGAGATCTATATTGCCGAAACGCTGCAGTCCCGCCGCTGGCTGGCTGGACAGTTACTCTTTTCATCCTGGGTGTCGCAGGGGTTACTGGTCCTGTTGACGCTGGTGCTGGCAGCCTGGCTGCTGCGCCGCGTGCTGCGGCCCATGCGCCAGCTCTCCGCGCTGATGGTGCGCCGTGAACCCGGCCTGCTGACGCCGCTGCCGGAGCTGCTGCCCTGGTCAGAAACGCGGCTGCTGATTGTCGCGTTCAACCGCTATATCGACCGCCTGCGGGTGATGATCTCCCGTCAGGAGCGCTTCAGCGCCGATGCTTCCCATCAGCTGAAAACGCCGCTGGCGGTGCTGAAAACGCAGGCTTCGGTTGCGCTGGCCAGCGACGATCCGCAACTGTGGCGCGAAAGCCTGCAGGCGATGCGCGCCACGCTGGACGATACGGTCTTGTTAACGGAGCGGTTGCTGCAGCTGGCGACGGTAAAACAGCGGGAGCAGGCGTTTGCGGTGATTAACTTGCCGGAAATTGTGCGCAACAGCTGCTTTTCGCGTATTGCGCAAGCGCGGAGCAAACATATCGATCTTGGCTATGAGGGCGAGCAGTCGGCGGTACAGGTGGCAGGCGATAGCGTTCTGCTGGGGGAACTGTGCGCTAACCTGCTCGACAATGCCATTCGCTATACCCCGGAATATGGTACGGTCACGCTTAGCCTGCATCGCGACGGCGACGCCGTGCTGCTCAGCGTGGAAGACAGCGGCCCGGGAATTGACGACCAGCAGGTACACCAGGCGCTGATGCCGTTTCGCCGCCTCGATAACGCGGGCGCGATACCCGGTGCCGGGCTGGGGCTGGCGCTGGTAAACGATATCGCGCGTCTGCATCGTAGCCACCTGCAGCTTTCGCGCAGCGAAAGCCTGGGCGGACTGAAGGCGACGCTGCGCCTGCCGACCGTGGCGTCAGAGTAGCCCCTTCATGCTCAGGGTCAGGCGGGTGGCGGCGTTGAGATCGTAGTTTTTAAGCTCATCCGCTTTCACCCAGGCGTAATCGTCAAACTCCTCGTTGATCGTCACGTCACGATTGGCGCTGACGCAGTCGAAGATCAGATAGATCATATAGATCGCTTCCTGGCGCCCGTCGGGGTAAGTTTTAACGCGGGTATCATCGCGGAAGCTCCACGGCGCAATATGGGTAAGGATGAGTTTTTCGCCGAGCTCTTCGCGGATTTCCCGGCGCAGCGCCTCTTCAAGACGTTCCCCCGGCTCCACGCCGCCGCCGGATAAGGCCCATTGTCCGGGAAAAACGCCGCGGTCGGCAGCCATCTTGCACAACAGGTAATGGCCATCATTTTGGATTAGCGGGCAAACAATCGTCCTTTGACGCATGGTTTTTCTCCTTCAGGGGATAGGGCGGTAGGCTGATGAAACAGTTTGCGAGCCGCCTCGGTAAATCGCAACAGAAATAAAGCCCTGGCCTTGTCGAGTGCTACGTTAAGCGAAAATAACCGTATGGAGCACCGCCATGGAAAGGGCGACGAATTCCCCCTCGCCGCGCCGATCGTGCGGTGTGCCCCTTTTAACGTCAATGTATTTGGCGTAAATCATATTAAACATCAATATGAATGACGCTGAATTCCCGACGCCCCGCACCGGCAACGTCCGATGCCGTAAAAAGACGCAACTGGTTACACTCTTGTGAAAAATCATTTCGCCAGGTCATTGATTCCTGACGAGTGCGCAGTAGAATTTTCGGGTTTTTTCGGGACTTCTTTGATTTTAATTTTCTGGATAGAGTAAATAATGAAAAAAAGCATTTTTATGGCGCTGGCTGGCGTCATGCTGGTTTCTTCGGCGGCCCATGCGATCAGCGTTACCGGCGAAGCAGGCGAGCATTACACCAACCTTGGGGTCGGCTTCGGCACCGAGTCCACCGGTCTGGCTGTTTCGGGTAGCTGGTTGCACAGCGATAACGACGGCGACGCCGCGGGTTTAGGCCTGGGTCTGAATATTCCGCTGGGGCCGTTCCTCGCGACCGTGGGTGGTAAAGGGGTATACACCAACCCGAAACAGGGTGATGAAGGCTATGCGGCAGCGGTCGGCGGCGGCCTGCAGTGGAAAATCGGCGACAGCTTCCGTCTGTATGGCGACTACTACTACTCTCCGGATTCCCTCTCCAGCGGCATTGACAGCTATCAGGAAGCCAACGTCGGCGCCAGCTGGACCATTATGCGTCCGCTCAGCATCCAGGCGGGCTATCGCTATCTGAACCTGGCGGGTAAAGATGGCAACCGTGATAACACCATCGCCGACGGCCCGTACATCGGCGCCAGCGCCAGCTTCTAATCTCCTCCGGCGCGGTCTCTTCTTGCCGCGCCAGATTTTCCTCCTCGTCAGCCTCCCGCTTTGCGTTATAGTATTTGCCACCTGGCAGGCAAGGAGTGAGCAATGTTGAATGTGGAAATGCTGTCCACTGGCGATGAAGTGTTGCATGGTCAAATCGTTGACACCAATGCAGCATGGCTGGCGGATTTCTTTTTTAATCAGGGTTTACCATTAACGCGCCGTCATACCGTCGGCGACGATCTCGATGCGCTGGTGGCGATTCTGCGCGAACGCAGCGAACAGGCGGATGTGCTGATCGTCAATGGCGGCCTCGGCCCCACCAGCGACGACCTGAGCGCGCTGGCCGCGGCCACCGCGAAAGGCGAAGGACTTATTTTGCATCCGGAGTGGCTGGATACCATGACCCGCTTCTTTGCTGAACGCGGGCGGCCGATGGCTGAAAGCAACCGTAAGCAGGCGGAAATCCCCGCCAGCGCCGAGATGATCAATAACCCGGTGGGCACGGCCTGCGGCTTTGCCATCCAGCTCAATCGCTGCCTGATGTTTTTCACCCCCGGCGTACCCTCTGAATTTAAAGTGATGGTCGAGCAGGAGATTTTACCGCGTCTGCGCCAGCGCTTTACGCTGCCGGAGCCGCCGGTATGCCTGCGTCTGACCACCTTTGGCCGCTCGGAGAGCGAGCTGGCGCAAAGCCTCAATCCGCTGACGTTACCGCCTGGCGTCGTGATGGGCTACCGCTCGTCGATGCCGATCATTGAGCTGAAGCTGACCGGACCGGCTGAGCAGCGTGACGCCATGCTGGCTCTGTGGCCGGAAGTGCGTAAAGTGGCTGGCGACAGCCTGATTTTCGAAGGCACTGAAGGGTTACCGGCGCAGATTGCACGCTGCCTGCAGGAGCGGCAGCTGAGCCTGACGCTCAGCGAGCAGTTTACCGGCGGTCTGCTGGCGCTCCAGCTGTCCCGCGCCGGCGCGCCGCTGCTGGCCAGCGAAGTGGTCCCGGCGCAGGAGGAGACGCTGGCGCAGGCGGCCCGCTGGGCGGCCGAGCGGCGCATAAACCATTTTGCCGGCCTGGCCCTGGCGGTGAGCGGCCAGGAGAACGATCATCTTAACGTGGCCCTGGCCACCCCGGACGGCACCTTCGCGCTGCGGGTGAAGTTCAGCGTCACCCGCCACAGCCTGGCGGTACGTCAGGAAGTCTGCGCCATGATGGCATTAAACCTGCTGCGTCGCTGGCTGAATGGCCAACCGCTGGCCAGCGAACATGGCTGGATTAACGTGGTGGATTCCCTCTCGCTGTAAGTCGTTTCCCGGCGCACGGGCTTCTCCCTGGCGCCGGTTGTCCAGCCTGTTGTACTCTCCTGAAAAAATTCTGTGCGTTAAGTCGCAATTTTCCGCTGCGAACGGTCCAGCATACGGGAAAGCGATTGCCCCGCGATGTCGCTCACACTTTACCGCCCGGACAACCGCAACACTGATTCCAGTATTCAGGATTGGAGTCCAGTATGTTGGAATCAACGAAAGTCCCGGCGCTGACCCGCGCGATTGAGATCCTCAATTTAATTGGCCGCATCGGACCCTGCAGCGCGGCGACGATAATAGCGGAGCTGGGGATCCCGAAAAGCACGGTTTATCTGCTGCTGGGCGAGCTGAAAAAGCAGCGCTTCATCAGTATGGATAATCAGGATAACTACTGCCTGTGGACCAAACTGGTGGAGCTGGCCGGGCAGGCGCTAAGCAAAATGGACCTGCGCGAGCTGGCGCGGCCACGCCTGACCCGGCTGATGGATGAGTGCGGCCTGCTCTGCCATCTGGGCATTATCGATCACGGTAACGCCTACTACATTCTGAAAATTGAATCACCCGCCACCATTAGCGTGCGTTCGCACGAAGGAAAGAGCCTGTCGCTTTACCGCTCCGGGATCGGCAAATGTTTGCTGGCCTGGCAGCCCGCCGGGGTTCAGGCATCCATTATCGATGAATTGCAGTGGGAGCGGGCTACGCCAACGACCATCAGCAATGCTCAACAGCTGCGGGAGGAGCTGCGGCGGATCCGCGCCCGGGGCTGGAGCTTTGATAATGGCGAGGACTACCCGGACGTGCGCTGCGTGGCCGCCCCGGTTTTTAACGCCAATAACGACCTGACCGCCGCCATCTCGGTGGTGGGCACCCGTCTGCAAATCAATGAAGACAATCGCGATTATCTGGCCGGTAAGGCGATTGCCTGCGCGAAAGATATTTCACGACTGCTGGGGTGGAAAAGCCCCTTCGAACAACTCGCCTCATCATAAGGAGAACACCATGACCCTACCGAAAATTAAACACGTCCGTGCCTGGTTTACCGGCGGCGCCACGGCAGAGCAGGGCGCCGGCGGCGGCGATTACCACGATCAGGGGGCTAACCACTGGATTGACGATCATATCGCTACCCCGATGAGCAAATATAAACAGTATGAGCAGTCCCGCCAGTCGTTTGGCATCAACGTGCTGGGCACGCTGATTGTGGAAGTGGAGGCTGACAACGGGCAGACCGGCTTTGCCGTGTCGACGGCCGGAGAGATGGGCTGCTTTATCGTGGAGAAACATCTCAACCGCTTTATCGAAGGCAAATGCGTCAGCGATATCAAACTGATCCATGACCAGATGCTTAACGCCACCCTCTACTACGCAGGATCCGGCGGTCTGGTGATGAACACTATCTCCTGTGTCGACCTCGCGCTGTGGGATCTGTTCGGGAAAGTGGTTGGCCTGCCGGTCTACAAACTGCTGGGCGGAGCGGTGCGTGACGAAATCCAGTTCTATGCTACCGGCGCTCGTCCGGATCTGGCGCAGGAGATGGGCTTTATCGGCGGCAAAATGCCCACCCACTGGGGGCCGCACGATGGCGACGCCGGGATCCGCAAAGACGTCGCCATGGTGGCGGACATGCGCGAAAAATGCGGCCCGGATTTCTGGTTAATGCTGGACTGCTGGATGAGCCAGGACGTTAACTATGCCACCAAACTTGCCCATGCCTGCGCCCCTTACAACCTTAAGTGGATCGAAGAGTGCCTGCCGCCGCAGCAGTATGAAGGCTATCGCGAGCTGAAGCGCCAGGCGCCCGCCGGGATGATGGTGACCAGCGGCGAGCACCACGGCACCCTGCAGTCCTTCCGCACCCTGTCGGAGACCGGGATTGATATTATGCAGCCCGACGTCGGCTGGTGCGGCGGCTTAACCACGCTGGTGGAGATAGCGGCTATTGCTAAAGCGCGCGGGCAGCTGGTGGTGCCGCACGGCTCGTCGGTGTACTCACATCATGCGGTGATCACCTTCACCAACACGCCGTTCAGCGAGTTTCTGATGACCAGTCCGGACTGCGCCACGCTGCGTCCGCAGTTCGACCCGATCCTGCTCGGCGAGCCGGTGCCTGAGAGGGGGCGCATTCATAAATCGGTCCTGGATAAACCCGGCTTTGGCGTCGAGCTCAATCGCGACTGCAACCTGAAACGTCCTTATCAACACTGATCCCCCGGGCCGCCCGGCGGCCCACGCCTGAGGATATTATGATGAGCAACACTCTGCTGGAGAGCGTGGTGAAGAAAAACCGCGCCCGCTTAATCCCCTTTATGCTGGCGCTGTACGTGCTGGCGTTTCTTGACCGTTCGAATATCGGTTTCGCCAAAGAGACCTACCAGCTGGATACGGGCCTCAGCAACGAAGCCTATGCGCTGGGGGCGGGGATTTTCTTTGTGGTCTATGCCTTTCTCGGGGTACCGGCCAACCTGCTGATGCGCAAATTCGGCGCCAGAAAATGGATCGGCTGCACCACGCTGCTGTGGGGCGTGCTGTCGGCGGCGATGGCGTGGGCGGATACGGAAGCGAAATTCCTGCTGGTACGCACCCTGCTGGGCGCGGCGGAGGCGGGCTTCTTCCCCGGCATGATCTACCTCACTTCACAGTGGTTTCCCCAGCAAAACCGCGCCAGCATTATGGGGCTTTTTTATATGGGGGCGCCGCTGGCGCTGACGCTCGGTTCGCCTTTATCCGGCGCGCTGCTGGAGATGCATGGGTTTATGGGCCATCCCGGCTGGTTCTGGATGTTTGTGATTGAAGGCCTGCTTGCCGTCGCCGCGGGAGCGTTCACCTTCTTCTGGCTGGACGATTCGCCGCAGCATGCCCGCTTCCTGAGCGCTGCGGAGAAACAGGCGCTGATCGGCGAGCTGGCGCGAGAGGAGGAGAAAAAGGTCACCTCGCGCCTGTCCGATGCGCTGCGTAACGGGCGGGTCTGGCAGCTGGCGCTGATTTACATGACCATTCAGGTGGCGGTCTATGGCCTGATTTTCTTCCTGCCTACTCAAGTCGCCGCGCTGTTGGGCACCAAAGTCGGCTTCATTGCGTCGGTGGTGACGGCTATCCCATGGGTGGCGGCGCTGTTCGGCACCTGGCTTATCCCTCGCTACTCCGATCGCACCGGCGAGCGGCGCAATATTGCCGCGCTGACGCTGCTGGCGGCAGCGGTCGGGATTGCGGTTTCCGGGCTGGTGGCGCCGGTGCTGGCTATCATCGCGCTGTGCGTGGCGGCGGTTGGGGTGATTGCCGTGCAGCCGGTCTTCTGGACGATGCCGACGCAGCTGCTCTCCGGCACGGCGCTGGCCGCCGGGATTGGCTTCGTTAACCTGTTTGGCGCCATCGGCGGCTTTCTGGCGCCAATCGTTCGCGTGCAGGCCGAAACGCTGTTCGCCAGCAGCGCCGCCGGACTGTTAACCCTGGCCGGCGTGGCCATCGTCGGGGTGATCATCATCTTCTCATTAAGCCTCACCCGCGCGGTTCCTCAGCGCGGCAGCGTACAGCATTGATTAAAGGAATCGCTATGAACGCACTGTTATCTAACCCCTTCAAACGTGGATTATTACGCGGTGAGACGCAAATTGGCCTGTGGCTGAGCTCGACCTCCTCCTATATGGCGGAGATCGCTGCAACTTCGGGATACGACTGGCTGCTGATCGACGGCGAGCATGCCCCGAACACCATTCAGGACCTTTATCATCAGCTCCAGGCCATCGCTCCCTATGCCAGTCAGCCGGTGATCCGACCGGTGGAGGGCAGCCGCTGTCTGATAAAACAGGTGCTGGATATTGGCGCCAGAACGTTGCTGGTGCCGATGGTCGATACCGCCGAGCAGGCGCGGGAAGTCGTCTCGGCAACCCGTTATCCTCCCGTCGGTAGCCGCGGCGTGGGCGCCGGCGTGGCCCGGGCGGCGCGCTGGGGCAGAGTGGAGAATTATATGGCGGAGGCGAATGACGAGCTCTGTCTGCTGATTCAGGTAGAGAGCCGAACCGCGCTGGAAAATCTGGACGCTATCCTCGAGGTGGAGGGCATTGACGGCGTATTTATCGGTCCGGCGGATCTCTCCGCTTCGCTGGGGCACCCGGACGATGCCGGCCATCCTGACGTGCAGCGGGTGATTGAGCAGAGCATCCGGCGCATTCGCACGGCGGGAAAAGCGGCCGGATTTCTGGCGGTCGACCCGGCGATGGCGGAAAAATGTCTCGCCTGGGGGGCCAATTTCGTCGCCGTCGGGGTCGATACCATGCTCTACACCGAGGCGCTGGACCGCCGGCTGGCGATGTTTAAATCCGCCAGCGCTCAGCCGCAGGGGAAAGCGAGCTATTGACGGCGCAGGCTGGCGCCGGACTCAGGCGAGCGCCTGCGCCAGCACCGTCAGCGGATGTTCGCAGCGTTTGCTGGTGGACATTTCTATCTGCCATTTGCAGGTCTCGCAGTCGGTGACGACGATGTCGGCTCCGCTCTCCTCAATCTGACGGAACAGCGGGGCGCCGATAGCCTGGGATACCGCGTAATTCTCAGTCTTAAACCCGTAGGTGCCGGCGATGCCGCAGCACTGGGAATCCAGCACCTCCAGCTGCAGGCCGGGGATCAGCCGCAGCAGTTCGAGGGTATACAGCGACCAGCCCATTTTCTCCATATGGCACGGCGTGTGATAGACCACCTTCAGCGGCAGCCGGCGCAGCGGTAGCGTTTTGCCACTATCCAGTTGTTTCCAGATCCAGCGAGTGGCCAGTTCCACCCGGTCGCGGAGATCGCTGTTGTCAACATCCAGGAGGTGAGGGTATTCATCGCGCAGGGTAAAGGTGCAGGTCGAAGAGGTGGCAATGATCGGCAGCGCGTTTTCCCGCATCGCGGCGACGTTGCTCAGCGCCTGCTTACGTGCTTTGTCAAAAAAGCCGTTGGCGATCAGCGGCACGCCGCAGCATTTTTCCCTTGATAACAACTGCACGCCGGTGCCCAGCGCATTGACGACGCGAATCAGGTCCTTGCCCAGCTGCGGGTGGTTATAGTTGACGTAGCAACCATGAAAGAAGGCCACCTGCTCAGGGTACTGCGTCTGGTGGGCCGCGAGCTGGCGGTAAGCGCGGCGGAAGGTACCGAAGCCATATTTCGGCAGCGTGCGGCGATGATCGATATGGAGCGCTGCGTCGAGCAGGCGGCGTACCGGTTTTAAGCCGGTGGTGGCATTAACCAGTGGGGCAAAGGGGGTGGAAAGGGTGCCCATCAGGTCGGTATGGCTGAGGATGGCGTCGCGCAGGGTCGGCTTTTGCTGGCCGTACTGTGCCTGGGCGCGTTGAATGATATCGCCAATTTTCACATCCGACGGGCAGGCCACCTCACAGCGCTTGCAGTTGATGCAGTACTTGAGCGCCTCATCGTAAAGCGCGCCATCCTTCAGGCGGAGGCGTTCGCCATCCGGCCCCGCCTGTTTCGGCCCGGGATAACGCGGATTGACCCGGCTTACCGGACAGGTGGTGGTACAGACCGTGCACTTAATGCAGCTTTCAAAACGGGTATCGTTCATGGCCGGCCTCCGGCAAGAGCGTGGATCTGTCTGGCGGCGTGCAGCGCGGTGACGGCACAGACCCCGCCGCCGCAGCCGAGCTGAATGGCATCGAACCCGCCGAGCAGCGAACCGATGGCGAACAGATTGCTGAACGGCTGCCCGCCCAGCAGGGGACGCAGCAGGGCATCGGTTTTCACCCCGAAGCGCTGCCACGGCTGGGAGGCAAAGAAGTCCCGCTGGTACCAGTCGTCGCGCGGCAGGGTCTGTTGCAGATCGAGACCAAGAATGGGTTCGCGCACGCTCTCCCGCGTGGCGACAAGACCGTTACTGAAAAAGCTGCCGCTGGCCAGCACGGTAAAACGCGGACGCAGCGCAATATCGCCGTGATTTCGCGTCCAGACGGCCTCGACGGCGCCCTGTCGATGGCTGATGTTCACCACTTCATCGCCGGCAAGCCAGGTGCCGCCGCCGCGAATAAACTGCCGCTGCAGCAGACTGTGCAGGCGCATCCCGGGAACCGAAGGCGGCAGCGTCGGCAGCAGACGCAGCGGGCAGGGCAGGCGCGCCTGCAGCCAGTGGTACAGGCGATCGTCGGCGAGACCAAAGCAGGCGGGCATGATCAGCAGCTCATGCTGCTGCGCCAGGGGCAGCAGCGCCGCGTGCAGGGCAGGCCAGTGGTTTTCATCGTCGAGGAGGCGGGCGATATTGGCGGCGCGAAATTCGGTGGGGTTGTCACGCAACACATCCAGCAGCGGTAACTCGATTTCCGCCGCCACGGCGGTAACGCCGGTTTGCCCGAGCGCGGCGGCGGCGAGATGCGGCTGAAAATCGGCAAAGCCGCTGATCCCCACCAGGCAGACCCCTTGTCGGGGGAGTGGCGCGACAGGCACCTCCTGCGGCGATAGCCACGCCGCGCGCAGCGTCCCCAGCGGCGTTACTCGCCGGTGCGGGTGGTGCGCGTCGCCCTGCATCACCGCCCCGCAGGCGGTCAGCAGGGCTTCAGTCTGTTTAGCGTATTCGAGCACCGCCCCGGCACCGAGCCGGGAATAAGGGTGCTCAGGAAGCAGTTCAGCGAGCTGCTGCAGACCTTGCGCGAGGTCAGTGACGTTATCGCCGTTCGGCAGCGCCGAGAGCAGATCTAACGACGCGGAGGAAAAATGCAGCGCGCTTTGCCCGCGGCTGATGATAACGCTGCGCAGGCCGGACTGATTCAGCGTCAGGCCGCACAGCAGACCGGCCAGTCCGCCGCCGATAATCGCGCAGTCAAATTTCATCCTGATGCTCCTGTGGCAGTCCGCACAGGCCGAGGTAGACCCAGCGGGTGAATTCGCTTTCGCGCAGCGCGTCGCCCCAGGCGATGGGCTGCACGCCCTTCCAGCGTTCATTGAGAAACGCCGACAGCTGGGCCAACGACTGCGCGGGGGTGGTGACGTTAAAGCGCTGCAGCAGCCCGGCGGCGCGGCAGGCGCAGAGTTCCCCCTGGCAGGTCCCCATGCCAATCCGGGTACGGCGGCGCAGGTCGAGCAGGGTGTTGACCGCCAGATTTTCCACCGCGTATTTCACTTCACCAGCGGTGACGGCTTCGCATTCGCAGACCAGGCTACGGTGCTGGCGGCTGTCGCCAAGCCAGGCCGGAGTGCGATCGCCATGGCGGTAGACGGCAGAGCCGCGCAGCGGGCCAGGCAGGGAGATAATTTTTCGCAGGGTGCTTTCCGTCGGCTCCTGTGAGCCGGGCAGCGGGCTCTCGGCCGTGGTACAGGGGGTGGTGTTGCCCAGCTTACGACAGACGGCGTCGGTGGCCCACTCGGCCATCAGGCGATAGGTCATCAGCTTGCCGCCGGTGATGGTAATGAAGCCTTCCATGCCGTCACGCTGAGCATGGTCGAGCAGGACGATGCCGCGGCTGACGCTGCGTCCGCTGGGATCGTTGTCGCTGGCCACCAGCGGGCGGACGCCGGAGTAGGCGCGGAGGATCCGGGTGCGGCCCATGACCGGCGCCAGCTTTTCGCCTTCGCGCAGCAGGGTATCGACTTCCGCGGTCGTGACCCGGTTGTCGTCAATTTCGTCATAAGGAATATGCATCGAGGTGGTGCCGATCAGCGAGATGGTATCCCCGGGCACCAGAATATCGGCATCGGCCGGCTTACGGCAGCGGTTGATCACCAGGTTGTTAATCCGGTGGTCGAGGATCAACAGCGATCCCTTCGCCGGGAACATGGTGATGCGCAGGTCGGCATATTCCGCAATGCGCTGCCCCCAGATCCCGGCGGCATTAACCACTACCCCGGCGTACAGCGTGCGGGCCTGGTGAAGCTGACTGTCGTATACCTGGACGCCGCAGACGCGATCGCCCTGGCGCAGCAGGCCAGTGACTTCGCAGCCGGTGAGGATCTGCGCGCCGTGTTCGCGGGCGTCGAGCATATTGGCCGCGGTGAGGCGAAACGGGTCAATGGTGCCGTCCGGAACCTGCACCGCCCCCAGCAGCGCCGGGTTGACGGCGGGCTCGCGGCGCAGCGCCTCCTGCGCAGAGAGCGGCGTGGCCTCTATGCCAGCCTGCTGGCAGGCGGCGATAAAGGTCTGCTGATATGCCAGATCGTCTTCAGGCAGGGTTATGAACAGACCGCCGGCTGGTTCGATACAGTGACGGGCGATACGGCGCAGGATGCGGTTCTCACTGATGCATTCGCGGGCGGATTCGTTGTCAGTCACCGCATAGCGGGCGCCGCTGTGCAGCAGCCCATGATTACGGCCGGTGGCCCCGGTGGCGATATCATGACGCTCAATGAGCAGTGTGCGTAATCCGCGCCGGGCGCAATCGCGGGCGATACCGGCGCCGGTTGCTCCGCCGCCGATGATAATAACCTCGCTATCCAGACGTCCCGTCATCTTCAGCTCCTTTGCTTTCGTTTAACACCATTTAGCCACAGTCTATAAGGTTATTGTTTGATTTCGAGCATATTCGCGCGTTATTTGAGCGTGTTATGTGATTTCGTGCTCACATTGGAACCTTTTGTCATATTTCTGTAACAAATTGTGCGATGTTTCACAGTATCAGCTCTACGTATTGCCTACCATCGCGGCCAGATTCGAAGTTAGTGATTAATCTGGGATTGTTGTCGTGACGTTAGTAAAAAACAGCAAGGGCCACGGAGGCTGATATGTTAAGTATTTTTAAACCCGCCGCGCATAAAGCGCGTTTGCCAGCCGCGGAGATCGACCCGCTCTATCGTCGGTTACGCTGGCAGATTTTTATCGGCATCTTCTTTGGTTATGCCGCTTACTATCTGGTTCGTAAGAACTTTGCCCTGGCGATGCCCTATCTTATCGAGCAGGGTTTCTCCCGCGGCGACCTCGGTTTCGCCCTTTCCGGCATCTCCATTGCCTACGG
The DNA here is from genome assembly GCF_018223875.1 of Klebsiella sp. 54. Lineage (NCBI taxonomy): Bacteria > Pseudomonadati > Pseudomonadota > Gammaproteobacteria > Enterobacterales > Enterobacteriaceae > Klebsiella > Klebsiella sp. 54. Next base: position 270,554 of record NZ_JAGRRA010000010.1, read on the forward strand.
ATTTTCGAAATTCATCATGGGATCGGTCTCTGACCGTTCGAATCCGCGCATTTTCCTGCCGGCGGGGCTGATCCTCGCCGCGCTGGTGATGCTGGTGATGGGCTTCGTACCGTGGGCCACCTCGAGCATCATGATCATGTTCGTGCTGCTGTTCCTCTGCGGCTGGTTCCAGGGGATGGGCTGGCCGCCGTGCGGCCGTACCATGGTCCACTGGTGGTCGCAGAAAGAGCGTGGCGGAATTGTTTCAGTGTGGAACTGCGCGCATAACGTCGGCGGCGGGATCCCGCCGCTGTTGTTCCTGTTGGGTATGGCCTGGTTTAACGACTGGCACGCGGCGCTCTATATGCCGGCGTTCGCCGCTATCCTGCTGGCGATTTTCGCCTTTGCGATGATGCGCGATACTCCGCAATCCTGCGGCCTGCCGCCAATCGAAGAATATAAAAATGACTACCCGGACGATTACAGCGAAGAGCATGAACAAGAGCTGACGGCGAAGCAGATCTTTATGCAGTACATTCTGCCGAACAAGCTGCTGTGGTACATCGCGGTCGCCAACGTCTTCGTTTATCTGCTGCGCTACGGCATTCTCGACTGGTCGCCGACCTACCTGAAAGAGGTGAAGCACTTCGCGCTGGATAAATCCTCCTGGGCCTACTTCCTGTACGAGTACGCGGGGATCCCGGGCACCCTGCTGTGCGGCTGGATGTCGGATAAGGTGTTTAAAGGCAACCGCGGCGCCACCGGCGTGTTCTTTATGACCCTGGTGACCATCGCTACCATCGTGTACTGGCTGAACCCGGCGGGTAACCCGGGCGTGGATATGGCCTGTATGATTATTATCGGCTTCCTGATCTACGGCCCGGTGATGCTGATTGGTCTGCATGCGCTGGAGCTGGCGCCGAAGAAAGCTGCCGGCACCGCGGCAGGCTTCACCGGTCTGTTCGGTTATCTCGGCGGCTCCGTGGCCGCGAGCGCCATCGTCGGCTACACCGTCGATTTCTTCGGCTGGGACGGCGGCTTTATGGTAATGATCGGCGGCAGTGTGCTGGCGGTCGTCCTGCTGGTTATCGTGATGCTCGGTGAACGCCGTCATCATCAACAGCTGAAACAAGCCTAAGGAGCGGCGATGAACATGAAACTCACCACGCTAATGAGCGGCATGATGTTGGCCAGTTCGGCGCTGTGCTTCAGCGCGACAGCGGCGGATAAAATGGTTATCGCCCACCGGGGCGCCAGCGGTTATCTGCCCGAACATACCCTGCCGGCGAAAGCGATGGCCTACGCGCAGGGGGCGGATTACCTTGAGCAAGACCTGGTGATGACCAAAGACGACCGGCTGGTGGTGTTGCACGACCATTATCTCGACCGGGTGACCGACGTCGCCCAGCGCTTCCCGCAGCGGGCGCGTCAAGATGGCCGTTTCTACGCCATCGACTTTACCCTGGCCGAGATTAAGTCGCTGAAGTTTACCGAAGGCTTTGAGCCGAAAGATGGCAAGAACGTGCAAACCTACCCCGGGCGTTTCCCGATGGGCAAATCCGATTTCCGCATTCATACCTTTGAAGAGGAGATTGAGTTTGTCCAGGGGCTGAATCATTCCACCGGCAAAAACATCGGTATTTACCCGGAAATCAAAGCGCCGTGGTTCCACCATCAGGAAGGCAAAGATATTGCTGCCAGCACCCTGAAAGTGCTGAAAGAATATGGCTATACCAGCAAGCAGGATAAGGTCTATCTGCAGTGCTTTGACGCCAACGAGCTGAAGCGCATTAAAAATGAACTGGAGCCGAAGATGGGCATGGATCTTAATCTGGTGCAGCTCATCGCCTATACCGACTGGAATGAAACCCAGCAGAAACAGGCCGATGGCCAATGGGTGAACTACAGCTATGACTGGATGTTCAAGCCGGGGGCCATGGCGCAGATTGCACAATACGCCGACGGCATTGGTCCGGATTACCATATGCTGGTGGCGGAAGGCTCAAAGCCGGGGGCGGTGAAGTTGACGGCGATGGTGAAAGAGGCGCACGCCAGCCATCTGCAGGTGCATCCGTACACCGTGCGCGCGGATCAGTTGCCGGAGTACGCGACTAACGTTAATCAGCTCTATGACCTGCTGTATAACCAGGCGGGCGTCGACGGCTTGTTTACCGATTTCCCGGATAAAGCGGTGCAGTTCCTGGACGCGAAACGCTAAAAAGCCGGGTGGCGGTTGCGCCTTACCCGGCGTACGAACTGCGGTTTTGTTGACACGGTTCTCGGCGTGCAACGATTTCGACCCGGGAATAACGTTTGTTCTATGATATTTCCTGGAAGATTGCGCTCCCGATATTTCTTCTGCGTTATGCCTTTCATAGCGCAGGGAGCGCACAGGGGGAGGCCAGTCGCCGCCTCCCCCTGTACCCCCGGGCTCCGGCCAGCAAAATCGCCGCTGCGCGGTCCCTTCGACTTATCCCTGCAGGCTTCGGATCGGGCCGAGGCAGCATCCAAGCAAAACACGGCCCTCAGCCCGCATCCATGCGGGCTGCTCCGGCCTTCCGGGAACGTCTCAGCGATTTTGAGGCCGTCAACACCGTCAGTTTCAGCAGCCCAGGGCGGCAGTACGTAAACGGCCGGTCCTGGAACAGTAGCTCAGGTAAGTGTAGCGCCACCTGACAAGACTACATCTCGATCTCAATATCGCCTTTCGCCCGGCAGCAGCAGGGCAAAATCTCGCCCGGCTGGATAAAGGCCAGCGGCTCGGTCAGCCAGTCAACCTGGCCGGAGACCAGACGGGTGCGGCAGGAGCCGCAATAGCCTGCGCGGCATTGATACTCGACGTCGATATTATGCGATTCAAGAGCAGCCAACAGGGAAGGGTGTTCATCCTGACACTCAAGGCGAGTGTCAGAGATTTTCAAGAAGATCCGCTTCATTACAGCTGGAAGTTGCTCAGATCGTCGGCATCGACTTCAGAGTCGATCTGGCCGACCAGGTAAGAGCTGACCTCTACTTCCTGCGGCGCCACCTGAACGTTGTCGGAGACCAGCCAGGTGTTGATCCACGGGATCGGGTTGGAGCGGGTCTGGAACGGCAGATCAAGGCCCACCGCCTGCATGCGGATATTGGTGATGTACTCGACGTACTGGCAGAGAATATCTTTGTTCAGGCCAATCATCGAGCCGTCGCGGAACAGGTAGTCCGCCCACTCTTTCTCCTGCTGGGCCGCCAGCACGAACAGATCATAGCACTCCTGTTTGCACTCTTCGGCGATTTCCGCCATTTCCGGATCGTCGCTGCCGGAGCGCAGCAGGTTCAGCATATGCTGAGTGCCGGTCAGGTGCAGCGCTTCATCGCGGGCGATCAGGCGGATAATTTTGGCGTTGCCTTCCATCAGTTTGCGCTCGGCGAAAGCGAAGGAGCAGGCGAAGCTGACGTAGAAGCGGATCGCTTCCAGGGCGTTAACGCTCATCAGGCACAGATAGAGTTTCTTTTTCAGCTCGCGCAGATTGACGGTCACGGTCTTGCCGTTGACGGTGTGGGTGCCTTCGCCCAGCAGGTGCCAGTAGCTGGTCATCTCGATCAGCGAATCGTAATAGTGGGAGATCCCCTCGGCACGCTTCTGGATCTGCTCGTTGGTGACGATATCGTCGAACACGGTCGCCGGATCGTTGACGATGTTGCGGATGATATGGGTGTACGAGCGCGAGTGAATGGTCTCAGAGAAGGCCCAGGTTTCCACCCAGGTCTCCAGCTCCGGGATGGAGATCAGCGGCAGCAGAGCGACGTTCGGGCTGCGGCCCTGGATGGAGTCGAGCAGCGTCTGGTACTTCAGGTTGCTGATGAAAATGTGTTTTTCATGTTCCGGCAGCGCCTGGTAGTCGATGCGATCGCGGGAAACGTCAACCTCTTCCGGGCGCCAGAAGAAGGAGAGCTGCTTTTCAATCAGCTTTTCAAAGATGTCGTATTTTTGCTGATCGTAGCGGGCCACGTTAACCGGCTGGCCAAAAAACATTGGCTCAAGCAGCTGATCGTTTTTCGTCTGTGAAAAAGTGGTGTATGCCATTGAAGTGAGTCCTGTTGAACTGTATTGCCCGGCGGGAATGGGTTGGCCGGGCCTACAAAATCGTAGGCCGGGTAAGCATAGCGCCACCCGGCAAAAATACCTTAGATCTTACAAGCGCCGCTTTCGCAGCCGTCGTCCTGAATGGACGGGGCCAGGTCATCCTGAGCGTCTTCAGCGCCATCACGGGTGTTGTGATAGTACAGCGTTTTGACGCCGAATTTATAGGCGTTGAGCAGGTCTTTCAGCAACTGCTGCATCGGCACTTTTCCGGACGGGAAGCGCGTCGGATCGTAGTTGGTATTCGCAGAGATCGACTGGTCGATAAACTTCTGCATGATACCCACCAGCTGCAGGTAGCCGTCGTTGTTTGGCATTTCCCACAGCAGCTCGTAGGCGTTCTGCAGGTTTTCGTAATCCGGCACCACCTGGCGCAGGATCCCATCCTTCGAGGCTTTGATACTCACGTGACCGCGCGGCGGCTCGATGCCATTGGTGGCGTTGGAGATCTGCGACGAGGTCTCGGACGGCATTAGCGCGGAGAGCGTAGAGTTGCGCAGGCCGTGGGTTTTAATGGACTCGCGAAGCGCTTCCCAGTCGTAGTGCAGGGATTCGCTGACGATGCTGTCCAGGTCTTTTTTGTAGGTATCGATCGGCAGAATACCCTGCGCATAGGTGGTTTCGTTGAACCACGGGCAGGCGCCCTGTTCGATAGCCAGCTCGTTGGAGGCCTTCAGCAGGTAGTACTGAATCGCTTCGAACGTTTTGTGGGTCAGGTTGTTGGCGCTGCCGTCGGAGTAGCGTTTGCCATGCTTCGCCAGATAGTAAGCGAAGTTGATCACGCCGATGCCCAGCGTACGGCGGCCCATTGCGCCGCGTTTGGCGGCCGGGATGGGGTAATCCTGATAGTCGAGCAGCGCGTCCAGGGCACGCACCGCCAGCACCGCCAGCTCTTCCAGCTCGTCGAGGCTGTCGATAGCCCCGAGGTTGAAGGCCGACAGGGTGCACAGCGCGATTTCACCGTTTTCGTCGTTGACGTCTTCCAGCGGTTTAGTCGGCAGAGCGATCTCCAGGCACAGGTTAGACTGGCGCACCGGGGCGACCACCGGATCGAACGGGCTGTGGGTGTTGCAGTGGTCGACGTTCTGGATGTAGATGCGGCCGGTGGAGGCGCGCTCCTGCATCATCAGCGAGAACAGCTCAACCGCTTTAATGCGCTGCTTGCGAATGCTGTCGTCCTGCTCGTACTGGGTGTACAGGCGCTCAAACTCGTCCTGATCGGCGAAGAAGGCGTCATACAGGCCCGGGACGTCGGAAGGGCTGAACAGGGTAATGTCGCCGCCCTTCAGCAGACGGGTGTACATCAGCTTATTGATCTGCACCCCGTAGTCCATGTGACGAACGCGGTTGGCGTCGGTACCGCGGTTGTTTTTCAGCACCAACAGGCTTTCCACTTCCAGATGCCACATTGGGTAGAAGAGGGTCGCCGCGCCGCCGCGAACGCCGCCCTGCGAGCAGGATTTCACCGCGGTCTGGAAATGTTTGTAGAACGGAATGCAGCCGGTGTGGAAGGCTTCGCCGCCGCGGATCGGGCTGCCCAGCGCGCGAATGCGGCCGGCGTTGATGCCGATGCCGGCGCGCTGGGAAACGTATTTCACGATCGCGCTGGAGGTGGCATTGATGGAATCCAGGCTGTCGCCGCACTCGATCAGCACGCAGGAGCTGAACTGACGGGTCGGGGTACGCACGCCGGACATGATCGGCGTCGGCAGCGAGATTTTAAAGGTCGACACCGCGTCGTAGAAACGCTTGATGTAGTCCAGACGCGTTTCGCGCGGGTAGTTAGAGAACAGGCAGGCAGCCACCAGAATATAAAGGAACTGCGCGCTCTCATAAATTTCGCCGGTGACGCGGTTCTGTACCAGATACTTGCCTTCCAGCTGCTTCACGGCAGCATAGGAGAAGTTCATGTCGCGCCAGTGGTCGAGGAAACCGTCCATCTGCTGGAACTCTTCTTCCGTGTAGTCTTCCAGCAGATGATGATCGTATTTACCCTTCTCGACCATCTTCACCACGTGATCGTAAAGCGCCGGCGGCTCAAACTGGCCGAAGGCTTTTTTACGCAAGTGGAAGATCGCCAGACGCGCGGCGAGGTACTGGTAATCCGGCGCCTCGCGGGAGATCAGGTCCGCAGCGGCTTTAATAATGGTTTCGTGGATGTCCGCGGTTTTAATGCCGTCATAGAACTGGATATGCGAGCGCAGCTCTACCTGGGAAATCGAAACGTTATTCAGTCCTTCTGCCGCCCAATCCAGTACGCGATGGATTTTGTCGAGATTGATGCGCTCGGTGGTCCCGTCGCGCTTTGTCACCAGCAGACTCTGATTCATGTGGATTTTACCTGTCCGTGAAAGAAAATATCCCCCGTTTATCCACAGAAGGCCGTTGTGACTAACTCTGTGGATAAATACTATATGTAGGGGGTTGTCGATAAAAGGAACGCTATATGGTGAGTATTTTAGTAAGGAATCTTTTGAGTACAAGGGTTGATTTTGACGTTAAATTGAGGTTGCGGAAGGGTAATAATCCGCAAGTCCACGTCGCATAAGGCCTGGAGAAGAAGTCAATAAAACAGAAAAAAAAATGAAAATTTGATCGAGTGCTGATTTCTTCATCGGAAGAAATAATCACGCGGCTTGATGCCGCGCAATCATCATAAGCGCAGCTGCTGACGTCACGCTTTTTTGGCGCTGGTATGCAACATATAGTTAACATCAACCCCTGGCGCCAACTTGAAGGTGTTGGTCAACGGATTGTAATGCAGACCGATGATATGCTGCTCTTTCAGAGTAGTCTGATCTACCCAGCCCAGCAGTTCGGCCGGCTTGATAAACTTTTTCACATCATGGGTGCCTTTGGGCACCATCTTCATGACATATTCCGCGCCGACCACCGCCATCAGCCACGCTTTACCGTTGCGGTTGATGGTGGAGAAGAAGACCTGACCGCCAGGCTTCACCAGCCGCGCGCAGGCGTGGACTACCGACTGTGGGTCAGGGACGTGCTCCAGCATTTCCATGCAGGTGACGACATCGTATTGCTGCGCGTGCTTCGCGGCATGTTCCTCAACCGTTTCCTGAACATATTCCACCTGAATACCGCTCTCCAGGGCGTGCAGTTTCGCCACCTGCAGCGGTTCGGCGCCCATGTCCAGTCCGGTGACCGTCGCGCCTTCGCGCGCCATACTCTCGGCGAGGATGCCGCCGCCGCAGCCGACATCGAGGACTTTTTTACCGAACAGGCCGCCTGAGCGTTCGGCGATATAGCCCAGCCGCAGGGGATTAATGCGGTGGAGCGGTTTGAACTCGCCCTCCAGATCCCACCAGCGCGAGGCGACGGCTTCGAATTTGGCGATTTCAGCATGATCGACGTTAGGGGCTACCGACGTTTTTTCGGCATTCATGGGCGCTTTTACTCCTTTTCTGTTCAGACCTGGGAGTATATCAGCAGCGCGCCATGAATAAACCGTATTGCTTTACCTCTCTTAGCGCGGCTGTGTTATAATTTGCGACCTTTGAATCCGGGATACAGTAGAGGGATAGCGGTTAGATGAGCGACCTTGCGAGAGAAATTACACCGGTCAACATTGAGGAAGAGCTTAAGAACTCTTATCTGGATTATGCGATGTCGGTCATTGTTGGCCGTGCGCTGCCGGATGTCCGAGATGGCCTGAAGCCGGTACACCGTCGCGTACTTTACGCCATGAACGTATTGGGCAATGACTGGAACAAAGCCTATAAAAAATCAGCCCGTGTCGTTGGTGACGTAATCGGTAAATACCACCCGCACGGCGACTCCGCGGTATACGACACCATCGTCCGTATGGCGCAGCCGTTCTCGCTGCGTTACATGCTGGTGGACGGCCAGGGTAACTTTGGTTCCATCGACGGCGACTCCGCCGCGGCGATGCGTTATACCGAAATTCGTCTGGCGAAAATCGCTCATGAGCTGATGGCCGATCTTGAAAAAGAGACGGTCGATTTCGTTGACAACTATGACGGTACGGAGCGTATTCCGGACGTCATGCCGACCAAAATTCCTAACCTGCTGGTAAACGGCGCCTCCGGGATCGCCGTCGGGATGGCCACCAACATACCGCCGCATAACCTGACGGAAGTGATCAACGGCTGTCTGGCCTATGTCGACGACGAAGACATCAGCATTGAAGGGCTGATGGCGCATATTCCTGGCCCTGATTTCCCGACCGCCGCCATTATCAACGGCCGTCGCGGCATTGAAGAGGCCTACCGCACCGGTCGCGGTAAAGTCTACATCCGCGCGCGCGCGGAAGTGGAAGTGGACGCCAAATCCGGCCGCGAAACCATCATCGTGCATGAAATTCCTTATCAGGTGAACAAAGCGCGCCTGATTGAGAAAATCGCCGAGCTGGTAAAAGAAAAACGCGTGGAAGGCATCAGCGCGCTGCGTGATGAGTCTGATAAAGACGGGATGCGCATCGTGATTGAAGTGAAGCGCGACGCGGTAGGGGAAGTGGTGCTCAACAACCTCTATTCCCAGACCCAGCTGCAGGTCTCCTTCGGTATCAACATGGTTGCGCTGCACCATGGCCAGCCGAAGATCATGAACCTGAAAGACATCATCGCCGCCTTCGTGCGCCACCGCCGCGAAGTGGTGACCCGTCGTACGATTTTCGAACTGCGCAAAGCGCGCGACCGGGCGCATATCCTCGAAGCGCTGGCCGTGGCGCTGGCCAACATCGACCCGATTATCGAACTGATCCGTCGCGCGCCGACCCCGGCTGAAGCGAAAGCGGCGCTGGTTGCCCAGGCGTGGGATCTCGGTAATGTCGCGGCGATGCTGGAACGTGCCGGTGATGACGCCGCGCGTCCGGAATGGCTGGAGCCAGAGTTCGGCGTGCGCGAGGGTAAATACTACCTGACCGAGCAGCAGGCTCAGGCGATTCTGGATCTGCGTCTGCAGAAATTGACCGGCCTTGAGCATGAAAAACTGCTCGACGAATATAAAGAGCTGCTGGAACAGATCGCGGAACTGCTGCACATCCTCGGCAGCGCCGACCGTCTGATGGAAGTGATTCGCGAAGAGCTGGAGCTGATCCGCGACCAGTTCGGCGACGAACGTCGTACCGAAATCACCGCCAACAGCGCTGATATCAACATCGAAGATCTGATCAACCAGGAAGACGTGGTGGTCACCCTGTCGCATCAGGGCTATGTGAAGTATCAGCCGTTGACCGACTACGAAGCACAGCGTCGTGGCGGTAAAGGCAAATCGGCAGCGCGCATTAAAGAAGAAGACTTTATTGACCGCCTGCTGGTGGCCAACACCCATGACACTATCCTCTGCTTCTCAAGCCGCGGTCGTCTGTACTGGATGAAGGTCTATCAGCTGCCGGAAGCCAGCCGCGGCGCGCGCGGTCGTCCGATCGTCAACCTGCTGCCGCTGGAAGCCGATGAGCGTATCACCGCTATCCTGCCGGTCCGCGAGTACGAAGAGGGCGTTAACGTCTTTATGGCCACCGCCAGCGGTACCGTGAAGAAAACCGCGCTGACCGAGTTCAGCCGTCCGCGTTCCGCTGGCATCATCGCGGTGAACCTGAACGAAGGCGATGAGCTGATCGGCGTCGATCTGACCTCTGGTCAGGACGAAGTGATGCTGTTCTCCGCGGCCGGCAAGGTCGTGCGCTTCAAAGAAGATGCCGTTCGCGCCATGGGCCGTACCGCCACCGGCGTACGCGGCATTAAGCTGGCGGAAAACGACAGCGTCGTCTCGCTGATTATTCCGCGCGGCGAAGGCGCGATCCTGACGGTGACGCAAAACGGTTACGGTAAACGTACCGCCGCGGCTGAGTATCCGACCAAGTCGCGTGCTACCCAGGGCGTTATCTCGATCAAAGTCACCGAGCGTAACGGTTCCGTGGTCGGCGCCGTACAGGTGGATGATTGCGATCAGATCATGATGATCACCGACGCCGGGACGCTGGTGCGTACCCGCGTTTCCGAAGTGAGCATCGTGGGCCGTAACACCCAGGGCGTGATCCTCATCCGCACCGCGGAAGATGAAAACGTGGTGGGTCTGCAGCGCGTCGCTGAGCCGGTAGACGATGAAGAGCTGGACGCCATCGACGGTAGCGCGGCGGAAGGCGATGATGATATCGCCCCGGAAGCAGATACCGATGACGACATCGCCGAAGACGAAGAGTAATCGTCCCAGGTAAATGTTCTGAAAGGGCCGGGTATTCTCCCGGCCCTTTTTGCATTAACATTGCGGCAAAGCCGGTTTACCGCTACTTTAACCCCATTCTGTTGAGTCCCTGACGGCCGAGCATCGCCACATTGAAATATCTTGCCTCTTTCCACACAACCCTGAAGGTTTCACGTTATCTGTTCAGAGCGCTGGCGGTATTGCTGTGGCTGCTGATTGCGTTTGTCTCTGTGTTTTATATCGTCAACGCGCTACACGAGCGGGAAGCCGAGATCCATCAGGAGCTCAATCTCAATGCCGATCAGGCCCAGCGCTACATTCAGCGTACGGCGGACGTGATTAAAGAGCTGAAGTATGTCGCCGGTAACCGGCTGTCGGCAGGGGATGCGGTAGCGCAAGGGCAAAGCGGCGATATTGCGATCCCCAGCTTTGAACCCCTGTATCCTGACTCCGACTGCAGCGCGATGAGTAGCGCCTGGCGTAATTCGCTCCAATCGCTGGCGTGGTTTATGCGCTACTGGCGGGATAATTTTACCGCCGCCTACGACCTTAACCGCATCTTTCTCATCGGCAGCGATAATCTGTGTATGGCCAACTTTGGCCTGCGGGACGTGCCGATTGAGCGCGATCAGGCGCTGAAAGTCCTGCATCAACGCATTGAGCAATACCGCAATGCGCCGCAAAACGAGCGCGGCAACAACCTGTTCTGGATAAGCCAGGGCGTGCGCCCCGGGGTGGGCTACTTTTACGCCCTGACGCCGATCTATATGGCCAATCGCCTGCAGGCGATGCTCGGCGTGGAGCAGACCATCCGCATGGAAAGCTTCTTTACGCCGGGCAGCCTGCCGATGAGCGTGACGATCTTCGACGATAACGGCCAGCCGCTGATCTCGCTGGCCGGCGCGGAAGGCAAAATCCAGAGCGAAGCGAAGTGGATGCAGGAGCGAATGTGGTTTGGCTACAGCACGGGTTTCCGCGAGCTGGTGCTGAAGAAAAGCCTCGCGCCGTCCTCCCTGAGCATCGTCTATTCCGTCTCGGTAGACCAGGTGCTGGAGCGGATCCGCATGCTGATCATCAACGCCATCGTTCTCAATATCCTCAGCGGTGCGATGCTGTTTGCGCTGGCGCGGATGTATGAGCGGCGCATTTTTATCCCGGCGGAAAATGACGCTCAACGGCTGGAAGAGCATGAGCAGTTCAACCGCAAAATCGTGGCCTCCGCCCCGGTGGGGATCTGTATTCTGCGCACCCTCGACGGAACCAACATTCTCAGTAACGAGCTGGCGCACAACTATCTGAACATGCTGACCCACGAGGACCGCCAGCGGCTGACGCAGATTATCTGCGGCCAGCAGGTCAACTTTGTCGATGTGCTGACCAGCAACCATACCAACCTGCAGATTAGCTTTGTCCACTCGCGCTATCGCAATGAAAACGTGGCGATTTGCGTGCTGGTGGACGTTTCCGCCCGCGTGAAGATGGAGGAGTCGCTGCAGGAGATGGCCCAGGCGGCGGAGCAGGCCAGCCAGTCGAAATCGATGTTCCTTGCCACCGTCAGCCATGAGCTGCGTACCCCGCTGTATGGCATCATTGGTAACCTCGATCTGCTGCAGACTAAAGCCTTGCCGAAAGGCGTCGATCGCCTGGTGACGGCGATGAACAACTCCTCGAGCCTGCTGCTGAAAATCATCAGCGATATTCTCGATTTCTCCAAAATCGAGTCCGAGCAGTTGAAGATCGAGCCGCGGGAATTTTCCCCGCGCGAGGTCATGAACCATATCTCCGCCAACTATCTGCCGCTGGTGGTGCGCAAGCAGCTGGGTCTGTACTGCTTTATCGAACCGGACGTTCCGGAACAGATGTCCGGCGACCCGATGCGTCTGCAGCAGGTGATCTCAAACCTGCTGAGCAATGCGATCAAGTTCACCGACACCGGCTGCATTATCCTCCACGTTCAGTGCGCGGGAGATTATCTGCAGATTAGCGTCCGCGACACCGGGGAGGGGATCCCGGCGAAAGAGGTATTGCGCCTCTTCGACCCTTTCTTCCAGGTGGGGACCGGCGTGCAGCGCAACTTCCAGGGCACCGGTCTTGGCCTGGCGATCTGCGAAAAACTGATCAGCATGATGGATGGCGATATCGCCGTGGAAACGGAGCCGGGAATGGGCAGCCGCTTTACCATCCGCATCCCGCTGTATGGCGTGCAGAACACGCCGCAGGTGACGGCGGACGGTTTCGCTGGCAAGACCTGCTGGCTGGCCATCCACAATACCTCGTTGGCGATGTTCGTCACCTCGCTGCTCAGCTATCACGGCCTGACGGTACGCCGCCATGCCGGAGAAACCCCGGACGCCGAGGATGTCTTACTCACTGACGATGAAGCGCTGAGCGGCTGGCAGGGAAGGGCGATGGTCATCTTCTGCCGTCGTCATATCGGTATTCCGCAGGAGCGGGCCGCCGGCGAGTGGCTGCATAGCGTGACGACGCCGCATGAACTGCTGCCGCTGTTGGGACGTATTTTCCACGTCGCGCTGGCCAGTGTGGAGAATAGCCGGGCGCTGATGGCGCCGGAGGCGCAGGTCGGCAATAACGACGACATGATGATTCTCGTGGTCGACGATCATCCGATCAACCGCCGCCTGCTGGCGGATCAGCTGGGATCGCTCGGCTACCAGTGCGTGACCGCCAACGACGGGGTCGACGCGCTCAACGTCCTCAGCAAGCAGCACATCGATATTGTGCTCAGCGACGTCAACATGCCTAATATGGATGGTTATCGTCTGACGCAGCGCATTCGTCAGCTTGGCCTGACGCTGCCAGTGATTGGCGTAACGGCCAATGCCCTGGCGGAAGAGAAGCAGCGCTGTCTGGAATCGGGGATGGACAGCTGTCTGTCCAAGCCGGTGACGCTTGACGTGCTGAAGCAAACGCTGACGGTATATGCGGCGCGGGTACGTAAAGGGCGGGAATAATCGGGAGCTCCGTCTCGCCGGGGCGAGACGGAGAGCGCGTCGGGATTACTCTTTGTCCGTCGAGCTCAGCGAGACGGAGGAGAGGTAGTTCAGCAGGGCGATGTCGTTTTCGACGCCCAGCTTCATCATCGCCGACTTTTTCTGGCTACTGATGGTTTTGATGCTGCGGTTCAGCTTTTTGGCGATCTCGGTCACCAGGAAGCCTTCGGCGAACAGACGCAGCACTTCGCTCTCTTTCGGCGACAGACGTTTATCGCCATAGCCGCTGGCGCTGATTTTTTCCAGCAGACGAGAGACGCTTTCCGGGGTGAATTTCTTTCCTTTCTGCAGCGCGGCCAGCGCTTTAGGCAGATCGGTCGGCGCCCCCTGCTTGAGGACGATCCCTTCGATATCCAGATCCAGCACCGCGCTGAGGATCGCCGGGTTATTGTTCATGGTCAGAACAATGATCGACAGATCCGGGAAGTGGCGCTTGATGTATTTGATCAGCGTGATCCCGTCGCCGTATTTATCACCGGGCATGGACAGATCGGTGATCAGCACATGGGCGTCCAGCTTCGGAAGATTGTTGATAAGGGCCGTGGAGTCTTCAAACTCGCCAACGACGTTCACCCACTCAATTTGCTCAAGTGACTTACGAATACCGAACAGTACAATCGGATGGTCATCGGCAATAATTACGTTCATAGTGTTCATGTATAAGGCTACCTTCTACAGCAAGCTCTTGACGTAAGCGTCAATGTCGCTGATATATTTTTCTATGCCTTGCGCATCCTTTTCGCGAATCAGATGCTCAAGCGTTTCACATAACTGCTTGCCGGGTATCAGATTAAGCATAGCAAATGCCCCTTTGAGGCGGTGGGCGGTTTGCGCCAGAGCAGCAAAATCACCCGCTTCGTTTTCAGTATACAATCTCTGAACATCATCCGGTACCGTATCGGCAAACAGTGCGTAATAGCCGCTGGCATGGAGTTCGGCGTTACTCTCGTTTCCTGAGGTGGCGGGCTGAACCGCCTCCTCCGCCAGCTGCTGCTCAATAAGCTGCAGGATAGCCTCCTGCATCGCCGTGCTAATATTAAAGTTGACCCGCAGTTGGCCCGGGCCGATTTTGCGTATCCCAACCTCATCATCGCTTAAAAGCAAGCCCGAAGCAGTAAGATTAGACGGATTATCCGTTAAATACAGATCGAACGCTTGACTTGTCGCTCGATCGTCCGGCGTGATGCAGGACGCCCCCCAGCTCTCCAGCTGGCGGGTGACAATCCGCCGTACTTCGCTGGAGGTCACATCCAGCAGGACGATAACGTCATCCAGCAGATGTTCTCCCGCCTCTGGCGCCTCTTCGCTGGCCGGCATTTTCAGATGCAGGCTATAGCGAGTCCCCAGCGACTCCCGCGCTTTGATGGTCAACTGCCCGCCCAGCTTGCGCGTCATACGGTCACATAACCAGAAGGTAAGGGCGTTCGCTTTGCCGTACAGATCGCTCTGAGTCTCATTGAGATACGGGAAGTGCATATTGTCGATCTCGTTTGCCGAGACCCCGTTGCCAGTATCCAGTATGCGGAAGGTCAGGCGATCGCTGGCCGACTCTTCCTGGCAGACGTCGAGGGAGATCTTGCCGATAGGCGTGGTGGTGATGGAATACTGGATCAGCAGTACCAGCGTGCGCCGCAGGGCTTCACGGTCGCCATAGCGTTGCTCGCCGGCAGGCAGCGCGTTATTGATAAGCAACTGCAGACCCTTGCGCTTCATCGCCGGCAGCACCTCCGGTACGACGTCGTCGATCAGCTCCTGCACCGAGAACAGCGACTGGCTGGTTTTCCAGGCATCGCTTTCCAGCAGGTTGGCGAGCTGAATATCATCGATCAGTTTGACCAGCTCATCGGCATGCTGCGCCAGCGTCCGGCTCTCCGCGCCGTCGAGCGCCGCTGCCTCAGCCGCCAGGTTAAGGGCTGGCTGCTTCAGGGCGCTGCCGATATGCCGCATAAAGGTCGTCCGGCCCTGCTGGTTTTTCTCATACAAGCGCTGGGCCTGTTTGAGCTTTTTATTGACCAGCACTTCGCGGTCCTGGTCTCGGATAATCAGGATCTGCGTGCGCGGCGCAACCTGGCTGCGATACTGGCGGATCTCATACTGTTCGTTGTTGACGGTGGCCTGGATCACCCCCTGATGCTGGTCCGCCATGTTAGTGATGTTCTGCAGATTCAGGTGCGGAAGCAGATGGTCGGCAATTGGGTTGCTGATCACCGTTCGGTTGGCTTCCTGATCGTGGACCAGCAGCCCCAGCGGCAGCAAAGAAACAATTTCTTCATTAAGGGCACGCAGTAAACGCAGTTCGCTATTGGCGGCGGAGGGGAGCCCGGCGCCCGAGGCGCTGCTGCGACCTTTATAATGCCGAAAGGTCGTGAAACCGAACAGCGCCAGCGCCAGCAGGCCAATGTTAAGCAGCAGCGGCAGAAGAATGTTTTGCAGGGATTCCAGCAGCATGGTGCTCATCGGTACCGTCCACACTAACTGCATACCGGTGGTGCTGATGTCGGTGGCGATGTCAATCTGCATGCCGTTGAAGGTGATCCCGATATGATCGCTAGCCTCTTTCTCGGGGCTGGCGGCCACATTTTGCGTGGGATCAGGCTCGATACGAAAGCTATCCAGCGCCATGCCCGGCGGGATCAGATCGTTAATCGGCAGGTCGAAGGCGACCACCGTTGCCAGGTGTCCTGGCTGATTGAAGGTAGTACGTAACGTAAAGTAGTGCGCGTTCTGCCAGGCAAGATGGCGCAGCGGCGAGAAGGTCTCGCGCTCATCAAGGGTATTGGCCTGCAGCAGCATTTCCGCGCGCCGGGATTCCACCACGCTGCTGATCGTTGACTCTTTAAAGCTTGAGGAGAGGTCCTTCAACGGCAGGGTGGAGATAAGGATCAGGCTATTGTCCAGCCCATTGAGATAGTACATCGACCACGGAATGGTCTCCGCGCCCCACAAAATATCCAGATAATCGGACATTTTCTGCGTCATCTCGAGGGTCGAACTGTCGTGGGAGCCAAAGATCAGGGCTTCGGTTTTACGCCGGGGCTTCTCCAGATAGTACACGTCCTGCTTTAAACGCGTCTCCTGCAGACCGCCGCTGGCGGTGTTGGCGGAGGTGGCGGCGATATTGTCGTAGATCTGCCAGGTGGCATAGCGCCAGGTATCAATGCGTTGGTGCAGGGCATGGGAGACATCAACTACCTGATAGCTCTTCTCTTTCAGCCAGGCATTGACGGCGCTTTGAATCATCACCCCCATCGTCGCCAGCAGGACAATAACCATCAAAATGAAGAAGCGGCTGATGTTGCCGGGGATCAGAGAGAATTTTTTCGGGGTCATCTTGTGGCTGAACGACTCATCATTGTTTGTAAACAGGATGTAGCGCCAGAGTAACTGGCAACAAAGCAGATGCTGCAGGCAGTATAAAGGCTAATGGCGTAAATCCATACTACAGATTGGTGCCAGCGGCGCGATACCGCCCAGGAATTATCTTAGAAACGAAGCGTAAATGAAACCGCGTCCGCAAGACTGACCAGTGACGATATTGACAGAAACAAAAGCCAGGAATCGCACGAAATAACAAGACATTGGCAGAATAAGCGCAAAAGACGGCCTAATTGATTGATTAATAGTCGTTAGGGAATCATTGGCTGTAGCACAGATAAATTAAAGTTGTGTAAAGAAGGGTAAAAAAAACCGGATGCGAGGCATCCGGTTGAAATAGGGGTAAACAGACATTCAGAACTGAATGACGGTAATAAATAAAGTTAATGATGATAGCGACTATTATTTTAGTCACCGATGATCATTTTGTTTTACCATTCAGTGCTATAGGCTTAGTTTTGTATATCGTGTTGATTTTAAATGGCTAAATAATTTTTTTGATTATTAGTGCGTATTTCCCTGGCCATTTTGGGGTAAAAAAAAGTTCCGCCATATTTACAAATTGAAACATCTTGTGGGAACTTTGAAACATCTTAGAAGTTTTAGTATCATATTCTTGTTGGATTATTCTGCATTTTGCAGCACAATGAAATAGCCGACTGATTAGAAGGGTAATCAGTAAGCAGTGGCATAATAAAAGGCATATAACAAACAGAGGGTTAATAACATGAAAGTTAAAGTACTGTCCCTCCTGGTACCGGCTCTGCTGGTAGCAGGCGCAGCAAATGCGGCTGAAATTTATAACAAAGACGGCAACAAATTAGACCTGTACGGTAAAATTGACGGTCTGCACTACTTCTCTGACGACAAGAGCGTCGACGGCGACCAGACCTACATGCGTGTAGGCGTGAAAGGCGAAACTCAGATCAACGACCAGCTGACCGGTTACGGCCAGTGGGAATACAACGTTCAGGCGAACAACACTGAAAGCTCCAGCAATCAGGCATGGACTCGTCTGGCATTCGCCGGTCTGAAATTTGGCGACGCGGGCTCTTTCGACTACGGTCGTAACTACGGCGTAGTATACGACGTAACGTCCTGGACCGACGTTCTGCCGGAATTCGGCGGCGACACCTACGGTTCTGACAACTTCCTGCAGTCCCGTGCTAACGGCGTTGCAACCTACCGTAACTCTGACTTCTTCGGTCTGGTTGACGGCCTGAACTTTGCTCTGCAGTACCAGGGTAAAAACGGCAGCGTCAGCGGCGAAGGCGCGACCAACAACGGTCGTGGCGCTCAGAAACAGAACGGCGACGGCTTCGGTACCTCTGTAACTTATGACATCTTTGATGGCATCAGCGCTGGTTTCGCGTACTCTCACTCTAAACGTACCGACGATCAGAACAACCTGGTTCTGGGTAACGGCGACAACGCTGAAACCTACACCGGCGGTCTGAAATACGACGCGAACAACATCTACCTGGCCACTCAGTACACCCAGACCTACAACGCGACCCGCGCTGGTTCTCTGGGCTTTGCTAACAAAGCGCAGAACTTCGAAGTGGTTGCTCAGTACCAGTTCGACTTCGGTCTGCGTCCGTCCGTGGCTTACCTGCAGTCTAAAGGTAAGGATCTGGAAGGCTACGGCGACCAGGACATCCTGAAATATGTTGACGTGGGCGCGACCTACTACTTCAACAAAAACATGTCCACCTATGTTGATTACAAAATCAACCTGCTGGACGACAACAGCTTCACCCGCAACGCCGGTGTTTCTACCGACGACGTGGTTGCACTGGGCCTGGTTTACCAGTTCTAAGTCGCAAGATGCATAACAAAAAGGCGCCTCCGGCGCCTTTTTTTATGTCTGGTTTAACCTCGCTGGTATACTCTTGTCGCCCTGGTAAGAGGAGCCTCGATTAATGGATATGACTTTCTTTCGCGCCGCGCTGTTGGGCGCCTGCGTACTGTTCTCTGGCTGCGATTCAGCCACCACTCCCGCGACACCCGCATCAACGGCCACCGTGCTGGATGGCAAAACAATGGGCACCTTCTGGCGGGTCAGCGTTATCGGCGTGGATGAGGCAAAGGCGCAGGCGCTGCGCGCCAAGGTTCAGGCCCAGCTGGACGCCGACGATCGCCTGCTGTCGACCTGGAAAAACGACTCGGCGCTGATGCGTTTCAACCACGCGACGGATACCCGGCCCTGGCCGGTGAGCGAAGCGATGGCGGATATCGTCACCCTGTCGCTGCGGATTGGCGCCAAAACGCACGGCGCGATGGATATTACCGTAGGGCCGCTGGTCAACCTGTGGGGCTTTGGCCCGGATAAACAGCCGGTCGCCACCCCGGATGCGCAGGCGATCGCCGCGGCGAAAGCGCGCACCGGCCTGCAGCATCTGCAGGTTATCAATCAGAGCGGCAGGCAGTTCCTGCAAAAAGATATTCCCGATCTGTTTGTCGACCTCTCCACTGTGGGGGAAGGCTATGCCGCCGACCACCTCGCGCGCTTGATGGAGCAGGAAGGGATCTCCCGCTATCTGGTGTCGGTAGGCGGGGCGCTGGTGAGCCGCGGGATGAACGGCGAAGGCAAGCCCTGGCGGGTGGCGATCCAGAAACCGACCGACCGGGAAAACGCCGTTCAGGCGATTGTCGACATCAATGGTCACGGCATCAGCACCTCCGGCAGCTATCGCAACTACTATGAACTCGATGGCAAACGTATCTCGCACGTCATCGATCCGCAGACCGGGCAGCCGATAACCCATAAGCTGGTCTCCGTGACCGTCATTGCGCCAACGGCGCTGGAGGCGGACGGCTGGGATACCGGGCTGATGGTGCTGGGGCCGGAAAAAGCGCAGCAGGTGGTGCGCGAGCAGGGCCTGGCGGTCTACATGATCGTCAAAGAGGGGGAGGGCTTTAAAACCTGGATGTCGCCGCAGTTCCGTACCTTTCTCGTCGGCGAAAAAAATTAAAAAGCAAGATTGCGGGTTTTTTGCTGCGGGCTTTACCGCAGACTGAGGATACACTTACAGCAGGAGACCCGTGATGAAACCGATAGTTGCCGATACCGATGACCGCCGCTGGAAGGCGGTCTGCGAGCGTGATACCCGGGCCGATGGTCAGTTCGTCTTTGCGGTACTGACCACCGGCGTCTGCTGCCGTCCCTCCTGCCGCTCACGGCGCGCGCGGCGGGAAAACGTGCGCTTTTTTGCTGACGTCGCTGCTGCCGTGGCGGCGGGATTCCGCCCCTGCAAACGCTGCCAGCCGGATAAAGACTCTCCGCAGCAGCAAAGGATCGACAAGGTGGCGCAGGCCTGTCGGCTGCTGGAGCAGGAGGCGCCCCTGACCCTCGAGGCGCTGGCGTGCGAGCTGGCGGTCAGCCCGTTTCATTTCCACCGTTTATTCAAATCCGTCACCGGCATGACCCCGAAAGCCTGGCAGCAGGCGTGGCGCGCGCGACGCCTGCGGGAGGCGCTGGAGCAGGGGAAACCGGTGACCCGCGCCGCGCTGGCGGCCGGCTTTCCCGACAGCAGCAGCTATTATCGCCAGGCCGATGCCGCCTTAGGGATGACCGCCAGCCAGTTTCGCCGCGGCGGCGCCGCCACCGTGGTGACCTGGACGACGGGCGACTGTGCGCTGGGCCGCTGCCTGGTGGCGCAAAGTGAACGCGGCGTCTGCGCTGTGCTGCCGGGTGATAACGATGCTGCTTTGCTCGACGATCTGCGTCAGCGCTTTCCCCGCGCCGAGCTGCGTCAGGGCGACCCTGAGTTTCGTCGTCAGATGGCGGAGATTTTCGCCCACCTCGACGACAGCCGGCGGCCGGTGTCGCTGCCGCTGGATCTGCGGGGCACCGCGTTCCAGCTGCAGGTCTGGCAGGCGCTGCGGCAGATCCCGGCGGGGGAGACCCGAAGCTACCGCCAGGTGGCCGAGCATATTGGCCAGCCGCGGGCGGTAAGAGCCGTGGCCGGCGCCTGCGCGGCGAATTCACTGGCGGTGATCGTTCCCTGCCATCGGGTGGTGCGTGAAGATGGCGCGCTATCCGGTTATCGCTGGGGAACGGCGCGAAAAGCGCAGCTGCTGGCGCGCGAGGCGCAACGAGAGGAGGAGTAATGCTCGATCTGTTTAGCGATACCCCACCGTGGCAGGAGCCGCTGGCCCCCGGCGCGGTGGTGCTTCGCCGCTTTGCCCGCGAGCGTGCCCCAGGGCTGCTGCAGGCGATTGCCGACGTCGCCCGCCAGTCGCCGTTTCGCCAGATGGTCACGCCGGGCGGGTACACCATGTCGGTGGCGATGACCAACTGCGGCCGGCTGGGCTGGACCACCGATCGCCACGGCTACCTCTACGCCCCGGTCGATCCGGTCACCCGTCACACCTGGCCGCCGATGCCGGCCGTGTTCCATGAACTGGCGCTGGCGGCAGCCGCGGCCGGCGGCTATCCGGGCTTTTCCCCCGACGCCTGTCTGATTAACCGCTACCAGCCCGGCGCAAAGCTGTCGTTGCATCAGGATAAAGATGAACAGGATCTGCGGGCGCCGATCGTCTCGGTCTCCCTGGGCCTGCCGGCCATCTTTCAGTTTGGCGGGTTGCAGCGCAGCGACCCGCTGCAGCGGCTGTTGCTGGAGCATGGCGATGTGGTGGTCTGGGGCGGGGAGTCGCGCCTGTTTTATCATGGCATTCAGCCGCTGAAAGCGGGCCATCATCCCGAGACCGGCGACTGTCGATATAACCTCACCTTTCGGCAGGCGGGCCGTCCCGGCGATTAAAATAAGAATTATTCTTGATGTCACCGGCGAGCCGTTTAAACTGCTGGCTGTTTTGCTTTTCCGGATAGCCTGTTATGGAACTTCTTTCTCTCGTCTGGCGCCAGTATCGCTGGCCGTTTCTGGGCGTTATTGCCCTTAGCCTGCTCAGCGCCGCGCTGGGTATCGGCTTAATCGCTTTTATTAACATGCGCCTGATCGCCACTGTCGATACCTCGCTGCGGGTGCTGCCGGAATTTCTTGGCCTGCTGGGGCTGTTAATGGCGGTGACCCTGGGCTCGCAGCTGGCGCTGACCACCCTCGGCCACCATTTTGTTTTTCGCCTGCGCGGCGAGTTTGTGAAACGCATCCTCGATACCCAGATTGAACAGGTGGAGAAGATCGGCAACGCGTCGCTGCTTGCCGGGCTGACCAGCGATATCCGCAATATTACCATCGCCTTTGTACGCCTCCCTGAGCTGGTGCAGGGGATCATTCTCACCTTCGGCTCCGCCGCTTATCTGGCCTGGCTGTCAGGAAAAATGATGCTGGTGACGGCCCTGTGGATGGCGCTCACCATCTGGGGCGGCTTTGTGCTGGTGTCGCGGGTGTACAAACATATGGCCAGCCTGCGCGAAACGGAAGATAAGCTCTATCACGACTACCAGACGGTGCTGGAAGGGCGCAAAGAGCTGACCCTCAACCGGGAGCGCGCGGAGTATGTGTTTAATCAGCTCTATCTCCCGGACGCCCGCGACTACCGGCACCACATCGTTCGCGCCGATACCTTCCATCTCAGCGCGGTCAACTGGTCGAATATTATGATGCTTGGCGCCATCGGGCTGGTGTTCTGGATGGCCAACAGCCTCGGCTGGGCCGATACCGCTGTGGCGGCGACCTACTCCCTGACGCTGCTA
This sequence comes from Klebsiella sp. 54, assembly GCF_018223875.1. Classification (NCBI taxonomy): domain Bacteria; kingdom Pseudomonadati; phylum Pseudomonadota; class Gammaproteobacteria; order Enterobacterales; family Enterobacteriaceae; genus Klebsiella; species Klebsiella sp. 54. Next base: position 292,884 of record NZ_JAGRRA010000010.1, read on the forward strand.
TTTCTGCGCACGCCGCTGCTCTCCGCCGTCGGCGCGCTGCCCACGTTGCTTAGCGCCCAGGTGGCGTTCAACAAGCTGCGCCAGTTCTCGCTCGCCCCTTACCGGGCGGATTTCCCCCGGCCGCAGCCGCAGGCTGACTGGCAGACGCTGGAACTGCGCGATGTCACTTTCCATTATCCGGACCATCGCTTTGCGGTAGGGCCGCTTAACCTGACGCTAAAACGCGGCGAGCTGGTGTTTCTCATCGGCGGCAACGGCAGCGGCAAGTCAACCCTGGCGATGCTCCTGACCGGCCTGTATCAGCCGGTTTCCGGTCAGATTCTGGTGGACGGCCAGCCGCTGGCGGCGGATAAACCGGAGGCGTACCGCAAACTGTTCTCCGCGGTGTTTACTGACGTCTGGTTGTTCGACCGTCTGCTCGGACCGCAGGGCGAGGAGGCCGATCCGGCGCTGGTGGCAACGTGGCTGGAGCGTCTGCAAATGGCCCACAAGCTGCAGCTGGAAAACGGTAAGATCGGCGACCTGCGGCTGTCGAAAGGGCAGAAGAAGCGCGTGGCGCTCCTGCTGGCGCTGGCCGAGTCCCGGGATATCATTCTGCTGGATGAATGGGCAGCGGATCAGGATCCGCATTTCCGCCGCGAGTTCTACCAGGTCCTGCTGCCGCTGATGAAGCAGATGGGGAAAACCGTGTTTGCCATCAGCCATGACGATCACTACTTCCAGCACGCCGATCGCCTGCTGGAGATGCGTGCCGGGCAGCTGTCCGAGCTCACTGGCGAAGAGCGGGCGCAGGCCTCCCGCGATGCGGTGGCCCGCACGGCCTGATTCACGCTGCGCGCCCGGGGAAAGCCGGGCGCACCTGAAATTTTTAGCGTCTACAGTGCTGACGGTTATTATTTCCCCCTCCTCGCGCTATGCTTAAGGCTTCCGGCCCGCAGGCCGGCTCACTATTCTCAAAAGGATTGCCTGACCGATGTCCGTTTTGCATAAAAAAAGCGCCCGCTTGCGTGACGAAGAGCGCGCCCGTCTGATTTGGCTCTTGAGCACCGATAAAGCGGTGACCTCCGCGCTGCTGGGCAAACTGACGCTGGCCGAACGTTACGATGAAGGGACGCTGGCCGATGACCTGGCTGAAGTGGAAATGCTGGTCTCGCATCTGCCGCCGCCGGATCTCGCCGATGCGCTGGAAGCGCTCCCCTATGACGCCCGCACCGCGCTGTGGTGCCTGGTGCCCGACGATAAACGCGGCGAAGTGCTGCTGGAAGCTTCAGAAAACGTCTGGGGCGACCTCATCGATAAGATGAGCGACCACGAGCTGCTGCAGGCGATGCAGCCGCTGGATATCGATGAACAGGTTTACCTGCTGCAGCATCTGCCGCGCAATCTGACCGGACGGTTGCTGGCGACCCTGCCGGCTGAGAAGCGCGCCCGTATTCGCCAGATTATGCGCTATGCCGACAACAGCGTCGGGTCGATCATGGAGTTTGAGGTCATTACGGTGCGGCCGGAGGCCACCCTGGCGGCGGTCCAGCGCTATCTGCGGCGTCTCGGGAAAATGCCGGAGAACACCGATAAACTGTTCGTCACCACCCGCAATAAGCTGCTGCTCGGCGAGCTGGAGCTGCAGACCATTCTGCTCAACGATGCGCAGAAGCGGGTGGGGGAGGTGATGGAGGGCGATCCGGTCACCTTTCAGCCGCATGAAGAAGCGGAGAAGGTGGCGCGCACCTTCGAGCGTGATGACTTGCTCAGCGCCGCCGTTATCGATGCCGATGGCAAACTGATCGGCCGTCTGACCATCGATGAGATCGTCGATGTGGTCTATGAAGAGACCGACAACGATCTGCGGCGGATGGGCGGCCTGAGCGATGAAGAAGATGTCTTCGCCCCGGTCAGCAAAGCGGTGAAAACGCGCTGGGCGTGGCTGGCGGTGAACCTGTGTACGGCGTTTATCGCTTCCAGGGTCATCGACGGCTTCGAACATACCATTTCACAGCTGGTGGCGCTGGCCTCGCTGATGCCGATCGTCGCCGGGATCGGCGGCAATACCGGCAACCAGACGATCACCATGATCGTTCGGGCGATGGCGCTGCAGCAGATCCAGCCCGGCAGCTTTACCTTTCTGATCCTGCGTGAAATGGGCGTTGCGCTGATTAATGGCCTGGTGTGGGGCGGGATCATGGGGGCCATCACCTGGTGGCTGTATGACGATCCGCAGCTTGGCGGGGTGATGACGCTGGCCATGATGCTCAACCTGCTGATGGCGGCGATGATGGGCGTGATAATCCCGATGGTCATGGTGAAGCTGGGGCGTGACCCGGCGGTCGGCTCCAGCGTAATGATTACCGCTATCACCGACACCGGCGGCTTCTTTATTTTTCTGGGTCTGGCGACGCTGTTTCTGATGTAGCCTGCGCTTTTGCCCGCAGGCGGCGGGGGATGATCGCCATCGCGACAATCCCCGCCAGCACGCCAATCGCCAGATTGCTGGTTCCCACCGTCGCGGCGACGGTCACCAGCATCACCAGCGTTTCCGGCCACGGATTGCGCGCCAGCTCGCCCGGGAGAATGCTGTGCCAGCTAAAGGTCTTCACCGCCACGATCACCATCACCCCGGCCAGGACCGCCATCGGGATTTTCGCCATCACCTGGCTGAGCGCTGTCACCAGCAGGAGCAGCACCAGGCCGGCGATAACCGTTGAGAGACGGCTACGGGCTTTGCCCATTTCCACGTTAACGATAGTCTGGCCGATCATCGCGCAGCCCGCGATACCGCCATAACAGCCGGCGAGGATGTTGGCGATCCCCAGCCCGGCGCTCTCCCGCGATTTATTCGACGGCGTATGGGTCAGGTCATCCACCAGCTTAGCCGTCAGCAGAGACTCCATGAGGCCGACAAAGGCGATGCTGAGGGCGCACGGCCAGATTATCTGCAGGGTGGTCAGGTTCAGGGGAACGGTCAGGGCGGTGAACCCCGGCAGGCCGCCGCTCATTGACCCTTCATCACCCACGGTCGGCAGCAGCTGGCCGGTGGTCGCGGTATAGAGAGTGAGCGCGACGATGGCGATCAGCGGCGCCGGGATAGTCTTAATAAAGCGCGGCGCCCACAGAACGATAAGCAGCGTCAGGACGAACAGGCCGACGATCAGCGGCTGGCGGCTCCAGAAGTGCGGCACCTGGGCGAAGAAAATCAGGATCCCGAGGGCGTTGACGAACCCGGTCATCACCGCCGGGGGAATAAAGCGCATCAGACGCGCCATGCCGCACAGACCAAACAAAATTTGAATCATACCCGCCAGAATGACGGCTGGCAGAATGTAACCCACGCCGTGCTGATGCACCATCGGGCCAATGACCAGCGCCACTGATCCCGCGGCGGCGGTGACCATCGCCGGGCGTCCGCCCAGTAGCGACATCGCCAGACAGAGCACGACGGAAGCAATCAGGCTCACCTGCGGGTCAACGCCGGCAATAACCGAAAACGAAATCACTTCAGGAATTAACGCCAGGGCGGTGAGCACGCCGGCCAGGACTTCGCGCGTCAGCAGCGACGGAGAACGAAGGATCGGACGCAGGTTGCCGGAAGCGGCGGGGTCTGAAACTGGGGGCATAAAAAAAGTTCGCAGATTATAAAAAAAGGAGGAGCGGTGTCAGGCCCTGCTTCCGTGCGGTCTGTCACAAAACCAGGGATGATAGCGCGGAATCTGCCAGGGCACCAGTACAAAAAGTGATTTGGTGTATACATTTATTAAACATTTTTATAACGGATCTCAAAACAGAACTTAAAATTTAAACAATATTTAAATTTTTGAGCTTCGGTGGTAACGTGAGGGGTGAGAATCGTATCACCTGCGCTAAATAAAACAGCGAGTAAAGTAAGGCTCAAATCCGATGAATAAAAAGATGGCCGTACCACGCTCACAGGCGGTTGGTCCCAACAGCACTCGGACCAACACCCGCCATGAGCAAGAGACGGATGTATTGTTGATTGGCGGCGGCATTATGAGCGCCACACTGGGAACCTGGCTGCAGGAGCTTGAGCCAGACTGGTCTATTACCATGGTTGAGCAGATGTCCAGCGTGGCGGAAGAGAGCTCAAACGGGTGGAACAATGCGGGTACCGGCCACGCGGCGCTGATGGAGCTGAACTATACGCCGCAGACCGCCAACGGCATCAATATCGACAAAGCGGTCGACATCAACGAAGCCTTCCACATCTCGCGTCAGTTCTGGGCGCATCAGGTGACGCGCGGCGTCCTGAACAAACCAAAATCATTCATTAACAGCGTGCCGCACATGAGCTTTGTGTGGGGCGAAGATAACGTCAACTTCCTGCGCGCGCGCTATGCGGCGCTGCAGCAGAGCGAACTGTTCCGCGGCATTCGTTATTCTGAAGACCATCAGCAGATCAAAGCCTGGGCGCCGCTGGTGATGGAAGGCCGCGACCCGCTGCAAAAGGTGGCCGCCACCCGTACGGAAATGGGAACCGACGTCAACTATGGGGAAATCACCCGCCAGCTGATCGCCAGCCTGCAAAAGCATGATAATTTCTCCCTGCAGCTGGGCACCGTGGTGCGTCGCTTCAAGCGCAACGCCGACAAGAGCTGGACGGTGACCCTCGCGGATGCCGACAACCGTCGTCAGAAGCGGGTTATTAAAGCCAAATTTATCTTTATCGGCGCCGGCGGCGCGGCGCTGACCCTGCTGCAGGAAACCGGCATTCCGCAGGCCAAAGAGTATGCCGGCTTCCCGGTCGGCGGCCAGTTCCTGGTCTGCGCAAATCCGGAGGTAGTAAACCACCATCTGGCTAAGGTTTACGGCCAGGCCGAAGTGGGCGCGCCGCCGATGTCGGTGCCGCACATCGATACCCGTATTATCGACGGTAAACGCGTGGTGCTGTTCGGGCCGTTCGCGACCTTCTCGACCCGCTTCCTGAAGAACGGTTCGCTGTGGGATCTGCTGGCCTCGACCAATACCTCGAATATCCTGCCGATGCTCAACGTCGGCCTGGACAACTTCGATCTGGTGAAATACCTGATTAGCCAGGTGATGCAGAAAGATAAAGATCGTCTGGCCGCGCTGTGCGAATACTATCCGGAAGCGCGGAAAGAGGACTGGCGGTTGTGGCAGGCCGGTCAGCGCGTGCAGATCATCAAGCGCGATGCGAAGAAGGGCGGGGTACTGCGCCTGGGCACCGAAGTGGTCAGCGATGACGAAGGCACCGTCGCGGCGCTGCTCGGCGCATCGCCAGGCGCCTCCACCGCGGCGCCTATCATGCTGCAGCTTATGGAAAAAGTGTTTAAAGACAAAGTGAATTCGCCCGAATGGCAGGCCAGGCTGAAGGCGATCATCCCGACCTACGGTATTCGCCTTGATGGCAACCCGGCGGAGATTGAGAAAGCGCTGGCGTGGACCAGTGAAGTGCTGGAGCTGAAATATGAGCCGGCCGCGGCGGCGGATGAAGCTCCGCAGGCGGAGCTGAAGCCGCTGAGCGGCGGCAAGCCGATGGCGGACATCGCGCTCTGACAAAAACGGCAGCCTGCGGGCTGCCGTTGTTTTATTGCTGATTCAATTGCGCGCCTTAGCGGATCTCGGCGTTGCCGATAGTCTCGTCGGCGCGCCAGATGCGATATTTTACATCGACATTAGTCGGCGTGTAGATAACGATCGGCAGCTTGCTGTTGTAGCGCAGCATAGCGTCATCGCCGAGGCCGGCAGTAACAAATTTCTTCGTTTTCTTGCCGTCCGGGCAGGCCATCATGGTGGATACCGGGCCGCTCAGCTTATCAAAGACATAGTAGTCATAACCCCAGCCTTCCAGGGTTTTGCTTTCCAGCTGCCCGCCAAAACGATGGTGGTTGCAGTCGACTTCCAGCGTCTGGCCGATCATCAGCTCAACCTTCAACGCCGACTCATCCTGCTGCTGCGGCAGCTGAATAACCTGACGCTTCATGCCTTTTTCCGCTTTCGGGAACGGCGCGACTTTTTCCAGCGGCTGGTCTGCGGCCAGGGCGCCGGCAGACATGCAGGCGGCGGTGAGCAGAGAAACGGCTAGCGTAGTGATTTTTTTCACGGTTGATCATCCTTTATTTTCGTTCCTGACAGGGATAGCCTATCATCACTTAGCTGAATGTTAAGATTTATTTACCATTTTTTGCAAAGTGAACAGTGTTATCTACTGGCAAAAGGGCAGCGTTCAGAGCGCAACAGAGGCGCTGGCGGGCCGCCAGACGCCTGCCGGAGAAGCTATTCAGTACGGCTATTTTTCGCTTCCTCAATAAACTCTTCATCGATTTCATCGGTGTTGCCAGCATGTTCCCGTCCCGACAGCAAATTCCAGCAGGCGATAAACAAGGCGGCGATCAGTGGCCCGATCACGAATCCATTGATACCGTAGATCTCCATGCCGCCTAAAGTAGCGATCAGGATCAGGTAGTCCGGCATCTTGGTATCCTTGCCCACCAGCAGCGGACGCAGAATATTGTCCACCAGACCAATCACAACGACAAAGAAGCCCACGATAAAGGCGCCCTGCCACAACTGGCCGGTAGCAAAAAGGTAAATAGCCGCCGGCACCCAGATAATGGCCGAGCCCACCGCCGGGATAAGCGACAGGAACGCCATCAGCGCCCCCCAGAGAATGCTGCCGTCCAGACCGGCGATCCAGAAGGCTAAGCCGCCCAGCGCCCCCTGCGCCAGCGCCACGGCGACGGTGCCTTTTACCGTGGCGCGGGCCACTGCGGCGAACTTAGCGAACAGGTGCTGCTTCACATAGCTGGATAACGGCAGAGATTCGAGGATCAACAGCACCAGGTAAGGTCCATCCTTCAGCAGGAAAAACAGTAGGTACAGCATGATGCCGAAGCTGACGGTAAAGCCAAAGGTCCCTTTGCCAATCAGAAACGCGCTGCCGGCCAGATACTGGCCACCTTTCAGGGCGACATCGGAGAGCTGCTGCTGGATCTGCTGCGCGCTATCAAGGTTATGTTCTGCCAGGAAGCTTCTGGCCCAGCCGGGGAGGTGGGCAATCAGGCTGGCGACCACCGTCGGGAACTGGGTATCGTTATGCTGCAGTTTGCTGTACACCACGTTCAGCTCGTAGGCCAGTGACGACAGGATAATCGCCAGCGGCGTAAACACGATAAGGCAGATAATGACGATGGTCATCAGCGCCGCGAGGCCATTACGCTCGCCGAGGCGGGTGCGAATTTTGTTTTTGACCGGATTAAAAATCACCGCGAGGATCGCGGCCCAGAGAATGGCGGAATAGTAGGGTGAGAGAACATCAAAAAAGGCCAGGGTTACAATGAAGACGATAAGGATGAAAAATCCTTTGGTAAGTCCATTAACTCTCATGTCATCCGCTCCTGCTTATGAGTCATACGGTCGAATAATAGATGCTACGACGTAATTTACCATCAGGATAGTCGTACTCTATACGCTGTGGCGCGGAAAGGGCACAAATTCAACGAGGTGGGGGACGGGCGTAAAAGAGAGACATAAAAAAACCAGCCTTAAAAGGCTGGTTTCTCTGGGATTTTTGGTCGGCACGAGAGGATTTGAACCTCCGACCCCCGACACCCCATGACGGTGCGCTACCAGGCTGCGCTACGTGCCGACGCGTGGGGAACAATATTACCCGTTCCCCAGGCGAATGCAAGCGGGTCGCGCGCGATTGATTCATAATTAATCAATCAGTTAGCGATAAAGCGTTTTTCGTCGGTCAGGACCTGCAGCAACAGGCTGAGCTGCGGTTTCTGATCTTTGATTTTCTCGCCGTCGCGGCTCCAGGTGGTGTAGGTGCCGTTATGGTTGAGGACCACGGTGATGGTCGGGGTGGTAATGGCCAGCGTATCGCCGTTGGCCGCGGTGACCCAGTTCCGACGCCGCGCGGCGCTGAACAGATCTTCACCCTGCGAATACTCATTGGCCGGCGTCGAAACGTGAAGCAGGCGCTGCATCAGCGTGGTCATCACATCTTTGTTATCGGTCAGGGTGGCAATTTCCTGGGCTGGCGTGCCCGGCCAGTGAATAACCAGCGGCACCTGCAGCTGCTCGCGCGACCAGTCGAATGAGTCGTGTTTGACGTTAAGCGGCTTGCCGTGGCCGCCGGTGATAATCACCACCGTATTATCGAGCTTGCCGGCTTCGCGCAGCGCGTTCAGCACCCGATCGATCTGGGCATCAACGTCGCCTGCCGCCTTGCTATAACGGCGGACAAAGTTCTGCTGCTGCGTGTCGTCGAGAGTGGTGCCATTCAGCGAGATCCACGAGAACCAGCGATTCTCATCCTGCGCGTAACGGTCCAGCCAACTGATCCACTGATTGGCGGTCTGCTCGTCGCTCTGGGTCTTCGCGCTCGGCAGCGAGAAGTCGGAGAGCAGCGCCTGGCGATACAGCGGGCTGCTAAACCCATCGGAAGAGAACAGCCCCAGCTGGTAGCCCTGCTGGTTGAGGGCGGTGATCAGCGCTGCGGGAATACGCGCCGAGAGGACACCGTCCATATAGGCTGGCGAAATGCCGTAGAACAGGCCAAACAGGCCGCTGTCGGCGGTATTGCCCGAGCTCATATGCTGGGTAAAGTTGACGTTTTCTTTGGCAAACGCCGCCAGCGCCGGCATCGTCTTTTCAAACCGCGAGTAGTTCAGGTTGTCGACGGTGATCAGCAACACGTTATAGCCCGCGCCGAGGTCGCGGTAGCGCAGGTTACTGAGCGGATACTGGACCGATACCGCCTCCGGCGCCCCTTGTTCCACCAAGCGACGCTGATAATCCTGGGCGTCGAGCAGGCCATGTTTCTCAAGGAAACGACGGGCGGTCATCGGATAGGAAAGCGGTAGATTCGCTCGCTGCATGGTGATCGGGCGATAGAAGTTGGCATCCGCCCAGATATAGACCAGGTGGCTGCTGACGAACGACAAAAAGAAGAACCAGGCCACCGGGCGGGCGTAATGGCGGCGGCGCGTCAGGCTGCGCAGCTTTTGCCAGCTCCAGGTGGCGAAGAGCATTTCAATCAAAAAGATGACCGGGACGCTGATAAACATCAGCTGCCAGTCGCGCGCCATCTCATTCTGGTCAGGGTTGATGACCAGCTCCCAGACCACCGGATTTAAATGAAGATGGAAGCGGGTAAAGACCTCGCTGTCTATCAGCAACAGCGTCATCCCGGCGGTGGCAAGGATCACCGACAGGAAGCGCATCAGGCGCTGCGAGACCACGATAAAGGTCAACGGAAAGAGGATCAGCACATAGCTGGTAAACACCAGGAAGCTGAAGTGCCCGACGAGACTGACGTACGAAAAGAGTCGTCCGGCAAGCGTCGTCGGCCAGTCGGCGACAAAAAGGTAGCGGCTGCCGAGCACCATGGCCAACAACATGTTGAACAGGGCGAACCAGTGCCCCCAGCTAACCATCTGGGAGACTTTTTCTCGGTAGGGCTGACGTAGAGTCACCATATACTGTTGCTGTTATCCTTAATGCGCTGGATCGTCGTTAATCGAAGATTGCAAAGCCTGCGCGAAAGAACGGGCGATGGCCTGACGCTGCGCCGGCGCGACGCTACTGTTGATCAGGTTGGTCACCATATTGCCTAACACCATCAGTGAAAGGTCAACCGGGGCTTTGTGTGATTCCAGGACGTTCGTCAGCTCGCTGAGCAACTGTTCGACCTGTTGATCGCTATAGCGGGAAATTTGCGGCATAAACTCAAAATCTGTTTGTTCGTGAAAGGGCAACATATTACCGTAGCAGCAGCTTTTTTTCCGCATTTTTTCGCCGCGGCGCAAAAGCGCACCGATCGTCAGTCATGACGTCGAAATGTGTGGCGCCAGTTGCGTCGGCTACCCGGCGGTGGTTGAATACCGCCCGGTCTAAAAGGAGAGTTTAACATGAGTCTGGATATCGACCAGATTGCCCTGCATCAGTTAATCAAACGTGATGAACAAAATCTGGAGCTGGTGCTGCGCGAGTCACTGCTGGAGCCGAACGCGACGGTCGTCGAGATGATGGCTGAACTGCACCGGGTTTATAGCGCCAAAAGCAAAGCCTATGGGCTGTTCAATGAAGAGAGCGAACTGGCGCAGGCGCTGCGCCTGCAGCGTCAGGGCGAAGAGGAGTTTCTGGCGTTCAGCCGCGCGGCGACCGGCCGCCTACGCGATGAGCTGGCGAAATACCCGTTCGCCGAAGGGGGCATTGTCCTCTTCTGCCAGTATCGTTACCTGGCGGTCGAGTATCTGCTGGTGGCGGTGCTCAATAACCTGAGCAGTATGCGCGTCAACGAAGAGCTGGATATCCGCTCGACCCATTATCTGGATATTAACCATGCCGATATCGTCGCGCGCATCGATCTGACCGAGTGGGAAACCAACCCGGAGTCGACCCGCTACTTAACCTTCCTGAAAGGGCGGGTGGGGCGCAAAGTGGCCGATTTCTTTATGGATTTCCTCGGGGCCAGCGAAGGCCTCAACGCCAAAGCGCAGAACCGCGGCCTGCTGCAGGCGGTGGACGACTTCGCCGCCGACGCGCAGCTTGATAAATCCGAGCGACAGAATGTGCGTCAGCAGGTCTATGCGTACTGCAACGAACAGCTGCAGGCCGGGGAAGAGATTGAGCTGGAATCGCTGTCCAAAGAGCTGGCCGGCGTCAGCGAAAAGAGCTTCCAGGAATTCACCGCCGAACAGGGTTACGAACTGGAAGAGAGCTTCCCGGCGGATCGCAGCACCTTACGCCAGCTGACCAAGTTTGCCGGCAGCGGCGGCGGTTTAACCATTAACTTCGACGCGATGCTGCTGGGCGAACGCGTATTCTGGGATCCCGCCACCGATACTCTGACCATTAAGGGCACCCCGCCGAACCTGCGCGACCAGCTGCAGCGCCGGACCTCCGGCGGCAACTAAGCGCCGCGCCCCGTTCAGCGCGACCGCTGAACGGGGACGATCTCCACGCCGCGCTGCACCAGCTGCTGGCGCAGCGCGGCGTCGGGATCCCCATCGACGATAAGCGTACTGGCGAGGTTCAGCTCGCCGATGGCAAAGGCCGACGCGGCGTTGAGCTTTTCCCGGGAGGCCATCACCACGGTTTCCGCGGCCCTGGCCGCCAGCGCGCGCTTGATGCCTGCCTCTTCATAATCACCGGTGGTAAAACCCGCTCGCGGGTGGACGCCGGTCACCCCCATAAAGAACACATCGGCGTTGATCCGCGCCATTCCTTCCAGCGTTTCGGGGCCGACGGCGACAACTGAATGCTTAAACACTTTGCCGCCAAGCAGGATCACCTCGATTCGCGGGTGATCGACCAGCGCCACGGCGATGCCGGGGCTGTGGGTGACCACCGTGCAGCTGAGGTCGGCGGGTAAGAAGCCGATCATCGCCGCGGTGGTGGTGCCGCCATCGACAATCACCACCTGTCCAGGCTGGATCAGGGCGGCGGCGGCGCGCGCCACCGCCTGCTTGGAGGCGATTTGCACGCTTTTGCGTGTTTCAATAGGGGCGATGGCAGCGGAGACCGGCAGCGCCCCGCCGTGGACCCGCTGCAGTTTTCCTTCCGCCGCCAGCTCGCGCAGGTCGCGGCGAATGGAGTCCTCTGAGACGTTAAACCGCTGGCTCAGCTCCCCGGACATCACCTGTTTTTCCTCCGCAAGAATCTGCAGGATTTGCTGTTTTCGTTGACTGGCGAGCATGAGTTTTCCTTCACGAGTGATCTTGTTTGTGCACGATTATGCATGTTATGGTGCCTACTGTCATCTTAAAGGGGATATAACATGCAAACTCATGCACCGCACGTCCGCCACATTCGCGAGACGCTGCTCTCTGATAACTGGTACACGCTGAAAAAATATACCTTTGAACTGCAGCGCCGGGACGGACGCTGGCAGGAGCAGAGCCGCGAGGCCTACGATCGCGGCAACGGCGCGGTCATTTTACTCTACAACCGGGAAAAGCGGACGGTGGTCCTGACTCGTCAGTTCCGTTTTCCGGTGTTTACTCACGGTCACGACGGATATCTCATTGAAGCGGCGGCCGGGCTGTTGGATAACGCCTCGCCGGAGACGAGGATCGTTGCCGAAGCGGAAGAGGAGACCGGCTTTCGGGTGACGCGCATCGAGCCCGTCTTCACCGTCTTTATGAGCCCCGGATCTGTCACCGAAAAACTCTACTTTTTTATCGCCGAATATCAGGCCGATGACCGGCAGGGAGAGGGCGGCGGGCTGGCGGCGGAAGGTGAGGACATTGAAGTGCTGGAGTGGCCGCTGGCGCGGGCGCTGCAGGCCATTCGCGATGGCGAGATCATGGATGCCAAAACCATTATCCTGCTGCAGCACCTGGCGCTGAATGCCGACACGATCCTCGCCGGCTGAGCGGCAAGGAGCGGGGGGGTTAACGCAGCTCGCGGGCAATGGCGCTGTACATCAGCGCCGCTTCCAGCGGCTGGGCGTTAAAGGAGGGTTCCGCCTGCGGCCAGGTCGACCACTGGACGATCACCAGGTGTTCCGCGCGGTTCACCATGATCACCTGGCCGTAGATACCCAGCGCCCACAGCGAGTCCTTCAGCCCTTCCTGCGGCGTCGGCTGGACGTTTTGCGCATTCGCCGGAATGGCGTTATTCCACCACTGATAACCGTAGATACCTTGCGGATGCGCCGCCGAGACCGAGTTCAGCGCTGTGGTCCAGCTTGCGGCCTGATCGAACCAGCCCGCAGGCACCAGCTGTTTGCCGTTGCTTAACCGACCATCGCGGGCGACGAATTCGCCGAAGCGGCCCCAGTCTTCAAGGGTGGCGTTAAAGCCATGGGCGCCAACATCATGCTTCCCTTGCTGATAAGCATGCCATACGCCGTCGTGGGCCATCCCGGCGGGCTGCCACAGCGACTGCTCAAGCCAGGCGGCCAGCGGCATACCGGTGGCGCGCTCCAGGATATCGCCCAACAGCCAGGCGCCGCCGGAAGAGTAGGACCACTGCTCGCCCGCAGGATGCTGGCGCGCCAGGCCGGTGACGATCTTGCGCACGCAGGCATAGGCGCCGGGCTGCGCCTCGCACTGGGTCAGGCGGGCGAAGTGCGACTGCGGGTCGGTGTAGTCTTCATTCCATTCCACACCGCTGGTGTGCTGCATCAACTGCTTCAGCGTCACGCCGTCCCAGGCGGTGCCTTTCAGTTCGGGTTCATAAACGGTAATCAGATCATCGAGGGAGTGGATCTTACCCTGCTGAATGGCGATGCCCACCAGCGTCGAGACCACCGATTTTCCCACCGAGCGTGAGGTCCACAGGGTGGTATCGGTGTTGCCGTCGCCAAGATATTTCCAGGCGACCTTGCCGTCTTTCAGCACCAGCATACCGCTGACGTTCTCGCGCTTCAGGTAATCCTGCAGGGTCCAGGTGTGGCCGTTAAGGGTATAGCGGGCATCGGTCAATTGTTTTTCAGCGCGTTCCAGCGGCACTGAGGCGCCGTGGCGGAAGACATCCCCGGCATAGTTGCGATAGTCATTGCGAAAGCCAATCACGCGTGAAGTCTGATCCCAGCTGAGCATGTCTTTGGCCGCGGGTAGCGTTTGATCGTAAGGCGTTGGGCAGACATCCAGCGTCAGGCCGCCGCAGTTTTGCGCCATTGCCGCCGCCGGCAGCGCCGCCAGGATTAACGCCAGGGCCAGTGGTTTTCTTATCATCTTCCTTTCCTCGTTTGCCATAGATTCGCTGCGCAGTATATAAATCGGCGCGCGCCGGCTAAAATCAGCACAGGGGGGATTTTCCCCCGTAAGGGAGAGAAGGATGAAAACCCTGCAATATTCTTTCGCGCAGATTGAAGCATTCGCCACCATCGCCGAGACCGGAAGCCTGTCGCGGGCGGCCATTCGTTTAGGTAAAGACCGAACCACGCTGCGCGATCTGCTGGACTATCTGGAAGACGCGCTGGGGTACCATCTGTTCAGCCGGGAAGGGCGTACCCTGACCTTAACCGCCGAAGGCGAGCAGCTTTTTCGTCAGGCGCATCTGCTGTTGCGCCAGGCGCAGGCTTTCGAGTCTTTTGCGCAAACGCTGCCGCAAACCACCGGACAGGCGCTGCGTCTGGTGTACGATCCCTTTATCCCACGTGATTTTCTCTGCGCGCTGGCCGATACGCTGGCCCGGCGGCAGATCCGCCTGAGCTGCTGGAGCGCCTCGCGGCGCGAAGCCGAGCAGGCGCTGAGCGATGGCGTGGCGGATATGGCGCTGTGCCAGGCTAACAACCGCACGCTGGGGAGCGAAATGGAGTGGCGGGCGCTCGGCACCGTGGATCTGCGTTTCTACGCGGCGGACAGCCTGTTCCACGACGCTCCGCGGCCGCTGACGCTATTGAATCTTTCGTTGACGCCGCAGTTAGTGATGCACCGGCGCAGTGACGATCAGATTGCCCGCCGGCTGCAGATCTCCGGCCATACGCTGTATATGAACGAAATTACTCTGCTGCGCCATGCGCTGGAGCAGGGGAGGGGCTGGGGGTTTTTACCGGACCATTTGCGGCCAGGCGAGTGGCAGGGAGTCAGTGAAATCGCGACGGAGGTCGGCAGTCAGGGGCTGAACGTCACCATGGTGATGCTCTGGCTGCCCGGAATGAATAAGCACCGGATGCTTAGCGACATCGTGGACAAGGCGCCGGAGCTTTGGCGGCGCGGATAACAAAACGCCCCGGAGCCGAAGACCCCGGGGCGCTTGCCATACAACTTGCTATCGGCGATTACGCGCGAACGAAGTCGATGTGAGTCAGTTTCGGCTTGAACGCGTGGCGCTGAACAGCCTGAACTTTGACTTTTTCTTCTTTGCCATCAACCACGACGGTCAGAACTTCGCCGTAAAACTCAGCTTTGTCCTGCATGTTCCAAACTTTGTCGTGGTCCAGTTCGATAGCAACCGGAGCAGCTTCGCCACCGTAGATGATTGCCGGGAACTTGTTAGCTGCGCGCAGGCGGCGGCTCGCACCCTTACCCTGCTCTTTACGTACTTCTGCGTTGATAGTAAACATTGATGTCTCTCTATATATAAAGCCTGCTACAGGCGACCCAGCAACAGGCGGATTATCTGCTTTGCGAATGCAAAAGCGGGCGGCATTATAGCCGCCAAACGACACCCGGGCAATCAAAACCTCAGCTTTCGGGTGATTAACGCAGCTCGTTGGCGCGGCGAAAACGCCCCTGATAATCGAACACTTTTTCCCGCACCTGCCAGTACTGGCCTTTCATGCGGGCGACGACAAAGTCCGGATGGCGCAGCAGCGCCTGCTGGGCCACGATATCCGCCGGCGTTATCCAGCGCAGCGGCACCCCCGGCGTGCGGGTATGCGGGCGAATAAACAACTGCTCAAAGGCGGTACGCTGGGCGGGCGTCTGCAGACGGAAGCGCTCACTGACGTCGGCGCCGTCTTCATCGTAGTAGGTGATTTTCAGCCACGGGCCTTTCTCGTCGCCGCCGTGCTGCAGGGCCATGCCGCTGCAGCGTAGCACCAGCGCGTCCTTCAGCTTCAGCGCCGCCTTCAGCATATCGTCCGGGTCAACCAGAATGGTGTCGCACTCCCGGCAGCGGCGGGCGGCGATATCGTTTTCCGCGTTGCACTGCGGACAGTTTTTGAAGCGAAAGCGGAAGTCGCACTGTTCGCGGTGGCCGTCGTCATCTTCGAACCACCCCTGGCAGCGGCGGCCAAAATGCTCAATCAAGGTGCCGTCGGCGGTGGTTTTGCCCCAGAAGGTATTGGCGAAGCCGCAGGCCGGGCAGAAGACCTGCACCGGCACGTTGTCGCTTTTACCCTTCGGCGTTCCCACTTCCGGGGCGTACAGGTCGTGCGGGTTGCCGGCGTAGTCGAGGATCAGGCAGTCAGTTTTTCCCGGCGCCAGGCGCAGGCCGCGGCCAACGATCTGTTGGTAAAGACTCACCGACTCGGTGGGGCGGAGGATGGCGATCAGGTCGACGTGCGGGGCGTCGAAGCCGGTGGTCAGCACCGCGACGTTCACCAGATAGCGATACTCCTGCGCTTTAAACGCCTCGATGATGCGATCCCGTTCCGGACCCGGGGTTTCCCCGGTGATCAGCGCCGCCTGGCCTGCCGGCAGCAGGCCGGTCACTTCCCGGGCGTGCTCCACGGTGGCGGTGAAGATCATCACCCCTTTGCGGCTTTCGGCGAACTCCACGATCTGGCTGACGATATGTGGGGTGATACGCTGCTGTTTTTTCAGCTCATGGTTAAGATCGGCTTCGCTGAACAGGCCGTTGCTTTGCGCCTGCAGGCGACTGAAATCGTACTGCACCACCGGCATATCGAGGCGCTCCGGCGGCGTCAGGTAGCCGTGTTTAATCATATAGCGCAGCGGTAGCTCATAGATGCAGTCGCGGAACAGGGCCTTTTCATCGCCGCGCACCATCCCGTGGTAGTGGAACTGATAGATCCAGCCCTTGCCAAGGCGGAACGGAGTGGCCGTCAGGCCGAGCAGCCGGATCTGCGGATTGACCTGCCGCAGGTGACCGATGATCTGCTGATACTGGCTGTCGTCATCATCGCTAATGCGGTGGCATTCATCGATGATGAGTAGCGAAAATTCGCTGCGAAACTGGTCGAGATTGCGCGCCACCGACTGTACGCTGCCGAACACCACTTTGCCGTGGCTCTCTTTTCGCTGCAGACCGGCGGCAAAGATATCCGCCTCAAGGCCAAGGGCGCAGTATTTGGCATGATTCTGCGCCACCAGCTCTTTGACGTGGGCCAGCACCAGCACGCGGCCGCGGGCCAGGCGGGCAAGTTCGGCGATCACCAGGCTTTTGCCCGCGCCGGTGGGCAGGACAATCGCCGCCGGCTCGGTATGGCGACGGAACCAGGCGAGGGTGGCATCGACGGCTTCTTGTTGGTAAGGACGTAATGTAAAAGTCATGAATTCACGGGGCTAATTAACTCGCGAATAGTATGCCATGAATCTTTTCCCTTGAGTGGTGTTAAGAGCCCGTTATACTAGCCAGTGAAATTCTTCTTTTTCGGGCGATTTGCCCGCTCCAGCACTTTGACAGGCTAAAAAAATCTCATGCGACTTGATAAGTTTATCGCTCAGCAGCTTGGCGTCAGCCGGGCTATTGCCGGGCGTGAAATCCGCGGCAGCCGCGTTACCGTGGACGGCGACATTGTAAAAGATGCTTCCTTTAAGCTTCAGCCGGAGCACGAGGTGGAGTATGACGGAAACACGCTGACCCAGCAGAACGGCCCGCGCTATTTTATGCTCAACAAGCCGCAAGGCTACGTCTGTTCCACCGACGATCCCGATCATCCGACTATCCTTTATTTCCTCGACGAGCCGGTGGCGCATAAGCTGCACGCCGCCGGACGGCTGGATATCGACACCACCGGACTGGTGCTGATGACCGATGACGGCCAGTGGTCGCACCGCATTACCTCGCCACGCCACCATTGTGAAAAAACCTATCTGGTGGCGCTGGAAAGCCCGCTGGCGGAAGGGACCGCGGAGCTGTTCGCCAAAGGGGTCCAGCTGCATAACGAAAAAGATCTCACCAAACCGGCGGTGCTGGAAGTGATCACTCCGACCGAAGTGCGCCTCACCATCAGCGAAGGCCGCTACCATCAGGTGAAACGCATGTTCGCCGCCGTGGGTAACCACGTGGTTGGCCTGCATCGGGAACGCATCGGCGACATCCAGCTGGATGAATCGCTGGCGCCGGGTGAATATCGTCCGCTGACGGAAGCGGAAATTGCCAGCGTGGGCGCCCCGCAGCCACGGAGTAAAACGTGACGCTGAAGCAGAATTCTTCACTGGGGATTGTGTTTATCCTTGGCCTGCTGGCCATGCTGATGCCGCTGTCGATCGATATGTACCTCCCGGCCCTGCCGGTGATCGCTGCCCAGTACCACGTGCCGGACGGCAGCGCGCAGATGACCCTCAGCACCTATATCCTCGGCTTTGCGTTGGGTCAGCTGCTGTACGGTCCGATGGCTGACAGCCTCGGCCGCAAGCCGGTGATCCTCGGCGGAACGCTGGTCTTCGCGGCGGCCGCGGTGGCCTGCGCCCTGTCGCAGACCA
Organism: Klebsiella sp. 54; assembly: GCF_018223875.1. NCBI lineage: Bacteria > Pseudomonadati > Pseudomonadota > Gammaproteobacteria > Enterobacterales > Enterobacteriaceae > Klebsiella > Klebsiella sp. 54. The sequence continues at coordinate 310,928 of NZ_JAGRRA010000010.1, forward strand.
TCGAGATGCTGATCGCCATGCGCTTCTTCCACGGTCTGGCGGCCGCGGCGGCCAGCGTGGTGATTAACGCCCTGATGCGCGACATCTATCCGAAAGATGAGTTTTCGCGGATGATGTCGTTTGTCATGCTGGTGACGACCATTGCGCCGCTGGTGGCGCCGATGGTCGGCGGGGCGGTGCTGGTCTGGTTCAGCTGGCATGCCATTTTCTGGATCCTCGCCCTGGTGGCCCTGCTGGCGTCGCTGATGATCGGCCTGTTTATCCGCGAAACGCTACCGGCTGAAAGGCGTCAGCCGTTCCACCTGCGCACCACGCTGGGTAACTTTGCCACCCTGTTCCGCCATAAGCGGGTCCTGAGCTATATGCTGGCGAGCGGCTTTAGCTTCGCGGGCATGTTCTCTTTCCTAAGCGCCGGGCCTTTCGTCTATATCAATATTAACCACGTTGCGCCTCAGCACTTTGGCTACTATTTTGCGCTGAACATTGTCTTTTTATTCCTGATGACCATGTTCAACAGCCGGTTTGTGCGGCGGGTAGGGGCGTTGCGCATGTTCCGCGCCGGGCTGTGGATCCAGTTTGCCATGGCGGTGTGGATGGTGGTTTGCGCGCTGCTCGACGTCGGTTTCTGGTCGCTGGTGATCGGCGTGGCGGCCTTCGTTGGCTGCGTATCGATGGTGTCGTCTAACGCTATGGCGGTGATCCTCGATGAGTTTCCGCATATGGCGGGCACCGCTTCGTCGCTGGCGGGGACTTTCCGCTTTGGTATCGGGGCGATTATCGGCGCGCTGCTGTCGATGGCGACCTTTACCACCGCCTGGCCGATGCTGATCTCTATCGCCTTCTGCGCCACCAGCTCTATTTTCTTCTCGCTTTACGCTTCCCGCCGGCGAAAAATCGCACGCTAGGTCACATTTTCAGGGGCGAAATCGCCCCTTTCTTGATGCATGTCAACCGTAATGGGCTTCAGGGTTCTGTGATTTGTTTCCTTTATGTAAAATCAATTAGTGTAAAAAGTCGCATTGTTGCGATAAAAAAGTTGTTTTGGATCACAGAAACGGGTACATATAGCGCCAATCGGCTTGCCGGGTTAAAAAATAACACGCTGGAATATAAGCGCTTAACCCTGGTCCGACGCGGCTGTAAACGTTTTCTGCGTCTGAGCAGGACTATTTGTCAACAGTGTGTTAATATTGATGTAAATTTATTGTGAAGCCTTTTGCTTCCGGGGAAACCACGTGAATACACAACAACTCTCTATCGTACACCGTCTGCCGCAGAGCTATCGCTGGCTGGCCGGTTTTGCGGGTTCCAGAGTTGAACCGATTCCGCAAAACGGCGCGCAGAACGAAAACAGTCTCGTCGCCCTGAAACTGCTGAGTCCGGACGGTGAAAAAGCCTGGCCGGTGATGCATAAGCTCAGCCAGGCGTTAAGCGACATCGAAGTCGACTGTTCCGTTCTTGAGTGCGAAGGCGAACCCTGCCTGTTCGTTAATCTGCAGGATGAGTTTGCCGCCACCTGTCGTCTGAAAAATTTTGGCGTGGCGATCGCCGAGCCCTTCTCCGGCAATAACCCTTTCTGACCGTCAGCTTAGCGCCAGCAGCTGGCGGGTATACTCATGCCGGGGCGCGCTGAAGACGGACTGGCACTCGCCCTGTTCAACCACCATTCCCTGCCGCAGCACCATCACCTGGTGACACAGCGCGCGCACCACGCCTAAATCATGGCTGATAAAAATATAGGCCAGCTGATGCTTCAGCTGTAATGCTTTCAACAGATTCAGGATCTGCGCCTGAACGGTTTTATCCAGCGAGGAAGTCGGCTCGTCGAGGACGATCAGTTGCGGCTTGACGATTAACGCTCTGGCGATGGCGATACGCTGGCGCTGGCCGCCGGAGAATGCCGCCGGGTAGCGCTGGCGGCTGGCCGGATCGAGCCCGACCTCCTGCATGGCAAGGATTACCGCCTGTTCGCGTTCGACTGCCGTCAGCGTCGGCTGGTGGACGCGCAATCCTTCTTCAATAATCTGCTGCGCCGTCAGGCGCGGATTGAGCGACGAGTTCGGATCCTGAAAAACCACCTGCATTTGTCGGCGCAGCGGCAGCAGCTGTCGACGGTTACGCCCCTGAATCGGCTGACCGGTAAAGGTTATCCTGCCCTCGGATGAGATCAGGCGCAGCAGCGCCAGACCGGTGGTGCTTTTCCCCGATCCCGATTCGCCCACCAGCCCCAGCGTCTCGCCGGCGCGTAGCTGAAAACTGAGGCTGTTGACCACCCGATGGTGATCGACAACCCGGCGCAGTATCCCTTTGCGAACAGGAAATGCCACGTTTAAATCGTCCACCTGCAGCAGCACCGGGGCATCGACGGCCAACGGCACCGGCTCACCGTCCGGTTCGCTATCCAGCAGGCGTTGGGTGTAGGGATGAGCCGGCGCGCTGAACAGCGCCCGACAGTGATTGTGCTCCACGCAGCGGCCGTTCTGCATTACCGCCACCCGGTCAGCCAGCTGGCGGACGATGCTCAGGTTATGGGTAATAAACAGCATCCCCATGTTCAGCTCCCGCTTCAGCTCGCGCAGCAGCTGCAGAATTTGCGCCTGCACTGACACATCGAGAGCGGTGGTCGGCTCGTCGGCAATCAGCAGCTCAGGGCGCGTCAGCAGCGCCATGGCGATCATCACCCGCTGGCGCTCGCCGCCGGAGAGCTGGTGCGGATAGTCCGCCAGCCGCCGTGGCGCCTGTCGGATCCCGACGCGCTCCAGACAGTCGAGGATCTCCCCGCGCGCCGCCTCTTTGCGCATTCCCCGGTGTAAAGACAGCACCTCGTAGAGCTGTTTTTCCAGGGTATGAAGGGGATTGAGCGACACCATTGGCTCCTGAAAGATCATCGCGATCCGGTTGCCGCGCACGCCGCGCAGGGTCGCCTCATCCGCATGCAGCAGCGACTGGCCATGAAAACGGATATCGCCGCTGGGGTAGCTGGCCGGCGGGGTAGGGAGCAGCCGCAGCACCGACAGGGCGGAGATGCTCTTACCGGAGCCGGATTCACCCACCAGGGCCAGCGTTTCGCCGACCGCCACCTCGAGCGACAGATTATGCACGACGGTCTGCGTCTCGCCCTGCTGGCGAAAGGCGATAGAGAGATTGTCGATAGCTAACAGCGGGTGGGTCATATTACACCGCCTTACTGGGGTCAAAGGCGTCGCGAACCGCTTCACCGATGAAAATCAGCAGCGTCAGCAGCACGGCGACGGAAAGAAACGCGGCAATACCCAGCCAGGGCGCCTGCAGGTTGTTTTTGCCCTGCAGGAGCAGCTCGCCGAGTGAGGGCGAGCCAAGCGGCAGGCCGAAGCCGAGAAAATCCAGCGACGTCAGGGTGGTAATAGAGCTGCAGAGAATAAAAGGCAGGAAGGTAAGGGTCGCCACCATCGCGTTGGGCAGCATATGCCGCAGGATGATCTGCCGGTCGCTGACCCCTAACGCCTGCGCCGCCCGGATGTAGTCGTAGTTGCGGGTGCGGAGAAATTCAGCGCGCACCACGCCCACCAGCGTCATCCAGCCAAACAGGACGGTGATCGCCAACAGCCACCAGAAGCCCGGCTGCACCACGCTGGAGAGCAGAATGATCAGAAACAGCGTCGGCATGCCGGACCAGACTTCGATAAAACGCTGCCCCCAGAGGTCGATTTTACCGCCGTAATAACCCTGGATCGCCCCGGCCAGCACCCCCAGCACGCTAGAGAACAGCGTCAGCAGCAGGCCAAAGAGTACCGAGATGCGCGTCCCATAGAGGATCCGCGCCAGCACATCGCCGCCGTTGGCGTCGGTGCCGAGCCAGTTGCTGGCTGAGGGCGGCGAGGGAAAAGGAACCGTGCTGGCAAAATTGATCGTCGTCGCGCCGAAGCGCACCGGCGGCCAAAGCGCCCAGCCGTGGCTGGCCAGCTGGTGCTGCAGCCACGGATCCTGATAGTCAGCGGCGGTGGCGAATGCGCCGCCGAAGGTCTGCTCGGTGTAGTTTTTTAATACCGGGACGTACAGCTGGCCCCGGTACTGCACCAGCAGCGGCCGATCGTTGGCCAGCAGCTCAGCCCCCAGGCTGCAGAGGAAGAGAATTAAAAACAGCCACAGCGACCAGTAACCGCGACGGTTGTGGCGAAAGCGCGCCCAGCGGGCCTGATTAACGGGACTGAAGAACGACATTAGCGGCCCTCAAAATCAATACGCGGGTCGACCAGCGTATAGCTGATATCGCTGACGATATTAAGCAGCAGGCCGATCAGGGTGAAAATATAGAGCGTCCCGAACATCACCGGATAGTCGCGGGAGACCGTCGCTTCATAGCCCAGCAGCCCCAGACCATTCAACGAGAACATCACTTCGATCAGCAGCGAGCCGGTAAAGAACATACTGATAAAGGTGGCCGGGAAACCAGCGATCACCAGCAGCATGGCGTTGCGGAACACGTGTCCCCAGAGGATCTGTTTCTCCCCGACGCCTTTGGCGCGGGCGGTAACCACATACTGTTTGCGGATCTCGTCGAGGAAGCTGTTTTTGGTCAGCATGGTCAGGGCGGCGAAGCCGCCGATCACCGTCGCCAGCACCGGCAGGGTGATGTGCCACAGATAGTCGAGGATCTTTTCATACCACGGCAGGGTGTCGAAGTTTGGCGAGACCAGACCGCGCAGCGGGAAAAGGTCGAAATAGCTGCCGCCGGCAAAAATCACGATCAGCAGGATGGCGAACAGAAAGGCGGGGATCGCATAGCCAATGATAATCAGCGTACTGCTCCAGAGGTCAAAGCGGCTGCCGTTGCTGACGGCTTTGCGGATGCCCAGCGGAATGGAGACCAGATAGATGATCAGCGTGCTCCACAGCCCGAGGCTCACCGAGACCGGCAGGCTGTCTTTAATCAGCTGCAGCACGGAGGCGCTGCGAAACAGGCTGTCGCCAAAATCAAAGCGCAGATAATCGCCCAGCATCTTCAGGTAGCGCTCGTGCAGCGGTTTGTCGAAGCCGTAGCGGTGGGTGATCTCGGCGATGACTTCCGGATCGAGGCCGCGCCCGCCGCGATAGTGCCCCTCGCTGATATTGCCGGCGCCGGTGCGGGCATGGCTGGCGCCCATCCCGCCGTCGCCGGCGCCTGGCATTCCGCCGTGCTGACCAAATTCGATGGCGGCGATGGCCTGGTCGACCGGGCCGCCGGGGGCGATCTGCACAATAAAAAAGTTAATGGTGATGATGGCCCACAGGGTGGGGATCACTAACAGCAAACGGCGGATCAGGTAACTGCCCATGGTATGTCCTTAGCGTCTGTCCGCGGGGAGGGTGGCCGCTTTGTTCGCGTCATACCACCAGGTATCAAGGCCGGACGAATAAATGGGGCGGGTTTTCGGGAACGAGAATTTATTCCACCACGCGGTGCGGTCCTGCGCCATATACCACATCGGCAACATATAGTGATTCCAGGTAAGGACGCGGTCCAGCGCCCGGCCGAGCGGGATCAGCTTCTGCTTATTACCCTGCCACTGCAGGATCTGCGCAATCAGTTTATCTACCACCGGACTCTGCACCCCCGGCGCGTTGTAGCTGGAGTGAATATAGTCTGACGCCCAGGAGATTTGCAGGTCGGTCCCCGGCCAGGGCATGGCACGCCACAGGCTTGGCATCATGTCGTAATCGCGGCTGCGGCGGCGGTTGCTGTACTGCGAGTTATCCACCTGACGAATATCCATGACGATCCCCAGGCGCTGCAGGTTGTGCTGGAACGGCAGCACCCAGCGGTCATTGCTTCCGGCCGGCATCAGCAGCTCAAAGCGCAGCGGCTTACCGGTGGCGGCGTTAACCCGGCGCTGGTTCTTCACCGTCCAGCCTGCCGCGTTGAGCAGGGCGTCGGCTTTGAGTAAGTTGGCGCGGTCAAAGCCATCGCCGCGGGAGACCGGCGGCTGGTAAACCTGGCTGAAGAGCTCGGGGGGCAGTTCGTTTTTCATCGGCGTCAGCAGGGCCAGTTCGGCCGCGTCGGGCAGGCTGCGGGCGGCATATTCGGTGTTCTGGAAATAGCTATTGGCGCGCTGATAGGCGCTGTAGAACAGCGCTTTGTTCATCCATTCAAAATCAAACGCCAGGGTAATGGCCTCCCGCACCCGGCGATCGGCGAATACCGGGCGCTGGATATTGAACGCCAGCCACTGGGTATCCTGCGCCGAGGTGTTGGCATACTCCTCTTTGATGATATAGCCGCGGCTGAAGTTGCGGCCAACGTAGCGGGTAGCCCAGTTTTTGGCGACTGTCTCTTCCCGGCGGTCAACGGCCCCGGCTTTAAAGGCTTCAAAAGCGACGTTGTCGTCAAGATAATAGTCATAGCGCAGCGTATCGAAGTTCCAGCGACCGCGGTTGACCGGCAGGTCGGCCGCCCAGTAGTCGGCGACCCGGGAATAGGTAATATACTGTCCCATCCGCCAGGCGCTGATGCGATAGGGTCCGCTGGCCAGCGGCGGCTTTGACAGCGGGTCGCTAAGTTTGTGATGGCGCCAGAACGCCTCGGGCATCACCGGTAGGCTCAGCAGGCTCAGCATATTCTCTTTACCGGGCTGGCCGAGGTCGATACGCACAGTCAACGGCGCGATGGCCTTCACGGTGGTGCCTTTATAAAAGAGGCGGAACTGCGGCACCCCTTCGGTCATAAACTTCTTGAAGGTAAAAGCGACATCCTGGGCGGTGATTGGCGTGCCGTCGTGAAAACGGGCGCGGGGGTTGAGAGCGATCTCCATCCATGAATAGTCCCCGGCGTAGCGCGCCCGCTCGGCAATCAGCGGATAATAGCTCCCGGGCTCATCATCCGAAGTGGTGAACAGGGGATCGTAGAGCGCCTCAGTTCGTACCGCGGGATTGCCGCGCAGCGCGTAGCGGTTGAAGTTGTCGAAGGTGCCGATTGCCGCCAGGGTGAGGGTACCGCCTTTCGGCGCCTGTGGATTGACATAATCAAAATGGCTGAAACCGGCGGCGTATTTGGGCTCGCCGATAATCGCGAAGGCGACGCTTTCCTGAATGGATTGCGCGTTAGCGCTCAGGCTAAACAGAGCAAGCAGAAGCAGAAAAAGTCGCGCATACATAGGCGGCAGAATACCCTGTCATAGCCGGCCCCCGTGGCCGACTTCTGTTCCCGCATCATAAGTGAGACTTAACGCGTTGTGAAATAATTCGCGGGTTCATCGTGCGCGGCCATCAGCGCCGCCAGCGACAGCGGCCGGCTGATCCAGTACCCCTGCAGGAAATGAACCCCCTGAGCGCGGAGCCACTCCGCCTGCTCCTGGGTCTCCACCCCTTCGGCGATGGTCATTAATTTCAGCCGGCGGCTGAGGGTCAGCACCGCATCCAGCACCGGCGAGGTAACAGTTTCGGTGCCAATCGCCTGCACAAAGCCGCGATCGATCTTCAGATAGTCGAAGTTATAGCGCTCAAGATAGATCAGCGCGCTATGCCCGGTGCCAAAATCATCAATCGCGATTTCGAATCCCTGGCGGTGGAGCCAGGCGAAGTTAGCCATCGATTTTTCTTTATCAATCATCGCCCGCTCGGTCACCTCCAGCACCACGTGAAAATGGCCGGCGGGCAGGGCGGCGGTGAAGCGCAGCATATCGTCGCGGAAGCTGTCGGCCTGCAGATGCGCAGGGGAAATATTCAGCCCCAGCTTGACGCCGCGCGGCAGAATACGCTGCAGCGCCGGCGCGTCGCGGGCGATCAGCGCCAGCAGGTGATCGGTCAGCGGCACGATCATCTGCTGGGTTTCCGCGAGGTTAATAAAGATGTCAGGCGGGATTTCGCCCACCACCGGATGGCGCCAGCGCATCAGAACCTCCACGCCCATGATCCGCAAGGTCTGAGCATTCACCACCGGCTGATAGACGATGTAGAACTGGTTGTTTTTGATCCCCAGGAGAATGGATTTTCGCGGATCGGATTTGATCGTCAGCACGTAATAGCAGAGCAGCCCCGCCAGCAGGCCGCACACCACCCCGAGCAGCAGAGCAAACTGCGTATTTTCCGCCAGCCAGCTGTTGGCATACAGGTAGACCTTCAGCGGTAAACCCTCGATCTGTGTCTGGCGGATCGGCGCGTCATGCAGCGTTTGCGGATCCACCAGCCGGTTACTGAAGGTGGAGATGGCGGTGTGATCGATGGCCAGCGCAATGCCGCTGAAATCATTCTGCCGTGCAGAATAGAGGATATACGGTGTGAGATTGGCGTTAATCGACACGAAAATGCCGCTGTTTTTATCACCAGGTTTTCCTACCCACAACGCCAGCGCCGCGCTCTTCGGCATCATCGGCGTGCCCGGCAAAATGGCCATATCAAGGGGTTTGCGGATATCAATGGCCGGGATCAGCTGGGTGAGGGGGGTATCCATGGCGCCGGTTGCCGAGGAGCAAAAGGCCACGCCGTTTTTGACCAGCAGAAAGGCGCGGACGTTAGGGCTGAAAGCGGCATGGGAGGTGAGCCCGGAGTCAATATTCTCGCAGGGCTGGTCCACCAGCGGCTGCAGGCCGTCGATGGTCTGCCGCAGGTCGTGAAAGTAGCTCTTCAGATAGGTATTAACGTTGTTGATAATGGCGTCGAAACGCTCCGCCCGGTTATGGTAAATCACCATAAACTGAATGCTGCCGGCCAGTAGCGCGACGATAACTCCCACGCACAAGCTGGTTATCCAGGTTTTACGCTGGGGCGAAAAGTAGCGAGTCAGCATAGCTATAGTCTTTCCGTGTTATTGATGCGCAGCAACGGGTTGTCAGTCGTCGTTTTTCTCATTCCCACTTAAAAGACATAGCTTATTTTGCGTCGTTCAGAATCAGGTGGCAAAAAAAAACACTGCCGGGGCAGTGTTTTTTATCCCGCTTCCAGCCAAGGGATAACCGGCGGCGGTAGAGGACAGTTTACGAGCGGCTCAGGACTCGACGCGCTTCGTTGTAGCGCTTTTTCCAGTATGGCTCATCCATGCTGGAGATAGTCACCCCGCTGCTGGTAGAGGCGTGAACAAACTGGTTGTTGCCGAGGTAGATCCCTACATGGCGGCCGGTAGAACCGGCACGGAACAGAACCAGATCGCCGGTACGCAGCTGGGTACGGGAAATCGATTTTCCGGTTTCCTGCTGTTCAGAAGTTGAACGCGGCAGTTCCAGACCAAATTGTTCGCGGAAGGTGCGCTGCACGAACGCCGAGCAGTCGATACCTTTGCGGGTGCTGCCGCCGAGGCGGTAACGCACGCCTTTCCAGCTGGCATACTGATCCATTAAACGGGACTTCACGTCCAGGTTACGGACCATCGTTTCAAATTCATCCTGAGAGGCTTGCAGTGATGATAAATCGCCACTACCCACAGCATGCGTCTCAGAATGCATATTCCTGGCGGTACTTGTTGAACTACACGCGGAAAGCAGAACCGCTACTGCAATCGCGGGGGCTACCCGCAAGATGTATCTCAAAATCGGCTGAGATTTGACCATGCTGTTTATTTTCCCTTGTTGTCCTTAACGACAATGTCGTTATAAAAAATGCCAAACGTGTTAGAGCCTAAATACCCATCCGCAATGAGACAATTCCTTAAGCTTAAATTTGTGCAGTCACGCACAATTTTATTCACGCCTTGAATTAATGTTGCGGAAAAGGCAAAACGAGAACGAGATTACCCTATCAAACGCCGCATGGCGAGCGGTTTTGCGCGATTTCTTATAAGTATTTTGGTGACAAAAAGTGAATCATCGGGAAAGGCCAAAATAGCGACAATATCGGGCAAAAAACAGACAATTCCTTCATTTGTCACGGGATTAATGTGACAAGAAGATGAACGTGATGTAGAAAAAAAGGACAATTGAAAAAAAGGGACCCAAAAGGTCCCCTTATAGATAATGAGTCTGGCGACTGCCGGAGACATTATTTGGCTGATATTCCACCGGGTAAGTAGCGATCGAAAAAGGCGATCAGTTTATCGCTCAGGGAAGTCATCAATACCCAGGGCGCGCCAATCAGCACGGCGGTCAGCGAGCCGACGGCAATATCGCTGAACCAGTGGGCGCCAATCATCACCCGCGGGAAAGCAAAGACCACAAATATTACCAGCGCCACGGCCAGCGCGCGGCGACCAAAATAGCGCCACATAAAGCTCGCGAAGATCAGCAGCATCATCCCATGATCGCCGGGGAAGCTGTCCTTGGAAGCATCCTTAGTGGGGAAGTTAACGACGTCGCTGACGCGGGTCACATCGCTGAAAAACAGCGACGGGCTGGCGCGCTGAACCGGCATCAGGTGCTGCGCCAGCTGGTTGATGATCACCGCCGCCAGCAGCATCACCAGGCCCATAATGGCGATCTGACGACGGCCTGCCGCCGGCGCCTTGAGCCAGTAGCTAAGCATCAGGCACCCCATCGCCAGCAGCGAGCAGGCGTCGAAGGCGCGATTGTTGATGATCGCCAGCAGCCAGGCGTAAGCGCGGCTGACGCTGACGCCATGGTTAAAGAAATGGAAGATCGCGGAGTCAACAGGCGCCCACGCGCCGTGGTTGGCTGGCAGATACCAGGAGCAAAATAGCGCCACACCCGCGATGTTTAGCAGCAAGATTAAAGGAATTCGGTTTTTCATCATAGCCATTGCGATTTTGTGACAGTCGGCGGCAACCTTAGCCGCCTTAACTTAAACGAAGCCTCAACAATGAGGTCTGGAGCGCATTCCAGTCGGCTTCATTAGCGGAGATAAGCTCGATGCGGCTATCGGGCGGGGCGACGCTGAGGGTCTCGATATGCAGATCCTCACCCTGGCGGTTGATCCGCACCGCCCCTTCGGCAATGCGCAGCACACCTTTGACGCGCGCCACCGGCGCCAGCCGGGCCCACTCCAGCAGGGCGATGGTGTCAAAGACCGTTTCCGCGTCGAAGATCCAACCGCAGGCCTGATAGCCCTGGCCGCTGTTAAGGTGGCGGCGCCAGCGCTGGTGTTCCGCCAGGCTAAGGGCGGCGAGACCGGCTGTTGGAGGATGGCGATGGGCGTGCTCCGCGCTCGCCGGCAGTGAGGCGGTGTTGCGCCGGGGTTCATCAAGCAGGGCGAGGTCGATATTCCCCTGGATCGCCGACACCTGGCGGCGCTCGCCACCCCAGCGTTGCCACCAGTCGGCAAACGCCTGAGCGCTTTCGGGCGTTTCCCGATCGCTTTTATTGGCCACGATGATATCCGCCGCCGCCAGCTGGTCGCGAAAGTTGTCGTTGTTGACCGCTTTCTCGTCCAGTAACTGACGCGGATCGAGGATGCACAGGGTCGCGCGCAGATCGATCCAGGGTTCATACACCGCCGCGGTGAGAATATCGAGGATCTGCTTTGGATGGCCAAGTCCGGTAGGTTCGATCAACAGACGATCGGGTTTCCCCTGGCGCAGCAGGGTGTTCAGCCCGACCTGCATTGGCAGGCCATTGACACAGCACATGCAGCCGCCGGGGATCTCTTTGAGCAGGGCGCCGCTGTCGGCCAGCAGCGCGCCGTCTATCCCGACTTCGCCAAACTCGTTAACCAGTACGGCCCATTTTTCATCCGCAGGCTTCTGCGCCAGCAGATGAAGAATCGAGGTCGTCTTACCGCTGCCGAGAAAGCCGGTGATCAAATTGGTTCTGGTCACTCTTTTCTCCAGGATAAATGTAATGTTGTAACAGTTATGCCTATCCTGACGAAAAAAGAGGGAAAAGAGAAGTCCTGAGGCGGACAGAAGGGAATTCTGTCCGCATAAGCGCAAATATTGTTAAGAATCGAGCGCGCGGGCAACTGCCTCGCGGGCGCCGTGCATCGCCAGCTGCTGCCAGGCGGCGCGGATCCCGGCGACAAACAGGGCGTTGCGCGGCAGGTCGCGGCCAAATATTTCCTCCAGACCCAGCAGGGCGTCAACACGCTGCTGCTCATCGCTCTGCGCCACCCGCTGCTGGATCTTGTCTACCAGCGGATCGCGCACGTCGATGGTCTGACCGGCATCATCCGTGCCGCTGACGTAGCGCATCCAGCCGGCCACGCCGAGGGCCAGCAGCGGCCAGCGGCTGCCGCGCTCAAGATGCACGCGAATACCGTCGAGCATGCGCTGGGGTAGCTTCTGGCTGCCGTCCATGGCGATTTGCCAGGTACGGTGTTTGAGCGCCGGGTTGCTGAAGCGCGCGATTAAGCTGTCGGCATAGGCCGCCAGGTCGACGCCGGTAATGGTCAGCGTCGGGGCCTGTTCATCAAGCATCAGCTGGCGAGCGGCACGGCGGAAGACCTCATCCTGCATGCAGTCGCTAACGTGCGCATGACCTGCCAGATAGCCAAGCCAGGCGAGGAAAGAGTGGCTGCCGTTGAGCATCCGCAGCTTCATCTGCTCCCAGGGCAGCACGTCGTCGGTCATCTGCACGCCTGCCGTCTCCCAGGCGGGGCGCCCGGCGACAAAGTGGTCTTCGACTACCCACTGAATGAAGGGTTCGCAGCTGATGGCGCAGGGATCTTCCACCCCCAGCACGGCGGCGATTTCCGCCAGCGATTCGGCGGTGGCGGCGGGAACAATGCGATCCACCATGGTGCCCGGGAAGCTAACGTTGTCGGCGATCCAGCTCGCCAGCGCCGGACTGCGTTTTTCCGCCATGCCGAGGACGGCATTTTTCACCACGTGGCCGTTATCGGGAATGTTATCGCAGGAGAGCACGGTAAAGGGCGGCAGGCCGCGTTCCCGGCGGCGGGCCAGCGCTTCAACTAAAATACCGGGAGCCGACTGCGGGAGCGTCGGATTTTCCAGATCGTGAACGATGCGCGGATGCGTCGGATCCAGCTTGCCGGTCGCCGGATCGATGCAATAGCCTTTTTCCGTGATGGTCAGCGAGACAATCGCCACCTGCGGCTCGCAAAATTTCTCGATAATTGCCGCCAGCGAATCGAGCCTGGCGTTCAGGCATTCGTGCACTGCGCCGATAATAATGGGCTGATCACCGTCGGCGCCTTTTTCCAGTACGGTAAACAGGTGGTCCTGTTCGCGAAGCTGGCTCATCAGCGTATCGCCGCTGAACAGACTGATTTCGCAGATCCCCCAGTCGCCGCCGAAGTTATTCAGCACGCGATCGGTCAGCAGCGCCTGGTGCGCGCGATGAAACGCGCCAAAGCCGAAATGGACAATACGCGAGCGGAGCTGGCTGCGATCGTACTGAGGACGTTGCACGTTTTCCGGTAGCGTAGCGGTTGCAATTGTTGTCATTCTTTACACACCTGTTTAACTGCTTATTAACATTACCAGTCTAAAGTTATATGACAGGAAATTAAATTGGTAAGCCGAAATTATCCGCTGACTGTGAGCTGGATCAATCAATGCGCCGGCACTGTTTGCAGCCTGCTGAGAAACATGTATGGTAGTCGTCATGAGTGTCGCCATTATTGGTATAACAACTTTTGTGAGGGCATAGCGATGGAGCAAACCTGGCGGTGGTATGGGCCGAACGATCCGGTATCGCTTGATGATGTACGGCAGGCAGGGGCGACCGGGGTCGTCACTGCGCTGCACCATATTGCAAACGGTCAGGTCTGGCCGATCGACGAGATTAAAGCGCGTCAGGCGCTGTTAGCGGCGAAAGGGCTGACCTGGTCGGTGGTCGAAAGCATTCCGGTGCACGAGGATATTAAAACCCACAGCGGGCAGTATGCGACCTGGATTGCCAACTATCAGCAGAGCATCCGCAACCTCGCGGCCTGCGGCATCGATACCGTATGCTACAACTTTATGCCGATCCTCGACTGGACGCGCACCGATCTGGAATATGAGCTGCCGGACGGCTCCCGGGCGCTGCGTTTCGATCAGATCGCCTTCGCCGCCTTTGAACTGCATATCCTCAAACGCCCGGGGGCGGAAGCGGATTACAGCGAAGAAGAGCAGCGCCAGGCCGAGGCGTATTACAAGGCGATGAGCGAAGCGGACATTGAGAAACTGACCCGCAATATCATCGCCGGCCTGCCGGGGGCGGAAGAGGGTTACACCCTCGACCAGTTCCGCGCGCGTCTGGCGGAATATGACCACATCGATAAAGCGCAGCTGCGCGAAAATATGGCCTATTTCCTGCGGGCCATCGTGCCGGTGTGCGAAGAGGTGGGGATCCGTCTGGCTGTGCATCCGGACGATCCGCCGCGGCCGATCCTTGGCCTGCCGCGTATCGTCTCGACCATTGAAGATATGCAGTGGCTGAAAGAGACAGTAGACAGCATTAATAATGGCTTTACCATGTGCACCGGATCCTATGGCGTCCGCGCCGATAACGATCTGGTAAAGATGGTGGAGACCTTTGGCGATCGCATTCACTTTACCCATCTGCGCTCCACCTGCCGTGAAGCGAACCCGAAAACCTTCCACGAGGCGGCGCACCTTAGCGGCGACGTTAATATGGTGGCGGTGGTGGATGCGATTCTGCGTGAAGAGCAGCGGCGTAAGCAGGCCGGCGATCTGCGCCCGATCCCCTTCCGTCCGGATCATGGTCATCAGATGCTCGACGATCTGCGGAAGAAAACCAACCCAGGCTATTCGGCGATTGGCCGTCTCAAGGGGATGGCGGAAGTACGCGGCGTGGAGCTGGCGCTGAAGATGACCAAATACCCTGAACTGCTGTAATCGCGGCAATGGGGATAATAAAAAGGACAGCCAGCGGCTGTCCTTTTTTATGTCAACTCGTCACGGAAGATTAATCCGCGCGGCCCATATAGCGGCACTCTTCGATATGAATGCGGATTTTCTCACCGGTGGTCAGGTATTCCGGCACCTGAATCACCAGGCCAGTGCTCATGGTGGCGGGCTTGGTGCGGGAGCTGGCGGATGCCCCTTTAATCCCCGGCGCGGTTTCGATAATTTCCAGGTCCACGGTCTGCGGCAGCTCAAGCGCCAGCAGTTGCCCATCCCAGGTCAGCACCTGCATATCCGGCATGCCGCCTTCCGGAATAAACTGCAGCTCTTCTTCGATCTGCTCTTTTGTGAAGGTGTAAGGGGTGTAGTCTTCTTTATCCATGAACACGTATTCGTTGCCATCGACATAAGAGAAGTCAACGAAACGGCGGGTCAGGGTCACGGTATCGACGATATCGTCGCCTTTGAAGCGCTCTTCTACTTTCAGGCCGGTACGCACATCGGAGAAGCGCATTTTATACAGTGTCGCAGCACCGCGGGCGCTGGGTGACTGAATATCGATATTTTTCACAATCAGCAGCTTGCCGTTGTAATTCAGCACCATACCTTTTTTAATTTCATTCGCTCTTGGCATTGCAGTAATCCTGTCACTTAACGAGTCAAAAATATCGCGTAAAACTACTCGCGCCCGGGCGTTCAGGCAAGTGGAATTCGCGAGTTTTGCTATCTTCTGGCAAAACGTTTAGGCTGTGGCGCAAAATGAGCGTTCGGGAGCTGGGTTGTGGAATGTCGTACTGATTGTGGCGCATGTTGCATCGCCCCCTCTATATCATCGCCGATCCCCGGCATGCCGCAGGGCAAGCCGGCCAACACTCGCTGTATTCAGCTCTCCGAGCACAATCTGTGCCTCATTTTCGGTTCCCCACTGCGCCCGAAGGTGTGCGCCAGCCTGCAGCCCTCGCCGGAGATGTGCTTGACTCATCGTGATGAAGCCATTACCTGGCTGCTGGCGCTTGAGCTGGCCACCGCGCCCTGAGCTTAAAGCAGCAAATGAGACAGGTTTTTGATATGGACGCTGAGGCCGTCCAGCAGCGCCTGGACGCGCAGCGGAAGAATGTCCCGTCGCTGGTAGATAAGCCAGGCCTGCAGATCGATACAGCGCTCCTTTTTCAGACAGGGAACCAACTGTCCTGCCGCCAGCTCGGTGGCGAGTGAATAGTAGGGCGCATAAACGATCCCCATCCCCAGCTTCGCCAGCTCCACCGCCGGCAGCGTGTTATCGCACACGAATCCCCCCTTTACCGTGAGATTAAGCGGTTTGCCGTTTTTGCTTTTGAAGGTCCAGATATTGTCGCTACCGCCCAGCATACGCAGGGTGATGCACTCATGATCCACCAGCGCCTCCGGTTCGGCGATAGGGTGTTGCGCGAGGTAATCCGGGGAGGCGAAGACGCCGGTACGAAAGCGGGTAAACGGGCGGGCGATGAGGTTTTCATTCTGTGGCTTAAAGGGGCTTATCAGCAGATCGCAGTCGCTATTGAAAATGGCGCCGTATTTCTGTTCCCGCTCGCTGGCGTTGCGGGTGACCAGATTGATCTGCAGCTCCGGCAGCGTTTTTCTTAGCGCTGGCAGAATATAGCGCCCGAGAAACTGGTGGATGCCGATGGGCGCTCCAAGGGTGACAACGCCCTGCAGTGTGTTCTTATAACGGTCGGCGAGGTTGATAAGCTGCTCATGCTGCGCAAGAACGGCGCTGCTGGCGTGAATAAACTGCTCGCCGAACTCGGTACGCACCAGTTCCCTGGCGGTGCGCAGAAAAATAGCCAGACCGACTTTCCGCTCCACGCTGGTCAGCGTCCGTGAGACGTTAGACTGGGGCATATTCAGGCGCTGGGCTGCCCGGCTTACGCTGGCGGTTTCGGCGATGGCGCAGAGGATCCTCAGCTCGTCCATTTTAAAGTCTTTCAACATCTTATCGCTGCCTGATATTAATAGTATATCAAAAATGATATACCAGTTTGGCTGAATTGCCATGTGATTTATTGATCCGCTGAACGTATGATGGCCTTTGCGTTGAACAGTCGTTTATTTAAGGAAATCTGTGCGTTTTATTGCTTCTTTTGTGGTTCTCGACGTGATTAAAAATAACGATCTTCCCGCTGGCTTACTGAGTGTATATGCACCATGCTGCTTAATTATTTTGCTTTGTTTGTATTAATACTGGTATTTCTCATATTGTTTTATGGAGTTATTATTATCCACGATATTCCCTATCACATCGCGCAAAAACGCCAGCATCCCCATCAGGACGCGATTCATGTAGCAGGCTGGATAAGCCTGTTTACCCTGCATGCTATCTGGCCTTTTCTGTGGATCTGGGCCACGTTGTACCGGCCTGATCGTGGCTGGGGGATGGCCTCACAGACCGAAGGACATCAGCAGCGAGCGGAGCTGGAGAAACGCATTGCGTTACTTGAAGCGGCATTAAAAAACAGCCAGCAGGCGTCGGTGGAGAATAGCGAGAAATAATATGGATCTGTTAATTATCCTTTGCTATGTCGCCATTGCCTGGGGCGTGTTTAAAATATTTCGCATTCCAGTAAATAAATGGACGATCCCCACCGCTATATTAGGCGGAATAGTGATCGTCGGTGCACTAATATTAACGATGAACTATAACCACCCCTATACGATGCGAGCGCAAAAAATTGTCGTCTCCATTCCGATGGTGCCGCAGGTATCAGGCGAGGTGGTGGAGGTGACCAGTAAAACCAATGTGTTAATGAAGAAGGGCGAACTGCTGTTTCGCATCGACGATACCCGCTACCGCGCACGGCTGAACAAGCTGAAAGCCGATCTGGCGGCCGAGGAGGCCACGCTGCGGGCGAAGCAGGCAACCATTGACGATGCCAGCGCCAGAGTACAGCAGGCGCAGGCGGAGTACGACCGGGTCACCCGCGACTACCAGCGCTATGCCCAGGGAGCGGCCATGCCGGTGAATCCTTTTTCGGAACAGGATGTGACTCATGCCAGGCAGCAGGTGCAGAGCCAGTCGGCGGTACTGCAGGCGGCGAAAGCGCAATTACAAAACGCCCGAGAGCAGGTATCCGGACGCTACCACGGGCTGGATGCCAATATTGCCAGCCTGAAATCGCAGATCCTTGAAGCGGAGTATAATCTGGCGCAAACCGTGATTCGCGCGCCGAGCGACGGCTACGTCACCCAGCTTCTGGCGCGGCCGGGGATGACCGCGGTGCGTCTGCCCTTCAAGCCGGTGCTGGTGTTTATTCCCCAGCAAAAGCGCCAGGTGGTGGCGGTATTCCGCCAGAATTCGGTCCTGCGTCTGACGGCCGGGGATAGCGCGGAGGTGGTGTTTAACGGTCTGCCAGGCAGCGTCTACAGCGGTAAGGTATCACGGGTGTTGCCGACCGTCCCGGACGGCAGCTACCAGGCCAGCGGCGCGCTGCAAGGGCTGAACGCCGGGGCAGGGAAAGAGGGCATTTACGTGCTGATCGACCTCGATCCCCATCCGGAAGTGGAACATTTACCGGACGGGGTCAGCGCCCAGGCGGCGGTGTATACCGATTATTTTGCCCATGTGTCGATTATGCGCAAAGTGCTGCTGCGCATGACCAGCTGGCTGCATTATCTCTATCTGGATCATTAATCCCCATTGCCCGGCTCCGGCCGGGCAACCTTATCTAGACGTCCCTGATCCGCCACAGGCAGGCCTGCGTGGCGATCCCCATGACCAGCGCAATCCAGAACACCGCATGATAGCTCCAGATCTCTGCCACCACGCCCGCCAGTGAGCCGGCGATGATCCAACCGACGCGGGTGGTATTGGTGTAGAGGGTGGTGGCAGCGCCTGCCTGCCCGGGCATCAAATCCTGGAAATAAAGCATGCCAATCCCGGCGAGGATCCCAATATAGATGGCGTTCAGCACCTGCATCGCCAGCAGCAGCCCCGGCGTATGTACCGTCAGCATGCCCACATAAAACAGCACCCCAGCCACCGCGGAGAGGCGCATCAGAAAGCGTTTACCGAAGCGCCGGGCATAGTAACCGGCAATCAGCATGGTGGGGATTTCCAGCCCGGCGGCGGTACCCATCATCAGGCCGGCCAGCTTCTCCGGCAGATGCAGCTCGTTAATGATAAACAGCGGCATATTAATGATGTACAGGCTGTTCGTGCCCCACATCAGCGTGCAGATGCTGAACAGCAACAGCGCATCGCGGCGGTGCGTGCGCGGGGCCTCCAGCCGGCCGGTCGCCACCGCCTTCGCTTTGCGCATGCTGGGCAAGAACAGCCAGACCATTATCCCGCAGACGATAAACGCCGCCGCGGCGCTGAGGTACATCGCGGTAAAGCCAAACCCCATCGCCAGCGCATAGGCCAGCGGGGGACCAATCACCCATGCCAGGGAAACCTGGGCGCGCAAAATGGAGCTGAACATTACCGCTTCGCGGCCGGTTTTGTCGGCATGCTCGCGCGCGAGGGCGAACATCTGTGGGTTGGCGGTCGAACCAAAGCTGCTGAGGAAGACGCCGACGAACAGCAAAATGAAGTAGTTCCGGTTCCAGGCAAACAGCACGCAGGCCAGCACTCCCAGCAGGCAGCAGACGACAATCAGCTGCTTGCGGTCGCCCTGACGGTCAGAACGTCCGGCGAGGAACTGGCTGACCAGAATGCCTATGACGGCGCTGCCGGTAAAAAAGAAACCCACCATCGCCGGGCGGACGTGTACTTCATTGGTCAGAAACAGGCTCAGGGTCGGCGTCTGCAACGCCCCGGCAATGCCCGTCAGAAAGGCGACGATCAGGAAGGCGGAAGAGGTGACATCGAATCCGCGTCGGGGAAGGGCGGCGCTTCGGTTTTCCATGTGTTTGGTTTTCTGTAGTTTCAGGAGACGGCGCGGAGTTTACGCCTGCTGGCTGAAAATAAACAGTAGTATGGCACGAATAATTAAAAAGGCGTTTCAAAATACAAGGTTCAGCAAAAAGCTGACGCTTACCCCAGCCAGGCGCCAGGGCTTCAGCAAAAGTGTGCAGTACCTCTAAGTTCTGCAATCAAGTCGCTGACGTACCTTGCGCATTGAGCAAGAAAGGTACAAAATTCTTGAAACGTTTCAGCGTCATTCGACATATCGTTCACCGTCAGATGGCGCCTTTTTTCTCAAGTTAGCTGAAACGATTCAATTCAGCAGGAGAGGAGAACCATGTTCCAGTTATCTGTGCAGGATATTCATCCCGGCCAGCAGGCCGGTAATAAAGAAGAGGCCATCCGGCAGGTCGCCGCCGCGCTGGTCAGCGCCGGCAACGTGGCCGATGGCTACGTGAACGGCATGCTGGCCCGCGAGCAGCAGACCTCGACCTTCCTCGGCAACGGGATCGCGATCCCGCACGGCACGACGGATACGCGTGATCAGGTGCTGAAGACCGGCGTTCAGGTGTTTCAGTTCCCGCAGGGCGTCACCTGGGGCGAAGGGCAGACCGCCTATGTGGCGATCGGGATTGCCGCCAGCTCAGATGAACACCTCGGCCTGCTGCGTCAGCTGACCCACGTGCTGAGCGATGACGCCGTCGCCGCCCAGCTGCAGTCCGCCACCACCGCGGAAGAGCTGCGTGCGCTGCTGATGGGAGAGAAACAGAGCGAAGCGCTGAAGCTGGACAACGAGACCCTCAGTCTCGACGTCGCGGCCAGCGATCTGCTGACCCTGCAGGCGCTGAACGCCGCGCGTCTGAAAGAAGCAGGCGCGGTGGATTCCGCCTTCGTTAGCCACGTCATTAACGATACGCCGCTGAACCTCGGTCAGGGCATCTGGCTGAACGACAGCGCTGAAGGCAATCTGCGCAGCGCCGTGGCGGTCAGCCGCGCCGCCACCGCCTTCACCCGCGACGATCAGCCGGTTTCCCTGCTGGTCACGGTGGCGATGACCGACGAGCAGCCAACCGCGGTGCTGAACCGCCTGAGCAAGCTGCTGCTGGACAAGAAAGCTGACCATCTGCTGAAAGCCG
This sequence comes from Klebsiella sp. 54, assembly GCF_018223875.1. Classification (NCBI taxonomy): domain Bacteria; kingdom Pseudomonadati; phylum Pseudomonadota; class Gammaproteobacteria; order Enterobacterales; family Enterobacteriaceae; genus Klebsiella; species Klebsiella sp. 54. The sequence goes on from NZ_JAGRRA010000010.1 coordinate 331,593, forward strand.
ACGCCGCCACCGTGCTGGCGCTGCTGACCAGCGACGACGCGATTGCCGAAGATGTGCTGAGCGCCGAATTTGTGGTGCGCAATGAGCATGGCCTGCATGCCCGTCCGGGCACCATGCTGGTCAACACCATTAAACAATTTTCCAGCGACGTCACCGTCACTAACCTCGACGGTTCCGGCAAGCCGGCCAACGGTCGTAGCCTGATGAAGGTCGTGGCGCTGGGTGTGAAAAAAGGTCACCGTCTGCGCTTTACCGCGCAGGGTGAAGATGCGCAACAAGCGCTGGATGCGATTGGCGAAGCGATCGCCGCAGGCCTTGGGGAGGGCGCATAAATGAGCAGACGTGTAGCAACCATTACTTTAAACCCGGCGTACGATCTGGTGGGCTTCACCCCGGAGATCGAGCGCGGTGAAGTGAACCTGGTGCGTACCACCGGCCTGCACGCCGCCGGGAAAGGCATCAACGTGGCGAAAGTGCTGAAAGATCTTGGCATTGACGTCACCGTCGGCGGCTTCCTGGGGAAAGACAACCAGGATGGCTTTCAGCAGCTGTTCAGCGAGCTGGGGATCGCCAACCGTTTCCAGGTGGTGCAGGGCCGGACCCGCATCAACGTTAAGCTGACGGAAAAAGATGGCGAAGTGACCGATTTCAACTTCTCCGGCTTCGAAGTGACCCCGGGCGACTGGGAACGCTTCGTCAACGACTCCCTGAGCTGGCTCGGGCAGTTCGATATGGTCTGCGTCAGCGGCAGTCTGCCGTCCGGCGTCAGCCCGGAGGCCTTTACCGACTGGATGACCCGTTTGCGCAGCCAGTGCCCGTGCATCATTTTCGACAGCAGCCGCGAAGCGCTGGTTGCCGGACTGAAAGCGGCGCCGTGGCTGGTGAAACCGAACCGTCGCGAGCTGGAAATCTGGGCTGGCCGTAAGCTGCCGGAGATGAAAGACGTTATCGACGCCGCCCATGCGCTGCGCGAGCAGGGGATCGCTCACGTAGTGATTTCCCTGGGCGAAGAGGGCGCGCTGTGGGTGAACGCCTCCGGCGAGTGGATTGCCAAGCCGCCTTCAGTCGAAGTGGTCAGCACCGTTGGCGCCGGCGATTCGATGGTCGGCGGCCTGATTTACGGCCTGCTGATGCGTGAATCCAGCGAACATACCCTGCGCCTGGCGACCGCTGTCGCTGCCCTGGCCGTCAGCCAGAGCAATGTAGGGATCACCGACCGTACCCAGTTGGCCGCGATGATGGCGCGCGTCGACTTACAACCCTTTAATTGACAGCAGGAGAGGCATAATGAAAACGCTGCTGATTATTGATGCCGGACTCGGACAGGCGCGCGCCTATATGGCGAAAACCCTGCTGGGCGCCGCCGCGCCAAAAGCGCACCTTGAACTGATTGATAACCCCAACGACGCCGAACTGGTGATTGTTCTCGGGTCGGCGCTGCCCACTGACAGCGCGCTGAACGGCAAACAGGTTTTCCTCGGCGATATTAATCGCGCCGTGGCGCACCCGGAGCTGTTCCTGAGCGAAGCCAAGGGCCATGCGACGCCGTACGCGGCGCCTGCCGCCGCGGCAGTCCCGGCGGCCACCAGCGGACCGAAACGTATTGTCGCGGTCACCGCCTGTCCGACCGGCGTCGCCCATACCTTTATGGCCGCTGAAGCCATTGAAACCGAAGCGAAAAAACGCGGATGGTGGGTGAAAGTGGAAACTCGCGGCTCCGTCGGCGCGGGCAATGCTATCACCCCGGAAGAGGTGGCCGAGGCGGATCTGGTGATCGTCGCCGCTGATATCGAAGTCGACCTGGCGAAATTCGCCGGCAAGCCGATGTATCGCACTACCACCGGTCTGGCGCTGAAGAAAACCGCCCAGGAGCTGGACAAAGCGGTGGTGGAAGCCAAACCGTACCAGCCTTCCGGGAAACCTCAGGCTGCTGGCGAAGGTAAAAAAGAGTCGGCGGGCGCCTACCGCCACCTGCTGACCGGCGTCTCCTACATGCTGCCGATGGTGGTGGCGGGCGGCCTGTGTATCGCGCTCTCCTTTGCCTTCGGGATCAAAGCGTTTGAAGTAAAAGACACTCTTGCGGCGGCGCTGATGCAAATCGGCGGCGGCTCGGCCTTCGCGCTGATGGTGCCGGTGCTGGCGGGCTTTATCGCCTTCTCTATTGCCGACCGTCCGGGTCTGACCCCGGGTCTTATCGGCGGTATGCTGGCGGTCAGCGGCGGCTCCGGCTTTATCGGCGGGATCATCGCCGGTTTCCTTGCCGGTTACGTGGCGAAAGCCATCAGCACTAAGCTGAAACTGCCGCAGAGTATGGAAGCGCTGAAGCCAATCCTGATCATTCCGCTGGTTTCCAGCCTGATCGTGGGCCTGGCGATGATCTACCTGATCGGTAAACCGGTCGCCGGTATCCTTGCCTGGCTGACCCACTGGCTGCAAACCATGGGCACCGCCAACGCGGTTCTGCTGGGCGCGATCCTCGGCGCGATGATGTGTACCGACATGGGCGGCCCGGTGAACAAAGCGGCCTATGCCTTCGGCGTTGGCCTGCTGAGTACCCAGACTTACGCGCCGATGGCGGCGATCATGGCGGCCGGTATGGTGCCTCCGCTGGCGATGGGTGTCGCGACGCTGGTTGCCCGCAATAAGTTTGACAAAGGGCAGCGGGAAGGGGGCAAAGCCGCGCTGGTTCTTGGCCTGTGCTTTATCTCTGAAGGGGCGATTCCTTTTGCCGCCCGTGACCCGATGCGCGTGCTGCCTTGCTGTATCGTCGGCGGCGCGGTAACCGGCGCTATCTCGATGGCAATTGGCGCAAAACTGATGGCGCCGCACGGCGGGCTGTTTGTTCTGCTGATCCCGGGGGCGATTACGCCAGTGCTGGGCTACCTGCTGGCGATTGTCGCCGGGACGCTGGTGGCGGGCCTCTCCTACGCGGTGCTGAAACGCCCGGAAGCGCAGGTAGCGGAAGTCGAAAAAGCGGCATAATCTCTCCGCAATAAAAAAGGGCCGACAGTTCGGCCCTTTTTTTATGTCTCTGTTTACGCCACTTCGGCGATCTGCTGCGCCCGCAGCCAGGCTATCTCTTCCGCCCAGATATCCGGGTTGATGGTTTCCAGAATCAGCGGAATACCGTCGAAGCGGCTGTCCTGCATGATCCAGCTGAAGCAGTCGTGGCCGATGTTGCCTTCCCCCAGACTATGGTGACGGTCAACCCGGCTGCCAAAGGCGCTCTTGGCATCGTTGAGGTGCATGCCGCGCAGATACTGAAAGCCGACGATACGCTCGAAGTCGGCAAAGGTCTTCTCGCAGGCTTCGGCGCTCCGCAGGTCGTAGCCGGCGGCGAAGGCGTGGCAGGTATCGATGCAGACGCCGACACGGGTTTTATCTTCCACGCCATCGATGATGGCCGCGAGATGCTCGAACTTAAAGCCGAGGTTGCTGCCCTGGCCGGCGGTGTTTTCGATCACGGCGGTGACGCCTTCGGTCTTGGCCAGCGCGATATTGATCGATTCGGCGATGCGCGCCAGGCACTCCTCCTCCGGGATCTGCTGCAGATGGCTGCCGGGGTGGAAGTTGAGCAGCGTCAGCCCCAGCTGCTGGCAGCGGGTCATCTCATCGATGAAGGCATCACGGGATTTTTCCAGCGCTTCTTCCACCGGATGGCCGAGGTTAATCAGGTAGCTGTCGTGCGGCAGGATCTGCCCGGGGCCAAAGTGATACTTTTCACAGGCGGCTTTGAATTCGGCGATGGTCTCGTCGCTGAGCGGCGCGGCGCGCCACTGGCGCTGGTTTTTGGTGAAGAGGGCGAAGGCGGTTGCTTCGATTTCGGCGGCGCGAATGGCGGCATTGGCCAGTCCACCTGAAGCGCTCACGTGCGCTCCTACGTATTTCATAAAAAAACTCCAGTTAAAGCCGCTGGGGGGTGGGTAATGATAGCGGCTTAACTGGAGAAAGATGTAGTGCTTTATGCCATCAGGCTGTGGATCGCGACGTTAATGGCCCCGCCGCCGACAATCAACCAGACGAACAGCATCAGCGCCATCAGCAGCGGTTTCGCCCCGGCTTTTTTCAGCGCGCTGACGTGAGTGGTCACCCCAAGAGCGGCCATGGCCATCGCCAGCAGGACGGTATCCAGCGTCACCAGCATATCCACGACCGCTTTCGGCAGCAGATGGAAGGAGTTAAACACTGCCACCAGGATGAACATAATGGCAAACCACGGAATGGTGATTTTGCTTTTCTCGCCGTTACCCGCCGGGGTCAGCTGTTTAACACGCGCCGCCAGGAACAGCAGGAACGGGGCCAGCATCATCACGCGCAGCATTTTAGCGATAACCGCGGCATTCTCCGCATCCGGGCTGACCGCATGGCCGGCGGCGACGACCTGCGCCACTTCATGCATGGTGGAACCCATATAGATCCCGTAGGTCTCCGGGGTAAACCAGTGCGCCAGCAGCGGGTACATCGCCGGGTAGAGGAAGATGGCGATGGTACCGAAGATCACCACCGTGGCGACGGCGACGGTCACTTTACTGGCTTCGGCTTTGACCACCGGCTCGCTGGCGAGCACAGCTGCAGCGCCGCAGATGCTGCTGCCGGCGCCGATCAGCCAGCTGGTGTGCTTATCGAGCCCAAACACTTTCTGGCCCAGGAAGCAGGCGATGAAAAAGGTGCTGGAGAGCGTCAGAACGTCAATCAAAATACCGCTCACGCCGACGTCGGCAATCTGGGCGAACGTCAGGCGGAAGCCGTAGAGGATGATCCCCAGGCGCAGCAGATGCTGTTTGGCGAAGATCACCCCGCCGTCGCAGGGTTGCCAGATTTTCGGATAGACCGTGTTACCGACGACCATCCCGAACAGGATAGCGAGGGTCAGGGCGCTGAAGCCCGCCCCGGCGATGGCCGGAAAGCTACCGGCCCACAGGGCGGCGCCGGTCAGGGCGGCGGTCAGCGCCAGGCCTGGGACAAAATGCCACAGGGAACGATGTTTGGTGGGTAAAGTGAGTGCTGTCATAACCTTCTCCTTTGTCTGCCTAAAGGTTACGCCGCGCGGGATTAAATATAAAATTGATTATATGTTTATAATCAATCGTAATAAGTGGTTAATGACCGCTTCGCCGGTGACAATGGGGCAGGGGAGTGAGGCGCGGAGGCGAGCTGTTCTTGTCAGCAAGACGATGATTTTGTGACGTAAGGGGATTTTCCTTCCATCAGCCGCCTCGATTTGTGTCACCATAGTAAGAAAGGTTATTCAGACTGGATTACTCAACGGGTGGGTTATGCATATTACGCTGCGGCAGCTGGAAGTGTTCGCCGAAGTCCACAAGAGTGGGTCGACCATTCAGGCGTCACAGATGCTGGCGCTTTCGCAATCTGCGGTCAGCGCCGCGCTGACCGATCTGGAAGGGCAGCTCGGCGTACAGCTGTTCGACCGCGTCGGCAAGCGGCTGGTGGTCAATGAGCATGGACGGCTGCTCTATCCGCGCGCCCTGGCGCTGCTGGAGCGGGCCCTGGAGATCGAGCAGCTGTTTCGCGGCGACAACGGGGCGATTCGGGTCTTCGCCAGCAGCACCATCGGCAACTATATTATGCCGGAGATCATTGCCCGCTATCGCCATGACTTCCCGGATCTGCCGGTTGAGCTGAGCGTGGGCAACAGCCTGGACGTGATCAACGCCGTTGCCGACCTGCGGGTGGATTTCGGTCTGATCGAGGGGCCGTGTCATGCCGCCGATATTATTGCCGAGCCGTGGCTGGAAGATGAGCTGGTGGTGTTTGCCGCGCCTGACTCGCCGCTGCTGGCGGGGGAGGTGACCCTGCAGCAACTGGCCGAGGCGCCGTGGATCCTGCGCGAGCATGGATCCGGCACCCGGGAGATTGTCGATTACGTTCTGCTGTCGCATCTGCCGGCGTTTCATCTGGGGATGGAGCTCGGCAACTCGGAGGCGATCAAACACGCGGTACGCCATGGGCTGGGGATCAGCTGCTTATCGCGGCGGGTGATTGCCGAACAGCTGGCCTCCGGCACGCTGGCGGAGCTGAAAGTGCCGCTGCCCCGGCTGACGCGCACGCTATGGCGGATCCACCACCGGCAGAAGCATATTTCCAAAGCATTACAACGTTTTCTGCAGTATTGCCAGGTGTAGCGATCCGGCTTTATCGCCTGATAATGGTGGGGGGAATTTGCTGGCAATTCCGCAGGTTAGTGCTTTACTAATAATTTGCGGTCGATCATGAAGCTCTCTTATAACTTTGCATTTGTACCGGATGGAACCCCGATCGTCTGCTACAATCGCGCCTCATTTTTTGGATGGATAGCATTATCACATGGTTTCGGAAACTAAAACCACAGAAGCGCCCACGCTACGTCGTGAACTGAAGGCGCGCCACTTGACCATGATCGCCATCGGCGGTTCCATCGGTACGGGTCTTTTTGTTGCCTCTGGCGCAACGATTTCGCAAGCAGGTCCCGGCGGGGCGCTGCTGTCTTATATTCTGATCGGTCTGATGGTCTATTTCCTGATGACCAGCCTGGGCGAACTGGCGGCGTTTATGCCGGTGTCCGGTTCCTTCGCCACCTACGGGCAGAATTATGTTGAAGAGGGCTTTGGCTTCGCGCTGGGCTGGAACTACTGGTACAACTGGGCGGTAACGATCGCCGTTGATCTGGTGGCCTCGCAGCTGGTGATGAGCTACTGGTTCCCTGACACCCCGGGCTGGATTTGGAGCGCCTTGTTCCTCGGCATTATGTTCCTGCTGAACTGGATCTCGGTGCGCGGCTTTGGCGAGGCGGAATACTGGTTCTCGCTGATCAAAGTGGCCACCGTCATTATCTTTATCATCGTCGGCGTGATGATGATTGTCGGCATCTTCAAAGGGGCGCAGCCTGCCGGCTGGAGCAACTGGGGGATCGCGGATGCGCCGTTTGCCGGCGGCTTCTCGGCGATGATCGGCGTGGCGATGATTGTCGGCTTCTCCTTCCAGGGCACCGAGCTTATCGGTATTGCCGCCGGTGAGTCTGAGAACCCGGAGAAGAACATTCCGCGCGCGGTGCGCCAGGTCTTCTGGCGTATCCTGCTGTTTTACGTCTTCGCGATCCTGATTATCAGCCTGATCATTCCATATACCGATCCGAGCCTGCTGCGCAACGACGTTAAAGATATCTCCGTCAGCCCGTTCACGCTGGTCTTCCAGCACGCCGGTCTGCTGTCGGCGGCGGCGATCATGAACGCCGTTATCCTGACGGCCGTTCTGTCGGCGGGTAACTCGGGGATGTACGCCTCTACGCGTATGCTGTATACCCTGGCCTGCGACGGCAAAGCGCCGCGCATCTTCTCGAAGCTGTCGCGTGGCGGCGTGCCGCGCAACGCCCTGTACGCGACCACCGTTATCGCGGCGCTGTGCTTCCTGACTTCAATGTTCGGTAACCAGACGGTGTACCTGTGGCTGCTGAACACCTCCGGGATGACGGGCTTTATCGCCTGGCTGGGGATTGCCATCAGCCACTACCGTTTCCGTCGCGGCTACGTCCTGCAGGGTAACGATCTCCATAACCTGCCATATCGTTCCGGGTTCTTCCCGCTGGGGCCGATCTTCGCCTTCGTGCTGTGCCTCATCATCACCCTGGGACAGAACTATGAAGCGTTCCTCAAGGACACCATTGACTGGGGCGGTGTGGCGGCGACCTACATCGGTATTCCGCTGTTCCTCGTCATCTGGTTTGGCTACAAACTGGCCAAAGGCACCCGCTTCGTTCGTTACAGCGATATGACCTTCCCGGACCGCTTTAAGCGTTAATCCCGGCGGTGATACAGCATAAGCCCTCTGATACAGAGGGCTTTTTTTATGTCCGCGCAGTTACAGCCTGACACAATTCTTCATAATTATATTGATAATAGAAATCATTATCTTTATCATTTCCGACCATTACGGATGAAGCCACTCCCCCGTCTCTGCCATGTGTACAGACTGACATCGGGCGACCAGCCACATCGACAAGAAAACAGCGAGTCTACCGCCGACAGAGCGGCAGGCCGCCAGCGCGTGTGAGCAGCACCTTTTTTGTTTGTTTGGTTGTACACCTCATGGAGATTTGGAATGTTCAGGTTAAACCCTTTTATCCGGGCGGGATTGTCTGCGTCCGTCGTATCGTTGGCGTTTCCGGCCCTGGCCGACGTGAATGAAGAAACGCTGGTGGTGACCGCCTCGGCGACTGAACAGAGCGTCAAAGACGCGCCAGCGAGCATCAGCGTCATCACTCAGCAGGATTTGCAGCGCAAGCCGGTCCAGAACCTGAAAGACGTACTGCGCGATGTGCCCGGGGTCCAGCTCACCAACGAAGGGGATAACCGCAAAGGCGTCAGCATCCGCGGTCTGAGCAGCAGCTATACCCTGATCCTGGTTGACGGCAAGCGCGTCAACTCGCGGAACGCCGTCTTCCGCCACAACGACTTCGACCTTAACTGGATCCCGGTGGATGCCATCGAACGTATCGAAGTGGTGCGCGGCCCGATGTCTTCCCTGTACGGCTCCGATGCGCTCGGCGGCGTGGTCAACATTATTACCAAAAAAATCGGCCAGAAATGGACCGGGACGCTGAGCGCTGATACCACCATCCAGGAGCACCGCGACCGCGGGGATACCTGGAACAGCCAGTTCTTCACCAGCGGCCCGCTGATCGACGGCGTGCTCGGGATGAAGGCCTACGGCAGCCTGGCGAAACGCGCCAAGGACGATCCGCAGTCCTCCAGCAATGCCACCGGCGAAACGCCGCGCATCGAGGGCTTCACCAGCCGCGATGGCAATGTTGAATTCGCCTGGACGCCGAACGACAGCCACGATTTCACCGCGGGCTATGGCTTTGACCGCCAGGATCGCGACTCCGATTCCCTTGACCGCAACCGCCTTGAGCGTGAGAACTACTCCCTGAGCCATAACGGCCGCTGGGATATGGGCAACAGCGAGCTCAAGTTCTACGGCGAAAAGGTGGATAACAAAAATCCGGGGCAGAACGGGACCATCACTTCGGAAAGCAATGCCATCGACGGCAAGTACGTTCTGCCGCTGGACATGATTAACCAGCTGGTGACCTTCGGCGGCGAATGGCGCCACGACAAGCTGAAAGATCCGGTCAACCTGAGCAGCGGCGGTCAGTCAACGTCGGCCAGCCAGTACGCCCTGTTTATTGAAGACGAATGGCGCATCATCGAGCCGCTGGCGCTGACCACCGGCATTCGTATGGACGACCATCAGACCTATGGCGATCACTGGAGCCCGCGCGCCTATCTGGTGTATAACGCCACCGATACCGTCACCGTTAAAGGCGGCTGGGCGACGGCGTTTAAAGCCCCGTCCCTGCTGCAGCTTAATCCCGACTGGACCACCAACTCCTGCCGCGGCTCGTGCAGCATCGTTGGTAACCCGGATCTAAAACCGGAAACCAGCGAAAGCTTCGAGCTCGGTCTCTACTACCGCGGGGAAGAGGGCTGGCTTGAAAATGTCGAAGGCAGCATCACCACCTTCCAGAATAATGTCGACGACATGATCGATGTTCTGCGCACCTCCAGCGCCAGCGAAGCGCCGGGCTACCCGAACTTTGTCGGCTGGAAAACCGTCAACGGCAAGCGCGTGCCGATCTTCCGCTATTTCAACGTCAACAAAGCGCGCATCAAAGGGGTGGAGACCGAGGTGAAGATCCCGTTTGGCGATGAGTGGAAGCTGACGGTGAACTACACCTACAACGATGGTCGCGATCTGAGCAACGGCGGCGACAAACCGCTGCAGACGCTGCCGTTCCATACCGCCAACGGCACGCTCGACTGGAAACCGCTGGATGACTGGTCCTTCTACGTGACGGCCAACTATACTGGCCAGCAGCGCGCGGTGAGCGCCACCGGCAAAACGCCGGGCGGCTATACCCTGTTTGACGTCGGCGCGGCGTGGCAGGTCACCAAGAATGTGAAACTGCGCTCCGGGGTGCAGAACGTGGGCGATAAAGATCTCAGCCGGGACGACTACAGCTATACCGAAGAGGGCCGTCGCTACTTTATGGCGGTGGATTATCGCTTCTGATTGCCGGCGCTAAAACGCGTCCTGTAGGCCTGAACATGCGCCGCGATGCAGCTTCGCGGCGCATTTGCGTTTAGCCAAAGAGATGCTGCGCATGGAAGCGCAAATGGTCTTCAATAAACGAGGCAATGAAGTAGTAGCTGTGGTCGTAACCGGGCTGGATGCGCAGCGTTAACGGCCAGGCCTTCTGCCGCGCGACCTCCGCCAGTACCGCCGGCTGCAACTGTCCGGCAAGGAATGGATCGCTGTCGCCCTGATCGATAAGCGTCGGCACAGCGTCCGCCGGCTGGCTGGCCTGCATCAGGGCGCAGCTGTCCCAGGCGTGCCATGTCGATTCATCGGCGCCGAGATAGGCGGTAAACGCTTTCTTACCCCACGGCACCTGGGAGGGATTGACGATCGGCGCGAAGGCGGAGACGCTGACGTAGCGGCCGGGATTGTTGAGCGCCATGATAAGCGCGCCGTGACCGCCCATCGAGTGGCCGCTGATGGCGCAGCGGTCGCCGATGCTAAACTCGCTGCGGATAATCGCGGGCAGTTCGTCGCGCAGGTAATCGTACATTCGGTAGTGCGCCGCCCAGGGCGCCTGGGTGGCGTTCAGGTAGAAGCCGGCGCCTTGCCCCAGATCGTAACTGTCGTCGTTGGCCACCTCGTCACCGCGCGGGCTGGTATCCGGCATCACCAGCGCGATGCCCAGCTCGGCGGCAATGCGCTGCGCGCCCGCCTTGGTGGTAAAGTTTTCATCGTTACAGGTCAGCCCGGACAGCCAGTACAGCACCGGCGGCGGCGTTTCGCGCTCAGGCGGTAAAAAAATGCTGAACGTCATGGCGCAGTTCAGGACAGGGGAGTGATGACGCCAGCGTTGTTGCCGGCCGTCAAAACAGCGATGCTCTTCAAGCAGTTCCATGCAAGGCTCCTCGGAAGGGGTGTGCGCGTAAACGTTCATAATACAGATATTTCATTAGCCGGTGAGCAACTTTCACTTTCTCCTTTTGAGAACTTACTGCATCATTAATGCAACTTATAGCCAACATGCCGGTGTAGCGATGGCGCTTATGGATGCGTACAGCGGTTGGATCATTCCGGATTCGGCGGTAGGGATTTGGCGCCGCGCTTGAGGCGAGACTTCGCGCCTTAATAAAAGGCAGCGCCAATTTCAATAATTATCGTTACGGCTACTGGATTCTGTGCGCCGCCTCACGCACAATGAATACAAACTTTGCCCCCAGAAAAAGCAAAGAGCGCCACACCTGCAGGAGAAACCCAAATGTCATCACTGAGTAAAGAAGCCGTCCTCGTTCATGAAGCGCTGGTCGCTCGTGGGCTGGAGACGCCGATGCGTGCGCCAGTACAAGAAATTGATAACGAAACACGCAAGCGTTTGATTACCGGTCATATGACCGAGATTATGCAACTGCTGAATCTGGATCTGAGTGATGACAGTCTGATGGAGACCCCGCATCGCATCGCCAAAATGTATGTCGATGAGATCTTCTCCGGACTGGATTATTCTCGCTTCCCGAAAATCACCGTCATTGAAAACAAAATGAAGGTCGATGAAATGGTCACTGTACGCGATATCACCCTGACCAGCACCTGTGAACACCATTTCGTCACCATCGATGGTAAAGCGACGGTAGCCTATATCCCGAAAGATTCGGTGATCGGCCTGTCGAAAATCAACCGTATCGTGCAGTTTTTCGCCCAGCGTCCGCAGGTCCAGGAGCGTCTGACGCAGCAGATCCTGATTGCGCTGCAGACGCTGCTCGGCACCAGCAACGTGGCGGTATCCATTGACGCGGTGCATTACTGCGTGAAAGCGCGCGGCATCCGCGACGCGACCAGCGCCACTACTACCACCTCCCTCGGTGGCCTGTTCAAATCCAGCCAGAATACCCGCCAGGAATTCCTGCGCGCAGTACGTCACCACAGCTAAAACGGAGCAGGGTACATGGAGAGAAATGTCACGCTGGACTTTGTCCGCGGCGTCGCCATCCTCGGTATCCTGCTTCTCAATATCAGCGCCTTCGGCTTGCCGAAGGCCGCTTACCTCAATCCGGCCTGGTCAGGAAGCGCGACCCTCGGCGATACCTGGACCTGGGCGCTTCTCGACCTGCTGGCGCAGGTGAAATTTCTCACCCTGTTCGCGCTGCTGTTTGGCGCCGGTCTGCAGCTTCTGCTCCCCCGCGGAAAACGCTGGATCCAGTCGCGCCTGACCCTGCTGGCGCTGCTTGGTTTCATTCACGGTCTTTTCTTCTGGGATGGCGATATTCTGCTGGCCTACGCCCTGGTGGGGCTGGTGAGCTGGCGCATGGTGCGCGAGGCGCAGCATGTCAAATCGCTGTTCAACACCGGGGTGGTGCTCTACCTCACCGGCATTGCGGTGCTGGTCCTGCTGGGGATGATCTCCGGACCCGCAGCCAATCGCTCCTGGGTCCCGGACGCGGCCAATCTGCAGTATGAGCAGTACTGGAAGCTGCACGGCGGCATGGAGGCGGTCAGCAACCGGGCGGATATGCTGTCGGACAATCTGCTGGCGCTCGGCGCGCAGTATGGCTGGCAGCTGGCTGGGATGATGCTGATAGGCGCGGCGCTGATGCGCAGCGGCTGGCTGAAAGGGCAGTTCAGCCAGCGTCACTATCGGCGCACCGGCGTGCTGCTGGTGGCGGCCGGGATGGCGGTGAATGTGCCGGCCATCGTCGCCCAGTGGTATCTGGCCTGGGACTATCGCTGGTGCGCGTTTTTACTGCAGGCGCCGCGTGAACTGAGCGCCCCGCTGCAGGCTATCGGCTATGCCTCGCTGGCCTGGGGCTACTGGCCGCAGCTCTGCCGTTTCCGCCTGGTGGGGGCTATCGCCTGCGTTGGACGCATGGCGCTGACCAACTATTTGCTGCAGACCCTGATCTGCACCACCCTGTTTTATCATCTCGGGCTGTTTATGCGCTTCGATCGTCTGCAGCTGCTGGCCTTTGTTCCCCCCATCTGGGCCGTAAACCTCCTTCTGTCATCACTCTGGCTGCGTCGCTTCCGCCAGGGGCCGGTGGAATGGCTGTGGCGTCAGTTAACCCTGCGTGCGTCAGGGACATCATTGAAAGATACATCCAGATAACGATCTCGATCACAATCATTAACAAAACGGATGTAAACGTTTCCAGCCGTGTGACCTCACTCACGTAGCGGACCGCGGGTCGCTGCCAGAATAGCCTCCTTGCTGAGCACAGGAGGTGAATGTGACGTGCTGTAATTCTCTTAAGGTCGCTGAGTATGATCACTATTCGTGATGTCGCCCGCCAGGCGGGCGTATCCGTGGCCACCGTGTCGCGGGTGCTGAACAACAGCGCGCTGGTGAGTCCGGATACGCGCGACGTCGTGATGAAAGCGGTGACCCAGCTGGGCTACCGGCCAAACGCCAATGCCCAGGCGCTGGCCACCCAGGTCAGCGATACCATCGGCGTGGTGGTGATGGACGTCTCCGATGCCTTCTTCGGCGCGCTGGTGAAAGCGGTGGATACCGTCGCCCAGCAGCATCAGAAGTATGTGCTGATCGGCAACAGCTATCACGAGGCGGAAAAAGAGCGCCACGCCATCGAGGTGCTGATCCGCCAGCGCTGCTCGGCGCTGATCGTCCATTCGAAAGCGCTCAGCGATGCTGAACTGAGCGACTTTATGCAACATATCCCGGGGATGGTGCTGATCAACCGCATCGTGCCGGGCTTTGCCCATCGCTGCGTGGGTCTCGACAACGTCAGCGGCGCGCTGATGGCTACCCGCATGCTGCTCAATCACGGCCACCAGCGCATCGGCTATCTCTCCTCAAATCACGGCATTGAAGACGACGATATGCGCCGGGAAGGGTGGAGCAAAGCGCTGCAGGAGCAGGGCATCATCGCCCCGGACAGCTGGGTCGGGTCCGGCTCCCCGGACATGCAGGGCGGCGAAGCGGCGATGGTCGAACTGCTGGGGCGGAATCTCGGCCTCACCGCCGTGTTCGCCTATAACGACAGCATGGCGGCCGGCGCGCTGACAACGCTAAAGGATAACGGCATTGTCGTGCCGCAGCATCTATCGCTGATTGGCTTTGATGATATTCCTATTTCCCGTTACACCGATCCTCAACTGACCACCGTGCGCTATCCGGTGATGTCGATGGCGAAGCTGGCCACCGAGCTGGCGCTGCTGGGGGCGGCCGGCAAGCTGGATCGCGAGGCGACGCACTGCTTTATGCCGACCCTGGTGCGCCGTCACTCCGTTGCCCAGCGGCAAACTGTGGGGCCGATCACTAACTGAAGCGGCAGCGGGATGTAACCGCTTTCAATTTGTGAGTAAATTCACAGTATATTAACATTCGCCTGATTATGATGGCAGCGTTTACCAGTCTGAACCACAAGGTGAGGGGAAATCCTCACTTTTACTATTAGGAACAAGGCGTTAAACGAGTATTAGAGTCGTATTTTCCTGGAGCGTTACCCGACACGGAAGACCGAATTTTCGTCGTGAAATGCGTTGTGCGGTAACACTAATGCAACAAGTCCCGCCCGCACTTTTCACAAAAATGACCCTGCATAATAAAACCGGAGATTCCATGAATAAGAAGGTGTTTACCCTCTCTGCTGTAATGGCTGGTCTGTTATTTGGCGCCGCAGCACACGCAGCAGATACCCGTATCGGCGTGACGATTTATAAATATGACGACAACTTTATGTCGGTGGTGCGTAAGGCGATTGAAAAAGATGGCAAATCCGCGCCTGACGTCCAGCTGCTGATGAATGACTCGCAGAACGACCAGTCGAAACAAAACGATCAGATTGACGTGCTGCTGGCGAAAGGCGTGAAAGCCCTGGCGATCAACCTGGTTGACCCGGCTGCGGCGGGAACGGTCATCGAAAAAGCGCGCGGGCAGAATATTCCGGTGGTGTTCTTCAACAAAGAGCCTTCCCGTAAAGCGCTGGATAGTTATGACAAGGCTTACTACGTCGGTACCGACTCGAAAGAGTCCGGGATTATTCAGGGCGATCTGATCGCCAAGCACTGGAAAGCAAACCCGAACTGGGATCTGAATAAAGACGGCCAGATCCAGTACGTCCTGCTGAAAGGCGAGCCGGGCCATCCGGATGCGGAAGCACGTACCACCTACGTTATCAAAGAGTTGAACGATAAAGGTCTGAAGACCCAGCAGCTGCAGATGGACACCGCTATGTGGGATACCGCCCAGGCGAAAGACAAAATGGACGCCTGGCTCTCCGGCCCGAATGCGAACAAGATTGAAGTGGTGATCGCCAACAATGACGCCATGGCGATGGGTGCGGTTGAAGCGCTGAAAGCGCACAACAAGAGCAGCATTCCGGTGTTCGGCGTTGACGCCCTGCCGGAAGCCCTGGCGCTGGTGAAATCCGGCGCGATGGCCGGTACCGTGCTGAACGATGCTAACAACCAGGCGAAAGCGACCTTCGAGCTGGCGAAAAACCTTGCCGACGGAAAAGAGGCGGCGGCAGGCACCAACTGGAAAATTGACAACAAGATTGTTCGCGTCCCCTACGTGGGGGTCGATAAAGACAACCTGAGCCAGTTTACCGGCAAATAATCGTGATGTGAGTTGCGGGCGTGGGTTATCCACGCCCGATTATTCCTGATACAGAACCAGACTCCTGCTGGCGTTATTGCGCCGGACGGGGCGTGCATGAACGCAGCCAGGTATAACTATGGTCAGCAATAATAGCGAACGGTCAGGCGAATATTTGTTGGAGATGACCAACATCAACAAATCGTTTCCTGGCGTCAAGGCTCTTGATAATGTCAACCTGAAGGTTCGTCCGCACTCCATTCATGCGTTAATGGGTGAGAACGGCGCCGGAAAATCGACATTATTAAAATGCCTTTTTGGGATCTATCAAAAAGATTCCGGCAGCATTCTTTTTCAGGGAAAAGAGATCGATTTCCATTCGGCGAAAGAAGCCCTGGAAAACGGTATTTCGATGGTGCATCAGGAATTAAACCTGGTCTTACAGCGTTCGGTCATGGACAACATGTGGCTCGGCCGCTATCCCACCAAAGGCATGTTTGTCGATCAGGACAAAATGTACCGGGATACCAAGGCTATTTTTGATGAGCTGGATATTGATATCGATCCGCGCGCCCGCGTCGGGACTTTATCGGTATCTCAGATGCAGATGATTGAGATCGCGAAGGCGTTTTCCTATGACGCCAAAATCGTCATCATGGACGAGCCGACGTCATCGCTGACGGAGAAAGAGGTCAACCATCTGTTCAAGATCATCCGCAAGCTGAAAGATCGCGGCTGCGGTATCGTCTATATCTCGCACAAAATGGAAGAGATTTTCCAGCTGTGCGATGAAATTACCATCCTGCGCGACGGCCAGTGGATCGCTACCCAGCCGCTGGAAGGGCTGGATATGGACAAGATCATCGCCATGATGGTCGGGCGTTCGCTCAATCAGCGCTTCCCGGATCGTGAAAACACCCCGGGGGAAGTCATCCTCCAGGTGCGCAATCTCACCTCCCTGCGCCAGCCCTCCATTCGCGATGTCTCCTTCGACCTGCATAAGGGCGAAATTCTCGGTATCGCCGGTCTGGTGGGCGCGAAGCGTACCGACATCGTGGAGACCCTGTTCGGGATCCGTGAGAAGGCCAGCGGCACCATTACCCTGCACGGGAAGAAGATCAACAACCACAGCGCCAATGAGGCGATTAACCACGGTTTTGCGCTGGTAACCGAGGAGCGGCGCTCCACCGGAATTTACGCCTATCTGGACATCGGTTTTAACTCGCTGATCTCCAATATTAAGAAATATAAAAACAGCGTCGGCTTGCTGGATAACTCGCGGATGAAGAGCGATACCCAATGGGTGATTGACTCCATGCGCGTTAAAACCCCCGGCCAGCATACGCAGATTGGTTCGCTTTCCGGTGGTAACCAACAAAAGGTCATTATTGGCCGCTGGCTGCTGACCCAGCCGGAGATCCTGATGCTGGACGAGCCGACGCGCGGTATCGACGTCGGCGCCAAATTCGAGATCTATCAGCTGATTGCCGAGCTGGCTAAAAAAGATAAAGGGATCATTATTATTTCTTCCGAAATGCCGGAACTGCTGGGGATTACCGACCGCATTCTGGTAATGAGCAACGGCCTGGTCGCGGGCATTGTTGAGACTAAAACCACCACGCAAAACGAAATACTGCGTCTTGCGTCATTGCACCTTTAAGATCAGGGGCTTCACATGAGTGCGTTAAATAAAAAGAGTTTTCTCACTTACCTGAAAGAGGGTGGGATATATGTCGTCCTTCTGGTCCTGTTGGCCATTATTATTTTCCAGGATCCGACATTTTTAAGTCTGCTCAACCTGAGTAATATTCTGACCCAGTCCTCGGTGCGTATTATTATTGCCCTCGGCGTGGCCGGGCTTATCGTCACGCAGGGCACGGACCTCTCCGCCGGTCGGCAGGTGGGACTGGCTGCAGTGATTGCCGCCACCATGCTGCAGGCGGTGGATAATGCCAACAAGGTGTTCCCGGATATGGCGACCATGCCGATCCCACTGGTCATCCTGCTGGTATGCGCCATCGGGGCGGTCATCGGGCTGATTAACGGGATCGTCATTGCCTATCTGAACGTAACGCCGTTTATTACCACTCTCGGGACCATGATCATCGTCTACGGCATTAACTCGCTGTACTACGATTTCGTGGGCGCGTCGCCGATCTCCGGCTTCGACAGTCACTTCTCCCATTTCGCGCAGGGGTTTGTGGCGCTGGGCTCGTTCCGCCTGTCCTACATTACCTTCTACGCGCTGATTGCCGTCTTCTTTGTCTGGATCCTGTGGAACAAGACGCGCTTTGGCAAAAACATTTTCGCTATCGGCGGTAACCCGGAAGCGGCGAAAGTCTCCGGGGTTAACGTGGCGTTGAACCTGCTGATGATCTATGCCCTCTCCGGGGTGTTCTACGCCTTCGGCGGCCTGCTGGAAGCCGGTCGTATCGGCTCGGCGACCAATAACCTCGGCTTTATGTACGAACTGGACGCCATCGCCGCCTGCGTGGTGGGCGGTGTATCGTTCAGCGGCGGGGTAGGGACCGTATTCGGCGTGGTGACAGGGGTAATTATCTTCACCGTGATCAACTATGGCCTGACCTACATTGGCGTCAACCCTTACTGGCAGTACATCATCAAGGGGGCGATCATTATCTTCGCCGTGGCGCTGGATTCCCTGAAATACGCCCGTAAGAAATAAGATTGAACGCATCAAAAACCCGCGCCTGGCGCGGGTTTTTACTATTTAAATAGAGAAGAAATGAGTGTTTTAGAAATAGGGACGAGTCCTGTTTCAAGGCCAAACGGCTTAAAGATTTTATTAATGATCTCAGCAGAATAATTGCCTTTATCATTTTCCACATCAGATAAGGTCTTACGAGAGACATCCACTAGCCGGGCATATTCATCCTGGCGTAAACCCAGAACTTCTACTCTCAGTTTTTTCAGGGCCTCTCCCTGGCTGATGGCACCTAGCATGATGTCATGGATAATGGCGTGAATGACCGCCTGACGATCGATCGTTTTGACTTTTTTTAAACCAGTCGAGACGCGTTGTCTGCTTATCTCTGAACGAGCTTTTTTTTCCGTAGCCGTTACCTCGGTGGCGGGTAGGGATGGTGGGTTCTCCGCCCGCAGCCTGGCTAAGGTATTTTGGATTTCTGTTTCTTTTTTATTCAGGGTCTTCATAACAGCCCCCAGCGAGCGAGTTTGTCAGGTATAAATTTAAAACCAATTGATGGCATTTCCAGAATCTGAACAGGAACGCCGCGTGCTTTAAGACGGGATGGTAAATCAATGAGTTGAGATGCGGTTTCTCTTAAAGCATTAAGCAATGTGTCAGGGGCGATCCATTCAGCCAAAGCTTGTGCGATGGCGCCAAAGTTGTATTCGCCTCCTGATTCGCAGGCTAATGACCACTTCATCGTGCGCGGTATACCTTCCGGGTCGGCTTTCATTGGTGCAAAATCGTAGATTGGCGCAAGGGTAATTTCATTATCTGCTTTCATAAATGCAGTATTACGTCCATGGTTATCACTATTGCCAAAAATAATGTTTAATAAGTCTCGACGTACCCAATCTATGATAAATCCTTGAACATCAAAGCGATAATTCTGTACTCTTACCATATGACTGGATGTGATCTTTTCGATCAGGATCCGCAGCGTGGTTTTATGATCGAGTATCGTCGCTGGCGCTTTTTGTAACAGAGAATAGACTGACTCCATTCCCAATCTCATTATCCGGCCATCACCGTCTCTTCTGATATCAAATCGCGGCAACCAGAGAGAGGGATAATGTAGCCCCTCCTCAAGACGCATATTATCGACAGGAATAGTCGAAAAGCCCATGGCGGTGAGTTCATGGTAGTAATGAAATTCGGCGCGTAAAATATTACAGTCCACTTCGCTTCTGCTGCCTCGCGGATACTTCACCAGGTAATAAAGATCGTCAGAGCCTGGTTCGTTTTGCCAGGTATCGATCCAGATTTCTTGCCTCTTACTACAGCGCAGCAGCAGTTTCGGCGCTTCGCCGCCAGCACCTGTAGCCCCTCCTGCTGCGGCTCCTCGTTCCTGGGCATAGTCGAGAAAATCACTGGCACGATTCATGACATCAGTGACAGAGAACGTTTTACTGCTTGCCAGACTATCCCAGTCCGGCACCGAGTCTTTAATGCGTAAATTTCCCACTGGCGACATCGTGCCGAATTTGAGCAAGATGAAATTCTGTTGGCCCTGAGGAAGTTCACTGATATCTAAAAAGTTAACCCAGTAACGTCGGCTGGCGCCGCTTGGAATGATATCGTCTATAAATCTTAACCATCCAGGATTTCCGTGATCCTCAAAATAAAGCGAAACGGGGTGGTTGAGCGACACGGCGTGATAGTCATCGCGTTCCAGAAAGTCGATGGCGTAATCGGTAAGATAGTCGATTTGTGTTGTAAACCAGTCCCCTTGCTCACTACCGGGGAATTTTATCAACGCAATGTCTTGCCACTCCGCATTGAGAAAGGCTTGTACCGTTAATGTTTCCATCTCGCCCTCCAAAAAGGATGATGAGTGAAATATTACTCATTAAAGAGCATTTATGCAATTAACGTTACTTATAATACGCATTGTTTTGGCATCGCATGATTAATGCATCTTATATCACTCATTGGCGGGTTTTGTGTTTTTCTGCAGCTCCAGCAGCTGCTCCGGCGTGACCGCCGGGTAGGACTGGGCGTCATCCGGCACGTCGTGCTGCTGCGCCGGAATCGGGATTAAAGGGCCAAGGAAGCGCGGTTCCCGTTTGAAGATGTAGAGGTCCGCCAGCGCGCCAAAGCGGGCGCCGAATTCGCGCAGCCGCACGCTCCACATATCCTTCGGCGACGGCACCGCGTAGCACTGGGCCTGGATCCCCATATGCAGGGCGATAAACAACGCCCGTTCGCAGTGGAAGCGCTGGGTGATGATAATGAAGTCGTTGGTGTCGAACACTTTGCGGGTGCGGACGATCGAATCAAGCGTGCGGAAACCGGCATAGTCCAGCACGATATCCGCCGGATCGACGCCGCCTTTAATCAGGTCCCGGCGCATCGTCATCGGTTCATTGTAGCTTTGCAGAGCATTATCGCCGCTCAGCAGCAGATAGTTGACCTTGCCGCTGTTGTAGGCGTTGAGCGCGCCCTGGATGCGGTAGCGGTAATACTGATTGATGACGCCGGTGCGGTAGTATTTAGCAGTGCCCAGCACCACGCCGACCTGGCGGTAGGGGAGGTCCTGCAGCTCGTCATAGATATAGGGCGCGGTTTTCCAGCTCATCCAACGGTCAAGACCCAGCACGGTCAACAGCAGCAGGCCGAGCAGGACTAACAGGCTGTAGAACACACGCTTTAACATGAACTTGGCTCAATAATAGACAACGGAGTCTTCAGGCTACTTTACCCGCCGGGTAAGCGCAAGAAACCCGCGTTTGATTGCGGGGATTTTCAGCAATATAGACAGATCGCCGAACGCAGGCCGGGTAAGGCGTGAGCCAACACCCGGCATAGGGATCTTCAGCTCGCCATGGCGCGAACCGTAGGTCGGGTAAGCGTAGCGCCACCCGACACCTAAGGGTATAAAAGGTCGGCCGGATAAGCCGAAGACGCCATCCGGCCGTCTGCGCAGGCGGATTAACCTAACAGCACGCGCTCGATATTGTGGCAGCCCAGCGCCTTCAGGGTGGCGACGGTGGCGTCCCACTGAATCAGCGCCGCATCGGCTTTCTCCGCCAGGATCGCCCGCTGGATGTCCGGATAATCATAGCCGTTGAGGCTGAGAAGATTCAGCGCCCCCTGCAGCGGCGGCAGCGTCGGGTTGAACGCCGCGTTTTCCGCATAGCTGCCGCTGAAAAGGGTGCCATCTTTCAGCTCCAGCGCCACGCCGGAAGGCGAATGGCTATACGGCGCGTGGCAGCGGTTAGCGGCCTCAATCGCCGCCTGGGACAGGGCATCGCCGCTGACCGGGAAGCCGTGGTTCTGGTGGTCCATCAGCAGGGTTTTGATCTCCAGGTCTTTCGGGCCGAAGGCATCCGGCAGATAGTGCTGCAGCGCATGGGCTTCGCGACCGGGCAGATGAATGCGCAGCGCCAGTCCGCTGTTCAGTTCGTTCATAAACTGACGGCAATGGCCGCACGGCGTGTAGTTCACCGTGATAGCGCGCAGGGAGGTTTCACCGCGCAGCCAGGCGTGGCTGATGGCGCTCTGCTCTGCATGGACGGTCTGCTGCATGGTGGCGCCGAGAAACTCCATGTTGCCGCCAAAGTACCAGCGGCCGCTGACGCCGCGGGCGATAGCCCCGACGTTAAAGTGAGAAAGGTCGGCGCGCGCGCAGGCGGCGGCCAGCGGCAGTAGCGCAAAGGCCAGCGCGTCTTCGTCCAGACCTGTCGCCTGTTGCAGCGTCGCCACCTGATCGGCTTCGAGCAGCGCCGGGAAGTGCGGGTCGGCGAGCATCGGGGAGATGGCCGCCTGCAGGTCTGCTGCCAGGGTAGTCAAAGCAGCTTGAAAACGTGAGTGCATAGCGTTGCCTCATAACAGTGTAATGGGGAACCAGTGTACGGGCGTCAAGGGGTTTCAAATGTGATTTACATCCCATTGCTAATGCAACTTTTCTTTGTTGCATTAAGAAATGTGACTTGAATCACTATTTATCCCACCACCGCGAGGATCAGCGGGAATAAAAATGGCGCCATCAACGAGGTGATGATCCCGCACAGCACCAGCGCCAGCGAGCTGAACGCTCCTTCCTGATAGTCCAGTTCCGCACAGCGGGCGGTACCGAGGGCGTGCGAGGCGGTGCCCATCGACAGGCCACGCGATGCTTTGGTGCGAATACGCATCAGGTTGAGCAGCGTATGGCCGAATACCGCGCCAAGGATACCGACAAAAATCACGCACACGGCGCTGATGGCCGGGATGCCGCCGATACTGCCGCTCACCGCCATCGCAATCGGCGTGGTCACCGATTTGGGCAAAACAGAGGCGGCGATTTGCGGCGTGGCGCCCATCAGCAGGGCCACGGTGGTGCCGGTGATCATCGCCACACAGCTGCCGATAAAGCAGATGGTGATGATCGATTTCCAGCGCGCGCGGATCTGGTGCAGCTGTTCATATAGCGGGAAGGCCAGCGCGACCACCGCCGGCTGCAGCAGATCGTTCAGGATCTTGCTGCCGGCAAAATAACGTTCATAGGAGATCCCGGTCAGCAGCAGAAAGGGAATGATCACCACCATCGCCACCAGCAGCGGGTTGAGCAGCGGGAATTTGAAGCGGGCCGCCAGTTTGCGGGCGAGGAAAAAGACGATCAGGGTAAGCGGTAGCGACCACCAGATTTCATGCATCATTTTTTTTTTCCTTTTGCCCAATCACTTTACGTTCGCCATGCACCAGATGGGAACTCCAGCTCACCACCACAAACACCACCAGCGTGCTGATGGCGCAGGAGATAACGACAGGCCCAAGCTGGGCGCGTAGCAGATCCCAGTACTGCATCACGCCGACGCCGATCGGCACGAACAGGAGCGCCATATAGCGGATCAGGATATTGCAGCCGGGGTTGACCCACTGCGGCGGCATAATTTGCAGCGCCAGCAGCACGAAGAGGATCAGCATGCCGATGATGCTGCCGGGGATGGTGATGGGCAGCAGCCCGGCGATAAATATTCCGGCGTACAAGCAGGCGTAAATCAGGACGAAAGCCCGCAGGTACTGCCAGATAATAGTCAGCGATTTACTCATGGTAATAACCCTTGATGAAGTGCATTCATCATACAATTAATCCCTAAAATGTGCTACCGATCACATCATGAATTCTATGCATAGCGCTGATAGCTTACGGGAACCATCGTCTCGCCCGTCAGAGTCCGAAGCCTTGCGGCTTAGACGGTTTCTCTCCCCACGCTACCTTGCTGGACGAGGCGCGGCAAATAAAGGTAAATGAGACGCCACAGGCCCCTGTAAAGCATAGAGATTATCTCGCCGTTTTGCCGCCTCGGGCGTCCGGGGACCGGAGTGCGCCGGGTCGGACGCATTGAGCGCTTTCAACCAACACCCGGAGGCGCTACCATAGCGCCTCTTTTTTTTCCGGGTAACGATATGCGTGTACTACTGGCGCCGATGGAAGGCGTGCTCGATTCGCTGGTGCGCGAGCTGCTGACCGAGGTTAACGATTACGATCTTTGCATCACCGAATTTCTGCGCGTGGTGGACCAACTGCTGCCGGTCAAATCGTTCTACAGGCTGTGCCCGGAACTGCATCATCAAAGCCGCACCCCGTCCGGTACCCGCGTGCGCGTCCAGCTGCTGGGACAATATCCCGAGTGGCTGGCGGAAAACGCCGCCCGCGCGGTGGCGCTGGGGTCGTGGGGCGTTGATTTAAACTGCGGCTGTCCGTCGAAGCTGGTGAACGGCAGCGGCGGTGGGGCGACGCTACTGAAAGATCCAGAGCTGATCTATCGCGGCGCGAAAGCCATGCGCGAAGCGGTCCCTGCGGATTTACCGGTGACCGTCAAGGTGCGTCTCGGCTGGGATAGCGGCGAAAGGCGCTTTGAAATCGCCGACGCGGTGCAGCAGGCAGGGGCCAGCGAGCTGGTGGTCCATGGCCGCACCAAAGAAGATGGCTACAAAGCCGAACGCATCAACTGGCAGGCCATCGGCGAGATCCGCCAGCGTCTGACTATTCCGGTGGTCGCCAACGGCGAGATCTGGGACTGGCAAAGCGCGCAGGACTGTATGGCCGTCACCGGCTGCGATTCGGTGATGATTGGCCGCGGGGCGCTCAACGTGCCGAACCTCAGCCGGGTGATCAAATACAACGAACCGCGCATGCCGTGGCCGCAGGTGGTTCAGCTGTTGCAAAAATATACCCGTCTGGAAAAGCAGGGCGATACCGGCCTGTATCATGTAGCGAGAATTAAGCAATGGTTAGGCTATTTACGCAAGGAATATACCGAGGCGCTGACGCTGTTTAATGAAATTCGCGCCCTGCAAACCTCTGCTGAAATAGCGGTGGCGATCGGCCGCTATTAACCGCCATACTGTTATTCGCTTCACATATTATTACTTGCATGCCTATTGATGATAGGCATGGGTTGAATAAAGTGATAATGTGCGGTCAATCAATTCAGGATTGCTACTGAACTCAGGCAAAACCTAAGCACTTTCGTCATTCGTGGCGCAAAGTGCTTAGGTTTTTTTTTGGTAAAAATTCAGGGTGGATAAAATGATGATGTAAAACAATGAGATGTGAATAACGATTTCTCTGGCATTGTCGCGGTTTTATTACCGACGGACGCTTTTTGCCATTCATTTTTAAAAAAAGAAAACGGGTAAATAAATAGCCTGGGGATCCCCTTTGTTTTTATTCAGTCACGGTGGAGATCACAATGCATAACAAAAAAATAAATCAGCTTTTTATCGGCGCGGCGCTGGCGACTATGGCGCCCGCCGTGAACGCGGCGCAAACCCCGGCGTGGAACGGCAGCGTGCTGGGGTTTGAAGCCGGACAGCCAGGGCTGCTGGGCGATATGCTGGGCATTCGTCCCATCCTTGAAGAGAACGGCTTTCATTATAATCTTGGCTATCTTAACGAGATGGCCTACAACGCCGGCGGCGGCTATAACCATGATAAACATCTGGCCTATATTGACCAGGTGTCATTGACCTTTACCCAGGATCTGGAGCGCTGGACCGGCATACCGGACGCGCGGCTTGAGGGTAATATCGTCAATCGCAACCATGATGATAACCTCACCACGAAACGGCTGCAGGATCCGCGGGTCAGCTTCAACGATCTGTCGCAGGAGAGCTGGGGCGGCGGGTCGATCACCCGTCTCGGCTGGCTGACCTTTGCCCGCAGCTTTGACGACCGCCGCCTGACCTGGCGCATCGGCATGATGAACAAGGTGCAAACCTTCGACCAGATCATACCCTGCGATTTTCAGCTGCTGACCCAGTGCGGTGGGAAATCGGCCAACTCGCTGACCTGGAATAACTGGAACATTCATACCTGGGGCACCACCCTGGAGTACAAGCTGACGCCGACCGTCACCCTCAAAGGCGGGGTGATGGAGCAAAACCCGCAGGCTACCGCGCGCAGCCACGCGTGGAGCTGGTCGACGAAGGGTAGCAAAGGCATCTTACTGCCGATGGAGATCGAAACCCGTCCGCTGATTAATGGCCTGCCGGGAGCCTATAACCTTGGCGTGGTCTGGACTAACGCGCCGCAGAGCGACCTCTACAGCGGTAAATCCGGCGGCGCCGGGGCGACCGATCCGCAAGGTTACGCCGAGCACGACAGCACCTGGTTTATGTACGCCGGCCTGAACCAGCAGATCACCCGCCACGCCGACGACCCGCTGCGGGGGATGAGCGTCTCACTGAGCGGCAGCCTCAGCGACCAGCGCAGCAACTATATCCACTCCGCCGTCGCCGCCTCCATGCGCTACCGCGGTCTGTTTGACGCCCGTCCGGAGGACTGGATCGGCTTCGGCCTGACGTGGATCGACATGAGCAGCCACTACGCACGTAATCAGCGCTATATGAATCAGATAAGCGGCGCCACCGACTATAACGATCCGGCTTACCAGCCGGTGGCCGGTCATTCGCTGAACGGTGAACTCTATTATCGCTTCCGCCCGGTCTCCTGGCTGGAGCTGCAGCCGGGCCTGCAGTACTGGCACCGTCCGGGCGGCGTCGCGCAGACCCAGGACGCGTGGGTAGTGGAGTGGAAAACCATCGTGACCTTCTGATAGTCGCGATCTTAATCACGTTTTTTCACTTGTCAGGTTGAGCGCGCAGCAGAAGTTGTTACAGTGCTGGCGTTGGATTGCAACTGCTGCGGCAGGCAAAACCTGATCACCTGGCGTTTCGTCGGGGGTCAGGTTTTTTTGTTTCTGGGGTCTATATGCAAATCGCCAAAGTACTCAATAACAATGTGGTGGTGGTTCTCGACGAGCACCGGCGCGAACAGGTGGTGATGGGGCGAGGGCTGGCCTTTCAGAAACGCCCGGGCGACGCGCTGGACGACAGCAAAATTGAAAAAGTCTTCGCCTTACAAAGCGATGAACTGGTAGGCCGTCTGGGTGAGTTACTCAGTCAGATTCCGTTAGAAGTGATGACTACCTGCGATCGCATTATCGACCTGGCACGCGGGCGGTTGGGCAAGTTACAGGAAAGTTTGTACATCACGTTAACGGATCACTGCCACTTTGCTATCGAGCGGCAGAAAAAGGGCATCGCGCTGCGTAACGTGCTGCTGTGGGAGATCAAGCGGCTCTATCCGAAGGAGTTCGCGCTGGGCCAGGAGGCAAGGGCCATCATTGCCAAAAGGCTAGGCGTGGCGCTGGCGGAGGATGAAGCCGGATTTATCGCCCTGCATCTGGTGACGGCGCAGCTCAACAGCGAAATGCCGGAGGTCATGCACGTGACCCGGGTGATGCAGGAGATCCTGCAGCTGGTGAAGTATCAGCTGCAGCTGAACTACGACGAGGAGTCGCTGAGCTATCAGCGTTTCGTCACCCACCTGAAGTTTTTCGCTCAGCGGATGCTGACCCGCACGGTGGTGGAAGATGACGACGTCTCGCTGCACAGCGCGGTGAAAGACAACTACGCCAAAGCGTGGAAGTGTGCGGAAACGGTGGCGACGCATCTGCAAAAGCAGTATCAGCGTGCGCTGACCACCGAAGAAATTATGTTTCTTGCCATTCATATTGAACGGGTAAGAAAAGAGGGACGCTAAGTCTCCCGACAAACTGGATTGTTACTGCATGATGCAGGCAAAACCTGAGCGCGACGCCTACCGGCGTGGTTCTCGGGTTTTTTTTATTTTTACTACTCAGTCGCCGGTTGTCTGCGGGCAGCGGCAGTAAGGAAAAGAGCATGGAATATAAAGCACTCGCGCAGGATATTCTCAACCGCGTCGGCGGCAAAGAGAACATTGTGAGTCTGGTTCACTGTGCGACACGTCTGCGTTTTAAACTGAAGGATAACGGCAAAGCCGATGCCGAAGGGCTGAAGGCCAATCCGGGCGTGATTATGGTGGTGGAGAGCGGCGGCCAGTTTCAGGTGGTGATTGGCAACCACGTCCACGA
Source organism: Klebsiella sp. 54 (assembly GCF_018223875.1). Lineage (NCBI taxonomy): Bacteria > Pseudomonadati > Pseudomonadota > Gammaproteobacteria > Enterobacterales > Enterobacteriaceae > Klebsiella > Klebsiella sp. 54. The sequence continues at coordinate 359,314 of NZ_JAGRRA010000010.1, forward strand.
CGTCTGGCAGGCGGTGCGCCAGGAGGCTGGGCTGAGCGATGACAGCGAGCCGACGGCGGAAAGCGTTGAAAAAGGGTCGCTGCTGGGGCAGATCATCGATGTCGTGTCGGGGATATTCACGCCGTTTATCGGCGTGCTGGCAGCCTCTGGTATCCTGAAAGGAATGCTGGCGCTGGCGGTCGTCTGCGGTTGGCTGACCCCGCAACAGGGAACCTATAAAATCTGGTTTGCCGCCAGCGACGCGCTGTTCTTTTTCTTCCCGCTGTTTCTCGGTTACACCGCCGGTAAAAAATTTGGCGGTAACCCGTTTGTCTCAATGGTGATCGGTGGAGCGTTAACCCACCCGCTGATGATTCAGGCCTTTGAGGCCAGCCAGGCGCCGGGCGCGGCGGTGGAGCACTTTCTCGGCATCCCGGTGACCTTTATCAATTACAGCTCATCGGTGATCCCGATTATTCTCGCTTCATGGGTCTGCTGCTGTCTGGAGCGCAAGAGCAACGCGCTGCTGCCGTCATCGATGAAAAACTTTTTTACCCCGGCGATTTGTCTCGCCGTTGTGGTTCCGCTGACGTTTCTGCTGATTGGTCCTCTGGCGACCTGGCTCAGTCATCTGTTGGCCCAGGGGTATCAGATTATCTACGCGGTGGCGCCGTGGCTGGCGGGAGCGGCGATGGGCGCGCTGTGGCAGGTTTGTGTGATCTTCGGCCTGCATTGGGGGCTGATTCCGCTGATGATTAACAATCTGACGGTGCTTGGCCATGATTCCATGCTGCCCATGCTGTTGCCGGCCGTGATGGGGCAGGTCGGCGCGGTGCTGGGTATTTTGCTGAAAACCCGTGACGCCCGCCAGAAAGTGCTGGCCGGCTCTGCGTTTTCAGCGGGCATCTTCGGCATTACCGAGCCGGCTATCTATGGCTTAACATTGCCGCTGCGCCGGCCATTTATCTTCGGCTGCGTGGCGGGCGCCATTGGCGGCGCGATTGTGGGCTTCAGTAACGCTCACGTCTATTCATTCGGCTTCGGGAACATTTTTACTGTCGCACAAATGATCCCGCCCCAAGGGCTTGATAGCACCGTTTGGGGCGGCGTAGTGGGTATCTTCGCGGCGTTGATTATCTCCTGTGGTTTAACTTTCTTCGCCGGCCTGCCGCGCGCCAGCGCCGCGCCGGGCGCCGTGGCGGTAGCGCCGGTCTCGGCAAATGACATCCTGGCGCCGATGAGCGGCAGCGTCATCGCCCTCGATCAGGTGCCGGACAGCACCTTCGCCAGCGGCCTGTTGGGGAAAGGAGTCGCCATTATCCCGGCGGTGGGCAAAGTCATTGCCCCATTCCCGGGCGAAGTGGCTTCCCTGTTTCAGACTAAACACGCCATCGGCCTGCAGAGCGACAGCGGCATCGAGCTGCTGATCCACGTTGGCATCGACACGGTCAAACTCGACGGCGTGCCGTTTACCGCGCATGTGAAAGAGGGCGACAGGGTACAGGCCGGCGATCTACTGATTGAGTTCGATCGTCAGGCGATTCTGGACGCCGGTTACGACCTGGCGACCCCGATTATTATCAGCAACAGCGATGACTATCGTGAGATCGACACGGTGGCGCCCAGCGCCGTCGAAGCCGGTCAGCCGTTGTTGTCAGTCAGCCATTAATCACAGGAGAGAGAGATGAAAACATTCCCGACAGATTTTTTATGGGGCGGCGCGACCGCGGCGAATCAGGTGGAAGGGGCGTACCTGGAAGATGGCAAAGGGTTATCCACCTCCGATGTGCAGCCGCACGGCGTCTTCGGCGAAGTGGTCGAGCGCGTACCCGGCGACAGCGGCATAAAGGATGTGGCGATCGATTTTTACCATCGCTACCCGGAAGATATCGCCCTGTTCGCTGAGATGGGCTTTAACTGCCTGCGGGTCTCCATCGCCTGGACGCGAATTTACCCCAACGGCGACGACGCCGAGCCGAACGAAGCCGGACTCGCCTTCTACGACAAATTGTTCGACGAGATGGCGAAGCACAACATCACTCCGCTGGTGACGCTGTCGCATTATGAAATGCCATGGGCGCTGGTGAAAAATTACGGCGGCTGGGGCAGCCGGCAGGTGATTGGCTTCTTTGAGCGCTACGCCCGGACGGTGTTCAGCCGTTATAAAAACAAAGTCAAACTGTGGCTGACCTTTAACGAAATCAATATGTCGCTGCATGCCCCGCTGACCGGCGTCGGCCTGCCGGCCGGCAGCAGCAAAGGCGAGGTGTATCAGGCCATTCATCACCAGCTGGTGGCCAGCGCTCTGGCGGTCAAAGCCTGTCATGAGCTGGTGCCCGAGGGCAAAATCGGCAATATGCTGCTCGGCGGGCTGATGTATCCCCTGAGCTGCAAACCGGAAGATGTGTTTGAGACGCTGCAGGAGAACCGCAGCTGGCAGTTCTTCGGCGACGTGCAGGCGCGCGGGGCGTACCCGGGCTATATGCAGCGCTTTTTCCGCGACAACGGCATCACGCTCGACATCACCGAGGCCGATCGCGAAACGCTGAAAACCACCGTCGATTTTATCTCCTTCAGCTACTACATGACCGGGTGCGTCACCGCCGATGAGGCGCTGAACCAGCAGGCGCGCGGCAATATACTTAGCATGGTGCCGAACCCGCACCTGGCGAGCTCGGAGTGGGGCTGGCAGATAGACCCCCTCGGCCTGCGTACGCTGCTGAACGTGCTGTGGGATCGCTATCAGAAGCCGCTGTTTATCGTGGAAAACGGTCTGGGCGCCAAAGATAAGGTGGAAGCCGACGGCAGCATTAATGATGACTACCGCATCAGCTACCTGAACGACCACCTGGTGCAGGCGCGGGAAGCCATTGACGATGGCGTTGAGCTGATGGGCTTTACCAGCTGGGGGCCGATTGACCTGGTGAGCGCCTCGAAGGCGGAGCTGTCGAAGCGCTACGGCTTTATCTATGTTGACCGCCATGATGACGGCACCGGCACCCTGGCACGTAGTAAGAAGAAGAGCTTTGACTGGTATAAAGAGGTGATTGCCAGCCGCGGCGCCAGCCTGAAAGCGTAATGCTTCCCCGCCCGGCCATCGCCGGGCGAGGGATCAGCCCGGTTTACACGCGCGCAGTAAAAAGATCATCGGACGCTCTTTCTCTTCATCCAGGGCGGGCTGTTGAGCAATCTGTTCGGCGCTCGGACCCCACTCATCCAGCTGCTCCAGCACAAAACCAGCGGCGATAAGCGCGTTTACCCAGCTTGAGAGTTTGCGGTGCTGTTTAATGACGCCCTCGGCAAACCAGTTGCTTACGCGCTCGCCCTCCTGCTGATAGTGGCTGACCGGCCAGCTTTTTTGCCCCTGCTCATTCACCTGCCATCCCTGATGCAGCGGCGCGGTATAGATGGGATGTTCCGCGGAAAAGACCAGGATGCCGCCAGGGACCAGCGCCTGCTGCAGGGCAGTGAAGAGCGGGGCGATGTCTGGTAAGTAATGGAGCGCCAGTGAGCTATAGACCAGATCGCAGCTGTTGGCGGGCAACGTCAGGGTTTGCAGATCGGCGCAGCGGTAGTCAATCTCATCCCCGCGGGTTATCTCTCGCGCCTGCGTCAGCATACGTCGGGAGATATCAAAACCAATTATCTGGCTGGCTCCCTGCTGCAGCGCCCAGCGGCAAAACCAGCCGTAGCCACAACCGAGATCCACCACCCGCAAACCGGTTACTGGCGGCAGCATTGCCTGCAGCGATGGCCACTCTGGTGCACCCTCCAGTCCCTTCACCGAGCGATCGAGGGTCGCATAGCCGGCAAAGAACTGCGGGTCGTCATAAATATTCTGACTCATATTCATCCCTTGAATTGATAAAGTTGTTTATTTTTAGCTAACTAATAATTTAGTCACACGCTTTACTAAACGCGTTTAATTCAATTAATTTATGATAACCAACCTGATTACGTTATCTGACCTGTTAAATGAAATTGATATTAAAAAATAGCGTGCTGGCTGCGTTGCCCCTGGCCATCGCGCTGGCTGGCTGCGCGCCTTCTCATGAGGTCGCTAATCCGCCGCAGCAGCAAATTCCGGCTTCCCACGTTTCCATGGATCTTCCCGCCGCCGTCAAAAATGGCTGGCCACACACCGACTGGTGGAAAGACTACCACGATGCCCAACTGGATAATCTGATTCAGCGCGCACTCGCCAACGCGCCGGACATGCAGATTGCCGAACAGCGCATCAGGCTTGCTGAAGCGCAGGCGCGAATGTCGCAGGCGAATCTTGGCCCGGAGATGGATTTCTCCGCCGATATCGAACGGCAGAAAATGTCCGCTGAAGGCCTGATGGGGCCGTTCGCCACCGATACCGACGGCAATACCGGCCCGTGGTACACCAATGGCACCTTCGGCCTGACTGCCGGCTGGGATCTCGATCTGTGGGGCAAAAACCGCGCGCTGGTGAAAGCGCGCATCGGCGAGCTGAAAGCCCAGGTGGCCGAGCAGGCCCAGACCCGCGAGCTGCTCTCCGGCAGCGTGGCGCGCCTGTACTGGCAGTGGCAGACGGAAGCGGCGATCAAAGCGGTGCTGCAGCAGGTGAAAAACGAGCAAAATAATATCGTGACGGTCGACAAGGCCCTGTATCAGCGCGGGATCACCAACTCCGCCGAAGGGGCGGAGAACGATATTAACGTCAGCAAAACCGACCAGCAGCTGGCGGACGTGGCGGGCACGATGAAAGAGATTGAAGCGCGGCTGATGGCCCTGACCAACAGCCAGAGCCAGTCGCTAAACCTCAAACCCGCCAGCCTGCCGACGGTCAGCGCGCAGCTGCCGGATACCCTCGGCTATGAGCTGCTGGCGCGCCGCCCGGATCTGCAGGTCGCTCACTGGTATATCGAGGCGTCGCTGAGCGAAGTGGACGCGGCGAAGGCGGCGTTTTATCCGGACATCAACCTGATGGCTTTCCTGCAGCAGGATGCCCTGCACTTAAGCGATCTTTTCCGCCATTCGGCGCAGCAGATGGGCGTCACCGCCGGACTGACGCTGCCGATCTTCGACAGCGGTCGTCTCAATGCTAATCTGGATATCGCCAGCGCGCAGAACAGCCTGTCCATCGCCCAATACAACAAAGCGGTGGTGGACGCCGTCAACCAGGTGGCGAAAACCGCCAGCCAGGTTGAGACGCTGATGGCCAAAAGCCAACAGCAGCAGCAGGTTGAAAAAGACGCCCAGCGGGTGGTGGATCTGGCGCAGGCCCGAATGGCGGCGGGGATCCTGCCCGGCTCCAGGGTGAGCCTGGCGAAACTCCCGGCGCTGCAGGAGCGTATCACCGCCCTGCGCCTGCACGGCCAGTGGATTGACGCCAGCATTCAGCTGACCTCAGCCCTTGGCGGCGGCTACCATCAGACGGTGAAGTAACCGCCAACCACGGTGCGCCCGCGGGCGCGCCGCTCAGTCTTTCTTCTTACTCTCGCGCCGCCTGAGCCACCAGTGGGCGGCCACAACCACCAGCACCGCGAGGATCAGCCAGATCCAATGCTTCAGATGGGCGTCCAGATGGTGCAGCCACGGGCCGACCACCTCGCCGCCAAGATAGCCTATGGTGGTAAACAGCAGGGCCCACACCAGCGCTCCGACAATATTCAGCGGCAGGAAAATGCGCGGCGGCAGGCGGCTGGCGCCGATCAGCAGGGGGCCGATCACCCGGAAGCCGTACATAAAGCGGGTGCCGATGACAAACAGCCACGGCCGGTGCTGGATCATGCGCTGCGCTTTCCGGATCCGCGCCTTCTGGCTGGCGAAACGGCGCAGAATGCGCCCGCCGAAGCGGCGACCAAGCAGATAGAGCAGCTGATCGCCAATCATCCCGCCGAGGGCGACGGCGATCACCACCAGGGGAAACTTCAGTAGCCCCTGATGCGCTGCGACGCCGCCCAGCAGGGTAATGGTCTCACCTTCCGCCATGCTGCCGACGATCAGCGCCGCGTAGCCATACTGGGAAATCAGGTGATTGATATCCATAAACAGCTTTTCTCCTTACCTCTTCACCTCTTAATCATACACCCTGCTGACCAAAACGCGGCGAGGCAGATTTTTTGCGCTGTACACAAAATAATCTACAGGGTGAATTATACTTGGATCAGTGCAGTACGAAGCCGTGACAAGGGGGACGCTATGAACCATGTCTGGGGGCTCTTCGCTCATCCCAACCGGGAGATGAGCGTGATTAAGAGCGAGAATGAAACCATTTCTCATCACTATACGCACCATGTGCTGCTGATGGCGGCGGTTCCGGTGGTTTGCGCCTTTATCGGCACCACGCAGTTGGGCTGGAACTTCGGCGACGGCACTATTATTAAACTGTCGATGTTGACCGGGCTGGCGCTGGCGGTGCTGTTTTATGCCGTGATGCTCGCCGGGGTGGCGATCATGGGGCGGGTCATCTGGTGGATGGCCAGGCAGTATCCACAGCAGCCTTCCCTGAAACGCTGCATGGTATTTGCCGGCTATGTGGCCACACCGCTGTTCCTGAGCGGGATTGTGGCGCTCTATCCGCTGGTCTGGCTATGCGCGCTGATCGGTACCATTGCCCTGTTCTATACTGGCTATCTGCTCTATCTCGGGATCCCGACCTTCCTGAGCATTAACCGGGAAGAGGGGCTCAGTTTCGCCAGCTCAACCCTGGCCATCGGGGTGCTGGTGCTCGAAGTCCTGCTGGCGATCACCGTGGTGCTGTGGGGGTATGGCTACCGACTCTTCTGATCGGACGTAACGGGTCAATATGCATTGCCGGCAAATATGTATTTTATGTCGGCAATGCAGCATTTCTTCACGATTCTTATTAGGCACAGGGCCTTACAGCGCGGTATGATGGCGTTTGCCAGCGAAGTTGCCCACTTAACCTCGCGGCGTACGTTGCATAACGTGCAAAAATACTTTTCAGAATGCCCATGATGCCGAAATTTCGAGTCTCTTTGCTCAGCCTGACCTTGCTGCTGGCTGTGCCTTTTGCGCCCCAGGCGTTAGCAAAAACCCCGATGGCGGTGACCGCCTCGCAGCCGGACATCGCTTCCGGCAGCGCCATGATCGTCGATCTGGCCACCAAAAAAATCATCTACGCCAGCCAGCCGGATCTGGTGCGCCCGATGGCGTCGATCACCAAGGTGATGACCGCCATGGTGGTGCTCGATGCCCATCTGCCGCTGGATGAGATGCTGACGGTGGATATCAGCCATACCCCGGAAATGAAGGGGATTTACTCGCGCGTGCGTCTCAACAGCCAAATCAGCCGCCGCGATATGCTGCTGCTGGCGCTGATGTCTTCCGAGAACCGTGCGGCCGCCAGCCTGGCGCATCACTATCCGGGCGGCTACGACGCCTTTATTCGCGCGATGAACGCCAAAGCGCAGGCGCTGGGGATGACCCATACCCGCTACGTGGAGCCCACCGGACTGTCGGTGCATAACGTCTCCACCGCCCGCGATCTGACCAAACTGCTGATCGCCAGCGAGCAGTACCCGCTGATCGGCCAGCTGAGCACCACCAAAGAAGAGACCGCCACCTTTGCCCATCCGGCCTACAGCCTGCCGTTCCGCAACACTAACCATCTGGTGTATCGCGACAACTGGAACATCCAGCTGACCAAAACCGGCTTCACCAACGCCGCCGGCCACTGCCTGATTATGCGCACGGTGATCAACCAACGCCCGGTGGCGCTGGTGGTGATGGATGCCTTCGGCAAATATACCCACTTTGCCGACGCCAGCCGTTTGCGCACGTGGATCGAGACCGGGAAGGTGATGCCGGTGCCGGCTTCGGCGCTGAGCTATAAGAAGCAGCGCGAAGCGCAGATGGCGGAGGCGATGCTGAAAGGCGGCGCCCAGACCGCGCAGAACGATTAACCTGCACATCCCCCGGATGACGGCGCATTGCGCCTTATCCGGGCTACGTGATTTGGCGCCGGGTTCGCCCCCTTCGTAGGCCCGGCAAGCGCAGCGCCGCCGGGCAATCAGGCCGAGTGGCGGATGGCGGCTGACGCCTTAGCCGGCCTGGGGAACCGCGCTGAACGGTAGCCCGGCTGAGGCGTTTACGCCGCGAGCCGGGGATTTGACGCCGAATATTACTCCGGGAGCGTCCAGTCGCCGTCACCCAGCGCGCGCTGCATAATCAACGTATCCCGCCAGTCGCCCATCTTATAGCCGACGCTGCGCAGCTGACCCGCCACGGTAAAACCGAACTTTTTATGGATCGCCAGCGAGCCGGCATTGTTATGGCCATCGCCGATGATCGCCAGCATCTGCCGCCACGGGCCTTTCTCGCATTCGGCGATCAGCCGCGACAGCAGCGCGCTGCCGATGCCGCGCCCGCCCATTCCGGATTCCACGTAGATCGATTCCTCGAGGGTATAGCGATAGGCCGGGCGCGGGCGATAGAAAGTGGCGTAGCAGTAGCCGACGATAGCCCCGCGCCACAGCGCGACCAGCCAGGGCAGCCCGTTATCGCGCACGGTCTGGATCCGTTTACGCATTTCGTCAACGGTGGGGGGGATCTCTTCGAAGGAGGCGCGGCCATTAAGCACGTGCCAGACATATAGCGCGGCGATGGCGTGCGCATCGTCGGGCAGCGCTTCACGAATTTCTAAATCACTGTCGAGTAACGGGGCCTCTGCGGGCATGGCGGCGCTCCTGAATCTGCCGGAGAGACATTCTCCGGCGTGCAGCGTAATACAGAAGCGCCAGGCTGAATAGCCCTGCCGCCGATTATTGCGGATCCGCCGGGGAGACCGGCGCCGGGGCCGCTTCACCCCAATATTTCTGCTTACTGGTTTTACCAATCCCCGGGTTCATGCTGTTGGTCGGATCGTTCTGGCGATAGAACTGCTGCAGGCTCTCCGGCGCTTCATACAGATGACCCACGTTATGCTCCGCCGGGTACTGGGCGCCGCGCGCTTTCAGTAACGCCAGCATCTGCTCCTTCAGCGCATGGGCATCGACCCCTTTCTTGACGATGTAATCCTGATGGAACACATGACACATAAAGTGGCCATAGTAGAGCTTGTGCACCAGCTGGCTGTCGATCTCCGGCGGCAGATGTTCGAACCACTCGGTATCGTTGCGGCGCAGGGCGATATCCAGCGCCAGAATATCTTCGACTTCGTCGGCATGCACCGCCTGATAGCGGATCGCCGCGCCGGCGGCGGCAAAGCGGTGGAGGAATGCCTTGCTGCCTTCTTCTGGCGTACAGGCGAAGAAATCTCCCTCGGCCTGCTGGAAGTATTCCGTCAGCCAGCGCTGTGCTTCTTCGATGCCGTCGCCGGCCATCTTCAGCAGCAGATGGTGTTCATATTTGTCGCGCCAGGTTTTCATCCGCTCCGGTAAATGCGCCGGGAAGACGTGGCCGAGCTTCTGCATAAAGCGGTCGGTAAAGTGCGGTTTAAACAGCGACACTTTCTCCAGCATCGCGTCGGTGCGCCCCTTCATGGTGAAGAAGAACGGCATTTTGTCGGTGCCGAGCTTGTCGATCATCAGGAAGGTGTCTTTGCCATACTGCTCGGCGATATCGTAAATATCGCGGTGCATATATTCCCCGGCCACCGGCAGATGCTGGAACTCGGCGAGGATATGGCGGCGGATCTCGGTCAATACCTGCGGCTGGTTGGTGCCAATGTAAAACACCTGCTGGCGCTTTTCCGCCGGGAAGGTATCGAGACGCACGGCGAAAACCGCCAGCTTGCCGGCGCAGCCGGAGGATTCGAACAGGCGGTCCGGGTCGGCGTTGTAGCGCGCCGGGGTGTCGGCATCGACATCGCGCACGCGGGTAACATAGTCGTGATCGTGGGCGTGGCGGCCATCGTGCAGCACATCGCTATCGCTGATCCGCTCGTCGTCGAGTCGGCTGAGGATCTGCTCCGGCGTACTGCCGAGATCGATGCCCAGATGGTTGACCAGCTTCAGCTTGCCGTCGGCGTCAATCTGTGCGAACAGCGACATCTCGGTGTAGGCCGGCCCGCGCTGCACCAGGGAACCGCCGGAGTTGTTGCAGATCCCGCCGATCACCGACGCGCCGATGCACGATGAGCCGATCACGGAGTGCGGCTCGCGCCCCAGCGGTTTCAGCGCTTTTTCCAGTGAGTAGAGCGTGGTGCCGGGCCAGGCCAGCACCTGCTCGCCTTTGTCCAGCAGATGCAGTTTATCCAGGCGCAGGGTGCTGATAATCACGATCTCGCGATCGTAATCATTGCCGTTGGGGGTGGAGCCTTCGGTCAGGCCGGTGTTGGCCGCCTGCATCAGAATGATTTTATCGGCGTCGACGCAGGCGTTGAGCACGCGCCAGAGTTCCAAAAGGGTGCCGGGAAAGACAACCGCCAGCGCCTCGCCCTGACCGGAGCGGAAGCCTTTGCGGTAGCGCTGGGTTTTTGCCGGGTCGGTCAGCAGATGCGAAGGGCCAACCAGGCGCGCGAGGTCAGCCAGAAACGTTTTATTGGTGTTAGTGGGTGCAGATGACATGTTCCACTCCTTGTGGTGGTGCGCGAAATAGCGAGGATAAGCATAGCGCTTTGTATGACAATTTGATGCATGAATGTTTCGCAAAAATCAGAGAAGAACCTTAGCATTCTGCGGGCGCGTTGTTTATATATATGGCAAACTGCGGTTTTTATTATGTTTTACCGAGTCCCCGTCTGAGAAAAAGCGAGATAACAATGAAATGGCTCTGCACTGTAGGCGTCGCCGTGAGTCTGGCGCTGCAACCCGCGCTGGCGGATGAACTGTTTGGTAACCACCCCCTGACCCCGCAGGCGCGGGATGCTTTTGTCACCGACCTGCTGAAAAAAATGACCGTAGACGAGAAAATCGGCCAGCTGCGTCTGATAAGCGTCGGCCCGGATAACCCCAAAGAGGCGATCCGTGAAATGATCAAAAACGGTCAGGTGGGGGCGATTTTTAACACCGTTACCCGCCCGGATATCCGCGTTATGCAGGATCAGGTGATGCAGCTCAGCCGCCTGAAGATCCCGCTGTTCTTTGCCTACGATGTGCTGCACGGCCAGCGCACCGTCTTCCCGATAAGCCTCGGCCTGGCCTCGTCGTTTAACCTTGACGCGGTGAAGACCGTGGGCCGGGTGTCAGCTTATGAAGCCGCCGATGACGGGCTGAACATGACCTGGGCGCCGATGGTCGACGTCTCCCGCGACCCGCGCTGGGGACGCGCTTCCGAAGGGTTCGGGGAAGACACTTATCTGACCACGATGATGGGTCAGGCGATGGTGGAGTCGATGCAGGGCAAGAGCCCGGCGGACCGCTATTCGGTGATGACCAGTGTCAAGCACTTCGCCGCCTACGGCGCGGTGGAGGGCGGGAAAGAGTACAACACGGTCGACATGAGCCCGCAGCGCCTGTTCAACGACTATATGCCGCCGTATAAAGCCGGGCTGGATGCCGGCAGCGGCGCGGTGATGGTGGCCCTGAACTCGCTGAACGGCACCCCGGCGACCGCCGATTCCTGGCTGCTGAAAGATGTCCTGCGCGACCAGTGGGGCTTTAAAGGCATCACGGTCTCCGACCACGGCGCCATTAAAGAGCTGATCAAGCACGGCGTGGCCTCCGACCCGGAAGACGCGGTGCGCGTGGCGCTCAAGTCCGGCATCAACATGAGCATGAGCGACGAGTATTACAGCAAGTACCTGCCGGGGCTGGTGAAGTCCGGCAAGGTGACCATGGCCGAGCTGGATGACGCCACCCGTCACGTGCTTAACGTCAAATATGATATGGGGCTGTTCAACGATCCGTACAGCCACCTGGGGCCAAAAGATTCTGACCCGCAGGACACCAACGCAGAAAGCCGTCTGCATCGTAAAGAGGCGCGGGAAGTCGCCCGCGAGAGCCTGGTGCTGCTGAAAAACCGGCTTGATACGCTGCCGCTGAAAAAATCCGGCACTATCGCGGTGGTGGGCGCGCTGGCGGACAGCAAACGCGACATGATGGGCAGCTGGTCGGCGGCGGGCGTGGCCGACCAGTCGGTGACCGTCCTGACCGGCATCAAAGAAGCGCTGGGCGATAACGGCAAAGTGATTTACGCCAAAGGGGCGAACGTTACCGACGACAAAGGCATTGTCGATTTCCTCAACCTGTATGAGAACGCGGTGCAGGTTGACCCGCGCTCGCCGCAGGAAATGATCGACGAAGCCGTCGCGGCGGCGAAGCAATCCGACGTGGTGGTTGCCGTAGTGGGCGAGGCGCAGGGCATGGCCCATGAGGCCTCCAGCCGGACCGACATCACCCTGCCGCAGAGCCAGCGCAACCTGATTGCCGCCCTCAAGGCCACCGGCAAACCGCTGGTGCTGGTGCTGATGAACGGCCGTCCGCTGGCGCTGGTGAAAGAGGATCAGCAAGCCGATGCGCTGCTGGAGACCTGGTTTGCCGGCACCGAAGGCGGGCATGCCATCGCCGACGTGCTGTTTGGCGACTATAACCCGTCGGGCAAGCTGCCGATGTCCTTCCCGCGCTCGGTGGGGCAGATCCCAACCTACTACAGCCACCTGAATACCGGTCGTCCGTATAATCCGGAGAAGCCGAACAAGTACACCTCGCGTTACTTCGATGAAGCCAACGGCCCGCTGTACCCGTTTGGCTACGGCCTGAGCTATACCACCTTTAGCGTCTCCGATGTCACCATGTCGTCGGCCACCCTGCCGCGCGACGGCAGCGTGACCGCCAGCGTGCAGGTGACCAACACCGGCAAACGCGAAGGGGCGACGGTCATTCAGCTGTATCTGCAGGACGTCACCGCCTCCATGAGCCGGCCGGTGAAAATGCTGCGCGGCTTTAAAAAGGTCAACCTCAAGCCGGGCGAAACGCAAACCGTCAGCTTCCCGATCGACGTCGACGCGCTGAAGTTCTGGAACCAGCAGATGAAATACGTCGCTGAGCCGGGCAAATTCAATGTCTTTATCGGCGTGGACTCCGCCCGCGTGAAGCAGAGCGAGTTTGAGCTGTTGTAAGGCATAGCCCTTAAGCCCAACGTCACACTTAAAAGGCCGATTAATCGGCCTTTTCTTTTTCGTATCGCTGGCAAATGGACTACGCTTTTCTCTTAAGCTTCTGTAAGCGAAGCGCAAAAGAACTGAGGGATGCGGGATGAAGATGGCGACGAAATGGTCCGGCGCGCTGGCGCTGGCCGCCCTGATAAGTATGCCGCTGCAGGCGGCGGAGCCGGTGAAGGTCGGCTCGAAAATTGATACCGAAGGGGCGCTGCTCGGTAATATGATCCAGCAGGTGCTGGAAAGCCACGGCGTCAAAACGATTAACAAAATCCAGCTCGGCACCACGCCGGTGGTGCGCGGGGCGATTGTCGCCGGCGAGCTGGATATCTACCCGGAATATACCGGCAATGGCGCTTTTTTCTTTAAAGATGAAAACGACCCGGCATGGAAGAATGCCCAGCAGGGCTATGAGAAGGTGAAGCGCCTGGATCAGGAGAAACATCAGCTGGTATGGCTTACCCCGGCGCCGGCCAACAACACCTGGACCATCGCCGTGCGTCAGGAGCTGGCGGAGAAAAATCACCTGACTTCGCTGGCCGACCTCAGCCGCTATCTGCAGCAGGGCGGCGAATTTAAGCTGGCGGCCTCGGCGGAGTTTATTGAACGCCCGGACGCGCTGCCGGCGTTTGAAAAAGCGTATGACTTTAAACTCAACCAGAACCAGCTGCTGTCGCTGGCCGGGGGCGATACGGCGGTGACCATCAAAGCGGCGGCGCAGCAGACCTCCGGTGTCAACGCGGCGATGGCCTACGGCACCGACGGCCCGGTGGCGGCCCTGGGATTACAGACGCTGAGCGACCCGCAGGGCGTGCAGCCGATTTACGCCCCGACGCCGGTGGTGCGCGAGACGGTGCTGAAAGCCTACCCGCAGATCGCCGACTGGCTGAAGCCGGTCTTCGCCAGCCTCGATGAAAAGACCCTGCAGCAGCTGAACGCCCGCATCGCGGTGGAAGGCCAGGATGCGAAGCGCGTGGCGGCAGATTATCTGCAGCAGAAAGGCCTGCTGAAGTAAGCCACCGGTGACCATTCGCTGTACTCACCGCGTCGGCCTGCTGCTGACAGGCCTGCTGCTGGTTACGCTGGCGCTGCCGTTTATCACTTACGCGCCGAATCGCTTACTCTCCGGGGAAGGGCGCGGGCTGTGGCAGGTGATGCCCTGGCTCGCCGGTGTTCAGCTGGCGGCAGCCCTCGCCGGGATCCTGCTCTGCTGGCTGCCGGGCAGGGTCGCGCCGCTTCTCCATCTGCTGCTGGCCGAACTGCTCTTCCCGCTGCTTATCTGGGGCAGCGGCCAGGCGGCGCTTGAGCTCTCCCGGCACGGCTCGCCGCTGGCGCGCACCTCGCCCGGCAGCGGCCTGTGGCTGTCGCTGGCGCTCTGCCTGCTGCTGGCCAGCGAGGCCATTCGTCATCTTACCGCCCGGCCGCTATGGCGCTGGCTGCTCAATGCGCAAGTCTGGCTTCTGCCCATCATCCTGCTCGCCGCCGGGGCGCTCGATCAGCTCTCGCTGCTGAAAGAGTATGCCAACCGCCAGGAGGTGTTTGACGACGCTCTGCGCCAGCATCTGCTTCTGCTGTTTGGCACCCTACTGCCGGGCCTGCTGATCGGCCTGCCGCTGGGGGTATGGCTCTGGCGGCGTCCGCGCTGGCAGGCGCCGGCCTTCACCGTGCTCAATGTGATCCAGACTATCCCGTCGGTGGCGCTGTTCGGCCTGCTGATTGCCCCGCTTGCCGGTGTGGCGCGCTATTTTCCGGCGCTGGGCGAGCTGGGCGTCTCCGGGACCGGCGTGGCGCCGGCCCTGATTGCCCTGACGTTGTATGCGCTGTTGCCGCTGGTGCGCGGGGTGGTGACCGGCCTGCAGCAGGTGCCGCAGGATGCGCTGGAGAGCGCGACGGCGATGGGCATGAGCGCCGGGCAGCGCTTTCGTCAGGTGCAGCTCCCGCTGGCGATGCCGGTGCTGCTGCGCAGCCTGCGGGTGGTCAGCGTGCAAACCGTCGGCATGGCGGTGGTGGCGGCGCTGATCGGCGCCGGCGGCTTTGGCGCGCTGGTATTTCAGGGGCTGCTGAGCAGCGCGCTGGATCTGGTGCTGCTGGGCGTGGTGCCGACCATTTCCCTGGCGGTGGTGGTGGATGCCCTGTTCGCGCTGTGGGGCGCCTGGCTAAAAGGAGAGGCCAATGATTGAATTTCAAGGGGTCAGCAAAGCGTTTGCCGGCCACCCGGCGGTGAAGGACCTGACCCTGGAGCTGCGCGAAGGCGCCTTTTCGGTGCTGGTGGGAACCTCCGGCTCGGGCAAGTCGACGACGCTGAAAATGATCAACCGCCTGCTGGAGCCGGACCGGGGCATGATTCGCTTTGCCGGCGAAGACATCCGCCAGCAGCCGCTCCTGACCCTGCGGCGACGGATGGGCTATGCCATCCAGTCTATCGGCCTGTTTCCCCACTGGACGGTGGCGCAGAATATCGCCACCGTGCCGCAGCTGCAAAAATGGCCGCGGGCGAGGATCGCCGACCGGGTCGACGAGCTGATGGCGCTGCTGGGGCTGGAGGCGACGCTGCGCGACCGCTATCCCCATCAGCTTTCCGGCGGCCAACAGCAGCGGGTCGGGGTGGCGCGGGCGCTGGCGGCAGACCCGGAGGTGCTGCTGATGGATGAACCCTTCGGTGCCCTCGACCCGGTGACCCGCGAGGCGCTGCAGCAGGAGATGCTGCGCATTCACCGCCTGCTGGGGCGAACCATTGTCCTGGTGACCCATGATATTGACGAAGCGCTACGTCTGGCGGACCACCTGGTGCTGATGGATGGTGGTGAGGTGGTCCAGCAGGGGGCGCCGCTGGCGATGCTCCTGCGGCCAGAGAATAGCTTTGTGCAGACCTTTTTTGGCCGCAGCGAGCTGGGCGTGCGCCTGCTGTCGCTGCGTGAGGTGCGGGACTATCTGCGCCCCGACGAGCGGCTGGCGGGCGAGGGGCTGACCGTCACCATGACCCTGCGGGAAGCGCTATCGCAGTTTGTCGCCCGGCGCTGCGAGGCGCTGCCGGTGGTGGATGCCGAGGGGCAGCCCTGCGGCACGCTGCATTTTGCCGATCTGCTGCGCCAGGAGGCGAGTCATGAAGGCGCTTCGTGAGCCGTTGTGGTGGCTTATCGCGCTGTTCATCGGCCTGCTGATGGGGCTACCCTACAGCGCGCCGCTGTTCAGCCGGCTGTTTCCGGAGCTGCCGCGGCCGGTTTACCAGCAGGAGAGCTTCTGGGCGCTCACTCTCGATCACGGCTGGCTGGTAGTGGTATCCAGCCTCGCGGCAACCGCCGTCGGGCTGGGGGCAGGGGTGGCGGTTACCCGGCCCGCGGGCAGCGCTTTTCGTCCGCTGGTGGAGACCATCGCCGCTATCGGGCAGACCTTTCCGCCGGTGGCGGTGCTGGCGATGGCGGTACCGGTGCTGGGCTTTGGCTGGCTGCCGGCGCTGATCGCCCTCGCGCTGTATGGCATACTGCCGGTGCTGCAGGGGACGCTGGCCGGGCTGGGATCGATACCGTCGGGCGTGTCAGATGTGGCAGAAGGGATGGGAATGACCGGCTGGCAGCGTCTGTATAAGGTGGAGCTGCCGCTGGCGGCCCCGGTGATCCTGGCGGGGATCCGCACCTCGGTCATCGTCAATATTGGTACCGCGACGATAGCCTCGACGGTGGGGGCCAATACGCTTGGGACGCCGATCATCATCGGCCTGAGCGGGTTTAATACCGCCTATATTGTGCAGGGGGCGCTACTGGTGGCGCTGGCGGCGATCATTGTCGACCGCGCGTTTGAGCGTCTGACCCGCTGGATCAGCCGACACCGCCACGTACAATAAAGGAATAGCCGGCCAGCATTACGCCGCTGATCCCGCCGATGGCCATAAGTAAGAAGAGAGTGACGACCGCGATTTTCGCTGGCTTCATAATAGGCTCCTGATGTTAACAGGGGGATTATACGGTGAAGCGCAGGTGTTAATGAAACATTAATTGCGGTTTAGCGCGCCGCGCCGGGCTTTTTGCCTATTTGGCTGAGCAACGCGCCGCAAAAAAGTGTGATCCTGCCCGTCATTTTTCATTTTTATGCAGGGCTTCAAAGAAAGTTTTCGCCAGTCAGGGTATGGTACGCGCTTTCTGAAATGTGTGGTTTGCGGGTATGTACGAGTTTGATCTGGTGTTGCTGCTGCTTCAGCAGATGTGCGTATTTTTGGTCATCGCGTGGTTGATGAGCAAAACCCGACTGTTTATCCCCCTGATGCAAGTCACCGTTCGCCTGCCGCACAAGCTGCTGTGCTACGTCACCTTCTCCATTTTCTGCATTATGGGGACCTATTTTGGTCTGCATATCGAAGACTCTATCGCCAACACCCGCGCCATCGGCGCCGTGATGGGCGGCCTGCTCGGCGGCCCGGTGGTCGGCGGGCTGGTGGGGCTGACCGGCGGCCTGCACCGCTACTCACTGGGGGGGATGACCGCCTTAAGCTGTATGGTCTCCACCATCGTCGAGGGGCTACTGGGCGGTCTGGTGCACAGCGTGCTGGTCAAACGCGGCCGGCCGGACAAAGTCTTTAGCCCGCTCACCGCCGGGGCGATCACCTTCGTGGCCGAGTTGGTGCAGATGATGATCATTCTGCTGATTGCCCGCCCGTTCCAGGACGCCCTGCATCTGGTGCAGAGCATTGCCGCGCCGATGATGGTGACCAATACCGTCGGTGCGGCGCTGTTTATGCGCATTCTGCTGGACAAGCGGGCGATGTTCGAGAAGTACACCTCCGCTTTTTCCGCCACGGCGCTGAAGGTGGCGGCGTCCACCGAGGGGATCCTGCGTCAGGGGTTCAACGAAGAGAACAGCATGAAGGTGGCCCAGGTGCTTATCCAGGAGCTGGATATCGGCGCGGTGGCGATCACCGATCGCGACAAGCTGCTGGCGTTTACCGGCATCGGCGACGACCACCATCTGCCGGGCAAACCTATCTCCTCGTCGTATACGCAACGGGCGATTGAGACCGGGGAGGTGGTGTATGCCGACGGCAACGAGGTGCCTTACCGCTGCTCGATTCATCCGCACTGTAAGCTGGGATCGACGCTGGTGATCCCCTTACGCGGTGAGAACCAGCGGGTGATCGGCACCATCAAACTGTATGAGGCGAAAAACCGTCTGTTCAGTTCGATCAACCGCACCCTCGGAGAGGGTATTGCTCAGCTGCTGTCGGCGCAGATCCTCGCCGGGCAGTACGAGCGGCAGAAGGCGCTGCTGACGCAATCCGAAATCAAGCTCCTGCATGCCCAGGTTAACCCGCACTTCCTGTTTAACGCGCTCAACACCCTGAAGGCGGTGATCCGTCGCGACAGCGAGCAGGCCGGCCAGCTAGTGCAGTATCTGTCGACCTTCTTTCGCAAGAACCTGAAGCGGCCGACGGAAATCGTCACCCTCGCCGATGAGATAGAGCATGTTAACGCCTATCTGCAGATTGAGAAGGCCCGCTTTCAGGCTAACCTGCAGATCCAGATGGCGGTGCCGGAAGGGCTGGCGCATCACCAGCTGCCGGCCTTTACCCTCCAGCCGATCGTGGAGAACGCCATTAAGCATGGCACATCGCAGCATCTAGGCGTCGGCGAAATTACCATTCGCGCCAGCCAGGACGATCGCTGGCTGCAGCTGGATATCGAAGATAACGCCGGGCTGTACCAGGCCAACCCTCAGGCCAGCGGGCTGGGGATGAATCTGGTGGACAGGCGGCTGCGGGCGCGTTTTGGCGCCGACTGCGGCATCAGCGTCACCTGCGAGCCGGAGCGCTTTACCCGTGTCACCCTACGTCTGCCCCTGGAGGAGAATGCATGCTGAGAGTATTGATCGTCGATGATGAGCCGCTGGCGCGGGAAAACCTGCGTATATTGCTGGAGACACAGCGCGATATCGAGATCGTCGGCGAGTGCGGCAACGCGGTGGAGGCGATTGGCGCGGTACATAAACTGCGTCCCGACGTGTTGTTTCTCGACATCCAGATGCCGCGCATCAGCGGTCTGGAGATGGTCGGGATGCTCGACCCGGAGCACCGCCCCTATATTGTGTTTCTCACCGCCTTTGATGAATACGCGGTGAAAGCCTTTGAGGAGCACGCTTTTGACTATCTGCTCAAGCCGATTGAAGCTGCGCGGCTGGAGAAAACCCTCGCCCGCCTGCGCCAGGAGCGTAATCTGCAGGATGTGTCGCTGCTGGATGATGCTCAGCAGACGCTGAAATACATACCCTGTACCGGTCACAGCCGTATCTGGCTGCTGCAGATGGAGGATGTAGCCTTCGTCAGCAGCCGGATGAGCGGCATCTACGTGACCGACCGCGAGGGCAAGGAAGGGTTTACCGAGCTGACCCTGCGCACCCTTGAGAGCCGCACGCCGCTGCTGCGCTGCCATCGCCAGTATCTGGTGAATATGGCGCACCTGAAGGAGATTCGCCTGGAGGAGAATGGTCAGGCGGAGCTGCTAATGCGCGCCGGGCAAACGGTGCCAGTGAGCCGACGCTATTTAAAAAGCCTGAAAGAGGCGATTGGCCTGTAAAGCTGCTACACTGCGCCCCATTGCATCATCGACAGTAAAAGGCACTCATGCTCAGTAATGATATTCTTCGTAGCCTGCGCTACACCCTGAAAGTCAATAATAACGATATGGTGCGCATTCTTGCGCTATCCGCGATGGAATCCACCTCCGCCAGCTTCGACACCTGGACCACGAAAGAGGATGAAGAGGGCTTTGTCCGCTGCCCGGACATTATTCTGTCGGGTTTCCTCAACGGCCTTATCTATGACAAGCGCGGCAAAGACGATTCGGCGCCGGAGTTAGCGCTGGAGCGTCGGGTGAATAACAACACGGTGCTGAAAAAGCTACGGATCGCCTTCTCGCTGAAAACGGACGATATTGTGGCGATCATGAGCGAGCAGAAATACCGCGTGTCAGTGCCGGAAGTGACCGCCATGATGCGATCGCCTGACCACAAAAACTACCGCGAGTGCGGCGACCAGTTTCTGCGCAATTTCCTGCGCGGGCTGACCCAGCGGGTGCATCACCCGAAACCGTGATTTTTGCCGGGTGGCGGTTTCGCCTTACCCGGTCTACATAACCCGTAGGCCCGTGCAAGCGCAGCGCCGCCGGGCAAAAAAAAGCCGGATGGTTAATCCGGCTTTTTTTATTATTTCACCTGCTGACCCGGCCTGGCGCCGTCGTCAGGGCTTAACAGGAAGATATCCTTCCCGCCAGGGCCGGCGGCCATCACCATCCCTTCCGAGATACCGAAGCGCATTTTGCGCGGCGCCAGGTTGGCGACCATCACCGTCAGGCGGCCAATCAGCGGCTGCGGATCCGGATAAGCGGAGCGGATGCCGGAGAAGACGTTACGCTTCTCGCCGCCCAGATCCAGCGTCAGGCGCAGCAGCTTGTCGGAGCCTTCAACAAATTCCGCGTTCTCAATCAGCGCCACGCGCAGATCGACTTTGGCGAAATCATCAAAGGTGATGGTGTCCTGAATCGGATCGTCCGCCAGCGGGCCGGTCACTGGCGCAGCTGCGGCTTTCACCTCTTCTTTTGACGCTTCAACCAGGGCTTCCACCTGTTTCATCTCGATGCGGTTGTACAGCGCCTTAAACGGATTGACCTTGTGCGCCAGCAGCGGCTGCTGAATGGCGTCCCAGCTCAGCTCGCTGTTGAGGAACGCTTCCGCACGCGCGGCCAGCTGCGGCAGGACCGGTTTCAGCCAGGTCATCAGCACGCGGAACATGTTCAGACCCATGGTGCAGATGGCCTGCAGGTCGGCGTCGCGGCCTTCCTGTTTCGCCACTACCCACGGCGCCTGCTCATCGACATAGCGGTTGGCCACGTCGGCGAGCGCCATGATTTCGCGGATGGCCTTACCGAACTCGCGGCTGTCCCACGCTTCGCCGATGCTTTCCGCCGCGTCGGTGAAGGTTTTGTACAGCGCCGGGTCGGCCAGCTCAGCGGCCAGCACGCCGTCAAAACGCTTGCTGATAAAGCCGGCGTTGCGCGAGGCGAGGTTAACCACCTTGTTGACGATGTCGGCATTCACGCGCTGGATAAAGTCTTCCAGGTTAAGGTCGATGTCATCGATGCGCGAAGAGAGCTTGGCGGTGTAGTAGTAGCGCAGGCTGTCAGCGTCGAAATGATTTAACCAGGTGCTGGCCTTGATAAAGGTCCCGCGCGACTTGGACATCTTCGCGCCGTTGACCGTCACGTAGCCGTGCACGAACAGGTTAGTCGGCTTACGGAAGTTGCTGCCTTCCAGCATCGCCGGCCAGAACAGGCTGTGGAAGTAGACGATGTCCTTGCCGATAAAGTGATACAGCTCGGCCGTGGAGTCTTTCTTCCAGTATTCGTCGAAGCTGGTGGTGTCGCCGCGCTTGTCGCACAGGTTCTTGAAGGAGCCCATGTAGCCGATCGGCGCGTCCAGCCAGACGTAGAAGTATTTGCCCGGCGCGTTCGGAATTTCGAAGCCGAAGTACGGCGCATCGCGGGAGATGTCCCACTGCTGCAGGCCGGACTCAAACCACTCCTGCATTTTGTTCGCCACCTGCTCCTGCAGCGCGCCGCTGCGGGTCCACGCCTGCAGCATTTCGCTGAATGACGGCAGGTCGAAGAAGAAATGTTCGGAGTCACGCATCACCGGCGTGGCGCCGGAGACCACCGATTTCGGGTCGATAAGCTCGGTAGGGCTGTAGGTCGCGCCGCACACTTCGCAGTTATCGCCGTACTGGTCTGGAGATTTACACTTCGGACAGGTGCCTTTCACAAAACGGTCCGGCAGGAACATGCCTTTTTCCGGATCGTAGAGCTGAGAGATGGTACGGTTTTTGATAAAGCCGTTCTCTTTCAGACGAGTGTAGATCAGCTCCGACAGCTCGCGGTTCTCATCGCTGTGCGTCGAGTGATAGTTGTCGTAGCTGATGTCGAAGCCGGCAAAATCGGTCTGATGCTCCTGACTCATCTCGCCAATCATCTGCTCCGGAGTGATACCGAGCTGTTGCGCCTTGAGCATAATCGGCGTGCCGTGGGCGTCGTCGGCGCAGATGAAGTTGACTTCATGGCCGCGCATTCGCTGGTAACGGACCCAGACATCAGCCTGGATGTGCTCCAGCATGTGGCCGAGGTGGATGGAGCCGTTGGCGTACGGCAGGGCGCACGTTACCAGAATTTTCTTCGCGACTTGAGTCATAGTGAGCATTACATCTTCTGTTGTAAAAAGGGCTTCCGATATTACCAAAAGGGCTGTGGGTGCGCCATAAATGGCTGCCCATATATGGATAATCCTTACCTGTGATAAACTCTGTGATTACTGAAAGCATCTCAAAACAACAAAGGAGTCGGGATGAATTCGCAATCCCAGGCCAAATCCCCCGAGCGCCTACGTGCGATGGTCGCCGGGACGCTGGCCAATTTCCAGCACCCAACCCTGAAGCATAACCTCACCACCCTCAAGGCGCTGCACCATGTCGCCTGGCTGGATGATACCATTCATATTGAGCTGCAGATGCCGTTCGTCTGGAGCAGCGCCTTCGAAGCGCTGAAAGAGCAGTGCAGCGCCGAGCTGCTGCGCATCACTGGCGCGAAGGCTATCGACTGGAAGCTGACCCACAGCATCGCCACCCTCAAGCGCGTGAAAAACCAGCCCGGGATCAACGGCGTGAAGAACATTATCGCCATCAGCTCCGGGAAAGGCGGCGTCGGTAAATCCTCCACGGCGGTAAACCTGGCGCTGGCACTCGCCGCGGAAGGGGCGAAGGTGGGCATTCTGGATGCCGATATCTACGGCCCGTCGATTCCCACCATGCTTGGCGCGGAGGACAGCCGCCCGACCTCGCCGGACGGCACCCATATGGCGCCGATCATGAAGTACGGGCTGGCCACCAATTCCATCGGCTACCTGGTGACTGACGACAACGCCATGGTCTGGCGCGGCCCGATGGCCAGCAAGGCGCTGATGCAGATGCTGCAGGAGACCCTGTGGCCGGATCTGGATTACCTGGTGCTGGATATGCCGCCGGGCACTGGCGACATTCAGCTGACGCTGGCGCAGAACATTCCGGTGACCGGCGCGGTGGTGGTCACCACGCCGCAGGACATCGCGCTGATCGACGCCAAAAAGGGCATCGTGATGTTCGAGAAAGTGGAAGTGCCAGTGCTGGGGATCGTGGAAAACATGAGCATGCATATCTGCAGCAACTGCGGGCACCACGAGCCGATCTTCGGCACCGGCGGCGCGCAAAAACTGGCCGAGAAATACCACACCCAGCTGCTGGGCCAGCTGCCGCTGCATATTACGCTGCGGGAAGATCTGGATAACGGCACGCCGACGGTGGTGGCGCGTCCGGACAGCGAATTTACCGACATTTACCGCCAGCTGGCGGGCCGGGTGGCGGCCCAGATGTACTGGCAGGGAGAAGTGATCCCGGGTGAGATTGCCTTCCGCGCCGTTTAAGGCCGCGGCGAGCGCATCAGCCAGTATCCGCCCTCGGGCGAGGCGCCCTGTGCTTCGATGGTCCAGCCGTGACGCTGGTAGAAGCGCAGGGCGTTTTTATTTTCCATCAGGCACTTCAGCGTCCCGCTGGCGGTAAAGGTCCGTTCGACCTGCGCCAGCAGCGCGCTGCCGATATGTTTGCCCTGCCAGTCCGGGTCGACGAACAGATGGTGAAGGAAATTATCGGCGGTCCATACGGCGGCAAAGCCCACCGGCAGGCCGTCGCATTCCGCGACCCACAGCTGTTCATCCGCGGTGGCGGCATCAAAATCTTCCAGCCGCCAGGTCGTGGAGGGAAGCCAGGTCCACGACACACTGCGCGCCCGCAGGAAGAGCTGGCGCAGCGCCGGAAAGTCCGCTGGTTCGCCGGGGCGGATGCGGATATTGAGCGGATCAGCGATGATAGAAGATCTCGCCATCGTACACCTTGAGGATTTTGCCTTCGGTGTCGGTGATCAGCACGTAGTTACCGCCCATATAGGTCCAGTGGCTGCCGGCGTCCGGCGCGGGAAGATTACGCTGCTGCCAGCCTTTGATGTTGTATTCCGGGGTAAGGTACATCGCCGGAACGGTGTCGCCAATGTGAAACTGGGTGAAGTCGGCGGTGAACTCTTTCAGCGCATACTGCTCGATCCCCGCGGCAGAAGCCGTCCAGCTGGCGCCAGCGGTGGCAAGGAGTACGCCCAGAAGCATCATTTTTGTTTTACGCATAATTTCCTCAATATTACCTGGACTCAAAATAGCAGCCTCGTATCATTCCTGATGCGTTGCTGAAATGGCAAGCACTGGATTTTTAAAAAGTGTAAGCAAAACACGGCGCAAGTCCTGCGCTGCTTGCGTTGCAGCGACGGTGATGCGTATTTTGGGAGCAATCTGAAGCAGGGGAGAATCGGCATGTTCAGGCTGGAAGATCTGACCTTATTTGTCCGCGCCGCGGCACTGGGCAGTTTTAGCGACGCCGCGCGCGAGGCGGGGCAGCAGCCGGCGCAGGTGAGCGCGGCGATTAAACGTCTGGAGACGATCCTCAATATTCGCCTGTTCGCCCGCTCGACCCGCAGCCTGCGCCTGACGCCGGAGGGGGAGACCTGGCTGCCGTATGCCACCCAGATGCTCGATACCCTCGAGGCCGGCCTGCAGAAGATCCAGACCCCGGATGATGAAATTCGCGGCATGCTGCAGATTGCCGTGCCGTCAGACCTCGGGCGTAACCTGCTCCTGACCTTGTTCCGCGACTTTCGGCAACGCCATCCGGCGCTGCGCCTGCGGCTGCTCTTTTCCGACCAACTGACCGACGTGTTTAAAGATCCGGTGGACGTCGCGTTTCGCTATGGCAATAACGATGACGCCTCGTTTATTTCGCTGCCGGTGGCGCCGGAAAATCGTCGGGTGCTGGTGGCCTCCCCAGAGTGGATCGCCCGCCACGGCGAGCCGCAGACCCTTCAGGAGCTCGGCCAGCACAATGCGTTGATCTACATTTTGCGCGGCCGCCCGTTCGACCGCTGGTCACTGAGCCTCGACGGAGAAGTTCAGCAGCAGAAGGTCTCCGGCACGGTGATGAGCGACGACGCGGAGGTGATCCGGCGGCTGGCGGTGGCCGGGGAGGGCATTGCCTATAAATCGATGCTCGACGTCAGCGACGATCTGCGGGCGGGCCGCCTGCGGCGCCTGCTACCGCGTTACCAGGGGGATATGGTGCCGTTAAACCTGATTTGTCCGCACCGCAAGCAGCTCTCTGCCGCGGTGCGTTTGTTATATGAAGAGGTGAAAGCACATTGTGAAGGGCTTAATGTCTGACTAAGGTCGCGAAGTAGTAGACCAGCGGGACGGCCAGCACCCACAGGCCAATCGGGATTTCCCGCCACTTGCCGGCGATGGCCTTGATCACAATGTAAAACAGCAGCCCGCCGGCGATACCGGTGCCGAAGCTGTTGGCGATGAGGGTGATCATCACCATCATCAGCACCGGCAGGCCGTCGGTGAAGTTGCCGAGATCCACTTTGCGCAGGCCGCTGAACATGTTCAGGCCGATCAGGATCAGCGCCGGGGCGGTGGCCTCCTTCGGGATCATCAGCGCCACCGGCGTGAACAGCAGCATCAGCAGGAACATCACCGCTGCCGACAGCGCGGTGAGGCCGGTTTTGCCGCCGGCTTCCGCTGCCGCCGAGGACTCGATCAGCGCCGTTGCCGCCGGAATCCCCACCCACGGGCCGAGCGCCGCAGCAATCGAATCGACCATAAACGGGCGATTAATCTGCGGCATGTTGCCTTCTTCATCCAGCAGACCTGCCTCGCCGCCCACCGCCAGCGTCGTCCCCATGGTGGAGAAAAACTCAGAAGCGAAAAAGACGAACAGGAACGGCAGGAAGGCGATGTTTAACGCCCCCAGCAGGTCGACCTGTCCCAGCACCGGCGCCAGCGAGTGGGGGACATCGATAAAATGCGTCGGCAGTTTGGTCACGCCGAACGGGATCCCCACCAGGGTAGCGCACAGAATGGCCCACAAAATGGCGCCTGGCACCTTA
Organism: Klebsiella sp. 54; assembly: GCF_018223875.1. Taxonomy (NCBI): domain Bacteria; kingdom Pseudomonadati; phylum Pseudomonadota; class Gammaproteobacteria; order Enterobacterales; family Enterobacteriaceae; genus Klebsiella; species Klebsiella sp. 54. The sequence continues at coordinate 385,372 of NZ_JAGRRA010000010.1, forward strand.
CGCGCCTGCAGGGCTATCGCCAGGAACAGGCCGCACAGCGCCACCAGCGCGCCGGGGGCGAGAAAGTCGCCGAGCATCAGGGCGTTGGTTTTGGCATTGGCGAGCACCAGCCCGGCGTTGCGAAAGCCGAGAACGGCGACAAACAGGCCGATGGAGGCCGTCAGCCCCAGCTTGATCGACTGCGGCACCGAGCGGGTGACCACTTCGCGCAGGCCAAAGCGGGTCAGCAGGAAGAAGAGAACCCCTGACCAGCAGGCGATCCCGAGGCCTGTCTGCCAGCCAATCCCCTCGCTACCGGCCAGCGTAACCCCTACCAGCACCGAGCCGCCAATGCCCGGGCCGACGATAAACGGCAGGTTGGCGTAAAACGCCATCAGCAGCGAACCGACGACGAAGACCAGAATGGTGCCGGTGGTGGCGGCGCCTTTGTCCATCCCGCCGATCGCCAGCAGTCCCGGGATGACCACCAGTAAATAGGCGGCGGCGAGGAAACCGGTGATCCCGGCCAGGCATTCAGTGCGTAGCGTGCCGCCGCGCGAGCGCAGCGCAAAGCGGCGCTCCAGCCAGTTATCGCGGGCGGAAGAGTGAAGTGTGTTATCGGCCATGCTCAGGCTCCCTGAGGATTATTGTTGTGAGGCGTTGGCGCCGGGGTCTCCCGGCAGGCTATCAACGGGTCGACTATCTGGCGGCTGCCGCCGTCGGTGAGACCCAAATCGGTTAAATGCGGCCCGGCGTTACAGGCAAGACAGGTGCCTTCAATAGCCTTGAAGACCCGGTACGGCGGCTCCCAGTCAGCGACTCTGCTGCTCAGATCGCGCAGCTCGCGGAACTGACGCGCCAGCTCGACGGCCGGCAGATCCGACAGCATGCCGGCAATCGGCATCGCCACATGGGCGAGGATCTCGCCCTGTTGCGCCAGCGCCATCCCGCCGCCGGAGGCGATAAGCTGGTTGGCCGCCAGCGCCATATCCTCAGCATCGCGCCCGAGCACCACCAGATTGTGTGAGTCGTGGGAGTAGCTGGTGGCGATGGCGCCGCGCAGCTCGCCCCAGCCTTCAAGCAGGGCGATTTGCGGCGTCGCCTGATGGCGGCCGTGGCGGTGCTTGACCCAGATCAGGCTGAAGCCGGCGGGCAGCTGGACCTGGCCGTCGCGGATCTGCACCTCGACCTCACCCCACTGGGTGAAGCGCGCGCCGCGGATATGGCGCAGGCGGGCGACGCCGTGGCGAATGCCCTTGATGCGCAGGATAAAGTCATCGGCGGCGAGGGGGGCTATCTGTAAGGTATCGCGCGGCGGCGTTACGCCCGGCGCCGGGGCGATCGGCTTCAGCAGGCGGCCGGCCTGGGCCAGCCGTTCCCCGCCAACATAGACTTCGCGGGCCGCCAGTTTTTCCAGGGAGTCAAACACCACCAGATCGGCGCGCCGCCCGGCGGCAATCAGCCCGAGATCGTGGCGCTGCAGACGAATAGCGGCGTTGAGGGTGGCGAAACGCAGCGCGTCGACCGCCGGTAAACCGTGCTCGATCAGCAGGTTGAGCAGGGCGATGATCCCGCCTTTCTCCAGCAGCATATCCGGCGGCACGTCATCGGTGCAGACGGTGATCTGCGAGGAGAGGTGCGGCAGCGTTTTCAACGCCGCGACGATATCCGGCAGCAGATAGGGGTGCGAGCCGCGGATCTCGATCGTCAGTCCGGCGCGCAGTTTTTCCAGCGCGTCGTCCGCCGAGGTCAGTTCATGATCGGAGGTGACGCCGGCGGCGAGGTAGGCCTGCAGGTCGGCGCCGCTCAGGCCGCGGGCATGGCCTTCAATCAGTTTGCCGCTGTTGAGACCGGCCTGGACAATCTCCTGCATCCGCTCGCTGCCGTGCAGCACGCCGTGCATATCCATCACTTCCGCCACACCGCGCACTTCCGGCCAGCCGAGCATGGTCTCCATTTCCGCGCCGGCGAAATCGGCACCGGACATTTCGAGGCCGGGGGTGGAGGGGACGCTCGACGGCGCGGCGACCATCACCTGCAACGGCAGGTGGCGGCTGGCGTCTACCGCGTAGCGCACGCCCTCGACGCCGAGAACATTGGCCAGCTCATGCGGATCCCAGAACACCGCGGTGGTGCCCTGGGTGAGGACGATTTCGGCGTAGCGCTCGGGTGGCAGATGCGAGCTTTCGAGGTGCACATGGGTGTCCATCAGGCCGGGCGACAGGTAGCTACCGGCCAGGGAATGCACTTCATGGGCGTCGGCGCGGCTGCCGCGGGGGTGGACGCTGGCGATCATCTCGCCGACGATACCGACGTCAGCGGGACGAATTTCGCCCGTGGCCATATCGACGATCTGCGCATCGACCAGCAGCAGATCAAACGGGGATTCGCCGCGCGCGGCCTGCACGGCGCGACGGCGGACTTGAGCATTGCTGGACATAACCACTCCGGCACAAGGATAATGCGGATACTCTAGGGGCACAGCAAACGTTTGCCCAGATGAATAAATTTATCACCCGATAAGCTCGGGTTATTGTGCAGGACCACCGTAGCGAACCCGATAATGAAAGAACCCTGGCAGCGGCTGCCCGCGCTCTCACTTAAACAGCTTCAGTATTTCGTCACCCTGGCCCAGCTGCGCCATTTTACCGATACCGCCAGTCGGCTGGCGATTAGCCAGCCGGCGCTGAGCAGCGCCCTGCGGCAGATTGAAACGGTGCTCGGCGGCAAGCTGGTCAACCGCACCGCTTCGGCGGTCACCCTGACTGAGCTGGGGGCGGCGATTTTACCCCACGCCCAGCGGATCCTCAGCGTGGCGCAGGCGGCCTTTTTCGATATGCAGCAGATCGTCGAGGCGGGCGGCGACGGGACGGTGCGCATCGGCCTGGTGCCGTCGGTCAGTTCGCTGCTGTTTCCGCTGCTGCCGCAGACCCTGGCCCAGGCCTTTCCCCGCCTGCGCATTGAATTTCACGATCAGACCAACGATGCGCTTATCCTGGCGCTGCAGCGTGGCGAGATTGATTTCGGCATCGGGGCGATCGACAGCTCACTGCCCGCGGAATTGCTGGTCTATCCGCTGCGCGACGATCCCTTCGTGGCGGTGCTGCACCGCGACGATCCGCTGGCCGCGCAGGCGCATCTGCCGTGGAAACAGCTGGTGGGGCGGGACATTGCCGTGTTCTCGAAGGGCAATATCCAGCGGCTGGTGGCGGCATTAGTGGAGAGCCATCGCCTTACGCTAACCACCCGCTACCAGGTGGACTATATCGAAACCCTGTATGGCCTGGTACGCTCGCGCTTAGCGGTGGCGATTCTGCCGGAGCTGTACACCACCCATCTGCAGGACCCGGCGCTCAAGGTCGCCCAACTGCAGCAGCCGGCGTTGACCCGCACGGTGGCCCTGATGCGCGGGCCGCAGGCGCTGCCGCCGCTTATCGAAGACTGTTTTTCCCTGCTACAGGCCGCCTTGCGCTAGGGCAGGTGCTTGATCAGCACGTCTATGGTTAAGTGGTTGATGTACTCCAGCGAGTGTGAGGAGAGGACGCCCAGCAGCCGGTTATGGTGCCCGGCAATAATTAAATCGATCTGCCGCTGTCGAATGCAGGCTTCGACATCTTCAAACCGGCGAGTGGTCACCAGCGAGAGAGTATCCACCGGCAGGGAGACGGTGCAGGCCAGCTCGTTGAGCAGGGCTTTGGCCTGGATCACCTCCTGCGAGACCTGATCGTCGCGCAGGCTGTCGGAAACATAGTTCAGCGCCCGGTAGTCGGTGCTGATGTGGGCGATGGTGATGCGCATGCCGTTCTCTTCTGCCATTCTGGCGGCATGCTCGAGCAGCGGGACGCCGTCCTGACTGCTGTTGATCAGTACCAGCGCATGGTGATAAAGCGCCATAAATACCTCCGCGCATAAAGTTGTCCTCAGCGTATTTTGAGCCGCATACGGGGGGATGGCAAACCCGCGGGCGCGTTTGCCTGAAGATAACGCTCCCCCGCGGCCTGACGGGCGGCGGGGGAGCGTTCGGCGCGTTGCGCTTACGGGGTGACGATGTTGAACCAGAAGGCAAAGGTGTCCATGTAGCTCAGCATTTCGTCGAGCTTAGCGCCATTGCCGCTAATGTTAACCTCGCCGTTAGCCTGAGCTTGCTGCAGCGTCTCCTGTTTCAGGATGATCTTATTCAGGGTGTCGCGGCTGAGCGAGATGCTGGCGTCAGCGTTGTCGGCTACCGCATTGGCGGTATGGTTAAGCACGCCGTTTTCCAGCTCCAGTTTGTACTTGCCGCCGTCTTTACCCAGGTCGATATTAAAGACCGCTTTAGCCGCCCCGGCTTTTTCGCCGTTGAGATGCACCCCGAGGTAATCGAAGAACATTTCCGGCGTCATCGCCCGCACGGTATCCGGGCTGGCGGTGTTCGGCGTAGGCAGTTTCTGCACGCCGTTACGCAGCTCCTGAGCGCCGGTGAGGTAGAAGTTGCGCCAGGTCCCGGCTTCCGCCTGATACCCGAGCTGCTCCAGGGCGTCGGCTTCCAGATGACGCGCCTGCTGATTGTTAGGATCGGCGAAGACGATTTTGCTGGTCACCTGCGCCACCCAGCGGTAGTTCCCCTGCTGGTAGTCGGCTTTGGCTTTCTGCATGATGGCATCGGCGCCGCCCATATATTCCACGAACTTCTTCGCCGCCTGCTCTGGCGGCAGCTCGTCGAGGGTGGCCGGGTTGCCATCGAACCAGCCGAGGTAGAAGACGTAGGTCGCTTTCACATCGTGGCTGACGGAACCGTAGTAGCCGCGGCTGGACCACTGTTTCTCGAGTGAATCCGGCAGCTTGAAGTTGGCGGCGATCTCATCGCGGGTCATGCCCAAATTCGCCATCCGCAGAGTCTGGTCGTTGATATAGCGATACATATCGCGCTGACCTTTCATCAGCTTAACGATATTGTCGTTCCCCCAGGTCGGCCAGTGATGCTGAGCGATAATCACTTCCGCATCGCTGCCCCAGCGGTCGATGGCGGCGTTGATGTATTTCGACCACGCCAGCGGATCGCGGATTTTGGCGCCGCGCAGCGAGTAAGTGTTGTGCAGGGTATGGGTCACATCCTCTGCCGCCTCGATCATTTTCTTCTCTTTGACATACCACAGCATCTCAGACGGCGCTTCTGAGCCCGGCGCCATCATAAAGTCATAGGTCAGACCGTCGATCACTTCCTGCTGACCGGTATGGGTAATGTAGTTGGTCGGCGGGATCAGCGTGACGGTACCCGCCGAGGTGGTGGTGCCGAGACCGGCGCCAACCTGACCTTTGGCGTCCGGCTTCAGCAGGTTGCCATACATATAGCTGGCGCGGCGGCTCATCGCGGTCCCGGCCATGATATTTTCGGAAACCGCTTCTTCCATAAAGCCGGCCGGGGCGTAAATTTTCACTTTACCGGCTTTGACATCGGCTTCATCCACCACGCCGCGGATACCGCCGTAGTGGTCCACATGGCTGTGGGTAAACAGCACCGCCACCACCGGTTTTTTCGGCCGGTGGGCAAAATAGAGCGCCAGAGCCTCTTTGGCCGGTTCGGCGCTTAGCAGCGGGTCGATGATGGTGATCCCGGTTTTGCCTTCAATAATGGTCATATTGGACAGATCGAGATTACGGATCTGGTAAACGCCGTCGGTGACTTTGAACAGACCGCCGATATTAAGCAACTGTGACTGTCGCCACAGGCTGGGATTGACGGTGTCCGGCGCCTTTTCTCCCTCTTTGACGAAATGATATTTGGCGGGGTCCCAGATAATATTTCCCTGGTCACCTTTGAGCATCGCCGGCGGCAGGGGCGCGATAAATCCCTGATGGGCGTTGTTAAAATCGGTTTTATCCGCAAACGGCAGTTTACGGTATAGCGCCTGGTTCGCCTCCCGCGTGGCCGGTGTGGCATCCTGTTGTTGCGCGGCGGCAAAGGCGGTTATCGACAAAGACGATAACATTCCGGCCAGCGCCAGATTTTTGGCTATCTGATTTAATTTCATCACTACCTCTCAGGTAATTTATTACGTGGGAATAAAAGCAATATTTCCCGCTTAAAAAGTGAATGGCTTGCGGTTTATTCTAAAGGCTAATATTCCGCTGAATAGTCCCATATGGGACTGGCGCGGCGCCGCCAAAGGATCCTCTCGTCTTTAGCAGGCGAGGACTGCTATACTGTCGCTAACGGCGCAGGCGAGGGCAGCGGATGAATTTCCAGGAAATACATAGTTATTATAAAACGTTAGCCATAGCCGACTTTTTTGCCGATATCCTCGTGGAAGGTGAAGAGGTTATTCTCGCCGCCAGTAAAAAATGGCGTCCGGAGTCAGGATATATTTATTTTTGTACCGAGGGTTCGTTATCAATATTAATGCCGGATAATGGATTGAGTATTGGTAATTCCATTGAGCATATGCCGATTGGCCTGATGGAGCGATATTGCCCGATGGCGAAATTTGAATATATCGGTAGCGCTCCGGTGACGCTGCGTAAAATTACCTACGCGACCTTCGATCGTCTGTTCATTGATAATCACCCGCAGCGCGTTGAGGCGCTGGCGAAAGTGCTGGTGTTCATGAGTATCTTTACCATCGACCTGCACAATGAACGCCGTCAGGTGACCAGCTATCAGACGATTCGCCCGATGCTGTATCGCTATCTGTATCGGCAGCATACGCATGAGGGTGAAAATGAGGGACTGGCGTTATTTATCATCAGGCGTACCAATCTTTCGCGCACCCATGTGTTTCGCGTGCTGGCGGAATTAAAGGCGGGGGGATATATCACCATGAAACGTGGCAAGCTTATCTCTATCGATCGACCGCTGCCCGCAGAGTACTAAACGTCGCTGAGAAGGTAACAAGGCGGTATTCACCGCCCTGCTACCCACGACGCCCGTCAGCGAATCATTACGGCGTCACGATGTTAAACCAGAAGTCAAACGGGTCCATATAGCCAAGCATTTCATCGAGTTTAGCCCCGTTACCGCTGATTTTCACATCGCCCTTATCTTCCGCCTGCTTCAGGGTCTCTTCTTTGAGGATGATTTTATTCAGGGTGGCGCGATCCAGCGTCAGGGTGGCATCCGCCTCTTTGGCTTGCGCATTCGCGGTGTGGTTCAGCACGCCGTTTTCCAGCTCCAGCTTATATTGGCCGCCATCACTGCCGAGATCGATATTGAACACCGACTTCGCGTTACCCGCTTTTTCGCCATTGATATGGACCGCCAGATAATCAAAGAACATTTCCGGGGTCATGGCGCGGACGGTGTCCGGGCTGGCGGTGTTCGGGGTCGGGCCTTTTACCACACCGTTACGCAGCTCCTGGGCGCCGGTGAGATAGAAGTTACGCCACGGGCCGGACTCCGCCTGATAGCCTAACTGCTCCAGGGCATCGGCTTCCAGATTACGCGCCTGCTGATTGTTAGGATCGGCGAAGACGACTTTGCTCACCACCTGGGCCACCCAGCGGTAGTTACCCTGGTCGTAATCCTCTTTCGCTTTCTTCAGGATGGCATCCGCGCCGCCCATGTACTCGACGAACTTCTTCGCCGCTTCTTCCGGCGGCAGTTCGTCAAGGGTGGCCGGGTTGCCGTCGAACCAGCCGAGATACAGCACGTAGGTGGCCTTCACATCGTGGCTGACCGAGCCGTAGTAGCCGCGGTTAGCCCAGGTATTGGCGAGGCCGTCCGGCAGCTTAAAGTGAGCCGCGATTTCATCGCGGGTCAGGCCTTCGTTAGCCATCCGCAGGGTCTGGTCGTTGATGTAACGATAAAGGTCACGCTGACTCTTCAGCAGGTTAACCACGTTCTCGTTGCCCCAGGTCGGCCAGTGGTGCTGGGCCATTATGATCTCAGCCTTATCGCCCCAGCGAACGATCGCCTGGTTGATATATTTCGACCACGGCAGCGGCTCACGGATCTTCGCCCCTCGCAGCGAGTAGGTGTTATGCAGAGTGTGGGTGACATCCTCTGCGGATTCGATCAATTTCTTCTCTTCGATATACCACAGCATTTCTGACGGCGCTTCGGAGCCCGGCGCCAGCATAAAGTCGTAGGTCAGGCCGTCGATCACCTCTTTCTGGCCGTCCTTGTCAATAATATTGGTTGGCGCAATCAGGGTGACAGTGCCCGCGGAGGTCGTGGTGCCCAGACCGGCGCCCACCTGGCCTTTGGCGTCCGGTTTCAGCAGGTTGCCGTACATATAGCTGGCGCGGCGGCTCATGACGTTCCCGGCCATGATATTTTCCGCCACTGCGGCTTCCATAAAGCCGGACGGCGCGTAGATTTTTACTTTACCCGCTTTGACGTCGGCTTCATCAACCACGCCGCGCACGCCGCCGTAATGGTCAACGTGGCTGTGGGTGTAGATCACCGCGACGACCGGTTTTTTACCCCGGTTTTTATAGTAGAGATCCATGCCGACTTTGGCGGTTTCAGCCGAGACCAGCGGGTCTACGACGGTGATCCCTTCTTTTCCCTCAATGATTGTCATATTGGAGAGATCAAGATTGCGGATCTGGTAGACCCCGTCGGTGACTTCAAACAGGCCGCTGATGTTGATCAGCTGCGACTGGCGCCACAGGCTCGGGTTCACCGTCTCCGGCGCTTTTTCCCCTTCTTTAATGAAGGCGTACTGGCCCGGATCCCAGATGACATTGCCCTGTTCGCCTTTGATGACCTCTGGCGGCAGGGCGGCAATAAAGCCTTTATGCGCATTGGTGAAATCGGTGTTATCGGAGAAGGGGAGCTGGTTGTAGAGGGCATCGTTTGCTTTTTTGGTCGCTTCGGTCGCCTCTTTGGCTGACGTATCTGCCCAGGCAGCAAAAGCGAGATTACTTAACATACCCGCTAACGCTAACCCTTTCACTATCGGGGTTAATTTCATTGGAATCCTCATTAATGGCATGGTTCGTTCGGTTTTACCGATATAACGCAGGTGACTGTTTGTTACGGATTTTTTAAATATAACCATGCATTAACATTCATCCAGTTTTGCTTACAAAAAATGCGCGTTTTACTTCTTTTGTATTACTGACGCTGGCGGGAAAAGAAATCAGCCTGGCTTGTGTTACACCGCCACATTTCGTACCCTGCTTCAGGAAAATGTTGTACCGCTTTTATGACTCGGGGTGCCCTTCTTCGTTGAAGGCTGAGAAATACCCGTACCACCTGATCTGGATAATGCCAGCGTAGGGAAGTCAGAGACCGCAGGGTCATTGCTTCTACCTCGTCTGGCGGGAGCAAACCATGCCTGAGCTGCTGAATCCCGCGCCTGTCGCGCACCTGCGCCATCTGCTGCGCGCCCATTCCCCCCTTGTGCACTGCATGACCAATGACGTGGTGCAGACCTTTACCGCCAATGTTCTGCTGGCTGTCGGCGCCTCGCCGGCGATGGTGATCGATCCCCGCGAAGCGGCGCAGTTCGCCGCCATCGCCGATGCGCTGTTAATCAACGTCGGCACCCTGACCGCAGACCGCGCCGTGGCCATGCGCGCCGCAGTGGAGCAGGCCCGCCAGGCCGGCAAGCCCTGGACGCTGGATCCGGTGGCGGTCGGCGCCCTGACCGTGCGCACGGCCTTTTGTCACGAGCTGTTGGCCCTGCAGCCGGCGGCCATTCGCGGCAATGCCTCTGAAATTCTGGCGCTGGCCGGGATGAGCGGTGGCGGGCGCGGGGTGGATACCACCGATACGGCCGCCGCAGCGCTGCCGGCGGCCCAGGCGCTGGCTCGTCAGCTGAGTACCGTAGTGGCGGTCACCGGCGAGGTGGACTACGTCACCGACGGCGAGCGGGTGCTCAGCGTGGCGGGCGGCAGTGCGCTGATGACCCGGGTGGTGGGCACCGGCTGCGCGCTGTCGGCGGTGGTGGCGGCGAGCGCGGCGCTGCCGGGCGACCGGCTGGAAAACGTGGCCGCCGCCTGCGGGCTAATGAAGCAGGCCGGGGAAATCGCCGCCCGTCAGGGAGGCCCAGGCAGCTTTATTCCGGCGTTTCTCGACGCGCTGTATCAGGAGGTGCAGGGATGAAACGCATCAACGCCCTGACCATCGCCGGCACTGATCCCAGCGGCGGGGCCGGTATCCAGGCCGATCTGAAAACCTTCTCCGCGCTGGGAGCCTATGGCTGCTCGGCGATCACCGCCCTGGTGGCGCAGAATACCCGCGGCGTGCAGTCGGTCTATCGTATTGAACCGGACTTTGTGGCGGCGCAGCTCGATTCGGTATTCAGCGATGTGCGCATCGATACCACCAAAATCGGCATGCTGGCGGAGACCGATATTGTGGAAGCCGTGGCCGAGCGGCTGGCGCGCTACCGGGTGGCCAATGTGGTGCTGGATACCGTCATGCTGGCGAAAAGCGGCGATCCGCTGCTGTCGGCCTCGGCGGTGGAGACCCTGCGTCAACGATTGTTGCCGCAGGTGTCGCTGATCACTCCAAACCTGCCGGAAGCGGCCGCTCTGCTTGACGCCCCCCATGCGCGCAACGAGCGCGAAATGCTGGAGCAGGGGCGGGCGTTGCTGGCGCTGGGCTGCGGCGCAGTATTAATGAAAGGCGGCCATCTCGACGATGCCGAAAGCCCGGACTGGCTCTTCACCCGCGAAGGGGAACAGCGATTTACCGCGCCGCGAGTGCAGACCAAAAACACCCACGGCACCGGCTGCACGCTCTCCGCCGCGCTGGCGGCGCTGCGCCCGCGTCACGCTGACTGGGCGGCCACCGTTACCGAGGCCAAGGCCTGGCTGTCGGCGGCCCTGGCCCAGGCCGACTCCCTGGAGGTGGGCCACGGCATCGGACCGGTACACCATTTCCACGCCTGGTGGTAAATGGCAGCGTAACGGGACAGCAGAATCTCCTGAAAAAATGCCCTCCCGGCTGGAAAATAGGCTAAGTCGGTACCAGGCTTAACCTGCCCAAAATAATTGGGTTGGGATAATGCATGCCGGCTCCGGCCGGCCTTACGGGAGATTGCTATGACTGATATTACGCAGTTGCTGGGCAAAGATGCCGAGAGCCTTTTGCAGCACCGTTGTATAACCATTCCGGCCGACCAGCTGTATCTGCCTGGCGCAGATTATGTTGATCGGGTTATGGTGGATAACAACCGGCCACCGGCGGTGCTACGCAATATGCAAACCCTGTACAACACCGGACGTCTGGGGGGGACCGGTTACCTTTCCATTCTGCCGGTCGACCAGGGCGTGGAGCACTCGGCGGGGGCTTCCTTCGCCGCCAACCCGCTGTACTTCGATCCGAAAAATATCGTCGAGCTGGCGATCGAAGCCGGCTGTAACTGCGTGGCGTCGACCTACGGCGTGCTGGCCTCGGTGTCGCGCCGTTACGCGCATCGCATTCCTTTCCTGGTGAAGCTCAACCATAACGAAACGCTGAGCTACCCCACCGAGTACGACCAGACCCTCTACGCCAGCGTTGAGCAGGCGTTCAATATGGGGGCGGTGGCCGTGGGCGCGACGATCTATTTCGGCTCGGAACAATCGCGTCGTCAGATAGAAGAGATCTCCGCTGCCTTTGAGCGGGCGCATGAGCTGGGCCTGGTCACCGTGCTGTGGGCCTATCTGCGCAATTCGGCTTTCAAGAAAGACGGTGTCGACTATCATGTTTCCGCTGACCTGACCGGTCAGGCCAACCACCTGGCGGCCACCATCGGCGCCGATATCGTTAAGCAGAAAATGGCGGAGAATAACGGCGGCTACAAAGCGGTTAACTTCGGCTATACCGACGACCGGGTGTACAGCAAACTGACCAGCGATAACCCTATCGATCTGGTGCGCTACCAGCTGGCCAACTGCTATATGGGCCGCGCCGGGCTGATTAACTCCGGCGGCGCGGCGGGCGGGGAGACCGACCTTGCCGACGCGGTGCGCACGGCGGTGATCAATAAACGCGCCGGCGGCATGGGGCTGATCCTCGGCCGTAAAGCGTTTAAGAAATCGATGGCCGACGGCGTGAAGCTGATCAATGCCGTGCAGGATGTCTACCTCGACGGCAAAGTCACCATCGCCTAAGGCGAAAATCCGGGCGTTACCGCCCGGATTGCTCGTTGTTCCTACCCGATGTCGGGTTTATTAAGACTCCGCCGCGTTGGCGGTAAACGGTTTTGCGCCCTGAGCACTGGTAAAGCCAGGCTGTTCAACGCGGATTAACGGGCACAGGAAGAAGGCCAGGATATATAAGGCGGTATAGGCAATCACCACCCCGATGGTGCTGAAATAGGGCAGCAGCACCACGGCGATCGCCGGCGCCAGAAAGTTCGACAGCCCGGCTGACAGGTTATAGACCGAAATCGCCGCGCCTTTATGGTTCGGCTCCAGCGCCGGGAACACCGCCGCCATCGGCACGAATGCGGCGACGAAAATACCCAGGGCAATAGCCGGCACCAGCGCCATCGCAAAGCTGTGGCCAAAGTGCTGAGGGATGTAGTAAAACGCCAGGCTGGAGAACGCCATCCCGATGCAGCCGAACCAGCGAATCACCTTCATCCAGCCCATTTTCTCCGCCACGATCCCCCAGAAAACGTTCGAAAAGATGGTGGTGAAGAAGAAGGCCGCCCACACCTGGAGCCACTCCGAGGTGGTAAAGCCCAGCTCATCAACGAACATCATCGGCATAATCACCGCAAAACCAAACAGCGACAGAGTGTTAATAATGCGCACAATGCTCGAGAACAGGATGCTGCGGTTGGTATAGAGCAGCGTCGCGGCGCGCCCCAGTTCGGCGAGTTTTTCGCGAGTGGTCAGGTTCTGCATATGGCGCGGCGTTTCGGTATGACGCATCGACACCAGCGCAATGATGCCGCCGGTGGCGCAAAAGACCAGCGCCAGCCACAGGGTGCCCATTTCGCCAATGTGGGGAATGGTGAAGCTCGGAATATAGCTGCCGAACACGCCGATGCCCACGGAGTAGACCGCCCAGAACCAGCCCAGCGCAGAGCTGGAACTGTCGCTGCGAACGTTGTGGATAATGGCGACGATAAATGAGTAGAGGAACAGCGGGTAGGCCAGGCCGCGGATGCCATAAAACAGCAGGATCAGCGCATAGTTGGCGCGACCGAGGCCGAAGACGAGGAACAGTACATGGAATACGCACCACAGCACGAAGCCGATCATCATGGCCTTGCGTGGGGTGATGATCTCCGCCACCACGCCGGAGACCCACGCCGACAGGGCGGCGGCCAGACCGTATAGCGTAAAGGCAAAGGAAGCCTGCGCCGGGGTGAATCCGAGTGCTTTGATGTAGTGCGACAGAAAAGCCAGCTCAAAGCCGTCGCCGGTCATAAACACGGCGATGGCGACATATCCCCAGATGAGGTTGAGCGGTAGACCGTACCACTGTTTGTTATTAACGGACATGTTGACCTCGATTTCAGAGTGCAGATGAGTGTCTCCGCTGCACAGCAGCGGAGCATTATTGTTATTAAAAAAGAGGGATGTTATTCGCGAATCAGCCTGCCGGCCTCTTGTAGCGCCTTATAGGCCTCATACCTGCGCTGATGTAGCGAGCTAAACGCAGTCTCGCTGTGATAGGTGGCATCCACCTGAGTAAATTGCTTCATGGCCTCCGGCAGCGAAGCCGCGATTCCGCCCGCGACGGCGCCGAGGATGGCGGAGCCTAACAGCACCGGCTCGCTGCAGGCGGTGCTCACGACGCTAACGCCGCAGGCGTCGGCCAGCAGCTGCCGCACCAGCGGATGCTGTCCGGCCCCGCCGCTGATGACGATATTTTCACTCTCAATTCCGCAGGCGCGCTGGGCGTCGAGGATCTGTCGCAGGCCATAGCCAATCCCGCATAACCCGGCAACGTACAGCGCGGTCAGGTTATCCAGGTCCCGCTCCATCCCCAGCCCGGCAATCAGCGCTTTCGCGTGGGGGTCGGCAAGCGGCGCGCGGTTACCGAGAAACTCGGGCACCACGTGTAGACCGGCGGCCAGCGTGACCGCCTCAGAAGGCGAGGCAGCCTGCGTCAGTACGCGATCTGCCAGCCAGACCGGCAGAGGGACGCCCGCGGCTTGCGCCTGCTCGCGAGCCGCCGCCGCCGCCGGATGGAAGCTCAGCAGCTGGTCGATTGCTGCGCCGGCGGCGCTTTGTCCGCCTTCAATCAGCCAGTAGCCCGGGACCATCGCCGAATAGTAGGGGCCCCAGACGCCGGGGACGAACACCGCTTCCTCAGTGGTGGTCATGGTGCAGGAAGAAGTGCCGAAGACGTAGGCCATATTGTTGACCGCGCCGTTAAGCACCCCAACGGTGCCGATGCCGCCCGCGTGGGCGTCAATCATCCCCACCGCCACCGGCGTGCCGATCGGCAGGCCCATCTCTTCTGCCGCCGTGGCGCAAAGACCGTCGCCGCAAGGGGTTCCAGGGGCGACAATCCGCTGGCCGATGCGGACAAAATCTTCATCCGCCAGCTCGTCGAGGCCAATCTGGCGGAAGTAGCCGGCATCCCAGCGTTGTTCATGCGCCAGGTAGGTCCATTTACAGGTCACAGTGCAGACCGAGCGGGCGTCATCGCCGGTTGAGCGCCAGGTAAGGTAATCGGCGAGGTCGAAGAAGTGGCGCGCCTGCTGATAGATGTGCGGGCGATTCTCCTTCAGCCACAGAATTTTCGGCGTTTCCATCTCCGGCGAGATTTTGCCGCCAACGTACTGCAGTACCGGGTGGCCCGTCGCGTTGATCTTTTCCGCCTGCGCGGTGGCGCGATGATCCATCCAGACAATAATATTGCGGTCCGGATCGTCCGAAGGCCCGACCGCCAGCGGCGCGTCGTTATCGCCAATCACCACCAGCGAGCAGGTGGCATCGAAGCCGAGCCCGGCGATCGACGACGGCGGGACGCCGGCGCTGGCCACCGCGGTTTTAATGCAGTAGCACACCGCCAGCCAGATTTCACGGCTCGACTGCTCAACCCTATTCCCGGCGCTGCGAAACAGGGTAATTTCCCGGGTCGCGTGGGCGAGAAGCTCGCCCCGCAGATTGAAGACTCCGGCGCGCACGCTGCCCGAACCGACATCCACACCAATAATGTTTTGCGTATCGTTTTGCATCACATCCTCTCACAGGCTGGTTACGGGTCAGAGATCCACGCTGTTCGGCAGGATCACAATGTCGCGTACGGTGACGTTTTTCGAACGCGTCACCATAAACAGCACTGACTCCGCCACTTCAATCGGCTGCATCAGACTGCCGTTGGCCAGCGCTTCATCCATTTTGGCTTTTGGCCAGTCGTCCAGCAGCGCGGTCACCACCGGGCCCGGTAGTACGGCGCCGACGCGCACGCCATACTGCGCCACCTGACGACGAGTGGTGTGGACAAACGCCTGCACAGCGAATTTCGACGCGGTATAGACAGGCTCCCAGATCACCGGCACCACGCCCGCGATGGAGCTGGTGAAAATAATATCCCCGGATTGTTGCGCGATCAGATGCGGCAGGACGCTGCGCACGCAGCGGAAGGCGGCGTTGATGTTGAGGTGCAGCACGCGGTCCCAGACGTCCGGGTCGCCCTCGGCCACCGGCCCGCCGATATAGGCGCCGGCGTTGGCGTGGAAGATATCGAGACGCCCGGTAAGCTGCAAAATGCCCTGCAGAAGATTATCGACCTGGTCCGCCTGCATCAGATCCACCTGCAGAGCGAAGGCGTTTTCGCCAAGTTCGGCGACCAGTTTGTTGAGCTTTTCGCCTTCGCGGTCGATTAGCACTACTTTTGCGCCAGCCCCCAGCAGGGTCTTCGCGCACTCGAGGCCGATACCGGACGCCGCGCCAGTGATCGCGGCGACTTTACCGCTGAGGGAAGTATTCATAGAGGAGACGGAGTGGTTCATTTTATAATCCTTTGCCGTGTCTGGTTAAAACTATCGAACCCGAGGGCATCGCGTTCGAGGTTATGGACAAAAACCTGGTAACATATTGAATATCAGCATCATTATTCAGGCTTGCTGGCATGTTAAGGCAGTATGCGCGCGTACTTTCTGGCGTGAAATGGATGCTCAATCGATGAAGCTATGTTGCGCTCGCTTCATCGATTGAGCAAGTGGGGAAATTAACAGCGACATGATTTTGTGACGCAAGTTGGAAAAATGAAGAAGATAACGATTTACGACCTGGCGGAGCTTTCCGGCGTTTCGGCGAGCGCGGTGAGCGCTATCCTCAACGGTAACTGGAAAAAGCGCCGCATCAGCGCAAAGCTTGCCGAAAAGGTGACCCGGATTGCTGAGGAGCAGGGCTATGCGATTAACCGCCAGGCCAGCATGCTGCGCAGTAAAAAATCACACGTCATTGGCATGATTATCCCCAAATACGATAACCGCTACTTCGGTTCCGTCGCTGAACGCTTTGAGGAGATGGCCCGCGAGCGTGGCCTGCTGCCGATTATCACCTGTACGCGCCGAAGCCCGGAGCTGGAGCTCGAAGCGGTAAAAGCGATGCTCTCCTGGCAGGTTGACTGGGTGATCGCGACCGGGGCGACCAATCCGGATAAAATTTCCGCGCTCTGCCAGCAGGCGGGCGTGCCTACGGTCAATCTCGACCTGCCGGGGTCTCTCTCTCCGTCGGTGATTTCAGATAACTACGGCGGTGCGAAAGCGCTGACCCACAAGATCCTCGCTAACAGCGCCCGCCGTCGGGGATCGCTGGCGCCGCTGACCTTCATCGGCGGGCGCAGCAGCGACCATAACACCAGCGAGCGTTTACGCGGTTTCCACGATGCGCATCACGAGCAGGGGCTGAGCGTGCCGCAGGCGAATATTCTGGCTCCCGGCTATTCGAAAGGTCACGTTGAGGACTGCCTGCAGGAGCGGTTTGGCAGCGCGAAGACGCTATTGCAGGGGATATTTGTTAACTCGACGATATCCCTTGAAGGGGTTGTGCGCTGGCTGTCGCAGGTGGGGCTTACCGGCAGCGAGCAGCCGCCGATGGGCTGCTTCGACTGGGATCCGTTTGTCTATCTGCTGGGGCACGATATCGACATGGTGCAGCAGGACGTGCCGGCGATGCTGGACGCTGTTTTTTCGATTATTGACGCCGGCGAAGCCAGCCAGCAGCGGATTGAAATTCCGCCGCGACTGATGAGCAGCAGCTGAGTCGCTGTTTGCCGTTAGCGCGTCAGCAGCCAGCGAGCGGTATGTTCATCGGTCACCAGGCCGTTGATCCAGCCGCCTTTAAGGGCGGCCAGGATCGCCGGTCGTTTGTATTCTCCACAGGCCGCGGCAATCCGCGGGCAGTGGTTCTGGCGGATATCATAGCTGGTGATCATGCGGTTGATCTCGCTGTCGACCACCTCGCCTTCTGCATCAATAAACCGCCCGAGGATCTCCCCGATGCCGCCGCGGGCGGTCAGCTCATCCATCTGCGCCTGATTGATAAATCCGTCTTTAAAGATCGGGCTTTGCGTGCCCAGCGGACCAATACCGACAAAAATCACGTCCGCCTCCCGGGCGACGCCAGAGACGCTGCGGAATAAGCGATTGGTGCACCACATCTCATACTCATCCGCGGTCTGGGCGTAGCGCGGCGCCGGCCACTGATAGTACTTGGCTTTTATTTTGCTCGTCAGCAGCAGGGGCACGTCATCGTAATAGTTGCACTGCCCGTCGGCGTCCATGGCGCTGATCAGCGCCACGCAGCGGGTATTCAGGCTGTCGAAATCGATGCGCTGCAGCGCTTTTTTCAGGGTCAGGCCCGAGCCCAGACCGATGATTTTCTCTTTATCATCCTGCAGGTAGCGAGCCATCAGCTGATAGCAGCCAAACGATACGCTGTCGAGGGTGCTTTCTTCGCTAAAGGCGGGGACCACATTGCACTCAAGAAGCCGATACTTTTCCTGCAACAACTGCGCATAATCGAGGCAGTTCGCCACTGGATGGTGCAGATTAATCGACACAATCCCCTCTTCTTTCGCGGCGGCGATCAGCCGTTGCACCACCGGTCTGGAGGTGCCCAGCTGGCTGGCAATCTCGCTCTGATTCTGGCCGGCGATGTAGTACATCCATGCGGCACGCACCTTCTGATCCAACCGGATATCGTCTTCTTTACTCATGGTTTTCCGCCCTAAGTTGCTGGCCTGGGCACGCAATTGGCCCGGCGAATACCCGCATTCTCGCCGTGGTTGGCATAACTGGCAAGCTTTTGCTCTCGACTGGTCATTTGTAATTTAATTGGGTAATTGTTCTTTTGTGATCTGTGGCTCTTATTTTGGTCAAATGATCAATTACAGTGGCGCCATCAACTCAAGGAGAGCAGAACATGAACAATCAATTCACATGGCTTCACATTGGTCTGGGTTCTTTTCATCGCGCGCATCAGGCGTGGTATCTGCATCGTCTGATGGCTTCCGGGGATAAGCGCTGGCGCATCGCGGCGGGCAATATCCGCAACGACGCCGAGCAGGTGGTGCAGGCGCTGGCGGCGCAGGGAGGACGTTACGTGCTGGAGACCGTCAGCCCGGAAGGGGAGCGCGAATATGAAGAAATCACCTCTATTCAGAAACTGCTGCCGTGGCAGGCAGGGCTGCAGCCGCTGATTAACGAAGGGGCCAATCCGCAGACCAAAGTTATCGCCTTTACCGTGACGGAAGGGGGGTACTACCTGAACACCCGCCATCAGCTGGAAACCAGCAACCCCGATCTGCAGGCCGACCTGAAAGGCGAATGCAAAACCATTTACGGCACCCTCGCACGAATTCTGGAAAAGCGCATGGCGGACAACGCCGGGCCGCTGACCCTGCTCAACTGCGACAACGTGCGGCATAACGGTGAGCGCTTCCACGACGGGATGGTGGAGTTCCTGCAGCTTACCGGCAAACAGGCGGTGATTGACTGGATGGCCGCGAATACCACCTGTCCGAATACCATGGTGGACCGCATCACCCCGCGTCCGGCGGCCGATCTGCCGGCCCGTATCAAAGCGCAAACCGGCATTGACGATAAGGCGCCGGTAATGGGCGAGACCTTTATCCAGTGGGTGGTGGAGAACAACTTCCGCGATGCCCGCCCAAATCTGGAAGCGGTCGGCGTGGAGATGGTCGAGTCGGTTATCCCCTATGAAGAGGCGAAAATCCGCATCCTGAACGCGTCCCACAGCTGCATTTCCTGGGCGGGGACCTTAATCGGCCAGCAGTATATTCACGAAAGCACGCTCACCGATGCTATCTACGCCATTGCCGACCGCTACGTCACGGAGGATGTCATTCCTTGCCTCGGCGATAACGGCATTGATCTGCCGACCTACCGCGATGTGGTGCTCAAGCGCTTTACCAACCCGCATATCCAGGACACCAACCAGCGCGTTGCCGCCGATGGTTTCTCAAAGATTCCGGCGATGATCGCGCCAACCTTGCAGGAGTGCTATCAGCGCGGCGTCCGTCCGGAAGCGACCGCCATGCTGCCAGCGCTGTTCTTCGTCTTTATGGAGCAGTGGCATAAGGGAACCCTGCCGTATCAGTACCAGGACGGCATCCTGGATGAGCAGGCGGTGCATGAGATGTATGAGGCTCAGGATCCGGTGGCTGTCTTCGCCCGTGATAAAGCCCTGTTTGGCGACCTGGCCGACAACGCGGATTTCCTGGCGCTAATGCGCGAGAAAGTCGCCGCTGTTTACACGCTGATTAAATAAGAGGTGGCTATGTATCTGGGTATCGATCTTGGCACATCGGAAGTCAAAGCGCTGGTCATTGATGAGAACAATCAGGTTATCGCCAGCCATAGCGCGCCGCTGAGCATTCAGCGGCCTCATCCGCACTGGTCAGAACAATCGCCGGAGCTATGGTGGGAGGCGACGGAGTACCTGATGGCCACCCTACGGGAAAAATGCACTCAGCACTGGTCGGCCGTCAAGGCGATTGGCCTCTCCGGACAGATGCACGGCGCGGTGTTGCTGGATGAAAAGGGGGAGACGATCCGTCCGGCCATTCTGTGGAACGACACCCGCTGCGCCGCAGAGTGCGCGGAGCTGGAGGAGATGGCGCCGGAGCTGCATCAGGTGGCGGGCAACCTGGCGATGCCGGGCTTTACCGCGCCGAAGCTGCTGTGGGTGCGTCGTCACGAGCCGCAAAACTTTCAGCGCACCGCCACGGTGCTGCTGCCGAAGGATTATCTGCGCTACCGGATGACCGGGAAGAAAGTCTCCGATATGTCGGACGCCGCCGGAACGCTGTGGCTGGACGTGGCGAAGCGCGACTGGTCCGACTCGCTGCTGGATAAATGCGGCCTGTCGCGCAGCCAGATGCCGATGCTGGTGGAAGGCTGTGAGGTTTCCGCCACCCTTGACCCGCAGGTGGCTGCACGCTGGGGGCTGAACGCCTCGGTGGTGGTGGCCGGGGGCGGTGGCGATAACGCGGTCAGCGCCATTGGCGTCGGCGCGGTTTCGCCGGGGGACGCGTTTATTTCGCTCGGTACCTCCGGGGTGCTGTTTGTGGTGACCGACGCCTATCGTCCGGCGCCGCAGTCGGCGGTCCATGCGTTTTGTCACGTTCTGCCGAACCTGTGGCATCAGATGAGCGTGATGCTTAGCGCCGCCAGCTGTTTGCAGTGGTTCTGCCGCCTCACCGGTACCACGGAAGTGGCGCTGCTGGCGGAGATTGCCGAGCTAAGCGAGGAGGATAAAGCCAACGCGCCGTTCTTCCTGCCTTATCTCTCCGGGGAACGAACCCCGCATAACGATCCTGACGCCCGCGGCATCTTCTGGGGCATGACCCACTCCAGTCTGCGTGCCCAGCTCGGCTACGCGGTGCTGGAAGGGGTGAGCTTTGGCATCAATGACGGTCTGCAGGCATTGAAAGAGAGCGGGACGCCGATCGCGCAGTGCTCGCTGGTGGGCGGGGGCGCCCGCAGTCCGTTCTGGGCCCAGCTGCTGGCCGATATTCTCGCTATGCCGGTGGTGACCCACAAAGGCGGAGAGACCGGCGGCGCGCTGGGCGCGGCGCGGCTAGCCTGCCTGGCGGCGGGCAAACCGATTGCCGCGGTGTGTGAAAAACCGGAAGTCTGGCAGACCTGGCGTGCGGATCCTGTTCGCCACCACACCCTGATGCAACGCTACGCGCAGTTTAAGGCCCTGTATTTAAACGATCTGCACTATCGGCAGCACTAATTTTCATCACCACAGCCGCTTCGTTGCACATCGCGGAGCGGCCACCCTGTACCCTGAAAACGAGGTCATTATGTCTATCAATAATAAACAGTGGCTCGGTTTACCCCTGAACCTGCTCTGGGGATACATCGCCATTGCCGTATTTATGACCGGCGACGGTTTTGAATTAGCGTTTCTCTCACACTATATCAAAGCGCTCGGCTTCTCTCCGGCGGAGGCCTCCTTTGCCTTTACCCTCTACGGCCTGGCCGCCGCGCTGTCGGCGTGGATTTCCGGCGTGGTGGCGGAAATTATCACCCCGCTGAAAACGATGATGATTGGCTTCGTACTGTGGTGCGTGTTCCACGTGCTGTTCCTCGTTTTCGGCCTCGGTCACGCCAACTATGCGCTGATCCTGCTTTTCTACGGCATCCGCGGCTTCGCCTATCCGCTGTTCCTCTACTCGTTTATCGTGGCGATTGTCCATAACGTCAAAAGCGACAACGCCAGCTCGGCCATCGGTTGGTTCTGGGCGGTCTATTCCATCGGCATCGGGGTCTTCGGCAGCTATATTCCGAGCTTCACCATTCCGCATATTGGCGAAATGGGCACCCTGTGGCTGGCGCTGGCCTTCTGCCTTACCGGGGGGATGATTGCTCTGGCTTCCCTGCGCCATATTCAAACGCCGCAGCATATGCAGAATCTCACCACCCGTGAGAAGTTTGCCGAGCTGGGACGCGCCGCGACGCTGCTGTATACCAACCGCAATATTCTGCTGTCGAGCATGGTCAGGATCATCAATACCCTCTCGCTGTTCGGGTTTGCGGTGATTATGCCGATGATGTTCGTTGATGAGCTGGGCTTTACCACTTCAGAATGGCTTCAGGTGTGGGCGGTCTTCTTCTTCACCACCATTTTCTCTAACGTGCTGTGGGGCATTTTGGGTGAAAAACTGGGCTGGATGAAGGTGGTGCGCTGGTTCGGCTGCATCGGGATGGCGCTTTCCAGCCTGGCGTTTTACTACATCCCTCAGCACTTTGGCCACAGCTTTGCGATGGCGCTGATCCCGGCCATCGCCCTGGGGATCTTTGTCGCCGCCTTTGTGCCGCTGGCCGCCGTGTTCCCTGCGCTGGAGCCGAAGCACAAAGGCGCGGCGATTTCGGTGTATAACCTGTCGGCGGGGATGTCTAACTTTCTCGCTCCGGCGATTGCCGTGGTGCTGCTGCCGTTCTTCAGCACCATTGGGGTAGTCATCGCCTATACCGCATTGTACGTGGTGGCCTTTTTCCTCTGTGCGTTTATCCGCGTGGAGCAGCCGGGATTTTCCCACAAGGAAGCGACTGCCCGTGAGCAGGTTGAATTCTCTTAAGGTGATGTGGCTGGCATGGGCTCCATGCCAGCCTTAATGAGGTGAACGAATGAGTATGCAGGCGGTTATTTTTGACATGGATGGCGTGATTATTGATTCCGAGGCGCTGTGGCGCCAGGCGCAGATTGACGCCCTCGCGCAGTGGGGAGCAACGGCGAGCGTGGCTGAGTGTGAAACCCTGACCAAGGGCAAACGCCTCGACGAAATCGCCGACACCTGGTGCCGCTATTTTCAGCTTAACCTTGCCCCATCGCTGCTGGAAGAGGCCATATTGCAGCGCATCACCGGCCTGATTGCCGCCGATGGCGAGCCGATGCGTGGGGTGCAGGAGGCGTTAGGCTATTTTCGCGCTGCCGGCTATAAAATTGCGCTCGCCACGTCATCATCCCGCCAGGTTATCGCCGCCGTGCTGAACAAGCTCTCGCTCTGGCACTTTTTTGACGCGATCTCCAGCGCAGATGATGAACCACGCGGCAAACCGCACCCGGCGGTGTACCTCACGACGCTGCGGAAGCTCAATCTCAACGCCAGCCAGTGTCTGGTGATTGAGGATAGCTTTACCGGCTTTTGCGCGGCCCAGTCGGCGGGGATTGCCACGATAGTGATTGCAGAAGATAGCCAGCACGCGCGTTTTCAGGCCGCCGCTGGCCGCTATCAAACCTTACCTGAACTGCTGGAAGCGCTTAGCGCGGAGCCAGCGGCGGCGGTTTAAGTCAGCCATTTGTGGGCGCAGACATTCCCGGGATGTAGCTGGTCGGTTAATCTCTTCTCTGCGCTCACGCCCTTTTTTCTCCTGGTCGATCTGCCTCACATTTCGCTCATCTTTTGTGAAAACAGTCACGTCTTGTTGTGCCAATGCCCAAATTTATGGCCTTGCTTAGCGGTGTTTGTCCGAGGCACTACTACGAAGTTGTGCTTAGATTATATATTGAAACGTATTTTCAATAATGTGAAACCGCTTTGCCGATTTGATTATGTCGATCGGATTTGGCCGTGATAAGGACCGAGCATGAAAATTGAATCTGTGAATGTCACCGTTTTCCAATATCCCACTCGTCGGGTTTCCGACAGCGCCGGGCACTCCCATCCGGGGGTTGAAAGCATGGCCAAAATGGCGATGCTGACCATCACCGCTGATGATGGGGCGCAGGGCTTTTCGTTTGCGCCTCCGGAAGTCGTGCGCCCGTTCGTGGTGAATACTTTTTTTCGCAAAGTGCTGGTGGGACAGGACCCGTTTAACCGTGAGCGTATCTGGCAGGATCTTAACCACTGGCAGCGCGGCAGCGCACATCAGCTAACGGAGCGCGCGCTGTCGTTTGTTGAACAGGCGCTGTGGGACCTGATCGGCCGCAGCCTTAAGATGCCGGTTTATAAGCTGCTCGGCGGCTATCGCGACACTGTCCCGGCTTACGGTAGCACCATGTGCGGCGACGATCTGCCGGGCGGCCTGTCGACCCCGGAAGAGTATGCCGCTTTTGCTGAGAAGCTGGTCGCCCGCGGCTACAAGGCCATCAAGCTGCACACCTGGATGCCGCCAATCTCTTTTGCGCCCAATCCCAAAATGGACATTAAAGCCTGCGCGGCGGTGCGCGAAGCCGTAGGGCCGGATATTGACCTGATGATTGATGGCTATCACTGGTACAGCCGCGCCGAGGCGCTGTGGATCGGCAAAGAGCTGGAAAAACTCAATTTCGCCTGGTTTGAAGAGCCGATGGAGGAGGATTCGATGTCCTCCTATGCGTGGCTGGCGGAAAACCTGTCGATTCCCATCGTCGGGCCGGAGAGCTTCGGCGGCAAGCACCACATGCGCGCCGAATGGGTGAAAGCCGGGGCCTGCGACATTCTGCGCGCCGGCGCTAACGGCGTGGGGGGGATTACACCGACCATGAAGGTGGCGGCGCTGGCGGAATCTTTCGGCATGGATTGCGAAGTCCACGGCAACGGAGCGGCAAGCCTGGCGGTGGTGGGCGCGATCCGCAACTGCCGCTGGTACGAGCGCGGCCTGCTGCATCCGTTCCTCGACTACGATGAACCGGCGGCCTATCTCAACAGCATTGTCGACCCGATGGATGACCAGGGATTTGTGCATTTGTCACAACGTCCGGGTCTCGGTGAAGACATTAATTTTGCGTATATCGAAGCCAATACCATTAGCCACGACTGATTTAAAAAAATAAATACCCGATGGCGCTGCGCTTATCGAGCCTGCGGCCCGGTAGACCGGATAAGCCGAAAATGCCGCCATCCGGCAACATGTACCCTACAGTACAGGCAAACAGAGATATGAAAAAAACCTCCTTACTGGGAGCGTGTATTCTCGCGCTCGCCATGTCGATGGGGAGCGGGGAGGCGGTGGCGAAAACGCCGCCCGACCAGCTGATCATCGGCATGAATATGAATAACCTGCTCACCCTTGACCCGGCGGCGATGACCGGTAACGAAGTGGTGGGGATCGTGGTCAACCTCTACGACTCGCTGGTGGAGCTTGACCCTGAGCAGCTCACCACCGTCAGGCCCGCGCTGGCGAAATCCTGGGATATCAGCCCCGACGGCAAAACCCTGACCTTTCATCTGCGCGATGACGTTAAGTTTCACTCCGGCAACCCGCTGACCGCCGCCGACGTCGTGTGGTCAATGCGGCGCATCCTGCACCTCAACCTGGCCCAGGCCTCAGTATGGAAATCCTATGGCTTCAGTAAGAAAAATATCGACAGCCAGGTCAGCGCGCCGGACCGCTTCACGGTGCAAATCGTATTACCCAAAGATAACGATCCGCAGCTGGTGATTTACTCGCTGGCGGCGCTGGGCAACCTCGGAGTGCTGGACAGTAAAACGGTGCAAAGCCACCAGCAGGATAACGACTGGGGTAACCGCTGGCTAACCACCCATGAAGCCGGTTCCGGGCCGTTTATCCTCGAAACCTGGCAGGCGAAAGATGTGCTGCGCATGAAGCGCAACCCTGACTACTGGCGCGGCGAGGCGAAAATGAGCCGCGTGGTACTGCGTCATTTCCAGGAGTCGCAAACTCTGCGCCTGATGATCGAAAAAGGCGACCTTGATATTGCCAACAATATGGCGGTTTCCGATATCAACGCCCTGCGCAGCGATCCGCAGCTGACCGTCGATGCGGTGCAGCGCGGCACCATGTACTACGTGGCGATGAGCATGAAAGAGGCGCACTTCGCCAATCCGAAAGTGCGCGAGGCGGTGCGCTATCTGATTGATTACCAGGGTATCAATAAAGCGCTGATGCCGGGCTACGGCGTGCTGCACCAGCGGCCTATCAAAGCGGGAATGCCGTCCACGCTACCCGATCCCGGCTACAGGCTGGATGTGGCGCGGGCGAAAAAGCTGCTGGCGGAAGCGGGATATCCCAACGGCTTTGATACCACGCTGCGGGTACTCTCCGATCAGCCATTTCTTAACATCGCTATCGCCGTGCAGTCGACGCTGATGCAGGCGGGGATTAACGCCAAAATCATCACCGGCACTGGTAACCAGATCTACGGCGCAATGCGCGAGCGTAAATTTGACCTGCTGGTAGGTCGCGGCGGCAGCGGGATGGAGCCGCATCCGCACTCCAGCCTGCGCGCGCTGGTCTATAACCCGGATAACAGCGATAAGGCGCGCCTGACCAACTTCCAGGGCTGGCGTACCGGTTTTTACGACCCGCAACTGAATACGATGATTGACCAGGCCCTGCTGGAACGCGATCCGCAAAAACAGGTGGCTGACTACCAGGCCATCCAGACACGCTACGACCAGCTGGTTCCGGCTTTAATTCCGCTTTCGCAGATGGTTGATTCGGTCGTCGTGCGCAACGAGGTACGGGAGTATCAGCCGCACCCCTCCGCCACCACTTTTCTGCGTGACGTCTATAAAGTCCGCGAAGGAGAGAAAGGATGAGTACCGCAATCCTTGCGCCCGGCTCACGCGGCCGGCGCTTATCAAAACGGCTACTGCAGGTGGTGATTACACTGTTCGGCCTGCTGCTGCTGACCTTTACCATTGGCCGCGTCATGCCCATCGACCCGGTGCTGGCGATTGTCGGCCCGGATGCTGACCAGAGTACCTATCAGCAGGTTTACCAGCAGCTGGGGTTTGATAAATCGCTGACCACCCAGTTTGGCATCTATTTCGTCAACCTGTTGCACGGCGATCTGGGCAACGCGCTGCTGACCGGGAAACCGGTGGTGGACGATATTATCCGCGTCTTCCCGGCCACCATGGAGCTGGCAACGATGGCGATTATTGTCGGCGCGGGTCTTGGTATTCCGCTGGGCGTGTTGGCGGCGGCGCGGCGCAATAGCGTCTCCGATTATGTGGTACGCATTATCAGCCTGGCGGGCTACTCGATGCCGATCTTTTGGGTCGGGATGATGGGGCTGCTGGTGTTCTATGCCTGGCTTGGCTGGGTAGGCGGCGCCGGGAGGGTAGAGCTCGGGCTGGATGGTGTGGTGCCGCGCTGCACCGGGCTGATGACCGTTGATGCGCTGCTGGCCGGCAACGGCCAGGTGTTCTGGAACGCCATTAATCATCTGATTCTTCCCGCCTCGCTGCTGGGTTTTCACTCGCTGGCTTATATCAGCCGTATGACCCGCAGCTTTATGCTGGCCCAGCTGTCGCAGGAGTTCATTATTACCGCCCGGGTGAAAGGGCTGACCGAGCGCCAGGTTATCTGGAACCATGCGTTTCGTAACATCCTCGTGCAACTGCTGACGGTGGTGGCGCTGGCCTACGGCGCGCTGCTGGAAGGCGCGGTGCTGATTGAAACCGTCTTCTCATGGCCGGGGTTTGGCTCCTACCTTACCGGAAGCTTGCTGCTGGGCGATATGAATGCGGTGATGGGCTGCGTGCTGCTGGTGGGGGTGATCTTCGTGATGCTCAACCTGCTCTCCGACATGCTGTATCAATTCTTTGACCCGAGGACAAAATCATGACCGTTTCTCTGGATTCGCCGCTTTCAGGTGGTGCGGGCGAAGGCCGTCAGCGGCTGCAACGCGCGGCGGCGCGGGCCGTCGGGTTTATCGGCAAAATGGCGCGCAATCCGCTCACGGCCATCGGCGGAGGAATTATCTTTATGCTGCTGGTGGTGGCGATTTTCGCGCCGCTGATTGCGCCTTATAACCCGCTGGTACAGGACCTGAATAGTGCGCTGGTCGCGCCGAATGCGCAGCACTGGTTCGGCACCGATGAGTTTGGCCGAGATATCTTTAGTCGCCTGGTGTACGGCTCCCGCATCACGCTCTATATCGTGCTGCTGGTCTCAGTGACCGTCGGTCCGCTCGGACTGCTGCTGGGCGTCAGTGCCGGCTATTTCGGCGGTAAAGTCGATATGGTGCTGATGCGCGTCACCGATATTTTCATCTCCTTCCCGAGTCTGGTCCTGGCGCTGGCGTTTGTCGCCGCTTTAGGACCGGGGCTGGAGCACGTGGTTATCGCCATCACGCTGACCGCCTGGCCGCCGATTGCCCGTCTGGCGCGCGCCGAAACGCTCTCTCTGCGCCAGGCTGATTTTATCTCCGCCGTGCGTCTGCAGGGCGCTTCATCGGCCCGCGTCCTCTGGCGCCATATCGTGCCGCTGTGTCTGCCCTCGGTCATTATCCGTATCACCATGAATATGGCCGGGATCATTCTGACCGCGGCCGGCCTAGGCTTTCTCGGCCTCGGCGCGCAGCCGCCAGAGCCGGAGTGGGGAGCGATGATCTCCAGCGGGCGCACTTATATGATGGAGTGCTGGTGGGTCGTAACCATTCCGGGGCTGGCGATTTTGATCAATAGCTTAGCGTTCAACTTCTTAGGAGATGGCCTACGTGACATCCTCGATCCCCGTAGTGAATAATGCACCGCTGCTCGACGTGCGCGATTTGTGCGTCGACTTTGTTAACGGTAGCGCGGTGACCCACGCCGTGCGCGGCGTCTCCTTCCAGCTGGGGCATGAGAAGCTGGCTATTGTCGGCGAGTCCGGTTCGGGTAAGTCCACCGTTGGGCGCGCGCTGCTGCAGCTGCATCCGAAAAAGGCCCGCGTCAGCGCCAGCCGGATGCAGTTTGCCGACCTCGATCTGCAGCATCTTAGCGAAGCGCAGATGCGCGGCGTACGCGGCAAACGTATCTCTATGATTATGCAGGACCCGAAATATTCGCTTAGTCCGGTGGTCTGCGTGGGTAAGCAAATCGCCGAGGCCTGGCTTACTCATCATCCCGGGCGCAAAGATGAGGCGAAAGCCAGGGCGCTGGAGATGCTGGAGGTGGTGCGTATTCGCCAGCCGGAGCGCGTTTATCAGCTTTATCCGCATGAAATATCCGGCGGACAGGGGCAGCGCATCATGATCGCCATGATGCTGATTACCGACCCGGAGCTGATCATTGCCGATGAGCCCACCTCCGCGCTGGACGTGTCGGTGCGCCTGCAGGTGCTGGGCCTGCTGGATGACCTGGTTCAGTCGCGCGGGCTGGGGCTGATTTTTATCAGCCACGATATCAACCTGGTGCGCAGCTTCTGCGACCGAGTGCTGGTGATGTACGCCGGACGGGTAGTGGAGTCCATCGCCGCTAAAGATCTCGATCACGCCCGTCACCCCTACACTCAGGGATTGATTAACTCGCTGCCGGATATGCAGCATCGTCGCCCGATACTGCCGGTGCTGCAGCGTCAGGCCAGCTGGTTAACGGATTAAGGAGCGGATAATGATTGAAGTTCAACATCTCAACCTCGCGTTTGGCGAGGGGGAGAAGCGTAACCAGGTGCTGTATGACGTCAGTTTCCACGTTAAGCCCGGCGAGATCTACGGTCTGGTAGGAGAGTCCGGTTCCGGTAAAACGACGGTGCTCAAGTGCCTGGCGGGGCTGTTTACCCACTGGCAGGGGGAACTGACCATCGATGCTCAGCCCTTAGGGCATGAAATTAGCCGCGAGCGCTGCCGTCAGGTGCAGATGGTATTTCAGGACCCCTACGGATCGCTGCATCCCCGTCACACCATTGGCGATATCCTCGAAGAGCCGCTGCAGATCCATCGTATCAACGACCGCGACCGGCGGATCAATGTGCTGCTGGATAAAGTTGGCCTCAACCGCGCCTTTCGCGAGCGCTATCCGCATCAGCTCTCCGGCGGGCAGCGGCAGCGCGTGGCGATAGCCAGAGCGCTGATTCTTGAGCCTCAGGTGCTGCTGCTGGATGAGCCGACGTCGGCGCTGGATGTGTCGGTGCAGGCTGAGATCCTTAACCTGCTGGCAGAATTGCAGCGGGAGGCTAAGCTCACTTACCTGATGGTCACCCACGATCTTGGGGTTATTGCCCACTTATGCCAGAAAGTGGCGGTGATGCAGTACGGGAAGATCCTCGAAACCCTGACGGTCGATGCGCTGGTCAGCGGCCAGGCGCAGACGGCCTATACGCAGATGCTGGTTAACGCCAGTCGGCAATATACGCGCGAAATGGCGCGTGAGGTGGCGGAATACTAAGCTTTATGGCGCATTGTCTCACGGCAGATGCGCCCATTCTAATAGGTAACTATTTGATGTTATAGGTTTTTTGTGGTTGTGGGTATCGTCTATTAATGTAAGCGCGTTGTTTGGATCGATATCCTGCCTAGGTTTTTCCTGCAGCCGCAGGTGCCGTTTTACCTTAACATTCAGAGGCTCAATCAACGAACCCGGCTGCTGTATACCAGCCGGGCACCGTCTTTGCTTTGCGAAGCCTGATCAGCGTAGCAGCGGGCAGTCGGGCGGCAGCCGGCAGCGCAGGGCCGCCGGTAACAGCTCCATACGGAAGGTTTTGCCGCTGAGCGGCTCGCCGTCGAGGTTAAACGTCATCTCATGGGGGGCGGTGATCTCAAACCACGAGGAGACGCCGTCGACAATATTCGGCGAGTTTTCCGGATTCGCCAGGGTGCTGAAGAGGGCAGGGATCAGCTCTTCGCCGGTGAAAATGCGCAGATGCAGCAGACCATCGTTAATCAACGCCTCCGGACATAGCTGCTGGCCGCCGCCTGCCTGGCGGCCGTTGCCGATGCCGATGACCAGCGCATCGCCCTGCCAGTGAAAGTTCTCCCCGCGGATCTCGCAGCGGTCCGGCTTCAGGGTATCCATGCGCATCAGGCCATGGATTAAATAAGAGACACCGCCGAGCGCGGCTTTGAGCTTTTCCGGCGTTTCGGTGGTGATCCGGGTGCCGAACCCGCCGGTCGCCATATTAATAAAGCCGGTCTTATCATTAACCCGGGCGATATCTATCGGCACATCGCGACCGACGATCGCCAGCTTGAGGGCGCTGGCCAGATCCTGTGGAATACCGACGCTGGTGGCGAAGTCGTTGGCCGTGCCCAGCGGTAAAATCCCCAGCGCCATGTTGCTGCCGCGCTCCACCAGCGCGGTCGCCACTTCATTAATCGTGCCGTCGCCGCCGCCGGCGATCACCGTTTCAACGTTCAGCTGCAGGGCTTCATCGATAAACCGCGCGGCATCGCCCTTTTCCCAGGTCACGCGGACGTGAATATCAATCCCTTCATCGCGTAACAGGTTAACCGCTTCGCGTAGCTGCGGTTCATTGGCACCTTTGCCGTTAAGGATCAGTAAGCTGGCAGGAAACGTAGACATCATCAAGGGAACCTTTATTGCTCAATGTTGCATAAAGTGTACCGCATGACGCAAGCGAAGGCCGGGAGAGAGGCAAAAAAATAAGCCCGCGTAAGGGAGATTACGCAGGCTAAGGAGGTGGTTCCTGGTACAACTAGCATTATGGGTTATGTTTTTCAGCGAAATGGATGATACCTGTTTCGATCGAAACGGTATGTGATCCGATTCTAATATCCTTACATCGTGAAAAAATAACGCAAATTAACTAGTTACCGTGCGGGTTTCTGGTTGTCTGACCAGTAAAGTTGCGCATCAGCAGCGCATACTGCAGGGGCAGGTCGTCCGGCACAGGCAACCATACGGTATAGCCGTCGCCCGGGGCCACCGGCATGGCTTCGCCTTTGCCATTTTCCATGTGCTCGAGGGTGAAGTTGACGTTACCCTGCGGAGTCATCAGTTCAAGGCTGTCGCCAACGCTGAACTTATTTTTGACCGCCACTGCCGCCAGCGTGCCGTTCCGCTCCCCGGTGAATTCGCCGACAAACTGCTGGCGTTCGGAGAGGGAGTAGCCATATTCGTAGTTCTGGTAATCGTCATGGGTATGGCGGCGCAGGAAGCCTTCGGTGTACCCGCGATGGGCCAGCCCCTCAAGGGTTTCCAGCAGGCTGGTATCGAACGGTTTGCCGGCGGCGGCATCATCGATCGCCTTGCGGTAAACCTGGGCGGTGCGCGCGCAGTAGTAGAAGGATTTGGTGCGGCCTTCGATCTTCAGCGAGTGAACGCCCATCTGGGTCAGACGCTCAACGTGGGCGATAGCCCGCAGATCTTTCGAGTTCATGATGTAGGTGCCGTGCTCATCTTCGAAGGCGGTCATGTACTCGCCCGGACGTTTGGCTTCCTCGATCATAAAGACTTTATCGGTCGGCGCGCCAATGCCGAGGGTTGGCTCCACGGTCTGCACCGGAATCGGCTCATATTTGTGAACGATGTTGCCGACGTCGTCCTCTTTACCTTCCGCCACGTTGTATTCCCAGCGGCAGGCGTTGGTGCAGGTTCCCTGATTCGGGTCGCGCTTGTTGATATACCCGGAGAGCAGGCAGCGGCCGGAGTAGGCCATGCACAGCGCGCCGTGGACGAAAATCTCAATTTCCATCTCCGGCACCTGGCGGCGGATCTCTTCGATTTCATCCAGCGACAGTTCACGCGACAGGATCACGCGGGTGAGGCCCATCTGCTGCCAGAATTTGACCGTCGCCCAGTTGACGGCGTTGGCCTGCACCGAAAGATGGATCGGCATATCCGGAAAGTTTTCCCGCACCAGCATGATTAAACCCGGATCGGACATGATCAGCGCGTCCGGACCCATCTCCACCACCGGCTTCAGATCGCGAATAAACGTTTTCAGCTTGGCGTTATGCGGGGCGATGTTGACCACCACATAGAATTTTTTACCCAACGCGTGGGCTTCATTGATGCCGAGCTGCAGATTTTCGTGATTGAATTCGTTGTTACGCACGCGCAGCGAGTAGCGCGGCTGGCCGGCATAAACGGCATCAGCGCCATAGGCGAAAGCGTAACGCATATTCTTCAGCGTTCCCGCCGGGGAAAGGAGTTCTGGTTTAAACATGGTGTTCTCGTTCTGATGACAGGTCAGATTCGCCGCACCGGGTGCGGCGAGTTGGGGAGTGTCCCCACATTAAGGGCGGGCATTGTAGCGCCGCGGCGAAGGGGAGTAAATATCAGATGGGTATCTTTCAGTATGGCTAATTTGTTTGCCATTTTGAACCTGGGCAGTGCTCACACTGACAGCGCTCATAACGCCTGGTGGGATAGACTCTATGGAGTTTCCCGGGTTGCGGCGTACACGCCTTACCCGGGCTACGGATTGCAGAGGGCGGTGGACTTGTAGCCCGGCTAAGCGCAGCGCGAGCCGGGAAAAGGCTCACTACGCCAGCCGACAGGCGTCGGCTTCCCAGCGGTAGCCAACCCCGTACACGGCGCGGATAAACGACTGTTCGGCGTCCAGCGCCTCCAGCTTGCGCCGCAGGTTCTTGATGTGGCTGTCGATGGTGCGGTCGGTGACTACCCGATAGTCGTCATACAGATGGTTGAGCAACTGTTCGCGGGAGAAGACCTTCCCCGGCTCCTGGGAGAGGGTTTTCAGCAGCCGGAACTCGGCGGGAGTGAGGTCCAGCAGCTTGTCGCGCCACGAGGCCTGAAAACGGCCCTCGTCGACAATCAGCGGACTCTGCGCGTCCAGCGCCTGCAGGTCGCGCTGCGGCCTGCAGCGGCGGAGAATGGTTTTCACCCGGGCGACCACTTCCCGCGGGCTATAGGGCTTGCAAATATAGTCGTCGGCGCCAATCTCCAGCCCCAGCAGGCGGTCGATCTCTTCGATTTTCGCCGTCACCATCACCACCGGAACGTCGGAGAAGCGGCGAATTTCGCGGCACAGCGTCAGGCCGTCGGTACCGGGCAGCATCAGATCCAGCAGGATCAGGTGCGGCGGAGTCTGGCGAACGTAGGGCAGGACCTTGTCGCCATGGTTAATCAGCGTAGGCGCATAGCCGGCGGCCTGCAGATAATCAATCAGCAGCTGGCCGAGCTTGGGTTCATCTTCCACGATAAGAATGCGCGGGGTGTTTTCATCTACAGGCAATTCAGTCATACGTCTCTCGGTAAATCATGTTCCAGAGGTAACTCAACTTTAATGCTAACCCCGCCAAAAGGCGAATGGTCGGCACGCAGGGTGCCGCCGTGGGCCGCTACGATATTGAGGCAAATCGCCAGCCCAAGGCCGGAGCCACCGCTGGCGCGGTTGCGCGATCCTTCTGCCCGGTAAAAGCGCTCGCACAGGCGGGCCAGCTGCTCATCGCTGACCCCGGGGGCGCTGTCGGCGAAGTCGATCACCAGCATCCGTCCGCTGCGGCGGGCGGTGATGTGCAGGCTGCCGCCGCTGTCGGTATAGCGCAGGCTGTTTTCCAGCAGATTGTTAAAGAGCTGCATCAGGCGGTCGCGGTCGCCGAAGATCATCGCCTGCTCCGGGAGCGACACCTGGATGCTCAGCTGCCGGCCGGCGAAGCGCTCGCGAAAAGCGCCTGCAGCCACCTCCAGCAGGGTGATGATATCCAGCGAGGTTTTCTGGTAGGCCAGCGCTCCCTCATCGGACATCGACAGCTGATGGAGATCGTCTACCAGCTTGGTGAGGGTGGCCACTTCAGCCTGCAGAGAGGGAATGGATTCAGGGGTAAAACGCCGGACCCCGTCCTGAATCGCCTCCAGCTCGCCGCGCAGCACCGCCAGCGGGGTACGCAGTTCATGGGAGATATCGGCCATCAGATCGCGACGCATCTGCTGGTTGCGCTCCAGGGTGCTGGCGAGCTGGTTAAAATCCTGCGCCAGGCGGCCGAGCTCATCGCCGCCGGTCACCGTCACGCGGGTGGAAAAGTCGCCCGCCGCCAGCTTATGGGTGCCTTCCACCAGCCGTTTCACCGGCGCCAGCAGGCCGCGGGCCAGCGGGAAGGTGGCCAGCGCGGCAAGCAGGGTGGCGAGGGCGACAATCAGCCAGCTGGTGCGCTTCTGCTGCCGGTCAAAGTTAATGTCGGTATTGCGGGTTAGCCGCTCCACCGGCGAGGCGATCACTCTGCCTACCTCCACGCCGTTGACCATAATGCTGCGCTGGCTGCCGTCCTCCGGCACGCGCTCGCGGGGGCCCACCAGCACCCGGCCAGACTGATCGACCACCCAGAACATGGTGCGCCAGCCGTGGGGCGGCATTTCCGGCCTCGGGCGCGGGCCGTCAGGGGGACCATCCGGCGGCGGCCCATCGGGACCGGCGTCTGGCGCGTCCATCGCCCCCGGCTTCATGGCGTGCCCCGGCGGCGAGCGGTCGTCATTATCCCGTTCGAAGGTGCGCAGCAGCTGGAAGATAAAGCGGTCATTGTTGCGCAGAAACGCCCAGCTGCCGTGCTGGGCATACTGCTCGCTCAGCGCGTCGCTAAGCATGGTTAACCGCTGCTCATTGCCGCGCTTGATGTAATCGATAAACCCGCGTTCGAAACTGATGCGAACCGCCCAGTGCATGCTGATCAGCAGCACGATGCAGGTGGCGAAAATAGCGAGGAACAGCTTGCCGGTAATGCCCGGGCGCCAAAATTTCACGATCCACTCCTGTTGCGTCGACGGATGACGGTATTGCTGCCGACGTCATCCGGTACCCGGGAAAAGATGAGCGCCGGCAGGGCGATGATCGCCGCCATGCTCAGATAGGTATAGAGAAAGACCTGATGGGTGCCGGCGGCGTCGAGGCTCAGATGCTGCTGGCCGTACAGCCCCAGCAGCAGCCCGGCGATGGTCACGCCAATACTCATCGACAGCTGCATCACCATCGACAGCAGGCTGTTGCCGCTGCTGGCCAGATCGTCCGGGAGATCTTTCAGGGTCAGGGTATTCATCGACGAGAAGCGGCTGGCGTTGATCATCCCCTGCAGAAACAGGATCAGCGGCAGCGCGTAATACCAGCCCGCCAGGGCGCAAAACATAAACAGCAGGCTGACTGCCGCCAGCCCCAGAGTGCTGGCGACCAGCACCCGACGGTAGCCGAAGCGGTTGACCACCTGGACCACGATCCGCTTCATCCCCATGCTGCCGAGCACCATCGGGATCATCATCAGCCCGGCGTGGAAGGGGCTAAAACCGAGGCCGATCTGCAGGAACACCGGGGTCATAAACGGCAGCATGCCGCTGCCGATGCGCCCGGCGAAGCTGCCGCCGAGGCCAAGGGAGAAGGTGCGGTTGCGAAACAGGTTAAGGCTGAACAGCGCCCGGGCGTTACCGCGGGCGTGCCACAGGTAGAGCAGCAGGGCGGCGAGGCCGACGGCCACCAGTCCCGCCAGCCAGGCGGGGGAAATGCCGAGCCCTTTCTGGCCATCCAGCGCCAGGGTCAGGGTCGCCATCCCGGCCGCCAGCAGCACAAAGCCGGCGAGATCGAAGCGTCGGGTCTGCATGGTGTAGTTGGGCATCAGGAAGAGGGTGGCGATGGCGCCGACGATCCCCACCGGGATGTTAATGAGGAAGATCCAGTGCCAGGAGGCGTACTCCACCAGTACCCCGCCCAGCGCCGGGCCGAGCAGCGGGCCGACCTGGCCCGGCAGGGTAACGAAGGTCATCGCCGCCATGTACTGATCGCGCGGGACGATCTTCATCACCGTCAGGCGACCGACCGGCACCATCATCGCGCCGCCGATACCCTGCAGCACCCGCGCCATCACCAGCTGGTCAAGGGTGCTGGCCTGGGCGCAAAACAGCGATCCAGCGGTAAACAGCACGATGGCGGTAAAGAAAATATTGCGCACCCCGACCCGGTCGGCCAGCCAGCCGCTGGCCGGCAGCATCACCGCCACCGTCAGGACATAGGAGACGATGATCATATGCATATGCAGCGGACTCTCCCCAAGGCTTTTGGCCATCGAGGGGAGGGCGGTGTTGACGATGGTGGTGTCCAGCGACTGCATAAAGAAGCCGAACGCCACTATCCATAGCTGCCAGCGCACGCTGGCCGGGAGGTCTGTCATCTTATTCGCTTACCGGTTGAGTGGAATGACGCGAAAAACGCAGCCGCAAACGGTCAAAGAAAAGATAGACCACCGGCGTGGTGTAGAGCGTTAACAGCTGGCTCATCACCAGACCGCCGACGATAGTGATCCCCAGCGGCTGGCGCAGTTCGGATCCGTCGCCGCCGGAGAGCACCAGCGGCAGGGCGCCGAACAGCGCGGCGAGGGTGGTCATCATAATCGGCCGGAAACGCAGCAGGCAGGCCTGGAAAATCGCCTCTTCCGGCGTCAGGTTGCCGGTGCGCTGCGCCTCAAGGGCAAAATCAACCATCATGATGGCGTTTTTCTTCACGATGCCAATTAATAACATGATCCCGATAAGGGCGATTAGGCTGAACGGGGCATCGAATATCTCCAGCGCCAGCAGCGCGCCCACCCCGGCGGAGGGTAGCGTCGAAAGGATGGTCAACGGATGTACATAGCTCTCGTAGAGCATCCCCAGCACGATATAGACCGTGGCAATGGCCGCGAGGATCAGGATCACCTGCGCGTTCATGGTCTGCTGGAACACCTGAGCGGTACCGGCAAAGGAGCCACGTACGGTGGACGGCACCCCGAGCTGGGTCATCGCGCGGTTAATCGCCTCGCTGGCTTCCGACAGCGAGCGGCCGGTGGGCAGGTTAAAGGAGATTGTGGACGCCGCCGACAGCCCCTGGTGGTTCACCGACAGCGGGGCGTTGGCCGGCTGCCATTTGGCGAAGTAGGCCAGCGGGATCGGCTTGCCCTCGCTGTTGATGACAAACATCTTATCCAGGGCGCTGACGTCCTGGGTGTAGGCCGGATCCACCTCCATCACCACCTTGTACTGGTTAAGCGGCTGGTAGATGGTGGAGATCTGCCGCTGGCCGAAGGCGTTGTTCAGCAGGTTGTTGGCGTCCTGAACGCTGATGCCGAGGCGCGACATGGTATCCCGGTCATAGACCAGGTCCATTTCGGCGCCATTGTCCTGCTGATCCGAGTTGACGTCCGCCAGCTCAGGCAGCGCCGCCAGCGCTTTGCGGATCTTCGGCTCCCACTCGCGCAGCGCCGACAGGTCATCGGACAGCAGGGTGTACTGATAGCTGGCGTTCGACTGCCGGCCACCGACGCGGATATCCTGCACCGCCATCAGGAACAGGTTAGCCCCGGGCTCGTTGGCCAGCTTTTTGCGCAGCCGGTCGATCACCTGCTGCGCCGTCTCGTGGCGCTGGTCGCGCGGCTTGAGGGTGATAAACATCATCCCGCTGTTGACCCGCGAGCCGCCGGTAAATCCGGTGACGTTATCCACCGCCGGATCTTCCCGAATGATTTTCATAAAGTCCTGCAGCTTGCCGCGCATCGCCTGAAAGGAGATGCTCTGGTCGGCCTGAATGCCGCCCATCAGCACGCCGGTGTCCTGCTCCGGGAAGAAGGTTTTCGGGATCGAGATATAGAGCCAGACGCTGAGGGCGATGGTGCCCAGCACCACCAGGCCGGTCAGGCGGCTGTGCTTCAGCACCCATTTTAACGATTTACCATAGCCGCCCTGTACGGCCACCAGCAGGCGGCCAAAGCCGCGGTTGCGCGTCGGCTGGTGGGGTTTGCCGCTTTTCAGCAGCCAG
The DNA here is from genome assembly GCF_018223875.1 of Klebsiella sp. 54. Classification (NCBI taxonomy): domain Bacteria; kingdom Pseudomonadati; phylum Pseudomonadota; class Gammaproteobacteria; order Enterobacterales; family Enterobacteriaceae; genus Klebsiella; species Klebsiella sp. 54. The sequence continues at coordinate 423,561 of NZ_JAGRRA010000010.1, forward strand.
CCGCACATCATCGGCGTCAGGGTGAGGGAGACCGCCAGCGAGATGCCGATCGCCACCGACAGGGTGACGGCGAACTCGCGCAGCAGGCGGCCGGGCAGGCCGCCCATCAGCAGCAGCGGCAGAAACACCGCCACCAGCGACAAGCTCATCGACAGCACGGTAAAGCCGACCTCGCGGCTTCCCTGCAGCGCCGCCTGCAGCGGTTTCATCCCCGCCTCCAGATGGCGGGAGATATTCTCCAGCACCACGATGGCGTCATCCACCACGAAGCCGGTAGCGATAGTCAGGGCCATCAGCGACAGGTTATTGAGGCTGAAACCGCATAAGTACATCGCGGCGAAGGTGCCGATTAAGGAAACCGGAACGGCGACGGCGGGGATCAGCGTGGCGCGTCCGGAGCGCAGGAACAGGAACACCACCAGGATCACCAGCGCCACCGAAATCACCAGCGTCTGCTCCACCTCCTCCAGCGAGGCGCGGATGGTCGGCGAGCGATCCTGGGCGATCTGCAGGTCGATGGCCGCCGGGATGGTCTGCTGTAGCTCCGGCAGGCGGGCGCGGATGCTGTCCACCGTCTGAATGATATTGGCTTCCGGCAGTTTGCGGATCATCAGCAGGATCGCCGGCTTGGCGTTGGTCATCCCGGCGTTGCGCACGTCCTGCACCGAATCCGAGACGGTGGCGACATCCCCCAGCCGCACCGCGGCGCCATTCTGGTAGTGGACGATCAGCGGCTGATAGTCGGCGGCGGTCTTCAGCTCATCGTTGGTATGCACCTGCCAGCGGTGGGCGCTGTCCTCCAGCGCCCCCTGCGGCTTGCGCACGTTGGCGTCGCTGATGGCGGTGCGCACCGCGTCCAGCGACACGCCCTGGTTGAACAGCGCCTGCGGGTTGAGATCGACGCGCACCGCCGGCAGAGAGCTGCCGCCGACGTCGACATCGCCGACGCCGTCGATCTGCGCGATGGTCTGCGCCAGCTGGGTGGAGGCGAAATCATACAGCTCACCCTGGGAGTAGGTGTCCGAGGTCAGCGTCAGGATCATGATCGGCGCATCCGACGGGTTGGCTTTGCGGTAGGTCGGCCGGCTGGGCATCCCGCTCGGCAGCAGGCTTTGCGCGGCGTTGATCGCCGCCTGGACGTCGCGCGCCGCGCCGTTGATATCGCGGTCGAAGTTAAACTCGAGAATGATGCGGGTGCTGCCCAGCGAGCTGGAGGAGGTCATCTCATTGACCCCGGCAATCCGCCCCAGGGAGCGCTCCAGCGGGGTGGCCACCGACGAAGCCATGGTCTCCGGCGAGGCCCCCGGCAGCGAGGCGCTGACCATGATCACCGGGAAATCGACCTGCGGCAGCGGGGCCACCGGCAGCAGCCGGAAGCCGAGAATGCCGCACAGGGTGATGGCCAGCGAGATGAGGATCGTCGCCACCGGGCGGTAAATGAAGAGGGCGAAAAACTTCACTTACGCCTCCTCTTCCTGACGCGGGAAGCGGCGCTTCAGGTGCAGCGACAGGCGGTCGAACAGCAGATAGATCACCGGGGTGGTGAACAGGGTCAGCACCTGGCTGAGCATCAGGCCGCCAACCATGCCGATCCCCAACGGACGCCGCAGCTCCGCGCCGACGCCGGTGCTCAGCATCAGCGGCAGGGCACCGAGCAGGGCGGCGAGGGTGGTCATCAGGATCGGTCGGAAGCGGAGCAGGCAGGCCTGGTAGATCGCCTCCCGCGGCGGCATGCCCTGCTCGCGCTCGGCGGCCAGCGCGAAGTCGATCATCATGATGGCGTTCTTCTTCACGATGCCGATCAGCAGAATGATGCCGATAATGGCGATCACGTCCAGCTCGCTGCCCGCCAGCCACAGCGCCAGCAGCGCCCCGACCCCCGCGGTGGGCAGGGTGGAGAGAATGGTGATCGGATGGATAAAGCTCTCATACAGCACCCCCAGGACGATATACATCGCCACTACCGCGGCCACGACCAGCCAGACGGTGCTGCCCAGCGCCGACTGGAAGGCCAGCGAGCTGCCCTGGAACTGAGTGCGAATATCGCTCGGGAAATCCAGCGACTGTTCGGCGGTGAGGATAGCCTCTACCGCTTCGCCCAGTGAGTAGTTGTCCGGAACGTTAAACGAGATGGTGGTCACCGGGAACTGATCGAGGTGGTTCACCGACAGCGGGGTAAAGCGCTGCTCCACCGTGGCGATGGCGGTCAGCGGCACGATGCCGCCGTCGCTGCTGGTCAGGCGGATATTATCCAGCGCCGCCAGGCCCGGCGTCGCTTCGGTATCCTGCTCTAGCACCACGCGATACTGATTCGCCTGGGTGTAAATGGTGGAGATCAGCCGCTGGCCGAAGGCGTTGTACAGCGCGTTATCGACATCGGCCATCGAGATGCCGAGGCGGCTGGCGCTGTCGCGATCCACCTTGATATAGGCGGCCAGGCCTTTGTCCTGCCAGTCGCTGCTGACGTCGGCCAGCTGCGGCTGAGCCTGCAGGCGACTGAGCAGCGGCGGCACCCACGTGCTCAACGCCTCGAGGGAGTTCGCCTGCAGAGTGAACTGGTACTGGGTGCGGCTCACCGTGGTGTCGATGGTCAGATCCTGGGTCGGCTGCAGATAGAGCGCCACGCCCGGGACACCGGCCACCGCCTGCTGCAGACGGCTAATCACCGTCTGGACGCGGTCGTCGCGTTCATCCAGCGGCTTGAGGTTGATCTGCAGGCGGGCGCTGTTCAGCGCCGGGTTGGTGCCGTCGACGCCGACGAACGAGGTCAGGCTCTCCACCGCCGGATCCTTGAGAATAATGTCGGAAACCTGCTGCTGGCGCTGGGCCATGCTGGCGAAGGAGACCGACTGCGGCGCCTGGAGGGTGCCCTGGATAATGCCGTTATCCTGGATCGGGAAAAAGCCTTTCGGGATAAAGACCCACAGGAGGATCGACAGCGCCAGGGTGCTCAGGGCGACGCCGAGCGTCAGCCAAGGATGGTTCAGCACCCGGCTCAGCCAGCGGCCATAGACGGCGATCACCCGGTCGAAGAAGCGCTCGCTGGCCCGCGAGAAGCGGTTCTGCTTACGCAGCGATTCGTGGCTTAACATGCGGGCGCACATCATCGGCGTCAGGGTCAGGGAGACCACCGCCGAGATCAGGATGGCGACGGCGAGGGTAACGGCGAATTCGCGGAACAGGCGGCCAACGATATCGCCCATAAACAGCAGCGGGATCAGCACCGCGATCAGCGAGAAGGTGAGGGAGATGATGGTGAAGCCGATTTCTCCCGCGCCTTTCAGCGCAGCGGCCAGCGGCTTCTCGCCTTTCTCGATATAGCGCGAGATGTTCTCGATCACCACGATGGCGTCATCCACCACAAAGCCGGTGGCGATGGTCAGGGCCATCAGCGTCAGGTTGTTGATCGAGAAGTCGAGGAATACCATCACCGCGAAGGTACCCACCAGCGACAGCGGCACCGCGACGCCGGGAATAATGGTCGCCGGCACGTTGCGCAGGAACAGGTAGATGATCATCACCACCAGGGCGATGGCCAGCATCAGCTCAAACTGGGTGTCGCGCACCGAGGCGCGAATGTTGGTGGTCCGGTCGGAGAGAACCTGCACCTTCACCGATTTCGGCAGGCTCTCGGTGAGCTGCGGCAGCATCTGGCGAATGCTGTCGGCGGTGTCGATGATGTTGGCCCCAGGCTGACGCTGGACGTTCATCACGATCGCCCGCTGCTGGTTGGCCCACGCCCCGAGCCAGCTGTTTTCGGCCCCTTGTTCGACGCTGGCGACATCGCCGAGCCGGATCGGCGCCCCGTTCTGATAAGCGATAATCAGGCGGCGGTAATCCTCAGCGGACTGCATCTGATCGTTAGCGGAAAGCGTTACCGCGCGGGCCGGGCCGTCGAGGCTGCCTTTCGCCGAGTTAACGTTGGCGCTGGTGATGGCGGTGCGCACGGTTTCGCTGGTCAGGCCGAGGGCGGCGATGGCCTGGGCGTTAAGCTTCACCCGCACCGCCGGGCGCTGGCCGCCGGCGAGGGTCACCAGACCGACGCCGGAAACCTGAGAGATCTTCTGCGCCACCCGCGTCTCCACCATATCCTCTACCTGGGTCATCGGGATCGCGGAGGAGGTAACGGCGAGGGTCATGATCGGCGGATCCGCCGGGTTCACCTTGCTGTAGACCGGCGGGTTGGGCAGATCGTTCGGCAGCAGGTTGGTGGCGGCGTTAATGGCCGCCTGCACTTCCTGCTCGGCAACGTCCAGCGGCAGGGTCAGCTGGAACTGGAGCGTGACGACCGAGGCGCCGCCGGAACTTTGCGATGACATTTGCTTGAGGCCGGACATCTGGCCGAACTGGCGCTCCAGCGGGGCGGTGATGGCGGAGGTCACCACGTCCGGGCTGGCGCCCGGATAGAGGGTGACCACCTGGATGGTCGGGTAATCGACCTCCGGCAGGGCGGAGACCGGCAGAAAGCGGTAGCCGATGATCCCGGCCAGCAGGATCGCCACCATCAGCAGCGTGGTGGCCACCGGACGCATAATAAACAGCCGGGACGGGCCGCCGGTGCGGCCTGGGGGTAACACCTGCATCAGGAACGCGCTCCGTGTTTACCGCTCTGGCGCGGGGCGGGCTGCGCCTGCTCGCTGCCGCTGGCGGTGACAACTTCCACTTTCGCCCCTTCGGTCAGGCGGTCAATCCCGTCGGTGACCACGCGATCCCCGGCGGAAAGCCCGGCGCTGATGACCACTTTCTGGCTGTCCTGGATCCCCGGGGTGACGCTGTGTTTGCTGACCTTATTCTCATCGTTCAGCACCCATACAAAATGCCCTTCGTTGCCCATCTGCAGAGCGGCGGCAGGGATGACTACCGCGTTCTGCTGGGTGTCCACCAGCAGGCGGGCGTTAACGAACTGGTTGGGGAACAGGGCGTCGTCCAGATTGCTGAAGCGCGCCTTCAGCTTGATGGTCCCGGTGGTCGCATCGATCTGGTTGTCGAGGCTCAGCAGCTCCCCGACGCTGATTTTCTGCTTATTGGTGCGGTCCCAGGCTTCGACGCTGAGCGCTTTACCCGCTTTCTGCGCCTGCACCACCGTGGCGATGCTGTTTTCCGGCAGGGTAAAGACCACGTCGATCGGATGCGTCTGGGTGAGAACCACAATCCCGGTGGTATCCCCGCTGGAAATCTGGTTGCCGATATCGACCTGCTTTAACCCAACGCGGCCGTCGATCGGCGCGGTGATGCGCGTCCAGTCCAGCTGCAGCTGGGCGCTGGCGACGGCTGCTTCATCGGCTTTTACGGTGCCAGCGGATTCCACCACCAGCGACTGCTGGGTGTCGAGCTCCTGGCGGGAGACGAGATTGGTTTTCACCAGCTGCTGGTAACGGGCGAGATCGCGGCGGGCATTCGCCAGAGTGGCGTTATCTTTCGCCAGCTGACCCTGCGCCTGGGCGAGGGCGACTTTAAACTGGCTGGGATCGATCTGCGCCAGCAGATCGCCGGCTTTGACCTGCTGACCCTCCTGGAAGTGAAGGCTAAGCAGCTGGCCGTCGACCCGGCTGCGCACGGTGACGGTATTGGCCGCCGTCACGGTACCCAGCCCGGTGAGATAGCGCGGGACCGCTTGTTCGGTCGCGGTGGCGGCCTGCACCGGCGCCAGCGCGCCGCCAAAGCGGCCATGGCGCGCGCCACCCGGCCCCTGCGGACCCTGCCCGGCGGCGGGCGTCCCGCTGCCGCTCGTTCCACGATCGTGCCAGAACCAGTAGGCGGCCCCGGCGATAATCACTACCGCCAGCGCGGCGCCCCAACGACGTATGTTACTGCCTTTCATTAGTTTACGGTCTCATCCTGAAGCGTTTCGCTGAATGATACTAGTTTAGTGAGGGAAGGGGCCGTAAAAATGGAGGAATTATGAAAAGAAGGTTGAGAAATGTCTGGATAACGGCCGCGACGCCGGGCGTTCTCGCCGCTGATTTCCGGTGTGATATCAACTTTTAGTTTAAAAAAGCAAAAAATAGTTGTATCCGCGGGGGCTTTAATTAGATTTATGCGGTGAATAAATCCGTGCATTCCCATAATAATAAAATATGCACTTAAAAATCAACGTGTTAAATAATCAGGGGTCATTGCTGTGGCAAACGCAAACAAACTCACGCTCTTCATCGTCGTTTTTATGCTGATGGGGATCCTCTCCGGCGCGGCTATCCATGCCTACGCGACGCCGACTACTATCTCCGCCTGGGCAGACAACATCACGCTGCTGACCGATCTGTTTCTGCGCTTAATCAAAATGGTTATCGCGCCCTTGGTGTTCAGCACCCTGACGGTCGGGATCATGCGCCTCGGCGAGACGGCGACCATCGGCCGGGTGGGCGGTAAGGCGATGGTGTGGTTTATCACTTCATCGGTATTATCCATTCTCGTCGGGCTGGTGATCGTCACCTTCCAGCACCCGGGCGCCGGGCTGAACCTGACGGTACCGAAAGAGGCGGTGGATACCGGCCTGGCGGTCAGCGGCATGACCCTGAAAGGGTTCCTGTCGCATACCATCCCTACCAGCATCACCGAGGCGATGGCCAACAACGAGATCCTGCAGATCGTGGTGTTCTCGATGTTCTTTGGCATCGCCGGCGCGTCGCTGGGCGAGAAGTTTAATGCTCCGCTGGTGGCGGCCCTTAACGTGGTGTCGCACATTATGCTGAAGGTGACCGGCTATGTGATGTACGTTGCGCCGCTGGCCATCTTCGCCGCCATCTCGTCGGTGATTGCCTCGCAGGGGTTGGGGATTTTACTCAACTACGCTTCGTTCATCGGCGGTTATTACCTGGCGGTGCTGCTGACCAGCGCGGTGCTGATTGCCGTCGGCTATATGGTGCTGAAGAAAGAGGTCTTCCGTCTGCTGAACATGCTGAAAGATCCGGTGCTGGTAGCCTTTACCACCAGCAGCTCGGAGGCGGCCTATCCGAAGACCCTCGAACGGCTGGTGAAGTTTGGCTGTTCGCGCAATATCGTCTCGTTCGTTCTGCCGATTGGCTACTCGTTTAATCTCGTCGGCTCGATGGTCTACTGCTCCTTCGCCGCGATGTTTATCGCCCAGGCCTATAACGTCCCGCTGAGCTTTAGCGAGATTACGGTCATGATGTTGACCCTGATGCTGGCCTCGAAAGGCATCGCCGGGGTACCGCGCTCGGCGCTGGTGGTGCTGGCGGCCACTATCCCCAGCTTCCATATCCCGGTTGCCGGGATCCTGCTGCTGATGGGCATCGACCATTTCCTCGATATGGGGCGCTCCGCCATCAACGTACTGGGTAACGGCATCGCCACCGCTATGCTGTCGAAAAACGAAGGTCTGATGACCGACGAGGAAGCGCAGCCGGACTGGCAAGTGGAGAAAGTGGAAGCCTGATCCTGCCGCGCCCTCGCGCAGAGGGCGCCATTCCACACCGAAAAAAAGACCCCTGACAGGCACGTCAGGGGCAATGTGACGAAGTATCAGTTTTCCTCGTAAATAGTCTTTTTTCTTATATAAAGGCGCGCGGTAACGTCTTTATACCGAGGAAGCGTCAGAGTTTAACGTTATGTCTGGCAGCGCTGGCGCTTTTTTAGCATCCTGTGGCTATTTTCGGATTTACGACAATATCGCCAGGCGAATATCTTATTCTCTTCTGCTCGCTATTTACCTACCAGCGCTCTCGTAACAGATTCATAAACTGGAAAAAGTCATGGTTATTATTCAGACTGTATTTTTCCATAATCTTATTTTTATGATAGGCGGCGGTACGGGGACTGACGCGCTGCAGGGCGGCGATTTTACTCATATCCATCCCTTCGAGAATACCGTGCACCACGGCGGTCTGCGAGCGCGACAGCACGCGGTGCGGGCAGCTGGCGCAGCTGAGTTCCCGACCCGCGGCGTCGGTGGCTGACGGGCTCATACAATGCTGGAGCTCGCTTTTAATGATTGTCAGCAGTTGCGGAATACTGGCGGTTTTTAGCGAAACAAAAATAACCCCTTTCAGGCAGTTAATCATGAAATCATCTTCCGGCAACTGGTCGTAGCTGTGGAGGATAATCAGCGAACTGCCTTTTTTCCTGTTTTTAATCAGCGTATTGCACAGGTAGATTTCGCCGGGGATCACTTCGCAAATGATGATGTCTTCCCCTGACAGGTCATTATTACGCCAGGAAAAACGCGCCCGTATTTCGCCCTGCGTGAGGTCATTGACCATAGCCATCAGCGATTCACGGACAAAGGTATTGCGGGTGTTGATGGTGACATTAATGTTTCTCATGGCGTTATTTCCTTACGCAAAAACATAACGCCATGCTGTGACACATCCTCCGGGCGTATGCGGTGTGTTGACTGTATTAAAGTACCTACAATATGTTTTTATTATTCTACAGTGAATTATTTACGACGCATTGAACGCTTATCGTTAAAGGTAAATTTCTGCCGTCTCCTGTCTTTCAGATAGGAAATAAAACTGTATACAGAGATGCTGAAGAAAAAAATGCATAGCAATAAAACTAACCACGTTTGCATGGCCATTGTTTATACCTTGTTTGTGTTGCATGGTGTCAGAATTTGCCGCGAACGGCTAATACGTTTTGTTATATGCTTTTCTGTCCGATGAAAATCATACGACATCATCCTGATGTAGTAGCACTATAAGAAAGTTCTTAAGGTTATCGTCAGTCTCATTCCTCTCATTTCTCTCAGAAAATGAGAAAAATTAACACTTGCGAGTCATTCATATCCCGCGCGGCCGCCGACATGCCCCGTCGTTCAGGAGATAAAGGCCAGCCCCTTACCAAAGATTGCGCGTACGGGCAGGTGGATCCCCTGCTGGCGAGCCTTGTGGCGCAGGCGGCTAACCACCACGTCGATACGGTGCAGGTCAGGCTCGCTTTCATGGGCAAACAGGCAAGCATGAAGATCCAGTTTGCTACACACTTCGTTGCGATTGCGCATTAAGAGTTCCACCAGGCGATATTCCTGCTGGGTTAATTCCAGCGCCCGGGCGTCTGGGGAGATCAGTTTATCCTCATGCAGACGCCACAGTCCGGTAGCGGGAGCGGGAGCGGGAGCGGGGGCGGCGCTGGCCATCTCTGGCTGCTGAGGGGCCGGCCGATCCTGCTGCAGGCGGGCGCCGAGGGCGGTCAGGGTCTCCGCGAGATGGGCGAAGTTAACCGGCTTGATCAGATAGGCATCGGCCCCGAGGCTCAGCGCCTGCAGTTTATCCTGCTGTTGGCCGCGGGCGCTGACCACCACCAGACCGTAGTGCCCCAGCTCGTGCAGGTAGCTCAGCACGCTGAAGCCATCCTCGCCGGGCAGACCGATATCAATCAGCACGATGTCCACCGGATGGCTGTGCAGTTGCCGCCAGAATGCCTCAGCGCTCCGCGTCCCCCATACCTCGAAGCCGCGATAGCCCAACCAGGCCAGCAGTTCATCCAGCAGATCGGGGTTATCTTCAATTATCGCCAGCCGTAAAGCCATGCGTCGTTCTCCTCTTAAGCAACCGTGGGGAGGGTGAGAATAAAGGTGCAGCCGTCCGGGCCATGCTCGGCCAGCCACAGTTTGCCATCATGAGCCTGCACGATCTGACGCGCAACATACAGTCCGAGACCGGTGCCGCCCGGCACCGGCGACGTATGTTCCCCGCGGCGATAGCGCTCAAAGATCAGTTCCGCCTGTCCGGCGGGGAGCCCAGGGCCGTAGTCGCGAATGCGCAGCTCTGTTTGCCCGGCATCAGCGTGAATATCGATGGTGATTTCGCCCGGCGGCGAATACTTGACCGCGTTATCCAGCAGGTTAGCGATGGCGATGCACAGCAGACCGGCATCGGCCTGCAGCTGGGGGCTTTCCACCGCGCCGTGATGGCGGATGTTCAGGTAGTGATCATGGGAGATGGCTACCACCGAGGCGGCCATGTTGATCACCGCCAGCAGGGCGGTCTGCTGGCGGTCAACGTGCAGATCGTGGGAGGCGAGGCGCGCGTCGGCGAGGCAGTTATCGGTGAGCTGTACCAGACGGGTGGCGGCGCGGCCGATGCGATCGAAGCGCGCCTCCTGGCTGGCGGAGGCCGCCGAGAGGCGGAGATTCTCCAGCGCAGCCTGGATCACCGCCAGCGGGGTGCGGAATTCGTGCGCCACCATGCCCATAAACTACCGCTGGTGGAAGCTGGCCTCGCGCTCAATCTGCAGCTCGCGCGCCAGGCGCTGCTTCTGCTCCAGCTGGCGGTTTTCAGCCCGCACCCGCAGGATGGCAATGATCAGCACCGTAATGATGTGGACGATCAGCGCATACTGCCAGAGGGAATAGATCGCCATATGAAACGGGATAATACCGTGGATCGACAGCTGCACCAGCACCGCGGCGGCGACATAGAACGGCGGCAGGAGCCCCAGCAGGAGAGTGTTGCGGTCGATAGCTTTTTTGCGCCACAGCCACCAGGAGGTGAACAGCAGCACCGGAGTGATAATGATAAAGATCACTCCTTCAATCTGCATCGCGAGGCCGTAAAAACCCAGCGGAATACTGACCTGCAGCAGCAGGTTGAGGACCACAGCGGCGATCAGCAGCCGGTAAAGCCGCGGCATATTTTTCTTTAAATCGAATATCTCACTGTGCAGCCAGAGGGCGGTGGCATAGCTGAACAGCGAGAGGCTGCTGATCATAAAGTCCTGGAAGGGCAGTGCGGCGTGGCCGAAGAACCACTCCGGGAAGCCGTGCAGGGCAGCCACCAGCGGATAATTGAGCGAGAAGAAGCAGATGCCCCATAGCAGACGCCGGCGCAGGGCCAGGGCCAGCCACAGTGCCACGCCGCTGGCGACCGCCGCGAGACCAAAATAGAAGCTCCAGAAGGCGGTGTCGGCGGCGGCCCGTTGCACGTAGGCCTGCGGCGAGGAGAGCGAGGCCAGCAGGATCAGAGTGCTGGTGCTCTGCAGACGAAAGACTATCTCATAGCCGGCGGCGGTCGGCGGCGGAGGGAGGATCAGCACGCTTTCCCGATAGTGAAGATCGCTCTCGCGGGCCGGGTCGCGGTCGCCAAAGGTACGCGCTGTCCACGGCGCGTCGCTGCCCAGTGGCCGGTAATAGAGAGTCAGGTGGTCGACGAAAGAGGGACCAATCTGCAGCCAGCGCGACTCGCCGGCAAACCAATCACCCGGCAGCTCGCTGCGCAGCCACAGGGTTTTGCGTGAATAGCCGAAGGAGGGGATTTGCCGGGTGGTGGTGAGCTGGTCCACGGGCAGGTCGGCAAAGCGATCGATGGTCATCTGGCCGCTGTCGTCCGCGTACCATTCGACGGGGATATCCGTCCCCAGTTGTCGGGGCGCCGACTGCGCCTGCGGAGCGATCAGCAGCAAGAGCAATCCGCAGCTGACCAGCCAGCCTGCCAGGAACTGCGGCCGGCAACGCCGGACCGCCGCGAAAATCGCAGACACCCTTTTCAATCACGCCCCCTTGCGGCATGCAAAGATTACTGACCGCAGACGACTGGCTACGGTATGGATAATACGCCCCCGGAAGCGGAGGAAAGTGGACAGGCCTGTCCGGAAGAACAGGCCATTTTGCGTGGGAGACCAGGAATATTCCAGCGTAATCTGCAGCGCCACGATCAGGACAGACCTGCTGCGCGGCAGCGCCAGGGGGACTAGCGGAAAACCACCTGCGCCCAGCGGGCCAGCCCGGCGGTTACCGAGCCAAAATCATCGCCACCGGCCAGCGGAATACCGGGCAGCCGGGCCGCCAGCGCCTTTTTGATCAGCGGCGAGCGGGCGCTACCGCCGGTAAGATAGATCACATCCGGGGTGGTCTGGCTGCTATCGAGGGCGAGCTGCACCTGTTCCATAATGCGGGCCAGAGGCTGATCCAGCGCCGCTTCCAGACCCTGCTGAGCGATATCGGTAGCCAGCTCGTCCTGAATAAACGGCAGCGCGGTCTCAACGCGGGCGGCGCTGGAGAGGGCGATTTTGCTCTCTTCGGCGCTGCGCACCAGGCGATAGCTCAGACGCTGACGCCAGACCTTCAGCAGCAGGGCCACCTTATCGGCATCCCGGGCGCTGCGCAGCAGATCGTTCAGCAGTCGGCCATTGGCGGTACTGTAGAAATCGCTCTGCGCCGGGACGTCGTTGATCGCCACCGCATTCCACCACGGGAGGATCGGCAGCGCGGTGCCTTTCTCCGTTTCGCCGCCCATGCCGAGAAGGGGCATCAGGCATTTAAAGGCCAGGGCAATGTCGAGGTCGTTACCGCCGATGCGGCAGCCGCTGTGGCCGAGCAGGCTCTGCTGGCGGTCGGCGCGCTCCCGCCACTGCGGGCCCATCAGCAGCAGGGAACAGTCGGTGGTGCCGCCGCCGATATCGACGACCAGCACCCGCTTCTCTTCATTGAGGGTAGCTTCGAAATCCAGGCCGGCGGCCACCGGTTCAAACTGGAAGACCACGTCGCGAAAACCGGCGCGGAGGGCGGCCCGCTCAAGGATCCCCTGCGCCTGGGCGTTGGCGTCGTCGCCGCCGAGGCCCTGGAAGTTAATCGGTCGGCCAATCACCGCCTGGTCAATCTGCTCGGGCAGCTGGCTTTCCGCCTGCAGTTTGATGTGCAGCATCATGGCGCAGACCAGGTCTTCAAACAGGGCCACCTGCTGCGGCTTGAGGCCGCTGGCGCCGAGGAAGGACTTTGGCGATTTAACGAAGTAGACCTCTTGCGGATCTTCAACATATTGATGCAGTGAGGCGAGGCCGAACTGCACGCTGTTGCGCAGCACCTCGATGTCTTCGTCGCGGTTGGCGGCAATCGCCCGGCGCAGCAGCGCCTGGTTTTCGTCGCTGTGGGTAGGCACATTGTGATGGCGATAGAGCCACTCGCTGACCGCTTCGCGCGTCGGCGCGCAGAGCATCGAGGGCAGCAGCGCGCTGCCGTTTTCCAGCGTCAACAGCTGGGGCTTGTTTTCCCGCATCACGGCCACCGAACAGTTGGCGGTGCCGTAGTCAAAACCAATAAACATCGTCTGCAAAATCCCCATGCCGGTGAAGAAGGGGGGCGACTTTAGCGGATCGCCGTCATGCCGACAACCGGAATTTAAAAGCAAGGCGCTGACGGTGAAGGGCGACTATCATTGAAACGCTATATAAAGGAGAGCTTATGGTGTTGTTACCCTGGACCCCGCCTTACGACTGGGCGTGGATGGTTGGTTTTCTGCAGGCGCGTGCAGTCGCTGGCGTTGAGCGTTTTCATGACGGCGGCTACAGCCGCAGCTTTCGCGTAGCAGGCCACGGCGGGCTGATTCATCTGGCGCCGGACGAGGAGGCGCAGGGCCTGCGGGTGACGCTCTCCCCGGGGCTGCAGCCGGTGGCTGAGATCTGCTATGCGCGAATTGGCCAGCTGTTCGATCTGGCCTGCGACCCGCAGCAGGTCGCTCGCACGCTGGGCGACCTGGCGCAGGCGCGACCGGGGCTGCGCCTGCCCGGGGCGCTGGACGCTTTCGAACAGGCGGTGCGCGCGGTGCTCGGCCAGCTGGTGAGCGTGGCGATGGCCGCCCGGCTCACCGCCAAAGTGGCGGCCGGCTGGGGCGAACCGCTGGCGGACGCCCCCGGCTATGTCTTATTCCCGACGCCGGAGGCGCTCTCCCGGGCCGATCCGCAGGGGCTGAAGGCGCTGGGGATGCCGCTTCGCCGCGCGGAGGCGCTGATCCACCTCGCCCGGGCGGCGCTCAGCGGCGAGCTGCCCCTGACGGCGCCAGCGGACATCGACGCCGGGCTGCGTCAGCTGCAGACTCTGCCCGGGATTGGCCGCTGGACGGCAAACTACTTTGCCCTGCGCGGCTGGCAGGCGAAGGATATCTTTTTGCCGGACGACTACCTGATTAAACAGCGCTTTCCGGGAATGACGCCAGCCGCCATCGCCCGCTATGCCCGCCGCTGGCAGCCGATGCGATCTTATGCGCTGTTGCATATCTGGTATACCGATGACTGGGCGCCGGCGGCGGAATAGCCGTCCGGGGCGCATACCACTGGTATCGGGACGCTGAAATCCCTATAATTGCCGCGTTTGGCGGTCCGCCGCCACCCTCCATCTCTATCCAGGTTAATCAGGTCGCAAAAATTTATGACTGATATGTCCCATCAGTGCGTCATTGTAGGTATCGCCGGCGCATCGGCTTCTGGCAAAAGTCTTATTGCCAGTACTCTCTATCGCGAATTGCGTGAACAAGTTGGCGACGAACATATTGGCGTCATTCCAGAAGACAGCTATTACAAAGATCAAAGTCATCTGTCGATGGAAGAGCGCGTCAAAACCAACTATGACCACCCGAGCTCAATGGACCACAGTCTGTTGTTCCAGCACCTGCAGATGCTGAAAAGCGGCCAGCCGATTGAACTGCCGGTCTACAGCTACGTCGAGCATACCCGCACGCCGAACACCATTCACGTCGAGCCGAAGAAGGTGATTATTCTTGAAGGGATCCTGCTGCTGACCGACGCGCGTCTGCGTAACGAGCTCAACTTCTCTATTTTCGTCGACACCCCGCTCGATATTTGCCTGATGCGCCGCATTAAGCGCGACGTAAACGAGCGCGGCCGCTCCATGGACTCGGTGATGGCCCAGTATCAGAAAACCGTGCGCCCGATGTTCCTGCAGTTTATTGAGCCGTCGAAGCAGTATGCCGACATCATCGTGCCGCGCGGCGGCAAAAACCGCATCGCGATTGATATTCTGAAGGCCAAAATCAGTCAGTTCTTTGAATAACCTGGCCGAATTGTGTAACGTGCAAAGAGTAGCCCTGTTGCCCTCTCCGCCGCGAAGCGTGCGGGAAGCAGCCTTATAAGGAGAAAGCCCATGCGTCTGTGTGACCGAGATATCGAAGCCTGGTTGGATGAAGGGCGACTGGCCATCAATCCGCGCCCGCCCGTTGAGCGTATTAATGGCGCGACGGTTGATGTACGGCTGGGTAATAAATTCCGCACCTTCCGCGGCCACACGGCGCCGTTTATCGATTTAAGCGGCCCGAAGGCCGAGGTCAGCGCCGCGCTGGACCGCGTGATGAGCGAAGAGATCGTTCTGCCGGAAGGGGAGGCCTTTTTCCTGCATCCAGGCGAACTGGCGCTGGCGGTGACCTACGAGTCGGTCACCCTGCCTGCCGACCTGGTGGGCTGGCTTGACGGACGCTCCTCGCTGGCGCGCCTGGGGCTGATGGTGCACGTGACTGCGCACCGCATCGACCCGGGCTGGTCCGGCTGCATCGTGCTTGAGTTCTACAACTCCGGCAAACTGCCGCTGGCGCTGCGCCCGGGGATGCCCATCGGCGCGCTAAGCTTTGAACCCTTATCGGGCCCGGCGGCGCGGCCATATAATCGCCGTGAAGACGCCAAATATCGCGACCAACAGGGCGCGGTGGCGAGCCGAATCGACAAGGATTGATAACGTCAACGGGGTGTTGCTGAGGGTGCCATGAGACGAATACTGACAACGCTGATGATCCTGCTGGCGGTCATTGTCGCCGGGCTTACCTCGTTGGTATTGCTGGTCAATCCCAACGATTTTCGCGCCTATATGGTGCATCAGGTGGCAGAGCGCAGCGGTTATCAGCTTGAACTCGATGGCCCGTTGCGCTGGCACGTCTGGCCGCAGCTCAGCATTCTCAGCGGACGCATGACGCTGACCGCCCGAGGCGCCGAAGAGCCGGTGATCCGCGCCGACAACATGCGCCTCGACGTGGCGCTGTTGCCGCTGCTTTCGCACCAGCTGCAGGTGAAGCAGGTGATGCTCAAGGGGGCGGTGATCCAGCTGACCCCGAAAACCGAGGCGGTTCGCGACAGCGCCGCGCCGGTGGTGCCGCATGACAACACCCTGCCGCTGGCTCCGGAGGACCGCGGATGGTCCTACGATGTGCGCCAGCTGCAGGTGGCCGACAGCGTGCTCTTCTTCCAGCATGAGAACGGCGAGCAGGTGACCGTGCGCGACATCCGCCTGCAGATGGAGCAGGATGAGAACCACCGGGCCACCGTCGATTTCTCCGGCCGCGTCAACCGCGACCAGCGCGACCTGGCGCTGAGCTTCTCCGCCACCGTGCAGGGTGGCGACTATCCGCACTCGTTAAAAGCCGACTTTAGCCAGCTCAGCTGGCAGCTGCGCGGCGCCGAGCTGCCCCCCGACGGCATCAATGGTCAGGGGAGCCTGCAGGCCAGCTGGCAGGAAGATAGCAAAACCCTGCGTTTTGATAATCTGAACCTGATGGCCAGCGGCAGCACCCTCACCGGCAACGGCAGCGTGGTGCTGGGAGACCGCCCGGACTGGTCATTGGATCTGCACGCCACCACCCTGAATCTTGACAGTCTGCTGGCATCCTCTTCGCCGGCGACCGACAGCAGCGCCAGCCAGCAGGGCCAGAGCCAGACGCGACCGCTGCGTCCGGTGATCGCCGACAGCGATGAGCGCGAAGATTATCAGAGCCTGCGCGGCTTTAACGGCCGGATGGCCCTGAGCGCCGACCAGTTGCAGTGGCGCGGCCTGAACTTCACCCAGGTGCAGAGCGAAATCAGCAACCAGCAGGGGCTGCTGACGGTCAGCAAAATGCAGGGCAACCTCGACGGCGGGCAGCTCTCTCTCCCCGGCACTCTGGATGCCCGTGGCGACACGCCGCAGGCGACGTTCCAGCCGGCGCTGCAGAACGTGGAGATTGGTTCGCTGATCAAAGCCTTCAACTATTCATTAAGCCTGACCGGCAAGCTGTCGCTGACCGGCGAGTTTTCCGGAACGCGCATTGACGCGGATGATTTCCGCCGTCACTGGCAGGGCCAGGCGCAGCTCCAGATGACCGATACCCGAACCGAAGGACTTAACTTCCAGCAGCTGGTGCAACAGGCCGTGGAGCGCAGCACCAACGTGCGGGCGCAGGAAAACTATGACAATGCCACCCGCCTGGATGCCGTGAGCAGCCAGCTCACGCTGGATAACGGGCTGGTGACGCTGAACCGCCTGCAGGGGCAGTCCGATGTGATGGCGATGACCGGCGAAGGTCAGCTCGATCTGCAGAAAGAGAACTGCGATATGCGCTTTAACGTGCGCGTGCTCGGCGGCTGGAAAGGCGAGGGCAAACTTATCGACCGCCTGAAACAGACCGCTATCCCGCTGCGCATCTATGGCGACTGGCAGTCGCTGAGCTACAGCCTGCAGGTCGACCAGATCCTGCGCAAACAGCTACAGGATGAAGCGAAGCAGCGCCTCAACGACTGGGTCGAACGTAATAAAGGCAGCAAAGAGAGCAAAGACGCCAAAAAGCTGCTCGATAAGCTGTAATTGTCCAGACCAGCAGCCCGGGAGTTCCGGGCTGTGTCATTGTCGTCAAAGTGTGATGTCATGTTGATGACTGGCGGCGGCTACGCCTGATCCGGCCAGGGTTGTGCGGCAGGGGGTAATTCCCCGGTTTGTGTCGCCATTCCGTAGGCCTGATAAGCGAAGCGCCATCAGGCAGTGTGGCGGCTGTAGAGCATCAATTCCCTGTGATGTGAGCATGTCGTCAAAGTGTGATGTCACGTTAATGCCGGGCGGCGGCTACGCTTGACTCCGCCTGGGTTGTGCAGCAGGGGGTAATTCCCCGGTTTGTGTCGCCTATTCCGTAGGCCTGATAAGCGAAGCGCCATCAGGCAATAAACAGGGTACCTGGCTATCAATTTTACGGCCCGGGATACCCCGGGCCGTTATTTATCCCTTAGGATTACACCTCATAATCCAGCTCTTCCTGCTTTACCGGCGGGACGATCTGCACCTTTTGCACCCGATGGCTGTCGACCTGCAGCGTGCGCAGGGTATAACCGTCAATCTCAATGGTTTCCCCCACCTGCGGCACATGCTGCAGATACTCCATCAGCAGACCGGCAACGGTGTGGTACTCACGTTTATCATCCAGTGGCAGCGGAACGTACTGCACCAGATCCTCCAGCGGCATATGGCCGTTAACCGTCCACGAACCGTCCTGATGATGCTGAATATCGTGCCGGGCGTCGATCTCCTCCACCTCGTTGGGCAGGTTGCCGGCGATGGTCTCCATCACGTCGCTCAGGGTCACAATCCCCTCGACGGAGCCAAACTCGTCCACCACAAAGGCAAAGTGGGTGCGGGCCTGACGGAACTGCTCGAGCGCGGAGAGGAGCGGCAGCCCCTCCGGAAAGACCAGCGGCTGTCGCACCAGCGCCTGCAGATCCAGCGGCTCCTGGCGCAGGGACTGCTGGAGCAGGTCGATTACATGCACCACTCCCAGCAGGTCTTCATTATCTTTCCCGCCGGTCACCACCAGGCGGGTATGCTGATTTTTTTCCACCAGGCTGCGGATCTCTTCCTCCGGCGCGCTGAGGTTGATGCGCTCGATATCATGGCGCGACGTCATAATACTGCTGACGCTGCGCTGATTCAGGTTCAGCACCCGCTCAATCATCAAGCGTTCCTGCGGATTAAACAGTGGATGATGATCCTGATCGGCGACTAGTGACGCTGTGTCAGCATCCAGTTCAGCTTTTTCTTTCTGACCGCTCAGCAGGCTCATCACCGCCTCGGTGGTGCGCTGACGCAGCGTCATATTGGCGGAAAGAAAGCGACGGCGGTTAAACAGCGCCAGCTGGTTAAGGGCTTCAATCATCACCGAGAAGCCAATTGCCGCATATAAATAGCCTTTCGGAATAATAAAGCTGAAGCCTTCAGCAATCAGGCTGAAGCCGATCATCAGCAGGAAGCTAAGACAGAGGATCACGATGGTCGGATGGCTGTTAACAAAGCGCGTCAGCGCCTTGCTGGCCATCAACATCAGGCTGATAGCGATAACCACGGCGGCCATCATCACCGCCAGGTGGTCGACCATGCCGACGGCGGTGATCACCGAGTCGAGGGAGAAAATGGCGTCGAGCACCACGATCTGCGCCACCACGGCCCAGAATTTCGCCCCTTTGCGCTGGGTGGGGTTATCGCTGTCTTTCCCCTCCAGCCGCTCATTAAGCTCAACGGTCGCTTTGAACAGCAGGAATAAGCCGCCAAACAGCATGATTAAATCGCGGGCGCTAAAGCTGAAGTCGCGAAAAGCGATTAACGGTTTGGTCAGGGTGACCAGCCAGGAGATAGAGGCCAGCAGCAGGAGACGCATGACCATCGCCAGCATCAGACCAGTGATCCGCGCGCGGTCGCGCTGGGCGGGCGGGAGCTTCTCGGCGAGGATAGCGATAAAGACCAGGTTATCGATGCCCAACACCAGTTCGATAACCACCAGCGTGACGAGACCTGCCCAGATTGACGGATCGGCAATCCATTCCATATGTATTAAAACCTGTACGACTGCGGTATGTGTTACCACGATCATGGATAAGATGAGTCTAAAATGCAATAACGACGCGGATATCGCCCTGCCATGGATGGATATATTTCCAGCACATAAAGCGAACCGATAAGAATTATGTTCCGGTAAAGAACAGTGAAAAAATAACATCATGGCCACTGCTCTGGAATAAGCGAGCCGGTATAAGAACTTTTCGGCTGCGTATCAGCGAGGGCGGTAAAAGGGCTTCATCCCACGGTTCGTTACGGCGAGCATTGACGCGCACAGGAGAAGCGAAGCGCGAAGCCCGCTCACAAAACCGGCAAAATTCATATTATGAAGTGAGCGCAGAATAGGGCAGATCGCAGTTCATAGACGCGGAATTGCGGTAATATGTCACCATATCTGGCTGTTTATGCTGAAATATATTGTCTGGCAAAATTTATTTTCTATATCTATTCTTTGCGGGCACAGGCGCGGCGTGGCGGGCACGGCGCCCCGGAAAGCCCGCCTGGCGCGCCTCTCCGCCACATGGCGCCATGCATGAAACGAGCCGCTGAATAACCTGAGCGAAAATAAGATTATTCTCAGCTCTAACTGTTGGTAAATGGAAGTTGTGTGTATTCTTTTACGTGACAGTGAATTTAAGAATTTGGCGGGCAGATGCCCGGGCAGTATCCGTGTATTATCAGTTTCAATGGATTTGTGACATGTACAATTTTGCATAACTGCGTGTTTTGCAACCAAACAGGTGAAGATGAATATGGCGAATTTGAAAGCGGTTATTCCGGTCGCAGGACTAGGCATGCATATGCTGCCGGCCACAAAGGCAATTCCAAAGGAGATGCTGCCGATCGTTGATAAGCCAATGATTCAGTACATCGTTGATGAAATCGTCGCCGCCGGGATCAAAGAGATTGTCCTGGTGACGCACTCCTCGAAGAACGCGGTGGAAAACCACTTCGACACCTCCTACGAGCTGGAAGCCCTGCTTGAGCAGCGCGTGAAGCGCCAGCTGCTGGCGGAAGTCCAGGCCATTTGCCCGCCGGGCGTAACTATCATGAACGTGCGCCAGGCGCAGCCGCTAGGTCTCGGCCACTCCATCCTCTGCGCCCGCCCGGTAGTCGGAGACAACCCGTTTGTCGTGGTGCTGCCAGATATCATCCTCGACGGCGGCACTGCGGACCCGCTGCGCTATAACCTCGCCGCCATGGTCGCCCGCTTTAACGAGACCGGTCGCAGCCAGGTGCTGGCGAAACGCATGCCGGGGGATCTCTCCGAATATTCCGTGATTCAGACCAAAGAGCCGATGGTGGCGGAAGGGCAGGTAGCGCGTATCGTTGAGTTTATTGAAAAACCGGACGAGCCGCAGACCCTGGACTCCGACCTGATGGCGGTGGGCCGCTACGTGCTGTCGGCGGATATCTGGGCCGAACTGGAGCGTACCGAACCGGGTGCCTGGGGCCGTATCCAGCTGACCGACGCCATTGCCGAACTGGCGAAAAAGCAGTCTGTTGACGCGATGCTGATGACCGGCGAAAGCTATGACTGCGGTAAGAAAATGGGCTATATGCAGGCCTTCGTCACCTACGGAATGCGTAACCTGAAAGAAGGTGCCAAATTCCGCGAAAGCATTAAAAAACTGCTGGCCTGACCGCTGGCGTAAAGATGAGCGGCAGGGCAGAACCTTTCGCCACGCCGCTCATAACGTTATGCAGAAATTATTCATAACGTGAATGTTATAACGATTGTAAAGAAACGTATGGCTTCGGAGACTTCTTGTAGTTTGTCTCTGGCCTCTGTGGTGCAATGGTCGGAGTAGCGGCAATAATGCTTTATGAATAGTCACTTAGTGCGACAATTCCTAAAGTGCAGGGAAAGCGGTCAACGTCAGCAGAAAATAAAACTTGACTGCGATCATGTTTCCGCTTTAAACATCTCACTTGCATGCATAAAAATGTGAAATGAATTGGCATGCGAGCTGGTACAGACATTACGGATAATCCCTGAGCACGGCAGTGGACATCATCGAAGGATCACAGGTATATGAACTGGCAACTCATCTCATTTTTTGGCGATAGCACCGTTTTGCTGCCCAGCGCAGCGGCGCTGTTTATGGTCCTGATGCTGCGTAAAACGTCGCGGTTGCTGGCGTGGCAGTGGAGTTTGCTGTTCGGCATCACCGGCGCTATTGTCTGCGCCTCCAAACTGGCCTTTATGGGCTGGGGACTGGGTATTCGCGAGTTGGATTACACCGGCTTCAGCGGCCACTCAGCGCTCTCCGCGGCCTTCTGGCCTATCTTCTTATGGCTGCTTAGCGCCCGTTTTTCGGCGGGTGTGCAAAAAGCAGCTGTCGCCGCCGGCTATGCTTTAGCCGCAGTGGTGGGGTATTCACGGCTGGTCATCCATGCGCATTCCGTCTCGGAAGTGATCGCTGGCCTGCTGCTCGGTGCTGCTGGCAGCGCTTTGTTCCTGCTGCTGCAAAAACGTACCACCCATTCGGAAAGCCTAAGTATTTCCTGGGGCGGCGTCGCGTGCCTGGTGATGGTCCCCCTTATCCTGTTGCATAGCGGCAATAAAGCGCCGACTCAGTCCCTGCTGGGGCAAATCGCCACTGCAATTGGACCTCTGGATAAACCCTTTACGCGTAACGATCTACATAAGCAGGCCTGGTAATCGCCATTTGTTTTACAGGGGAAATTAAGTTTTCGCCGGTTAATTAGACAAATAAGAAAAGAATCTACTATATGACAGGCAATTGATAATTCATATTTATGAAATAATGAAGTGCTACTACATTGCTATTTCATATTCGCCTGGATATAGCGGGTATGAGACGTTTCTTAAATGCACTGAGAAAGGACCTGGAGCACGTCTGCTGAATATTCTGATACCAGGAAACTATTAGAAATTGTAGTTGACTTAGACGCCATCATCTGATTTTTGAATGACGCGACCTTTCCGTAAAATATCTTGTTTTACAGATGGTTAGTCTCATGCTTGATAGGATGGCAACAACGCTTCACTGTATGGCCGATTAGCGTAGTGAATAATCTTAAGCGTTGACCCGCTTATTTTCGCCAATAAAAGGGTAAGCGGCATTAATTGGCAGATATTCGGCAGCAAGACTCCCAATTGTGACCGAAATCCCGTAGACTTAACGCCGCAAAAATAAAGGCCTGACCAATTTATCACCCACAGGCCGATAAATACGCCGTTCAGGTAGTCAGTGCGCTGGTAGCTGTTAAGCCAGGGGCGGTAGCGTCGCTGAAACCACCTGCTGCAACACAAAACACCTTCTTTGAACGGCTATAAAAATCGACACTCTCTGGGTGATTAACGCGATGAGATATCTATGATGCTTATCAAATATCCTCAAAAAGGGTCAGGAGCGGCTGCTGATATCACCTTTAAACCAACTTTCCCGTCTCATCGATAGCCTGTAGGGTAAAATTCGCCTACATTGTGAGCTGGGTGGATGTTATAAGGGTTACAAGCAGCTTAGGGTAACTGTACTTGCCTCGCCGGTGTTGCACAGTGAAGTCAGCTGGTGCCGCGAGCGCTTTCTATCTTGGTATTCCCCTCATTCTCATTGAGATACGACAGCGGGGCTGAAAATGGATCTTGTACAATGATAAAAATTGCGCGCATTGCCGTGACGTTGGGTTTGCTTTCCTCACTGGGAGCCCAGGCTTACGCGGCCGGGTTAGTGGTAAATGACAATGACTTGCGTAACGACCTTGCCTGGCTTTCCGATCGGGGGGTCATCCATCTGAGCCTGTCGACCTGGCCGCTAAGTCAGGAAGAGATCGCCCGGGCGCTAAAAAAGGCCAAACCTTCCTATTCTTCTGAGCAAGTGGTGCTGGCTCGTATCAATCAGCGACTGTCAGCGTTAAAAGCCGATTTCCGGGTCACCGGCTACACCTCAACCGACCAACCGGGCACTCCGCAGGGGTTTGGTCAGACGCAGTCGGCAGATAACTCGTTAGGCCTGGCGTTTAATAACAGCGGCGAGTGGTGGGATGTCCATCTCCAGGGCAACGTCGAAGGGGGGGAACGGATCAGCAACGGATCGCGCTTCAACGCCAACGGCGCCTACGGTGCGGTGAAGTTCTGGAACCAGTGGCTCTCCTTTGGCCAGGTACCCCAGTGGTGGGGGCCCGGGTATGAAGGCAGCCTGATCCGTGGGGATGCAATGCGGCCGATGACCGGCTTCCTGATGCAGCGGGCAGAGCAGGCGGCTCCAGAGACCTGGTGGTTACGCTGGGTGGGTCCATGGCAGTACCAGATCTCCGCCAGCCAGATGAATCAATATACCGCGGTACCTCATGCCAAAATTATCGGCGGACGCTTTACCTTCACGCCGTTCCAGTCATTAGAATTAGGTGCGTCGCGTATTATGCAGTGGGGCGGGGAAGGGCGCCCTGAATCACTCAGCAACTTCTGGGATGGTTTAACCGGTAAAGATAATACCGCCGCGAATGATCCTAATGAACCGGGCAATCAACTGGCCGGTTTTGACTTTAAGTTCAAACTGGAACCGACGCTTGGCTGGCCGGTAAGCTTCTACGGACAGATGATCGGTGAGGATGAGTCGGGTTTTCTTCCATCGTCTAATATGTTCCTGGGAGGGGTGGAAGGGCACCACGGCTGGGGTAAGGATGCTGTTAACTGGTACGTGGAAGCACATGACACGCGCACCAATATGAGCCGAACCAATTACAGCTATACCCATCATATCTATACCGATGGTTATTACCAGCAGGGCTATCCGCTGGGTGATGCGATGGGTGGGGATGGTCAACTCATCGCCGGAAAGGTTGAGCTTATTACGGAGGATAACCAGCGCTGGAGCACGCGCTTAGTATACGCGAAGGTTAACCCTGAGAATCAGTTGATCAACAAAGCGTTCCCTCATGCGGATACTCTAAAAGGTGTACAGCTGGGGTGGAGCGGAGATGTTTATCAGTCGGTTCGTCTGAATACCTCACTGTGGTACACCAACGCTAACAATAGCGACAGCGACGACGTTGGGGCCAGCGCAGGGATAGAAATACCGTTTAGTTTATAAGGCTGAATGCTGAAAACAGGGGAGAGAGGGTGGTAGCGCTGCAGGACGCAGTCAGCTTTTATCTTTCCACAAGCCGGCAGGGAAGTAACGGCTATGACAGCTGCTCAGGAATTGGCAAATTTTGATTTACTGATGATGTGACATTATGAAGAAAAAACTTGTTAGATTTTCGGCATTAGCGTTGGCAATTGGGTTTTTATCGGGTTGTACGATTATTCCTGGGCAGGGATTAAATAGCCTGCGTAAGAATGTGGTTGAACTACCAGACAGCGACTACGATCTGGATAAGCTGGTTAATGTTTACCCTATGACTCCCGGCCTAATCGATCAACTGCGTCCGGAGACCGTTCTTGCTCGTCCAAACCCGCAGCTGGATAATTTACTTCGTAGCTATGAATATCGCATTGGGGTAGGTGACGTACTGATGGTTACTGTATGGGATCACCCGGAATTGACTACTCCTGCTGGGCAATACCGCAGCGCCAGCGATACCGGTAACTGGGTAAACTCCGATGGCACCATTTTTTATCCATATATCGGTAAGGTGCAGGTGGCAGGCAAGACATTAAGCCAGGTACGCCAGGATATAGCCAGCCGTTTAACCACTTATATCGAAAGCCCACAGGTTGACGTCAGTATTGCTGCCTTTAGATCGCAGAAAACTTATGTTACTGGCGAAGTTATGAAGTCAGGCCAGCAGCCGATTACGAATATTCCATTAACTGTGATGGATGCGATCAATAATGCTGGTGGACTGGGGCCTGAGGCTGACTGGCGGAACGTTGTGCTAACGCATAATGGGAAAGATACAAAAATCTCACTTTATGCCTTAATGCAAAAAGGAGATTTGTCACAAAACCATCTTTTATACCCGGGCGACATTTTATTTGTTCCGCGTAATGATGATCTAAAAGTCTTTGTTATGGGTGAGGTTGGTAAACAAGCAACCATGAAGATGGACCGTAGTGGTATGACTTTAGCTGAAGCATTAGGTAATGCTGAAGGAATTTCACAAGAAATGAGTGATGCGACCGGTGTGTTCGTTATCCGGCAATTGAAAGGCGACAAACAAGGAAAGATTGCAAATATTTATCAGTTAAATGCACAAGATGCATCCGCTATGGTGTTAGGTACTGAATTCCATCTGCAACCTTATGATATTGTTTATGTTACCACCGCTCCATTGGTTCGTTGGAACCGTGTAATATCACAACTTGTACCAACAATTACAGGTGTTCATGATATGACAGAAACCGGGAAATTTATAAGGACGTGGTGATATATGTTTGATTCAATTTTAGTTATTTGCACAGGAAATATTTGCCGCTCCCCAATAGCTGAGAGAATACTTCGTGGACTCTTCATAAACAAGAAAATCGATTCAGCAGGGGTAGCTGCGCTGGTTGATCATCCAGCAGATGAATCTGCAATTAGAGTTGCAGAGAAACATGATATAAAACTTGATGGACATAAAGGGAAACAGTTCACTTCGAAGTTAGGAAGAGAATATGATCTCATACTGGTAATGGAACATTATCATTTAGAACAAGTAACTAATATTGCGCCAGAAGTTCGTGGAAAGACAATGCTTTTAGGGCACTGGTTAAACCAGAAAGAAATTCCTGACCCCTATAAGAAAAGTGACGAAGCATTCGAGTCAGTATATGAACTCATTGTCCAGAGCAGTAATAGTTGGGTTGATAAATTAGACAGATAAGATCAGGAAAATACTAATGACTTCAGTTATAAAAAATAACTCTCCTACCACAGATTCTGATGCAATTGAAATAGGAAGATTAATCGGGGAGTTAATTGATCACCGCAAACTAATAATTGCTGTTACATCCGCATTTACAGTATTAGCTGTTTTGTATGCACTTTTGGCTACGCCAATTTATCAAGCTAACGCTTTGATTCAAGTAGAGCAAAAGCAAGGAAACGCCATTCTTAACAGCTTGACTCAGATGCTACCAGATGCGCAACCACAATCAGCTCCAGAAATTGCTTTATTACAATCAAGAATGATCCTTGGTAAGACGGTAACTGATCTTGATTTGCAAACTGTAGTAAAGCAAAAATATTTTCCAATCATCGGACGTGGCTTAGCCCGTGCACTAGGTGAAAGTAATGGGAAAATTAGTATAACAAGATTATATCTTCCTGGTTCAGATGATGCAGATGCGCCAAAAGTTATTCTCACAGTTATAGATAATGAGGAATATGAAATAACAGGAGATGATTTTACAGTTCATGGTAAAGTTGGCGAATTACTTGAAGATAAAAATATCTCAATATTAGTCAATGAAATTAAGGCTGAACCAGGGACCAAATTTAATGTTATATACAGATCACGTTTAAAAGCGATTAATGATCTACAGGAAGTATTAAGCGTATCCGATCAAGGAAAAGATACAGGTATGCTAACGTTAATGCTTTCAGGAGATGACCCAGCTCTAATTTCTAATATACTAAATAGTATTAGTCAAAATTATTTAGCACAAAACGTCGCAAGACAGGCTGCACAAGATGCTAAGAGTTTGGAATTTCTGAATCAGCAGTTACCAAAAGTTCGCTCTGACTTAGATATTGCTGAAAATAAATTAAACGCTTATCGACAAATGAAGGATTCTGTCGATTTGTCTATGGAAGCCCGCTCGGTATTAAGTCAAATAGTTAACGTAGACAATCAATTGAATGAATTAACATTTAGAGAAGCCGAGATTTCGCAGTTATATAAAAAAGAACACCCCACTTATAAAGCGCTTATTGAAAAAAGACAAATATTACAAGAGGAAAAAAATAAGCTGAATAAAAAAGTAAGTGATATGCCAACCACTCAACAAGAAGTATTGAGATTGAGTAGAGATGTCGAATCTGGTAGAGCTGTTTATATGCAATTGCTCAATAGGCAGCAGGAATTAAGTATTGCAAAATCTAGCGCTATTGGTAACGTACGAATAATCGATAATGCAGTAACAGAACCAAAACCTATTAAACCTAAAAAACTAATGATTGTGGCAATAGGCGTATTCTTAGGCTTACTGGTATCTGTAGGTTTAGTTCTATTAAATGTATTTCTACGAAGAGGCATTGAATCTCCAGAGCAATTAGAAGATATGGGGGTTAACGTTTATGCAAGTGTCCCTGTATCAGAGTGGTTAACTAAAAATGTTGGTAAAAATAAACGGCGCAAAAATGAATCAGATGCACTTCTTGCTATAGAAAACCCAGCAGATCTTGCAGTTGAAGCTATACGGAGTTTACGGACAAGTCTTCATTTTGCAATGATGGAGGCCAAAAATAATGTATTAATGATTTCTGGAGCAAGTCCTAATGCTGGTAAGACATTCATTAGTACAAATTTAGCGGCAATCATTGCATCTACTGGTAAAAAAATATTATTTATAGATGCAGATCTCCGAAAAGGCTATGTCCATAAAATGTTAGGGTTTAGTGAAAGTGCTGGTTTATCCAACATCCTTTCAGGTCAGAAAAAAATTGAAGATGTTGTTACTACTGTTAAAAATGCAGGTTTTGATTATATAAGTCGTGGTAATATCCCACCTAATCCGGCCGAACTACTGATGCATCCAAGATTTGAAAATCTTCTAACTTGGGCTACAAATAATTATGAGTTGGTTATTATTGACACACCACCAATCCTTGCTGTTACAGATGCTGCAATAATAGGAAAGTATGCTGGAACAACATTACTGGTTGCAAGATTTGAGTCAAATACTGTAAAAGAAATTTCGGTCAGTATCAAACGATTTGAACAAAGTGGTATTGCAATTAAAGGATGTATTTTGAATGGTGTCGTGAGAAAAGCAAGTAGCTATTATAGTTATGGCTATAATCACTATGGCTATTCATATACTGATAAGAAATAAATTAACTCAGGCCCGTGTAACGGGCCAATCCTATACATAGCCTGTAAGGAAACTTAACAATGCTAATATTTAAGCAGAGGAAAGTATGACACGCTTTGCAAAAAATATTATTTGTAGTATGTCTTTGGCAGCTTCAGACTTCATCAGTTTTGTTTTTTCACTTTATCTTTCATTGGCCATACTTTCTGTTACTCTGATGGATTTTGAAAATAGAGTACCTGAAAATCAGATTGAAAGTTGGGCGACATTGCATTGGTTATTGGGATTATGTTGCGTAGCCTGGTATGGTATACGCCTCCGTCATTATTTCTACAGAAAAACCTTTTGGTATGAATTAAAAGAAATTTTGCGAACATTAGTAATTTTTGCTGTTATTGAAATGGCCGTAATGGCTTTTGCTAAATGGTATTTTTCACGATATGTGTGGTTATTAACGTGGGTTTTAGCTGCTACGTTTGTGCCATTGGCTCGCGTCGGAACAAAATGGATTTTGAACAAATGTGGTTATTGGTTACGTGATACATGGATTATCGGAAGTGGTAAAAATGCTAAGGATGCATTTATCGCAATAAACAGCGAACATAATTTAGGTCTTCGGGTAGTTGGTTTTGTTTTTGTAGAATCGGATGATGAGAACAATGAAGGAATTGAAGGCATACAAATCAGTGAAGTAGAAAAAGATTGGTTAGATAAGATGGACAAGCGAACCCAGTTTATTGTTGCAGTAGAATCTCATCAGAGTGATGCAAGGAACTTTTGGTTAAGAGAGTTTATGATAAAAGGGTATCGCTATGTTTCAGTTATACCTACGCTTAGAGGGGTTCCATTAGACAGTACTGATCTTTCTTTTATTTTTAGTCATGAAGTAATGATATTTCGAGTGCAGCAAAATTTAGCAAAATGGTCTTCAAGATTAATAAAACGCACTTTTGATATATTTGCATCATTAACAATTATAATTATTCTATCGCCTTTGCTTTTTTATATAAGTAGAAAAGTTAAAGAAGATGGTGGTCCAGCAATATATGGACATGAAAGGATTGGGAAAAATGGAGTTGCGTTTAAATGTCTAAAATTTCGCTCGATGGTTATAAACTCCAAAGAAGTTCTCGATAAATTATTAGAGTCTGATGAGTTAGCAAGAAATGAATGGAATGAAACTTTTAAATTAAAAAATGATCCACGAGTAACTAAAATTGGTAATTTTCTACGAAGAACAAGCTTGGATGAATTACCGCAGTTATTTAATGTTTTGAAGGGCGAAATGAGTTTAGTAGGTCCTCGTCCAATAATAAAAGCAGAATTGTCAAGATATAATGATGAGGTAGGCTATTACTTACTTAGCAAACCAGGTATGACTGGACTGTGGCAGGTAAGTGGGCGCAGTGATGTGGATTATGATACACGTGTATATCTGGATGCTTGGTATGTAAAGAACTGGTCTATGTGGAACGATATTGCAATACTATTTAAAACAATAAATGTTGTCCTGAAAAAAGATGGTGCCTATTAAATGATGAATAAGGACAGTGAAATGGATAAAGTGATTTTCGACTCGCGCTGGTTTGGCCAACATGGGATTGGCAGATTTGCTCAAGAAATTTTCAAAGCCAACGATAATTTTGTAAGAATAAATCTTAAAGGAAATCCTGCTGGGAAATTTGACTGTTTCAAATTAACATTATATTTGTTATTTAATAAGGAAGCTTATTTCACTCCTGGATATAATTCACCTCTTTTTTTTCTGTCAAGAACTTATATAACGGTACATGATTTAAATCATATTGATATTGCGGGTAACTCATCGCAACTGAAAAGGCTATATTATAATTTTATATTGAAAAGGGCATGTAGAAAAGCTAAATCAGTAATCACAGTATCTGAGTTTACAAAAAAAAGAATTGTTGAGTGGTCAGGAAGAAATGCAAATGATGTAATTGTAGTCAATAATGGTGTTTCGGAAGCATTTAATATTAATGCCACCCCTTATAAAAACGAAAGGCCATATATTTTCATGGTTGGTAATCGAAAACCTCATAAAAATGAAATTAATGGAATCGATGCATTTTTACGTGCTGATATAGATAAGAAAGTGCAACTAATTCTTACGGGAGAAAGTACTCAAGCGATTTCAGACCTTCTTATAAAAAATAATGCCTTGGAACGGGTTAAATTCGTTGGTAAAGTTTCAGAAGAGACACTGGCTTCACTATATAAAGGAGCGATTTTTTTGTTTTTTCCTTCGTTATATGAAGGGTTTGGTTTGCCAATAATTGAAAGTATGGCTTGTGGGACACCTGTTTTGACATCAAATATTACATCGCTTCCAGAAGTAGCGGGTGAAGCAGCATGTTATATTGACCCAACCAGTTTGGACTCAATGAAATCTGGAATAGAAGCTTTAGTAGATAATAAACAGTTGCAAGATGAATTGAAAAAAAAAGGATTGTTACAGATCAGGAAGTATACATGGGATGGCGCGGTTAACAGAATAAATAACATTTTTAGGTGACATTATGAAGTCGAATGGTTTAAATGTATTCTTTTTCACTTTTTTAGTGACGGCAGCAATCAATTGCTATGCAGATGATTTTTTGCTAGGAGTAAATGCTCATATTCTCCATGACTCTGAAGAGAATATAACTAAAACGATTAATATGTCCGTTGACGTTGGTATTCGATCATTAAGATTAGATATGCCTTGGTCGGAGGTTGAGCAAAAAAAAGGACAGTACCAAATCCCTGCAAAATGGGACTATGCAGTTGACGAAATGATTAAAAATGATATGAAACCACTTGTAATTTTGGAATATGGCAATAAAAATTATAATAATGGTGATAAACCGACAGATAACGAGTCTAGAATTGCATTCAGTAATTATGTGAATTTTTTGACAGCTCATTTTAAAAATAAAGTAAATTACTATGAAGTTTGGAATGAATGGGATTCATCCTTAGGTGGTACGTCACCAGGTAATAATGCTGATTATCAGAAATTAGTAAGAAGTGTTTATCCAATAATTAAGAAAAACAATCCCAACTCAACTGTTATTACTTCTGCCTTCTCATCGGCTGCCTTCGATAAGCATTTGGGTATCGGTAATGATGACTCAATGAGAACATATCTTGATTCAGGCATTGAAGATTATACGGACGCTTTTGCAATACACCCTTATACAACCTATAAGCCAAAACCCCATAATAAATACGAAACATATGTAAATGATCTAAAATATTCGGTAAGTTTGGTTACTCAAAACAAAAAACTTAATGGTAAACCATTATATATTACGGAGATTGGATGGAGTACAGTGGCAGGAGAGAAAGATGGCGTTACCCCTCAAGTACAATGCCAAAACATCATACAAGCAATAAGAGATGCAAAAGCTCACGGCATCAAAGCATTATATATTTATGATTTTAAAGATGACGGGATAGTTAGGTCAACTGGAGTCCATTTCGGATTATTAAACTATGATTGGTCACCAAAGCAGTCCTACTTGTGTCTCAAAAAGGAATTTGAAGTTAATCGTAATGAGCTGAAGTGATTTAATACACGGAGCTTAACGCTTTATTAACTCATTATTGCATAGGCGTAAGTCATGTATTTTATAATTACATCGTTTATATTGATGGTTTTCTCTTTTATATCCAAAAAGAAATTGTTTTATGTGTCATTCCCCTTTGTCGCCTTATTCTTTTCTATGACGTTTGGTTATGGTTATGATTGGATAAATTATAATGATTTTTACTATGACAGTATATATACAACAACTTTGCCCTTCGAACCTGGTTTGTTTTATTTAATGAAGTTGTTCGTTTCATTTGACTTTCCTTTCAAGTACCTTGTTTTTATTATTTATCTGTTCATATATTATTGTTGTTATTCGTTTTGTAAAAAAATGAATAATCCAATGATTGCCTTTTATTGTATGTTTTCACTTTTAGGTTTTTATATGTTTTCAGAGCAATTTCGCCAAGGAATTGCTCTGGGAATTATTCTACTAGGCTTATCAAGAACAAACAAAGAATACCCTTGGAAAATCCTGCCTTATATAATTGTGGCATCATTTTTCCATGTGTCAGCTTTAACTGCACTACTTTATAATCTTATCTTTATTGATAATGAGAGACGATTAAAACTAAATGTCATATTCATTACTCTATTTATAGCATCACTTTTAATTGTACTATCTTCTCCTGGTATTATTAGCTTTATACCATATATAGGTGATAAAGTTTCAGACTATAGTAGTTTACTCGGCAATAATGGATTTTCATTTCTTCTATATATGCTTCAACAGAAACAAAGTTATGTATTCTTGGCGCTATTGATCATAAGTATTATTATATTTAAGCAGCAAAAAAGCAAAAAGATACTCTGGGCTGTACTTTCAACTTATTTTTTGTTGTTAACTAAAATGGCTCAGTTTTTAGTAAGATTTGGTTACTATTTTGTTCCATTCATCGTTATGGGACTTGATAATTATTTTGAGTCCAAGAGCAAGAAAGGATATCTGTATGCTTATAAGACTATTTTTTTGTTAATTATTTTCATAATGTCAACCATTCCTTTCTTTATAAGTAGCTACATGAAAATATCTACTTCACCGGCTACTATATTTGATAGTAAATCTGAAATTGAGAATAAAATAAGCATTCGATGTGAAATGGTACAATTAACGGGAGTTGGTGATGGCGTAATCAAGAGATGCTATTGATTATTTCTTATCAGTAGCTCATATGTGTACGACCAGAAAAACCTTCAATTAAACAGATGCTTATACATGACATTGCCTATTACAATTAAGCTGATTATTGTTTACTATTAATATGTGAAATAAATTATGAAAAAAATTGATATCGGAATTGTCGCTGATTGGTTTATTACATATGCTGGTTCAGAAAAAGTTGTTGCAGAGTTTATAAAAGTTTTCCCTGAGGCAGATTTATACTCTGTGGTGGATTTTCTTTCCGATGAGCATAGACAGCAATTTAATAATAAAACTATTACGACGACATTTATTCAGAAACTACCTAAAGCAAAGAAAAAATATCAAACATATCTTCCATTTATGCCATTAGCTATTGAGCAACTTGATGTTTCGAAACATGATATAATTCTTTCAAGTAGTCATGCTGTAGCAAAAGGAGTTTTGACTGGGCCTGATCAATTGCATATTAGTTATGTTCATTCCCCGATACGATATGCATGGGATCTACAACATCAGTACCTAAGAGAAGCAGGTTTAAGTTCAGGAGCAAAGGCGTTACTCGCAAAATGGATCTTACATAAACTTAGAATTTGGGATGTAAGAACTGTTAATAGCGTAGATCATTTTATTGCTAATTCAAAATTTATTGCTCGAAGGATAAATAAAGTTTATGGACGAAAAGCTGATGTTATTTATCCACCGGTAGATATTAATAAATTTGAATTATATGATAATAAAGATGATTATTATTTAACGGCATCTAGGCTTGTGCCTTATAAAAGAATGGATTTAATAGTTGAAGCTTTCAGTCACATGCCTGATAAAAAATTAATAGTAATAGGTGATGGGCCTGAGATGGCAAAAATAAAATCCAAAGCAACACCAAATATACATATACTTGGCTACCAATCTAATAAAACCCTTGTTGAGCATATGAGTAAAGCGAAAGCGTTTGTTTTTGCTGCAGAGGAGGATTTTGGTATTACTCCTGTTGAAGCACAAGCCTGTGGTACTCCGGTTATTGCCTTTGGAAAAGGGGGGGTATTAGAGACTATTCGTCCATACGGTGTGCAGAATCCAACGGGGCTTTTCTTTGATAACCAAAAGGTTGCAGATATTATAAATGCAATACAAGAATTTGAAAAAATATCCCATAAAATTTTACCTATTGACTGTCGATCTAATGCAATAAGATTTTCTAATGAGCGTTTTCAGGCAGAGATAAATGATTATATTAATAAAAAATGGGATGGTTTTAATGAAGCAAAAAGAATTGAATATTAATTTTTAAATCAATTCTTGTAAACATCATCGGTTCGATGCTTACTTTTGATTGTTCCATTCAGTCATTTTTTCATATTTGCAGGAGTGATAATGATAATCATACATGAGTATGGAGAACCTTCGCACTATATTGGTGCTACAAAGGTTGCTGAATTATATAACACTCGTTTGAGTTATTATGAATTTTCAACGCTAAAGTTGATTTTTTCTGGGGTCAAGAAAAGAAATCAAAAATTCATTTTAAAAGCTATTAGGGATTTTTTTTTACTATTTTCCTTTTTCTTGTTCCCTAGACTTCTTAAAGGCGAAACCGTAATTATAGGTATTGCCCCTATTGACTATAGGGTGTTTTTTTTTAATCGAATACTTAAATATTCTCATGTGATTTACCATACATCATGGACCAAATGGGATGGTTCAAAATACCCTAAACAGTATAGCTTTAATAAAAAGCTAATTCTTAAATGGTGGTCTTTCTTTCTAAAGCATAGAGTTAATTCATTTGCTGTAGTAACGGAGACAGTAAAACAACAATTGGTTGATAATTTTAATATAGATAAATCTAAGATTGTAGTAGTTTACCATAGTTATGAACCCTCGACTTTTAATGTCAAAACCAAAAATAAAAATGACAAGTTAAAAGCTATTTTTGTCGGTAGATTAGTAAAAGAAAAGGGCGTTGATGATTTACTAGCTATTGCAAAAATAAACTCTGAAGTCGAATTTATTATTGTAGGCGAAGGGCCTCTGAGCGAACATGTAAAAATTGAGGCTAGAGAAATTAGCAATGTTAATGTATATAATTTTATTAAAGATAAAAATAAGCTTGCTGATCTTTACCGTGAATCAACTTTTATATTGTTACCATCTAAGAGGACTCCTTTTTGGGAAGAGTTATTTGGGATGGTATTGATAGAAGCGATGGCATGTGGTTGCATACCATTATGTACAGATCATAATGGGCCAAGTATTATTCTCGGTCATAGTACTTTAAAGATTAATGTTTTTTCTGAAGATGAATATATACAAAGCGTAAATGCTTCCTTTAAAAAGTATCAGAACCAGCCACATTTGCTGGTTGAAGATAGGATTAATGCAATCGCTATAGCTCAAAAATATAGTAAAGAGTCAATTGCCGATTTTTGGGCAGCGGTAATAAAACTCGCTAAGGAATAAAAATGGTTTATATAGTTGTTCTGAATTGGAATGGTCTTCTTGATACTTTGTCCTGTCTAAATTCTCTTTTAGAACTTCAAGAGGAGAAATTTAAGGTAGTAATTTGCGATAATGGTTCTTCTGATGGTTCAGTATTAAAAATAATGAATTGGCATAATGAATTAAAGGAAGGTTTAAAGGAGCATTTTCCAATCAATAAAATAGATTTACCTGTTAACTTTAGTTCTATTAAAACAACGAATAACAGTGGAATTTATTTGATTAATATTGGTAAAAACTTAGGGTATGCAGGTGGTAATAATGTTGGAATCAATTTTGCTCTTTCTCAAAATGACATGAGTTATGTATGGTTGCTTAACAATGATACAGAAGTTGATCCTCATAGTTTGTTAAAAATGAAAGAGGCGTTTTCTAAAGATAAAAAAATCGGTATATGTGGTTCCAGGTTGGTATATTTCTCTGAGAGGGATAAATTGCAAGGGTTAGGAGGAGTCTTTAATCCTCTTTTTTGTTCTTCATATCATTATAAAGCAAACGAGAACGCTACCATAGAGTTTGATGATGAGGTGATATCAAACTCCATAGATTATGTAATAGGGGCGTCAATGCTTATTAGTGCTGAAGCATTAAATGATATTGGAGTTTTGTGTGAAGATTATTTCCTTTACTATGAAGAAATTGACTATTGTTTACGTGCGAAAAATCTGGGATATCGTATTTACTGTGCTACCGAAAGCATAGTTTATCATAAGGAAGGGGCCTCGACTCAAAAAGGTATTCTTTCTGATTATTTTTGGGTTCGAAATCGTATTCTGATTGCTAAAAAATACTATCCTGCATCTATTCTTCCTGTATATTTGTCGCTATTTGTTACTTTTTTTAACAGAATTAGACGTATGGAATTGTCAAAGGCCAAAAATGTTTTGAAAATTATTTTTGGTAGTCGTGACTTATATAACTTAAAATAACATTCGCTATTAACTGAGATGATTTTCAGTCCATACTAGGTGTAACAAACATGTACAATACTTATAGAACGTTAGTTGTTGTTATTTTATATAATAAAAAAATTGTAGATTCTCTGACAATAGATTCTATAAATGATTCCTCTCTTGAAAACGCAACGTTATTTGTAGTCAATAATGGCCCTAGTATCGTAACATTGAATGATGAGTGTGCACCTTTTCTAAGTCGTCCTAATAACGATGTTAAACTTTTTAATTATACTGAAAATAGACCATTAAGTGTTATCTATAATGAATGTCTTTCAGTTAGTGATTACGATAAATATGTATTCTTTGATGATGATAGTAGTTTCGAACGTGACTATTTTGATGAGCCTCAAAACTTTGCAATGATTGATGAAAAAGTTGATTTGTTGCTCCCCCAGATAATTGATAAAACAACTGGTGGAGTTACATATCCTAGAGGTGTTAAGTTGGGGGATTATGAGGCAGGATTTATTTTTCCGCAAGATAATTACTTTTACTCTATCGGTTCAGGATTAATAATATACAAGTCATTGATAGATAAGTTTAATAAGTATAATTTGAGTTTGTTTGATGAGCGATTTGCCTTATACGGTGTTGATCTTAGTTTGTTTCGTAGGATTGAGAGGTTGAAGAAACAAAATGTAGTTATCAAGGCTATGGTGACTGGAAAAATATTCCATTTGCTATCGTCCACGTCGGAAAAGATGACGGAGTGGCGTTATCGTGAAAGGCTGTATGATAAAGTTCTCTCTATAAAATATTATTCAAAAAATCACTTTCGATTAATTGCTGGTTTGGCAAAGGCCATCTTAATTGAAATTTATAATGTAAATTTTAAAAATGTCTATCATATATTCTCTGTCTTTATAAGGGGTAAGCATCCTAGAACTTAAAGTTTGCTTTGATAATTTATTCTCTTTTTTGATGGAATACTTAAATGTCACTTTTAAATAATGCTAAGTGGAATTTTTTTTCACAAGCATTTAAGATTTTAGCTCAGCTAATTAATGTCGTTTATTTGGCGAAAATAATTCCTCCAGCTGAGTATGGTATTATGGCGATGGCAATGGTAGTGATTAATCTAGGTACTCTATTACGGGACTTGGGAACTTCCGCTGCAATAATACAGAGAAAAGAGTTAACCTCAAATTTGGTTAACACCGTTTTTTGGCTTAATGTAATAATGGGTGTCGGATTATGTATTATAGTTCTTGGTTCATCATCATTTATTGCGAGTTTATATCACCAAGATAAACTATTTTATGTACTGGTAATTCTAAGCGTGGTTTTTCCTTTATCAAGTTGCGCAGCGGCTCATCTTGCACTTCTGGAAAGGGAGTCTCAATTCAAGAAAATCTCCATTATAGAAGTATCATCATCTACAGTTTCTGTGATCGTCGCTATTGTATTGGCGAATCTTGGATTTGGTGTATATAGTTTAGTTTTTCAGGCAATTGTACTAAATTTAATGTCTGCAATTCAGTTTTGGGTTGCATCATCTTGGCGTCCATCGTTTAAAACCATCATAAATGGTGATGAATTAAAGAAAATATTTTCATTCAGCGCTAATTTATCTTTGTTCAATTTTATAAACTATTTTTCCAGAAATACAGATAGCTTCATGATTGGTAAATTCATGAATGCCACAATTCTTGGTAGTTATAATTTAGCCTACAGGATAATGCTTTTCCCACTTCAAAGTTTAACATTTGTTGCTGCACGCTCTTTATATCCTATTCTTAGTAAATCACAAGACGACAACCTTCAGATTTCTAAAATTTACATAAATTGCGTTTTCTTTATTTTATTGATAACTGCGCCGCTCATGAGTGGGTTGGCATTTTATAGTAAACCTTTTGTAAGTATTGTTTTTGGTGAGCAATGGCATATTACAGGTGATATTCTTAAATGGCTGGCACCCACTGCGATTATACAATCTGTTCTCAGTACTTCAGGATCTGTTTTCATGGCAAAAGGTCGAACTGATGTATTATTAAAGCTTGGCATTATAGGTGCTTTTTTACAAGTTTCATCTTTTTTGATCGGTGTTCATTATGATATCAGTACTTTTGCTATGTGTTATATGATTGCAAACATACTAAATTTCTTTCCTGTTATGTATCTTTTAATGAAGATTATTAATGATACACTTTTTTCTTTGGTTAAAGCAATATTCCCTATTTTCATTGCTGTCGCAGTAATGATTTTTTTATTGTCAATGGTCCATTCGCATTATCCCTTGGGAAATATTGATAGTGCTTTCTTGCTTATAATGTTTTCCTTACTTGGGGCGGTGTTTTATTTTTTTGCAATCCTTACTTTCTCCGCGTATTTTAGAGGGATGTTCTTAGCTCGTATGAAACGGAAAACTGTGTAATTTGATAAGATTTTACATTGCATGCATTGCATGCATTATTTTTCTATAGCAAAGAGTCTTACGCTTTGCGACAAAACCATAGTAAGGTAACATAAACGTTACACCATATACGTTTTTGCTGTGATCAGACCTGACAGGAGTATGTAATGTCCAAGCAACAAATCGGTGTTGTCGGTATGGCCGTGATGGGGCGTAACCTCGCGCTGAACATCGAAAGCCGTGGTTACACCGTATCCGTTTTCAACCGCTCCCGTGAAAAGACCGAAGAAGTGATTGCCGAAAATCCAGGCAAGAAGCTGGTCCCTTACTATACAGTACAAGAGTTTGTTGAATCCCTCGAGACACCACGCCGTATCCTGTTGATGGTGAAGGCCGGGGCTGGCACCGACAGCGCCATCGATTCCCTGAAGCCTTACCTCGACAAAGGCGACATCATCATTGATGGCGGCAACACCTTCTTCCAGGACACCATCCGTCGTAACCGTGAGCTGTCTGCCGAAGGTTTTAACTTTATCGGTACCGGTGTTTCCGGTGGTGAAGAGGGGGCTCTGAAAGGGCCTTCCATCATGCCTGGTGGGCAGAAAGAAGCCTATGAGCTGGTTGCTCCGATTCTGAAGCAGATTGCTGCAGTTGCTGAAGATGGTGAGCCATGTGTGACCTATATCGGTGCTGACGGTGCTGGCCATTATGTGAAGATGGTTCATAACGGCATCGAGTATGGAGACATGCAGCTGATTGCTGAAGCTTATGCGCTGTTGAAAGGCGGTCTGGCACTTTCCAACGAAGAGCTGGCGCAAACCTTCACTGAATGGAACGAAGGCGAGCTAAGCAGCTACCTGATCGATATTACCAAAGATATCTTCACCAAGAAGGATGAAGAGGGTAAATACCTTGTTGATGTTATTCTTGATGAAGCAGCAAACAAAGGTACCGGCAAGTGGACCAGCCAGAGCTCACTGGATCTTGGCGAACCTCTGTCTCTGATCACCGAGTCCGTGTTTGCTCGCTATATTTCTTCGCTGAAAGACCAGCGTGTAGCCGCATCGAAAGTGCTGAGTGGTCCGCAGGCTCAACCGGCCGGTGATAAAGCGGAATTTATCGAAAAAGTGCGTCGCGCGTTGTACCTCGGTAAAATCGTTTCCTATGCTCAGGGCTTCTCCCAGCTGCGTGCTGCTTCTGATGAATACAACTGGGATCTGAACTATGGCGAGATCGCTAAGATTTTCCGCGCGGGCTGCATCATTCGTGCACAGTTCCTGCAGAAGATCACCGATGCTTATACGCAAAACGCTGGCATTGCTAACCTCCTGCTGGCGCCGTACTTCAAACAGATCGCTGATGACTATCAGCAAGCGCTACGTGATGTCGTGGCTTATGCCGTGCAGAATGGTATTCCGGTACCGACGTTCTCTGCCGCAATTGCCTACTACGACAGCTACCGTTCCGCAGTTCTGCCAGCTAACCTGATTCAAGCTCAGCGTGATTACTTTGGTGCGCACACCTATAAGCGTACTGATAAAGAAGGTGTATTCCACACAGAATGGTTGGAATAAATTTCTTCACACAGTCAGGCCATTTGGCCTGACTGTTTTTAAATTTATATTTAATGTTGCAACCTGACCTTAAGCATTTCCTTTCTAAAAATATTTCTAATATCTAATTTTTAACCTTTTTAAGAATTTGCCATATTTATT
Source organism: Klebsiella sp. 54 (assembly GCF_018223875.1). Classification (NCBI taxonomy): domain Bacteria; kingdom Pseudomonadati; phylum Pseudomonadota; class Gammaproteobacteria; order Enterobacterales; family Enterobacteriaceae; genus Klebsiella; species Klebsiella sp. 54. Next base: position 464,055 of record NZ_JAGRRA010000010.1, read on the forward strand.
ATCTTGTACGCCTATATTAATCTGCTTCTGGCCTCAGTAAATTACTGGGTGTTAAATAACAGGGTTTTAATTAAAGGAAATTAATATGTTACTTCCTGTGATAATGGCTGGCGGTACCGGCAGTCGTCTCTGGCCGATGTCTCGCGAGCTTTACCCGAAACAGTTCCTCCGCCTGTTCGGGCAGAACTCCATGCTGCAGGAAACCATCACCCGACTCTCGGGCCTTGAAATCCATGAACCGATGGTCATCTGTAACGAAGAGCACCGCTTCCTGGTGGCCGAACAGCTGCGCCAGCTCAACAAGCTGTCGAACAATATTATTCTTGAGCCGGTCGGGCGCAACACCGCCCCGGCCATCGCCCTGGCGGCCCTTCAGGCCACCCGTCACGGCGATGACCCGCTGATGCTGGTCCTCGCCGCCGACCATATCATCAATAACC
>NZ_JAGRRA010000011.1:0-93211 GCF_018223875.1 Klebsiella sp. 54
GACAAGGGGAAATGCAAAAAAACTTTTCAACCGTCTCTTTTTTCAACAATGCGGCGAGGAATGTCGCAAAAAACCGCCGTTTTGCTGTTTTAACCGACGAAACGGGGCGCCTGGTGGCATACTGTTAGAGTAGAGAAAAGAAAGGAACGGCATTTATGTCTTTAAGCGCACAGCAACTGGCGGCACAAAAGAACATCTCCTGGGTACTAGCCGAGAAGCTCGCCCAAAAAATACTGACTGGCGAATATCAGCCGGAAAGCATTCTTCCCGGCGAAATGGAGTTAGGGGAGCAGTTCGGCGTGAGTCGTACCGCCGTCCGCGAAGCGGTGAAGACACTCACTGCAAAAGGCATGCTGCTGCCCCGCCCTCGCATTGGCACCCGGGTCATGCCGCGCAGCAGCTGGAACTTCCTTGATAAAGAGCTCCTCTCCTGGTGGCTAACAGAAGATAACTTCGAAGAGGTGGTGAGCCACTTTCTCGTCATGCGCAGCAGCCTGGAGCCACAGGCCTGTTTTCTCGCCGCCGCCCACGGCACCGCAGAGCAGAAAGCGCAGCTCAATACCCTAATGGAAGAGATGATTGCCCTGAAACGCCATTTTCAGCGCGATCGCTGGATAGCAGTCGATATGGCCTGGCATGAACATATCTATGAAATGAGCGGTAATCCTTTCCTCAGCTCATTCGCTTCTTTATTTCATTCGGTCTACCACACTTACTTCACATCAATTACGCAAAATGAAGTGGTGAAGCTCGATCTCCACCAGGCGATTGTCGATGCCATTCTCAACAGTGATGCGCCGGGTGCCTTACTTGCCTGCCAGGCGCTGCTAAACGCCCCCCACCACGTAAATCAATAACAAGGATTTGGCATGAGCGGAAAAAAAGGGCGCAGCATGGCCGGCCTGCCGTGGATTGCGGCGATGGCCTTCTTTATGCAGGCGCTGGATGCCACCATTCTTAACACTGCCCTCCCGGCTATCGCCCACAGCCTGAATCGTTCCCCGTTAGCAATGCAGTCGGCCATCATCAGCTATACGCTGACGGTGGCGATGCTGATCCCGGTCAGCGGCTGGCTGGCCGATCGCTTCGGCACGCGTCGGGTCTTTATCATCGCCGTTAGCCTGTTTACTCTCGGCTCCCTCGCCTGCGCGCTCTCCAGTTCATTAACGGAACTGGTCATTTTTCGCGTCATTCAGGGGATCGGCGGGGCGATGATGATGCCGGTGGCGAGGCTGGCCCTCCTGCGCGCCTATCCGCGCAGCGAACTGCTGCCGGTTCTGAACTTTGTCACCATGCCAGGACTGGTGGGACCGATTCTGGGTCCGGTGCTCGGCGGGGTATTTGTTACCTGGGCCAGCTGGCATTGGATTTTCCTGATAAACATACCCATCGGCGTGATCGGCATTCTGTACGCCCGTAAATACATGCCAAATTTCACAACGCCGCGCCGACGCTTCGATATAACCGGTTTTCTGTTATTTGGCTTAAGCCTGGTGTTATTTTCCAGCGGTATTGAACTGTTTGGCGAAAAAATTGTGGCGACATGGCTGGCGCTGGCGGTGATCGCAGTCAGTCTGATATTGCTCCTGGCCTATGTCCGTCACGCGCGCCGCCATCCTGCGCCGCTTATCTCGCTCTCTTTATTTAAGACCCATACGTTCTCGGTTGGCATTGCCGGCAACCTTGCCACGCGGTTGGGTACCGGTTGCGTGCCGTTTCTGATGCCGCTCATGCTACAGGTTGGCTTCGGCTATCCGGCTATTATCGCCGGCTGTATGATCGCCCCCACCGCTATCGGCTCGATTATTGCGAAATCTACCGTTACCCAGGTGCTGCGCTGGTTTGGCTATCGTAAGACCCTGGTGGGGATCACCGTGTTTATTGGCCTTATGATTGCCCAGTTCTCGCTGCAGTCGCCAGAAATGCCGCTGTGGATGCTTCTTCTGCCGCTGTTCGTGCTGGGGATGGCGATGTCCACGCAGTTTACCGCCATGAATACCATTACCCTGGCCGATCTGACGGATGACAATGCCAGCAGCGGCAACAGCCTGCTGGCCGTCACCCAGCAGCTTTCCATCAGTCTCGGGGTGGCCATCAGCGCTGCGGTGCTGCGCTTCTATGAAGGTTTTGACAGCGCCAGCACCGTAGAGCAGTTTCACTACACCTTTATTACCATGGGCGTGATAACCATCGTGTCGGCGCTGATGTTTATGCTGTTAAGAGCGAAGGATGGCCGCAACCTGATTAGCGAGCGGCACAAACGCTAAGCGGAACCGCGGACCACCAGCTCCGGGGTTAACTGTACGCGCTGCTGTTTTTGCTGCGGGTCGGCCATGCGATGGATCAGCACGTCGATGGCCAGTTCCCCCAGCTCATCTTTCGGTTGATGAATGGTGGTCAACGGCGGCGTCATATAGCGAGCCAGTTCAATATCATCGTAACCCACCAGCGCCATATCCTGCGGGATCTGCAGCCCGGCCTGGTATAACGCCTGATAAGCGCCAACCGCCATGGCATCGTTACCGACAAACACCGCCTGCGGCCGCTGCGGCAACGCCAGCAGCCGCTGCATCGCGCTAAACCCGCCGCCAAACTCAAAATCGCTGGTCACCACGTATCCCTCGGCTACGGGCAGACCGCAGCGCGCCATCGCGGCATGGTAACCTTCAAGGCGCAGACGCGCCGGGGTTTTATCCAGCGGGCCGGCAATGCAGGCGATGTGTGAATACCCTTGATCGATCAGGTACTGGGTCGCCATATCACCACCGAGCAGCGAGTTATCCTGAATCAGATCGCTATCGCCATCAAACGGCGCCCAGTCCATCATGACCGTCGGAACCGACGGATAGCGCTGCATAATTTCCGGAGAGGGTTGGTGGGTCTCAGTGCACAGCAGCAGTAATCCATCGACGCGTTTTTGCATTAACGTCTCCAGATTACGATTCATTCGCTGCTCATCACCTTCCGTATTACAGAGTACGAGACTATAACCCCGCTCAAAGCAGCTGCGCTCCACGCCCCGCACCAGCTCCGAATAAAACGGATTGGTACTGGCGGTGATCAGCATGCCGATGGTGCGGGTTTGATTAAGCTTGAGGCTACGCGCCAGCGCAGAGGGGGCGTAGTTAAGGCTTTTGATCGCGGCGTCGACTTTGGCGGTGATCGCCTCGCTGACAAAGCGGTCCTTATTGATGACGTGTGACACCGTCGATGTGGAAACGCCCGCTACGCGGGCCACATCTTTCATCGTAGCCAAGCATTACCCCTGTTGCGCTAAAAATTCATCGATCTCTGTGCGCCACGGCACGGAAGGCTGCGCGCCTTTGCGGGTTACGGCAATCGCCGCCGCGGCATGCGCAAAGCGGATCGCCTCCGGCAGGTCGGTCCCTTCCAGCAGCGCGGTTACCAGCGCGCCGTTGAAGGTGTCGCCGGCGGCGATAGTATCAATAGCCTGCACACGAAACCCTGGGATCCGGCGGCTTTCGCCTTCGGCACTGAGCCAGACGCCGCGGCTGCCGAGGGTGATCATCACGGTACCAATGCCTTTGGCATGCAGCACGTCGGCGGCTTTTGCCGCATCCTCGTCACTCTCAACGCGAATACCCGTCAGCTTTTCCGCTTCGGTTTCGTTGGGGGTAATGATATCCACCAGCGCCAGCAGTTCATCGGACAGTTCACGCGCTGGCGCGGGATTAAGCACCACGGTGGTCTGATGGTGATGGGCGATTTTCGCCGCCGCCAGCACGCTCTCCAGCGGTGACTCGAGCTGCATCAACAACGCCTGCGCGCTGGCGATCCGCGCTTTTTCCGCCTCTACCTGAGCGACGGATAATGCCGCATTGGCGCCGGCATGAATACCGATGACATTCTCACCTTCGGCGTTAACGAAGATTAACGCCACGCCGGTTGCTTCCCCGGCGACCGCGCGCACAGGCGCCACATCGATTTTATCGCTTGCCAGCTGGCGGCGGATGCGTTCACCGATGTCGTCATCGCCGGTGCAGGCGATAAACGCGATATCCGCCCCGCTGCGCCCGGCGGCCACCGCCTGGTTGGCCCCTTTCCCCCCGAACGCCAGCTGGTAGTGGTTGCCGGTGACGGTTTCACCCGGTGTCGGGAAAGCGTCAAGGTTGAGAATGTGATCGGCATTGATGCTGCCAAGGACGACAAGTTTGCCTGCAGTTTTCATCGTTTCTGTTCCCGGGAAAGCGCGCCACCGGCATCCGGTGGCGCATGCCCTGCTTTTCTTTTTTATATTGTCCCTCGGACCGTTGCCAGTCCGAATCGCATATTACTGCTTAACGACCAGCTTCAGCTCAACCGGGTAGTTAGCCTCCACTTTTTCGCCCTTCAGTACCTTATCAGCAGTCTCAACGCCTTTCGCGCCGATCTGCTCCGGCAACTGTGCGACGGTCGCCGCCAGTTTGCCACTGTTTACTGCTTTTTCGCCATCCGGAGTGCCGTCAAATCCAACCACCATCACATCGGACTTGCCTGCGGTCTGCAGCGCGCGCAGGGCGCCGAGCGCCATTTCATCATTCTGCGCGAACACCGCCTGGACGTCAGGATGGGCGGTCAGCAGGTTCTGCATCACGTTCAGCCCTTTGGTACGGTCGAAATCGGCCGGCTGGCTGGCCAGAACATTGAACTTGTGCGCCGCCACAGCCTGTTTGAAGCCTTCGCCACGCTCGCGCGCCGCGGAAGTCCCGGCAATGCCCTGCAGCTCAATAACTTTCGCACTTTCACCCAGCTTTTTCGCGATGTAATCGCCCGCCATTTTTCCGCCCTGCACGTTGTCAGAGGCGATGTGGCTCACGACATCGCCTTTTGTCGCCTGACGGTCAAGGGTGATGACCGGGATTTTCGCCTGGTTCGCCATCTTCACAGCATTGCCGACGGCATCAGAGTCGGTGGGGTTGATCAGCAACAGCTTCGCGCCGCGCACCGTTAAATCCTGAACGTTAGCCAGCTCTTTCGCCGGGTTGTTCTGGGAATCGAGCACCACCAGGTTGTAGCCCAGTTTGTCAGCTTCTTTTTGCGCGCCGTCTTTCAGAGACACGAAAAACGGGTTGTTGAGAGTAGAGATAACCAGAGCGATGGTGTCTTTGGCCATCGCGTTCGCGCTAACGGTCGCACTTAGCGCAACAGCAGAGACCAGGGTCGCCAGTTTTTTCATATTCATAGTTAAGATGTCCTGTAGAGTTCTCAGTTACTGCTTTTTGTTATCTACCAGTACCGCCAGCAAAATCACCACCGCTTTAACGATCATCTGGTAATAGGAAGAAACGCCTAAAAGGTTCAAACCATTATTCAGGAAGCCAAGGATCAGCGCGCCAATCAGCGTGCCGACAATGCGTCCTTTGCCGCCCGCCAGGCTGGTGCCACCGAGCACGACTGCCGCAATGGCGTCCAGCTCATAGCCTGTCCCGGCCGTTGGCTGTGCGGAGGAGAGGCGCGCCACTTCGATAATCCCGGCCAGCGACGCCAGCATCCCGCACAACGCGTAAACGATAATTTTGACTTTATTGACGCTAATCCCGGACAGACGCGTCGCTGCCTCATTACCGCCAAGGGCATAGATATAACGGCCCAGGCGAGTATGGTGCAGCATGTACCAGGCCGCCAGGAAGACAATCGCCATGATCCATACCGGCGTCGGGATCCCCAGCGGACGCCCGATACCAAACCAGCCGAACAGATCGGCATTATCGCTAAAGCCGGTATTGATCGGGCTGCCGTTGGTGTACACCATGGTCACGCCGCGCAGCAGCAGCATCATCACCAGGGTGGCGATGAAAGCCTGCACGCGGCCTTTCGCCACAATCACCCCGGTGACTGCGCCGATCGCCGCACCTAATGCGAGGGCAGCAGCGACCGCCACCAGCGCATTCACCTCAATGCCAACGATCGACGCCGCCACCGCGCCGGTGAGCGCCAGCAGGGAACCGACGGACAGGTCGATCCCCGAGGTCAGTATGACCAGCGTCATCCCTACCGCCATAATGGCGTTAACGGAGGTCTGCTGCAGAATATTGAACAGGTTATTGACGGTAAAAAAGTTGGGGCTCATGGTCGATACCACCGCGATCAGCACCAGCAGGGCAATCAGCGATTTTTGCTCCATCAGCCACGCTTTCGTGAAATAACGGCGACCAGAAACAGCCTGGGTTGTCATCTTTCTTACTCCTGATTCACACGGTTAAGCTTGCCCACAGCGGCAGCCATCAATACTTCCTGGGTGGCCTGCTCGCGTGTGAATTCACCGCCGAGATGCCCTTCATGCATCACTATGATGCGATCGCTCATGCCCAACACTTCCGGCATCTCGGAGGAGACCAGAATGATGCTCAGGCCATCGGCTTTGAACTGATTGATGAGCTGGTAGATCTCTTTCTTCGCCCCGACGTCGACGCCACGGGTCGGCTCATCGAGGATCAGGACCTTCGGCCGGGTCATCAGCCCGCGGGCGATGGCGACCTTTTGCTGGTTGCCGCCGGAGAGCAGGCCGATCGCCTGCTCCATGGACGGCGTTTTCACGTTAAACAGCCGGATGAAATCACTGACCGCCTGCTGTTCATCTTTATGCTTGAGGCTCCCTCCCGTCCGGCTAAAGTAGCGCAAGGCGGTCAGGGACATATTTTCTTTTACCGACATCCCGAGCACTAAGCCGTCGCGCTTACGGTCTTCGGAGATATAGACAATGCCGTTCGCCAGACCATCCTGCGGCGAACGGGTCACCACTTCGTGACCGTCGAGCGTCACAGAGCCGCTGCTGCGCGGCAGTGCGCCATACAACACTTTCATCAGCTCGGTCCGCCCGGCGCCCATCAGCCCGGCGACGCCGAGGATTTCCCCCTGGCGCAGGGTAAAGGTCACGTTTTCCACGCCCGGGCCGCAGAGATTATCGACTTTCAGACGCACCGCGCCCGGCGCCTTAGCCAGATGCGGATACTGATCTTCCAGCTTCCGGCCAACCATCATTTCGATCAGACGGTCTTCATCCAGCGAGGAGACCTCGCGTTCGGCGATAAACTGCCCGTCGCGGAACACGGTCACGTCGTCGCAAATCTCGAAGATCTCTTTCATGCGGTGGGAGATGTAGACGATGCCGCGCCCCTGCGATTTTAGTTCGCGGATCACGCGGAACAGCGATTCGGTTTCGGTATCGGTCAGCGCGTCGGTCGGTTCATCCATAATGATGACCTTCGACTCGAAGCTCAGCACTTTGGCGATCTCCACCATTTGCTGATCGCCAATCGACAAATCGCCCACCAGCTTCTGGCTGGTAAAACGGAGATTCAGCTTCGCCAGCAGCTTGTCGGCTTCGGCATACATCCGCTTCCAGTCGATTTTGCCAAAGCGGTTAACGAACTCGCGGCCAAGGAAGATGTTCTCGGCGATCGTCAACTGCGGGATCAGGTTCAGTTCCTGATGGATAATGCCGATCCCGGCTTCCTGGGAAGATTTTGGGCCGTTAAAGGTGGTCTCTTTACCGAGCCATAATAAAGCGCCGGCGTCACGGGTGTAGATCCCGGTCAGCACTTTCATCATGGTGGATTTACCGGCGCCGTTCTCACCCACCAGCGCCATCACCCGGCCAGGATAGACATTCAGCGAGGCGCCGGAGAGCGCCTTGACGCCAGGGAACGCTTTATCGATCCCTTTCAGTTGCAATAAGGCTTCCATGACGGCGACCTCAGAACGTAACGCCGGCACAGAGAATGATATTCGCGAACGGGGAACACTCCCCGCTGCGAATTACCGCCTGACTGTCTGCGGTTTGTTTTTTGAACTGCTCATGACTGGTGTAACGAATTTCAATGGTATTTCCCTGGTGCTGCTGCAGCTGCTCAAGATGGTTGAGCAACGTCGCGTGGAGCTGCGGATTATGCGTCTTAATTTCCTCCGCGATGACAGCCGCTTCAACCTGCATTTCCGTCGTCACCACTTCCAGAACCTGCATAAATGAAGGTACGCCCTGGGTTAACGCCATATCGATGCGCGCGCTGCTGCGGGGAACCGGCAATCCGGCATCGCAGACCACCAGCGTATCGGTGTGACCCAGGCGGGAGATGACCGCGGAAATATCAGCGTTAAGTACGGTGCCTTTTTTCATTTTTTCTCTTTTGCTCCACTAGCGAAACGTTTCGCTACAATAATTATTATCAATGTGTGAGCAGAAAACCATCACCAGAAGAGAGAAATGTGATCGCCATCGAAACGTTTCGCGAGACAGCGACAGGACATGACAAACGGAGTGAGAAACAAAAAGCCCTTCGCAACGGAAGGGCTTTTTTGACATCAGATTTCGACCTGAGTACCGAGCTCGATAACCCGGTTTGGCGGGATTTCAAACTGATCCGGCGCGCGCAGGGCGTTACGCTGCAACAGCAGATAAAGCTTGCCGCGCAGACGCAGATACCACGGCCGTTTGCCGATAATCAACGACTCATGGGACATAAAGAACGAGGTCTCCATCATCCGGCAGCTGAGTCCTTCCAGGCCACAGCGATGGAACACCTCTTCGACATTTGGCGTTTCCCGCCAGCCGTAGCTGGCCACCACCCGCCAGAACGAGGGCGACAGCTGCTCAATCTGCACCCGGCGAACGTTATGCACGTAAGGCGCGTCCTCGGTGCGCAGGGTCAGGAGGATCACTCGCTCATGCAGCACCTTGTTGTGCTTCAGGTTATGCAGCAGGGCAAACGGGATCACGTTCAGGGCGCGGGACATATACACCGCGGTACCCGGGACGCGTACCGGCGGCGATTTCTCCAGTGAAGAGATCATCGCTTCCAGCGAGTTGCCGTGCTCGTGCATCCGACGCAGCAGGCGGAAGCGCTCGCTCTTCCAGGTGGTCATCACCGTAAACATCACCAGACCCAGGGATAACGGCAGCCAGCCGCCGGAGACAATCTTATCGAGGTTCGCCGAGAACAGCGGAACATCAATGCACAGGAAGGCCACCAGCATCAGCCCAACGAACAGCTTATTCCAGTGCCAGTTTTTGCGCGCCACCGTTGCCGAAAGGATGGAGGTCAGCACCATGGTGCCCGTTACCGCGATACCGTACGCCGCCGCCAGGTTAGAGGAGTGCTCGAAGCTGACGATGACGATCACTACCGAGACATACAGCAGCCAGTTAATAAACGGGATATAGATCTGCCCGGACTCCATTTCCGAGGTGTGGATGATGCGCATCGGCGACAGATAGCCCAGACGCACCGCCTGACGGGTTAAGGAGAAGACCCCGGAGATCACCGCCTGCGAGGCGATAACCGTCGCCAGCGTGGCGATAATCAGCATCGGGATCAGCGCCCACTCCGGCGCCAGCAGGAAGAACGGGTTTTTAATCGCTTCCGGATGCTTAAGCAGCAATGCCCCCTGGCCAAAATAGTTCAGCACCAGCGAAGGCAGTACGACGGAGAACCAGGCGACGCGGATGGGCAGTTTGCCGAAGTGCCCCATATCGGCGTACAGCGCTTCCACCCCGGTAATCGACAGCACCACCGCGCCAAGCGCAATAAAGGAAACGGTCTTGTACTGTAGGAAGAAGTGCACCGCCCAGTAGGGGTTCAGCGCCTGCAGAACTTCCGGGTTAGCGTAAATGCTTCGCGCGCCAAGCACCGCCAGCAACAGGAACCAGATCAGCATAATCGGCGCAAACAGCTTGCCGACCATCCCGGTCCCGTGCTTCTGGATCATAAACAGCAGGGTAAGCACGATAATGGAGATCGGCACAATCCAGCTATCGAGCTGCGGGGCGATAATTTCTAACCCCTCTATCGCCGACATGACCGAAATCGCCGGGGTTATCACCACTTCGCCATAGAAGAAACTGCCGCCGATCAGGCCGAGGATCACCAGCACAGAGGTCATCCGCGCCGAGGTATTGCGTCCGGCCAGTGACATCAGCGTTAAGATCCCGCCTTCCCCGGCGTTATCCGCCCGCATCACGAAGGTGATGTATTTAATCGATACGGTAAAGATTAACAGCCAGAAAATCAGCGACAAAAAGCCAAAAACGGCATCGCGCTCAACGCCAAAGCCAAACTGACCTGACAGGCATTCACGCAGGGTATACAGTGGACTGGTACCGATATCACCGTACACCACGCCGATGGCCGCCAGCGTTAACGCCGGCAACGATTGTTTATTATCAGTGCTCATAGACTAGTCTTTTCGTTTATAAAACAAATGTGTGCCTAGTCCCTTGGCCCACAAAAAGCGCACAGTATGCACGATTATTTGTGAAATCGTACCCCTAACAGACACCATATTAACCTGGCTCAAAAAAAATAAATCGATTCTTCAGGCTATTACCGCCCCTGCTCTAACATCTATACTCGTCCCAATAACGATACATGACAAAGCACGCAACTCAATTATGGCTCAAACACATTTACTGGCTGAAAGAATTTCCCGACTCAGCGCGGCACTCGAAAAAGGACTCTTTGAACGCAGCCACGCGATACGCCTGTGCCTGCTGGCGGCGCTCAGCGGCGAGAGCGTATTTTTGCTCGGTCCGCCGGGGATCGCCAAAAGCCTGATTGCCCGCCGCCTCAAGTTCGCCTTCCAGCAGGCGCGCGCTTTTGAATACCTGATGACCCGCTTTTCCACCCCGGAAGAGGTTTTTGGCCCACTGTCCATTCAGGCGCTGAAAGATGAAGGGCGCTACGAGCGTTTAACCGCCGGCTACCTGCCGGAAGCAGAAATCGTGTTCCTCGATGAAATATGGAAAGCGGGTCCGGCTATCCTCAACACCCTGCTGACGGCGATTAACGAACGTCACTTCCGCAATGGCGCTCACGAAGAGAAAATCCCAATGCGCCTGCTGGTGGCCGCCTCGAACGAACTCCCCGAAGCCGACAGCAGCCTGGAAGCGCTGTATGACCGAATGCTGATCCGTCTGTGGCTTGATAAAGTGCAGGATAAAGGAAATTTCCGTTCGATGCTGGTCAGCCAGCAGGATGAAAACAGCAATCCGGTGCCCAGCGCGCTGCAGGTAAGCGACGAGGAGTTTACGCAATGGCAGCAGCAGATCGGCAATATCAAACTACCGGACGCGGTGTTTGAGCTGATATTCCAGCTGCGCCAGCAGTTGGATGCCCTGCCAAACGCGCCGTACGTTTCAGATCGCCGCTGGAAAAAGGCCATTCGCCTGCTGCAGGCCAGCGCCTTCTTCAGCGGCCGCGACAGCATCGCGCCGATAGATCTTATCCTGCTGAAAGATTGTCTGTGGCACAACGTCGAGAGCATGCACCTGATGTCGCAGCAGCTGGAAACGCTGATGACCTGCCACGCCTGGCAGCAGCAGGCAATGCTGACGCGGCTCGGGGCGATTGTGCAGCGACGCATTCAAATCCAACAGCAGCAAAGTGACAAAACGGCGCTAAAGGTCACCCGCCTTGGCGGCATGTTTAGCCGCAAGCCGCACTATGAGCTGCCGGCGGAGATCCAGGGATCCACCCTGACCCTGCTGCTGCAGCAGCCGCTCAAACTTCACGATATGGAAGTGATCCACATTACTTTTGAGCGCGAGGCGTTAGCCAGCTGGCTGGAAAAAGGCGGCGAGATCCGCGGCAAGCTCAACGGGATCGGCTTTGCCCAACTGCTCAATATGGATGTCGACACCAGCCAGCATCTGGTCGTTCGCGACGTCAGCCTGCAGGGCTCACGCCTCGCGCTGCCCGGCAGCGCGTCGCAGGAGAACATGCCGGCGGAAATTCGCCAGCAGCTGGAGGCGCTGGACGATGAGTGGCACCAGCAACATAACCGCTTCAGCGAGCAGCAGAAGTGCCTGTTTATCCCGGTCGAGTGGCTGGGAAGAATCGAAGCCAGCCTGCAGGACGTCGGCGCGCAGATTAAACAGGCGAAGCAGCCATGACGCTGGATATGCTGAATGTCATGCTGGCAGTCAGCGAAGAGGGAATGATCGAGGAGATGCTGCTGGCGCTGCTGGCCTCTCCGCAGCTGGCGGTTTTCTTTGAGAAATTTCCCCGCCTGAAAAACATCATCGCGGCGGATATTCCGCGCTGGCGGGAAGCCGTTCGCGCCCGCTTAAAAGAGGTTAACATCCCGCCGGATCTGGACGCCGAAGTACAAACCTATCAGCAGGCTCAACTGCTCTCTACCTCACAGTTTATCGTCCAGCTACCGCAGATCCTCGGCAAGCTGCACCAGCTCCAGTCCCCTTTTGCCGCCCAGGCGCAGAAGCTGGTGGACGACAATGCTACCTTTACCCCGGCGCTGCATACGCTGTTTTTACAGCGCTGGCGCCTGAGCCTGGTGGTGCAAGCCACCAGCCTTAACCAGCAGTTGCTGGATGAGGAGCGCGATCAGTTGCTTAGTGAGGTCCAGGAACGAATGACACTCAGCGGTCAGCTCGATCCGGTGCTGGCGGAGAATGACACCGCCGCCGGACGCCTGTGGGATATGAGTGCCGGCGAACTGAAACGTGGCGACTATCAGCTGATCGTGCGCTATGGCGAATTTCTTAACCAGCAGCCGGAGCTGCTGCAGCTGGCGGAACAGCTGGGGCGTTCACGGGAAGCGAAATCCGTGCCGAAGAAAGACGCGCCGATGGAGACCTTCCGTAGCCTGGTGCGCGAGCCAGCGACGGTGCCGGAACAGGTCGACGGCCTCCAGCAGAGCGATGACATTCTGCGCCTGCTGCCGCCGGAGCTGGCGACGCTCGGCATCACGGAGCTGGAGTTTGAATTTTATCGCAAGCTGGTGGAGAAACAGCTCCTGACTTACCGGCTGCACGGAGACGCCTGGCGCGAAAAAATCACCGAACGCCCGGTGACGCGGCAGGATTTTGATGAACAGCCTCGCGGGCCCTTTATTGTCTGCGTCGATACGTCAGGATCGATGGGCGGTTTTAACGAGCAGTGCGCCAAAGCCTTTTGTCTGGCCCTGATGCGCGTCGCGCTGGCGGATAACCGCCGCTGCTTTATTATGCTGTTCTCCAGCGAAGTGGTGCACTACGAACTGACCTGCGAGGGCGGCCTGGAGCAGGCGATCCGCTTTCTGAGCCAGCGCTTTCGCGGCGGCACCGATCTGGCCAGCTGTTTTCGCGCCATTATTGAACGTCTGCAAAACCCGCAGTGGGTGGATGCGGATGCCGTGGTGATCTCAGACTTTATTGCCCAGCGGTTGCCGGATGAGGTGATTGCGCAGGTGGGGGAGCTACAGCGAAAGCATCAGCACCGTTTTCACGCGGTGGCGATGTCGGTACACGGCAAACCCGGCATCATGCGCATCTTCGATCATATCTGGCGCTTTGATACCGGGTTGCGTAGCCGCCTGCTGCGACGCTGGCGGCGCTAATCGTTACAGCAGCGCGGGAACGCTTTCGCGAACCTGTGCCGGCCATACGCCGCACTGCACCTGGCCGATATGGTCGAGCTGCAGCAGCAGCATCGTCAGGCGAGACTGGCCAATGCCGCCGCCGATAGTCTGCGGCATCTCGCCGCGCAGCAGCGCCTGGTGCCACTCCAGTTGCAGGCGATCTTCGTCGCCAGTCAGCGCCAGCTGGCGTTTTAGCGCCGCGGCGTCAACGCGGATCCCCATTGATGAGATCTCGAACGCATCTTCCAGCACCGGGTTCCACACCAGGATATCGCCGTTCAGTCCGGCAAAGCCTTCAGAAACCTCAGTGCTCCAGTCATCATAATCCGGGGCACGTACATCATGGCGCTTGCCATCAGAGAGTTTGCCGCCGATGCCGATTAAGAAGACGGCGCCCAGCTCTTTGGCAATCGCTCGCTCGCGGCCTTTGGCATCAAGATCCGGATAGCGACTCAGCAGCGCCTGGCTGTGAACAAAGTGGATCTGTTCCGGCAGGAACGGTGTCAGGCCAAATTCCTGGCTGACCGCCAGCTCGGTGGCTTTGATCCCGGCGTAGATCGCTTCGACGGTCGCCTTCAGCGTGCCGACGTGGCGCTCTTCATCCCCCATCACCCGCTCCCAGTCCCACTGGTCGACATAGACGGAGTGGATCGGCGTAAGACGGTCTTCATCGGGGCGAAGGGCCTTCATGTGCGTGTACAGCCCTTCGCCCGCGCTGAAGTCGTGTTGTCCCAGGGTTTGACGCTTCCATTTCGCCAGCGAATGAACCACTTCGAACTGGGCGTCGGGCAGTGTTTTCACTTTCACCTGAACCGCTTTCTCGCAGCCGGACAAGTTATCCTGCGTCCCATCGCCCACGCGGCTTAAGATTGGCGCCTGGACTTCAATCAGGCCAAGCTTCTCTTCCAGCTGACGGGAAAAATGGGATTTAACGAAACTGATCTGGCGTTGTTTTGCGATATAAGCGGTTTTCATTTTTATGACTCCTGCGTCCTGTTGCCATTGATTAAGCAACAAAACAGGCCGCCAATACAATAATCAATCAATAAAAAGGCTCGTCAACTTTTAATTCAACAAAATATAGAGCTAAAATAGTAAGAACCGTCAAACTTCATAAGAAAAAGATATGGAAAATTATCAGATCGACAATCTGGACCGCGGCATTCTCGATGCGCTCATGGCCAACGCCCGTACCGCCTATGCCGAACTGGCCAAACAATTCAGCGTCAGCCCGGGTACTATTCATGTGCGCGTCGAAAAGATGAAACAGGCGGGCATCATTACTGGCGCGCGCATTGACGTCAGCCCCAAACAGCTGGGCTATGACGTCGGCTGCTTCATCGGCATTATTCTCAAGAGCGCCAAAGACTATCCCTCCGCCCTCGCCCGCCTGGAAAGCCTGGAGGAGGTGACCGAGGCTTACTACACCACCGGTCACTACAGCATCTTTATTAAGGTGATGTGTAAATCCATCGATGCCCTGCAGCAGGTACTTATCAACAAGATCCAAACAATTGATGAAATTCAGTCCACTGAAACCCTGATCGTGCTGCAGAACCCGATCATGCGCACCATTAAGCCCTGATCGTTTTTTTTAATCCCACATTTTTCCACAGGTAGATCCCAGCTCGCTCACAGCGTACAATACGCCACTCTGAACAGTTGAGCGGGCGATCGGCGATCTATGGCAGACATTACACTTATCAGCGGCAGCACCCTGGGCAGTGCGGAATACGTAGCGGAGCATCTGGCAGAAAAGCTGGAAGAAGCAGGCTACAGCACTGAAATCCAGCACGGCCCGCTGGTGGACGATCTGCAGGCGCAAGGGATCTGGTTAGTTATCTCTTCCACCCATGGCGCCGGCGACATTCCCGACAACCTGGTTCCCTTCTATGACGCACTGCTGGCGCAGCAGGCCGATCTTTCCGCCGTGCGCTTTGGCGCCATCGGGATCGGCAGCCGTGAATACGACACTTTTTGCGGCGCGATCGATAAATTAGAAGCGGCGCTGAAGGCCTGCGGGGCAAAACAGATCGGCGAGACCCTGAAGATCAACGTGCTGGAACATGAAATTCCGGAGGATCCGGCGGAAATCTGGCTGGGATCCTGGAAAAATTTGCTCTGAGAATTGTAAAGATCGTCCGTTCTTCTGTGGATAACCATGCTTAAAAGCTTGGATCAACCGGTAGTTATCCAAAGAATAACCGGAGTATGGTTTTTGAGCTGTGCATAACCCTTCATTCTGATCCCAGCTTATACGGACCAGGATCACCGATCATTCACAGATAGTGATCCTTCTTAAGCTTTTGATCTTACTTCGTGGATCCGACTTATCCACAAAGAGAGTCGATCCTAATAAGAGATCACAATAGAACAGATCTCTATATAAAGATCTTCTTTTTAATACTCAGGATCCCGGAGTCTTTCTCAAAAGACCAAAGCCGAGTAGAATCCACGGCCCGGGCTTCAATCCATTTTCAAACCGCGTTATGCGAGGCAGACCACCATGTTTTATCAGGATCCTTTTGACGTCATTATCATTGGCGGGGGTCACGCAGGCACTGAGGCCGCAATGGCCGCAGCGCGTATGGGTCAACAGACCCTGCTTTTGACACACAATATCGACACGCTGGGGCAGATGAGCTGCAACCCGGCGATTGGCGGCATTGGGAAAGGACACCTGGTAAAAGAAGTGGACGCGCTCGGCGGTCTGATGGCCAAAGCGATCGATCAGGCAGGCATTCAGTTTAGGATACTAAACGCCAGCAAAGGCCCCGCGGTGCGCGCCACTCGCGCCCAGGCTGACCGCGTGCTGTACCGTCAGGCGGTACGCACTGCGCTGGAGAACCAGCCGAACCTGATGATCTTCCAGCAGGCAGTGGAAGATCTGATTGTCGAAAACGATCGTGTCGTAGGCGCGGTCACCCAGATGGGCCTCAAATTCCGAGCCAAAGCGGTGGTACTGACCGTCGGGACCTTCCTTGACGGCAAAATCCATATTGGTCTGGATAACTACAGCGGCGGACGCGCCGGCGATCCGCCGTCGATCCCGCTGTCTCGTCGCCTGCGTGAACTGCCGCTGCGCGTCAGCCGGCTGAAAACCGGAACCCCGCCGCGCATTGACGCGCGCACCATCGATTTCAGCGTGCTGGCGCAACAGCATGGCGATAACCCAATGCCGGTCTTCTCGTTTATGGGATCTGCCGATCAGCATCCGCGTCAGGTGCCGTGCTATATCACCCACACTAACGAGAAAACCCATGACGTGATCCGCAATAACCTCGATCGCAGCCCCATGTACGCTGGGGTGATCGAAGGGATCGGTCCACGCTACTGCCCGTCGATCGAAGACAAAGTCATGCGTTTTGCCGATCGCAACCAACATCAGATCTTCCTCGAACCGGAAGGCCTGACCTCAAACGAAATTTATCCGAACGGCATCTCCACCAGCCTGCCGTTCGATGTGCAAATGCAAATCGTCCGCTCAATGCAGGGGATGGAGAATGCGCGGATCGTCCGTCCTGGCTACGCTATTGAGTACGATTTCTTCGACCCGCGCGATCTGAAGCCGACGCTCGAGAGCAAATTCATTCAGGGTCTGTTCTTCGCCGGTCAGATCAACGGCACCACCGGTTATGAAGAAGCTGCGGCTCAGGGTCTGCTGGCCGGTCTTAACGCTGCTCGTTTCTCGGCGGAAAAAGAGGGCTGGGCACCGCGTCGCGATCAGGCCTACCTCGGCGTGCTGGTGGATGACCTGTGTACTCTGGGTACCAAAGAACCGTACCGCATGTTTACCTCTCGTGCAGAATATCGTCTGATGCTGCGCGAAGACAACGCCGACCTGCGTCTGACTGAGCAGGGGCGTGAGCTGGGTCTGGTGGATGATGAACGCTGGGCGCGTTACAACGAGAAGCTGGAAAGCATTGAGCGTGAACGCCAGCGCCTGAAATCGACCTGGGTGAACCCTCAGGCTGAGAGCGCTAACGAAGTGAACGCTCACCTGACCGCGCCGCTGTCGCGCGAAGCCAGCGGTGAAGATCTGCTGCGTCGTCCGGAAATGACCTACGAGCAGCTGGTTCAGCTCTCGCCGTTCGCGCCGGGGCTGGAAGATCGGCAGGCGGCTGAGCAGGTTGAGATCCAGGTGAAGTATGAAGGCTATATCGCGCGCCAGCAGGATGAGATCGAGAAACAGCAGCGCAACGAGAATACCTTGTTACCGGCGACACTCGACTACCGTCAGGTCACCGGACTGTCTAATGAAGTGATCGCTAAACTAAATGACCATAAACCGTCGTCGATAGGGCAGGCGTCACGTATTTCCGGGATCACCCCGGCGGCGATCTCTATTTTGCTGGTTTGGTTGAAAAAGCAGGGGATGCTGCGTCGCAGCGCCTGATTGCGGCAGCCTGCCGCGCTGATTTCCCAGTTGCATAATCAGCGTTCGCCTTTATCATTCCTGGCCCGGTAAGCGTTAGCGCCTCCGGGCTCATTATTTTTGAAGGTACTTACCGTGCTCAACAAACTTTCTCGTCTGCTGGATGAAGCGGGTATTTTGCTCACCGATCACCAGAAAAATCAGCTGGTGGCTTACGTCGGGCTGCTCGATAAGTGGAACAAAGCCTATAACCTGACCTCCGTTCGCGATCCAAATGAGATGCTGGTGCGTCATATCCTGGACAGCATCGTCGTCGCGCCTTATCTGCAGGGCTCGCGCTTTATCGATGTCGGTACGGGACCGGGGCTGCCTGGGATCCCGTTGGCTATCGTGCGCCCGGAGTCGCATTTCACCCTGCTGGACAGCCTTGGCAAACGCGTGCGCTTCCTGCGTCAGGTGCAGCATGAGCTGAAGCTGGATAACGTTACCCCGGTGCAGAGCCGCGTGGAAGCTTTCCCGGCTGAGCCGCCGTTTGATGGCGTGATAAGCCGCGCCTTCGCATCGCTTAATGATATGGTGAGCTGGTGCCATCATTTGCCGGCCGCGAACGGTCACTTCTATGCGCTCAAAGGGTTAGCGCAAAAAGACGAAATGGAAAACCTGCCGGAAGGGTATGCCATAGCCGAGGTCATTGAGCTACATGTTCCTCAGCTGGAAGGGGAGCGGCACCTGGTGGTGATTACGCCAAAATCGAGTTAATTTTTATCAAAAAATGTGGAAAAAATGTGGCCCGTGAATGTTACAAAAATAAAGGACACCTCCCGTTCTTATCGGGCTGCATTTAACCATGTTTTTACTATGGTTTTTCTTGCGGTTAACTTAGCGTAACTGATTCACTGACAAAATAGTCAACTTTGAAAATATCAGGGTGCTAAAAATCGACAACGATAAACAGCATAGCGATGTTAAATTTTTATTATAAATGTCAATAAAAGGTTTTTATTGTATGTGGGGTTGTTTTAGATAATGTCCTCACTTTTTATCTTGAATATCAAAAGCATGAAAAATAGTGTTTTATGTCCTTGATTCATTAAAGGGCGCTTGAAATGTTTATTATGTGATCTAATGCACGCTTTAATTGCCGTGTTTCCACGTTATTTGCAGTTTTGTATGACCGCTCACAGAACGCTGAAATGCGCGGAAAGTTGTCCGTTGGAAAATAATTAAACATTTATTCACTATTTTGCTACTTATTGTTTGAAATCACGGGGCGTCACCGTATAATTTGTCCGCTTTTTGATGCTTGACTCTTCGTCTTAAAGGACGTTTTATACGACACGCGACATACCTCAAAGGGAGCAGGAGTAAAAACGTGATGTCAGTGTCGCTCTTGAGTCGAAACGTTGCTCGCAAGCTTCTGTTTATTCAGTTACTGGCAGTAATGGCAAGTGGACTGCTGTTCAGCCTCAAAGACCCCTTCTGGGGCATTTCCGCGGTATGCGGCGGTTTGGCAGTGGTTTTGCCAAATCTGATGTTTATGATTTTTGCCTGGCGTCATCAGGCGCATACACCAGCAAAAGGCCGTGTGGCCTGGACCTTCGCCTTCGGTGAAGCCTTCAAGGTGTTGCTGACCTTCGCCCTCCTGGCGGTGGCGCTGGCCGTTTTAAAAGTGGTATTTTTGCCACTGATCGTGACGTGGGTTTTGGTGCTGGTGGTACAAGTTCTGGCGCCAGCTGTAATCAACAACAAAGGGTAAAAGGCATCATGGCTTCAGAAAATATGACGCCGCAGGAATACATAGGTCACCATCTGAACAACCTTCAGATTGACCTGCGTACTTTCTCGCTGGTGGATCCGCACAACCCCCCGGCCACCTTCTGGACGCTCAACATTGACTCCATGTTCTTCTCGGTGGTTCTCGGTCTGCTGTTCCTGGCCATGTTCCGTAGCGTTGCTAAGAAAGCGACCAGCGGCGTACCAGGGAAATTCCAGACCTTCATCGAAATGATCATCGGCTTCGTCCATGGTAGCGTCAAAGACATGTACCATGGCAAGAGCAAGGTTATCGCGCCGCTGGCGCTGACCGTGTTCGTCTGGGTCTTCCTGATGAACCTGATGGACCTGCTGCCAATCGACCTGCTTCCTTATATCGGCGAACACATTTTCGGCCTGCCTGCACTGCGCGTGGTTCCGTCTGCTGACGTGAACATCACCCTGTCGATGGCGCTTGGCGTGTTCATCCTGATTCTTTTCTACAGCATCAAAATGAAAGGCGTGGGTGGGTTCGTTAAAGAACTGACCATGCAGCCGTTCAATCACTGGGCGTTCATTCCTGTCAACTTAATCCTTGAAGGGGTAAGCCTGCTGTCCAAACCGGTCTCTCTCGGTCTGCGACTGTTCGGCAACATGTATGCCGGTGAGCTGATTTTCATTCTGATTGCTGGTCTGTTGCCGTGGTGGTCACAGTGGGTTCTGAATGTGCCTTGGGCCATTTTCCACATCCTGATTATTACGCTGCAAGCCTTCATCTTCATGGTTCTGACGATTGTCTATCTGTCGATGGCGTCTGAAGAGCATTGATTTTTACCAACACTACTACGTTTTAACTGAAACAAACTGGAGACTGTCATGGAAAACCTGAATATGGATCTGCTGTACATGGCTGCCGCTGTGATGATGGGTCTGGCGGCAATCGGTGCTGCGATCGGTATCGGCATCCTCGGAGGTAAATTCCTGGAAGGCGCAGCGCGTCAGCCGGATCTGATCCCTCTGCTGCGTACTCAGTTCTTTATCGTTATGGGTCTGGTGGATGCTATCCCGATGATCGCTGTAGGTCTGGGTCTGTACGTGATGTTCGCCGTCGCGTAGTAAGTTGTTAGAAACCTAAGCCACAGAGTTAATTAAAGAGGTATTGTGCTGTGAACATGAACGCAACAATCCTCGGCCAGGCCATCGCGTTTGTTATCTTCGTATGGTTCTGCATGAAGTACGTATGGCCGCCTTTAATGGCTGCCATCGAAAAACGCCAGAAAGAGATTTCTGACGGTTTAGCTTCTGCAGAACGCGCTAAGAAAGATTTGGACCTTGCACAGGCCAACGCGACCGACCAGCTGAAAAAAGCGAAAGCGGAAGCCCAGGTAATCATTGAGCAGGCGAACAAGCGTCGCTCTCAGATTCTGGACGAAGCTAAAGCTGAAGCAGAACAGGAACGCACCAAAATCGTTGCACAAGCGCAGGCTGAAATTGATGCTGAGCGTAAACGTGCACGCGAGGAGCTGCGTAAGCAGGTCGCTATCCTGGCTGTTGCTGGCGCCGAGAAGATCATCGAACGTTCCGTGGATGAAGCTGCTAACAGCGACATCGTGGATAAACTTGTCGCTGAACTGTAAGGAGGGAGGGGCTGATGTCTGAATTTGTAACGGTAGCTCGCCCCTACGCCAAAGCAGCTTTTGACTTTGCCGTCGAACACAACAGTGTTGAACGCTGGCAGGATATGCTGGCGTTTGCCGCCGAAGTGACCAAAAACGATCAAATGGCAGAGCTTCTCTCCGGTGCTTTGGCGCCGGAAACGCTCTCAGAAGCGTTTATCGCTATCTGCGGCGAGCAACTTGACGAAAACGGCCAGAACCTGATTAAGGTGATGGCGGAAAATAATCGTCTGAAGGTGCTCCCGGACGTTCTTGAGCAATTCATTCACCTGCGCGCGGCCAGTGAGGCCATCGCAGAGGTAGAAGTCATATCTGCCAACCAACTGAGTGATGAACAGCTTGCCAGGATCGTCAGCGCGATGGAAAAACGTCTGTCACGCAAAGTTAAGCTGAATTGCAAAATCGATAAGTCTGTTATGGCAGGTATTATCATCCGTGCGGGTGATATGGTCATTGATGGCAGCGTACGCGGCCGTCTTGATCGCCTTGCAGACGTCTTGCAGTCTTAAGGGGACTGGAGCATGCAACTGAATTCCACCGAAATCAGCGAACTGATCAAGCAGCGCATTGCTCAGTTCAATGTTGTGAGCGAAGCTCATAACGAAGGTACTATTGTTTCTGTAAGTGACGGTGTTATCCGCATCCACGGCCTTGCCGAATGTATGCAGGGTGAGATGATCTCCCTGCCGGGTAACCGTTACGCTATCGCACTGAACCTGGAGCGCGACTCCGTCGGTGCGGTGGTGATGGGTCCGTACGCTGACCTCGCCGAAGGCATGAAGGTGAAATGTACTGGCCGTATCCTGGAAGTTCCGGTTGGTCGTGGCCTGCTGGGCCGCGTGGTTAACACCCTGGGCGCGCCAATTGATGGTAAAGGTCCGCTGGAAAACGACGGTTTCTCCGCCGTTGAAGCGATCGCGCCGGGCGTAATCGAACGTCAGTCCGTTGATCAGCCGGTACAGACCGGTTATAAATCCGTTGACGCCATGATCCCAATCGGTCGTGGTCAGCGTGAACTGATCATCGGCGACCGTCAGACCGGTAAAACTGCGCTGGCTATCGATGCCATCATCAACCAGCGTGATTCCGGCATCAAGTGCGTCTATGTTGCTATCGGCCAGAAAGCGTCCACCATCTCTAACGTGGTGCGTAAACTGGAAGAGCACGGCGCGCTGGCTAACACCATCGTGGTGGTAGCGACTGCATCCGAATCTGCTGCACTGCAATACCTGGCGCCATACGCCGGTTGCGCAATGGGCGAATACTTCCGCGACCGCGGTGAAGATGCGCTGATCGTTTACGATGACCTGTCTAAACAGGCTGTTGCTTATCGTCAGATCTCCCTGCTGCTCCGTCGTCCGCCAGGACGTGAAGCGTTCCCGGGCGACGTATTCTACCTCCACTCTCGTCTGCTGGAGCGTGCTGCGCGTGTTAACGCCGAATACGTTGAAGCCTTCACCAAAGGTGAAGTGAAAGGGAAAACCGGTTCTCTGACCGCGCTGCCGATTATCGAAACCCAGGCGGGTGACGTTTCCGCGTTCGTTCCGACCAACGTAATCTCCATTACCGATGGTCAGATCTTCCTGGAAACCAACCTGTTCAACGCCGGTATTCGTCCTGCGGTTAACCCGGGTATCTCGGTATCCCGTGTGGGTGGTGCAGCGCAGACCAAGATCATGAAGAAACTGTCCGGTGGTATCCGTACCGCGCTGGCGCAGTATCGTGAACTGGCGGCGTTCTCCCAGTTTGCATCTGACCTTGACGATGCAACCCGTAAACAGCTGGACCACGGTCAGAAAGTGACCGAACTGCTGAAACAGAAACAGTATGCGCCGATGTCCGTCGCGCAGCAGTCTCTGGTTCTGTTCGCAGCAGAACGTGGTTATCTGGCTGATGTAGAACTGGCGAAAATCGGTAGCTTCGAAGCCGCACTGCTGGCTTACGTCGACCGTGATCACGCTCCGCTGATGCAAGAGATTAACCAGTCCGGTGGCTATAACGACGAAATCGAAGGCAAGCTGAAAGGCATCCTCGATTCCTTCAAAGCAACCCAGTCCTGGTAACGTCTGGCGGTCTGTCTTAGGGCAGGCCGCAAGGCATTGAGGAGAAGCTCATGGCCGGCGCAAAAGAGATACGTAGTAAGATCGCAAGCGTCCAGAACACGCAAAAGATCACTAAAGCGATGGAGATGGTCGCCGCTTCCAAAATGCGTAAATCGCAGGAGCGCATGGCGGCCAGCCGTCCTTACGCAGATACTATGCGCAAAGTGATTGGTCACCTTGCGAACGGTAATCTGGAATATAAGCACCCTTACCTGGAAGAACGCGACGTTAAGCGCGTGGGCTACCTGGTGGTGTCGACCGACCGTGGTTTGTGCGGCGGCTTGAACATTAACCTGTTCAAGAAACTGCTGGCGGAAATGAAAGCATGGTCCGATAAAGGCGTTCAGTGCGACCTCGCAATGATCGGCTCTAAGGGCGTCTCTTTCTTTAACTCCGTTGGCGGCAACGTTGTTGCACAGGTGACCGGTATGGGGGATAACCCATCCCTGTCCGAACTGATCGGCCCGGTAAAAGTGATGTTGCAGGCCTATGATGAAGGCCGTCTGGACAAGCTGTACGTTGTCAGCAACAAATTTATTAACACCATGTCTCAGGTTCCGACGATCACTCAGCTGCTGCCGTTACCGGCATCAGAAGACGCTGATCTGAAACGTAAATCCTGGGATTACCTGTATGAGCCCGATCCGAAAGCGCTGCTGGATACCCTCCTGCGCCGCTACGTCGAGTCTCAGGTTTATCAGGGCGTGGTTGAAAACCTGGCCAGCGAGCAGGCCGCCCGTATGGTGGCGATGAAAGCCGCGACCGATAATGGCGGCAGCCTGATTAAAGAGCTGCAGTTGGTATACAACAAAGCTCGTCAGGCCAGCATTACTCAGGAACTCACCGAGATCGTCTCGGGGGCCGCCGCGGTTTAACCAGGTTATTTCGTAGAGGATTTAAGATGGCTACTGGAAAGATTGTCCAGGTAATCGGCGCCGTGGTCGACGTCGAGTTCCCTCAGGATGCCGTACCACGCGTGTACGAAGCCCTTGAGGTACAGAATGGTAATGAAGTTCTGGTGCTGGAAGTTCAGCAGCAGCTGGGCGGCGGTATCGTGCGTACCATCGCCATGGGTTCTTCCGATGGTCTGCGCCGCGGTCTGGATGTAAAAGACCTCGAGCACCCGATCGAAGTCCCGGTTGGTAAAGCTACGCTGGGTCGTATCATGAACGTACTGGGTCAACCGGTCGACATGAAAGGCGACATCGGCGAAGAAGAGCGTTGGGCTATCCACCGCGCAGCACCGTCCTATGAAGAGCTGTCCAGCTCTCAGGAACTGCTGGAAACCGGCATCAAAGTTATCGACCTGATGTGTCCGTTCGCGAAGGGCGGTAAAGTCGGTCTGTTCGGTGGTGCGGGTGTCGGTAAAACCGTAAACATGATGGAGCTGATCCGTAACATCGCGATCGAGCACTCCGGTTACTCCGTGTTTGCGGGCGTAGGTGAGCGTACTCGTGAGGGTAACGACTTCTACCACGAAATGACCGACTCCAACGTTATCGATAAAGTATCCCTGGTGTACGGCCAGATGAACGAGCCGCCGGGAAACCGTCTGCGCGTTGCGCTGACCGGCCTGACCATGGCTGAGAAATTCCGTGATGAAGGTCGTGACGTACTGCTGTTCGTCGATAACATCTATCGTTACACCCTGGCCGGTACGGAAGTATCCGCACTGCTGGGTCGTATGCCTTCAGCGGTAGGTTATCAGCCGACCCTGGCGGAAGAGATGGGCGTTCTGCAGGAACGTATCACCTCCACCAAAACCGGTTCTATCACCTCCGTACAGGCGGTATACGTACCGGCGGATGACTTAACTGACCCATCCCCAGCCACTACCTTTGCTCACTTAGATGCAACCGTAGTACTGAGCCGTCAGATCGCTTCCCTGGGTATCTACCCGGCTGTTGACCCGCTGGACTCCACCAGCCGTCAGCTGGATCCGCTGGTTGTTGGTCAGGAACACTACGACACCGCGCGTGGCGTTCAGTCCATCCTGCAGCGTTATCAGGAACTGAAAGACATCATCGCCATCCTCGGTATGGACGAACTGTCTGAAGAAGACAAACTGGTGGTAGCTCGCGCACGTAAGATCCAGCGCTTCCTGTCCCAGCCGTTCTTCGTGGCTGAAGTCTTTACCGGTTCTCCGGGCAAATACGTGGCGCTGAAAGACACCATCCGTGGCTTTAAAGGCATCATGGAAGGCGAATACGATCACCTGCCAGAGCAGGCGTTCTACATGGTCGGTTCCATCGACGAAGCCGTGGAAAAAGCCAAAAAACTTTAACGCCTTAATCGGAGGGTGATATGGCAATGACTTACCACCTGGACGTCGTCAGCGCAGAGCAACAAATGTTCTCTGGTCTGGTCGAAAAAATCCAAGTAACGGGTAGCGAAGGTGAACTGGGTATTTACCCGGGACACGCACCGCTGCTCACCGCCATTAAGCCTGGTATGATTCGCATCGTTAAACAGCACGGTCATGAAGAGTTTATCTATCTGTCCGGCGGCATTCTTGAAGTGCAGCCTGGCAGCGTGACCGTCCTGGCGGATACCGCAATTCGTGGTCAGGACCTCGACGAAGCGCGAGCGCTGGAAGCGAAACGCAAAGCGGAAGAGCACATTAAGAGCTCTCACGGCGATGTGGATTACGCTCAGGCGTCTGCGGAACTGGCCAAAGCGATCGCTAAACTGCGCGTTATCGAGTTGACCAAAAAAGCGATGTAACACCGGCTTGAACGTAAAAAGCCAGTCTGGTTTCCAGGCTGGCTTTTTTTATGCCCAACTGCTGACGAGCGGATGAAGTGAAAACAGAATTCACCCTTAATTGTTATTGATTAGTTAAATGATGAAGCGTAGACTCCGTTTTATGTGATGTATATCACATAAAATAGCGTTATCAAACTGCACCTGCGTCAGGAAATCATCATGAAACTGTTCCATAAAATCATCGCTAAATTTAGCGTCCTGAGCTTCTAAGCTCCGCGCTATCTTCCCCGCTGACACGACGTATCGCCCATCAAAACGACAACACTGGCGATGTGAAACCGGGCAAAGAAGGTCACCTGACGGTGGCCTTTCGTTTTTTATCGCTACATCAATCACTTTGCCGCCCTCCCCCGCCAGCGACTGGCGACGATTATCCTGGTTCTTCCCGCTGTGGGTACTGAAAATCGCTTTCCGCAGCGGCTTTATTCAGGTGGCGAAAAAACAGCAAAAGCAGTGACATAGTCAATGATTATCCTCCCCGCCCTCCTTTTTCAGCGTTAAACTGATTTGCAGTGGTTAAAAATAGCGTCATAAAATGGTGTATAGCAGTGAGCCTGGACGTTTTCTCCACGTCTCGTTTTATGATGAAAAATATGTAGAAATTTCAACGTGAAAGGCTTTTACTTTTCGTTCAAACTACCGTCAGGATGAGTATGTCAAATAGTGCGATGAGCGTGGTTATCCTTGCCGCAGGCAAAGGGACCCGCATGTATTCCGATCTTCCTAAGGTGCTGCATACCCTGGCCGGGAAGCCAATGGTGCAGCATGTCATTGATGCCGCTAACGATTTAGGCGCATGTGCGGTACACCTGGTGTATGGCCACGGTGGCGATCTGCTGCGTCAGACGCTGCATGAAGACAACCTGAACTGGGTGCTGCAGGCCGAACAGCTCGGAACCGGACACGCCATGCAGCAGGCGGCGCCGTTCTTCAATGATGATGAAGACATCCTGATGCTCTACGGCGATGTGCCGCTGATCTCCGTCGAGACGCTACAGCGCCTGCGCGCCGCGAAGCCGCAGGGCGGGATTGGTCTGCTGACCGTGAAGCTGGATGATCCAACCGGCTACGGCCGCATTACCCGTGAAAATGGCCAGGTGACGGGCATCGTTGAGCACAAAGATGCCAGCGAGGCGCAGCGCCAGATTCAGGAAATTAACACTGGGATCCTGATAGCCGGCGGAGCGGACCTCAAGCGCTGGCTGGCGAATCTCACCAATAACAACGCCCAGGGCGAATACTACATCACCGATATCATCGCCATGGCGCATCAGGAAGGTCGCGAGATCGTTGCCGTGCATCCCCAGCGCCTGAGCGAAGTCGAAGGCGTCAACAACCGCCTGCAGCTTGCGCGCCTGGAGCGCGTCTACCAGGCTGAGCAAGCGGAAAAGCTGCTGCTAGCGGGAGTGATGCTGCGCGATCCGGCGCGTTTCGATCTGCGCGGTACGCTGCAGCACGGGCGCGATGTGGAGATCGATACTAACGTTATTCTGGAAGGCAACGTGGTGTTGGGCGATCGTGTGAAAATCGGCGCCGGCTGCGTGATCAAAAACAGCACCATCGGCGATGATTGCGAAATCAGCCCCTACAGCGTGGTGGAAGATGCCCAGCTGCAGGCGGCCTGCACCATCGGCCCATTTGCCCGTCTGCGCCCGGGCGCCGAACTGCTGGAAGGCGCCCACGTTGGCAACTTCGTGGAAATGAAAAAAGCGCGTCTCGGCAAAGGCTCCAAGGCGGGTCATCTGACCTATCTGGGCGATGCGGAGATCGGTGATAACGTCAATATCGGCGCGGGCACCATCACCTGCAACTACGATGGCGCGAATAAACATAAAACGATTATTGGCGACGATGTCTTTGTCGGCTCGGATACCCAGCTGGTGGCCCCGGTTACGGTAGGCAACGGCGTCACTATCGCCGCCGGCACCACCGTCACACGCAATATCGCCGATAACGAACTGGTGTTGAGCCGCGTGCCGCAGGTCCATAAGCAGGGCTGGCAGCGTCCGGTGAAGAAAAAATGAACAGAATTGTCGCCGGGGGTGTACAACGCCCGGCGAACCAGGATGAGAGGGTCAACATAGATCCCCGTCCGCAGGCAGTACCATAACAATAACCCCACTCTCTACAAGGCTCGGGGCGCCCGGGAAACGGGCAAATACAGGTCAGCGACAACGCATGGCATATCGCCATTATCAGGAAATTTAACTATGTGTGGAATTGTTGGCGCAGTCGCGCAGCGTGATATTGCTGAAATCCTTCTCGAAGGTTTACGTCGTCTGGAATACCGTGGCTATGACTCTGCCGGTCTGGCGGTAGTCGACAGCGAAGGTCATATGACTCGCGTGCGTCGCCTGGGTAAGGTACAGATGCTGGCTCAGGCGGTCGAAGAGCAACCGTTACACGGTGGTACCGGGATCGCCCATACTCGCTGGGCGACGCACGGCGAACCGTCTGAGAGCAATGCGCATCCGCATGTTTCTGAACACATTGTGGTGGTCCATAACGGGATCATCGAAAACCACGAGCCGCTGCGCGCATTGCTGCAGTCTCGCGGCTATGTCTTCGTCACTGAGACCGATACCGAAGTTATCGCCCATCTGGTGCACTGGGAGCTGGAACAAGGTGGAACCTTGCGTGAAGCCGTGCTGCGCGCCATCCCGCAGCTGCGCGGCGCTTACGGCACCGTAATCATGGATACCCGCGACCCGGGAACCCTGCTGGCGGCCCGCTCCGGTAGCCCGCTGGTTATCGGTCTGGGCATGGGGGAAAACTTTATCGCCTCCGACCAGCTGGCGCTGCTGCCGGTTACCCGCCGCTTCATCTTCCTTGAAGAAGGCGACATTGCGGAAGTGACTCGTCGCTCGGTGGTGATTTTCGATAAATCCGCTGCGCAAGTGAAGCGTCAGGAGATCGAATCCAATCTGCAGTATGACGCCGGCGATAAAGGTATCTATCGCCACTATATGCAGAAAGAGATTTTCGAACAGCCAAATGCGATTAAGAACACCCTGACCGGGCGTATCAGCCACGGCGAAATCGATCTCAGCGAGCTGGGACCGAACGCCAATGAAATGCTGGCTCAGGTTGAACATATTCAGATTGTTGCCTGCGGGACCTCCTATAACTCCGGGATGGTCTCCCGCTATTGGTTCGAGGCGTTAGCCGGCGTGCCGTGCGATGTGGAAATCGCCTCCGAATTCCGCTATCGGAAGTCTGCGGTGCGTCGTAACAGCCTGATGATCACCCTTTCCCAGTCTGGTGAAACCGCCGATACCCTGGCGGCGCTGCGTTTGTCGAAAGAGCTGGGCTATCTCGGCTCGCTGGCCATCTGCAACGTGCCGGGCTCGTCGCTGGTGCGTGAATCCGATCTGGCGCTGATGACCAAAGCCGGAACGGAAATTGGCGTGGCCTCGACCAAGGCCTTTACCACTCAGCTGACGGTGCTGCTGATGCTGGTGGCGAAACTGGCGCGATTGAAAGGCCAGGATGCGTCCATTGAGCATGATATCGTCCACGGCCTGCAGGCGCTGCCGAACCGTATCGAGCAGATGCTCTCCCAGGACAAGCGTATTGAGCAGCTGGCAGAGCGTTTCTCTGATAAGCATCATGCGCTGTTCCTTGGCCGCGGCGATCAGTACCCGATCGCTATGGAAGGGGCGCTGAAGCTGAAAGAGATCTCCTATATTCACGCGGAAGCCTACGCGGCAGGCGAGCTTAAGCACGGCCCGCTGGCGCTGATTGATGCGGAAATGCCGGTGATCGTAGTGGCGCCGAACAATGAGCTGCTGGAAAAACTGAAATCCAACATCGAAGAGGTTCGCGCCCGCGGCGGTGAGCTGTACGTTTTCGCCGACGGTGACGCCGGCTTCAACGGCAGCGACAACATGCACATCATTGAGATGCCGCATGTCGAAGAGAGCATCGCGCCTATCTTCTACACCGTACCGCTGCAGCTGCTGGCTTATCACGTTGCGCTGATCAAAGGCACTGACGTTGATCAGCCGCGTAACCTGGCGAAATCGGTCACGGTTGAGTAACGTATTATCTCTTTTGCAAAGGGCTGCCGGCGGCGGCCCTT
Organism: Klebsiella sp. 54; assembly: GCF_018223875.1. Taxonomy (NCBI): domain Bacteria; kingdom Pseudomonadati; phylum Pseudomonadota; class Gammaproteobacteria; order Enterobacterales; family Enterobacteriaceae; genus Klebsiella; species Klebsiella sp. 54. The sequence continues at coordinate 30,106 of NZ_JAGRRA010000011.1, forward strand.
TTTTATTTTTACCTGCTGTTTTTCGCCGATCTTGTGCGCAATATCTGGGCAGGCGATAGATGACAAACGATCGTTTTGCTCTGCGATTTCGCTGTCATAAAAAGAAAATTATTCTGTCATTGTGTGGTCATGCTAGTAGATAACCATTTGAGTTATAAGCGTATTATTTGACGTAAAATCCCTCCTCCTGGCGTGTCATAAAACTGTCATAATTCGTACATTTTACTGTCACCTCTTTGACCTATTTTGCTCACCATAGCCTCGAAACAATGATTTACGAATCCCAGCAGGAGACATTATGAACGTTATGCGTACCACCGTCGCAACAGTTGTCGCCGCGACCTTATCGATGAGCGCTTTCTCTGCTTTCGCAGCAGCAAGCCTGACTGGCGCAGGTGCAACTTTTCCTGCGCCGGTGTATGCCAAATGGGCTGACACCTATCAGAAAGAAACTGGCAATAAAGTGAACTACCAGGGTATTGGTTCCTCTGGTGGCGTTAAACAGATTATTGCCAACACCGTGGATTTCGGTGCTTCTGATGCTCCGCTGGCTGATGACAAATTGACCCAGGAAGGCCTGTTCCAGTTCCCGACCGTGATTGGCGGCGTGGTGCTGGCGGTTAACCTGCCTGGCGTGAAATCCGGCGAGCTGGTGCTGGATGGCAAAACCCTCGGCGATATCTACCTGGGTAAAATTAAAAAATGGGATGACGAAGCGATCGCTAAGCTCAACCCGGGTCTGAAGCTGCCGTCGCAGAATATCGCCGTGGTTCGCCGCGCCGATGGTTCCGGTACCTCCTTCGTCTTCACCAGCTACCTGTCCAAAGTGAATGAAGAGTGGAAATCGAAAATCGGCGCAGGCTCTACCGTTAACTGGCCAACCGGTCTGGGCGGTAAAGGCAACGACGGTATCGCCGCTTTTGTTCAGCGTCTGCCGGGCTCGATTGGTTACGTCGAATACGCTTACGCCAAGCAAAACAACCTGGCGTACACCAAACTGGTCTCTGCCGACGGCAAGCCGGTTAGCCCGACTGAAGACAACTTCGCTAACGCCGCAAAAGGCGTTGACTGGAGCAAGTCTTTCGCTCAGGACCTGACTAACCAGAAAGGTGAAAACGCATGGCCGATCACCTCAACCACCTTCATCCTGGTGCATAAGGCGACGAACAAGCCTGAGCAGACCGCCGAAGTGCTGAAGTTCTTTGACTGGGCGTATAAAAACGGCGGGAAAGAAGCCAATGCGCTGGATTACGCGACGCTGCCGGAAAGCGTGGTAGAGCAGGTTCGTGCGGCATGGAAAACCAACGTCAAAGACAGCAGCGGTAAAGCGCTGTACTAACAGTAGATTTTTGACGAAGATGGCGGGGGCGTTCAGGCGCTGCCCGCCCTACGGTTCAGACTGTAGGCCCGGGAGCCAACGCCACCGGGCATTTATTCGAACAAGTTTTAATACGTAAAGAGTAATCTATGGCTGCAACCAAGCCTGCATTTACCCCTCCGGGGAAAAAGGGTGACATAATTTTCAGTGCGCTGGTAAAACTGGCTGCGCTGATTGTGCTATTGATGCTGGGCGGCATCATCGTTTCCCTGATCATCTCTTCCTGGCCGAGCATTCAAAAGTTTGGCTTTGCCTTTTTGTGGACCAAAGAGTGGGATGCGCCCAACGAAATCTTCGGCGCGCTGGTGCCGATCTACGGAACTCTGGTGACCTCCTTTATCGCGCTGCTGATCGCCGTCCCGGTGAGCTTCGGCATCGCGCTGTTTCTGACTGAACTGTCCCCCGCCTGGCTCAAGCGCCCGCTGGGCATTGCGATTGAGCTGCTGGCGGCAATCCCGAGTATCGTGTACGGCATGTGGGGCCTGTTTATTTTCGCCCCGCTATTTGCGACTTACTTTCAGGAGCCGGTGGGGAACGTCCTGTCGACCATCCCGTTCGTCGGCGCGCTGTTTGCCGGTCCGGCGTTTGGGATTGGCATTCTCGCCGCTGGCGTCATTCTGGCCATCATGATCATCCCTTATATCGCCGCGGTCATGCGCGATGTTTTCGAACAGACGCCGGTGATGATGAAAGAGTCGGCCTATGGCATCGGCTGCACCACCTGGGAAGTGATCTGGCGCATCGTTTTACCGTTCACCAAAAACGGGGTGATCGGCGGCGTGATGCTCGGTCTGGGCCGCGCGCTGGGTGAAACCATGGCGGTCACCTTTATCATCGGTAACACCTACCAGCTCGACAGCATATCGCTGTATATGCCGGGGAACAGCATTACCTCCGCGCTGGCCAACGAATTCGCCGAAGCGGAAACCGGCCTGCACGTGGCGGCGCTAATGGAGCTGGGCCTGATCCTGTTCGTTATCACCTTTATCGTTCTGGCGGCGTCGAAGTTTATGATTATGCGCCTCGCGAAGAATGAGGGGGCACGCTAATGGCGACCATTGAAATGCAAAGCACCGCCGAGCTGGCGGAGTCCCGCCGCAAGATGCAGGCCAAACGCCGCATGAAGAACCGTATCGCTCTGGCGCTGTCGATGGCCACCATGGCGTTTGGTTTGTTCTGGCTTATCTGGATCCTGATGGCGACCATAACCCGCGGCTTCGACGGCATGAGTCTGGCGCTGTTTACCGAAATGACGCCGCCGCCGAATACCGCGGGCGGTGGTCTGGCCAACGCCCTCGCCGGCAGCGGCCTGCTGATCCTGTGGGCAACCGTCTTTGGTACGCCGCTGGGTATCCTCGCCGGAATTTATTTGGCGGAGTATGGCCGCAAGTCGGTGCTGGCTGAAATTATCCGCTTTATCAACGATATTCTGCTTTCCGCACCGTCTATCGTGGTCGGCCTGTTCGTCTACACCATCGTGGTGGCGCAGATGCAGCACTTCTCGGGCTGGGCGGGCGTTATCGCCCTGGCGCTGCTGCAGGTGCCTATCGTTATTCGTACCACCGAAAACATGCTGAAACTGGTGCCGGATAGCCTGCGTGAAGCGGCCTATGCGCTGGGGACGCCGAAGTGGAAGATGATCTCGGCGATCACCCTGAAAGCCTCCGTCTCAGGGATTATGACCGGGATCCTGCTGGCTATCGCCCGTATCGCTGGGGAAACGGCGCCCTTGCTGTTCACCGCGTTGTCTAACCAGTTCTGGAGCACCGACATGATGCAGCCGATTGCCAACCTGCCGGTGACCATTTTCAAATTTGCCATGAGTCCGTTTGCGGAGTGGCAGCAACTGGCATGGGCCGGGGTATTGATTATCACCCTGTGCGTCTTGCTGCTGAACATCCTGGCGCGCGTTATCTTCGCCAAGAAGAAACACGGTTAATTTTTTGCGGCGCAGCCACGGCTGCGCTGAATGAGGAAGAGATTGAGATGAGTATGGTGAATACAGCTCCGGGTAAGATTTCAGTTCGTAACCTGAACTTCTACTACGGCAAATTCCATGCCCTGAAGAACATCAACCTGGATATCACCAAAAACCAGGTAACGGCGTTTATCGGTCCGTCAGGCTGTGGTAAATCCACCCTGCTGCGCACGTTCAACAAAATGTTTGAACTGTATCCAGAGCAGCGTGCGGAAGGTGAGATCCTACTGGATGGCGACAATATTCTGACTAACACCCAGGATATCGCCCTGCTGCGCGCTAAGGTTGGCATGGTGTTCCAGAAGCCAACGCCGTTCCCGATGTCCATTTACGACAACATCGCTTTCGGGGTGCGCCTGTTTGAAAAACTGTCCCGTGCCGATATGGACGAGCGCGTGCAGTGGGCGCTGACCAAAGCCGCATTATGGAACGAAACCAAAGATAAACTGCACCAGAGCGGGTATTCTCTCTCCGGTGGTCAGCAGCAGCGTCTGTGTATTGCCCGCGGTATCGCGATCCGCCCGGAAGTGCTGCTGCTTGATGAGCCGTGCTCCGCGCTGGACCCGATCTCCACCGGGCGTATCGAAGAACTGATCACCGAGCTGAAACAGGACTACACCGTCGTTATCGTGACTCACAACATGCAGCAGGCTGCGCGTTGCTCCGACCATACGGCATTTATGTATCTTGGCGAGCTGATTGAGTTCAGCAATACGGATGATCTGTTCACCAAGCCCGCGAAGAAACAAACTGAAGATTATATTACTGGCCGCTACGGTTGATTTGCCCTTGTGCTTTCAGGCTCTCACCAGTTGGGCAATCAGGAGACACCATGGACAACCTAAATCTTAACAAACATATTTCCGGCCAGTTCAACGCTGAACTGGAGTATATCCGCACCCAGGTGATGACCATGGGGGGGCTGGTGGAGCAACAGCTTTCTGATGCGATCACCGCAATGCATAACCAGGACAGCGAACTGGCGAAACGCGTGATTGACGGCGACAAACAGGTCAACATGATGGAAGTGGCGATCGATGAAGCCTGCGTGCGCATCATCGCCAAGCGCCAGCCGACCGCCAGCGACCTGCGCCTGGTGATGGCGATCATCAAGACTATCGCTGAGCTGGAACGCATTGGCGATGTGGCGGATAAAATCTGCCGTACCGCGCTGGAGAAGTTTTCCCAGCAGCATCAGCCGCTGCTGGTGAGCCTTGAATCGCTGGGCCGCCATACGGTGCAGATGCTGCATGACGTGCTGGATGCCTTCGCGCGTATGGATCTCGACGAGGCGGTACGTATCTATCGCGAAGACAAGAAAGTCGACCAGGAGTATGAAGGTATCGTACGTCAGCTGATGACCTACATGATGGAAGACTCGCGCACTATCCCCAGCGTCCTGACGGCGCTGTTCTGCGCGCGCTCCATCGAGCGTATCGGCGACCGCTGCCAGAATATCTGCGAATATATTTTCTACTTCGTCAAAGGCCAGGATTTCCGTCATGTGGGCGGTGATGAACTGGATAAATTGCTCGCTGGTAAAGATCCGAAAGAGTAATAATCATTTTGTCTAATTCTGATGAATGGATTTATCAGAATTAGATATGACTCCTCCACCGGCAGCGATATTGCTGAGATTATCGTCACAATTAACAGGCTGCCCGTTTGAGTTCTTCATTTTATCGCGTAACAATCAGCATCCACTGACTGAGCGCGCAAGCTCAGAATGTTTTAAACGGATTGTTACTGCGACAGCAGGCAAAACCTGATATTGCCACCACGGCGGCGATATCAGGTTTTTTTATGCGTGCGAAGAATGACTTAATAAGGGTTGCTACCGCGATGCGCGGGCAAAACCTGAAGAGGATTATCTGTTAAGGCAGATCGTCTTCTTCGGGTTTTTTTGCTTTTTTCCAGGCGCAAAAATAACAGTCCCCGCGCCCTTAAGCGGTATGGATAAAGCTATTTGAACCCGCGCGATGCTTGTCGCTGTCGTTTTTATTAATGCCAATACTTATATAAGGGAATATTATGATGAGAAAAACCAGGATCGCTTCGGCGATAGCCTTGCTGGCGCCGCTTTGTTATTCAACCTCCCTGATCGCGAGCCAGCTGACGGTAGAGCAACGGCTTGAGTTGCTGGAAAAAGCGCTCAGCGATACGCAAAAAGAGCTCAAAAAATATCAAGACCAGGAGAGAAAAAGAGACCAGATTTGGGCCTCATGGTCTCCGCCTGCAGAGAGCCAGAAGCGCAACGTCGCGGCGGCAGCCGGACCGAAAGCAGCGGTGAAACCGGATGCGGTACTGGTCAAAAATCAACAACCTGCTACAGACAGTGCACCAGCCTACAGCGCGATGACGCTGAAAGATTTTAGCAGGTTCGTCAAAGATGAAATTGGCTTTAGCTATAACGGCTACTTCCGCTCGGGCTGGGGAACCGCCTCGCATGGCTCGCCAAAATCGTGGGCCATCGGCTCGCTTGGCCGTCTGGGCAATGAATATTCCGGCTGGTTCGATCTGCAGCTGAAGCAGCGGGTGTTTCAGGAAGGCGATAAACGCGTCGACGCCATCGTGATGCTCGACGGGAACGTTGGCCAGCAGTATTCCACTGGCTGGTTTGGCGACAATGCCGGCGGCGAAAACTACATCCAATTCTCGGATATGTACGTTAACACCAAAGGATTCCTGCCGTTTGCCCCGGAGGCCGATTTCTGGGTCGGCAAACACGGTGCGCCAAAAATCGAGATCCAGATGCTGGACTGGAAAACGCAGAGAACCGATGCGGCGGCTGGCGTGGGGCTGGAAAACTGGCAGGTTGGCGTCGGGAAATTCGATATCGCGCTGGTGCGGGAAGATGTTGATGACTACGATCGTTCCTTGAGCAATAAGCAGCAAATAAACACCAATACCCTTGATATCCGTTACAAAGAGATCCCGCTGTGGGATAAAGCCAGCCTGATGGTCAGCGGACGCTATGTCGCTGCCAACCAAAGTTCTTCTGAGAAATATAAAGAGGGCAATGAAGGCTATTATCCATGGAAAGATACCTGGATGGCCGGCACCTCGTTAACGCAAAAATTTGCTAACGGCGGCTTTAACGAATTCTCTTTCTTACTGGCGAATAACTCCATTGCCAGCAGCTTCTCGCGCTATGCCGGATCCAGCCCCTATACAACCTTTAACGGCCGCTATTATGGCGACCATACCAATGGCACCGCCGTGCGCTTAACCTCGCAAGGGGAAACCTATTTACGTGATGACATTATTATGGCGAATGCCATCGTTTACTCTTTTGGTAACGACGTTTACAGCTACGAGACCGGGGCCCACTCCGATTTTGAATCCATCCGTACGGTCCTGCGACCGGCTTATATCTGGAATAAATATAACCAGACCGGCGTCGAACTGGGGTACTTCAAGCAGCAAAACAAAGATGTTACCGGCAAAAAATATAACGAGTCCGGCTATAAGACCACGCTGTTCCATACCTTCAAAGTTAATACCAGTATGCTGACCTCGCGCCCGGAAATTCGCTTCTATGCCACCTATATTAAAGCGAAGGATATCGACCTGGATAAGGCCGCGAATAACACCACCAGCATTTTTGAAGACGGTAAAAACGATCAGTTTGCCGTAGGGGCGCAGGCGGAAATCTGGTGGTGAGACGATAACAGAACGGACACAACATAAGAGGAATAACGATGAAACGACATGCAATTTATTTCGCCCTGGCGCTGGCGGGCGCGGCGTTCACCATTCAGGCGGCACCGTTGCCCGCGGTGCCGGACCCCTCCCTGCCGGTGAGCCACTTTATCACCCAAGTTAACGCGGATAAAAGTATCACTTACCGCCTGTTTGCCCCTGATGCCCGGCGGGTTTCGGTAGTCACCGGCGCCACGCCGGACACCTTTGTCTCGCACGACATGACCAAGGCAGCGGACGGAGTCTGGACATGGAAAAGCGAGCCGATGAAGCCCAATCTCTATGAATACTATTTCGATGTGGATGGCTTCCGCTCGGTAGATACCGGCGGCCGCTATCAGAAGCCGCAGCGCCAGGTGAACACCAGTTTGATTCTGGTGCCGGGCAGTATTCTTGACGATCGGGCGGTCGCGCACGGCGATCTGCGCACCCTTACCTATCACTCAAAGGCACTGAACGCTGAACGTCGTCTCTATGTCTGGACGCCGCCGGGTTATAGCGGAACCGGCGATCCGCTGCCGGTGCTCTATTTCTATCATGGCTTTGGCGACAGCGGCCTGTCGGCCATCGATCAGGGGCGGATCCCGCAAATCATGGATAACCTGCTAGCGGAGGGCAAGATCAAGCCAATGCTGGTGGTGGTCCCGGATACCGAAACCGATATCCCGGAAGCCATCGCGGAAAACTTCCCGCCGCAGGAGCGACGCAAAACCTTCTATCCGCTAAATGCGAAAGCGGCTGATAACGAGCTGATGAACGATATCATTCCGCTGATTGATGCGCGTTTTAATGTGCGTAAAGACGCGGATGGCCGGGCGCTCGCCGGGCTGTCGCAGGGCGGCTATCAGGCGCTGGTCTCCGGAATGAATCATCTGGAGAGCTTTGGCTGGCTCGCCACGTTTAGCGGCGTCACAACCACCACGGTGCCGAATGCTGGTGTGGAAGCACAGCTGAAGCATCCTGAGGCGATCAATAAACAGCTGCGTAACTTTACCGTGGTCGTCGGGGAAAAAGATTCCGTGACCGGCAAAGACATCGCGGGTCTGAAAAGCGAGCTGGAAAAACAGAAGATCAACTTTGACTATCACGCCTATCCCGGCCTGAACCATGAAATGGACGTCTGGCGCCCTGCCTACGCGGAGTTTGTGCAAAAACTGTTTAAATAGCCGGAGGGGGCGTTTAGCCCCCGTTTTCCGCGAGTGAAGAAAGACAAGATGAAAGTGCTTGTGTCCGAAGATAATGAGTTAAGCCGGTCGCCAGCCATCCTGTTCTGGGCGAGATCACAGCGCTACCGGGCTACCCTTGCTGCCAACCGTCGCCCGGCCAGGCGACGCCGGGGGCTAGCGAGTGATATCCCAACCGCGCGCTTTCCACAATGCCGGCAGCGCAGCCAGATCGGTAAAGGTTGTCACTTTGGGATGATCGATTGGCGGGTTGTGCGGATCGGCGCAGAAGTAGAACACCTCCATGCCGGCGGCTATTCCCGATTGTGCACCTGCACTGGAATCATCAACCAGAATGCAGTTCTCAACGTTAACGTTCATCGCCTTTGCGGCATGGAACATCAGCGCCGGATCGGGTTTCCAGCGCTGAATATCGTAGCCGCTGTACAACCGGTCAGCGAAATGGTGCAGCAGGCCGGTGCGGCCAAGAGAGTGTTGCATCTTACTGACCGGGCCATTGGAGACCACGCACATCGGGACGCTTACCGCATCCAGCAGCGCCTGGGCTCCAGCAATCACCTCCAGTTCACTATCGAACAGGCGGGAGACTTCCGCACGGTAAATCGGCTCCAGGGTGGCCTTTTGCAGGTTAACGCCATGCTCGGCGTTGATGGTGTCGATTATTTCGTACAGCTTTACGCCTTTGAAGCGCTTAAAAATCTCTGCAAGCTCCAGCGTAATGCCAAATTCCTGGAACATGTGCACGTAGGCGCGGGAGCAAATTACCTCGCTGTCGACCAGCGTGCCGTCACAGTCAAAAAATACTGCTTCTGGTTGAGTCATAGCCATTCCATATTAACAAGTTTAACGTTTTCGTCATGTTCAATGCCGCGACGCAATCGTTGCCGTATAAGCAAAATAAATGAAAAAAATTACCATACAACCGCGCCTGGCGCTGTAATTTGGTATAGGATAGCGTCGAATTTTCCCTCCTTACGTTCGGAAACCGATAATGAGTCAACAACAAACCAGCCAGTCTTCTGGCCAGGGTCTGCTGGAGCGCGTATTTAAACTGCGCGAGCACGGCACCACGGTGCGCACGGAAGCCATCGCCGGTTTCACCACGTTCCTGACGATGGTGTATATCGTTTTTGTTAACCCACAAATTCTTGGCGTAGCGGGCATGGATACCAGCGCCGTGTTTGTGACCACCTGTCTGATTGCCGCTTTCGGCAGTATCATGATGGGGCTGTTCGCGAACCTGCCGGTTGCTCTGGCGCCGGCGATGGGCCTGAACGCCTTTTTCGCCTTTGTGGTGGTGCAGGTGATGGGCCTGCCATGGCAGGTCGGCATGGGCGCGATTTTCTGGGGCGCCGTCGGCCTGCTGCTGCTGACGATCTTCCGCGTACGCTACTGGATGATCGCCAATATTCCGCTGAGCCTGCGCGTGGGCATCACCAGCGGGATCGGCCTGTTTATCGGTATGATGGGCCTGAAGAACGCCGGGGTTATCGTCGCTAACCCGGAAACGCTGGTCAGCATTGGTCATCTGACTTCCCACAGCGTGCTGCTGGGCGTGCTGGGCTTCTTTATCATCGCGATTCTGGCGTCGCGCAACATTCACGCCGCGGTACTGGTCTCTATCGTTGTGACCACCCTGCTGGGCTGGATGCTGGGGGATGTGCACTACACCGGTATCGTCTCAGCGCCGCCGAGCGTGACTTCGGTGATCGGTCATGTCGATCTGGCGGGCTCCCTGAATCTGGGCCTGGCCGGGGTAATCTTCTCCTTTATGCTGGTCAACCTGTTTGACTCCTCCGGGACGCTGATCGGCGTGACGGATAAAGCGGGTCTGGCGGACGCCAACGGTAAATTCCCGCGCATGAAGCAGGCGCTGTTTGTCGATAGCGTCTCGTCGGTGGCAGGTTCCTTCATCGGCACCTCGTCGGTAACAGCGTATATCGAATCCTCCTCCGGCGTTTCCGTAGGCGGGCGCACCGGCCTGACCGCCGTTGTCGTCGGTATCCTGTTCCTGCTGGTTATCTTCCTCTCTCCGCTGGCGGGGATGGTTCCGGCCTATGCGGCCGCCGGCGCGCTGATTTACGTCGGCGTGCTGATGACCTCCAGCCTGGCGCGCGTGAAGTGGGATGACCTGACGGAAGCGGTACCGGCGTTTATCACCGCGGTGATGATGCCGTTTAGCTTCTCGATCACTGAAGGTATCGCCCTGGGCTTTATCTCCTACTGCGTGATGAAGATCGGCACCGGCCGTCTGCGCGACCTCAGCCCTTGCGTAATTATCGTCTCGCTGCTGTTCGTGCTGAAGATTGTCTTTATTGATGCACATTAATCCGCACGCATGATGAAAAAGCCCGGCATCGCTGCCGGGCTTTTTTTATGCTTTTACCCGCTTAATATAATCGCCAAAGGCGGTCAGCTGGCCGCGCAGATGGTCGAGGGTGCTCTGATCGACCACTTCACCTGACTGCGGATCCACTTTGTTCTGGATCACGCCGCCCATAAATTCCGGTTTATTCATTACCATCGCATCGAGGAACACCAGAATCTGCCGCAGATGATACTGGCAGCGCGCGCCGCCGATGGCGCCCATTGAGCTGGTTTGAATCAGCACCGGCTTGCCGGACAGCGGCTGCTCTGGCAGGCGTGAAAGCCAGTCGATGGCGTTTTTCAGGCCGCCAGGCACGGAATAGTTATACTCGGGGGTGACGATCACCACGCCATCCGCCTCGCGGATCTGTTGCGCAATCTCCTGCACGCGCTGCGGGAATCCCTCTTCTTCCTGAATATCAGCATCGTACAGCGGAATATCGCCGATTGACGGCAGCGCGGAGATGTCCATGCCCGCCGGCGCGATGCCGGGCAGGGTACGCGCGACCATTCCATTAAACGACCCTTTACGCAGGCTGCCGAGTAACGTAACCACTTTCAAGGTATCTGACATGATTGCTCCTTTGGATCATGATGCCGGCAAGACCGGTCAATTGAGGGATAAGGTTTTTTCCGTGGGTAGGCTGGTAAAGCGCATCAGGCGGGCTGACGGCTCGCGCGCGCGCCGCTGAGCGTCCGCCAGGCTGTGCCAGTCGCCTCCCTTTGCGTCATACTCCCAGACCTTCAGCGGGCCGATATTCGGGGTAGCGGCAATCGACCACACCAGCAGCGATTCGGCGTCACAGACGGCTTCGATCGGCAGGCTGCCGGCGGTACGCAGGCGGCCGGAGCCAGGCAGCAGCTGCAGCTGCGTTGATGTTTCACCGGTCAGCTTCAGCACGCTGCGCCGCAGCGCCACCAGTTGGCTGCGCGCTTCGTCCGGGTCATGCTGAATGTTAACCCACAGATTCTCATTGTTACTGAAATTTTGCCGGTCGGCGTCGTGGCTGCGGACAGTGCGCTGCAGCTCCATATCGAGGCCACAATCCCCTTCGGTGGTCAGCGCTACGCCAACGATATTGCCAGTATAAGAGATAGAGAAGCGGGGAAGGTGACGATCGCTAAAAACCGGTCGGCCATTGGCTTCGTTAACGATTTCAGGCAGCTCGCCGATGCCGTAAAGCATAAACAGCAGTTCGGCGAGCAGCGACCGCGAAGCGCGAAAGCGGGCTTGCCGGTATTCAGGGAGCCGACGTGCGGATTGATGACAGGCCGCTGACAAACGTGTCGATAGCGGCTCCCCGGTACTGAGTATCCCTCGTGCAAAATGCGTTGCCATACGTCGCTCCGTGAGTAATGGTCTGAATGAAAACTGCGGGCGCTATTATCGCCTGGTATTAACAGGTTTTAATGCCGAAATCCCCCCTTGAAAAGGGAATTTGTTTGGATTTTACAAATTATTGCGCAAATAAGGTGCTACGGACACGAAACAAAGCTTACAGCGTACCGGAATAGAGCGCTTTCAACGTATCTCTAAGCCAGACAAGCTTCGGGTTGTAGCTGTTGCGTTTATGCCATAGCAAGGTGAAGGGGACGCGAAGCTTTTCCAGATGCTGCGGCTCTAGCGGCAGCGGCCGGGAGACCAGCGGTAGCTGATGCTGCTGATTATAGTGCTGGCAGTAGCGTGGCGCGGTGGCCAGCATGGTGTGCTGCGGTTGAGCCGCCATAAAGAGGGATTGCTCAAACCCCGGCACGGTCAGCGCCACATTACGCTTATGCCCCAGCTCCTGCAGCACGTCGTCCAGCGCCCAGGTATCGCGTTGTTCCCAGCAGATGGTGATATGCGGATAGCGTAAGAATGCCGCCAGATCCCACTCCTCCCTGAGCGCCGGATGATCGGCGCGCAGCCAGACCTGCGGCAGGTCGGTGAACAGCACATCAAAATCGATATACCACGGCAGCAGGCTCAGCAGCTCCCGCGACTGCGGATGGCTTTCGCGTCCGCAGAAGCCGATATCCACCTCGCCGCGGATGATGGCGTCCAGGGAGTCGTAGTCCCAGTTGCGCAAACGAATCAATGCCTGCGGGTAGCGCTGATAGATGCGCTGGGAGAGGGTGTTAAACAGGATCATCAGCAACGGCGTTTCCGCCGCCAGCTCGAACTTGAGGCCGCTCGGCATGGTGTGGTGCGGTTTATCGAGGATCTGGTTGCCCATCTGCATCCAGTCCGCCAGATCCTGCTCCATGCTGCTGACCAGCGGTGTAGGCGCCAGGCCCAGCGGCGTTTTGACAAACAGCGGATCGTCAAACCAGGCGCGCAGCTTGGCCAGCGACTTGCTCACCGCCGAGGGCGAAACGTTCATCCGCTTCGCCGTACGGGTGACGCTGAGCTCCTGGGTCAGGAGCTGCAGGCAGAGCAGTAAATTAAGATCGAGACTCGAAAGCGGCTTCTTCATTGTGTTGCGCAACCCGCGGCGGAGTGGCGACCAGTAGCAGAACAAGACTCACTATGCTACAGGCAATGAGTATCCCGATCAGCATATTCATTGCGCTGAGTCCGATGATGGCGGCGAGCCAAATCCACAGCGACGAACCGCACACCTGCGCGATGCCGAGGACCGAGCTGGCGACACCGGCGCGCAGCGTGAATGGCCCCAGGGCCTGGCTCATTGCGACGCCGAAGCCGACGGAGAAGCCGGCGCAAATCATGCCCAGCCCGACCAGGGTGACGACCTGCTGGGTGGCGAGGCTCAGCGCCACGCCTGCCGCCAGGAACAGCAGCTGCGAGGTTATCATCAGGGTGCGTGGTTTAAACAGCGACAGGGCGAACGGCGTCGAGAAGGAGACCGCCATGCTGACCATCGCCATCAGCGCCATCGTCATGGAATAGGTGCCGCGATCGAACCCCATCTCCTCCATCATCAGTACCGGCGAGACGTTCACGTAGGTGAGGATCGCCGTCACGCTGAGGGTGGTGATGAGAATGCGGCTGAGGAAAAAGCGGTTCAACAGCGATTCGCCCGCGCCATGCTGCGGCATAGCCGTCTGCGCAGGCGCCGTCGGACGCGTCTCGCGCAGGATAAATACCGCCAGCAAACCCACTGTTACCCCCATGCCGATCATGGTGTAGAACAGACTCTGCCACGGGTATTTCAGCATGATCAGGTGGCCGAGCACCGGCGCCAGCACGGGGATGATGCAGGTAATGCCGTTGAGCAACGACAGCACTTTGGCCCGTCGACGGTCGTTCAGCGTATCGCGCAGAATAGCGAAAGCCACCACGTAGCAGCAGCCGGCGCCGATCCCCTGGATAAAGCGTCCGGTAAGGAAGTGGCTGCTGGTGTGCGCCTGCGCGCAGAGCAGGGAGGCGATAACAAAGATCGCCGCCCCCACCATGGCGACAGGCTTACGCCCCGAGCGGTCGGCGATACGGCCAGCAAACAGCATCGCGGAGGCCATTCCGGCCAGATAGACCGAGAAGGCGATATGTAATTGCGCCTCGCTGGCTCCCAGATCCTGAGCAATACGCGGCAGGCCGACGAGATACATATCGATGCCGGAGGGATAGAGCAGAACCAGGGCAAAGCTGCAGAGAAGAAAGCGTGTCATGAGATCCTCGCGATGTGAATGGTGTTCAGCATAGTGAGGAACGTCCCGCAAGACGAGTTGCCATTTGGACAACGCTATTTTCCTGGCAGGAAACGCGAACTAGCGGCCCCGGCATTGCCACACGCGGGCCATCCCTTCGCTTTCCGGCCGAACGCTTTCGAAGCCAAACTTCGCGTACAGCTCCGGAACATCCGCCACCAGCGTAACGTAGGCGCCGTCAAAGGCGTTAGCGTCCAGCCAGGCAACCAGCTTCTCCATCACCAGCCGGCCAAGGCCCTTTCCCTGGTGAGCCGGATCGACGGCGACGTCGACAATGTCGAAATTAATTGCGCCGTCGCCGACGATGCGCCCCATGGCGATAGGCGTCTCCTGCCAGAGGATATGTACGCCATAACAGCTGCGCGGCAGCCCGGCTCTGGCGCCTTCCAGGGGGCGCGGCGACATACCCGCTACCTCTCGCAGGTGGCAAAACGCTTCGGCGGAGGGCACCTTCTCGATCACGGTATATTCAACGGTCATGCTTTAGTCTCGTGGTTAAGGGGAGATAAAAGTAGAGAACGTTGCGCCGCAAAGGGCAAGAAAAAACCCGCATTAACGCGGCGTTAATGCGGGTGAGTGAACATTTACGGACTAAACGTTATTTGCCGATACAGAAGCTGGAGAAGATGCGGCCCAGCAGGTCATCGGAGGTGAACTCCCCGGTGATCTCGCTCAGCGCCTGCTGCGCGAGACGCAGCTCTTCCGCCAGCAGCTCGCCGGCCCAGGCGCCCAGCAGCTGGGCTTTGCCCTGCTGCAGATGGTCCGCCGCCTCTTCCAGCGCCTGCAGATGGCGACGGCGGGCGAGGAAGCCGCCTTCCATATTGGTATCGAAGCCCATGCTCTGCTTGAGGTGGTTACGCAGCACCTCGACGCCTTCGCCAGTGCGTGCCGACAGGCGGATCAGTGAGTGGCCATTTACTTCGCTGATACCCAGCGCTTCGCCGGTGACATCGGCTTTATTACGCACCACGGTAATCGGCAGTTTAGCGGGCAGGCGCTCGATAAAATCTGGCCAGATCTCCGCCGGATCAACGGCGCTGGTGGTGGTGCCATCGACCATAAACAGCACCCGATCGGCCTGGGCAATCTCCTGCCAGGCGCGCTCGATGCCGATACGTTCCACTTCGTCATTGGCGTCGCGCAGGCCTGCGGTATCAATGATATGCAGCGGCATGCCGTCGATATGGATATGCTCGCGCAGCACGTCGCGGGTGGTGCCGGCGATGTCGGTGACGATCGCTGCTTCGCGGCCCGCCAGGGCGTTTAGCAGGCTCGATTTACCGGCATTTGGCCGCCCGGCGATCACCACCTTCATCCCTTCGCGCAGCAGACTGCCCTGACGGGCTTCGGCGCGGACGGCGTCGAGGTCGGCCATCACCTCGTTCAGCTGGGCTTCAATTTTGCCGTCGGAGAGGAAATCAATTTCTTCATCCGGAAAATCAATCGCCGCTTCCACATAGATGCGCAGGTGAGTGAGTGCTTCCACAAGGTGGTTAACCCGCGCGGAGAAGGCCCCCTGCAGTGAGTTCAGCGCCGAGCGCGCCGCCTGTTCTGAGCTGGCGTCGATAAGGTCGGCGATGGCCTCTGCCTGCGCCAGGTCGAGCTTGTCGTTAAGGAACGCGCGCTCAGAGAATTCGCCGGGCCTGGCGATGCGCAGGCCCGGCAGGGTCAGAATACGTTTAAGCAGCAGGTCGAGAATGACCGGGCCGCCGTGGCCCTGCAGCTCAAGCACATCTTCCCCGGTAAAGGAGTTCGGCCCGGGGAACCAAAGCGCAATCCCCTGATCCAGCGGCGTACCGTCAACGTCGTTGAACGGCAGGTAGTCGGCATAGCGCGGTTTCGGCAGCTTGCCGAGTACCGCCTGCGCGACGTCGCGCGCTTTGAGGCCGGAGATGCGCAGGATGCCCACCCCCCCGCGTCCCGGTGGGGTTGCCTGGGCGACGATAGTGTCGTTATGGCTCATGGTGACTCTCTATGTAGATGTAAAAAAGGCGGTCCATTGACCGCCTTCTCTGGCATTAACGTTACCGTAACTACTCTAAATCATTCAAGTCGCAGATGCGTTGCCTTGAAGAATGAAGAGTATCAGGATTTCTTCTTCTCGCGGCTATGCAGGCCACGCTTCTCCAGACCACGGTAAATCAGCTGCTGCTGAATAATGGTCACCAGGTTGCTGACGATGTAGTACACCACCAGGCCAGACGGGAACCACAGGAAGAACACCGTGAAGATGACCGGCATAAAGGTCATGATCTTCTGCTGCATCGGGTCAGTCACGGTGGTCGGCGACATCTTCTGGATGAAGAACATCGTCGCGCCCATGATGATCGGCAGGATGTAGTACGGGTCCTGAGCAGACAGGTCGTGGATCCACAGGATAAACGGCGCATGACGCAGTTCAACCGAGGCGCTCAGCATGTAGTACAGCGCAAGGAAGATCGGCATCTGAATAATCAGCGGGAAGCAGCCGCCCAGCGGGTTCACTTTCTCCGCTTTATACAGCGCCATCATCTCCTGGCTTTGACGTTGTTTATCGTCGCCCAGACGCTCGCGCATGGCCTGAATCTTCGGCTGCAGCATACGCATCTTCGCCATGGAGGTGTACTGCGCTTTGGTCAGCGGGTACATGATGCCACGAACGATAAAGGTGATGACGATGATCGAGAAGCCCCAGTTGCCGAGGAAGCTGTGGATGAACTTCAGCAGCTTGAACAGCGGTTGGGAGATGAACCACAGCCAGCCGTAGTCGACGGTCAGATCCAGGTGCGGCGCGACGGCAGCCATTTTGTCCTGAATCGCCGGGCCGACCCACAGCGTGCTCTGCAGTTTGTCGGTTTGGCCAGGCTGTACCAGTACCGGCTGGGATTTATAGCC
Organism: Klebsiella sp. 54; assembly: GCF_018223875.1. Taxonomy (NCBI): domain Bacteria; kingdom Pseudomonadati; phylum Pseudomonadota; class Gammaproteobacteria; order Enterobacterales; family Enterobacteriaceae; genus Klebsiella; species Klebsiella sp. 54. Next base: position 47,237 of record NZ_JAGRRA010000011.1, read on the forward strand.
GATAGCAACAATGCCGTTGCCGAGGTTGGCGGTATAGAAGTTATTCGTCCCGTTATTCTGCGGCACCCACGCGGTGGTGAAGTACTGCTGCAGCATGGCAACCCAACCGTTTTTGGTGCTAACGTTCAGGTTTTCGTTATCCAGAATGGTATCGAATTTGTATTTTTCGTATTTCGAATCCGCGGTGGAGAACGCTGCGCCACGGAAAGTATGCATCGTGGACAGGCCGCCGGTCTGCGTATCGCGACTGGACGGCAGCGCAGCGGTCTGCTTCAGCTGACCGAAGGTCGAGACTTCCAGCGGTTTCTCGCTGGCATTCTGCACGCTATAACCGACGTTCACCGCATAGCCACCGCGTTTCAGGGTGAAGGTTTTGGTGAAGACGTTGCCGGCTTTGTCGGTGTAGGTCAGCGGGATGACGAGCTCATCCTGGCCATCGGCCAGCACAAACGCCTCTTTATCGACGCTGTACAGCGGACGCGGGCCGTTTGCCGGGTTATCCGGACCGTCACGGCCGGTTAAGCCGCTCTGCGCCTGGTAGACAAACTGCGGGGTGGTTTCCAGTAACTGGAACGGTTCGGTCGATTTCAGCGTTTTTGGATACGCCAGAAGCAGCGCCTGCTCAATATCGCCACCGTTGGTGTTGATAGTCAGCTCAAGCACGTCGGTTTTAACCGTAATCAGTTTCCCCTGGCCACTGGCCGGTACGCCCTGGTCGGCGGCGCTACCCGCTGCTGTGGTCGTAGTCTGCGTGGTCTGCTGCTGGGGTTGCGGATTTTTGTCCTGCTCCCAGGCTTGCCAGATCATGAAAGACACGAACAACAAAGCGATGATAAGAAGATTGCGTTGCGAATCCATCGTTAGTGTTCTCTGGTATCAAATGGTCCAGGCGGGACGGGATCGTCACCACCAGGGTGTAAAGGGTGGCATTTTAATACGCGTTTCATTGTCAACCAACTGCCTTTTATCACTCCAAACCTGCGTAAGGCCTCAATTCCGTATTGAGAACAGGTTGGGGTGAAACGACAATGCGGCCCGAGTAGCGGACTAATCAGGCGCTGATAAACTCGAATCAGGCCGATCAGGACCCGCGAGCCAGGCGACAATGGCGGCGCCATAATTTTTCCAACGCTTCCGAGAGAGCACGGTTATCGAGGTCGGCAACCCCTCTTTTCGCCACCACCACGAAATCCATAGGTGGGAGTTCATGTTGACGCAAACGAAAACTTTCACGCGTCAGACGTTTAATCCGATTGCGTTCATGTGCGCGTTTCACGTTTTTCTTGGCGACGGTGAGACCGATGCGGGGATGCCCCAGCGAATTCAGGCGGCCGAGGATGGTGATTTGCGGCGTGCCAGCCCGTTGTGGCTGCTGGAAGACGAAAGTGAAATGACTGGGAGTTAACAAGCGTAACTCCCTGGGAAATGCGAGCTTAACCACGCAGGGTTAGCTTTATTACTTGGAAACGGTCAGACGAGCGCGGCCTTTAGCACGACGACGTGCCAGAACCTGACGACCATTTTTAGTAGCCATACGAGCACGGAAGCCGTGAGAACGGTTGCGCTTCAGTACAGACGGTTGAAAAGTGCGTTTCATGGCGATTTCTACCTAAACTTGAATAAATTCACTGACTTTTGCGTAGACCCGAACGAACTTCGAACGACTTACGCCTCAGCGTGGGTGATTAAAGAGGCCGGATTGTAATAATTGTACACTCCGGAGTCAATTCTCTTTCCTTATTTCTCGCACCTCGTCGCACAAAAAATAAGCTGAGACGTGTGACGAAAACGGGCATTACGCGCCGGGTGGGGGATTATACGGCCTGGCCAGTAAAGCGCAAGGATCCTGAAGGATCTTTGTTAGATCGTTTGCGCCCAAAAGCGGCATAGCTCATTAATTTTTCCAATATGCGGCGGAAATCGTGCTTCACTCCTTCCAGGATCGATTACACTTACCCGGTTTCGATCCTTCCTGTGGATAAATCGGGAAGAATCTGTTGAGAAACACAAGATCTCTTTCTCAGTTTAGGCTATGATCCCCGGTCCCGATCGCGATCCCCGGATCCGCAGCGGGAAATAACCGCAGATAGCGGTTCGCACGTCACCCCTTTTGTGCAGGGGCTTTTCGGCTAATGCAGGGTCTTGTCGACGTGTGCCAACAATCACGATTGTTTCAGTTTTTCTTTGATATCGATTTTATGTTCGAGTGGAGTCCGCCGTGTCACTTTCGCTTTGGCAGCAGTGTCTTGCCCGATTGCAGGATGAGTTACCAGCCACAGAATTCAGCATGTGGATCCGCCCATTGCAGGCGGAACTGAGCGATAACACGCTGGCACTGTATGCGCCAAACCGTTTTGTGCTCGACTGGGTAAGGGACAAATACCTCAATAATATCAATGGACTCCTCAATGATTTTTGCGGTGCGGACGCCCCGCAGCTGCGTTTTGAGGTGGGCGCTAAGCCCGCCAGCTCGCTGCAGAAAGGGGCGGTAAGCCCGGCCGCAGCGACTATCCCGGCGGCGCAGGTGCAGACCGCGCGCGTGGCGCCGACGATCGTGCGCCCTGGCTGGGATAATGTCCCGGCGCCAGCGGAGCCGACCTACCGTTCTAACGTTAACGTGAAACACACGTTTGATAACTTCGTCGAAGGTAAATCTAACCAGCTGGCCCGCGCGGCGGCGCGTCAGGTGGCGGATAACCCGGGCGGCGCCTACAACCCCCTGTTCCTTTATGGCGGGACGGGTCTAGGCAAAACCCACCTGCTGCACGCGGTGGGGAACGGTATCGTGGCCCGTAAACCGAACGCCAAAGTGGTCTATATGCACTCGGAGCGTTTCGTTCAGGACATGGTTAAAGCGCTGCAGAACAACGCCATCGAAGAATTTAAGCGCTACTACCGATCCGTTGACGCTCTGCTGATCGATGACATTCAGTTCTTCGCCAATAAAGAGCGATCCCAGGAAGAGTTTTTCCATACCTTCAATGCTCTGCTGGAAGGTAATCAGCAGATCATTTTGACCTCGGATCGTTATCCCAAAGAGATCAACGGCGTTGAAGATCGTCTGAAATCCCGCTTCGGCTGGGGGCTGACGGTGGCGATCGAGCCGCCGGAGCTGGAAACCCGCGTCGCGATCCTGATGAAAAAAGCCGATGAGAACGACATCCGCCTGCCGGGTGAAGTAGCGTTCTTTATTGCCAAGCGTCTGCGCTCAAACGTGCGTGAGCTGGAGGGGGCGCTGAACCGCGTTATCGCCAACGCCAACTTCACCGGCCGGGCGATCACCATCGATTTCGTGCGCGAAGCGCTGCGCGATTTGCTGGCGCTGCAGGAAAAACTGGTCACCATCGACAATATTCAAAAGACGGTGGCGGAGTACTACAAGATTAAGGTAGCGGATCTGCTGTCCAAACGCCGCTCCCGTTCGGTGGCGCGTCCTCGCCAGATGGCGATGGCGCTGGCCAAAGAGCTGACCAACCACAGCCTGCCGGAAATCGGCGATGCGTTTGGCGGCCGCGACCATACCACCGTGCTGCACGCCTGCCGCAAGATTGAGCAGCTGCGTGAAGAAAGCCACGACATTAAAGAAGATTTTTCCAATTTAATCAGAACATTATCCTCGTGACGCTATGAAATTTACCGTAGAACGTGAACATTTATTAAAACCGCTGCAACAGGTGAGCGGTCCGTTAGGTGGTCGTCCGACGCTGCCCATTCTCGGTAACCTGCTGCTTCAGGTCGCGGACGGCGCGCTGTCGCTGACCGGTACCGATCTTGAAATGGAGATGGTGGCGCGCGTGGCGCTGGTTCAGCCGCACGAAGCGGGCGCCACCACCGTTCCGGCGCGTAAATTCTTTGATATCTGCCGCGGCCTGCCGGAAGGCGCGGAGATCGCGGTGCAGCTGGAAGGCGATCGCATGCTGGTGCGTTCCGGCCGCAGCCGCTTCTCGCTGTCGACCCTGCCCGCTGCCGATTTCCCGAATCTTGACGACTGGCAGAGCGAGGTGGAATTTACCCTGCCGCAGGCGACCATGAAGCGTCTGATCGAAGCGACCCAGTTCTCGATGGCGCACCAGGATGTTCGTTACTACTTAAACGGTATGCTGTTCGAAACCGAAGGCAGCGAACTGCGCACCGTTGCTACCGACGGCCACCGTCTGGCGGTCTGTTCGATGCCGCTGGAAGCGTCGCTGCCGAACCATTCGGTGATCGTGCCGCGTAAAGGGGTGATTGAGCTGATGCGGATGCTCGACGGCGGTGATACGCCGCTGCGCGTGCAGATTGGCAGCAATAACATCCGCGCCCACGTCGGCGATTTTATCTTCACTTCGAAGCTGGTTGATGGCCGTTTCCCTGATTATCGCCGCGTATTGCCGAAAAATCCGGATAAACACCTCGAAGCGGGCTGCGATATTCTGAAGCAGGCTTTTGCCCGCGCGGCGATTCTCTCCAATGAGAAATTCCGCGGCGTGCGGCTGTACGTGAGCGAAAATCAGCTGAAAATCACCGCCAATAACCCGGAGCAGGAAGAAGCGGAAGAGATTCTGGACGTGACCTACGCCGGAACGGAGATGGAGATTGGCTTCAACGTTAGCTACGTGCTGGATGTGCTGAACGCGCTGAAGTGCGAGAATGTACGGATTCTGCTGACGGATTCGGTGTCGAGCGTGCAGATTGAGGATGCGGCTTCGCAATCCGCCGCCTACGTTGTCATGCCAATGCGATTGTAGAATCTGCAAAGGGGCTGGTTTACTTGCCATTTCGCCTTCCGGCAGTGCTCGAAATGCTCACGTACTTCGTGTACGCTCCGCTTTCTGCGCGCTGGCGGTAGACGAACTGGCTGCGACACCCACGCCCCTTGAATGATGACGAGCTGATATGTCGCTATCCCGACTCCTGATCAAAGACTTCCGCAATATTGAACATGCGGATCTCGCTTTATCTCCCGGCTTTAACTTCCTGGTTGGCGCCAACGGCAGCGGCAAAACCAGCGTGCTGGAAGCCATCTACACGCTTGGCCACGGCCGGGCGTTTCGCAGTTTGCAAATTGGCCGGGTGATCCGCCACGAGCAGGAGGCCTTTGTTCTTCATGGCCGTCTGCAGGGCGAAGAGCGGGAAACCGCCATCGGCCTGACCAAAGACAAACAGGGCGACAGCAAGGTGCGTATCGACGGCACCGACGGCCACAAAGTGGCGGAGCTGGCGCACCTGATGCCGATGCAGCTTATTACGCCGGAGGGGTTTACTTTACTCAACGGCGGCCCCAAATACAGAAGAGCATTCCTTGACTGGGGATGCTTTCATAACGAAGCCGGATTCTTCACCGCCTGGAGCAACCTGAAGCGCCTGGTCAAGCAGCGCAACGCCGCGCTGCGTCAGGTCAGCCGCTATGCCCAGCTGCGGCCATGGGATCTGGAATTAATCCCGCTGGCGGAGCAGATCAGCCGCTGGCGTGCCGAATACAGCGCCGCTATCGTCGAAGACATGGCGGATACCTGTCAGCAATTTTTACCGGAATTCTCGCTCTCTTTCTCCTTCCAGCGCGGCTGGGAAAAAGAGACCGACTACGCTGAAGTGCTGGAGCGGAATTTCGAGCGCGACAGAATGTTAACCTATACCGCCCACGGCCCGCATAAAGCGGATTTCCGTATTCGTGCCGACGGGGCGCCGGTGGAAGATACCTTGTCGCGCGGGCAGCTTAAGCTGCTGATGTGCGCCCTGCGTCTGGCGCAGGGCGAGTTCCTCACCCGCGTCAGCGGGCGGCGCTGCCTGTACCTGATAGATGATTTTGCCTCGGAACTCGATGATGCCCGCCGCGGTCTGTTATCCAGTCGCCTGAAAGCGACGCAGTCGCAGGTTTTCGTCAGCGCGATCAGCGCTGAGCACGTTATGGACATGTCGGACAAAAATTCGAAGATGTTCCGCGTGGAAAAAGGTAAAATAACGGATTAACCCAAGATTAAATGAGCGAGAAACGTTGATGTCGAATTCTTATGACTCCTCCAGTATCAAAGTCCTGAAAGGGCTGGATGCGGTGCGTAAGCGCCCGGGTATGTATATCGGCGACACGGATGACGGCACCGGTCTGCACCACATGGTATTCGAGGTTGTGGATAACGCTATCGACGAAGCGCTCGCGGGTTACTGCAAAGATATCGTGGTGACCATCCACAGCGATAACTCCGTCTCCGTCCAGGATGACGGCCGCGGCATCCCGACCGGCATTCACCCGGAAGAGGGCGTCTCCGCAGCGGAAGTTATCATGACCGTCCTGCACGCTGGCGGTAAATTTGACGATAACTCCTATAAAGTCTCCGGCGGCCTGCACGGCGTGGGCGTCTCGGTGGTTAACGCCCTGTCGCAGAAGCTGGAGCTGGTTATCCAGCGCGATAACAAAGTGCACAAACAAATGTATGAGCACGGTGTGCCGCAGGCGCCGCTGGCCGTGACCGGCGAGACCGATAAAACCGGCACCATGGTGCGTTTCTGGCCGAGCCTGGAAACCTTCACCAACGTCACCGAGTTTGAATACGATATCCTGGCGAAACGCCTGCGCGAACTGTCGTTCCTGAACTCCGGGGTCTCTATCCGCCTGCGCGATAAGCGTGACGGCAAAGAAGATCATTTCCACTACGAAGGCGGCATCAAGGCGTTCGTTGAGTATCTCAACAAGAACAAAACGCCGATCCATCCGAATATCTTCTATTTCTCTACGGAAAAAGACGGTATCGGTGTGGAAGTGGCCCTGCAGTGGAACGATGGCTTCCAGGAAAACATTTACTGCTTTACCAATAACATTCCGCAGCGTGACGGTGGTACTCACCTTGCCGGCTTTCGTGCGGCGATGACCCGTACCCTCAACGCCTACATGGACAAAGAGGGCTACAGTAAAAAAGCGAAAGTCAGCGCCACCGGCGACGACGCCCGTGAAGGCCTGATTGCCGTGGTATCGGTGAAAGTGCCGGATCCGAAATTCTCCTCGCAGACCAAAGACAAGCTGGTCTCCTCCGAGGTGAAATCGGCGGTTGAGCAGCAGATGAACGAACTGCTGAGCGAATACCTGCTGGAAAACCCGTCCGATGCGAAAATCGTGGTCGGCAAAATTATTGACGCCGCGCGCGCGCGCGAAGCCGCGCGTCGTGCCCGTGAGATGACCCGCCGTAAAGGCGCGCTGGATCTGGCTGGCCTGCCGGGCAAACTGGCGGACTGCCAGGAACGCGACCCGGCGCTCTCCGAACTGTACCTCGTGGAAGGGGACTCCGCGGGCGGCTCTGCGAAGCAGGGCCGTAACCGTAAGAATCAGGCGATCCTGCCGCTGAAGGGTAAAATCCTTAACGTCGAGAAAGCCCGCTTCGATAAAATGCTCTCTTCTCAGGAAGTGGCCACGCTGATCACCGCTCTGGGCTGCGGCATCGGCCGCGATGAGTACAACCCGGACAAACTGCGCTATCACAGCATCATCATCATGACCGATGCGGACGTCGACGGCTCGCACATTCGTACCCTGCTGTTGACCTTCTTCTATCGTCAGATGCCGGAGATCGTCGAGCGCGGCCACGTCTATATTGCCCAGCCGCCGCTGTACAAAGTGAAGAAAGGCAAACAGGAACAGTACATTAAAGACGACGAAGCGATGGATCAGTATCAGATCGCTATCGCTCTTGACGGTGCGACCCTGCATACTAACGCCAATGCGCCGGCGCTGGCGGGCGAACCGCTGGAAAAACTGGTTGCCGAGTTTAACGCCACCCAGAAAATGATTGGCCGCATGGAGCGCCGCTTCCCGAAAGCGCTGCTGAAAGAGCTTATCTATCAGCCGACCCTGACCGAGGCCGATCTGGCTGACGAACAGAAGGTGACCCGCTGGGTGAACACGCTGGTATCCGAGCTGAATGAGAAAGAGCAGCACGGCAGCCAGTGGAAATTTGATCTCCACGAGAACAAAGAGCTGCAGCATTTTGAACCGGTTATCCGCGTTCGTACCCACGGCGTGGACACCGACTATCCGCTGGATAATGAGTTCATTATGGGGCCGGAATATCGCCGTATCTGTACCCTGGGCGAGAAACTGCGCGGCCTGATGGAAGAAGATGCTTACATCGAGCGCGGCGAACGTCGTCAGCCGGTGGCCAGCTTCGAGCAGGCTCTGGACTGGCTGGTGAAAGAGTCCCGTCGCGGCCTCTCTATCCAGCGCTATAAAGGTCTGGGCGAGATGAACCCGGATCAGCTGTGGGAGACCACCATGGATCCGGACAGCCGCCGCATGCTGCGCGTCACCGTCAAGGATGCCATTGCTGCCGATCAGCTGTTCACCACCCTGATGGGTGATGCGGTTGAACCACGTCGCGCCTTTATCGAAGAAAATGCCCTGAAAGCGGCGAATATCGATATCTAAGCCGTGTTCCCCCGGAGCGAGTTTGCCCGGGGTAACGGAATGTCTGAGCCCGGTCGCATGGCGCGACCGGGCTTTTCTTTGCCAGTAAAAGAGGAATCTTCTGCTGCGGTTCCATCCCCCTTTCTGGCCGACACTTTTACTGTTTTTTGAGCGGAATCGCGTTAGCATGAGGGAAGACTCATCTTACCCGGGGATCCTATGGCTATTAAACTGATTGCAATCGATATGGACGGCACGCTGCTGCTGCCAGACCATACCATCTCTCCTGCGGTGAAAGCCGCCATTGCCGCGGCGCGTGAGCGCGGCGTCAACGTGGTGCTGACCACCGGCCGCCCTTACGCCGGCGTTCACAGCTATCTGAAAGAGCTGCATATGGAGCAGCCGGGTGATTACTGCATTACCTACAATGGCGCGCTGGTGCAAAAAGCCGGGGACGGCAGCACCGTTGCGCAAACCGCGCTGAGCTATGACGACTATCGCTTCCTCGAACAGCTCTCCCGCGAAGTCGGCTCCCACTTCCACGCGCTCGATCGCAATACGCTGTATACCGCAAACCGCGATATCAGTTACTACACCGTGCATGAATCCTATGTGGCAACCATCCCGCTGGTGTTCTGCGAAGCGGAAAAGATGGACCCTGAAATCCAGTTGCTGAAAGTCATGATGATCGATGAGCCGGCGATCCTCGACCAGGCCATCGCCCGTATCCCGGCGGAAGTGAAAGAGAAGTACACCGTGCTGAAAAGCGCGCCTTACTTCCTCGAAATACTGGATAAACGCGTCAATAAAGGCACCGGCGTGAAGTCGCTGGCCGATGCGCTGGGTATCAAACCAGAAGAGATTATGGCGATTGGCGATCAGGAAAATGATATCGCGATGATTGAATTTGCCGGCGTCGGCGTGGCGATGGATAACGCCATTCCGGCGGTCAAAGAGGCGGCGAACTTCATTACCAAATCGAACCTCGATGATGGCGTCGCCTTCGCTATTGAAAAATACGTTTTAGCGTAAGCTTCCTTCAGGCCCGGCGTTCTTCGGGCCTGCCTTCTCTTTTTTCATGAACAGATGTTAATCCGCATTTAAATCCCTTATTCCGCACAGGGGATTCTATAAGCTACCCGCCCTCTTTTTTTGCAATTCAGAACTAACATCAGATTTTTCATGAATAAACGCCATTATTTGATGTTGGTTACGCTGCCATTCGCCTCTGTTCAGATTTGCGCGGCCGCGGAACCAACGACGCCGCTTGAGCCGGCGTACGCCTATCACGGCGCCGAGCCTGCGGATCTGCCGGCGCCGGTCGACACCGAGACTGAGACAGCGGAATCGGCGCCGATATTGCCATTTCTAGGCGATGAGGCCAGAAAACGTGGCTACGTCCTGCCGCTGCCGTTTGGCGTCAGCATTAACTATATGGATATGCGGCAGAATATTAATGTCGACAGCATTAGCTTCACCGGCCTGTCGCTGGACGGCCGCAATATCGATTGCGGTAAGGATCCTGTTTGCAAACACGCCGTGAAGAACATTTTCGCTAATGGGCCGGTCTCGCTGGACAACGCCTTCCAGATTGGCGTCGGTCATACGCGGGAAAGCAGCAAAACCGAGACGCTCAAGCTGGATGCCTGGCTGCTGCCGTTTATGAATGTTTATGGTCTCGTCGGACACACCGAGGGACACTCCATTTCGCAGATTGCCGTCGCCCTGAAGGGACCGAACGGCAAAGTGGTGCCCATGCCCGGAATGCAGGACCTCGACTTTCGCCTCGATTTTAAAGGTACCACCTATGGGATGGGCACCACGCTGGTGGGCGGCGTCGGCAACTGGTTTACGGTGCTGGACGCTAACTACACCCAGACCCGCTTTGATATCCTCGACGGCAGCATTGATGCGTTTACCTTTTCGCCGCGCGTAGGCTATCGTTTCATTACGCCTTCGGTCGATGCGCTACATCTCCCCGCCGGTAAGCTGAACCTGTGGGTCGGCAGCATGTATCAGGACGTGCAGCAGGAGTTTAAGGGCAGCCTTAACGATCTCTCGATGCCGTCGCCGCTGCTGCAGAATATGGTCAACCTGGCCAACCAGGACAATAACGGTCGCTTCGATGTGAAGCAGCATCTGCAGTCGCCGTGGAACGTGCTGGTGGGCGCACAGTATGAGCTGACGCAGAATTTTAACATCACCACGGAGTTTGGTTTTGCCGAACGTAACAGCTTCTTTATCTCCGGTGAGTATCGCTTTTGAGCCGACCGCTTAACCCTGTTCTGTTGCTTCTGACATGCGCGCTATGCGCGCCGGTCCAGGCCAAGGTCACCAGCCGCGAGCAAATCGACGGCTGGCTGCAGCATCTCGGCGCCAGCGATAAGTTCGACGCCAGCAAAGGCATTGACTGGGGCATGATGCCCGGTCCGTTTTATACGCCGGAGCTGGGGCTGGGCATCGGCACTGCCGTCGTCGGTCTCTACCGTCCCGATCCGCAGGATACCACCAGCCAGAATTCCACGCTGACGCTCAGCGGCTACGCCAGCTCCACCGGCGCCTTTGGCCTTAGCGTGAAAAACTACGCTTTTTTTGACCACGACCGATGGCGAATTTTTGTTGATGGTTCAATGGCCAACACCCCGACGTACTTCTGGGGACAAGGCTTTCATGCCGGCGATAAAGACAACGAAAAAGAGAAATATACCGCCCAGGTGCTGACCCTGCGCCCGACGGTCTACCGACAGCTTATCGACAATGTTTATCTCGGCGCTGGATGGTCGCTGGCGGCGCAGAATGCCGATAAGATGGACCATAACGATCTGCCGAAAATTGAAAATACCCCGCAGGGACCGTCGGTATTCAGCTCGGGTGCCAGCGTCGCGCTCAACTGGGACGATCGCGACTTCGTCCCCAATCCGCGCCGGGGTCAATATGCCAACTTCCGTTACACCCACTATGCGCCCGGCTTAGGCAGCGATACCCGCTTTGAAGAATTTCAGCTGCACTACAGCCATTATCATGCCCTCAGCGAGAAGAGCGTCCTCGCCTGGGAGGCCGATGGCGCTTTCACCCAGGGCGAGGTACCGTGGAGCATGATGCCGCTGCTGGGCAGCGATGAACGGATGCGCGGCTACTACCAGGGGCGCTACCGGGATAAAAACGTCGTCAGCGGTCAGCTGGAATATCGCCGGCAGCTCACCTGGCGGCACGGGATTGTCGCCTGGGCCGGGGCGGGAACCATGGGGCCTTCACTGTCGTCGCTGAATAATGGCCGCTGGCTGCCTTCGGCGGGCGTTGGCTACCGCTTTGAATTCAAACCTCGTGTTAACGTTCGCCTCGACTACGGTATCGGCAAAGGCAGCAGCGGCTTTTACTTCCAGGTCGGCGAAGCGTTTTAAGCTCGTCGCCGGGCATTCAACCCGGTGCGGATTGCGGTATGCTAAGGCTACTCTCATATCGGCCCGGTCAGCACACCATGAAACAAGTTACCTTTGCTCCTCGCAACCACCAGCTCACCAACACCCGCACCTGGACCCCCGACAGCCAGTGGCTGGTGTTCGACGTCCGCCCGTCCGGTGCGTCGTTCACCGGCGAGACCATTGAGCGAGTGAACGTAAACAGCGGCGCGGTGGAGACCATTTATCGTGCCACGCAAGGCGCGCACGTCGGCGTGGTGACCGTGCATCCAACCCAGGAGCGCTACGTGTTCATTCACGGCCCCGAGCGGCCGGATGCGCAATGGCAGTATGATTTTCATCACCGTCGCGGGGTGGTGGCCTTTCAGGATACCGTCGAGAATCTGGACGCCATGGACATCACTGCCCCTTACACCCCCGGGGCGCTGCGCGGCGGCAGCCACGTCCATGTCTATAGCCCCAACGGCCAACTGGTCAGTTTTACCTACAACGATCATGTGTTGCATGAGCGCGACCCGGCGTTGGATCTGCGCAACGTCGGCGTGGCGGCGCCGTATGGGCCGGTGACGCCGACGGGCCACCATCCGCGCGAATACGGCGGCAGCCACTGGTGCGTGCTGGTGAGCCGCACGACGCCGACTCCCGCGCCGGGCAGCGATGAGATTAATCGCGCCTATGAAGAGGGCTGGGTCGGGAACCATGCGCTGGCGTTTATTGGCGATACGCTGGCGGAAAACGGCGACAAAGTCCCGGAGCTGTTTATTGTCGAGCTGCCGCAGGATGAAGCCGGCTGGAAGCAGCCCGGCGGGGCGCCGCTGGCGGGCACCGCAAGCACGATGCCGGCGCCGCCGGCGGGCGTCAGTCAGCGTCGTTTGACCTTCACCCACCATCGCCGCTACCCGGGGCTGGTGAACGTTCCGCGCCACTGGGTGCGCGCCAATCCGCAGGCGACGGCGATAGCCTTTCTGATGCGCGACGACGCCGGCGTAGTGCAGCTATGGCTTATTTCCCCGCGGGGGGGCGAGCCGCGGCAGTTGACGCATCACGCGTCGGGTATCCAGTCGGCGTTTAACTGGCATCCGTCGGGAGAGTGGCTGGGCTTTGTACTGGAGGGGCGGATTGCCTGCTGTCATGCCGGCACAGGCGATATCACCTTTTTAACCGAGGCGCATGCTCATGCGCCCTCGGCGGACGCGATCGTCTTTTCGCCAGACGGTAAACAGATTGCCTGGATGGAGGAGGTGGACGGTTATCGTCAGCTGTGGGTTACGCAGACCGGGCGATAACTTACTGGGCAGGCATCGGCGCTGGCGGGATCACCGAGTTGGTCGCCAGCGTGGCCTTCTCGCTCTTTTCGACCCGAGATTTGATTGAGCTGTCGGTGCGGAACATATCCCACGGCAGCAGCAGGGTATCCATGACGGCGGTGAACGGCATGTCCAGCGCCACCAGCGATTTCACACCCCAGTTGGTATTGCTGTCCCCCAGCGTTTGCGCACTGGATCGCGTGCCCGGATAGGTTCCCTCTTTGCCACCGGTATGTGACATTACGCTGGAGCAACCGCTCAGGCTTATTATCCCGCTGAACAGGACCAGCTTTAACAGTCGTCTGCTTTTCATTGTTCTTCCATCGTCGTTTCGGGCGTTGAGATAACCTTGTTGGGTTATATCGGGCCATCCCGTGAATGCATAGCGTTATTGCGCCGCACTGTGGCGGGCATCGCACTTTGCTTTTTGTGCTCCTCCCCCCAGTCTAAGCAATCATCGGCAAACTGCAAAAAAAAACGCCCCGAATCCCTTGAAAAGGACGGGGAGAAACCCATTTTATAGGTGTAACCCGCTGAGAATACGCCTGAGGGGTATTCCGGATTACCGCGGCCTGTCCACGATGGAAGGTCATTTGATTCTCGCTGATTTTCAGGAGCTATTTATTATGCGTAACTTCGATCTCTCCCCGCTTTATCGTTCAGCCATTGGTTTCGACCGCCTGTTTAACCTGCTGGAAAACAATCAAAGCCAGAGCAATGGCGGCTACCCTCCGTATAACGTCGAGCTGGTAGACGAAAACCACTATCGCATCGCCATCGCGGTGGCCGGCTTTGCTGAAAGCGAACTGGAGATCACCGCCCAGGACAATCTGCTGATCGTCAAAGGCGCCCACGCTGCCGAGCAGAAAGAGCGGACCTACCTGTATCAGGGGATCGCCGAGCGCAACTTCGAGCGCAAATTCCAGCTAGCGGAAAACATTCATGTCCGCGGCGCCAACCTGGTAAACGGTCTGCTTTATATCGATCTGGAACGGGTGATCCCGGAAGCGAACAAGCCGCGCCGTATCGAAATCAACTAATTGTCTCTCTCAGGCCGCAAGGCGGCCTGATGTAACAACCTGCTCGCCGTCAGGGAGCAGATGCGAATTCACGCAATTCGCAGACATTCACTCGCTTCTTAGAAGGAGAAAACAGTATGCGTAACTACGATTTATCCCCCCTGCTGCGTCAATGGATCGGTTTTGACAAACTGGCCAGCGCCCTGCAAACCGCCGGTGAAAGCCAGAGCTTCCCGCCCTATAACATCGAAAAAAGCGACGATAACCACTACCGCATCACCCTTGCGCTGGCCGGTTTCCGTCAGGAAGATCTGGATATTCAACTGGAAGGCACCCGTCTGGTGGTAAAAGGCACGCCGCAGCAGCCGGAAAAAGAGACCACCTGGCTACACCAGGGGTTGGTGAGCCAGGCCTTCAGCCTGAGCTTCACCCTCGCTGACAACATGGAGGTCTCTGGCGCGACCTTCACCAACGGTCTGCTGCATATCGATCTGACCCGCAATGAGCCTGAGCAGATCGCCCCGCAGCGTATCGCCATCAGCGAACGACCAGCGTTAAATAGTTAATTAAGCGAATAACTTATAAGGCCCCGATTTTCGGGGCTTTTTTGTGCCTGTCTGTTTGCTGGTATTGTGCGCCAGGCAGCATACAACCCGCCTGGCCGCGGTCATAATCCCTGTTAATAATAATGTTATTCACAGGGACGGTACCATGAGTGAGATAGCATTGACGGTCAGCGTACTGGCGCTGGTGGCGGTGGTTGGGTTGTGGATCGGCAATGTCAAAATCCGCGGCGTTGGCTTTGGTATTGGCGGCGTGTTATTTGGCGGCATTATCGTCGGTCACTTTGTCGATCAGGCGGGCGTCGCCCTCAGCAGCCCGATGCTGCATTTTATTCAGGAATTCGGCTTGATCCTGTTTGTCTACACCATCGGTATCCAGGTGGGACCGGGCTTTTTCGCCTCGCTGCGGGTCTCAGGCCTGCGGCTCAATTTGTTCGCTATCCTGATCGTGATTCTCGGCGGCCTGGTCACCGCGGTGCTGCATAAGCTGTTCAATATTCCTCTCCCGGTGGTGCTTGGCATCTTCTCCGGCGCGGTGACCAACACGCCGGCGCTGGGGGCCGGGCAGCAAATCCTGCGCGATCTCGGGGTGCCGTTCGAGGTGGTCGATCAGATGGGGATGAGCTACGCGATGGCGTATCCGTTCGGCATCTGCGGCATTCTGCTGACCATGTGGCTGGTACGCCTGTTCTTTCGCATCAATGTCGAGAAAGAGGCCCAGCAGTTTGAGGAGAGCAGCGGCAACGGCCATGCCCATTTGCACACCATCAACGTGCGGGTGGAGAACCCCAACCTCCACCAGATGGCGATTCAGGATGTGCCGATGCTCAACAGCGACAATATCGTCTGTTCGCGGCTGAAGCGCGGTGAGCTGCTGATGGTGCCTGCGCCGGGAACCCTTATCCAGGCCGGCGATCTGCTGCACCTGGTGGGGCGGCCGGAGGATCTGCACAATGCGCAACTGGTGATCGGCCAGGAGGTGGCCACCTCGCTGTCAACGCGCGGCACCGACCTGAAGGTGGAGCGGGTGGTGGTGACTAACGAGAAAGTGCTGGGGAAGAAAATACGCGATCTGCACGTCAAACAGCGCTATGACGTGGTGATCTCCCGGCTTAATCGCGCAGGCGTCGAACTGGTGGCCAGCAGCAGCGCCAGCCTGCAGTTTGGCGATATCCTCAACCTGGTCGGCCGTCCGGAGGCGATTGACGCCGTGGCCGCCGAGCTGGGTAACGCCCAGCAGAAGCTGCAGCAGGTTCAGATGCTGCCGGTATTTATCGGCATCGGCCTCGGGGTACTGCTGGGTTCTATCCCGTTGTTTATTCCCGGCTTCCCCGCCGCCCTGAAGCTGGGGCTGGCCGGAGGGCCGCTGATTATGGCGCTGATCCTCGGGCGTATCGGTAGCATCGGCAAGCTGTACTGGTTTATGCCGCCGAGCGCCAACCTGGCGCTGCGCGAGCTGGGGATCGTGCTGTTTCTGGCGGTGGTCGGGCTAAAATCGGGGGGCGACTTTGTGGCGACCCTGACCCAGGGCGATGGCCTGAGCTGGATCGCTTACGGCATTTTCATCACCGCCATCCCGCTGCTGACGGTAGGCATTCTCGCGCGCATGCTGGCGAACATGAACTATCTGACGCTGTGCGGCATGCTGGCCGGCTCGATGACCGACCCGCCGGCGCTGGCCTTCGCCAACAATCTGCACGCCACCAGCGGCGCGGCGGCGCTCTCTTACGCTACCGTCTATCCGCTGGTGATGTTTCTGCGGATTATCACCCCGCAGCTACTCGCCGTGCTGTTCTGGGGGCTGAGCTAGCGGGCTTTGGGCCTGGACGCGGCGCAGGTGATAGTCCACCTGATACTCGCTGGCGTTGCGGAACATGACCGAATAGTTAAGAAATTCGCCGCTGTCGCTGTAGGAAAGGGAGGTAATACGCAGCAGCGGCGTCTGCTCCGGGACGTTCATTGAGCGCGCCAGCTGCTTGTCCGCCAGCACCGGCGTCAGGGTCTCATAGTTCCCGCTGATGATGATCCCGCACTCCTTCTCAATATAATCAAATTTCGACCCTTCCAGATGGCTCAGCGACAGGTTGCGGAACAGCTTCACCGGCATATAGCTATCCTCCAGCATCAGTGGCTTGCCGTCGACGAAGCGCACCCGCCGTGAGAAGTAGATCCGTTCATCAATTTTAATCCGCAGCAGGCTGGCGATGGCCGGCGGGGCAGGCATCACTTCGAAGGCCAGCACCTGGCTCACCACCTCTTTACCCTGCTTGCGCAGCACTTCCGCCAGGCCGGTGAGATTGCTGGTTTCATGATGGACGTCTTTGCGCGCCACGTAGGTCCCCGAGCCGTGACGACGGACCACCAGCCCCCAGTCCACCAGCAGGTCGATGGCTTTGCGGATGGTCATGCGCGCCACCCCGAACTCCTCGGCCAGTTTTTTCTCTCCCGGCAGCGGGCTGCCGATGGCGAAGTCGGCAGAATTCAGCCGTAGCCGCAGGCGGTCAGCAATGGATTTGTAGATCACCAGTAGTCCTCTTGTACAGGAAAGGGCGAGGTTATTTTCTTCACCTGTTAGCAAAAAATAGGTTTTAAGACAGACAATTATTATCCATTCATTAGATCGATTACATCCTTTAGCTTATCGATGTCTAACTTTTGTTATAGAAGTAGACAACTTTGGCCAAATTAAAACCATGAAAGCGATCACGAATCGCAACGGCGCGGCATGTTGTCGGACGGGCAAATTCCTATTCTCGAGTGAGGCCGGTAACTAAGAAAAAGAAGGCCATTCACCCTACGAGTTGTTATATGAGGATTTCCCAATGCTCAGTCAAATACAACGCTTTGGCGGCGCCATGTTTACCCCGGTTTTATTGTTTCCTTTCGCCGGGATCGTGGTCGGTATCGCCATTATGTTGCGCAACCCGATGTTCGTCGGCGAAGCGCTGACCGCACCCGACAGCCTGTTTGCACAGATCGTTCACATCATCGAAGAGGGCGGTTGGACCGTCTTTCGTAATATGCCGCTGATTTTCGCCGTCGGCCTGCCGATTGGCCTGGCGAAGCAGGCCCAGGGCCGGGCCTGTCTGGCGGTACTGGTGAGCTTTCTCACCTGGAACTACTTTATCAATGCCATGGGGATGACCTGGGGCCACTTCTTCGGCGTCGACTTTTCCGTTGAACCCACGGCCGGCAGCGGCCTGACGATGATTGCCGGTATTAAAACCCTCGACACCAGCATTATCGGGGCGATCGTCATCTCCGGCCTGGTGACGGCCCTGCATAATCGCTATTTCGATAAACCCCTGCCGGTGTTCCTCGGCATCTTCCAGGGCTCATCGTTTGTGGTCATTGTCGCCTTCCTCGCGATGATCCCCTGCGCCTGGCTGACGCTGCTCGGCTGGCCAAAAGTCCAGCTGGGTATTGAATCGCTACAGGCCTTCCTGCGCTCTGCCGGCGCGCTTGGGGTGTGGGTTTACATCTTCCTTGAGCGCATTCTGATCCCCACCGGCCTGCACCACTTCGTCTATGGCCCGTTCATCTTTGGCCCGGCGGTGGTGGAGGGGGGACTACAGGTCTACTGGGCAGAGCATCTGCAGGCGTTCAGTCAGAGTACGGAACCGCTGAAGACGCTGTTCCCGGAGGGCGGCTTTGCCCTGCACGGTAACTCGAAAGTGTTTGGTTCGGTGGGCATTGCGCTGGCGCTCTACTTCACCGCCGCGCCGGAAAATCGCGTCAAGGTTGCCGGCCTGCTGATCCCCGCCACGTTGACCGCGATGCTGGTCGGGATCACCGAGCCGCTGGAGTTCACCTTCCTGTTCATCTCGCCGCTGCTGTTCGCCGTCCACGCAGTGCTGGCGGCGTCCATGGCGACGGTAATGTACATCTGCGGGGTGGTGGGCAATTTCGGCGGCGGCCTGCTCGACCAGTTCTTGCCGCAAAACTGGATCCCAATGTTTCATCACCACGCCTCGATGATGTTCATTCAGATAGGTATTGGTCTCTGTTTCACCGCTCTCTACTTCGTGGTCTTCCGCACCCTGATCCTGCGTCTGAACCTGAAGACGCCGGGCCGGGAAGAGAGTGAAATCAAGCTCTACAGCAAGGCCGACTATCAGGCAGCGCGCGGTAAAACCACGGCGGCGGCCGTGCCAGAGACCCGGCTGGGCCAGGCCGCTGGCTTCCTGCAGGCCCTCGGCGGCGCCGGCAACATTGAAAGTATCAACAACTGCGCCACCCGACTGCGCATCGCGCTGGTCGATATGACGAAAACGCAAAGTGACGACGTCTTTAAAGCGCTGGGCGCCCACGGGGTAGTTCGCCGCGGCAACGGGATTCAGGTCATCGTCGGCCTGCACGTTCCCCAGGTGCGCGACCAGCTGGAAAACCTGATGAAAGATTCTCTTTCGACCGAACATACCACCATGACGGAGGCAGTATCATGAAAAAATTCTCAGTTGTTATCGCAGGCGGCGGCAGCACCTTCACTCCGGGCATTGTCCTGATGCTGCTGGCAAACCAGGATCGTTTTCCGCTGCGGTCGCTGAAATTTTACGACAACGACGGTGCGCGCCAGGAGACCATCGCCGAGGCGTGCAAAGTGATCCTCAAAGAGCAGGCGCCGGAGATTGAATTCAGCTATACCACCGATCCGCAGGCGGCGTTTACCGATGTTGATTTCGTCATGGCGCATATCCGCGTCGGGAAATATCCGATGCGTGAACAGGATGAGAAAATCCCGCTGCGCCACGGCGTGCTGGGCCAGGAGACCTGCGGACCGGGCGGGATCGCCTACGGTATGCGCTCTATCGGCGGCGTGCTGGAGCTGGTGGATTATATGGAAAAATATTCGCCGAATGCCTGGATGCTCAACTACTCCAACCCGGCGGCGATTGTGGCGGAAGCCACCCGCCGTCTGCGGCCAAACGCCAAAATCCTCAACATCTGCGATATGCCAATCGGTATCGAAGGGCGGATGGCGCAGATTGTTGGCCTCAAAGACCGTAAACAGATGCGCGTGCGCTACTACGGCCTCAACCACTTCGGCTGGTGGACCTCGATTGAGGACCTCGACGGCAATGATTTGATGCCGAAACTGCGCGAATATGTGGCGAAATACGGCTATGTGCCGCCTTCTAACGACCCGCACACCGAGGCCAGCTGGAACGACACTTTTGCCAAAGCGAAAGATGTGCAGGCGCTGGATCCGCAGACCATGCCGAATACCTATCTGAAATATTACCTGTTCCCGGACTACGTGGTGGCCCACTCCAACCCGGAACGCACCCGCGCCAATGAGGTGATGGATCATCGCGAGAAAAACGTCTTCAGCGCCTGCCGGGCGATTATTGCCGCCGGGAAATCCTCCGCTGGCGATTTGGAAATTGACGAACACGCGTCGTATATCGTCGATCTGGCGACGGCCATCGCCTTTAACACCCAGGAAAGGATGCTGCTGATTGTGCCGAACAACGGCGCGATCCATAACTTTGACGCTGACGCGATGGTGGAAATTCCTTGCCTGGTGGGTCACAACGGGCCGGAGCCGCTGACGGTCGGCGACATCCCGCACTTCCAGAAAGGGATGATGAGCCAGCAGGTGGCGGTGGAAAAACTGGTGGTCGATGCCTGGGAACAGCGCTCTTACCACAAGCTGTGGCAGGCGATTACCCTGTCGAAAACCGTGCCGAGCGCCTCGGTGGCAAAAGCGATCCTCGACGACCTGATTGCCGCCAACAAAGATTACTGGCCGGAGCTGCATTAATCCCCGCCGTTGACCGGCGCCCTGCGGGGCGCCGGTTCTTCTCCCCGGTTCCTGATTTACGCTATGCTGAAGCCTGCTGCGCGATGAACAAGGAACCGTCATGAAAATCTCCCGCCTCGGCGAAGCGCCGGATTACCGCTTTTCGCTGGCTAACGAACGTACCTTTCTGGCATGGATCCGCACTGCGCTCGGTTTTCTCGCCGCTGGCGTCGGTCTTGACCAGCTGGCGCCAGACTTTGCCACGCCGCTGATCCGTGAAATTCTCGCCCTGCTGCTGTGCCTGTTTGCCGGCGGCATGGCCATCTATGGCTATCTGCGCTGGCTGAATAACGAGAAGGCGATGCGCCTGAAGCAGGATCTCCCCTATACCCGGACGCTGCTGGTGATTAGCATCCTGCTGCTGGCGGTGGTGGTCGCGGTGATGCTGCTGGTGCTGTATGGCGGATAAACGCCGGGCGCGGCGGGAAAGCGACCCGGGACTACAGCCAGAGCGTACCTCGCTGGCCTGGTTTCGCACCCTGTTGGGCTATGGCGCGCTGATGGCGCTGGCGATTAAGCACAGCTGGCACCGCGCCGGACTGCCTTTCTGGCTATCGATCGGCGTGCTGACGATAGTGGCGGTGATACTCTGGGGCTATACCCGCCGTCGTCATCTGATGGACATCGACGACAGCGATTTTTTACAGCCGCGGGCGGTTCGTGACAAATTTTTGATCGCACTCGCAGTACTTTCTTTGGCATTCCTGTTTGCTGTTACTCACCTTCAACAGATCGTTTTATTCATTAGGGATATGTCATGACAGGATGTCCGGCGAATTTGCCTCTTACTCATGCCCCCGGCCAGCACCATGACACTCCCTTTCAGGCTGTCGTTGTGGAGGCGCATCATTGCCATCAACCGCAGGCGTTCTATGCGCAGCTGCGTCAACAGGGACTCACGGCTATCCATTTTATTCCGCAGCTGGGGACCGGCGACGCCGCGCTTTGGGGTGAGTTTCTCTGCGCAGTCTTTCACCGCTGGGTGCGGGAAGATATTGGCCGTATCAATATTTTGCTGTTTAGCGAGACGCTGAGCGCCTGGTGCGGCGAGTTGATAACGCAGGCGGGGGCGCTGGCGGCCAACAGCGCCTGCTACGGCTGTCCGTGGCTACGCCTGTGCCGCTGCGGCGAACAGGAAGACCCGCTGTGCGCGGGTTACCGGCAGTTTTACGATCTCAGCGGGCCCTATATGCGGGTGATGCGGGACCTGCGCCGACAGCAGCGGCCGCCAGAGGCGTTGATGCCGCTGCTGCGCTGAAGATTAGCGCCCCTTCGCCAGATACTGCGCCATCTCCTCTTCCGGCACCATTCCGCCGCCGGTGGCCCACACCAGGTGGGTCGCCTGCTGCAGCTGTTGCTCACTCAGCCCCTGCAGCTGATGGTACGCTTTGCTGGCACAGACGCGCTGCGGCCCGGCCATTCCGGCCAGCGCGGAGGGTTCAAGGCGGATATTTTCCGCTGTCGCCAGCCAGCCCAGCATGTCATACATCGTCTGGTCATCAAGGGTATAGAACCCGTCGAGCAGGCGCTCCATTGCCCGGCCAACGAAGCCGGACGCCCGGCCGACCGCCAGACCGTCGGCGGCGGTCAGATTATCAATGCCTAAATCCTGCACCGCTATCTGGTCATGAAGCCCGGTATAGACGCCGAGCAGCATGCAGGGGGAGTGGGTCGGTTCGGCGAACAGGCAGTGAACGTGGTCGCCAAAGGCCAGCTTGAGGCCAAACGCCACGCCGCCAGGGCCGCCGCCGACGCCGCACGGCAGGTAGACGAACAGCGGATGGTCGGTATCGACCACCCGTCCGGCTTTGGCGAACTGCGCCTTCAGGCGCTCGCCGGCCACGGCATAGCCGAGGAACAGCGTGCGCGAATTTTCATCGTCGATGAAAAAGCAGTTTGGGTCGGATTCCGCCGCCTTGCGCCCCTGTTCGACCGCCACGCCGTAGTCCTCTTCATACTCCACCACCGTCACGCCGTGGCTGCGCAGTTTGGCCTTTTTCCACGCCCGGGCGTCTGCGGACATATGCACGGTAACCTTAAAGCCGATGCGGGCGCTCATGATGCCGATCGACATCCCGAGGTTGCCGGTGGAGCCGACGGCGATGCTGTACTGGCTGAAGAACTGTTTAAACTCCGGCGTCAGCAATTTGCGATAATCGTCTGCGGTAGTCAGCAGTCCGGCTTCCAATGCCAGCTTTTCCGCATGGGTCAGCACTTCATAAATGCCGCCGCGCGCTTTGATCGAGCCGGAGATCGGCAGATGGCTGTCTTTTTTCAGCAGCAGTTCGCCGCCAATCGGCTGGCCGAATTTTTGCTCAAGGCGGTGCTTCATTGCCGGAATGGCGACTACTTCCGATTCGATAATCCCACCGCTGGCGGCCGTTTCCGGGAAGGCTTCCGCCAGATAGGGCGCGAAGCGCTGCAGGCGGGCATGGGCGCCCTGCACGTCGTCGGCGGTCAGGCCGACGTAAGGCAATCCCTCCGCCAGAGAGGTGGTGGCGGGGTTAAACCAGGTGGTTTCTTTCAGGGCGATCAGATCCTGCACAAGCGGGAAGGTCGCGGTTAAGTTGGTCAATTCAGCGTGTTTCATCATACGTCTCTTTGCGCTCAGATAATGAAAGAAAGCAGGAAGGTGGCGGCCAGTGCAAGTAGCGACGCGATAAAAGTCGCCGTCGTGTAGTACTTGAACGTTTCACTGAGGCTGGCGCCGCAGTACTGTTTTACCAGCCAGAACAGGGAATCGGTGACGATCGTGCAGCCAATGGCGCCGGAACAGATGGCAATGGCGATGATCTCCGGGCTGACGCCGGGATAAAGCGGCAGCATCGGGGCAACGATGGCGGTAGCGCCCATCATCGCCACGGTGGCGGAGCCAACGGCGGCGTGCAGGATAAGCGCCACCAGCCAGGCCAGCAAAATCGGATGCATGTCGAGGTTCGACAGAATCACCGCCAGGCTATCGGCCAGGCCGCTGGATTTTAAAATCGCGTTGAATGCGCCGCCTGCGCCGATAATCAGCAGGATGTTGGCGATAGACCCAAAGCCGTTTTCCGTATGGGTCAGCAGGACGCCCATCCCCATCTGCCGACGAATGCCGAGCATGTAATAGGCGACAAAGACGGCGATAAACATCGCGGTGATGGGGTTGCCGATAAATTCCAGCACCGTATACAGCGTGCCGCCTTTCTCCATGTTCAGTTCGGCGACGGTTTTCACCAGCATCAGGCCAATCGGCAGCAGTACGGTAAACAGCGTGGCGCCGAGTGACGGCAACGTCGACGCCTCGCGGACCTCAAGGTTGGCAAATTCGACCGGAACCGGTTTGTACGGCAGGCGGTTGCCTAACGCTCTGAGAAACAGCGGACCGCCAACCAGCGAGGCGATCAGACCGACCAGCAGGCCATAAACAATCACTGTGCCGATATCGGCGCCCAGTTTGTTCGCGACAAACAGGGCCGCCGGATGCGGGGGGACCACGCAGTGCACCGCCATCAGCGCGGTACACAGCGGAATAGCCAGCTTCAGTAGCGAGGTATTGGTTTTTTTGGCGATGGAGAAGGCCAGGGGGATCAGCAGGACCACGCCGACTTCGACAAACAACGTGATGCCGCAGATCAGGCCGACCAGCACCATAATCACGTCCGCCGACAGCCAGCGGCAGCGCTGCAGCGTCAGGCCGATGCGCTCCGCCGCGCCGGAGACCTCCATCATCTTCCCGAGAATGGTGCCGAGACCGATCACCGCCGCAAGGAAGCCCAGCGTACCGCCGATGCCGCTCTCAATAGCGTTGACCATCTCCAGCGGGCCCATCCCCATCATCGCGCCGACGAAAAAGCTCGCCAGCAGCAGCGCCAGAAATGGATGAAACTTCAGTTTGACGATCGTTAAGACGATTAACACGATGCTGATCAGCAGCGTGCTCACAACCCAGACTTGCGAACCCATATTCCACCTCGCCTGTGAATAATCTGGCCTTATTGAAGCGAGAATCGTCATGGGCTGACAAACGATAAAAATGGGCTTTAGGGTGAGGAGAATTGAATCAAATGGGTGATTTAGCTCAAAAACAGACCATTAAATATGCTATGGGTCAAATTAACTCACCCTTTTGCGGCAAAACCGGCGTGATTTTTTTATCATCAACAGCCACTGTATTTGCCAGGAGCGCGTGATGGATGTGCTAAAAACCTTAGGTACCCGGTTGCTGAACGGCTGGCAGCTCTCCAGGCTGTCGACCTTTGAGGTGGCGGCGCGGCACGAGTCGTTTGCCCTGGCCGCCGACGAGCTGGCGCTCACGCCTGGCGCCGTCAGCCACCGGATTAATCAACTTGAAGAGGAGCTGGGGATCCTGCTCTTTGTCCGCTCGCATCGCAAAGTTGAGCTGACGCGTGAAGGTAAGCGGGTCTACTGGGCGCTGAAGTCGTCGCTGGATGGTCTCAATCAGGAGATCCTCGATATCAAAAACCAGGAGCTCTCCGGCAGTCTGACGGTCTACTCGCGGCCCTCTATCGCCCAGTGCTGGCTGGTGCCGGCCCTGGGTGACTTTACCCGCCGTTACCCGGCCATTTCCCTCACCGTGCTGACCGGCAATGAGAACGTTAACCTGCAGCGGACGGGCATCGATCTGGCGATCTATTTTGATGATGCGCCGTCGTCGCAGCTGAGTCACCATTTTCTGATGGATGAGGCGATCGTGCCGGTATGTACGCCGAATTACGCGCAACAGCGGCAGTTAATGTCGAATCCGGGCAATCTGCGCCACTGTACGTTGCTCCACGACCGCCAGGCATGGAGCAACGATTCCGGCACCGACGAGTGGTATAGCTGGGCGCAGCAGTTTGCGGTGGAACTGCCGCCATCGTCGGGTATTGGCTTCGATCGTTCCGATTTAGCGACGATTGCGGCGATGAATAATGTCGGGGTGGCGATGGGGCGTAAGCGGCTGGTGCAGAAGCGGCTGGAGAGTGGGGAGTTGATCGCCCCGTTTGGCGATATGACGCTGAAATGCCACCAGCACTACTATGTAACCACCCTGCCGGGTCGCCAGTGGCCGAAAATCGACGCCTTTATCGAGTGGCTGCACAGCCTGACATAAGACAAAAGCAGCCACCGGGAGGTAGCCCGGATAAGGCGTCAGCCGCTATCCGGGGCACGGCCGCCGCGCTTAGACCGGCTGCTGATGGTGGGTAAAGCGCGAGGCCAGCGGCAGCCAGCACAGCAGAATCAACAGACCCATCAGCATCATCAGCAGACCGAGACTGCCCTGACCGTTTTGCGGCATCATCGCCGACAGCCAGGCCAGTACGCCGGAGCCGATATTCTGCAAGCCGCCAACCAGCGCCCCGGCGGTACCGGCGAGGAACGGGAATGGCTCCATCGCGCCGCTGGTGGCCAGCGGGAACAGCATGCCGGCGCCGAAGAAGAACAGCGCCGCCGGCACCAGCAGGGTCCAGACGGTCATGACGCCCAGCAGCCCCGGGATCCACATCATCAGACCCGCCAGCAGGCAGCAGATAACCGATTGCCACATCAGGGTCGGGAAACGCTTGTTGGGGCGGCCGGCAAACCAGGCGCCGAAGAAGGCCGCCGGGATCGGCAGAATAAACAGAATACTCACCGCCATGCTGCTCAGGCCGAGCACCGCGCCCATCAGTACGCCGGAACAGGCTTCGAATACCGCAATCCCCGCCAGGCCGCCGATCAGCATCAGCAGATAGCAGTTAAACGCGCCAGTGCCGAACAGCGTTTTGTAGCTGGCCAGAAGTTTGGTGCGCGGCGCGCCCTCCGGGCGCGTTTCCGGCATCCATTTCGCCATGCTGAAGGTCACCCCGGCGCACAGAACCAGCAGGAAAGCGTAACAGGCGCGCCAGCTCCACAGGGTGTCGAGGATGCCGCCGAGCAACGGGGCAATCAGCGGGCTGACCAGAATACCCATATTTAACAGGCTATTGGCATGACGCAGCTGGGCGCCTTCGTACAGATCGCGGGGCAGGGTGCGTGCCATCACGCCGCCGACGCCGGTGCCCATCCCTTGCATGGCGCTGGCGGCGATCAGCACCGGCAGGCTATGGGTGGTCATGGCGACCAGCGTCGCCAGCATAAAAATCGACATCCCGACGAGGATCACCGGGCGGCGACCGATGCGGTCGGAGAGCGGGCCGTAAAACAGCTGTGAAATACCGTAGGTCAGCAGGTAGGCCGCCATCACGCTTTGTACCGCCCCTTCGCGAACGTTCAGCGCGACCGCCATGTCAGCGATGGCCGGAATATATATGGTCTGCGCCATCTGGCCAACGGCCACCAGCAGTACCAGCATCAACAACAAATTGAAGTTTTTATGCCGTTTCATGTCGATGAATACTTTGTGAGTAAAGAGAAATGAAGAATATGTGACTGGCACATCCCGTAATCGATGGAGGAATCTACCATATAAAAATGACAGAACAACTGCAAAGTGCCGATTGTTGAGGGAATTCCAGGCAGATTATGTAAACAGGAACGGCAACTAATGTTGCCATTGCAGGCTAAGCGAGGCGCAGGAGGATCGCCCCGGCGGCAATCCCGCAGGCGGCGAAGATGCGCAGCGGCATCAGTTGCTCTTTCAGGACGATAAAAGCGATCAGCGCGCCGAACAAAATGGAGGTTTCACGCAGCGCGGCGACCACCGCCAGCGGCGCCTGGGTCATCGCCCACAGCGCCAGGCCGTAGGAGCCCATGGTGCCGATACCGCCGAGGATACCTTTTCGCCAGTGCAGGCGCAGATAGCGGCTGGCTTCAGCGCGGCGGGTCATCATTGCCCAGCTTAGCAGGCAGAAGCCGTTCATAAAAAAGGTCCACAGGGTGTAGCCCAGCGCCGAGCCCGCCAGTCGGACGCCGGTGCCGTCCACCAGCGTATAGCCGGCGATGAAGCAGGCGTTGATCAGCGCCAGCACGATGCCTTTGCGCGAGCTGGCGCGGCCGTTAAAGGCCATCGCCAGAATAGCCAGGCAGATGACGCCGATGCCCAGCCAGGCCAGCGGCGACAAACGATCGCCGAGAAACAGCACGCTTATCGCCGCCACCAGCAATGGGGCAGTTCCCCGCATCAGCGGATAGGTCTGGCTCATATCCGACACCTGATAGGTCTTCGCCACCAGCACCGTATACACCACCTGTAACGCGCACGACGCCAGCAGATAGGGGGCGCTGGCAAGCGTTGGCTGCGGGGAAAAGAGCAGCATCACCAGCGCGATCAGCGCGGCCGAGCCGCTGACGCCGATCGCCGCGTACATTTTATCGCCGCTGGCTTTGACAATAGCGTTCCAGCTGGCGTGCAGCAGGGCGGCGAACAGCAAAATGCAGAATACGGTGATGGTCATCGCAGACAGGTTCAACAGTGAAGGTCACCGGACTGTAACACGCGCCCGCGCTGCCAGCCAGCGGGGGCTACAGCGAACAAAACAGGCGATGCGTCACCCGCGGTTCGTCGTACACCGGGCGAAAGCCAAGTCTTTCATAAAAGGGCCAGGCCTGCGCCGGGGCGTGGGTGTTGAGAAAATCAAACCAGGCGCTGGAGTGGGTGATAACCGAGACCAGCAGCTGCTGGCCGATCCCCCGGCGGCGGTAGCGCTCGCTGATATAGAGATGGCGAATACGCCCGGCCCGCGGCTGCGGGCTGAAGGGATCGCTATTGATGCCGCATACCCCAACCAGCTGGTGGTTCACAAAGGCGCCCAGCAGCGTTTCGCCCGGCCCGGTAAAGCGGTTTTTGCCGCTCTGCCAGTTTTCCGCCAGGCGGCGCAGCATATTGAAATGCTGTTCAAGGCTTTCGGTGCGCAGCGCCGCGAACCCCGGGGCATCCGGCGTCGTGGCGGCAATTAACAGGGGTGGCATAGCTTCCTCCATCAAGTCATTCCGGGACGCCCGGCGGGCGCCTGCAGGGGGGCGGTTTCCCGCCCCCCTCAGGTGCGACTTGAACCTGAATCAGCGGAACTGTTTCAGGACTGCATCAAGTAGTTGCAACACAGCAACCATGAGTTTCAGGATTAAAATAATAATATCCATTCCGCCCATACGCGCGTCTCCTGTGGTTAAGGAGCACAATAAGCTGACGTACCTTTCCGCTGCCTGTTGCCAGCTTATCCCTGCCTGTCGCCGGCGGCGTCGCCCTGGCCAATGGTTGCTCCTTCCGTGGACGGCTTCCCGGCCCGCCGCCAGCAACGACAGGGGTGCGCAGCGCTGAACCACGCGTTGCCGCGCGGACCAGTGACTGCACGTTGTTGACGTAACACAGTGTGCTCTCTCGGGGTTAAGGCACTGACGGCACCACCCGTTTCAGCCAGGACTTCGTTGCGCCGGTCAAACTTGCGGCCCCCGAATGGCACACCATGAACACACCCAGTATAGATAAATACTGTATGGATGAACAGTATTTTTTGGACAAATCCGCCGCTCTCGCCCATACTCTATGACAGAGAAAAAGCGACCTTAAATTGCGCGAACTGCAGCGATCGCGTATACTTTTTGCGTTGACGTAATACAGTGTGCTTGCGGCTACCACCTGTAACCATACTGATAAAAACCTCGCTCCGGCGGGGTTTTTTGTTTTCTGCCCTTTTGCGCCGAACTGTGATCTTTCGCGCAAATTTTCGTGGATGAAAATAAATCCATTGTGAAAACGTAAAACCTGTGTTTGTATAAATTCAGCTTATTTTTCGACACAACAGGTCCCTAATGAACGCAACCCTGATCGCTTCGACCCTACTAAAAACCGCGCCAGCCGCGGTGGTCGTCGTGTCTGTGGTGGTCGTCGTCGGCAATGCGCCGTAGGGTCCGGAACAACACGAATTCCAAACCCCGCCGGCGCAAACCGAGCGGGGTTTTTTGTTGGCGAGCCCCCCGGTAAAGTCGGCCCAGAAGAAAAGGACTGGAGCATGGCAAGTTCGGGCACCACATCAAACACAATGCGCTTTACCGGCGCGCAGCTGGTTGTTCATTTACTGGAACGCCAGGGTATCACTATGGTTAGCGGCATTCCGGGCGGCTCCATCCTGCCTATTTACGATGCCTTAAGCCAGAGCACGCAGATCCGCCACATCCTGGCGCGCCACGAGCAGGGCGCGGGCTTTATCGCCCAGGGGATGGCGCGTACCGAAGGCAAACCAGCGGTCTGTATGGCCTGCAGCGGCCCGGGGGCGACGAACCTGGTGACGGCGATCGCCGATGCCCGCCTGGATTCGATTCCACTGGTCTGCATCACCGGCCAGGTGCCGGCATCGATGATTGGCACCGACGCCTTCCAGGAAGTGGACACCTACGGCATCTCTATCCCCATCACCAAACATAACTATCTGGTGCGCGACATCGCTGAGCTGCCGCAGGTGATCAGCGACGCCTTCCGTATTGCTCAGTCCGGGCGTCCCGGGCCGGTGTGGATAGACATTCCTAAGGACGTACAGTCGGCGACCATTGAGCTGGAAACGTTGCCGGAACCGGGCGAGCGCGCCGCTCCGCCGGCATTCGCCCCCGAAAGCGTGCGCGAAGCGGCGGCGATGATCAATGCGGCGAAGCGTCCGGTGCTCTATCTGGGCGGCGGGGTGATTAACGCGCCGCAGGAGATCCGTGAGCTGGCGGAAAAAGCCAATCTGCCGACCACCATGACCCTGATGGCGCTGGGCATGCTGCCGAAGGCGCACCCGCTGTCGCTGGGGATGCTGGGGATGCACGGCGCGCGCAGCACCAACTTCATTCTGCAGGAAGCGGATTTACTGATTGTTTTAGGCGCGCGTTTTGATGACCGGGCGATTGGCAAGACCGAGCAGTTCTGCCCGAACGCGAAGATTATCCACGTCGATATCGACCGCGCCGAGCTGGGCAAAATCAAGCAACCGCACGTGGCGATTCAGGGCGATGTGGCGGAAGTCTTAGCCCAGCTGAACCCGCAGATTGAGGCGCAGCCGCGCGAGGAATGGCGCCAGCTGGTGGCCGACTTGCAGCGCGAATTCCCTTGCGCCATCCCGCAGGAAAGCGACCCGCTTTCCCATTACGGCCTGATTAACGCCGTGGCCGCCTGCGTGGATGATGAAGCTATCATCACTACCGACGTTGGCCAGCACCAGATGTGGACGGCGCAGGCCTACCCGCTCAACCGTCCGCGCCAGTGGCTGACCTCCGGCGGCCTCGGCACCATGGGCTTCGGCCTGCCGGCGGCGATCGGCGCGGCGCTGGCGAATCCGCAGCGCAAGGTTATCTGCTTCTCCGGCGACGGCAGCCTGATGATGAATATTCAGGAGATGGCTACCGCCGCTGAAAATCAACTGGATGTAAAAATTATTCTGCTGAACAACGAAGCGCTGGGGCTGGTGCATCAGCAGCAGAGCCTGTTTTATCAGCAGGGCGTTTTTGCCGCCACTTATCCGGGGATGATTAACTTTATGCAGATTGCCGCCGGTTTTGGCCTGCAAACCTGTGATTTAAATAACGAAGCCGATCCGCAGGCGGCGCTGCAGGCGATCATCGCTCGTCCGGGCCCGGCGCTGATTCACGTGCGCATCGACGCGCAGCAGAAAGTGTATCCGATGGTACCGCCGGGTGCGGCCAATACTGAAATGGTGGGGGAATAAGCCATGCAAAAACACTGTGATAACGTCATTCTGGAACTCACCGTCCGCAACCACCCCGGCGTCATGACCCACGTCTGCGGGCTTTTTGCCCGCCGCGCCTTTAACGTCGAAGGTATTCTTTGTCTACCGATTCAGGGCAGCGAACACAGCCGCATCTGGCTGCTGGTGAACGACGATCAGCGTCTCGGGCAGATGATTAGCCAGATTGAAAAGCTGGAAGATGTCACCAAAGTGGCGCGTAACCAGTCCGATCCCACCATGTTTAACAAAATTGCGGTGTTCTTCGAGTAAATCGCGCAAGGCTTGAACGGTAAGGTGCTTATGGTTAAGGTAAGCGCCTTTGCCGGATGGCGCTGCGCTTATCCGGCCTACGGACACAGCGCTTTGTCGCCTCAGGCACCAGGACCCTATCATGACCACCATCGCCCTTATTGACGATCATTTGATTGTCCGCTCCGGCTTTGCTCAGCTGCTGGGGCTGGAAACTGATTTTCAGGTTGTCGCCGAATTCGGCAGCGGCCGCGAGGCGCTGGCGGGGTTGCCGGGGCGCGGCGTTCAGGTCTGTATCTGCGATATCTCAATGCCGGATATTTCCGGGCTGGCGCTGCTCAGCCAGCTGCCGAAGGGGATGGCGACCATCATGCTGTCGGTGCACGACAGCCCGGCGCTGGTCGAGCAGGCGCTTAACGCCGGCGCGCGGGGCTTTCTGTCGAAACGCTGCAGCCCGGACGAACTTATCGCCGCGGTGCGCACGGTGGCGGCGGGCGGCTGCTATCTCACACCGGATATCGCCATGAAGCTGGCCGCCGGGCGCCAGGATCCGCTCACCAAACGCGAACGCCAGGTGGCGGAAAAGCTGGCGCAGGGCATGGCGGTGAAAGAGATCGCCGCTGAGCTCGGACTGTCGCCGAAAACCGTCCACGTTCACCGCGCTAACCTGCTGGAAAAGCTGGGCGTCAACAATGACGTCGAGCTGGCGCGCCGTATGTTTGACAGCTGGCAATGAAGACCATACTCCCGCGCCTGCTGTCGGTGATCGGCTGCGCCTTTATCTTCGCCGCCGCCTGGTTTTGTCTGTGGAGCATCAGCCTGCATCTGGTGGAGCGCGCCGGTCTGGCGGTGCTGCTGTTCCCCTTCGGCCTGCGTTTGGGGCTGATGCTGCAGTGCCCGCGCGGCTACTGGCCGGTGCTGCTGGGAACCGAGTGGCTGCTGATCTTCTGGCTGGCGCAGGAAGTGGCGCTGGCGCACCCGATAATATTGATGACCGGAAGCCTGCTGACCCTCCTGCCGGTGGCGCTGATCTCGCGATATCGCCAGCAGCGCGACTGGCTGACGCTTCTGCGTCAGGGCGGGGCGTTAATGGCCGCCGCGCTGCTGCAATCGCTGCCCTGGCTGGCGGAGGGGGAGGAGGGTCTTAACGCCCTGCTGTTGACGCTCACCGGCGGCCTGACTCTGGCGCCGACCTGTCTGGTGTTCTGGCACTACCTCACCAGCACCGTCTGGCGGCCCCTGGGGCCGTCGCTGGTGGCGCAGCCGGTAAACTGGCGCGGGCGGCATCTGATCTGGTATCTGTTGTTATTCACCATTAGCCTGTGGCTGCAGCTTGGGCTGCCCGCTGAGCTCTCCCGCTTTACCCCGTTTTGCCTTGCGCTGCCGATTATCGCCCTCGCCTGGCACTACGGCTGGCAGGGCGCGCTGATCGCCACATTGATGAACGCTATCGCCCTGATTGCCAGCCAGACCTGGCACGATCACCCCGTCGATCTCCTGCTTTCGCTGCTGGCGCAGAGCCTCACCGGACTGCTGCTGGGGGCGGGGATCCAGCGATTGCGCGAGCTTAACCAGTCGCTACAGAACGAGCTGGCGCGTAATCGTCGTCTGGCGGATCGCCTGCTGGAGACCGAAGAGAGCGTGCGCCGCGACGTCGCGCGCGAGCTCCATGATGATATCGGCCAGACCATCACCGCAATACGCACCCAGGCGGGGATCGTCCAGCGGCTGGCGCCGGACAACGCCAGCGTTCGCCAGAGCGGCCAGCTGATTGAACACCTCTCGCTGGGGGTTTACGACTCGGTGCGTCGCCTGCTGGGCCGCCTGCGTCCGCGCCAGCTTGACGACCTGCCGCTGGAGCAGGCGGTACATTCTCTGATGCGCGAGATGGAGCTGGAGGACCGCGGCATTGTCAGCCATCTCGACTGGCGGATTAACGAGGCGGGACTGAGCGAAAACCAGCGCGTGACCCTGTTCCGCGTCTGCCAGGAGGGACTGAACAATATCGTCAAGCACGCCAGCGCCAGCGCCGTGACCCTGCAGGGCTGGCAGCAGGAGGAGCGACTGATGCTGGTGCTGGAGGATGACGGCTGCGGCCTGCCGCCGGGCTCCAGCGCGCAGGGATTCGGTCTGACCGGCATGCGCGAGCGCGTGACCGCCCTGGGGGGCACGCTGACGATCTCCTGCACCCACGGTACCCGGGTGTGCGTCAATCTACCGCTGCGTTACGCCTGAGAGGATCGCTGATGTTCGCCTTTTTAAAAGCCCCGCCTGACGCTGCGCCGATTAGCGATAAACGCGAGCTTGATGCGCGTTATCGCTACTGGCGCCGCCATATCCTGTTGACCATCTGGCTGGGCTACGCGCTGTTCTATTTCACCCGCAAAAGCTTTAACGCCGCGGTGCCTGACATTCTCGCCAGCAACGTGCTGACCCGCAGCGATATCGGTCTGCTGGCCACGCTGTTTTACATCACCTACGGACTGTCGAAATTTTTCTCCGGTATCGTCAGCGACCGCTCCGATGCCCGCTATTTTATGGGGTTGGGGCTTATCGCCACCGGGGTGGTGAATATTCTGTTCGGTTTTTCTTCCTCACTGTGGGCCTTCGCCCTGCTGTGGGCACTGAACGCCTTCTTTCAGGGGTGGGGCTCGCCGGTCTGCGCCCGGCTGCTGACGGCCTGGTATTCACGCACCGAACGCGGCGGCTGGTGGGCGCTGTGGAATACGGCGCATAACGTGGGCGGCGCGCTGATCCCGATGGTGGTGGGAGCGGCGGCGCTACATTACGGCTGGCGCGCGGGGATGACCATCGCCGGCGGCCTGGCGATCCTCGCCGGATTATATCTGTGCTGGCGGCTGCGCGATCGTCCGCAGGCGGTGGGGCTACCCGCCGTGGGCGACTGGCGTCACGATGCGCTGGAGATTGCCCAGCAGCAGGAGGGCGCCGGGCTGACGCGCAAAGAGATCCTCACCCGATACGTGCTGGCAAACCCCTATATCTGGCTGCTGTCGCTGTGCTATGTGCTGGTGTACGTGGTGCGGGCGGCGATTAACGACTGGGGCAATCTGTATATGTCGGAGACGCTTGGCGTCGATCTGGTGACCGCTAACTCGGCGGTGACCATGTTCGAGCTGGGCGGATTTATCGGCGCGCTGGTGGCGGGGTGGGGCTCGGATAAGCTGTTTAACGGCAATCGCGGACCGATGAATCTGATCTTCGCCGCCGGCATTTTGCTGTCGGTTGGCGGCCTGTGGCTGATGCCGTTCGCCAGCTACGTGATGCAGGCGGCCTGCTTCTTCACCACCGGTTTCTTTGTCTTCGGCCCGCAGATGCTGATCGGCATGGCGGCGGCGGAGTGTTCGCATAAAGAGGCCGCCGGGGCGGCTACCGGGTTTGTCGGCCTGTTCGCATATCTTGGCGCGTCGCTTTCCGGCTGGCCGCTGGCGCAGGTAATGGATATCTGGCACTGGACCGGATTCTTCGTGGCGATCGCGATTGCCGCCGGCATTTCCGCGCTGCTGCTGCTGCCGTTCTTAAACGCGCAGGCGCCGCGCGCCGCCAGTGAAGCGTGATGCATCTCACTCTTTCGCCGCGAATGGGGCAAAACTAAGAAATTTTCCCGGTTTCACCTGGACGCCGTCTCAGGCCAGACGGCGCGCTGATTTTTACAATGCCTGGCTATGACGCAGGCATAAAAAATCAGCTCAGGAGATACCCATGCTGGCCTTTCTGAATCAGGTTCGTAAGCCGACCCTGGATCTGCCGCTCGACGTGCGGCGCAAAATGTGGTTCAAACCTTTCATGCAGTCCTATCTGGTGGTCTTCATTGGCTACCTGACCATGTACCTGATCCGCAAGAACTTTAATATTGCGCAGAACGACATGATCTCCACCTACGGGTTGAGCATGACCCAGCTGGGGATGATTGGCCTGGGCTTCTCCATTACCTACGGCGTAGGGAAAACCCTGGTTTCCTACTATGCCGATGGCAAAAACACCAAGCAGTTCCTGCCGTTTATGCTGATCCTCTCCGCCATCTGCATGCTGGGCTTTAGCGCCAGTATGGGTGCGGGTTCCACCAGCCTGTTCCTGATGATCGCCTTCTATGCGCTAAGCGGCTTCTTCCAGAGCACCGGCGGCTCGTGCAGCTATTCCACCATCACCAAATGGACGCCACGACGCAAACGCGGCACCTTCCTCGGCTTCTGGAATATCTCTCACAACCTTGGCGGCGCCGGCGCGGCGGGCGTGGCGCTGTTTGGCGCCAACTATCTGTTCGACGGCCACGTGATCGGCATGTTTATCTTCCCGTCGATTATTGCGCTGATCGTCGGCTTTATTGGCCTGCGCTACGGTAGCGACTCGCCGGAATCCTACGGCCTCGGCACGGCGGAGGAGCTGTTTGGCGAAGCGATCAGCGAAGAGGATAAAGAGACCGAAGAAAACGCGATGACCAAGTGGCAGATCTTTGTTGAATACGTGCTGAAAAACAAAGTGATCTGGCTGCTGTGCTTCTCCAACATCTTCCTCTACGTGGTGCGTATCGGTATCGATCAATGGTCCACCGTGTATGCCTTCCAGGAGCTGAAACTGTCGAAAGAGGTGGCGATTCAGGGCTTTACCCTGTTTGAGGTCGGCGCCCTGGTTGGCACGCTGCTGTGGGGCTGGCTGTCGGACCTGGCCAACGGCCGCCGCGCGCTGGTGGCCTGCATCGCGCTGGCGCTGATTATCGCCACTCTCGGCGTTTATCAACATGCCAGCAATCAGTACGTCTATCTGGCTTCGCTGTTTGCGCTGGGCTTCCTGGTGTTTGGCCCGCAGCTGCTGATTGGCGTTGCCGCCGTTGGCTTCGTACCGAAAAAAGCGATCGGCGCCGCCGATGGGATCAAGGGCACTTTCGCCTATCTGATCGGCGATAGCTTCGCCAAGCTGGGCCTCGGGATGATCGCGGACGGCACCCCGGTCTTTGGCCTCACCGGCTGGGCCGGCACCTTTGCGGCGCTGGACGCCGCCGCCATCGGCTGTATCTGCCTGATGGCCATCGTGGCTATCTTCGAAGAGCGTAAAATTCGCCGCGAGAAAAAGAACCGTATTTTGCAGACTGCCTGATTCACCAGGTATTTGGTAACCTTGCCCGGCCATTGCGCCGGGCTTTTTTATTTCTTGCGTAATATGCCAGGTCCGACAGTCGACAGCAGGCAAATTCCCATTATGATAGTCAGGCTGCGATTGGATGAGAGGATGCATGATCTGGATAGGACTGGCCACCCTGGTAGTGGTATTTGTTGTGGGATTTCGGGTGCTTACCTCTGATTCACGCCGCGCGATCCGCCGCCTGAGCGAACGCCTGGGCATCACGCCCGTCCCGCTGGAATCGATGATCGATCAGCTGGGTAAAACCGCCGGCAATGAGTATTTGCGTTACCTTGAACGGCCGAATGAAGCGCATCTGCAGAACGCCGCCCAGGTGCTGCTGATCTGGCAGGTTGCAATTGTCGACGCTAGCGAAAAAAACCTGCATTACTGGTATCGCCTGATGCAAAAAGCGCGTTTAGCGGCGCCGATCACCGAGGCGCAGATCCGCCTGGCGCAAGGGTTTCTGCGCGAGCTGGATCCGGATATGAGCGATTTGCATAACCTTCAGCAGCGCTATAACGACCTGTTTCTCCCGGAAGACGGCGTGCACTGGCTGCACTGATCTCATAGTTATTCGGCCTGGGGTTCATCGCTTTTTGTGCCGGATGGCGGCTGCGCCTTATCCGGCCTACGGTTTCCGCACTCGTCACTTGTAGGCCGGATAAGCGTAAGCGCCATCCGGCAGAATGACGAGGCCGATATTCACAGACTACGCTTTTGTATTACTTCATGAAAAGCGAGAATAGTTGCGAAAACGTTAAATGCGTCACAAACAAAATGTTACACTGCGCAGCTTTCCGCCACTTTCTTCGCAGGTCACTCATGAGTTATTCAAATGAAGCCAAACCCCATGCACGCGAACTCGCGCGACCAAACTGGTCGGCGGTCTTCGCGGTTGCTTTCTGCGTCGCCTGCCTGATTACCGTCGAATTTCTACCGGTCAGTCTGCTGACGCCGATGGCGCTGGATTTAGGTATCTCCGAAGGGATGGCCGGGCAGTCGGTGACGACGACGGCATTCGTCGCGATGTTTTCCAGCCTGTTTATCACTTCCGTCATTGGCAAAACCGATCGCCGCTACGTGGTGATCCTCTTTTCGCTGCTGCTGACCCTTTCCTGCCTGTTGGTGTCCTTTGCCGATAGCTTCACCCTGCTGCTGCTGGGACGCGCCTGTCTGGGGCTGGCGCTCGGCGGTTTCTGGGCGATGTCAGCCTCGCTGACCATGCGGCTGGTGCCGATGCGCGTGGTGCCGAAAGCGTTGTCGATTATCTTCGGCGCGGTATCCATCGCGCTGGTGATCGCCGCCCCGTTAGGCAGTTTCCTTGGCGGGCTTATCGGCTGGCGCAACGTGTTTAACGGCGCGGCGGTGATGGGTGTACTGTGTACGCTCTGGGTGCTGAAAGCGCTACCGTCGCTGCCTGGTGAATCGGCGGCTCAGCAGCAAAATATGTTTGGCCTGCTGAAGCGGCCGGGGGTGATGGCCGGCATGTGCGCCATTTTCATGGCCTTTGCCGGACAGTTCGCCTTTTTTACCTATATTCGCCCGCTCTACATGACCCTCGCCGGGTTTGATGTCGATGGCCTGACGCTGGTGCTGCTGAGCTTTGGTATCGCCAGCTTCATCGGCACGTCGCTCTCCTCGGTGCTGCTCAAACGCTCGGTGAAAGCGGCGCTGGCGATTGCGCCGCTGGTGTTGACCGCCTGCGCGGCGGCGCTGGTGCTGTGGGGAGAAAGCAAAATCGTCGCCTCGACGGTGGCAATTATCTGGGGCTTCGCGTTCGCCTTGATCCCGGTGGGGTGGTCAACGTGGATCACCCGTTCA
Organism: Klebsiella sp. 54; assembly: GCF_018223875.1. Lineage (NCBI taxonomy): Bacteria > Pseudomonadati > Pseudomonadota > Gammaproteobacteria > Enterobacterales > Enterobacteriaceae > Klebsiella > Klebsiella sp. 54. Next base: position 85,550 of record NZ_JAGRRA010000011.1, read on the forward strand.
CTCTCCGATCAGGCGGAAAAAGCCGGGTCGATTCAGGTGGCGGTGATCCAGCTGGCCAACACCTGCGGCGCCGCGGTCGGCGGCATTGCGCTTGACCACTTAGGGCTGCTGTCGCCGCTGGTGTTGTCAGGGGTATTAATGCTGTTTACCGGCCTGTTGGTGGCGGCCAAAGTGAAGGTGAATTCACCCGCTTAAGGCCGTTCGCCTTTTGCCAGCCGGGCGTTAATGTCGGCGATCACTTCCGGCAGGTCCGCCAGGGTATCAACCACATAATGCGCCCCGGCGGCATACAGCTTGCCTGCCGCCCGCTCGCGACGGGTGGCGATTTCCTCTTTCGACATCGCCTGGTACGCCTCCCAGGTAGCGCCGAATTCGTTACCGGACACCGCCAGGCCGACGCTCCACATCCCGGCATGTAACCCTTCACTGATGCCCGGCGCGGCGTCGTCGACCTTCACGCAGTGGGCCACATCGTCTATGCCCAGGGCAATTACGTTCTGCAGCGCCATCCAGGGGCCCGGACGCCCACCGGCGGCAAGGTCATCGGTGGCGACCCAGTGGTCCGGGGCATAGCCCTGCGCGGCGGCGGCTGGAACCAGCTTTTCCATCACCGGACGCGGATAGCCCGAGCAGGAGCCGATCTTCAGTCCGTCGGCGCGCAGCGCGGCGAGGGTGTCGACCACGCCGGCGATCGGAGCGGAAAAATCGACAACCTTAGCGATTTGCAGCGGCATAAACGCGGCGTAGATCGCATCAATATCAGCAGCCGTCATTGGCCGACCAAATTTCGCCTGCCAGCGTCTATCGACCGACGGCAGTTTGCCCAGCGCCTCAATGTGCTGCCATTTGCCAAGCCCCATCGGCACGCGGGCCTCTTCAAGGGTGAGCTCAATATCGAAGGCCTGGCGGAAGGCCTCGACGAAAATTTGCGTCGGCGCGAAGGAGCCGAAGTCCACGGTGGTGCCGGCCCAGTCGAGGATGAGTGCGGTGATACGGTTCATGGCGGTTCCTTATTGTTTCCAGTACATGGCGTTGTCGATGGCCGCCAGCAGGGCGGTGATGTCGGCGTCGTAGACTTCGCCGATGTTGCCGATGCGGAAGCAATCGCTTTGCGACACTTTGCCCGGATAGATAACGAAGCCCTGATCTTTCAGCTTCTGGTAGAAGGTGTGAAAGCGATACTGCGGCGCGTCCGGTGAATAAAAGGCGGTAATGATCGGCGAGTGCAGGCTGTCATCAAGTAGCGTCCGGAAGCCGAGCGCGCGCATTCCGGCGACCAGTCGGCGCTGATTGTGGCTGTAGCGCTGATGGCGGGCGCTGACGCCGCCCTCCTGGGCCAGTTCTTTCAGCGCCTGAGCGAAGGCCAGCACGGTATGGGTCGGTGAGGTGAAGCGCCACTTGCCGTGGTTATCCTCCATACAGCGCCACTGGGCGTAAAGATCCAGCGACAGCGAGCGCGAGCGGCCTTTGCAGGTGGCCAGCTCCGATTCGCGGGCGATGACGAAAGCGAAGCCCGGCACGCCCTGAATGCATTTGTTGGCGGAGCTTATCAGATAGTCAATATTCAGCGCGGCGATATCCAGCGGAATGCCGCCGAAGCTGCTCATCGCATCGACGATATAGCGTTTGCCATACTCCTTCGCCAGCGCGGCTACCTCTTCGATCGGGTTGAGCATGCCGGTGGTGGTTTCGCTATGCACCATCGCGATATGGGTGATCATCGGGTCATCCTGCAGGATCCGCGCGATCGCCGCCGCGTCCGGACGGGCGACTTCGCCGCAATCGTAAGGATGAAAGGCGATGCCCATCAGCTGCGCCATCTCAATCATACGCGCGCCATAGGCGCCATTGCTGACGATCAGCACTTTGCCCTGTTCGCCGATGACGCTGCCGAGCACCGCTTCGACCGCGTAACTGCCGCTGCCCTGCAGCAGCACCGCCGTATAACCGTCGGCCGGGGTGGCCAGCTGCACCAGCTGCTGGCGAATGGTCTGTACCACGCCGAGATTGTAATCATCATCCCAGGTGCAGCTATCGAACAACATCGCCTCTTTCACCATGCGGGAGGTGGTTAGCGGGCCGGGAGTCAGCAGCAGGTAATTCCGTGAAGTCATTTGTCTCACCATTTGGTCTATACCAGATTGGTGTTTATCATGGAGACAAAGCCGGGGCAGGGTCAAAGGAAATGTGGTGCTGCAACAAAAAATTCATCTGGCTATGTATAATGAGCGCACCAAACGTGGCAGCGAGTAAACATGAAATCACCCTCTGGCGAGATGCCGCAATACCTGATGATTAAGGCGCAGCTGCAGGCGCGTATTCAAAACGGCGCCCTCAAAAGCGGCGATAAATTGCCTTCCGAGCGCGAGCTGTGCGCACTGTTCAACACAACCCGTATCACCGTGCGCGAGAGTCTGGCGCAGCTGGAGGCCAGCGGCGTGATCTACCGCGCCGACCGCCGCGGCTGGTTTGTGACGCCGGAGCGTCTGTGGCTGGATCCGACGCAGAACACCAACTTCCACAAGCTGTGTCTCGAACAGGGACGTGAGCCGAAAACGGTGCTGCTTGATGGCCGCTTAACCGCCGTGCCGCTGGATGTGATGGCGCCGCTGGCGCTGCAGCCCTTCGATCAGGTCTACCTGCTGACCCGCCTGCGCTATGCCGACGGGCGTCCGGTGTGCTATTGCGAAAACCACTGCCTGCCGGCCCGGGTGCCGGGGCTGCTGCGCCACGATCTCAATGGCAGTCTGACCGAGATTTATCAGAGCCACTACGACCTGATCTATACCAGTATGCATCTGTCGTTTTATCCCACCTCCATGCCGCCGCAGGCCGCAGAGGCGTTGGGGGTGATGGAGGGGCGCCCGGCGCTGCTGCTGCGCAGGCTGAATTACGATCAGCACGGGCGTATTCTTGATTACGATATCGAATACTGGCGGCATGACAGCCTGCGGATCGAAGTCGATACCCATTGATTTTATTGTATTAACCCTTCCCGTATCCCCGGTGGCGTCAGCGTTAACCGGGGGCGACGTATCCCCTTCGCTTTAACTCTTTCGACACACTTCTTTCATCGTTTTGTCATAAACCCTCGGTAGCGTGAACGCAAATCTGGTCTACACCAGAACAACTAACTGCGATGAGGCTAACACGATGAAACTCTCCCGACTTGCTCTGCTGTCCCTGTTCGCGCTGACCAGCTCCCCGGTTTGGGCGGACGGCGTCGTCACGGTTTACTCCGCCGACGGCCTGCATGACGGCGATAATAGCTGGTATCAGAGCCAGTTCGACGCCTTCACCAAAGCGACGGGTATCAAAGTGCAGTATGTGGAAGGCGGCTCTGGCGCGATCGTCGAGCGTCTGGCGAAGGAGCGCACCAATCCGCAGGCCGATGTGCTGGTCACGGTACCGCCGTTTATCCAGCGCGCCGCGAAAGAGCAGCTGCTGGCCACCTTTACCCCACAGGGCAGCGCGCAGATCCCCGGCGCCAATGACCGCTATTCGCCGCTGGTGAACAACTATCTGACCCTCATCTATAACGGCCAGTTGCTGAAAACCGCGCCGGCCAGCTGGCAGGATCTGCTGGATAGCCGCTTTAAGAATAAGCTGCAGTACTCCACGCCGGGCCAGGCGGGGGACGGCACCGCGGTGATGCTGCAGGCCTTCCACAGCCTTGGCGGCAAAGATGCCGGCTTCGAGTATCTGGGCAAGCTGCAGGCCAATAACGTCGGCCCATCGGCCTCCACCGGCAAGCTGACGGCGCTGGTCAACAAAGGCGAGCTGTACGTCGCCAACGGCGATCTGCAGATGAACCTGTCGCAGATGGCGCGTAATCCGAACGTCAAAATCTTCTGGCCGGCGGACGACAAAGGCGAGCGCAGCGCGCTGGCGCTGCCCTACACCATCGGGCTGGTGCAGAACGGACCGAACAGCGAAAACGGCAAGAAGCTGATTAATTTCCTGCTGGATAAACCGGCGCAATCCAGCGTCAGCGCGCGCTCCTGGGGCTTACCGGTGCGCAACGACGTGGCGCCGGATGACGCTAACTTTAAGGCAGCGCAGGCGGCGCTCGACGGCGTGAAGCGCTGGGAACCCAACTGGGACGACGTCGCGGTTTCTCTCTCGGCGGATATCGCCCGCTGGCATAAAGTGACCGATAGCGAGTAAGCCTGATGTTAATGAAAACCACCGTCATCTCTTCCCCGTCGCTGGCGGGGACCTCCGGGATCACCCTGGACTCGCTGCGCGTTTCCTACCACGGCAACGTGGTCTTAAAACCGCTGTCATTGACCATTGAGCCCGGTGAAGTGCTGGCGCTGATTGGCCCTTCCGGTTCCGGGAAAACCACCGTGCTGCGGGCGATTGCCGGTTTTGTGCAACCGGCTGGCGGGCGGATCCTGATCGGCGACACGGACGTCACCCACCTGCCGCCTTACCAGCGTGGGCTGGCGATGGTGGTGCAGAACTACGCGCTGTTTCCTCATATGAAGGTGGAAGACAACGTCGCCTTCGGCCTGCGGGCGCAAAAGCAGCCCAGGGGGCTTATCGCCGGGCGGGTGACCGAAGCCTTAAAAATCGTCGGTATGGCGGACTACGCCACCCGCTATCCGCATCAGCTTTCCGGCGGCCAGCAGCAGCGCGTGGCGATAGCCCGCGCGATTGCCGTGCGTCCTCGGGTGTTACTGCTTGATGAACCACTGTCGGCGCTGGACGCGCAAATTCGCCATAACATGGTGGAAGAGATTGCCCGCCTGCATCGCGAACTGCCGGAGCTGACCATCCTCTACGTTACCCACGATCAGACCGAAGCGCTGACCCTGGCGGACAAAATCGGCATTATGAAAGACGGGTCGCTGATCGCCCACGGTGAAACGCACGAGCTGTACCACTATCCGCCGAACCGCTTTAGCGCCGAATTCCTCGGCCGCGCTAATATCCTGCAGGCGACGGCGCTGAAAGACAGCCCCGAGCCGGGTCTGGTGAACGTAAGCTGCGGCGGCGGCCTGGTCAACGCCTTCTGCCGGGGCGGCCTGCATGGCAACAATAAGCTGTTATGCATTCGCCCGCAGCACATGAGCCTGGCGCCGCGATCGGCAACCAGTAATCGCCTCAACGCCACCCTGACGTCGGTGCACTGGCAGGGCGATCTGACGCATCTGCTGTGCGACGTCGCGGGCGAAGCGGTGCGGATCGTCATGACTCACGTAAATCCACTGCCGCGCGCGGGGGATAAGCTGGCGCTCTACTTCGAACCTGGCGATGCGGTTCTGATCGAGGTGCAATGATGGCGCAAACCCTCACGCTTGCGCGTCCGGCGCGAAACCTGCGCCCTTACCTGTGGCTGGCGTTGCCGCTGCTGGTGCTGGCGACGCTGTTTTTCTATCCGCTGCTGCTGATCGCCGAACAGGCGTTACGCGACGCCAGCGGCAACCTGAGCCTTGAGACCTTCTGGCAGGTGATCGACTCTAAGCGCTTTATTGGCGCGCTGCTCAATACCTTACAGATTGCGGTGTTCGCCACCCTTGGCTGCCTGGTGCTCGGCAGCGTCCTGGCGCTGATTCTGGTGTTTATTCCGTTCCCCGGCAGCCAACTGGTGGGCCGGGTCATTGATACTTTTATTGCGCTGCCGACCTTTCTTATCACTCTCGCGTTCACCTTTATTTACGGCTCGGCGGGGCTGCTCAACGGCACCCTGATGGCGCTGTTTGCTTTTGAACTGCCGCCGGTAGACTTCCTCTATTCGATTAACGGCGTGATTCTGGCGGAGATTACCGTGTTTACGCCGCTGGTGATGCGCCCGCTGATGGCGGGACTGCGGCAGATAGATAAGAGCCAGCTGGAAGCGGCGAGTATTCTCGGCGCTCATCCGTTACGGGTGATTACCCAGGTTATCTTCCCGGCGGCGCTGCCGGCGCTGATGGCGGGGGGCAGCCTGTGCCTGTTATTGACCACTAACGAGTTCGGTATCGTGCTGTTTATTGGCGCCAAAGGGGTCAATACCCTGCCGATGATGGTCTACAGCAAGGCGATTCTGGAGTCGGATTACAGCGTGGCCTGCATGATTGCGCTGATCAATATTTTGCTGTCGCTGGGGCTGTTTATGCTCTATCGGCTGGCGGCGGTGCGCACTGGCGTAAGGAGTTAACGATGTTGATTTGGTCGCGTAAAGGCCGCGCGGCGGCGGGCGCGCTGGCGGTGACGCTTTTTGCCGGCGTTTTCCTGCTGCCGCTGGCGGTGATTTTACTCTCCAGCCTGAGTAAACAATGGAACGGCCTGCTGCCCACCGGCTTTACCTTTGCCCACTTTGTTAACGCGTTTCGCGGGGCGGCGTGGGATTCGCTGTTTTCCAGCCTGGTGGTGGGCTTCTGCGCCAGCCTGCTGGCGCTGCTGTGCGGGATGTGGGCGGCGCTGGCGCTGCGCCAGACTGGCGCGAAGCTGCAGAAATATCTTGGGCTGATGTTTTATCTGCCCAGCGCCATCCCCTCGGTTTCCGTGGGACTGGGCATTCTGGTGGCCTTCAGCCAGGGGCCGCTGCAGATGAACGGCACCTTCTTTATCGTCCTGGCGGCGCATTTCGTGCTGATCTCGGCCTTTACCTTCAGTAACGTCACGACCGGCCTGGCGCGGATTTCCGCTGATATTGAAAACGTCGCCTCCAGCCTGGGCGCTTCACCGTGGTACCGCCTGCGCCATGTGACGCTGCCGCTGATGACGCCGTGGATGATCTCGGCGCTGGCGCTGAGTTTATCGCTGTCGATGGGGGAGTTGGGGGCGACGGTGATGATCTATCCGCCGGGCTGGACGACGCTGCCGGTGACCATTTTCAGCCTGACCGATCGCGGTAATATAGCCGATGGCTCGGCGCTGACCATCGTGCTGGTGGGCGTCACGCTGCTGTTGATGATGAAGCTGGAGCGCATCGCCCGTCGTTTGTGTCAGAGATAAAGAGTGGATGTCGTCATGCGGGGCTGGCGCCAGACCGCCCGGCGGCGCTGCGCCTGCCGGGCCTGGGGGGATCCCGCAGGCCTCCTCCGGAACGTAGGCCGGATAAGGCATTGATGCGGCCATCCGGCACAACCACAGGTATGGAGCTTGAAGTGTCCTGCCCGGCGGCGCTGCGCTTGCGCGGGCCTGGGGAGGGTATCCCGCACGCCTCCTCAGAAACGTAGGCCGGATAAGGCATTTATGCCGCCATCCGGCATAAATGGAGCGCACCAGTCGTAGCCCGGCTAAGCGTAGCGCCAGCCGGGAACGCTCCTTCGGCAACGCTATCGCATCAGAACCACGCCTCAAACATCCCGCCGACGTTCAGCGAATCCAGCTGCTGGTCCTGGGTGCCGTTCACCTTCGCGGTATGCTCATTGTCCACCTGGCCGCCGGTGACGTAGAAGCGCAGCATCGGACGGAACTCCGGCCCCATACCGATGGCGATGTTCTGCGACAGCGTCAGCTTCCAGCCGTGGTTATCCCCGCCCTGGTCGTAGTCCACGCGCTGGTAGCCCGCTTCCAGCCAGGTGGAGTGCACGTCGTTCCAGAAGTACATCGGCCGCACGATGGCGCCGTAGTTCTTGCGGTTGTCGGTGTTGTCCCTGCCGTTGTCGTAGTCGTGGAAGGCCAGCAGATATTCCACCTGTGCCTGCTGGGTGAACTTATGGCTGCCCT
>NZ_JAGRRA010000012.1:0-101664 GCF_018223875.1 Klebsiella sp. 54
GTCTGATAAATTGTTAAAGAGCAGTTGCAACGCGGCTTTCAGCTCACCGTTGCGAGGTCCCGTATAATACGTTTTCCTCATTCAGAGTCAAGCCCTTATTTTGCTTTTCTCTGTCGGTTTTCAGCGCTGAACTTCATCGCCGAAACCCTGCTGACCCGGCGGCTCGCTTGCCGTTGTTCCGTGTCAGTGGAGGCGCATTATAGGGAGTTCTGAGACGTTGACAAGCCCTGTTTTCAAAAAATTATTCAACCGTCTCTTTTTTGTGCAAAACGCCGTTAAAGCGGTAATTTTTCCAGCGTCGAGAAGCCATAGCGATGCAAAACGGGTAAAAGTTGTTCCGTTTCTGCCGTCAACGCCATGCAGAATGCTTTATTCTCGTCGCTGGACTTCGCATCCGGCGCTTCATGCTCTAACAGCCAGGCGGTGCGACGGGCAATCGCCGCGCCGGAATCAATCAGCCGCGTGCCTTCCGGCAGAACGCGCTGCAGCTCCTCCTGTAAAAGAGGAAAATGGGTGCAGCCCAGCACCACCGTATCCGGCGGCTCCTGCATCCGCAGCCACGGGCGCAGGATACGGCGCAGCTCTTCTAACGGCACAGGCTCGCCGTGCAGCTTCGCTTCCGCCAGCTCCACCAGCTCCGCCGACCCCAGCATCTCAATCCGACATTCATTGGCAAAGCGGTCGATCAGCTCACGGGTATAAGGACGCTTTACGGTACCGCGCGTCGCCAGCAGACCAACAATGCCGTTCGCCGTTAAGCGGGCGGCGGGCTTGATCGCCGGCACCACGCCAACAACGGGGAAGGCGAACTTTTCACGCAGGGCAGGCAGGGAGACGGTACTGGCGGTATTGCAGGCGATCACCGCCAGCGCCAGGGGATAACGCTGCTGGACAGCGGTGACGATTTCCACAACGCGCTCAACGATAAACTCCTCGCTCTTCTCGCCATAGGGGAAGGCAACGTTATCGAAAGCATAGATGTAATGCAGATTCGGCAGCAGCTGCCGAATCTCATTATAAACCGACAACCCACCGACGCCGGAATCAAACACCAACACGGTGGGACGTGGATCAGAAGGTGTAGCTGCCAGACAAGGTGTATTCCCGTCCTGCAGATTGGTAGCCATAAACTGTCTCGTAATCTTTATCGAACAGGTTGGCTATTTTACCACGAACTGTCAGGTGTGAGGTGACGGGATACGATAAACCGACATCCCAGAGGCTCAACCCACCCATATTGACGGTACGCGAATTGTCGTAATCATAATCGTAGCGCTTGCCGATGTAGTGATACGTCACATCCCACCCCAGATCGTAGACCTGGCCGTTCAGCTCGTATTTCACCTGCTGCTTCGCCCGGCGATAGAGGATCTTGTTAGTTTCATCATCGCGAGGGTCAACATACTGCAGCGTCAGATGGTGCTCCACCGGCCCTGTGGTGACATTTCCCGTCCACTCCAGCCCCTTGATCGTCGCCGACTTGACGTTGTAATAGGCGTTGTTGTCGTAATCGATGAGGTTTTGAATCTCATAGCGATACGCGGAGAGACGCCAGTCGACCGGCCCCGTTAACCCTTCAAGGCCCGCTTCCCACTGCTTCGACTCCTCTGGCTTCAGGTTCGGGTTAGAGGCGATGCCAAAGCGTTCTGCGCCGTACTGCTGCCCGAGGGAGGGGGCGAGGAATCCTGTGCCGTACGAGAGCGTTGTCCGATAACCGTCGATAAATTCCCAGCCAGCCGCCGTCTGCCAGGTACCGTGCCAGCCAAACTGCTCGTCATGATCCTCACGGCCGGAAGCTTCCAGCGTCACGCTGTCAATCTGCTGCTGGCCCGTCAGATAAAGACCGGTGGTATCGCGCTTATACACGTCGGTACTGGTCGTTCCGCTGGATTTCAGCTTCTCCTGTTTCCAGTCTACGCCGCCGCTCACCGCGCCATGGCCCACCACAACATTATTTCCCCACTGGATATAGCGCTGTTCCATATCATCCAGGGTGGTGCCCGCGGCATAGCGGCCAGCGTCGCTGCTGTAGTTGTAATCTTTAATACGCTGATAGTTCGCAATCAGCTGGGAGGAGTAAATTCCGGAGTGGTAGTGCAGACCGGTATCCCAGGATTGGGTATAGGACTGATCTTCATCGTTTCCACCTGCGTAGCCCCAGTTACCCTGGTCATAGTCAGCATTGGCGGAATAACCATAGCCGCGGAAGAATCCCGAGAAGTTATCATCGAACTGATGCTGTACCCCGCCCCACAGCATTTTATTGCGGTAGCCGTCGCGATCGCTGTCGCCGCTATAAGAGGAGTTCGGCTGGACGTTAAACCCTTTGGTGGTCTGATAGGCGCCGGCAGCGGTAACCAGCGTATCGCCAAACCGCTTGTTGAAGGCGCCATCATAGGACTGATAGCCGTTCGTTCCCGCGCCGGCGTTGATCTGCGAACGCTCAGCGTCGGTCATGGTGATAATGTTCACCACCCCGCCGATCGCTCCGGAGCCGTACACCGCGGAGCGCGGGCCGCGGATATATTCCACCCGCTGGACTAAAGAGATAGGGATCTGACTGATATCCACGCCGTTGGAGATCCCCGGACGCGCCATCGGCACACCATCGATCAGCACCAGCACGTGGCGAGCCTCCGTCCCCCGAACATACAGCGAAGCGCTCTGCCCCATGCCGCCATTGCGGGCAATATCGACCCCGGGAAGACGACGCATGACATCGTTTAAATCTTTGGACTGCCAGCGATCGATGTCATCACGCGTCACTATATCGGTCGGCGCCAGCACGGTATTGACCGGCTGTTGAAAACGGTTTGCTGTCACCACCAACGTATCTGAATTGCTATCCTGCGCCCAGCCGGAAAATGCCGTGACGGATAAGGCCGTCATCAGCGAAGCTTTTTTAATCATTGTAAAAGCATCCGAAACAGAAAAAGGATGCCGCAGGTTTTATCAGTTGCTCGCGACGATAAAACCCAGTGCGACGTATTCCGGCAGGTCTTCGGGCTTGGAGGCTGTTTCAAGAAATAATGACTTCCCACGGCTAACCGCAGTGTCTGCACCGAGTGCGCTCATTTCTCACCTTCCTTACCGCTGCGCGTCAGCCCCAGATTTCCACTGGGTTCCCTTTTAACTCACAGGACCGGTAGGCGAATGCTACAATCAGAATCATATAGATGTCCAGACTGCTAATTATATTTCCCGCGGCATTCGAGGCTGGACATCCCCGGCGCTTTCCCTACAATCCCCGCGTACTTATTTTATTCAGGATACATCATGACCCCCGAACACCTTCCTACCGAACAATACGAAGCGCAGCTGGCAGAAAAAGTCGTCCGTTTGCAAACCATGATGGCGCCTTTTGCCGCGCCGGTTCCGGAAGTGTTTCGTTCGCCGGTCAGCCACTACCGTATGCGCGCCGAGTTCCGTCTGTGGCACGATGGCGACGACCTGTACCATATTATTTTCGATCAGCAGACCCGGTCGCGGATTCGCGTTGACAGCTTTCCGGCCGCCAGCGCGCTGATCAATCAGCTGATGACCGCCATGCTGGAGGGCGTGCGCAACAATCCCGTCCTGCGCCATAAGCTGTTCCAGATTGACTATCTGACCACCCTCAGCAATCAGGCGGTCGTCTCGCTGCTGTATCATAAAAAGCTGGACGATGCCTGGCGTGAGCAAGCGGAGGCGCTGCGTGACGCCCTGCGAGCCCAGGGGCTCAATGTGCATCTGATTGGTCGGGCGACCAAAACTAAAATCGAGCTCGATCAGGATTATATAGATGAACGTCTGCCGGTTGGCGGTCGGGAGATGATCTACCGTCAGGTGGAAAACAGCTTTACCCAACCGAACGCGGCAATGAACATTCAAATGCTGGAGTGGGCGCTGGATGTCACCAAAGGAGCGACCGGCGACCTGCTGGAATTGTACTGCGGCAACGGTAACTTCTCGCTGGCGCTGGCGCGTAATTTCGATCGCGTCCTGGCCACCGAAATCGCCAAACCGTCGGTGGCGGCGGCGCAGTACAACATCGCCGCCAACCATATCGACAACGTGCAGATTATCCGCATGGCGGCTGAAGAGTTTACTCAGGCGATGAACGGCGTGCGTGAGTTTAACCGGCTGCAGGGTATCGATCTGCAAAGCTATCAGTGCGAGACCATTTTCGTCGATCCGCCGCGTAGCGGGCTGGACAGTGAAACGGAAAAAATGGTGCAGGCCTATCCGCGCATTCTGTACATTTCGTGCAACCCGGAAACGCTGTGCCGCAATCTGGAAACGCTAAGCCAGACGCATAATGTTACCCGGCTGGCGCTGTTCGACCAGTTCCCGTATACCCATCACATGGAATGCGGCGTGCTGTTGACCCGGAAATAGGCCAAAAAAAACCGGCAACGTCATATTGCCGGTTTTTTATCACTGGCGGCTTATTCGGCTGCCGTATTTTTGCGGTTACGCATCTTGTAGCCGATCCAGAAGACCATCGCGACGGACAGAACGGCCGGGAAGAAGTTAGAGCCGATATCCGGGTACTCCGCACGCACGACGGTGCTGTACAACAGCACCCCGAGAATAAAAAAAGCGGCGGCCAGGCCCGGTAGCCCAACGGGCATACTGCGATTCTGATAGCGCTGATGCAGACAGTAGACCGTCAGCAGCAGGGATAAGATGGGGAAGACGGAAAACGGAACTATCGAACTGAACAGCGCCGCAAAGGCGCCATTAATAGATAACCCGGCAATCAGCGCCAGCAGCAGCGTACCTTTATCTTGAACTGAGTGTTTCATTGCTCGTCCTTCACGTTATTCGGAATGATGTGACATTTTTTCTTGTTCACGGCGATACCAGTAATACGCGCCTTTCGAGATCATTCTGAGCTGCAGTACCAACCGTTCTTCCAGCTGTCGGCGCTGTTCAGGGCCGACATCCAGCGCTTCCGCGCCAGCGCTAAAAACGATGGTGACCATAGCTTCAGCCTGCGCTTCGGTAAAGGCGCGCGGCATATGGTTTTCGAGTTCTAAATAGTCGGCGAGTTCCGCAATAAAGTGCTGGATCTCGCGTGCGACGGCGGCGCGAAACGCCGCAGAAGTTCCCGAGCGCTCGCGCAGCAGCAGGCGGAAGGCGTTCGGGTTGTTACCGATAAACTCCATAAAGGTCGAGACCGAGGTGCGGATCACGCTGCCGCCTTTGGCAATCCGCTGGCGCGCCTGGCGCATCAGCTGGCGCAGCATCAGTCCGCTCTCATCGACCATCGTCAGGCCTAACTCATCGACATCGCGAAAATGACGATAAAAGGACGTCGGCGCGATCCCTGCTTCCCGCGCCACTTCACGCAAACTCAGGCTGGCGAAACTCCGCTCAGCGCTAAGTTGGCTGAATGCCGCTTCCACCAGCGAACGGCGGGTTTTTTCTTTTTGTTGTGCTCTTACGCCCATCACGATGTATGAATCCTTCCAATAGCCCTGCTGGCACTATACCAGAGATTAAAACTAATCGGTTTGCCCTGGATTGTGAATGATTGTTTACGAGCCGTTTCTGCTTTTATGCCGCAAAAAAGCACAACGATAATTGGGTTAAAGCGCAGCGAATGTTATCATCGTGTTTATTTTATGTATAAAACAGGTGAGTAATGCCATGTCACACTCTTGGGATTATGATGCAATAGTGATTGGTTCCGGTCCTGGCGGCGAAGGCGCCGCCATGGGACTGGTGAAACAGGGAGCACGCGTTGCCGTCATCGAGCGCTACCATAATGTCGGCGGCGGTTGCACCCACTGGGGCACCATCCCGTCGAAAGCCCTCCGCCATGCCGTCAGCCGTATTATCGAGTTTAACCAAAACCCCCTCTACAGCGACCACTCCCGCCTTCTTCGCTCTTCTTTCGCCGACATCCTTAACCATGCCGACAGCGTCATCAACCAGCAGACTCATATGCGCCAGGGATTCTATGAGCGCAACCACTGTGAAATTCTGCAGGGCAATGCCCACTTCGTTGATGAGCATACTCTGGCGCTGGAGTGTCATGACGGCACGGTTGAGACGGTGACCGCGGAGAAATTCGTTATCGCCTGCGGATCTCGCCCCTACCATCCGGCGGATGTCGATTTCCACCACCCGCGCATCTATGACAGCGATTCGATTCTCAGCCTGCAGCATGAGCCGCGCCATGTGATCATTTACGGTGCCGGGGTAATCGGTTGTGAATATGCGTCGATCTTCCGCGGCATGGAGGTGAAGGTCGATCTGATCAACACCCGCGATCGTCTGCTGGCCTTCCTCGATCAGGAGATGTCAGATTCGCTCTCTTATCACTTCTGGAACAGCGGCGTGGTCATTCGCCACAACGAGGAGTATGAGAAAATTGAGGGGGTGGATGACGGGGTGATCATGCACCTGAAGTCCGGCAAAAAACTGAAAGCCGATTGCCTGCTGTACGCCAACGGCCGCACCGGCAATACCGACACTCTGGCGCTGGAAAATATCGGTCTGCAGACCGACAGCCGCGGTCAGCTGAAGGTCAACAGCATGTATCAGACCGCCCTTCCGCACATCTATGCGGTTGGGGATGTCATCGGCTATCCGAGCCTCGCCTCCGCGGCGTACGATCAGGGACGCATTGCCGCCCAGGCGCTGGTGAAAGGCGAAGCCTCAGCGCATCTGATTGAAGATATCCCGACCGGGATCTACACCATTCCGGAAATCAGCTCCGTCGGGAAAACCGAGCAGCAGCTGACGGCGATGAAAGTGCCGTATGAGGTGGGTCGCGCTCAGTTTAAACACCTGGCGCGGGCGCAAATCGTTGGCATGAGCGTGGGAACCCTGAAGATCCTGTTCCATCGGGAGACCAAGGAGATCCTCGGCATTCACTGCTTTGGCGAACGCGCAGCCGAAATCATTCACATCGGCCAGGCGATCATGGAGCAGAAAGGTGGTGGTAACACCATTGAGTACTTCGTCAACACCACCTTTAACTACCCGACCATGGCGGAAGCGTACCGGGTTGCCGCGCTGAACGGCTTAAACCGCCTGTTTTAACGCCTTGTCGAAATGGCCATCCATCGTGCCGCGGATGGCCTCCGCCAGATGTTCGTAGCGGCTGCGCAGCGGTGAGCCCGGACGGTAAACCAGACCGATGGTGCGTCTTGGCTCTGGCTTAATGCACGGCAGGTAGACCACGCCATCGCGTTTTCTTTCCTGCGGCACCGCCAGCGCAGGCAGCAGGGTAATACCGCTGCCTGCCGCTACCATATTGCGCAGCGTTTCCAGGCTGGTCGCGCGGAAGTGGGTATCCTCATCCGCCCCCGCTTCAAAGCAGAAGCCCATCGCCTGATCGCGCAGGCAGTGCCCATCCTCCAGCATCAGCAGCTTTTCACCGGCCAGATCCGACATCGGCACCCGATCGCGGTTTGCCCACGGATGATCCTCATAGATAGCCAGCATCATCGGCTCATCGAACAGCGGCACCTCGATAAAGGCCTCGCTCTCTTTGACCAGCGCCAGGATGGCGCAGTCGAGCTTACCGCTGTCGAGCTGAGCCAGCAGCTGATGGGTCTGCGCTTCGTGCAGATACATTTCCAGCTTCGGGAAGGTCTGATGCAGCATCGGAATGATGTGCGGCAGCAGGTACGGGCCAATTGTCGGGATCAGGCCGATATGCAGCGGCCCGGACATGGTTTCCCCTTGTTGGCTTGCCATCTCCTTGAGCACTTTTACTTCGCGTAACACGGTACGCGCCTGATCCACCAGCAACAGCCCCGCCTGGGTAAACAGAACCTTACGGCTGGTGCGCTCCAGCAGCATGACGCCAAGCTCATCCTCCAGCTTGCGGATCTGTCCGCTGAGCGTCGGTTGGCTCACATGGCATGAGTCAGCCGCCCGCCGGAAGTGGCGGTGTTCGGCGAGCGCTACCAGGTATTCAAGATCGCGAATATTCATTATTCATCCTCCATCGCCACGATAGTCCATGGCGATAGATAGCATAGCAACGAACGATTATCCCTATCAAGTTTTCTGTTCAATAATACACCCATAAAGACGGTGAACCTCTGAAAACCACTGGCCCGTCACACTGTTTCTCTACCCGAACAACTAAAGCCAACGTGAACTTTTGCGGACCTTGCGTCCGCTTTTTTTTTTGCATAAAAAACCCGGCGTCGCTGGGCTCGGCCGGGTCAGGGGGGCAGATATCTAAGGATTAGCTCAGACGGGCCTTCGCCTCGCCGATAGCCTGCGCCACCTGCTGCGGCGAGACGCCGCCTTTTGCCGCGCGTTTATCCAGGCAGGACTGCAGCGACAGGATCGGATAAACATCGTCCACAATCACCGGGCTGAATTTCTGCAGATCGGCCAGGGCCAGCGCTTCCAGCGGTTTCCCTTGCGCAATGGCTTCCACCACCGCTTCACCGACAATATGGTGCGCCTCGCGGAACGGTACGCCTTTCGCCACCAGATAATCCGCCAGCTCCGTGGCGTTGGCATAGCCCTGCTGCGCCGCTTCCGCACAGCGCGGACGTTTTACCTGGATGCCATCCAGCACCAGGGTCGCCATATGCAGGCAGTCGAGCCAGGTATCCAGGGCGTCGAAAAGCCCCTCTTTATCTTCCTGCATATCTTTGTTGTAGGCCAGCGGCAGCCCTTTCAGGGTCATCATCATGCCGGTCAGCGCGCCCTGCACGCGACCGCATTTGCCACGGATAAGCTCCAGGGCGTCCGGGTTTTTCTTCTGCGGCATCAGCGAGGAGCCTGAGGTTACGCGGTCGGAAAGCTCGACGAAATTCGCCTCGCCGGAGTTAAAGAAAATCAGATCTTCCGCAAAGCGCGACAGATGCACCATGCCGATAGAGGCATCGGAAAGCAGCTCCAGAACATGGTCACGGTCGGACACGCTGTCGAGGCTGTTGCGGGTGGCGGAGGCAAAGCCCAGCCACCCGGCCAGCTGCTCGCGGTCGATCTCATACGCCGTTCCCGCCAGCGCGCCGCAGCCCAGCGGGCTAACGTCGAGGCGCTTCAGCGCGTCCTGCAGGCGGCTTTCGTCGCGCGCCAGCATTTCGACATAAGCCAGACACCAGTGCGCGAACGTCACCGGTTGGGCGCGCTGCAGGTGGGTGTACCCCGGCATCACCGCGTCCTGGTTCTGCTGGGCCGTCTCCACCAGCGCGCTCTGCAGCTGGCGGTTCGCCGACAGCAATTCGACAACGGTATCTTTGCACCACAGTTTAAGATCGGTAGCGACCTGGTCGTTACGGCTGCGGCCGGTATGCAGTTTCTTGCCCAACTGGCCCACTTTGTCGATCAGTTTGCCTTCCACCCAGCTGTGAATATCTTCGGCATCGCTGGTGAGGATTTGCTGCGGATTGGCGCGCACCTCTTCCAGTAGCACGTTCAGCGCTTCTTCCAGCTGCTGCTGTTCAGCGGCACTCAGAACGCCGACCGTTACCAGCGCTTTCGACCAGGCGACAGAGCCAACGATATCCTGCTCCGCCAGACGATAGTCGAAGCGCAACGAGTCGTTGAACTGTTTAAACCGTTGATCTGCTGCCTGTGTAAAACGCCCGCCCCAAAGTGCCATAACATGCTTCCTTTATTCATTAGTTCCGCCGGTGGCGTTGTGCCTCCCCGGCCTACGGTCTTGTAAGCCCGGCAGACAACGCGCCGCCGGGCATGAAATCTTAAGCCAGAATACGTGTGCCGATTGGCGTGCCGTTAAACAACGCCGGCAGCTGCTCGGCGTGACGCCAGGAGGCGATGTCCACCGGACGGCCCAGAGCGCGTGCGGCGTCAAGGGCCGCATTCACTTTAACAATCATGCCGTCGGTGATAATCCCCTGCTCGATCAGCTGTTCCGCTTTCTCGGCGGTCATCTCGGCAATGCGCTGCCCTTTACCGTCGAGGATACCGCTAACGTCAGACAGCAGGATCAGATCCGCCCCCAGGGTGGCCGCCAGCGCCGTCGCCGCCTGGTCAGCATTGACGTTCATCAGCTGGCCCTCGTCAGTCACGCCGATAGAGCTCACCACCGGCAGGTAACCACCCGCCAACAGGGTGTTGATCAACGTCGGAGAGCCCGGCTGCGCCAGCCCGACATGGCCCAGCTCAGCATCCAGCTGCGTCACCTTCACGCTATCGCCATCGCCGAGGAACAGGCCGACAGAGGCCAGACCGTGCTTTTTCGCCCACGCCAGCAGCGTCTTGTTAGCGGTTCCCGCCAGCGCGCCGGTGATGATGTCGATTTGCTCAGCCGGCGTCACCCGCAGACCATTTTTCTTCTGCACCGGCAGATTGAGCTGCTTCATCAGCTCATCCACCACGCAGCCGCCGCCGTGGACGATAATCAGCGGACGCTGGTGCGCTTCACGGTAATTGACCAGCGCGGTAAACAGACGCTCCAGCGCTTCTTCGCTATCGAGTAATACGCCGCCAAGTTTGATAATTAATGGGTTCATCATCACACCTTAAATAAGAGACTGCGTCTCAGCGAAGCCGAAACGAATATTCGCGCACTGCACCGCCTGCGCTGCGGCGCCTTTCAGCAGGTTATCCTCTGCCGCGACGACGATGAGATGATCGTCCTGCACGGCAAAACCGATATCACAGAATGGCAGGCCTTCGACGCTTTTCAAAGCGGGCACGCCTTTATCATATAAACGTACCAGTGGTTTATCGGCGTAAGCCTGCTGGTAAACCGCCGCGATCTGCGCATGGCCGACGCCCGGCTTCAGACGGCAGGTAATGGTTTCCAGGATGCCGCGCTTAAAATTACCCAGGTGCGGGGTAAAAATTACCTTTGCCCCGAGGTGGCTGGCAATCTCCGGCTGATGGCGATGGTTAAATATGCCGTACGGCTGCAGGCTAACTTCACAGAAGCTGTTGCCGATCGCGGCCTTACGACCCGCGCCGCTCACCCCGCTGGTGGCGTTGATCACTGGCCACTGGTTGAGATCCAGCAGACCGGCATCGATCAGCGGCTTCAGCGACAGCTGCGCCGCCGTTGGGTAGCAGCCAGGCACCGCGATTAACTGCGCTTCTTTAAGCGCATCCGCGCTCCACTCCGCCAGACCATACACCGCCTGTTTGAGCAGGTCGGGATGCTGATGAGTGAAACCATAATATTTTTCGTAGAACGCCCCATCGTTAACGCGGAAGGCACCGGAGAGATCGAACACCACGCAGCCGGCGGCAAGGAACTGCGGCGCCAGATCGTGACTCACTTCGTGCGCGGTGGCGAGAAACACCACGTCCACGCCAGCGCTGAATTCGCTGATATCGGACATCGGCTGCAGCGGCATATCGACAATGCCTTTGAGCTGCGGATGCAGGTCGGAAATTAATTTTCCCGCATCATTGCTTTGCGCGGAGACCGTCAAAGCGGTTATGTTCATATGCGG
This sequence comes from Klebsiella sp. 54, assembly GCF_018223875.1. Lineage (NCBI taxonomy): Bacteria > Pseudomonadati > Pseudomonadota > Gammaproteobacteria > Enterobacterales > Enterobacteriaceae > Klebsiella > Klebsiella sp. 54. The sequence goes on from NZ_JAGRRA010000012.1 coordinate 11,385, forward strand.
ATGACGATTGATATAGGTCACCAGCTCTGCGCCGGCATAACCACTGGCACCCACAATCAGCGTATTTAACATTGGAAGCGCATCTCCTTACATTCGATGGGTTTTCTTACGCTCAACGATATTGTATTTTTATTCACAATAAATGCATGAATATTGATACTATCACGACCCAAGGTGTGTCAACAATGAAAAACAATTTACCGCCCTTTATCGAGATCTACCGCGCGTTGATCGCCACACCGTCCATCAGCGCGACCGAAGAGGCTCTCGATCAAAGCAATGAGTCTTTAATCAATTTGCTGGCCGGCTGGTTCCGCGATCTCGGCTTCAACGTCGAGGTACAGCCAGTGCCGGATACGCGCCATAAATTCAATCTGCTGGCCAGCACCGGACACGGCGCCGGCGGCCTGCTGCTCGCAGGGCATACCGATACCGTGCCGTTCGATGATGGCCGCTGGACGCGCGACCCGTTCACCCTCACCGAACACGATAACAAGCTCTACGGCCTCGGCACGGCCGATATGAAAGGCTTTTTCGCCTTTATTCTCGACGCCCTGCGCGATGTCGACGTCACCACGCTGAAAAAACCGCTGTATATTCTGGCCACCGCCGACGAAGAGACCAGCATGGCTGGCGCGCGCTATTTTGCCGAAACCACCCAGCTGCGCCCGGACTGCGCCATCATCGGCGAGCCCACCTCCCTGCAGCCAATCCGCGCCCATAAAGGACATATGTCCAACGCGATCCGTATTCAGGGCCAGTCCGGCCACTCCAGCGATCCGGCGCGCGGGGTCAACGCGATCGAGCTGATGCACGACGCCATCGGCCGGATTATGCAGCTGCGCGATCTGCTAAAAGAGCGCTACCACTTCGAGGCGTTCACGGTCCCTTACCCGACCCTCAACCTCGGCGCCATCCATGGCGGCGATGCCTCAAACCGTATCTGCGCCTGCTGTGAACTGCATATGGACATCCGCCCGCTGCCGGGGATGACCCTCAACGACCTTAATGGTCTGCTGGGCGAGGCGCTGGCCCCGGTCAGCGAACGCTGGCCAGGCCGCCTGACGGTCTCGGAGCTGCATCCGCCGATCCCCGGCTATGAGTGCCCACCGGACCATAAGCTGGTGCAGGTGGTTGAGAAACTGCTTGGCGCCCAGACCGACGTGGTGAACTACTGTACCGAAGCGCCGTTTATCCAGACGCTGTGCCCAACGCTGGTTCTCGGCCCGGGCTCGATCAACCAGGCCCATCAGCCTGACGAGTTTCTGGAGACGCGCTTTATCAAGCCGACGCGGGAGCTGATTAGCCAGGTGGTCCACCACTTCTGCTGGCACTAAAATCGCCCTCTTTTTCCGCCCCGTTCTCCCGGGGCGGAACGGTGACGATCGTCACATTTCCATAAGCGATGCTTATCCAGCGCCCCCTGAGTTAAATTTCGCAAATTACGGGTATTTACTCGTTTGCTGAAGCGATTTCGCAGTAATTGACGTGGGGGTATTTACGTGGCTTTATAAAAGACGGGTTGCTTATCCGTTGCTCACGTTCCAGCGCAGCGGATATAACAAAATAAAATGAGATGGGGTGTCTGGGGTAACATGAACGAACAATATTCCGCATTGCGTAGTAATGTCAGTATGCTCGGCAAGGTGCTGGGCGATACCATCAAGGATGCATTGGGAGAAAATATTCTTGATCGTGTCGAAACTATCCGTAAGTTGTCCAAATCTTCACGCGCCGGCAACGAAGCTAACCGCCAGGAGCTGCTGACCACGCTGCAGAATTTGTCTAACGACGAACTGCTGCCGGTAGCCCGTGCCTTCAGCCAGTTCCTGAATCTGGCTAACACAGCTGAGCAGTACCACAGCATTTCGCCGAATGGCGAAGCAGCCAGCAATCCGGAAGTCATTGCGCGTACCCTGAGAAAGCTCAAAGACCAACCCAATCTCAACGAAGAGACCATCAAAAAAGCGGTGGAATCTCTGTCCCTGGAGCTGGTGTTAACCGCCCACCCGACCGAGATCACCCGCCGGACGCTGATCCATAAAATGGTGGAGGTGAACAACTGCCTCAAGCAGCTGGATAACAAAGATATCGCGGACTACGAGCACCACCAGCTGATGCGCCGTCTGCGCCAGCTGATCGCCCAGTCCTGGCATACCGATGAAATTCGTAAGCACCGCCCTTCCCCGGTCGATGAAGCCAAATGGGGCTTCGCGGTGGTGGAAAACAGCCTGTGGGAAGGGGTGCCTAACTACCTGCGTGAGCTGAACGAACAGCTGGAAGCCAACCTCGGCTATCAGCTGCCGGTGGACTTTGTCCCGGTGCGTTTCACTTCGTGGATGGGCGGCGACCGCGACGGCAACCCGAACGTGACCGCCGATATCACCCGCCACGTGCTGCTGCTCAGCCGCTGGAAAGCGACCGATCTATTCCTTAAAGATGTGCAGGTGCTGATCTCCGAGCTGTCGATGGTGGAGTGTACCGACGAATTGCGTGCCCTGGCCGGCGCCGAGGGCGCTCAGGAACCGTACCGTTACCTGATGAAAAAACTGCGCACTCAGCTGATGGAGACCCAGGCCTGGCTGGAAGCGCGCCTGAAAGGTCAGAAGCTGCCGAAACCGGCGGGACTGATCACGCAGAACGAGCAGCTGTGGGAGCCGCTGTACGCCTGCTATAAATCGCTGCAGGCCTGCGGCATGGGCATTATCGCCAACGGCGAGCTGCTCGACACCCTGCGCCGCGTGAAGTCTTTCGGCGTACCGCTGGTGCGTATTGATATCCGTCAGGAAAGCACTCGCCATACCGAAGCGCTGGGCGAAATGACCCGTTACCTCGGGATCGGCGATTACGAAAGCTGGTCAGAAGCCGACAAACAGGCTTTCCTGATCCGCGAACTGAATTCCAAACGTCCGCTGCTGCCGCGCCAGTGGGAGCCCAGCGAAGAGACCCGCGAAGTTCTCGACACCTGCAGAGTGATCGCCGAGGCGCCGCGCGGATCGATCGCCGCCTACGTGATCTCGATGGCCAAAACGCCGTCCGACGTGCTGGCGGTTCACCTGCTGCTGAAAGAGGCCGGGATTGGATTCGCCCTGCCGGTGGCTCCGCTGTTCGAAACGCTGGACGACCTGAACAACGCCAACGACGTCATGACCCAGTTGCTGAATATCGACTGGTACCGCGGCTTTATCCAGGGCAAACAGATGGTCATGATCGGCTACTCTGATTCCGCGAAAGACGCAGGGGTGATGGCCGCCTCCTGGGCGCAGTACCAGGCGCAGGATGCGTTGATCAAAACCTGTGAGAAAGCCGGGATCGAACTGACGCTGTTCCACGGTCGCGGTGGCTCCATTGGCCGCGGCGGCGCGCCGGCCCACGCCGCGCTCCTCTCACAGCCGCCGGGAAGCCTGAAAGGCGGCCTGCGCGTTACCGAGCAGGGTGAGATGATCCGCTTTAAGTACGGCCTGCCGGAAGTCACCATCAGCAGCCTGTCGCTCTATACCAGCGCGATCCTCGAAGCCAACCTGCTGCCGCCGCCGGAACCCAAACCGCAGTGGCGCGACATCATGGCCGAGCTGTCCGACGTGTCGTGCAAGATGTATCGCGGCTATGTGCGTGAAAACAAAGATTTCGTACCTTACTTCCGCTCCGCCACTCCGGAGCAGGAGCTGGGCAAACTGCCGCTGGGTTCGCGCCCGGCAAAACGTCGCCCGACCGGCGGCGTCGAGTCGCTGCGCGCCATTCCGTGGATCTTTGCCTGGACCCAGAACCGCCTGATGCTTCCGGCCTGGCTGGGCGCTGGCGCTGCGCTGCAGAAGGTAGTCGAAGGCGGAAAACAGAGTGAACTGGAAGCGATGTGTCGCGACTGGCCGTTCTTCTCCACCCGCCTCGGCATGCTGGAGATGGTCTACTCGAAGGCCGACCTGTGGCTGGCGGAGTATTACGATCAGCGCCTGGTGAAACCGGAGCTGTGGGCGCTGGGTACCGAGCTGCGCAAGCTGCTGGCTGCCGATATCAACGTCGTGCTGGCCATCGCCAACGACTCCCATCTGATGGCTGACCTGCCGTGGATCGCCGAGTCTATCCAGCTGCGTAATATCTATACCGACCCGCTGAACGTCCTGCAGGCGGAACTGCTGCACCGTTCACGCCAGGCTGAAGAAGAGGGCAAAGACCCGGATCCGCGCGTTGAACAAGCGCTGATGGTCACCATCGCCGGCGTCGCCGCCGGTATGCGTAACACCGGCTAATCGATGTCTTCCCCCGGCCGCCCGGCCGGGGGATTTTTCACCCGTTTTAGTGGTGCAACATCTCATCAACGATCTGTTCTTTATGCAGCGCATAGGGATAATAGGTCGGCCAGTTATCCATCTCTTTCAACAACGCTTCCTGTGATTCATTGCCCATGAAAATATGGAAATGCTGCGATTTACGCGGACCAATGATATGGTCGCTGAACTGGACATATTTTGGCGCGTTGGCATCGCCCTGCTGGCACTCGAACAGATAACGTACGCCCTTCTTACCGGAGGCGTAATGCAGAATTTTGTAGCCTGAATAGCGGTATTTGCAGCTGTTGACGGTCTCGCCGACGTGGAACTCAATCACGTCATCTTCAATGCCAATCTGTTCCACATCGGTGGCGTAGCCCTTCTTATAATAGGCGCGATACTCCTCCACGCTCTTGCCGCCGGGCTTTTTCGCCTTCTGCTCCAGCACCGGATCGAGATCGCCGTTGAGCAGATATGGGTTCACCGACTGCCAGACGCCCTCCCAGTCGCTCAGCGCGCGGTCCTGCACATCTTTATCCGCAAAAATGCCTTCGCTGGCCTGACGCTCCACTTCGGTTAGCGCCGGCCCATGGCTATGGTTGCCGTGGGCGAACGCCTGGGCGCTGGCGAGCGCCATGCCGAGTCCCAAGGCCAGCAGGGGGATCTTTCTGGTCATTACTCTCTCCTGAATTTGCTATCAATGGCGACAAATTGTTACGATATAACATAACTCAAATAAGAAGCAATAGCGACAGGCTGGCGCTTTTACCGCTGGAATAATGTCCGGTATGATGAAAAGGGTGATGCACGGGGCGGAACAATGATGGACAACGATATCAATCAACTTATTGATGCATTGCTAAAAAAACAGACCAGCCTCGGCCGGGTTTATTTCGCCGGCGAGACGCGCTCGCCTGCTGAACCGGTGGTGCAGGTTGATTTTCCCCGTCTGAATATCCTCCTCGATGGGCAATTGCGCGACCAGGCGCTCGGCGATACCGCCCCGCCCCTGGAGACCCATGACGTGCTCTATATTCCTGGCGATAGCTGGAACTGCCCACAGTGGCAGGCGCCCTGCCTGCTGTTAAGCATCCTGTTCGCTAAGCAGCAGCTGGAGTGCTCGCTGCAGCACTGGAATGGCAAGACGATCGCCGTTGTTGAAAAACTACAGGCGCTGCGTCGCGGGCCGCGCGTCGGTTCCTTTCTGCTGCAGGCGCTCAACGAGATCCGGATGCAGCCGCAGGAGCAGCAAACCGCCCGCAGCATCGTCATCAGCCTGCTCAGCCACTGCCATGATCTTCTCGGCAGCCAGGCGCAAACCTCCTCGCGCAGCCAGGCGCTGTTCGAGGCAATCCGTCAGTACATCGAGGTCCATTACCCGGAGCCGCTGAGCCGGGAATCGGTCGCCCAGGCGTTCTATCTCTCTCCTAACTATCTTTCTCATCTGTTCCAGAAATGTGGGCCAATGGGCTTCAATGAATATCTGAACCACATTCGTCTCGAACAGGCCCGTATGCTGCTGAAGGGCCACGATATGAAAGTGAAAGACATCGCCCACGCCTGCGGCTTCGCCGACAGTAACTACTTCTGCCGCCTGTTCCGCAAAACCACGGAACGCTCGCCGTCTGAATACCGCCGCCAGTACCATAGCCAGCTGACGGAAAAATCATCCCCGGCAAAAAACTAGATTTTTGTGTGTTAAACCTGACTTTTGTGCGCGCTATAGTTTCCTCTCCTCCCCGTCAGCGTCGATAAATGTGATCTAAATCATCCTTAATCGCGATGCGTACATTTATCCAGTTTTTGGCAAATTTGTCATCTGGCGATCCTTCAAACGAAAGCCGTATGCTTACCTCAACGACAGCACCGAATTAAGCATTGAGGAAAACACTATGGAACTCTATCTGGATACCGCCAACGTCGCCGAAGTGGAACGCCTGGCCCGCATCTACCCGCTGGCCGGGGTGACCACCAACCCGAGCATTATCGCCGCCGGAAAAACACCGGTCTGGGATGTACTGCCGCGCTTGCAAAAAGCCGTTGGCCCGGAAGGGATTCTGTTTGCGCAGACCATGAGCCGCGATGCGCAGGGCATGGTGGCAGAAGCCAAACGCCTGAGCAACGCCGTGCCGGGCATCGTGGTCAAAATCCCGGTCACCGCCGAAGGCCTCGCCGCTATCAAGCTGCTGAAGAAGGAAGGCATCCCAACCCTTGGCACCGCCGTCTACAGCGCCTCACAGGGTCTGCTGGCCGCGCTGGCCGGCGCAAAGTACGTCGCGCCTTACGTTAACCGCGTCGACGCTCAGGGCGGGGACGGCATCCGCATGGTGCAGGAGCTGCAATCCCTGCTGGAAATGCATGCGCCCGAAAGCAAAGTGCTGGCGGCGAGCTTCAAAACGCCCCGTCAGGCACTGGATTGCCTGCTGGCTGGCTGCGAAGCCATCACCCTTCCACTAGATGTAGCGCAACAAATGCTCGGCACCCCTGCGGTAGAGTCAGCCATAGAGAAGTTTGAACAGGACTGGAATAACGCCTTTGGCACGCTGAACCTGTAACCGGACCCGCGCGCCGCCTGCGGGCGGCATCACGGTCATCGAGGAGGAATCGTAATGGATCGCATTATTCAATCACCAGGCAAATACATTCAGGGCGCAGGCGCCATCAAGCGCCTTGGCGACTATCTGAAACCGCTGGCCGAACGCTGGCTGGTCGTTGGCGATAAATTCGTGCTGGGATTCGCGGAAGAGATGCTACGCAAAAGCCTGGCCGATGCCGGCCTGGCGGCGGAAATCGCGCCGTTTGGCGGTGAATGTTCGCATAATGAAATCAATCGCCTGCGCGATATCGCCGGCAGTGCGAAATGCACCGCCGTGCTGGGGATCGGCGGTGGTAAAACCCTGGATACCGCGAAAGCGCTGGCCCATTTTATGAAGGTGCCGGTGGCGATCGCCCCCACCATCGCCTCCACCGATGCGCCGTGCAGCGCGCTGTCGGTGATTTACACCGACGAAGGGGAGTTCGACAGCTATCTGATGCTACCGCACAACCCTAACATGGTCATTGTCGATACGCAGATCGTTGCCGGCGCGCCGGCTCGCCTGCTGGCAGCCGGAATTGGCGATGCGCTGGCCACCTGGTTCGAAGCCCGCGCCTGCTCACGCAGCGGCGCCACCACCATGGCGGGCGGGAAATGCACCCAGGCGGCGCTGGCGCTGGCCGAGCTGTGCTACAACACCTTACTCGAAGAGGGTGAAAAAGCGATGCTGGCCGCCGAACAGCACGTGGTCACTCCGGCGCTGGAGCGGGTGGTGGAAGCCAACACCTATCTGAGCGGCGTCGGTTTTGAAAGCGGTGGCCTGGCGGCAGCCCACGCGATTCATAACGGCATGACGGCCATCCCTGACGCTCACCACTATTATCACGGTGAAAAAGTGGCGTTCGGCACCCTGACGCAGCTGGTGCTGGAAAACGCGCCGGTGGAAGAGATCGAGACCGTCGCCGCGCTATGTCACAGCGTTGGGCTGCCGATCACCCTGGCGCAGCTGGATATCAAAGGCGACATCCCGACCAAAATGCGCCTGGTGGCGGAAGCCGCCTGCGCTGAAGGCGAAACCATTCACAATATGCCGGGCGGGGTTAACTCCGACCAGGTCTACGCCGCGCTGCTGGTCGCCGACCAATATGGCCAGCGCTTCCTGCAGGAATGGGAATAATCCAGAGCAAAACAAAACACCCGGCGTCAGCCGGGTGTTTTTTATGTTTATCTGCCGGACGTGTCGCCCACTGGCGGCGGAAACGACAAGCACTCAGGCCGGACGCACGCCCAGCGTATGGCAGATGGCGTAGCTCATTTCGGCGCGGTTCAGGGTGTAGAAGTGGAAATCTTTTACCCCTTCCCGGCTTAAAATCTTCACCATGTCCATAGCGATGTTAGCCCCCACCAGCTGACGGGTTTCGGCATCGTTATCGAGACCTTCGAACATTTTCGACATCCACACCGGGATACGAACGTTGGTCATATCCGCAAACTTTTTCGCCTGTTTAAAGTTGGATACCGGCAGGATACCCGGAATAATTTCCACGTCGATGCCCGCTGAGACACAACGATCGCGAAAACGCAGGTAGCTTTCCACATCGAAGAAGAACTGGGTGATCGCGCGGTTGGCGCCTGCCTCGACTTTGCGTTTCAGGTTGAGTAAATCCGCCTGCGCGCTTTTCGCTTCCGGATGCACTTCCGGATACGCGGCAACAGAGATATCGAAATCCCCCACCTCTTTCAGCAGGCTGACCAGATCGGCGGCATACATCTCCGGTTTACCGCTGCCCGGCGGCAGGTCGCCGCGCAACGCGACGATATGGCGGATGCCGTTGTTCCAGTAATCCTGGGCGATAGTGCGCAGCTCATCGCGAGTCGCATCGATACAGGTCAGGTGCGGCGCCGCTTCCAGACCGGTTCGCTCTTTAATGCCCTTGATGATGCTGTGGGTGCGATCGCGCTCGCCGGAGTTCGCGCCATAGGTCACCGAGACAAACTTCGGTTTCAGACTGCTCAGGCGATCGATGGATTTCCACAGGGTTTGCTCCATTTCACTGGTGCGCGGCGGAAAGAATTCAAAGGAAACATTAATCTGGCCCTGGACTTCCGCCAGGCTCTGATTCAAGGCTTCCCGCTGATTGGCGTGAAAAAAGCTCATACCTTACCTCATCAATCGCATGTAATGGCTGTTGTATTGCGAACTTCTATACGTTTAGACGTCCAGATGTAAAAATGACGGAAAAGCGCGCGGGCGTCAATAGAAAAATCTGCGTAAAGAGTGAGGAAAAGGCGGCCAATATGAAAAAAATTCATCTTCCGGCCAGAATGGATGCCGCGCAGGAAGAATTCGATCCGATGAAATTTGAAGCAGTTCAAAAAACCAGCATCTCCCCATGTTGGCCATAGCGATTGTTATTGCAGCCGCTTATCGCTTGGTTCAGAGTAAGTAGAACGTTCTACTAGAACGTTCTACTTACGCAATAATGCTTATAAAATCTATTCGGGGATATCACCATGAGTCTGTGGTCAGGGTTCATAAAATCATTATCAAAACTGTCGATGATCGGCCGCGCCTTGATGCTGCCGATTTCGCTCCTCCCGGCCGCCGGCTTACTGTTGGCCTTCGGGGATAAATTCCATATGCCCTTGATGATGAACGCCGGCGGTATCATTTTTGATAACCTGCCAATGCTGTTCGCAATTGGTTCAGCCGTGGGGCTGGCATCAGAATCGGGTATCGCTGCGCTGTCGGCAGCCGTCTCCGTCTTCATCACTAATATCACCATTAGCACTGTGCTCGGCATTACGCCGGAGATGGCCTCTCAGGGCGGAAAATATGCCATGGTCGTCGGCATCCCGACGCTGCAGATGGGGGTTTTTGGCGGTCTCATCTGCGGTATTCTCGCGGCGTGGTGCTATAACCGCTTCCATGCGATGCAGTTGCCTGAGTTCCTTGGCTTCTTCTCGGGTAAGCGTTTCGTGGCGATCGCCACAGCATTTCTCTCATTTATCCTCGGCCTGCTGTTGCCTTATGTCTGGCAACATATCCAGGCTGGTATTGACTCACTGTCGATGGTGGTAAACGGCGACAACCAGGCCGCATCGACCTTTATTTTCGGCCTCGTTGAACGGGCGCTGATCCCACTGGGACTGCACCACATATGGTATCCCTCTTTCTGGTACTCTTTCGGCGATTACACCACTCAGGCAGGCCAGGTGATCCACGGCGACCAGACCATCTGGTTTAAAATGCTGGAAGAAGGGGTGAAATCTTTTAGCTCTGATAGCTACCAAAACGCTGGGAAGTTTATGCAGGGGGAATTCCCGCTTATGCTGTTCGCGCTTCCAGCTGCCTGTCTGGCGATGTATCACGAAGCGCATACTAAGAATAAAAAAATCGCGGCCGGTATTCTCTTCTCTGCCGCGCTGACCTGCTTCCTGACCGGCATTACCGAACCCGTAGAATTTACCTTTATCTTCGTGGCGCCGATCCTGTACGTCTTCAACGCCATCATGGCGGGGCTCTCGTACATGACAATGTATCTGCTGCATGCGCATATCGCTAAATCCTTCTCGGCGGGGCTAATTGACTATATCTCCTTCGGTATTCTGCCGTCGCTGAACGGCTATCAAACCCACTTCCTCAATGCGGTTATCGTTGGCGTGCCGATGGGGCTGATTTATTATTTCACCTTCCGGTTCGTTATCCGTCGCTTTGATGTGAAAACACCAGGCCGTACCGATATCACTGTCACCGCCGATGATAAAACCGACGCGGAGCTGGCAACGGAGATCGTCAATCTTCTCGGTGGTGCACAAAATATCGATTCCGTCGGGGCTTGTATCACCCGCTTGCGCCTGGAAGTGGCTGAGCGCGATGCGGTTGATAAAGATGGCCTCAACGGCATCGGCGCACGCGGGGTGGTCTTCGTCGGCGATAACGGCATCCAGATTATTTTTGGCGCCAGGGCGCAATTTATCGCGCAAACCATGTCGGGGATGATTGGCAAATAACAAGAAGGTGTTATGGTGTGGAAGTAGGCTTACCGTGGGTAAGCCTATGTCTGCGATCTGACGGTAATACACGCGTTGTCATGGAGCGATTTTGAAGAAAGTCAGCATTATAGATGTGGCGAAACTGGCCGGCGTCTCCGTTTCGACGGTGTCGCTGGTATTACGCCAGAAAGGGAAGATCTCCGACGCCACCATCGAAAAAGTCAACGCGGCCATCCAGGAACTTGGCTATGTACATAACGTCGCCGCCGCTAACCTTCGCGCCAATACCACCAATTTGATCGGCCTGATCCTGCGCGACTTCAACGACAGTTTTTCCATTAAAGTGATGGCGAATATCGTCCAGGAGCTGGAGAAGCAAGGCTATATGGTGATCCTCGGCCAGCCGCGCGACGATCATGACTATCTGGCCCGCTGCCTGCTGTCGTTTAAACAGCAGGGCGTCGCCGGCGTGATATATCTGGATGCCGATACCACCAGCAATGCGCTGCCTGCGGCGTTACAAGCATGTCCTCTGCCGCTGGTCGCCGTCTCGCAAACGCCGCTCTCCGGCCATCATGACCAGGTGGTCCGCGATAATCGCCAGGCCGCCAGTATCGCCGCCCGCTATTTGATTGAACGCGGCCATCGCTACATCGCCTATATTGGCGGACAGGATAATGACCTGATTCGTCAGCAGCGGCTGCTTGGCTTATACAGTACGCTGGAGAAAAACGGCATGACCGTACGGGAGGAATTTGCTCCTGCCTGCAGCGACAATACGCAGGCTGCCAGTATCGCTACCCGCCAGTTGCTGGAAAAAAATAATGCCATTACCGCCCTGCTGTGCCACTCACCGGATGCAATGATTGGCTGCCTCAGCGGCATTCATCAGGTTGGACGCACGGTGGGAAAAGATGTCTTTCTCACTCAGCAGGTGGCGCTGGTGGGTTTTGAAGACATGATGCACGTGAATTTGACCTCGCCATCCTTCACTTATGTCTCTTCCGCCAGCGAAGAGACAGGACGTCAGGTAGCCTCGCTCATTATCCGCAAAATCAAAGAACCTGCCCTGCCGACCCAGCGCATTACCCTTTCCGGACAGCTGGTGGCTCGAGAGTCAGCCTGAGGCTAGCCAGTCGTCAGGTGCTCATCCAGCAGTGAGAGCCATTGCTGCACGGATTCTGCCTGGTGAGGCGCATAGATCACCCCAAGGCTTAACGGCATGCTGTCGCCTTCAGCGACAGGACAGAACACCACCCCCTGACGCTGGATTGCGGAAAAGGACGCCGGCAGGAGGATCATGCCTTCCCCACGCGCAATTCTCGCCAGCAGCACATCATGTTCGGCAGGCTCTTCCACATAAGCGGGGGTATAGCCAGCCCGGTCGAAAATGCGTCGCGTGTAGTCAAAGAAATCGGGGTTACGCTCACGTTTAAACCAGAACAACGGCCGGTGATTGAGCGCGCTTAGCGTTAACGCTGGTGTGGCGGCTTCCGGCCAGGAGGCTGGCACTGCCGCGATGAGCGGCTCCTGATACGGCAATGGGTGCAAGTGCAGCCCTTCAGTATTGAGCGGCAGCGCAACCAGCGCCGCATCGAGTTTGCCTTTGCGCACCTGCTGAGCCAGCGCCGGTGAAGCGTGGCGGGTGATATGCAACGCGCGGGTATGTTCGCTCAGCGCAGATTCAACAGCGGCGAAAATGCCTTGTTCGAAGGCGGTAGTCATGCCCAGACGCAGAGACAGCGGCGAGTGAACGGAGAGCTCACTCAATGCCGCCAGCGTGCGTTCCTGGAGCGCCAGCATGGGCCGAATCATCGCCAGCACCTCTCTGCCCGCGTCGGTAAGGATCAGGCCTTTGCTATGGCGCTGAAACAGCGTCACCCCCAGCTGCGCTTCCAGATGGCGCATATGGCGACTCAGCGGCGGCTGCGAGATAAATAACCGCTGCGCCGCCCGGCTGATGTTATTTTCCTCCGCCACCACCGCAAAGGCGCGCAGCAGGCGGATATCGAGAGAATGCAATCGCGAAGTTGTCATACTGAAAAGGTATCACGAAAAGGGTATTACTCAAGTCCGGCAAACTTCCCTACCCTTCCTCTCAACGCATCATCACAGAGAGGAAAAAACGATGTCCAGCGAACGTTATATCACCGGTCAGGAAATGCTTCAGCGCGTGGACGGTCGCGGCGGGGAAGCCGTCGTCGACAGCCTGCGGGATATCGCCCCCGACTTCGCCCGCTATCTGATTGAGTTCCCCTTCGGCGATATTTACGCCCGGCCAGGGCTTGATTTGCGCAGCCGGGAAATCGCCACCATCGCCGCGCTCACCGCGCTGGGTAACGCCGAGCCGCAGCTGAAAGTGCATATTGCCGCGGGATTAAATGTTGGTCTGACGCAAGAGGAAATTACGGAAGTGATCATGCAGATGGCGGTCTACGCCGGATTCCCGGCGGCGCTAAACGGCCTGTTTGCCGCTAAAGCAGTTTTTGCGGCGCACTAACAAAAAAGACCAGGCCTGGCCTGGTCTTTTTCTCGGGATTACAGCAGCTGCGCCAGACGGTTAATATCCGACTGGATCGCCCCGGCGGTCACGTCACGCCCGGCGCCGGGCCCGCGGATCACCAACGGATTATCACGATACCAGCGGCTTTCGATAGCAAACACGTTATCGCACGGCAGCAGCGCCGCCAGCGGGTGCTCTTCGCGTACCGCTTCCACGCCGACGCGAGCTTTGCCGTTGGCATCAAAGCGCGCCACGTAGCGGAGCACCAGCCCCATCTCGCGGGCCGCCTCCAGGCGCTGCAGCATCTGCTCGTTCAGCTCTTCGCCATTCTCAAAGAAGTGATCGACCGAACCCTCTTCACAGTGCGCCGGGACCAGTGATTCCACGCGCACCTGATCCGGTTCGATGTCATAGCCCGCTTCCCGCGCGAGGATCACCAGCTTGCGCATCACATCTTTACCGGACAGATCGACGCGCGGATCCGGCTCGGTCAGCCCCTGCTGCCACGCCTGATCCACCAGGTCGGTGAACGGCACGGTGCCATCGAACTGCAGGAACAGCCAGGAGAGCGTTCCCGAGAAGATACCGCTCAGGCCGAGGATGGTATCGCCGCTGTCGATCAGGTCGCGCACCGTATGGTTCACCGGCAAGCCGGCGCCCACGGTGGCGTTATACAACCAGTGGCGCCCCGTCTTCTCAAACGCGTCGTGGATCTGGCGATACTTATCGCTGCTGCTGGCCCCCGCCAGCTTGTTGGCGCTGATCACGTGGAAGCCATGGCTGGCGAAATCAAGATACTGGTCGGCCAGCTGTTCGCTGGCGGTGACGTCCAGCACCACTAAATCATCGTACGGGTGCGCGCGCATCCACAGGAACAGCGACTCTTCATCCTGCTCCACCGCTTCATCGTTGAAGAAAGCCAGCGCCCGGCTGGCGTCCAGCCCGTCATAGTTCAGCAGACTGCGTTTACTGTCGACCACGCCGGCGAGAACAAACTCAAAGCCGGTGCGCGCCGAGAGCGTGGTTTGTTCACGGGCGAACAGCTCCAGCCAGCGGGAACCGATGTTTCCTTTGCCGAACAGCATCAGGCCAATACGCTTTTCGGCACGAAACAAGGACTGGTGCAGCCCCTGGATCAGGCTTTCCGTCGGCCCGGCGCGCAGCACGGCCACCAGGCTGATTCCTTCTTCCGACTGCCAGGTGAACTCCACTGGCTGCCCTTTCAGCTGCTGCCAGAAACGGTGGCAATGCAGGGGGTTACGGGTGACGCCAGCGCCCACCATCGCCACCAGCGCCAGCTTCTGACGCAGACGCAGCTCGCCCGGCAGACCTGCTTCATCGAGCAGCTTCAGCGCGCTGTCGGCCACCTCGGAGGTATAGCAAAACTGCAGCAGCTTGCGGTCGGCATGGACGCCAACGGCTAACGGGCGCAGCTGGGCGCGTTTGAGCAGGGCGTCCAGCTCTTTATGCGCCAGTTTGAAATCTTGACCGGCCGGCACCTGGAACTCCACCAGGCAGACGTCGTCATGGCTGGTGACAATCCGGGCGCCAGTACCGGAGGCCAGTACGCGCTCAATGCGCGTGGAACCCTGTTCCGGCGTATAGCTACAGCGTAACTGCAGATCGATATCGCTGGCGGAAACCGGCTGTAGCGTGCGGGCATGGAGCACCGGCGCGGCCAGACGCGCTAACTCGCTGGCTTCGTCCAGACGCAGCAGCGGCAGCAGACAGGCGTCTTTCACCTTGCGCGGATCCGCGCTGTACACCCCGGCGACGTCGCTCCAGATAGTGACGCGGGAAGCGCCCGCCAGCGCACCGATCTGGGTGGCGGAGTAGTCAGACCCGTTACGGCCCAGCAGGACGGTTTCACCGGCCTGGTTGCGGGAGATAAAGCCGGTCACCACCAGACGTTTGTTAGGATGCTGCGCCATCAGCTGCTGCAGCAGTGGATAGGATAATCCTTCATCCACCTGCGGCTGCGCGGCACGTTCCGCGCGCAGGAACGCGCGCGCGTCAAGCCAGGCGGCTTCCATTCCCAGCTGGTTGAGAACCGCCGCCATCAGGCGCGCGGACCACACTTCCCCATGGCCGACCACTTCCGCATAGACCGCTTCGGAAACCCCGCCGTCCAGCAGACCAGCCAGACGCTCAAGGTCGTGGATAAAGGCGGCTATCAGCGTATCCGCCGCCGCAGGCTCCACCAGACCGCCAATCAGTTCGGTGTGATAGCGGCGAAGCGACTGCTGAACCTGATGCGCAGCAAGGCGATCGCTCTGGCTAAGCTTAAGCCAGCTGATCAGCTGGTTGGTGGTGCTGCCAGCGGCGGAGACGACCATCATGTCCCCCGCCTGCGAATACTCCTTCATGATCCCCGCGACGCGCAGGTAACATTTCGCATCCGCTAAACTACTCCCACCAAATTTGTGCAGCTGACGACCCTTCGCCCCTGCCTGCGCAATCACACTCATCTTTATTCCTCGTTTGCTGCCCGGAAGCCATTTTCCAGGTCGGCAATTAAATCTTCACCATCTTCAATACCGGTCGAAATACGCAGGAGCGTTTCTGAAATTCCGGCGGCGGCACGCGCTTCAGGCGCCATGCCGGCATGCGTCATCGTTGCCGCATGGGAAATCAGGCTTTCAACGCCCCCCAGCGATTCCGCCAGTGTAAACAGCGACAGCCCGCTCAGGAAACGGCGCAGCGTCTGCTCGTCACCGTCCAGCTCGAAGCTTAACATTGCGCCAAAACCTTTTTGCTGACGCGCCGCAATTTCATGCCCCTGGTTTTCCGGCAGCGACGGATGATACAGCTTTTTCACCAGCGGCTGGGTTTTCAGATACTCGACAATCGCCAGGGCATTACGCTGCGCCACTTCCATGCGTGGAGAAAGCGTCCGCAGCCCGCGCAACAGCAGATAGCTGTCGAAGGCGCTGCCGGTGACGCCAATATTATTCGCCCACCATGCCAGTTCAGTGACAGTCGCCGGATCGCTGGCAATCACCACCCCGGCCACTACATCAGAGTGACCATTAAGGTATTTAGTACAGGAGTGCAACACCAGATCGGCGCCCAGCGCCAGCGGGTTTTGCAGCGCCGGACTCAGGAAGGTGTTATCGACCACGCTGATCGCCCCGGCTTCGCGCGCCAGACCACAGATTTTCGCAATATCCACTACCCGCAGCAATGGATTACTTGGGCTTTCGACCAGCACCAGCTTCGGTTTTTCCGCCAGCGCCGCCCGCAGCGCCTGCTCATCGTTTTGATCGACGAACTGAACGCGATAGCAGCCGCGCTTCGCCAGGCTATCGAACAGACGGTAACTGCCGCCGTAGCAGTCGTGCGGCGCCACCAGCAGATCGCCAGGCTTAAGGAACACCGTCGTCACCAGCAGGATCGCCGACATACCGGTATTGGTCAGCACCGCGCCAGCGCCGCCCTCCAGCTCCGCTAAGGCACGCTGCACCACATCACGCGTCGGGTTGCCGCGGCGGGAGTAGTCGTGAGCGCGAGGTTCATTAAAGTCGGTGAAGTTATAGGTACTGGAGAGGTGGATCGGCGGGACAACGCAACCGTACTGCTCGTCGTCATTTAAACCGCTACGCACTGCGATGGTGGCCTGTTTACGCGTCATGTTGGGAAGTTCCTGGGCTGAATCGGTGAAAAGTCAGGCTCCAGAGTAATCATTGTCACAATAGACGTCAATACATCTGGACATCTAAACTTCTTTGCGTATAGATTGAGCAAAGTGCAAATAGCCGTTAAAATTATATGCATTAGCGCACGTCGGCGGCGGCTTATCTCATGTCAGAAAGCCTGCGCTTACGGTAAACTACGCGCAATTATAGCCCGGGCGGAATATTCTGGCCCTTCACTAATAAACAGAGGATTAAGGTATCTCATGGCTGAATGGAGCGGCGAATATATCAGCCCATACGCTGAGCACGGTAAGAAGAGTGAGCAAGTAAAGAAAATTACGGTTTCCATTCCTCTGAAGGTGTTAAAAATCCTCACCGATGAACGTACGCGTCGTCAGGTGAATAACCTGCGTCACGCGACCAACAGCGAGCTGCTGTGCGAAGCGTTCCTGCATGCCTTTACCGGACAACCGTTGCCTAACGATGAAGACCTGCGTAAAGAGCGCAGCGATGAGATCCCGGAAGCAGCGAAAGCGATTATGCGTGAACTGGGTATCGACCCGGATACGTGGGAATACTGAGACAATAAAAAGGGCGGAAGCACTCTTCCGCCCTTTTTCTTTCTCGCCCAGGCAGGCGAGAGACACAAAAAAGCCGCCCTGAGGCGGCTTCTTCTGGCAACTTACTTGCTGCCCGGGATGCTGAAGCGCTTGTTGAAGCGGTCAACACGGCCACCGGTAGCAACATCACGCTGTTTGCCGGTGAAGAACGGGTGGCATTTGCCGCACACGTCGAGGTTCAGGTCATGACCTACAGTGGAGCGGATTTTCATGACATTACCGCAAGAACAGGTAGCAGTAATTTCGTCGTAATTTGGGTGAATACCTTTTTTCATGGGAGAACCTCAGTTAAGGCCGCGTCGCTCTTCCAGCCCTAACGCCAGACACCACGCGATATTAGTAATTTCCCGTCGCCCTCTACGCTGCTGACAGCGTGAAGCACACGGTAATGGTCAATCTTCAATGCGATATAAAGCGCATCAAAGGCGGCGAATCATACAGAATTTGACCAGCATATGCAAACTGATCCGCGCCGCCTTATCGTAATGTGTATACTATCCCGCCAGATTTCAAGTCAGGAAGATGACATGCCCGTCGCCCACGTTGCCCTACCCGTTCCGCTACCGCGCACCTTTGACTATCTGCTGCCTGACGGCATGGCGGTCAAAGCGGGCTGTCGGGTGCGGGTGCCGTTCGGCAAACAGGAGCGGATCGGCATTGTCGCGGCGGTCAGCGAGCGCAGCGAGCTGCCGCTGGACGAGCTAAAACCGGTCGCGGAAGCGCTGGACGACGAACCGGTCTTCTCCGGTACCGTCTGGCGGTTGCTGATGTGGGCGGCTGAGTACTACCATCACCCGATCGGCGATGTGCTGTTCCATGCGTTGCCCATTCTGCTGCGCCAGGGTAAACCCGCCAGCGCTACGCCGCTGTGGTACTGGTTCGCCACCGAGCAGGGGCAGGCCGTCGATCTTAACGGTCTGAAACGCTCGCCGAAGCAGCAGCAGGCGCTGGCGGCGCTGCGCCAGGGCAAAATCTGGCGTCATCAGGTCGGCGAACTGGAATTTAATGAAGCGGCGCTGCAGGCGCTGCGCGGCAAAGGGCTGGCGGAGCTGGCCTGCGAAGCGCCCGCCCTCACCGACTGGCGCAGCGCGTATTCGGTGGCTGGCGAACGCCTGCGTCTTAATACCGAGCAGGCCACCGCCGTCGGCGCGATCCACAGCGCCGCCGATCGCTTCTCCGCCTGGCTGCTGGCGGGTATTACCGGCTCCGGGAAAACGGAAGTGTATTTGAGCGTGCTGGAGAATGTGCTGGCGCAGGGGCGCCAGGCGCTGGTGATGGTGCCAGAGATCGGCCTGACGCCGCAAACCATCGCCCGTTTTCGCCAGCGCTTTAACGCGCCGGTGGAAGTCCTGCACTCCGGGCTCAATGACAGCGAACGTCTCTCGGCCTGGCTGAAGGCGAAAAACGGCGAAGCGGCCATTGTGATCGGCACCCGCTCCTCGCTGTTTACCCCGTTTAAAGACCTCGGCGTCATCGTCATCGACGAAGAGCATGACAGCTCCTACAAGCAGCAGGAGGGCTGGCGCTACCATGCCCGCGACCTGGCGGTATGGCGCGCCCACAGCGAACAGATCCCGATAATTCTCGGCTCGGCGACGCCGGCGCTGGAGACCCTGCATAACGTCCGCCAGGGCAAATACCGCCAGTTAACCTTAAGCAAACGCGCGGGCAATGCGCGCCCTGCCCAGCAGCACGTGCTCGATCTCAAAGGGCAACCGCTGCAGGCGGGTCTGTCTCCCGCGCTGATTGGCCGTATGCGTCAGCATCTGCAGGCGGATAACCAGGTGATCCTGTTTCTTAACCGCCGCGGCTTTGCGCCAGCGCTGCTGTGCCACGACTGCGGCTGGATAGCGGAATGTCCGCGCTGCGACAGCTACTATACGTTGCACCAGGCGCAGCACCATCTGCGCTGCCACCATTGCGACAGTCAGCGCCCTATCCCGCGCCAGTGCCCCTCCTGCGGCTCCACGCACCTGGTGCCGGTGGGTATCGGCACCGAACAGCTGGAGCAGGCCCTGGCGCCGCTGTTTCCTGACGTGCCTATCTCGCGTATCGACCGCGATACCACCAGCCGCAAAGGGGCGCTGGAAGAGCATCTCGCCGCCGTCCATCGCGGTGGGGCGCGTATTTTAATTGGCACCCAGATGCTGGCCAAAGGCCACCACTTCCCGGACGTCACCCTCGTCTCCCTGCTGGACGTCGACGGGGCGCTGTTTTCCGCGGATTTCCGCTCCGCCGAGCGTTTCGCTCAGCTCTATACCCAGGTCTCCGGGCGAGCGGGGCGGGCAGGAAAACAGGGCGAAGTGATCCTGCAAACCCACCATCCGGAACACCCTCTGCTGCAGACCCTGCTGTATAAAGGCTACGACGCTTTCGCCGAACAGGCGCTGGCAGAGCGGCAGACAATGCAGCTACCGCCGTGGACCAGCCATGTGCTGATTCGTGCGGAAGACCATAACAACCAGCAGGCGCCGCTGTTTTTACAGCAGCTGCGCAATCTGCTGCAGGCCAGTCCGCTGGCCGACGACAAGCTATGGGTGCTCGGTCCGGTTCCGGCGCTGGCGCCGAAGCGCGGCGGCCGCTGGCGGTGGCAGATATTGCTGCAGCATCCTTCGCGGGTGCGCCTGCAGCATATCGTCAGCGGTACGCTGGCGCTGATCAATACGCTGCCGGAGGCGAAAAAAGTGAAGTGGGTGCTGGATGTCGATCCTATTGAAGGGTAAGCCTTCTCTTGCGAGCCGGATCGAAAAATTCAACAAGCATCACGTTTTTCATGAAAATTCTGTAACTCACTGCCGCGACTATCTGATAAAAAAGATGCAGCAGTTAGCGCGCAAGGGAAATGCCAGCGCCATTCAGCGAGGAGAAACCAGGTGAAGCCCAAAAAACAAGTGGTTGCCGCCACCATGAAAGACGTCGCCTTAAAGGCAAACGTTTCCACGGCAACCGTGTCCCGAGCGTTGATGAACCCTGATAAGGTGTCGCAAGCCACCCGTAACCGGGTCGAGCAGGCGGCGCTGGAAGTCGGCTATTTACCGCAGTCGCTCGGACGCAATATGAAGCGCAACGAATCGCGGACGATCCTCGTGATCGTCCCGGATATCTGCGATCCCTTTTTTAGCGAAGTGATCCGCGGTATTGAAGTCACTGCCGCCGAGCATGGATATCTGGTGTTAATCGGCGATTGCGCCCACCAGAATCAGAAAGAAAAAACCTTTATCGACCTTATCATCACCAAGCAGATTGACGGCATGGTGCTGCTCAGCTCGCGCCTGCCGTTTGACGCCAGCGTGGAAGAGCAGCGCAATTTGCCACCGATGGTCATGTCGAACGAGTTCGCGCCGGAGCTGGAGCTGCCCACCGTCCACATCGATAACCTGACGGCGGCCTTTAACGCGGTAAACTACCTTCACGAGCTGGGACACCAGCGTATCGGCTGCATCGCCGGCCCGGAAGATATGCCGCTGTGCCATTATCGCCTGCAGGGTTACGTGCAGGCGCTGCGCCGCAGCGGTATCACCGTTGATCCGCACTATATCGCTCGCGGCAACTTTACCTTCGAAGCTGGCGCCAATGCGCTGGAGCAGCTGCTGTCGCAGCCGGTACCGCCCACGGCGGTCTTTTGCCATAGCGATGTGATGGCGCTGGGCGCCTTATCGCTGGCGAAACGCCGCGGTCTGAAAGTGCCGGACGACCTGTCGATTGTCGGCTTCGATAACATCGCGTTGTCTGAATTTTGCGATCCGCCATTGACCACCGTGTCACAGCCGCGTTTTGATATCGGCCGTGAAGGAATGCTGCTATTACTTGAGCAAATGCAGGGTCATAACGTGAACAGCGGCTCGCGCCTGCTCGATTGCGAACTGATAGTTCGCGGCAGTACGCAAAAAATCAGACGATAACCATCAGGCTTTCGGGCCTGCTCTTCTGGTCAAAGGCCCGCCGCTTAAGTAACATGGCGGGCTGACGAACGAATATAAGACAGCGAAACGATAGTGGCACAACGAGATTATGTACGCCGCAGCCAACCGGCTTCTTCGCGGCGCAAAAAGAGCACTACCCGAAGCTCAAGGAATAAGCAAAGCAGCCTTCCGGCAATTTCACCGGCTATGGTGGCGATCGCGGCGGCTGTGCTGGTGGCCTTTATCGGTGGACTCTATTTCATTACGCACCATAAGAAAGAAGAAGCGGAAGCGATGCAAAATCGCCAGGCCGCCGGCAACGGCTTGCCGCCAAAACCGGAAGAGCGTTGGCGCTATATTAAAGAGCTGGAAAGCCGACAGCCGGGCGTTCGCGCGCCGACCGAACCGACCGCCGGCGGCGAAGTGATGAAACCGGAGCAGCTGACTGACGAACAGCGCCAGCTGCTGGCCCAGATGCAGGCCGATATGCGTCAACAGCCGACTCAGCTGACCGAAGTGCCGTGGAACGAACAAACGCCGGCCCAGCGCCAGCAGACGCTACAGCGCCAGCGTTTAGCGCAGCAACAGCAGCAGGCGCAACAGCAACAGTGGGCGCAAACTCAGCCGCAGACCGTGCAGCAGCCGCCGCGCGTTCAGCAGCCGAAGCCGGTCCAGCAGCAACAGCCGAAGCAGACCGCGTCAAACCAGCAGCCGTACCAGGATCTGCTGCAGACGCCAGCGCATACCAATAACACGCAGCCGCGTACCCAGGCCGCGGCGCCGGTAACTCGGGTGGAAGAAGCGCCGAAAACCACCGCCGAGAAGAAAGACGATCGTAGCTGGATGATCCAGTGCGGCTCCTTTAAAGGCGCCGAGCAGGCCGAAACCGTCCGCGCTCAGCTGGCTTTCGAAGGGTTTGCTTCGCACATCACCACCAACAACGGCTGGAACCGCGTGGTCATTGGCCCGCTGAAAGGCAAAGAAAGCGCCAACGAGATGATCACCCGCCTGAAGATGGCTGGACACGCGAACTGCATTCGTCTCGCCGCCAGGGGTTGAAACCCTCAAAAACCCCCCCATCTATAATTGCATTCGGCCCCGCGGACAGCGCGGGGCCCCTGTTCCGCTTTTGCAACCAAGGGGTCTGCTCGTGACTACAATTGTAAGTGTTCGCCGTAACGGCCATGTTGTTATTGCCGGTGATGGCCAGGCCACGCTGGGCAACACCGTAATGAAGGGCAACGTGAAAAAAGTGCGTCGTCTGTACAACGACAAAGTGATTGCCGGTTTCGCTGGTGGCACCGCCGACGCCTTCACGCTGTTCGAACTGTTTGAACGTAAACTGGAAATGCACCAGGGCCATCTGGTGAAGGCCGCCGTTGAGCTGGCTAAAGACTGGCGAACCGATCGGATGTTGCGCAAGCTGGAAGCGCTGCTGGCCGTCGCGGACGAAAACGCGTCGCTTATCATCACCGGTAACGGTGACGTGGTACAGCCGGAAAACGATTTGATTGCTATCGGCTCCGGCGGTCCTTACGCCCAGGCCGCGGCCCGCGCGCTGCTGGAAAACACCGATATGGGCGCGCGCGATATCGCCGAGAAAGCGTTGGATATTGCAGGTGATATCTGCATCTATACCAACCATTTCCACACCATCGAAGAATTACCTTCTAAAGCGTAAGGATCTCCCATGTCTGAAATGACCCCACGCGAAATTGTCAGCGAACTGGACAAACACATTATCGGCCAGGACGCCGCCAAGCGTTCTGTTGCTATCGCCCTGCGTAACCGCTGGCGCCGGATGCAGCTTAACGAAGAGCTGCGTCATGAAGTCACGCCGAAAAACATTCTGATGATCGGCCCAACCGGCGTCGGTAAAACCGAAATCGCTCGTCGTCTGGCGAAACTGGCCAACGCGCCGTTTATTAAAGTTGAAGCGACGAAGTTCACCGAAGTGGGCTATGTCGGTAAAGAAGTGGATTCTATCATCCGCGATCTGACCGATGCGGCGATCAAAATGGTTCGTATGCAGTCCATTGAAAAGAACCGTTACCGCGCGGAAGAGCTGGCTGAAGAGCGCGTACTTGACGTGCTGATCCCACCGGCGAAGAACAACTGGGGCCAGACTGAGCCGTCGCAGGAACCGTCTGCGGCGCGCCAGGCGTTCCGTAAGAAACTGCGTGAAGGCCAGCTGGACGATAAAGAGATTGAAATCGATCTCGCCGCGGCGCCGATGGGCGTTGAAATCATGTCCCCTCCGGGCATGGAAGAGATGACCAGCCAGCTGCAGTCCATGTTCCAGAACCTCGGCGGCCAGAAGCAGAAACCGCGTAAGCTGAAAATCAAAGACGCAATGAAGCTGCTGATTGAAGAAGAAGCGGCCAAACTGGTCAATCCGGAAGAGCTGAAGCAGGAGGCCATCGACGCTGTAGAGCAGCACGGTATCGTCTTTATCGACGAAATCGACAAAATCTGTAAGCGCGGCGGCAACACCTCCGGCCCGGACGTCTCCCGTGAAGGCGTACAGCGCGACCTGCTGCCGCTGGTGGAAGGCTGCACCGTCTCCACTAAGCACGGGATGGTCAAGACCGACCACATCCTGTTCATCGCCTCGGGCGCGTTCCAGGTGGCCAGCCCGTCCGATCTGATCCCGGAACTGCAGGGGCGTCTGCCGATCCGCGTTGAGTTGAAGGCGCTGACCACCCACGACTTTGAGCGCATCCTGACTGAACCGAACGCCTCCATCACCGTGCAGTACAAGGCGCTGATGGCGACCGAAGGGGTGAATATCGAATTTACCGAAGACGGTATCAAGCGTATCGCTCAGGCCGCATGGCAGGTAAACGAAACCACCGAGAACATCGGTGCGCGCCGTCTGCACACCGTGCTGGAGCGCCTGGTGGAAGATATCTCCTATGATGCCAGCGAGATGAACGGCCAGACCGTCACTATCGATGCCGAATATGTGAGTAAGCACCTGGATGTTCTGGTGGCAGATGAAGATCTGAGCCGTTTTATCCTATAATCCGGTGCAATGCATTTTCATCACTGTTGATGGGGGCTATCGCCCCCATTTTTATTGGCTAGAATAACTATGACTGATATCAGCCGTTCTCAGGCGTGGCTGGAAAGCCTGCGTCCTAAAACGTTACCGCTGGCATTTGCCGCGATTATTGTTGGCACCGTCCTTGCCTGGGAGCAGGGACATTTTGATCCCTGGGTCGCCCTGCTGGCGCTGATCACCGCCGGCTTGCTGCAAATTCTTTCCAACCTCGCCAATGACTACGGCGACGCGGTCAAGGGGAGCGATAAACCGGACCGCATCGGGCCGCTGCGCGGGATGCAGAAAGGGGTGATTACCCCCCAGCAGATGAAGCGCGCCCTGATTGTCACCGTCGCGCTGATCTGTCTGTTTGGTCTGGCGCTGCTGTGCGTCGCCTGGCAGAGCGTCGGCGATTTCATCGGCTTCCTCGCGCTGGGTGGCTTGTCGATCGTGGCCGCCATCACCTACACGGTGGGCACCCGCCCGTATGGTTATATCGGCCTTGGTGATATTTCGGTACTCGTTTTCTTCGGCTGGCTGAGCGTCCTCGGCAGCTGGTATCTGCAAGCGCATAATGTGGAAGCGGCCATCTTTCTGCCGGCAACGGCCTGCGGTCTGCTGGCGACCGCCGTGCTGAATATCAATAACCTGCGTGATATCGACAGCGACCGGCAGAACGGGAAGAACACCCTCGCCGTGCGCCTGGGGCCGGTGAATGCCCGCCGCTATCATGCCTGCCTGCTGCTCGGCGCCCTGCTGTGTCTGGCGCTGTTTAACCTGCTGGCGCTGCATTCAGCCTGGGGCTGGCTGTTTATTCTCGCCACGCCGCTGCTGGTCAAACAGGCGCGTTACGTCCTGCGCGAATCCGATCCGCTGGCGATGCGGCCGATGCTCGAAAAGACGGTCAAAGGGGCTTTACTGACCAACCTGCTGTTTGTTATCGGGATTATTGCCAGTAAGCTGGCTGCTTAACTGACAAATATCAATTAACAATTGATGATTTTGCCAACAATGCGATTCGCGGGATATACTAAAAACTCTCGCAGCAACTGAACGTTAAGCCTATGAAATACGATACTTCCGAGCTTTGTGACATCTACCAGGAAGATGTCAACGTCGTGGAACCGCTGTTCTCTAACTTTGGAGGACGGTCGTCGTTTGGTGGACAGATCATTACGGTAAAATGTTTCGAGGATAACGGGTTGCTCTACGATCTGCTCGAGCAGAATGGCCGTGGTCATATTCTCCTGATCGACGGCGGCGGCTCAGTACGACGCGCGTTAATTGACGCTGACCTGGCGCGTCTGGCCGTACAGAATGAATGGGAAGGGTTGGTGGTCTATGGCGCGGTGCGCCAGGTTGACGACCTTGAGGAACTGGATATCGGCATCCAGGCGCTGGCGGCCATTCCGGTCGGCGCGGCTGGCGAAGGCATCGGCGAAAGCGACGTGCGCGTCAATTTCGGCGGCGTGACCTTCTTCAGCGGCGACCATCTGTATGCCGATAACACCGGGATGATCCTGTCGGAAGACCCGCTGGATATCGAATAAACCTTGCGCCATAAAAAAGGCCTTCTCCATGAGAAGGCCTTTTGTTTATCCGGCGCGTAACTTAGTACAGTTTCTTCGCGCAATCCAGCCAGTCGTTCTTGAACGGACGCTTCATGTTCTCGATGGCATCGATGATGTCGTGGTGCACCAGCTTCTCGTTCTGGATGCCGACGCAACGGCCGCCATGGCCCTGCAGCAGCAGCTCAATCGCATAGGCGCCCATGCGGGAAGCCAGGATACGGTCGTAAGGAACCGGGGAACCACCGCGCTGAATGTGGCCGAGGACGGTGGCGCGGGTTTCACGGCCGGTCTCTTTCTCGATGTAGCTTGCCAGCTCGTCAACGTCGCACATGTGCTCGGTGATCGCCACGATAGCGTGTTTTTTCCCTTTCGCGATGCCGGCTTTGATTTCAGCCACCAGATCGTCGCGGGTATATTCCACTTCCGGCACCATGATGAACTCACAGCCGCCAGCAATCGCCGCCGCCAGAGTCAGGTCGCCGCAGTAACGGCCCATCACTTCCACCACGGAGATACGCTGGTGCGAAGAGGAGGTGTCGCGCAGACGGTCAATCGCTTCCACCACGGTGCTCAGAGCGGTGAAGAAGCCGATGGTGTAGTCAGTGCCTTTGATATCGTTGTCGATGGTGCCCGGCAGGCCGATGCAAGGGAAGCCCATCTCGGTCAGGCGCATCGCCCCCATATAGGACCCGTCACCACCGATAACCACCAGCGCGTCCAGGCCGCGCTTCTTCATGTTTTCGATAGCCACAGCGCGGATGTGTTCTTCGCGGAATTCCGGGAAGCGAGCGGAGCCCAGGAAGGTGCCGCCGCGGTTGATCATGTCGGAAACGCTGTAACGGTCGAGCTGAACCATACGGTCTTCGTACAAGCCGAGGTAACCGTCATAGATTCCAAAAACTTCCAGACCTTCCGTTAATGCCGCGCGCACAACGCCACGAATTGCTGCGTTCATGCCCGGCGCATCACCGCCACTTGTCAACACACCGATTTTCTTAATCATGACTACCTCTGAACTTAGGAAGCAAAAAATAATTCTGTTGCCTGAAGCGCTCCCTCACCAGGAGTGCACGACGCTAATGACAATAGTATATCAAACGCCTCAAGCTGAATTGATTCAGGTCAGACCAAACGGCGGTAATTTATACAAAAAATGCCGAGCTGACCCACATTTTTACATCGAATTTACAGACTATAACCTAACGCTCAAAAAAGCCCTGCTGCGCCGCTGGCACCACAGAACTGGGATCCTGATGGATAATGACATCGGATCCCGGGAAACGGCGCAGAATCGCCTGCTCCACCTGGTCTGCAATCACGTGGGCTTGCACCAGCGGGAGGTTATCTTCCATTTCCAAATGAATCTGAATAAAGCGGGTCGGCCCTGACTGCCGCGTTCGTAGATCGTGCGCCCCGCGGATGCCGGGCCATGCGGTCACGATGGTGATAATGTCCTGACGCTCCTCGTCAGGCAAAGCGCGGTCGAGTAACGACTGAACCGCCTCATAGCCCATCCGCAGCGCGCTATATAAAATATAGATGCCAATTCCTAAGGCAAACAACGCATCGGCGCGATGCCAGCCGTACCAGGATAGGCCCAGCGCCACCAGAATGGCGCCGTTCATCATAACATCAGACTGATAATGAAGCATATCCGCCCGCACCGCCTGGCTCTGGGTTTTTCGCACCACCCAGCGCTGGAAAGTCACCAGCGCCAGCGTGCTGACGAGAGCGATCAGCGTCACAACGACCCCGACGCCGGCGGCCTGCAGCGGCTCCGGACGCACCAGGTGCTGAATACCGGTGAGAAACAGGAACAGCGCCGAGCCGGAGATAAACATGCTTTGCGCCAGCGCCGCCAGCGACTCCGCTTTGCCGTGGCCAAAGGTGTGTTCTTCATCAGCCGGTTGCAGCGAATAGCGAACCACCAGCAGGTTGGTCAGCGAGGCGGCAATATCCACCAGCGAATCCACCAGCGCAGCCAGAATACTGACTGAACCGGTATACCACCACGCAAAAATTTTGATCAAAAGTAACGCAGAGGCCATCGCTGTCGCAGCGATAGCGGCGCGGCTGACCAACCGGCCATAAGATTGATTCATATAGGCTCCTTCTCCTGCACTGCGCTTAGTATAACCTGAACTTGTGACGCTCACGGGAAAGGCGAAGAAGTTGATTTGCCGAAAAAAGGGCAAAAAAAACCCCCTCATCATGAGGGGGGAAGACAGGGATGGTGTCTATGGCAAGGAAAACAGGGTTTGTTACTGGGGTTGCAGGGTGTTGCTACTACTCGAAAGCATCATCGCTGAGCCTTTCTGCATCCTTGCAACCTCACGCAACTGATCCATACGTTGCTGGTGCTTAGCATTTAAAACCGCTTGCTGCTCTGGCGTAAGCAGGTGGTACATCTGGTTGCGGACCTTAGCCATCTCGACCTGGCGAGCAACCTGTTCCTGCGCCATCTTTTCTGCCTGAGCGCGCACAGCGTTTTCATCAAAATTTTCTGCGGTGACAAGGCGATGCATTGTCTCCATTTCGCTAACATTAACGGGGAGCCTGTCGTGGCGCGCCCGTTGCATAAGATCCCGTAACTGCTGACGTTGCTGCTCGGTTAAACTTATGCCGTCAAACATATGGCTCTGGCTACCGCGCTGTCCCCCTTCGTCTCCGGGGAGCCAGTTAACGCTGGTAACGACTTCAGCGGCCTGGCTAATTGCACTTAGCGCCAGCGTTGAGGCCATGACGGCAGCGATAACATTGCGCATCACATACTCCCAAAACGTTTGTGTCGCGATTCAACGAGAGACAGTCTACGATTCAGGCTGCAAACATGCGTCAGGGGGTGTAAAACAACGTAAAGTCATGGATTAGCGGGCCTTGATGACGTAATTTCTGCCTCGGAGGTATTTAAACAATGAATAAAATCCTGTTAGTTGATGATGACCGGGAGCTCACCTCCCTGTTAAAAGAGCTGCTCGATATGGAAGGTTTTAACGTGCTGGTGGCCCATGATGGGGAACAGGCGCTGGCCCTTCTGGACGACAGCATTGATTTATTGCTGCTCGACGTAATGATGCCGAAGAAAAACGGTATCGATACGCTGAAAGAGCTGCGTCAGACACACCAGACACCGGTTATCATGCTAACAGCGCGCGGGAGCGAGCTGGATCGCGTTCTCGGCCTCGAGCTGGGCGCAGATGACTATTTGCCTAAGCCGTTCAACGATCGTGAACTGGTGGCGCGTATACGCGCGATTCTGCGCCGTTCCCACTGGAGCGAACAGCAGCAGACGACCGAAGCCGGTTCGCCGACCCTGGAAGTGGATGCCTTAAGCCTCAATCCGGGCCGTCAGGAAGCCAATTTCGATGGCCAGACGCTGGAGCTCACCGGCACCGAGTTCACCCTGCTCTATCTGTTAGCGCAGCATCTCGGCCAGGTGGTGTCACGCGAACATTTAAGCCAGGAAGTGTTAGGCAAGCGCCTGACGCCGTTCGACCGCGCTATCGATATGCATATTTCCAACCTGCGGCGTAAGCTGCCGGAGCGCAAAGATGGCCATCCGTGGTTTAAAACGCTGCGTGGCCGCGGGTATCTGATGGTTTCCGCTTCATGATTGGAAGTTTGACTGCACGCATCTTCGCCATCTTCTGGCTCACGCTGGCGCTGGTGTTGATGCTGGTGCTGATGTTGCCCAAACTGGACTCCCGGCAGATGACCGAGCTGCTGGAAAGCGAGCAGCGTCAAGGCATCATGATCGAGCAGCACGTCGAGGCCGAGCTGGCCAACGATCCGCCAAACGACCTGATGTGGTGGCGTCGTCTGTTTCGCGCCATCGATAAATGGGCGCCTCCTGGGCAACGCCTGCTGCTGGTGACCAGCGAAGGCCGCGTGATCGGCGCAGAACGCAACGAGATGCAGATCATTCGCAACTTTATCGGCCAGGCCGATAACGCCGATCATCCGCAGAAAAAACGCTATGGCCGCCTGGAAATGGTGGGCCCTTTCTCCGTCAGGGATGGGGAGGATAACTATCAGCTGTATCTGATCCGTCCCGCCAGCACCTCACAATCCGACTTTATCAACCTGCTGTTTGACCGGCCGCTGCTGCTGCTGATCGTCACAATGCTGGTTAGCGCCCCGCTGCTGCTGTGGCTGGCGTGGAGCCTGGCGAAACCAGCGCGTAAGCTGAAAAATGCCGCCGACGAGGTCGCCCAGGGCAACCTGCGGCAGCATCCGGAGCTGGAAGCTGGACCGCAGGAGTTTTTAGCCGCCGGCGCCAGCTTTAACCAAATGGTGACGGCCCTGGAGCGGATGATGACCAGCCAGCAACGGCTACTGTCCGATATCTCGCACGAGCTGCGCACGCCGCTTACGCGCCTGCAGCTGGGCACCGCCCTGCTGCGCCGCCGCAGCGGTGAGAGCAAGGAGCTGGAGCGAATCGAAACTGAAGCGCACCGGCTGGACAGCATGATCAACGACCTGCTGGTGATGTCGCGCAATCAGGCGAAAAATGCCCTGGTGAGCGAGACGGTCAAAGCCAATCAGCTGTGGAGCGAAGTGCTGGACAACGCGGCGTTTGAAGCCGAGCAGATGGGTAAATCCTTCACCGTTGAGTATCCTCCGGGCCCGTGGCCGCTGTACGGTAACCCCAATGCGCTGGAAAGCGCGCTGGAGAACATCGTCCGCAACGCCCTGCGCTACTCGCACACGAAGATTTCCGTCAGCTTCTCGGTGGATAAAGACGGGATTACGGTTAACGTCGATGACGACGGCCCGGGAGTCAGTCCGGAGGATCGCGAGCAGATTTTCCGGCCATTCTACCGGACCGACGAGGCGCGCGACCGCGAGTCCGGCGGCACCGGCCTGGGGCTGGCGATTGTCGAAACCGCTATTCAGCAGCACCGTGGCTGGGTGAAGGCCGACGACAGCCCGCTGGGCGGTCTGCGCTTAACCCTCTGGCTGCCGCTGTATAAGCGCACCTGATGCTATCCCGGCTTGCGCTACGCTAAGCCGGGAGCATCCCCGGAAATACTCAATATGGGGGAATTATTTCCCCCATAATCTCCGTGAATTATCTTCGATCTTGCCGCTTAAACGGCGCTTCTGCATGGTTCTGCTCCAGCTCACCGACAGGCCCGCGGCCGACAATAAGCGGTGGTACTGATCGTCATCAAACGGCATATGCCAGGCAATCGCTCCGGCCTCATGGACGCTGACCTCACTCAGGCGAGAGACCAGCTCGAGCGGCGCATCGCTGGAGACTTTCCCCCCGGCGATCACCCGATACAACCAGCCGGTCTTCCCGCTGTTTTGCATCAGCTGAGCCATGTCATTGATCGAAAAATGAAAGTTGAGCTTGAAGCACGGAGAGCGCGGCTGGGTGACCTGGATCAGCGCCTCGCCCCAGCGAAAGATATCGCCAATGTAGACGTTTTGTTCGGTGAGCCCGGTGGTGGAGAGGTTTTCGCCGAACGCCGGGGCGCAGAACCGATCGGCCTGCTGGGGGAATTCACGGATCCAGTCGGCATAGTGTTCGCGCGGATAGTGACACAACGCGCGGTCCGGCCCGCCGTGGATTTTCTTCTCCGCCTGCTCATCCCCTTCGAGACCGAGATCGCCGAGCTGCAACTCGCCGTCAACCTGGATTTTGCCGATCGCGCTGGGACGACTGCCCGTGTAGTCCCTGATTTTGCCAACAAAGACATTCACCGGATAATGCATCTCTGCTCTCCTTGCTACCGATATAAAAAAAGCGAGCCATCAGACTCGCTTCTCTCTTAGCACATTGCAACCTTATTTTTTGGCGGCAAAACGCGCTGCAGCTTCGTCCCAGTTCACCACATCCCAGAAGGCTTTGATGTAGTCCGGGCGACGGTTCTGGAATTTCAGGTAGTAAGCGTGTTCCCACACGTCCAGACCCAGGATCGGGAAGCCGGAAGCGCCGGAAATGGCTTCGCCCATCAGCGGGGAATCCTGGTTAGCGGTGGAGACAACGGCCAGTTTGTCACCTTTCAGGACCAGCCACGCCCAGCCGGAACCGAAACGGGTAGCAGCGGCTTTTTCAAATTCCGCTTTGAAGTTGTCCACAGAGCCGAAATCGCGCTCGATAGCCGCTTTCAGGTCGCCCTGCAGAGTGGTACCGGTTTTCAGGCCTTTCCAGAACAGGCTGTGGTTCGCGTGGCCGCCGGCGTTGTTACGCAGTACGGTTTTTTTGTCAGCCGGCAGCTGATCCAGCTTGGTGATCAGCTCTTCAGCGGACAGGTTAGCGAACTCCGGCAGGCTTTCCAGCGCGGCGTTGGCATTGTTCACGTAGGTCTGATGGTGTTTGGTGTGATGGATCTCCATCGTCTGCTTGTCGAAGTGCGGTTCCAGAGCATCGTAAGCGTACGGCAGGGATGGCAGGGTATAGCTCATAATCATCTCCATTATTGTCGAGCGGCTCAAGTGTTAACGCCGCGTAAGCAGTTTGTCCATTATAGTTAATTAAATGGTATTGAAAATGCTTATCAATGCCGTATTTTTCATATGGATATAACCAGAAGAAATACCCGCCGTTTTGTGATGTAGAACAACTAATTAAGCCCATGGTTGCCAGAGTTCGCCATCCTGTGGCAACGTCCTGAAGGCGGCCAAAGCGGCTAATTTTTACACTCATCGCATCGGAAGCCGCCGTCTCCGATAAAAAAAGATGAGGATAAAATCAATGAACCACGCGATTACGATGGGTATTTTTTGGCATTTGATAGGGGCCGCCAGTGCCGCCTGTTTCTATGCCCCGTTCAAGAAAGTAAAACACTGGTCGTGGGAAACCATGTGGTCGGTCGGGGGGATCGTCTCCTGGCTGATCCTGCCCTGGGCCATCAGCGCCACGCTGTTACCCGATTTCTGGGCCTACTACCGTTCCTTTAACGCCTCCACGCTGCTGCCGGTCTTTCTGTTCGGCGCCATGTGGGGTATCGGTAATATCAACTATGGCCTGACCATGCGCTATCTCGGCATGTCGATGGGGATTGGCATCGCCATTGGCATCACGCTGATTGTCGGTACGCTGATGACGCCGATTATTAACGGTCAGTTTTCAGTGCTGATGCACACCCAGGGCGGTCAAATGACGCTGCTCGGCGTGCTGGTGGCGGTGGTTGGCGTTGGCATCGTCACCCGCGCGGGCCAGCTGAAAGAGCGCAAAATGGGCATCAAAGCCGAAGAGTTCAATCTGAAGAGAGGGCTTCTGCTGGCGGTGATGTGCGGTATCTTCTCGGCAGGGATGTCGTTCGCGATGAACGCCGCCAAACCGATGCATGATGCCGCCGCGGCGCTCGGCGTCGACCCGTTATATGCGGCGCTGCCAAGCTACGTGGTGATTATGGGCGGCGGGGCGCTGGTTAACCTTGGCTTCTGCTTTATTCGTCTGGCAAAAGTGAAGAGCCTGTCCGTCAAAGCCGATTTCTCGCTGGCCAAACCCCTCATCATCAGCAACCTGCTGCTTTCCGCCCTCGGCGGCCTGATGTGGTATCTCCAGTTCTTCTTCTATGCCTGGGGCCACGCCAGCATTCCGGCGCAGTATGACTATATGAGCTGGATGCTGCACATGAGCTTCTACGTACTGTGCGGCGGTCTGGTGGGTCTGGTGCTGAAGGAGTGGAACAACGCCGGTCGTCGTCCGGTGAGCGTCCTGAGCCTCGGCTGCGTGGTGATCATCATCGCCGCCAACATCGTCGGTCTGGGAATGGCCCGTTAAGCACCGGAGCATTTGCCTGACAAAGACGCGCTTCAGGCGGCGGCGCGACTGCGCTGCCGCCACTGCCCCGGCGACATGCCGATTTCCCGGCTGAACACCACCGAAAAGTAGTTACTGTCCTCAAAGCCGCACTGCATGGCGATATCGCCGATTAAGCGCTCGGTATGCTGCAACAGATACTGCGCATGGCAGATCCGCAGCTGGCGTAAATAGTGATTGATGGTCATCCCGGTTTGCTGGCGAAACTGCTGACGTAGCGCCCGCTCGCTGCCGCCCTCCTGCTCGCAGAAACGCTCCAGGACAAAGGGGCGGCTCAGGCTGGCCGCCAGCGCGGCCAGCAGTTTGTCCAACAGCGCTTCGCGCTGCGTCGCCGCCAGATTATCTGTCGCGTAGCGATGCCGCTGGAGGGTCAGCGCCAGCTGAGCAAACAACAGCTCGGCCATCGCATTCCCCTGCGCATCGTGCCGGGAACACTCATGCTCAAGCTGACTAATCACCTGACGCGCCTGCGCCATACCGGTGCTGCCCATGCGCCAGTGGGGCTTCCACGGGGTGCCGAAGAGGCCAGGGATCGCCCCCGCCCAGTCGAAATTGAGCTGCAGCCGCTCCGGGCAATAGATGATGTTCTGCAGAACCAGATCGTTAACGGAAGTATAGGAGTGTTTATCTTCGGCGCGAATATAGAACAGATCGCCGCGGGTAATGCGCCAGGGACGGTCGTTGAGAACATGCAGCCCGTTGCCCCGCCACACCAGCACCAGCTCGCAGAACTCATGGGTGTGTTCAGCGAAGACGTTTTGCGGGTAGCGGTCAGCCACCGCCACCGCCTGCGTGGCGGAAGGGAAAAATTCCTCTTTACGTAGAATCAAACCGGCCACGGCTCACACTCCTAACGCGGATAACGGCGCATTATTCGCGTTTTTGCTCCGCAATACGTTGACTCCTCTCGCGTTACTGAAGAATAGCGTCGCGCCCCTGGCGGATATCGCGTGGCGACCAGGAAAACTCGCGGCGAAAAAGCGTCGAAAAGTGGTTACTGTCGCCGAATCCGCAGCGATAGGCGATATCCGTTACGCTTTCATCGCTGTGGCGCAGCAGGTGGCGGGCTTTCATCAGGCGCACCCGATTGAGATAGCGCTGCGGCGTCAGGCCGGTCTGCTGCTTCAGCTGACGGTGTAGTGTACGCAGCGACAGCGAAAACTGCGCCGCCACCTCCTCCCAGCAGATCTCCTGCGCAAAATGGTCTTCCAGCCAGGCCAGCAGCTGATTCAGCCGCGCATCGTTGTTGGTGGCCTCTTCCGCAAGGCTGCTTTTCCGCAGCAGCACCAATAGCTGCATAAACAGGATCTCACGGCTGGCGACGGCATGGGTATCCGTTTCGCTCCCCATGGCCTCCATCTGCGCCACGATATGCCGCACCTGCTGCAGAACCGTCTGGTTCACCCGCCAGTGCGACGGGTAGTTGCCCTCCTGCTCCTGGGGCAACAGCTGGCTGACCCCGGCGAGAAACCGAAACGCATCCGGCGCGCGATAAAGCACGTTGGTCAGACACAGATTGTCCGTGTGCTCGTAAAGATGCCGGTCGTGATCGCGAATAAAGCAGACCGAGCCGCCGCCGATGGTATAGGGCTGGCCATTGAAGACGTGAATGCCCGTACCCTGCTCCACGATGACAATTTCATGAAAATCATGGTGATGTTCAGGAAAGGCCGACTGAGGGAGGCGGGGTTCAATAGCCACCGTCGAGATCCCGGCCTTAAAGAAATCCGTACTGTGCAATATGGTCATGATGCCACCCTCGTAATGAGAAAAATTATCAGTCACCGGCTGATAGTAATGAAGGGTTGGCTATCCGGCCTTCAATTTTTGACCGCGAAATTCGTAAATCCTGCCGCTTTTTCAAGAATCAGCCGGAAAGATGCGGAACTGCGGACCCCATCACATCCTCCTCACCACCGCCCAAAACCGCAATTTGTGATTTTCCTCACGGTCACCTTTGCTTTCTTGCCAGCGGCCAGTTTCGGCTGTCCGTAGCGAGAAGGTGTGAGTCAGCGCCCTTTTTTAGACTGCGGACAATGATTTTAAGAAGGGTCTTTCCATGAGTATTCGTCATTGTGTCGCCGTCGATTTAGGCGCCTCCAGCGGGCGGGTCATGCTCGCCAGCTATCAGTCCGGGCCGCGCGCCCTGACGCTGCGTGAAATTCATCGCTTCACCAACAGCCTGCAGAAGGTCGATGGCTTCGACTGCTGGGATCTCGATAGCCTCGAAGGCGAGATCCGCCGCGGGCTGGAGAAAGTGTGTGAGCAGGGCATCCTGATCGACAGCATCGGCATCGATACCTGGGGCGTGGATTATGTCCTGCTGGATAAGCAGGGTCAGCGCGTCGGGCTGCCGGTCTCCTATCGTGACGATCGCACCCAGGGCCTGCTACGTCACGCTGAAGAACAGCTGGGCCGGGCGGAGATCTATCGCCGCAGTGGCATTCAGTTTCTGCCGTTTAACACCCTTTATCAGCTGCGCGCCCTGGTGGAACAGCAGCCGGAGCTGGTCAGTCAGGCCGCCCATGCCCTGCTGATCCCCGACTATTTCAGCTTCCGCCTGACCGGCAATCTGAACTGGGAATATACCAACGCCACCACCACCCAGCTGGTCAACATCCACAGCGATAACTGGGATGAGACGCTGCTGAACTGGACCGGCGCGCCGCGCGAGTGGTTTGGCACCCCGACGCATCCCGGCAATGTGACAGGCCACTGGATCTGCCCGCAAGGCAACCGTATTCCGGTGGTCGCCGTCGCCAGTCACGACACCGCCAGCGCGGTGATCGCCTCCCCGCTGGCCGACCGCCACGCCGCCTATCTCTCCTCCGGCACCTGGTCGCTGATGGGGTTTGAAAGCCTGACCCCTTACACCTGCGACGCGGCGCTGCAGGCCAATATCACCAACGAAGGCGGAGCCGAAGGCCGCTATCGGGTGCTGAAAAATATCATGGGCCTGTGGCTGCTGCAGCGGGTGCTGAAAGAACAAAACGTCAGCGACCTGCAGGGGCTGATCGCCCGCGCTGCCGCGCTGCCGGCGTGTCGCTTCATCATTGACTGCAATGACGACCGCTTTATCAACCCGGCCAGTATGAGCGCCGAGATCCAGGCCGCCTGCCGCGGATCCGGCCAGCCGGTTCCTCACAGCGACGCCGAACTGGCGCGCTGCATTTTCGACAGCCTGGCGCTGCTCTACGCCCGGGTGCTTAACGAGCTGGCGGCGCTGCGCGGCCAGCCCTTCAGCCAGCTGCATATCGTCGGCGGCGGCTGCCAGAACGAACTGCTCAACCAGCTGTGCGCCGACGCCTGCGGGATCGCCGTCGTGGCCGGCCCGACAGAGGCCTCCACCCTCGGCAATATCGGCATCCAGTTAATGACCCTCGACGAGCTGGCCAGCGTCGATGAGTTTCGTCAGGTGGTGCGCGGCAATGCGTCCCTCACCGCCTTTACCCCCAATCCTGATAGTGAAATTGCCCGTTTCGTGGCGCAGTTTCAGCCACAACAGACCAAGGAGCTTTGCGCATGACCACTCAACTTGAACAAGCCTGGGAAATTGCTAAGCAGCGCTACGCCGCCGTCGGCGTGGATGTCGAGGAGGCCCTGCGCCAGCTGGACCGTCTGCCCGTCTCCATGCACTGCTGGCAGGGTGACGACGTCGCCGGTTTCGAAAACCCGGCGGGAAGCCTGACCGGCGGCATCCAGGCCACCGGCAATTACCCGGGCAAAGCGCGCAATGCTCAGGAGCTACGCGCCGACCTTGAGCAGGCGCTGAGCCTGATTCCGGGGCCAAAACGTCTCAACCTGCACGCTATTTATCTGGAAGCCGACGCGCCGGTGGCGCGCAATGAGATAAAGCCGGAGCACTTTAAAAACTGGGTCGAGTGGGCGAAAGCCAACAAACTGGGGCTGGATTTCAACCCCTCCTGCTTCTCGCATCCGCTGAGCGCCGACGGCTTTACCCTGTCGCATGCCAACGATGAGATCCGCCAGTTCTGGATCGACCACTGCAAAGCCAGCCGCCGCGTATCCGCTTATTTTGGCGAGCAGCTGGGCACCCCGTCAGTGATGAATATCTGGGTGCCGGACGGCATGAAGGACATTACCGTTGACCGCTTCGCGCCGCGCCAGCGGCTGCTGAACGCGCTGGATGAAGTCATCAGCGAAAAATTCGACCCGGCGCACCACATTGACGCCGTCGAGAGCAAGCTGTTCGGTATCGGCGCCGAAAGCTACACCGTCGGCTCCAACGAGTTCTATATGGGCTACGCCACCAGCCGCCAGACGGCGCTGTGCCTGGATGCCGGCCACTTCCACCCGACGGAGGTCATCTCCGACAAGATCTCCGCCGCCATGCTCTACATCCCGCGCCTGCTGCTGCACGTCAGCCGCCCGGTGCGCTGGGACAGCGACCACGTGGTGCTGCTGGATGATGAGACTCAGGCCATCGCCAGCGAAATCATTCGCCATAACCTGTTTGACCGCGTGCACATCGGCCTCGACTTCTTCGATGCCTCCATCAACCGCATCGCGGCCTGGGTGATTGGTACCCGCAATATGAAAAAAGCGCTGCTGCGCGCCCTGCTGGAACCGACCAACCAGCTGCGCCAGCTGGAGAACGACGGCGATTACACCGCCCGCCTGGCGCTACTCGAAGAGCAAAAATCCCTGCCGTGGCAGGCCATCTGGGAGATGTACTGCCAGCGTCACGACACGCCGGCGGGCAGCCAGTGGCTGGACAACGTGCGGGCTTATGAGAATGCGGTTCTGAGCCAGCGCGGGTAATACACGGGCTTCCCCGGGTCGCGGCTGACGCCTTACCCGGGCTACGAACTGCGCGATGTTGTCAGAGCGCACCGAACCGTTCCCTCTCCCCTGTGGGGAGAGGGTTAGGGTGAGGGGCTACCCCCACCGGATTAACAGGAAAGACAAGACTATGCAGACCATTATCGACGCCTGGTTCGTCCAGGGCATGATCAAAGCCACCTCCGACGCCTGGCTGAAAGGCTGGGACGAGCGCAACGGCGGCAACCTGACGCTGCGTCTGGATGAGGCGGATATCGAACCTTACGCGGCGGATTTCCACGCTAAACCCCGCTATATCGCCCTCAGCCAGCCGATGCCAACCCTGGCCAACCAGCCGTTTATCGTCACCGGTTCCGGCAAATTCTTCCGTAATGTCCAGCTCGACCCGGCCGCTAACCTTGGCGTGGTGAAAGTCGACAGCGACGGCGCGGGATACCATATCCTGTGGGGTCTGACGGAGGATGCGGTGCCGACCTCCGAGCTGCCGGCACACTTCCTGTCGCACAGCGAGCGCATCAAACTGACCGACGGCAAGGACCGGGTGATCATGCACTGTCATGCCACCAATCTGATCGCCCTGACCTACGTCCTGGAGAACCACAGCGATCTGTTCACCCGCAAGCTGTGGGAAGGTAGCACCGAATGTCTGGTGGTCTTCCCGGACGGCGTCGGCATTCTGCCGTGGATGGTGCCAGGCACCGATGAAATCGGCCAGGCGACTGCGGAAACCATGCAAAAACACTCGCTGGTGCTGTGGCCGTTCCACGGCGTCTTCGGCAGCGGCCCAACCCTGGATGAGACCTTCGGCCTGATCGACACTGCCGAGAAGTCCGCCGAAGTGCTGGTGAAAGTCCTGTCCATGGGCGGGATGAAGCAGACCATCACTCGCGAAGAGCTTATCGCTCTTGGCAAACGCTTCAACGTCCAGCCGCTGCAGTCCGCGTTAGATCTTTATCCATAACAACATCGCGCCCCGCTCACCGAGACGGGGCGAAGCCTCACCTGCAAACCCTACAAAACTGACTCATGTGGAGTAAAAGCAATGAAAACAAAGACAAGCTTGATCCTCACCGTTGCCGCCCTGGCGTTGTCCGGTTCCGCCTTAGCAGAAGTTAAAATCGCCCTCGTGGCGAAATCGCTGGGAAATGGCTTCTTCGAAGCCGCCAACGTTGGCGCCCAACAGGCCGCCAAAGAGTTAGGTGATGTCAAAGTGATCTACACCGGCCCGACCACCACCACCGCCGAAGCGCAGATCGATGTGCTGAACGGGTTGATCGCCCAGGGGGTGGATGCGATCGCCATTTCCGCCAACGATCCGGACGCGGTGGTGCCGGTGCTGAAAAAAGCGATGCAGCGCGGCATCAAAGTGGTTTCCTGGGACTCCGGCGTGGCGCCGGCAGGCCGCCAGATCCATCTTAATCCTTCCAATAACGCCTTAATTGGCGAGACCAACGTCAAGCTCGCCGCCGATGCGCTGAAGGCGCTGAACGTGGAGAAGGGGGATGTGGCGGTGTTAAGCGCCACCCCGACCTCCACTAACCAGAATATCTGGATTGAGGAGATGAAAAAGGTGCTGCCGCAGTATCCGTCCGTCAATCTGGTGACCGTCGCCTACGGTGACGATCTGTCGGATAAAAGCTACCGCGAAGCGGTGGGCCTGCTGAAATCATATCCGGACCTGAAAGTCATTGTTTCGCCGTCATCGGTGGGGATTGTTGCCGCCGCGCAGGCGGTGAAGGACCAGGGAAAAATTGGCAAAGTCTATGTCACCGGGCTGGGGCTGCCGTCGGAAATGGCCGGCGCGATCAAGTCTGGCGCCAGCAAAAGCTTCGCCATCTGGAACCCGATTGACCTCGGTTACGCCGCCACCTATCTGGCCGACGATTTAGTCAAAGGCACGGCGACCAAAACCGAAGCCAGTATGGGCAAGCTGGGCAAAGTGAAGCTGGACGCCGAAGGGAATGGCGCGATGGCCGAGCCGTTTGTCTACGATGCGAGCAACATCGATAAGTTCTCGAAAATTTTCTAACCCTTGTTCCCTCACCCCGGCCCTCTCCCAGAGGGAGAGGGGGAATGGCTGGCCCTCTGCGCGATGCGGCCTGCGGGCGCCGGACCGTTCCCTCTCCCCTGGGGAGAGGGGGAAAGACTGGTCCTCTGTGCAATGCGGCCTGCGGGCGCCAGACCGTTCCCTCTCCCCTTTGGGGAGAGGGTTAGGGTGAGGGGCGATTTTACGGAGAACTATCATGTCAGCATCAACGCCACTGCTGTCGCTGAAGGGGATCACCAAGATTTTTCCCGGTGTGCGCGCCCTTGAGAACGTGCAGCTCGATCTCTGGCCCGGCAAAGTGACCGCCCTCATCGGCGAAAACGGCGCGGGGAAATCCACGCTGGTCAAAGTGATGACCGGTATTTATCAGCCCGAAGAGGGGGAGATCCTCTATAAAGCGATTCCCATTCATCTGCCGACGCCGGAGTCGGCGCACAAGATGGGGATCACCGCCATCCACCAGGAAACCATACTGTTTGACGAACTTTCGGTCAGCGAAAACATTTTCGTCGGCCAGTATCTGTATAAGGGACTGCTCAAAACGCTCGACTGGCCGGCGATGCACCGCCGGGCTGGTGAGATCCTCGCCCGGCTGGAAGTCCAGATCGACCCGCGGGCAACGTTAAAAACGCTCAGCATCGCCCAGCGGCACATGGTGGCGATTGCCCGGGCGCTGGCTTTCGACGCCCAGGCGGTGATCCTCGATGAGCCGACCGCCGCGCTTTCCCAGCATGAAATCCTGGAGTTTTATCACATCGTTGAGCGTCTGAAGCAGGACGGCAAAGCGATCCTGTTTATCTCGCATAAGTTCGATGAAATTTTCGAGCTGGCCGACTATTACACCATCCTGCGCGATGGGGTGTACGTCAGCTCCGGGATAATGAGCGATATTACCGAAGAGCGGATGGTGTCGATGATGGTGGGCCGGGCGATCAGCCAAACCTACCCGAAAGTCGACTGTACCCCAGGGGAAACGGTGCTGGAGGTCAACGATCTTTGTCATCCTACCGAGTTTGCCGATATCAGCTTCAGCCTGCGCAAGGGAGAAATTCTCGGCTTTTACGGCCTGGTGGGCGCCGGACGCACCGAGCTGATGCAGGCGCTCTCCGGCGTAACGCATCCCTCCTCCGGCGAGATCCGACTGAACGGCAGCCCCATGCGCTTTCGCCAACCCGCCGACGCTATCCGCGCGGGCATCGTCTGCGTACCGGAAGAGCGACAGAAACA
The DNA here is from genome assembly GCF_018223875.1 of Klebsiella sp. 54. NCBI lineage: Bacteria > Pseudomonadati > Pseudomonadota > Gammaproteobacteria > Enterobacterales > Enterobacteriaceae > Klebsiella > Klebsiella sp. 54. The sequence goes on from NZ_JAGRRA010000012.1 coordinate 53,313, forward strand.
GGGGGCGATCATCGCCCTGCCTATCGCCCAGAACATCAGTCTGCCGCAGCTGAGCAAGCTCAATCCTAACGGCGTCCTGAACGACGCCCGGGAATGGCGGCTGGCGGACGAGTACGCCTCATGCCTGCAGGTTAAAGCCTCCAGCTGGCGGCAGCCGGTGGAGACCCTCTCTGGCGGCAACCAGCAGAAAGTGGTGATCGGCAAATGGCTGGCGACCCAGCCCGAGGTGATCATCCTCGATGAGCCGACCAAAGGCATCGATATCGGCTCAAAAGCCGCTGTGCATCAGTTTATGTCCGAGCTGGTCAGCCAGGGGCTGGCGGTGATTATGGTCTCGTCAGAGCTGCCGGAAGTCATGGGCATGGCCGACCGGATTATCGTGATGCATGAAGGGCTGATGGTCGCCGAGTACCGGGCCGGGGAAGCGACGGCGGAAACCATCGTTAGCGCCGCCAGCGGCATCGGCCAGGAGGCAGCATGATGGGACACGCATGGCTGAAGCATCGCGAAGCGCTGCTGGCGCTGGTCATCATTTTGATGATCGGCGCCATTGGCAGCCGGGCGCCGTCGTTCGTTTCACCGGGTAATCTGGTGGAGATGTTTAACGATACTGCCATCCTTATCATTCTCGCCCTCGGACAGATGATGGTGCTGCTCACCAAAGGCATCGATTTGTCGATGGCCGCCAACCTGGCGCTGACCGGGATGATCGTCGCCCTGCTCAATGCCCATAATCCGGGTATTCCGGTGGTAGCGCTGCTGGCGCTGGCAACCCTGCTGGGCCTGCTGATGGGGATGATTAACGGCCTGCTGGTCTGGCGCCTCGGCATTCCCGCCATCGTGGTGACCCTGGGCACCATGAGCATTTATCGCGGCATTATCTTCCTGCTGACCGACGGCGGCTGGGTTAACTCACATCAGATGAGCGCTGATTTTCTCAGTCTGCCGCGCAGCACCCTCCTGGGATTGCCGCTGCTGAGCTGGTGCGCCATCGCCGCGCTGCTGCTGGTGGGTTACTTCCTGCGCTACAGCCGCACCGGCCGGGCCTTGTATACCGCGGGCGGCAACGCGACGGCGGCGTATTACACCGGCATTAACGCCGGGAAAATGCAGTTCGTCAGCTTCTGCCTCTCCGGCGCGCTGGCTGGCTTCTGCGGCTATCTGTGGATCTCGCGCTTCGCCGTCGCCTATGTCGATGTGGCGAACGGCTTTGAGCTGCAGGTGGTCGCCGCCTGCGTGATCGGCGGTATCAGCACCATGGGCGGAAGCGGACGGGTACTGGGCTGCCTGTGCGGCGCGCTGTTCCTCGGGGTCATCAATAATGCCCTGCCGGTGGTCGGCATCTCGCCGTTCTGGCAAATGGCGATTTCCGGGGCGGTGATCGTCATGGCGGTGTTGCTTAACGAGCGCGGCAATCGCGGTCACGGGCGGTTAATCCTGCGTAACGCGGCGTTAGCCCGACAGAAACAGGCGGTAAAATCATGAGCAAGATGATGGTATCTGAAGAGATGAAAAACGCCCCGGCCGCGCCGTCGCCGCTGCGCCGCCTGCTGTGCTGGGAAGGGTTTTTACTGGCGGTCACCCTGGCGGTATTTATCGGCAACGCGGTGGCTTCCCCGTACTTCCTCAATATCTGGAACCTCTCGGACGCGATCTTTACCTTTACCGAGAAGGCGATCGTCGTCCTGCCGATGGCGATGCTGATTATCGCCCGGGAAATCGATCTGTCGGTGGCCTCGACGATGGCGCTCAGCTCAACGGTGATGGGCTTCTGCGCGGCAGCGGGGATGGGCACCCCGCTGCTGGTGGTCATCGGCCTGGGCGTAGGTCTGCTGTGCGGCCTGTTCAACGGCTTGCTGGTGACTCGCTTTAACTTGTCGTCCATTGTGATCACCATCGGCACCATGAGCCTGTATCGCGGCATCACCTATATCCTGCTGGGCGATCAGGCGCTCAACCACTACCCGGAGAGCTTTGCCTGGTTCGGCCAGGGGTACGTGTGGGGGGCGCTCTCTTTTGAGTTTGCGCTGTTTATCCTCCTCGCGGCTGCCTTCACCTTCCTGCTGCATAAAACCAACTTTGGCCGCCGAACCTACGCCATCGGCAATAACCCGACCGGCGCCTGGTACTCCGGGATCAACGTGAAGCGACATAACCTCGCGCTGTTCGCGCTGGTCGGGCTGATGGCCGGGCTGGCGGCGATCCTGTTGACCTCACGGCTCGGCAGTACCCGCCCCACTTTGGCGATGGGCTGGGAGCTGGCGGTTGTCACCATGGCGGTGCTCGGCGGCGTCAATATTCTTGGCGGTTCCGGCAGCATGCCCGGGGTGATCATCGCCGCCTTTCTGATGGGGCTGGTGACCTTCGGCCTGAGCCTGCTGAACGTACCCGGCATCGTGATGTCGGTGATTATCGGCGCGATGCTGATCGTGGTGATCTCCCTGCCGATTATGGCCCGGCGGATGCTGCAGCGAAGACGATGTTAATTTCCCCCTCGCCCTGGCCCTCTCCCAAGGGAGAAGGGCGGGGTGAGGGGAAACGGATTTCCCAAAATCAACATTAAGGAGAATTATCATGAGTTTTATGTTGGCACTACCTAAAATCAGCCTCCACGGCGCAGGCGCTATCGGTGATATGGTCAAGCTGGTAGCGGGCAAACAGTGGGGCAAGGCGCTGATCGTCACCGACGGCCAGTTGGTGAAGCTGGGCCTGCTGGACAGTCTGTTTTCCGCGCTGGATGAACAGCAGATGGCTTATCAGCTGTTTGACGACGTGTTCCCCAACCCCACCGAAGCGCTGGTGCAGCAAGGCTATGCGGCGTACCAGGCGGCCCGCTGCGATTACCTGATCGCCTTCGGCGGCGGCAGCCCGATTGATACCGCCAAAGCGATAAAAATCCTCACCGCCAACCAAGGCCCCTCCACCGCCTACTCCGGCGTCGGCAAAGTGAAAAACGCTGGCGTGCCGCTGGTGGCCATCAACACCACCGCCGGCACGGCGGCGGAGATGACCAGCAACGCCGTGATTATCGATAGCGAGCGTCAGGTAAAAGAGGTGATTATCGACCCGAACCTGATCCCGGATATCGCCGTCGACGACGCCAGCGTGATGCTCGACATCCCACCAGCCGTTACCGCCGCCACCGGCATGGACGCCCTGACCCACGCCATCGAGGCCTTTGTCTCCGTTGGCGCCCATCCCCTCACCGACGCCAACGCCCTCGAGGCCATCCGCCTGATCAACCTGTGGCTGCCAAAAGCGGTAGAGGAGGGACACGATCTGCAGGCCCGCGAACAGATGGCCTTTGGCCAGTATCTGGCGGGCATGGCGTTCAACAGCGCCGGCCTCGGGCTGGTACACGCCCTGGCCCATCAGCCTGGCGCCACCCACAACCTGCCACACGGAGTGTGCAACGCCATCCTGCTGCCGATCATCGAAAACTTTAACCGCCCGAACGCGGTGGCGCGCTTCGCCCGCGTGGCGCAGGCGATGGGTGTCGATACCCACGGCATGAGCGATGAAGCCGCCAGCATGGAGGCCATCAACGCCATTCGCGCGCTGAGCAAACGCGTAGGGATCCCCCAGGGCTTCAGCCAGCTTGGCGTCAGCAAAGCCGATATCGAAGGCTGGCTGGACAAAGCGCTGGCCGACCCGTGCGCGCCGTGTAACCCGCGCCCCGCCAGCCGCGATGAGGTACGCGAGCTCTATCTGGAGGCATTATGATCCGCAAAGCCTTTGTGATGCAGGTGAACCCTGACGCGCACGAGGAGTATGCACGTCGCCACAACCCCATCTGGCCGGAGCTGGAGGCGGTGCTGAAAACGCACGGCGCGCACCACTACGCCATTTATCTCGATAAAGAGCGCAACCTGCTGTTCGCCACGGTGGAGATTGAGTCGGAAGCCCGCTGGGAGGCGGTCGCCAGCACGGAAGTGTGCCAGCGCTGGTGGAAATACATGCGCGAGGTGATGCCCAGCAACCCGGACAACAGCCCGCTGAGCGCGGAGCTCAAAGAAGTGTTTTATCTGGCGTGAAACCCCGCGACGCCGGAGAGTACCTTCCCCGGCCTCCCCCCATGCGGGCTGGAGGCCGGTTCAACGGCGATAATGCAAAACAGGGGACACGATCCTTTACGCTCCCCTGTTTCTCTCGTCCATCATCCGGGGAAAAGTGCGTATTTGTCTTTATCCGCATCGGTAATTTCTCTTAATACCCGGCAAGGTACGCCAGCGGCAACCACATTCGCCGGTATAGAGCGATTTACCACACTGCCCGCGCCTATGACTGAATTCTGGCCAATCGTTACCCCGGGATTAATAATCACCCCCGTGCCTAACCAGACCCCATCTTCAATCACTACCGGTAATGAAAACTGTTGATGCGTATGGCGCAGCGCGGGGTGGATGGGATGCCCGGCGGTGGAGATAGTGACATTTGGCGCAAACATGACGTTATTGCCGATGATAATGTCCGCATCGTCGACCAGCGTGAGGTTAAAATTGGCATAAAAATTGTCACCAATCGTCGTATGGATCCCATAGGCAATATTGATCGGCGGCTCTATCCAGCATTGTTCGCCGACTTTCGCGAACATGCGCTGAATAATATCGTTGCGCAATTCCTGATTAAACGGATGCGAATGATTATATTCATAGGCCCGCGCTTTACCCATCAGCCGCTGCTCCGGCAAGCCATATCCTGCATCCAGGTAAAGCTCACCGCTGTTCATACGTTTTTTCATATCCATCATGACATCTTCCTTCTCTGTCAGGCACCACCCTGTGCCACGGAATGTTGATAATTAAACGGTCATCGCATTATCGCGCAGCGGCTCACTTTTCGCCTTGCCCGCTAACGTAAACGCGGATATTAAGGTGACCGTCAGGGCTATTCCGCCGAGGATCATATAGGTCTCCTGGAAGCCGATCCGATCATACATATTGCCGGCGAAGGCGGAGAGGAAGATCGCCGCCACCTGTTTGGCGAACTGGAAGCCCACCAGATAAATGGTCGCCGACAGCCGGACATCAAACACGCCGGTGATGTATTTAAAGGCGCCCACCAGCAGGAACGGCACTTCCAGCGCATGGAGCATCTTCAGCGCCACCACTTCCGCGGCGGTGGTGGCGAAGGAAGAGCCAATCATTCTGGCCGCCATCACCATCCCGGCGATCAGCAGGGTATTCTTCGCTCCGATGCGGTTAATAATCCACGGCGAGCTGAACATAATGATGGCGTTACATATTTCTCCCGCGGTGGTGGCGAAACCAAAGGCACGGGTGCCTGCTTCCGGGGTCGCAAAGAACGATTTGAAGAAGGTGGCGAACTGCTGATCGAAAACGTCATACACGCAGGCTACGCCGATAACATACAGAATAAACATCCACATCTTCCGCTGACGGAACATGCGCACCGCCGTTTTTAAATCGATCGCCGGGCGATTGGCGCCGAGCGAGTCCATTACCTGCGCGGACTGACTGGCCTGCGGTTTGGCGATAGCCACCAGCACCACCAGCAGCAGCGCGGCGGCCGACCCCATCCAGAACACCCATTCGGGATTAATGCTGAACAGCATGCCGGCGGTGGTGGCGCACAGCGCCCATCCCAGACAACCAAAGGTGCGCGCCTTGCCGTATTCAAACCCGCTGTTGCGGCTTACCCGTTCGATATAGGCCTCCATCGCGCCGGCGCCTGCGGAGAATACAAAGCCGATATAGGCGCCGCCGCTCAGCGCCCCGAGCCAGATGTTGGTTTTCAGCAGCGGCGCGAAAACATAGAGGAAGAAGGGAGCAATCAGCACCAGCAGAACGGTCACGATCCACATCAGATGTTTTTTCAGCCCCAGCTTGTCTGAGATCACCCCGAGAACCGGCTGGAAACAGATGGCGAACAGCGACAGGCTGGAGAAAACGAGGCCGGTTTCAGTTTTATTCAGGCCGATAACATCCGACAGCCAGATCGGCAGAAACGGAAAGCAGGTGGCCATGATGAAGAAGTAGAGAAAGAAGAACAGCCCGAAAATCCAGAAGTTGGGGTTGTTTTTGTGGGTACAGACGGTCGGGTTCATTATATTTTCCTCAAGAAGGGCCGCGACGCGGCCCGATACCATCACACGCGTTGCAGGCCAATCAGAATGGCGCTTTCCGGGTCGAGGATGGGCAGCGCCAGCCCCGCCTGCTGTAGCCACTCACCGCTCACCGTCTGCGGCGTCGTCATCCATGCCGGCAGCTTCCGCATGGTGTGGCCGCCCTCGCCGGTGATCTGAATGTTCGGATGATCGAGGAGCGTCACCTGATAGCGGGCGCTCGCCTCCAACCCCGCCAGGCGTAGCGGCGCCATCAGGGTGTAGTCCGGCATCGCCAGCTGGCTGACGAGGAAAATCGCCTGCGCTTTATCCGGGCTGACGACGCCATGAGCAAGGGTGGTGGCGTCCGGCATATCCATCCGCCACTGCACGCCGTGATGGATCACGTCGCGCCACTGCTTATGCAGAGCCGCGTATTTCCTATACCCGGCGCGCTCTTCTTCATCGGCGCTCACCGGATCCAGCTCAAGCCCCATATGACCGAACAGCGCCGTCAGGCCGCGGAAGGCGATACTGTGCTGGCGGAAGGTGGCATGACAGTGGCGATTACCGATATGCGCGCCCATCACCTCCGGCGGGAAGAAGTAGCTCATGCCGCGCTGGATGGTGTTGCGCTCAAGGGCGTCATTGTTGTCAGAAGCCCAGAAGCGATGGCTGCGCTTGAGGACTTCATAATCGATACGACCGCCGCCGGAGGAGCAGGATTCAAATTCAATATGCGGGAAGCGGGCCACCAGCGTATCCAGCAGGCGGTAGAACTGGCGAGTCTGCGCATCGGCGGCGGCTTTGCCGTTATGGCCCGGCTGCACCAGCTCGCGGTTCATATCCCATTTCACGTAGTCCACCGCGTGTTCGCCCAGCAGCCAGCTCATCCGCTCCAGCAGATAATCAAAGGCTTCCGGAATATTCAGGTTCAGGACAAACTGATGACGCCCGGGAAGCGGCGTATAGCCCGGAAGCGCCAGCACCCAATCAGGGTGTGCCCGATACAGATCGGAATCCGGGTTAATCATCTCAGGCTCCACCCAGATACCGAACTCCATCCCCAGCGATTTCACGTGGTTGATAACCGGCGTCAGGCCGTGGGGGTATTTTTTCTCATCGAGATACCAGTCGCCGAGCGCCGCCCAGTCGTCGTTGCGTCCTTTAAACCAGCCGTCGTCAATGATAAAACGCTCCACGCCCAGGGCCGCCGCTTCATCCGCCATGCGCATGATGTAGTCCGGATCGTGGTCGAAATAGATCCCCTCCCAGGTGTTGAGATGCACCGGGCGCGGCTTGTTGCCCGGGAAGCGAATAATCCGTTCGCGCAGATAACGATGGAACTGCTGGCTCATGCCGTTCAGCCCGTTCGCCGAGTAGCTGGCATACAGGTAAGGCGTCCACAAGGTTTCCCCTTCCGCCAGCGCCATTTCGCCCGGCAGATAGAGCGCCTCGGCCTGCAGATAGCGGCGGCCATCGGTTTTCACCTCCGCCCGCAGGCGATGATTACCGCTCCAGGCCAGATGCACGCCCCAGACTTCACCCTGCATCTCGCTAAAGGCGTGGCTGCCGGTGATCAGGGCCGGGAAATGTTCGTGAGAGGTGCGCCCGCGGCGGTTCTCCAGCACAAAGCTGTCGTGCTCCAGGGTCAGGCGGTGAGGCTGAAACTCGCGGATCCAGCGGCCATGGAAAGCCATTACCTCACGAGCGCGTTCGGCGACCGGCAGCGTGACCGCCAGGCGATCCACCTGCCATGGGCTGACGCGCAGATTGGTCACGCCATGGCGCACGCTCAACACACCGCTGGCATCCAATGCGATCTCGCTGTACAAACGCAGGCCGGCATGCGGGTCTTCGCTGACCAGGGTTAGCGTCTGGCCCTCGTGCCGCACTTTGCTGGTGGCGAAAATCGGCGAGGCATCCAGCCCCTGGCGATGGCCTTCAATGCCCGGCGCGCCAAACAGACCATGGCCCAGTTCCGCCATTAAAGTGACCGGGGAATCGACATCGAGGCGGCCATTGGCGACCGGTCGCGTCAGGCTGTCGGCATCCTGCGGCGAAAAGTGGCTTAAATGCGGCCCCCAGTAGACAATTTCGGCGAAAGGGCGAGTTTTAATGACAACATCGGCACCGGCGCTTTGCAGGTGAATCAGCGAATCAGACATCAGACATCTCCATAACAAGGAATGTCTTACTGTTGATCCGAAACGTTTCGGATGCCAACCAAAACGTTTCGGATCCGTGATCGGCTTCAGAATTACGGGTTAAAAAGGGGTCAGGTCAGGCGGTTTCGCCGGGAATGAATTCGGGCTGCCAGAGCACCTGAAGCGAGGTCAGATCTTCGCCGGCAATTAAGCGGCGGACCATCGTGGCTATCTGGCGGCCCACCCCCTGTCGGGTGGATTGAACCACCGCGCCCACCGGGGTGTCGATGATGCTATCCTGCGGCAAACCGTCGTAGACCACCAGTGAGACGCGATCGGCGCCGGTAAGACGTCCGAGCTGAGCCAGGGCCATCGCCGCGCCGTCGCCATGGGTATTGCAGTCGGTGACAATCGCCGTTGGCGGTTCAGGCAAGCGCAGCAGCTCCATCGTTGCCTGAAACCCGCCGCGGCGGGTGGGCGGCACGCTGCGCAGCCAGGTTTCCGCCAGGCCCGCTTCGCGCAGCGCTTCCAGGTAACCGTTGCGGCGTTGGGTAATAAACGCCTGATTATTATTTTCGCTCAGCAGCGCGATGCGCCGGTGCCCCTGGCTAATCAGATGACGGGTGGCGCGATACGTGCCCGCCTGGTTATCGAAATCAAACCAGGCGTAGGGCTGCGGCAGGCGGCTACGGCCCAGCGCGAGAAAAGGAAAGCCGGAAGAGAGCAGCTGAATCAGGCGCGGGTCGTCGTCCAGGGTATGCGCGACGATCAGCGCATCGACGCGACGGCTCTGCACCATGCGCATATAGCCGTGTTTATCGGCCTGTTCATCATCGGCGATCAGCAGTAAATCAATCTCATAGCGCGCCAGCTCGTGGCTGATTTCTCCCACCATTTCGAGAAAGACGTTGTTATTCAGCGGCGCGGGGCGCACGGGGAAAACGAGGCCAACGGCGTCGATTTTGCCCATTTTCAGGCGACGCGCGAACGTGTTTGGCCGATATCCGCGACGCTGCGCTTCAGCCTCCACGCGAGCACGGGTCTCCTGCGACACATCATCATAGCCGTTTAACGCGCGGCTGACGGTCGTTACCGAGATCCCAAGTTCTTTAGCAATGGCTTTCAGCGACATAGGTATGCCTGTCTTCGCGGAAGAATGCGGCTAGTGTCCCGCAATACGGCTATGGCGTCCAGCGAGAGCGCGACGCCCGCCGGTGCGATGTCAGTTTTGCTCAGCGATCAGCAGGGCCTGCGTATCCGGCTCCAGGGCCTGAAACACATGCTCCTGATCCGCCGGATAGCAGATATAGTCGCCCTCGCCGAGCTCTTCCGGCGCCGACGTCAGCCCTACCCGCGCCCGCCCCTGGGTCACGATAATATGTTCCACCGAGCCTGGCGGATGCGGATGCGAAATGCGGTCGGCGCCGGGCTGGGTGAGCAGCAAATAGATGTCCCGACGCGCGCCGGGTGGACAGGCGGCCAGCAAAATAGCCTGATAGTTCGCCTGCTCCGCCACCACTTTTGTCCCCTCGCCGCGGCGGATCACCTGCGTTTTGTTCACCTGCGGCTCAAGCAGCCTGGCAAATGGAATATCCAGCGCTACGCAGAGCGACCACAGCGTTTCCAGACTCGGATTACCGTTGCCGGACTCCAGTTGCGATAGCGTGGATTTTGCGATACCCGCCCGACGCGCGACTTCCGCCAGCGAAAGCCCGGTCCGCGCCCGCTCCCGCACCAGACTTTTGGCGATAACGCTGATTGGCTGTGTCATACCCGCCCCTTGTTTTTTATATCGAACGATTTGTTCGCCTTGAAAAACGATCATTATGTGTTCATTATAATGGAAATTCGTTCGATATGGCTAAGGGATATGAAACAAACTCTCTCCAGTCTCAGCGGAGACACGATAAAAGCGATTGTTTTAGTTTGCCTCGCCGTCGGGGTGGTAGGCATGTCCTATGGGTCGCTGGCGGTGGCTTACGGCTTCCCCTTATGGGTGCCGCTCGTACTTTCGGTGTCCGTGCTGGCGGGCGCCTCTGAATTTATGTTTATCGGTATTGTCGCCAGCGGCGGTAGCCCGCTGGCCGCCGCCGCCGCCGGCCTGTTAGTCAACGCGCGCCATATCCCTTTCGGGGTGACCGTGCGCGAACTGGTTGGTCGGCGCGCCTTAAGCTTTATCGGGTGCCACATTATGAACGACGAGAGCGTGGTCTTTGGCTTGTCGCAGCCCACCCCCGCGCAGCGCAAAGCGGCCTACTGGCTGTGCGGCGCCGGCGTAGCGCTGATCTGGCCTTTGGGTACGCTCACCGGCGCCGCCGTCGGCAAACTGCTGCCGGCGCCGGAAACCATCGGGCTTGACGCGGTCTTCCCGGCAATCCTGCTGGCGCTGGTGATCCCGGCCTTTAAAAACCGTACCACGCTGATCCGCGCCGTCAGCGGCGCCGCGCTGGCGCTTGCTGCCGTGCCGTTTGCGCCTACCGGGCTGCCGGTGCTGCTCTCGTTGTTTGGTTTACTGTCGAGGAAAAAATAATGGGCAATATGACGCTGTTTATCGCCGGTATCGCCATCCTGTCGCTGGGAACCTATCTGATGCGTCTTGGCGGCGCGAAGCTTGGTAATCGGCTGGCATTTTCCGAGCGCTCGCAGGCGCTGCTTTCCGATGCGGCGACGGTGCTGCTTTTTTCCGTCGCCCTGGCCACCACTTTCTATGAAGGCGCGCATTTCGCCGGCATGGCGCGCGTTCTGGGCGTGGCTGTCGCTGTATTTCTCGCCTGGCGCAAGGTGCCGCTGATCGGCGTGATTATCGCCGCGGCGGTGGTGACGGCGCTGCTGCGGCTGGCGGGTATGTCCTAGGACGGGTAGGCGTAATTCGCCAAACCGGTGCGTTGTCCGCTAATTGTGCCTTCAAGCCAGTGAATAACCGCCGTTATCTCCAGCGGGCGCTGCTGGTCTATCGTCAGAAGGGGTCCTAAAGACATGGGCTGCGCACGCCCGGCCAGCTGGGCCAGCTCCGGCAGATACTCTTCGCCGGGGTGGCCCGGCGGCCGCGTCGCCAGCCGCGAGGCATAGCGCGCGACCGCCAGCTCGGGGGAGATATGGTTCCAGATCTCAATCACCTGCTCCACGCCCGCCTGCCGCAGCAATTTTTGCAAGGTCTCCCGGGGCTGAAAGCCGAACCAGGCGTCGATCAACCAAACCATGCTGGCAGGCGACGCGCCGACAATCGACCAGATCACCTCATACGCCGCACAGCCCAGCTGGCGATTCATTGGCCGGTCGACCGGGGCCAGACGCGCCATAAACGGCTCTTTGATGCCGTCGATCGTCAATACCGGCAGGCTGAAGGTCTCCGCCAGCAAACGGGTGATGGTACTCTTCCCCGAGGCCGGAATGCCGTTGATTAAAATAGCCGTTTTGCAGACTGGGGTCAGATGTCTGTTCATAGTAATGCGACAACCTCCTCCCGGCTGCGGGCCATCCGCAGTTTGGCCATCGTGTCATTGTTATCCAGCAGCGCGACGATGGAGCGGATCCCCTCCTCGATATGCGCATTGCTATCCCGGGCGCCAAACATAATGACAATGTCGGCTTTTTCACTGTCCGCAAAAGGAATCGGCTTTTCCAGCAGCACCAGGCTAAAGCAGTTGCGTCTGACGCCGCACTCGGGTCGGGCATGGGGGATGGCAATACCTTCATCGAAGACGTAATAGGCGCCATGGTTCAGGGTATTGTCGATCACCGCCTGGCTATATTCCGTCGAAATAAAGCCTTTTGCCTCCAGCGGGCGGGCAGCCAGCTTTATTACCCGCTGCCAGTCGGACTCCACAACGCCAACCTGAATGGCATCGGCCTCAATAAGCAGTTCTTTTATGGTCATTCTGTATTCCTAAATATTGCGGCGAATAATATTGCGTAAATTATCAATCTGCAGAAACAGCGTATCGATATCCTGCCGGTGGGTGGTGCTTTTGGCATATATCGATAGCGCCCGGTTGTAAGTCAGCATTAATGTTTTTTGCACCTCGCTATTGCCAGGCTGGCGCTGTAGTTCGCCTTCCAGTCTGGCAATTTCCTCCGCCAACTGACGGGACTGTTGATCATAATCCTGCAGCGGGGTTTGCTCTTTTTTCCACAACGTTTTCAATGATTCAAACATAGCAAGTTCCCTCCCTGGCGGAAGACAGGGCAATGAAATAGAGAGTGAAGGAGAAAACGTTATTTAAATAACGCCATTTTTTCCATTAAGACATCAGTGACCGCCTGGTTGGCGGGAATTAAGAATTTCCGTACGCTGTCATTCACCTTCCCTTTCTCAAACGTCGTTTTACAGCGGTCAACCCACTGCACGTTCATTTCCGTCCCGACGTTCACTTTATTAATCCCTTCGGTGACGGCCAGCCGCATATCCTCATCGCTGACGCCGGTACCGCCATGCAGCACCAGCGGCACGCCGGTCGCCGCGCTAATCTGTTTCAGCCGCTGGTGCTGTATCTGCGCTTTACCGGTGTAGAGGCCATGCACGGTGCCTACCGAAACGGCCAGCATATCGACCTGGGTCTCCTCCACAAAGCGTTTCGCATCTTCGACGGTGGTAAAACAGATATCTTCCGCCGCCACCGCTTTTCCATCCTCTGACCCGCCGATCGCCCCCAGCTCACCTTCTACCGTAATATTCCGCGGCCGGGCCATTTCCACCACAATCCGCGTGTTACCGATATTTTCCTCGAGGCTTAAGTGTGAGCCGTCGTACATCACCGACGAAAAGCCCGCGTTCATTGCCGTCTCGATGGCCTTAATATCTGAGCAGTGGTCAAGATGCAGACAGGCTGGAATATTTTCACTGTCCGCTAATGAACGCACGGCGTCGACCAGCAAACGATAGCCGAGGTACTCCGCGGTCCCGGTTGAAATTTGGATCATTAACGGGCTGTGGCTGTTTTGCGCGGCTTTGAAAAACGCCGGCAGCATCTCAATACAGTGCAAGTTAAACGAGCCAATCGCTTTAAAATTTCTCGCTTGGGCAATTTTTAAAATCTCATTGAAATTATACAGACTCATGAACATTTTCCCCTTTCGGCTTAGCGGATTTCCCGTTGACAAACCATGCCAGTGCGGCGACAAACACAATAAATAAGGCGACAAAGAGCCAGTTATTCTGGAAGGCGTGGCCTAATACCAGACCCGAGCTGATGACGTCAGAGTCGCTGAAGGTGACGCCCGTAAAGCCATAGCTCTCCAGCATGGGCACCAGAATGGCCGGCAGAAACGTGATAAACAGGCCGTGAATAACCCCGCCGATCATCGCCCCGCGGCGTCCGCCCAGCGCGTTGCCAAAAACCCCTGCCGTGCCGCCGGCGAAAAAGTTGGTTAACAGCCCGGGGAGGATCATCGCCAGACCGAACATCGGGAAAACCAGCATGCCGATAATCGAGCCGACGGTCGTCGCCAGAAATCCGACAATCACCGCATTCGGCGCATAAGGAAACAGTACCGGGCAATCAAGAGCCGGCTTCGCATCCGGGACAATACGCATCGCGATACCGCGAAAGGCCGGCACCAGCTCATTGAGCAATAAACGCACGCCGCTATAGAGGACAAAGACCCCGGCGACAAACTGAATGGACTGCATAAAGGCATACATCAGGTAGTTAATCCCGCCGGAGAACTGCGCGATGTACTGAGGGCCCGCCGCGATAGCCGGGATGAGATACATCGGCACCATCACCACCGCCATGGCCAGATAGGTATCCTGCAGAAACTTAAAGTTATCAGGCAGCTCGAGATCTTCCGTGGAGCGGGAGCCTTTGCCGACGACCTTTGCGACGGCGGCCTGCACCAGATAACCGATGGTACAGAAGTGCCCCAGGGCCACGTCGTCAGATCCGGTAATGCGCCTGACCACCGGCTGCGCCAGGGCCGGCATTAACACCGCCATCACGCCGCCGAAGATGCCCCCGGTTAAAATCAGCGGTACGCCAGTGAGCCCGGACTTATAGCCAATCACGGCGCCGATCGTCGCCATCCACAGCAGCGCCTGGCCGGTCAGGAAAATATATTTAAGCGGCGTCAGACGGGCGATAATAATATTGACGGCAAAGATCACCAGCAGCGTCAGCGCCACTTCCGAACCTAATTCCCGATTCGCTAACCCGGCGATGGCGGCCACATCGGTAATATAGCCTTTCATGCCAAATCCCTGGGTGAAGATATCGTTCAGAAAGGTTAGCGTGGCGACAATGATGTTGATCCCCGCCATCATAATTAAGAAGCCAAGCAGCGTTTTAAACGTCCCTTCCGCGGTTTTGCCCGGCGATTTCTTTTGCAGGATCAGGCCAAGCATGGCAATAAAAGCAATAAGAATGGATGCCTGGCCAAGTAAATCCTTAACGATAAACGCAACGAAGCTATTCATAATCAGCCACCTTCAGATGACGTTCATTTAAGAATGCGACGATCTTGGTTTCAATTTCCTCTTTATCCGTAAGCTTATTGAGCACCACGACGCGTTTAATTTCCTCTTCAGTAGCATCGGCGGTTAAGATGTCGGCAAAGGTTTTTTGCGTCAAAATCATATCCGATTTAAAGGCTCCGGCTTCGGATACGGTGGTGTGTTCAATATGAGCGGGAATTTCCAGTTTTTTTAAAACTGCCTTCGCCGTCATTTCAATGGCAAAGCTTGAACCGAGGCCGCAGCCACATACGCATAAAATTTTCAGCATGGAGGGTCTCCTCAAATAATATTGAGTTGCTTGGCAAGTTTATAATGATGTCCTTCAGTATCGACCAGACGTTTTTTCATACTGACTAAATCAATCGGAATAGGTTTGTTACTGGAATTAATTATTATGGCTTTATTTTTCATACCTGACTGAATACAGCGAACCACTTCACTGGCCATAATGGTGCCCTGATAAATCTCTTCACAGGTCGGGTCACCGCTGCGTAGGCCATAACCGACAATCGTTTTACGGATTCGGACGCCGATTTGCGGTTCCAGCTGTTTGATCATGGTATCAATGGCTCCCTGAAAGCCGGGAGAGTATTCTTTGGTGTAGCCTTCTGAGCAGAGGATAACGACGCTGTTCTGCGTGCTCAGCTTCCGGGTAATCCGCTCCGCAAGCATGGCCAGCGGCATCTGCGCCTCCGGGATCAGGGCAATATCCGCATTGCATTTAATGGCGGACTGTAACGTTAATTCTCCACAATAACCTCCTAATATCTCAACCATAAAAACCCGCCCCGGCAGCGCTCTTCCGGTATTTCTTAAACGGGAGACTTCTTTAATAATCTGCTCGCAGGCCGTGGAAAAACCAATCGTATAATCACTGCCATACACGTCATTATCGATAGTCATTCCCACGCCAAAGCAATTAATATCAAATTCACTTAGGGTATTGAGAAACTGCAGGCTGCCGTCCCCCCCGGCCATAATAAGCACGTCAATACGCAGCGATTTCAGTTTTTTAGCAATCATTTCATATTCGCTGCGCTGTAGTTTGCGACTGGTTCGTCCGGAGGTAATGATCGGCACCGCGGTAATGGAGAAATCAACCAGATCGCGCCACGCGATATCCTGATGATTTTTCTCCAGCAGGCCAGGAATACCGCCATTAAACAGCGTGATGTCGGCATCAGCCTGCCTGGCAATCTGGAATATAAAATTATTCATTCCCGAAACATCCCCGCCGCTAATAACGATGCCAATTTTCATGACGCCTCCTCGCTCATTTGCCTGACGACATTTTTCCCTGACTGCAAGACTTGTATTTGCAATGGAGATCACATAATGCGTATTAAATTACGTACATGAATAGTTGACAGTCGCAACGGCGGGCTTATTTTTGTGACAAAGATCACACATGCGAAGCGTGTTCTTCATCGCTTTTCCTTTTTAATATCTTTATATTTCATAGCGTTAAAATATCGAGATATTCAACAATGAAGATGTTTCATTGGCGGTAATAATGGGGAGTTAAGAAAAGAACGGAAACGTGAGTACTGCCACATTTTTTTCGCGGCGGTGGGGAATAGTGACTGTTTTTTGCCGAAACGGAAACAAAAAAGCGCCCTGAGGCGCTCTTTCGACAGTAGCGTTACGCTTATTTGTTCAGTTCGGCAGTCATATGCACGCGGTTGCCGGTAAACGCTTCGGTAATTTTGTAAGACGACGCGCCTGCTGCCTGGGCCTGTGCGGCGATTTTCGCTTCCGCGCCGTCCATCGTTGCAGCGGTAGCGGTGACGGTTTCAGCGGCGAAGGAAGCAAAAGAGGCGGCCATAGCGATTACTGCGACAAAAGTTTTGATGCTTTTCATGATATAAACCCTTTCATTTAGTTGTTTAGATAAGGCGTTGTGCCTTGATGTGTTAAATAGTAGCCCGCACATCACCAAACAAAAAGCGGAAGGATTTGCTGTCATTATTCAAATTTACTGATCAACTTTTAACCCGCGATCAAACGCTGCGGGTGGGTGTAGATCGTCGCCCTGCCCGGCTTGCAAAAGCCCACCAGCGTCAGGTTGCAGCGCTCGGCGACCTCCACCGCTAAGGTGGTGGCTGCTGATACCGCGAACAGGATCTCGACCCCGCACATCGCGGCTTTCTGCACCATTTCATAGCTGGCGCGGCTGGAGACCAGCGCGGCGCCCTGCTGCCAGCCCTCGCCGATTTCCGCCCGCCGGCCCAGCAGTTTATCCAGCGCCACATGCCGGCCGACGTCTTCAAAACCTCCCGCCAGTTCGCCCGTCGACCGGACCCAGGCGGCCGCGTGGGTACAGCCGGTGAGTCGGCCGACCGGTTGAAAGTCGTTAAGATGCGCCAGGGCCTGGTCGAGATTGGCGATATCGAACGTCTGAGTGAACGGCAGCGGTTGAACCGGCTTACCAATATCATTGAGCTGCTCGACGCCGCAGACCCCGCAGCCGGTGCGCCCGGCCAGCGCGCGACGCCGGGCTTTGAGCCCCATAAAACGCCGGCTGGAGAGTTCAATCTGCACCTCAAGGCCGTTGCATACCGACACCACGTCCATGCCGAAAATCTCCCGCCGATGCTCAATAATCCCTTCGGATAAGGAGAAGCCGACGGCGAACTGCTCCAGGTCTTTCGGCGTGGCCATCATCACCACGTGGGAGATACCGTTGTAGACCAGCGCGACCGGTACCTCTTCCGCTAACTCATCTGGCTGAGGATGTTGCAGATCCTCGCGCTTCCAGAGGGAGACCTGGCGATATCCTGTGACATTCGTCACATTTTCGATTTGTTCGAGAGGCTTCTTGTTCACTTTGCTTTAACCGTATTGGAACAGGCATACACACATTGTGGTATTCTGTTTTTATCCCTTCAGGAATGAGGGAAATATGCCCTAATTCTGAACCTTTGCGGCTCTCACCGCAAAGCAAATAACTACATGTGACAATGTCGAAACAAGGAGCGAACCATGCAGGTCAGCAGAAGGCAGTTCTTTAAGATCTGCGCTGGCGGTATGGCGGGAACCACGGCAGCAGCGCTGGGCTTTGCCCCGGCGACTGCGCTCGCGGAGACACGGCAGTACAAATTGCTGCGCACGCGCGAAACCCGTAACACCTGCACATACTGTTCTGTCGGCTGTGGGCTGTTGATGTATAGCCTCGGCGACGGCGCGAAAAACGCCAAAGCATCCATTTTCCATATCGAAGGCGATCCGGATCATCCGGTCAACCGTGGTGCGCTCTGTCCGAAAGGGGCTGGTCTGGTGGACTTTATCCATTCTGAAAGCCGCCTGAAATTCCCGGAATATCGCGCGCCAGGCTCCGATAAATGGCAGCAAATCAGCTGGGACGAAGCGTTCGATCGCATCGCCAAGCTGATGAAAGAGGACCGCGACGCCAACTTTATCGCGCAAAACGACGCTGGCACCACCGTCAACCGCTGGTTGACCACCGGGATGCTGTGCGCCTCCGCCTCCAGTAACGAAACCGGCTATTTAACGCAAAAATTCACCCGCGCCCTCGGGATGCTGGCGGTGGATAACCAGGCGCGTGTCTGACACGGACCAACGGTAGCAAGTCTTGCTCCAACATTTGGTCGCGGTGCGATGACCAACCACTGGGTGGATATTAAGAACGCCAACCTGATCGTGGTGATGGGCGGTAACGCCGCTGAAGCGCATCCGGTGGGATTCCGCTGGGCGATGGAAGCCAAAATCCATAACGGTGCCAAACTCATCGTTATCGATCCGCGCTTCACGCGTACAGCGTCGGTGGCTGATTTCTATACCCCGATTCGTTCCGGTACCGACATTACCTTCCTGTCGGGCGTGATCCTGTATCTGCTGAATAACGAAAAATTCAACCGCGAATACACCGAAGCCTACACCAACGCCAGCCTGATCGTGCGTGAGGACTACAGCTTCGACGACGGGCTGTTCAGCGGCTATAACGCAGAAAAACGCCAGTACGACAAAACCAGCTGGAACTATGAGCTGGACGAAAACGGCTTCGCCAAACGCGATACTACGCTGCAGCATCCGCGCTGCGTCTGGAACCTGCTGAAGCAGCACGTTTCCCGTTATACCCCGGATGTGGTCGAAAACATCTGTGGTACGCCGAAGGCCGACTTCCTCAAAGTCTGTGAATACATTGCTGAAACCAGCGCGCCGGATAAGACCGCGTCGTTCCTGTACGCTCTCGGCTGGACCCAGCACTCCATCGGCGCGCAGAACATCCGCACCATGGCGATGATCCAGCTACTGCTGGGCAACATGGGGATGGCGGGCGGCGGCGTCAACGCCCTGCGCGGCCACTCCAATATCCAGGGTCTGACCGACCTCGGCCTGCTCTCCACCAGCCTGCCAGGCTACATGTCGCTGCCGAACGAAAAACAGGCCGACCTGCAGACCTACCTGACGGCTAACACGCCGAAGCCGCTGCTGAAAGACCAGGTCAACTACTGGGGCAACTATCCGAAGTTCTTCGTCTCCATGATGAAAGCCTTCTTCGGCGATAAAGCGACAGCAGAAAACAGCTGGGGCTTTGACTGGCTGCCGAAATGGGACAAGAGCTACGACGTTCTGCAGTACTTCGAGATGATGAATCAGGGAAAAGTGAATGGCTATATTTGCCAGGGCTTTAACCCGGTCGCCTCGTTCCCGAACAAAAACAAGGTCGTCGCTTCCCTGTCGAAGCTGAAGTTCCTCGTGACCATCGACCCGCTCAATACCGAAACGTCCACCTTCTGGCAAAACCACGGTGAGTCGAACGATGTTGACCCGTCGAAAATCCAGACCGAAGTGTTCCGTCTGCCGTCCACCTGCTTCGCCGAAGAGAATGGGTCTATCGTCAACTCCGGCCGCTGGCTGCAGTGGCATTGGAAAGGCGCGGACGCCCCGGGGATCGCTGTCACCGATGGTGAAATCCTCGCCGGTATCTTTACGCGCCTGCGTAAGATGTATGCCGAAGAGGGTGGCCCGGCGCCAGAGCCAGTTCTCAACATGACGTGGAACTACTCCACGCCACACGAGCCGGCGTCAGAAGAAGTGGCGATGGAGAGCAACGGTAAAGCGCTGGCGGATATTACCGACCCGGCAACCGGCGCGGTGATCGTCAAGAAAGGCCAGCAGCTGAGCTCCTTCGCACAGCTACGCGACGACGGCACGACTTCCAGCGGCTGCTGGATCTTCGCCGGAAGCTGGACGCCGGAAGGTAACCAGATGGCGCGCCGGGATAACGCCGATCCGTCAGGCCTCGGCAATACGCTGGGCTGGGCATGGGCATGGCCGCTCAACCGCCGCATCCTGTATAACCGCGCCTCCGCGGACCCGCAGGGTAAACCGTGGGATCCGAAGCGTCAGTTGCTGAAGTGGGACGGCGCGAAATGGGGCGGCGTGGATATTCCGGACTACAGCGCCGCTGCGCCTGGCAGCGACGTCGGTCCGTTTATCATGCAGCCGGAAGGGATGGGCCGTCTGTTCGCTATCGATAAGATGGCGGAAGGACCGTTCCCGGAACACTACGAGCCGTTTGAAACGCCGCTCGGGACTAACCCGCTGCACCCGAACGTGGTCTCTAACCCGGCCGCTCGCGTCTTCAAAGGCGATCTCGAGCAGATGGGCAAAGCGGAGAAATTCCCGTACGTCGGCACCACTTATCGCCTGACTGAGCACTTCCACTACTGGACCAAGCACGCGCTGCTTAACGCCATCGCGCAGCCGGAGCAGTTTGTGGAGATCGGTGAAAAACTGGCGAATAAACTCGGCATCAGCCATGGCGATACCGTCAAGGTCTCCTCCAACCGCGGCTACATTAAGGCCAAGGCGGTGGTGACCAAACGTATTCGCACGCTAAAAGTTGACGGTAAGGATATCGATACCATCGGCATTCCTATTCACTGGGGCTATGAGGGCGTGGCGAAAAAAGGCTTTATTGCCAATACCCTGACGCCGTTCGTCGGTGATGCGAATACGCAGACGCCGGAGTTCAAAGCTTTCCTCGTGAACGTGGAAAAGGTGTAACGGAGACGACTTATGGCTTATCAATCGCAAGATATTATTCGTCGTTCCGCGACTAACGGTTTCACCCCCGCGCCTCAGGCGCGGGACCACCAGCAGGAGGTGGCGAAGCTTATCGACGTCACCACCTGTATCGGCTGCAAAGCCTGTCAGGTGGCCTGCTCCGAATGGAACGATATTCGTGATGAAGTCGGTCACAACGTTGGGGTGTATGACAACCCGGCGGACCTGACCGCCAAGTCATGGACGGTGATGCGCTTCTCGGAAGTGGAGCAAAACGACAAGCTTGAATGGCTCATCCGCAAGGATGGCTGCATGCATTGCGCCGATCCGGGCTGCCTGAAGGCCTGCCCGTCAGAAGGCGCGATCATTCAGTACGCCAACGGCAT
Source organism: Klebsiella sp. 54 (assembly GCF_018223875.1). Lineage (NCBI taxonomy): Bacteria > Pseudomonadati > Pseudomonadota > Gammaproteobacteria > Enterobacterales > Enterobacteriaceae > Klebsiella > Klebsiella sp. 54. The sequence continues at coordinate 74,394 of NZ_JAGRRA010000012.1, forward strand.
CGTCGATTTCCAGTCCGAGCAGTGCATCGGCTGCGGTTACTGTATCGCCGGCTGTCCGTTCGATGTACCGCGTCTGAACCCGGAAGACAACCGCGTCTACAAATGTACCCTGTGCGTAGACCGCGTCACCGTCGGCCAGGAACCGGCCTGCGTGAAAACCTGCCCGACCGGCGCCATCCACTTTGGCTCCAAAGAGGATATGAAAACGCTGGCCGGCGAGCGCGTAGCTGAACTGAAAACCCGCGGTTACGACAATGCGGGCCTGTACGATCCGGCCGGCGTCGGCGGTACCCACGTCATGTACGTGCTGCACCATGCCGATAAGCCGAATCTGTACCACGGCCTGCCGGAAAACCCGGAGATCAGCCAGACCGTCAAGTTCTGGAAAGGCATCTGGAAACCGCTGGCGGCCGTCGGCTTCGCCGCGACCTTCGCAGCCAGTATCTTCCACTACGTCGGCGTCGGTCCGAACCGCGCGGAAGAGGAAGAGGACAACCTGCATGAAGAGAAAGACGAGGTGCGCAAATGAAAAGACGTGACACCATCGTGCGCTACACGGCGCCGGAACGCATCAACCACTGGGTCACCGCCTTCTGCTTCATCCTGGCGGCGGTAAGCGGGTTAGGCTTTTTCTTCCCGTCCTTTAACTGGCTGATGCATATCCTCGGCACGCCGCAGCTGGCGCGAATTCTCCACCCGTTCGTCGGGGTGGTGATGTTCGCGTCGTTCATCATCATGTTTTTCCGTTACTGGCACCACAACCTAATCAATCGGGATGATATCTTTTGGGCGAAGAATATTCGTAAGATCGTCGTCAACGAGGAGGTGGGCGATACCGGACGCTATAATTTCGGCCAGAAATGCGTATTCTGGGCGGCGATTATCTTCCTGGTACTGCTGCTGGTGAGCGGTGTGATCATCTGGCGTCCGTATTTTGCGCCGGCTTTCTCAATCCCGGTGATCCGATTTGCGCTGATGCTGCATTCATTTGCCGCAGTGGCGTTAATTGTGGTTATCATGGTGCATATCTACGCCGCCCTCTGGGTGAAAGGCACCATTACCGCGATGGTGGAAGGCTGGGTCACCAGTACGTGGGCGAAGAAACATCACCCGCGCTGGTACCGAGAGGTCCGCCAGAAACAGGAAAAGTCATCTGAATGAGTATTCGCATAATCCCGCAAGACGAGCTGGGTTCGAGCGAGAAACGCACGGCGGAAGCAATTCCGCCGCTACTGTTCCCCAGGCTGAAAAATCTGTATAACCGCCGCGCTGAACGTCTGCGCGAGCTGGCCGCCAATAACCCGCTGGGCGATTACCTGCGCTTTGCCGCGCTGATCGCCCATGCCCAGGAAGTGGTGCTGTACGACCATCCGCTGCAGATGGATCTCACCGCCCGTATTAAAGCGGCCAGCGAACAGGGCAAGCCGCCGCTGGATATCCACGTCCTGCCGCGCGACAAACACTGGCACAAGCTGCTGCACTCGCTGATTGCCGAGCTGAAGCCGGAGATGAGCGGCCCAGCGCTGGCGGTCATTGAAAATCTGGAAAAAGCCTCTGAGCAGGAGCTGGAGCAGATGGCCAGCGCGCTGTTTGCTTCCGACTTCGCCTCGGTCAGCAGCGATAAAGCGCCGTTCATCTGGGCCGCGCTGTCGCTCTACTGGGCGCAGATGGCCAGCCTGATTCCCGGGAAAGCGCGCGCTGAATACGGCGAACAGCGCCAGTTCTGCCCGGTGTGCGGCTCGATGCCGGTCTCCAGCATCGTGCAGATCGGCACCACCCAGGGGCTGCGCTATCTGCACTGCAATCTGTGCGAAACCGAGTGGCACGTGGTACGCGTCAAATGTAGCAACTGCGAACAGAGCCGCGATCTGCACTACTGGTCGCTGGACAACGAGCAGGCTGCGGTGAAAGCCGAAAGCTGTGGCGACTGCGGAACTTACCTGAAGATTATGTATCAGGAGAAGGATCCGAAAGTCGAAGCCGTCGCCGACGATTTGGCATCCCTGGTGCTTGACGCCCGCATGGAGCAGGAAGGCTTCGCCAGAAGCTCAATTAACCCGTTCATGTTCCCCGGCGAAGGGGAATAAGTTCTGCGCTCCTATAACGGGCGACTCAGGTCGCTCGTTATCATTCATACGGTGTGAACACGCCGGAAATGCTCTCCTTAGCCCGTTTCTGCTTCTCCAGATATTGTTCAACTTTTAGGGTGCTGTTCAGAAGGACAAGGTATTACGGCGCACCGGATAACGAGCAAATTACACCTGATAAAAACGAAGAAAAAGCAGATCTTTGCTGAGAAATACGCTTCTGCGAGCCGCTTTCCACAATGCGATCGCGGCTTTATTCGGTATATCTTTTTCGCAATAACCAGGCTATAACACTGGATATTAACCCAGTAAAAGGGACTTGCCATGACGTTGGAAAAAGGGATTGCTTCGCTGGTTGAGGAGTTTATTGCTGCGGGGCGGCCATCATCGCGAGAACAGAGTATTGATGACCGGAGAAACGGCTATCTCGCCAGCGCCGTTCTCGCAGGGGAAACAGAAACGCGGGTGCAGGTTGAAGACATCGCGCTCGATGGCATGACCTTGCGCGTCGTCTCGCCGCCAAAAAGCAACGGCTTACTACCCACCATTGTGTATTATCACGGCGGCTGTTTTGTCAGCGGCGGCTTTGCCACCCACGACAATCAGCTCCGCCAGCTAGCCTGGTTCAGCGGTTGCCGGGTGATCGCCGTGCAGTACCGCCTGGCGCCGGAGCATACCTTTCCGGCGGCGCACGATGACGCAGAACAAGGTGTCATGATCATCCACCGGCACGCGGAGCAGCTTGGCGTTGACGCCTCACGCATCACACTGGCTGGCGACAGCGCCGGCGGGCACCTCGCTCTGGTAACGGCCCTGCGCCTGAAAGCGAATGCGGCGTGGCAACCCGCGCAACTGATTCTGATTTATCCCATGCTCGACCCCACCGCCAGCATGGCGAGCTACGTCAGCAACGGCGCTGACTATGTGATTACCCGGGACACGTTGTTGAGCGGCTATGAAATGTACCTCGCCTCGACGCCAGCGAACCATCCGGATGCCAGTCCACTCTGGCGCGACGATTTTCACGGTCTGCCGCCGGTGCATATTCTGACGGCGGAGTTCGATCCTTTACGCGACGAGGGCGAAGCGCTGCATCGAAGGCTGATGGCGCAAGGGGTGGAGAGTTCCTGTCAGCGCTATCTGGGGGTGATCCACGGCTTCTTTCAGCTGGGTGGGATCAGCCGCGCCGCGCGAGATGCCATGCGGGATATCGCCTGGCGCTTAGCATCGCCAGGACGATAACCGCCCGCGGCTTACTCTTCCTCGTTGCCGCCCTCTTCGTAAGAGCCAAAGGGCTTCGCCGGCAGCACGATGTAGATCCCCTCGAAAACGGCGCCCTGTTTATCGTCGCCAAAAAGCTCCACCTGCATTTGCACGCGGGCTTTACGCCCACGCGCCAGACGGTCGAGATCGCCGCTCAGCGAACCGAGGTCGGCGATGGCGCTGGGGCGGCCGCTAATGGGCTGACTGTAGCGGATATGCGCATCCGCCAGAATGATGGTGCCCCCCAGGTGCCGCTCGCGCAGCATCAGCCAGATAAGCCCCCATCCGGTTAAGGTAGCGAGCGAGAACAAACTGCCGGCAAACAGCGTGTGGTGCGGATTCTGATTTCCCGCTTCCGGCATGGTGGTAATAAATTTCTGCCCGGTGTACTGCTGGATGCGCACGCCCATTTTTTCACTCAGCGGGATATGCTGATACCACGCCTGCTGTAGTTGCGCGCACCAGTCGCCACGGTGGAGAATGTCGTCCAGCGATGCGACCGGCTTAATCATCAGGAAATGACGGATCGGCGTGGTGGTCGGGGTGGTGATCTCCCCCTGATTGATAAAGCCGAGCTTGGCGAAAAACTCCACCGCATCTTCGCGAGCGCTACAGGTGACCCGCTTAACCCCTTCCTGACGCGCGACGGACTCCAGGGTCATCGCCATCAGCGTACCCAGCCCTTTATCCTGCACCGAGGGATGAACGGCCATAAAGCGAATGGAGGCTTCATTCTCTGCATTGATATATAGCCGGCCGACAGCCACCAGGTTGCCCTCTTCATCCACCACCATCTGATGATGCGCCATCGCATCCCAGGCGTCACGTTCCGAACCCTTAGGCTGATGCAGCGGCTTACGCAGCATTTCCCAGCGGAACTGATAGTAGCTCTCTAACTCTTCTGCTGTTTGCGGTACACGAAGGTGATACATAGTCGTACTCTCTTTTGTTACCCGCAGCCTGCCCGGAAGCTGGGTCATACTTGCAACCAAAAGGTCACGGGACCATCATTGACCAAAGAAACCTGCATATCCGCAGCGAATCTTCCGGTCTGGGTGTTCATTTCCTGCTGGCGACAGCGGGCAACGAAATACTCATACAGCGCCTCAGCACGGTCAGGAGCGGCGCCTTTCGAGAAGCTTGGCCGCATTCCCCGCTCGGTATCCGCCGCCAGCGTAAATTGCGAAACCACCAGCACGCTGCCGCCCGCCTGCTGAACGTTCAGGTTCATTTTCCCCTCCGCATCGCTGAAGATGCGGTAGCCCAGCACGCGCTCGCAGAGGCGATTCGCTTTTTGTTCATCATCGTCTTTTTCGACCCCCAGCAGCACCAGAAGCCCCGGGCCAATTTCGCCCGTCACCTCGTCCGCCACGGTAACGCTTGCACGGGATACGCGTTGAATTAATGCAATCATGGTTGTTCTGTTTCTTCTGTTTTAAGTTTGCGGTATTCACCGAGAGTGACAGTAATTTCAGCGCCAAGCAAGACGATACACCAGGTCCAGTACACCCAGACGAACAAAATCGGCACCACCGAAATCACGCCATAAATGAGCTGATAGGACGGAAAGGTGGTGATATAGAGGGCAAACGCTTTTTTACCTGCCTCAAACAGCAGCGCCGCCACCAGCGCCCCGATCACCGCGTCGCGGTTACGTACCTGGGTGGTGGGTACAATACTGTAGAGCAGCCAGAATGCCGCCCAGGAGAGGATCAGCGGGAAAAGGCGGAGCAGATTATCAATTACGCCGTCCAGGTCGCTTGCCCAGCGCAGCGACAGCAGATAGGAACTGATCGCCAGGCTGGCACCCGCCAGCAGCGGACCAAGGGTCAGGATCATCCAGTAAACGGCAAAGGAGTAAACTTTGGGGCGACTGCGCGTGCTGCGCCAGATGGTGTTTAGCGCGCTGTCGATCGAGTACATCAGCAGCAGCGAGGTGACGATCAGGCCAAAGGCGCCTACGGCGGTCATGCGGCTGGAATTGGCGACGAACTGCTCGATATACCCCTGGATCACATCCCCGGTCGCCGGAATAAAATTGGCGAAAATAAAATGGCGGATCTGCACGCTGACTTCGGAGAACATGGGAAAGGCCGCAAACAGCGCGAACACGACGGCAATCAGCGGCACCAGGGACAGTAATGACACATAGGCGAGGTTCCCCGCCAGGGTGGTCATATGGTCTTCATCAATACGCCGCCACAGCAGCTTTAGCCACGCCAGCAGCGGCCGGGTATGGTGGAGTAATTTTTGATGAACGGTTCTTAGCATAGCTGTTTCGCGAAATAGTCAGGGATGGTCTTCTTCCCGGTCACCAGAATGCTGGTGATCCCCAACCGGTTAGCCCCTGCTATATTATCGACGTTATCATCAAAAAAGACCGTATCTGCGGCGGAAAAGCCCTCTTCTTCCAGTACTCGCTGATAAATTTGCGCTTCAGGCTTACGCATTCCCATCTCCTGTGACAGATAGATGCGATCGGCGGCAGCGCGCACTTCCGGGTATTCATCCGGCCAGAACGTGGTGTGAAGACGATTGGTATTTGAGAGCACCACCACGCGATGGCCCTGGGCACGCAGTTTTTGCATGATCGCAATCACTTCCGGACGCAGCGCGACAAACACCGCCTGCCAGCCGTGAGCAAACTGCTCATAGCTGAGGGACATATTCATTTCATGACACATGGCGGCGGCAAAGTCTTCATCGCTGAGCTCGCCGCGCTCATGCTGATGGAAAGCCTCTCCCATGGTGAAATGCTGCTTCAGCGTCGCCAGCGGGATGCGGGTTAAATCGCTCCAGGCCCCCAATACCCGGTTGAAGTCAATGTCGACAATCACATTACCTAAATCAAAGATATAGAGCATTTTCGTCTCCTTCCGCGCCGTGGAAAATTAACTTTAGCGGGAAAGATGAGGTTTGACTATGCATAAACCTGAAACAACAAGCCACTCGCGAACAAAGCCGCATAATGCGGCTTTGAATAAGCAGAATCAGGCTGGCGGTTATTCTGTCGCAGCGCGCAGCGTTTTCCTGCCACCGCGAATGCGTTTAACCAGCATGACCGAAACGAACGCGCCACAGAGCGCAAAGCACGCCATGATGCCAAAGACTATCTTGTAGCCTGTCAGACCAGGATTGAGATCGAGAATGTAGCCATACAGGCTGTAGCAGAACATGGCCGGTGCGTAGCCAATGAAACTCCCCAGCGCCATGGCGGCGCCGGTCCGGTTCTCCGCGATGTTGGCTTCACCGATCGGGGCAAAGAAGACCGCTCGCTGGGTAAACACAATTGCGCCAAATCCCAGGGTGCAGATCATGCCGAGGTAGACTGGCATGCTTTCGTGGGGCAGCAATATTAACGCCACCAGGGCTACGGTGCTGGCACAGAAGGTATAGAAGAGATATTTGCTTGGCGACTTGAGGATTTTATCGGCTATCAGGCCGCCAATCGGCCCACCCACCATTTTCAAACAATACTGGTTAATGATGCCGTAGGCGCCCACCAGCGCCACCGGCAACAGGTAGATATTTTTCAGGAAGGGAATAAAGAAAGTGAGCCCACAGTAAACCGCATAAACAAAGAAGACGTTGAACGCGATAAGCCAGATGGTTTTATCTTTTAAGACCGAAGAGATGCTACTTTTCTCTGTGGCGCTGTCGACGGTAGCTTTCTCAGGCGCATCCTCATCCTTTTCTTTCAGCATAAAAAACAGCATGATCCCGACAACAATCACGATCAGAGCGTAGAACCAGATCCCGGCTTTAAACCCCAGCAAACCGCTGCCAAACCAGGTGAAAATAGCCAGGGCAGAGAAAGCAATAATCGTGTCGACAATCCCCCGCCCGGTCTCAAAGAAACCAAACAAACGCCCCTGCTGTTCGCTGTTGCCCAACCGGCTTACCGACTTTAATAGCACCGGCCAGTTCATCATGTCGCAGGTAACGCCAAAGAGAGCCCAAACAAAGAGAATTCCCCAGTAGCCTGGCATAGTCGTCAGATAGATCCCCAACAAGCCTGTCGCAATCAGCGATAGCGACATGGTGTAGCGGCGAGGCAGTTTATCGGCAAAGTAAATTGACAGGAAAAAACCAATCGTGGTCACCACGGAGTTCACCGACATGGCATTGCCTATCTGGCCATTAGTCAGATGGAAATAGTCCTGCATCGGAATATAAAAAGCATCTTTCAGAGAAGGCAGTTTATAAATGGTGCCACCGCACAGGGTTAATAAACTGAATATAGCCCATTTCTTTTTTGTGAGCATAAGTTCCCCTAATGATTGAACATCATTTGGTTTAAGGAAAATAACAGACCATCATCATTTATTAAAAATGATGTCCCGGCATAACGAATTATTAGTAAATTTAGTGTGCCAGCGCCGTAAGCGCTTCGTCTTTTATTCTCTGCAACGTCTCTTTGACATAATGGAGCTGCGCTATCGCATCCTCTTTTTCTTTTAGCAGTCGCGCTTCAAGCTGATCGGCGTCTGGCAGTGGGGTTTCGCTCATTTGTCGCCAGGGGATCCACGGGTTGTCCCCCTCCGAGGCAAAACGGAACGGGGGGGCATAGTAATCCACTTCTTCTTCCAGACCGTATGCCATGACCTGCGGATGATCATCACCAAGACAAATTAATTCCGTCAGCAGCGCCTTAAACGGCATATCGCCCTGGCCTGAATTACAGGCCCGATGCCCAAGCCCACCGTTCTCAGTAATAATACAAGCGTCTTTGATATGAACCTGCGTAATGTAAGGTGACATCAACGCTAACGCCTCAAGCGGTCGCTCATTAGCGTTGATCATATTGGCGAAGTCAAAAAGGAGCGATAGCGATGGCATCTCGCTTTGTTTAATTAAATTCACCAGTTCAGCGCTTTTGAGATCTTCATGTTGCTCAAGGGTGAAGGTCAGGCCGGTATGACTATAAGCCTTTTTAATGTATTGAATATCTGCTGAAATTTTTTCCATTACGTCATGTAAATGGCCTTCATAACGCGGATAAAAACGAACGGAAGTCGCTCCTGTTTTTAAAGCGATAGTCGCGGCCTGATCGATGGTCTGTTTATCGGAGGCGCTGGTTTCGATGTGAATATCCAGCTGCAACGCTTTCGCTTTGTCAGCAAACCCGGCTAACTGGGCATCATTCATATTGCTCAGCGAATAACGCTCACCATCAAGAACGTGTATTTTCACCCCCTTTAAATGCAGACTATCTGCAATGGTCAATAAATCATTAGGTAAAACACGTTCAAGCCGCATATTCAAATGATAGGCATAAGCATGAAGGTAGAGTGGTATATTATCAATACGGGAAAGGATCTTCCCGGCGTTATCTTTAGTGACCATAAAATACCTACAAGTTAATAAACAGATCCACAGCCTCAAATCGCCAGTATTCGAGATCTATTTGCACAATATTACCGGCACTATCGGCACGGTGTTTTTCTATCAGAATAGCCGGCAGACCTGCAGAGCCACCGATGAATTTGCTCACATCGCCCGACATTCTGACGGGTCTAAAAGCCAGTTTTTTTATCACCACAGGCTTATGATATTCACGCTCCCAGACGGAGGAAAAAGATTGGTTCTTCAACCGGTCAATAAAATCTGGCGCGATGTTAGGGTTGATAAAGGTCTCATGGTAGAAAACTTTATGCCCTTCCAGCGCTCCCCAGCCGGTGACCAGATATAAATCATCAGACGGAGTGACATCCAGCAGGGGTTTAGCGGCGTCGGGATAGTCTCGGGTTCGCTGTTTTTCAATAAAGCCCCACGAAGGTTCTCTTCCCTGCTCAATGGCGGCCCGCTGAAAGCTCGCGGGGAGCTCAGGACTGTAGTTAAAACGCGGCTGCGCGACAAACCATCCTTTCCGGTCTTTACGAAAGATCCTCGATTCCGCTTCCAGGCTGAGCAGCGCCTGACGCAGCGTCATGCGTTTGATCCCCAGCAGTTCGCCAAGCTCTCTCTCTGAAGGCAGTTTTCCACCCGCAGCCGTCAGCCCTTGCTTAAGCCACAGATCCAGTTTCTCTTTTGCATTTTCGACAGTAGAAAGATTTTCAGTCATTGTTTAATCCATTTGGTTTAAACCAGATAACTCATCTTACTCTTCTGCAAAAAAAGAAAGCAATTCCTCGGACAAACTTTAGGTATAAATGTGACCAGGGTCTCCTGGAGGCCCCGGGTTAGCGCAGCGATTGTCAGATCTCACCCATAAAAAAACCCCGCCGGAGAGGCGGGGTTTAGCGAACAGCAAGAAGAATCAATTACTCTTCTTTTGCACCGCGCATTGCGCGTTTACGGTCGTTCTCGGTCAGGTGACGTTTACGAATACGGATAGAGGTCGGAGTGACTTCTACCAGTTCGTCGTCATCGATGAACTCCAGAGCCTGCTCCAGGGTCATCTTAACCGGCGGAACCAGAACCGTGGCTTCGTCAGTACCGGACGCACGCATGTTGGTCAGTTTTTTACCGGTCAGGCAGTTTACCGTCAGGTCGTTAGAACGGCTGTGAATACCGATGATCTGGCCTTCGTAAACTTCCGCACCGTGACCGAGGAACAACTTACCGCGATCCTGCAGACCGAACAGCGCGAACGCTACCGCTTTACCCTGACCGTTGGAGATCAGCACGCCGTTGTTACGCTGGCCCACTTCGCCCGGACGAACGTCGTCGTAGTGGCTGAAGGTGGAGTACAGCAGACCGGTACCGGAGGTCATGGTCATGAACTCTGAACGGAAGCCGATCAGACCGCGGCTTGGGATCACGTAGTCGAGACGTACGCGGCCTTTTCCGTCCGGATTCATGTTTTTCAGGTCGCCTTTACGCTCGCCCAGCGCCTGCATAACAGAACCCTGGTGCTGCTCTTCGACGTCCAGCGTCACGTTCTCGAACGGCTCTTGTTTACGGCCATCGATTTCACGGAAGATAACTTTCGGACGGGAAACCGCCATCTCGAAACCTTCGCGACGCATGTTTTCAATCAGAACGGACAGATGCAGTTCACCACGGCCGGAAACGCGGAACGCATCAGCGTCTTCGGTTTCTTCAACGCGCAGCGCCACGTTGTGCACCAGCTCTTTGTTCAGGCGGTCCAGAATCTGGCGAGAGGTAACGAACTTACCTTCTTTACCGCAGAACGGAGAGGTGTTGACGTTGAAGAACATGGAAACGGTCGGCTCATCAACGGACAGGGCCGGCAGCGCTTCGACATTCTGCGGGTCGCAGATGGTGTCGGAGATGTTCAGCTCGCCCAGACCGGTGATCGCGATGATGTCGCCAGCTTCAGCTACGTCGCTCTCGATACGCTCAAGCCCCAGGTGAGTCAGCACTTTACCGACTTTACCGTTACGAGTTTTGCCTTCGCTATCGATGATAGTGACCTGCTGGTTCGGCTTCACTTTACCGCGTTTGATGCGGCCGATGCCGATGACGCCAACGTAGTTGTTGTAGTCCAGCTGGGAGATCTGCATCTGCAGCGGACCGTCAAGGTCAACGTCCGGCGCCGGCACGCGATCGACAATCGCCTGGTACAGCGGGGTCATGTCGTCAGCCATGTCTTCGTGGTCCAGACCCGCGATACCGTTCAGCGCGGACGCGTAAACGATCGGGAAGTCCAGCTGTTCGTCGGTCGCGTCGAGGTTAACGAACAGGTCGAACACCTGATCGACAACCCAGTCCGGACGCGCGCCCGGGCGGTCAACTTTGTTGATGACCACGATCGGCTTCAGACCGTGGGCAAAAGCTTTTTTGGTCACGAAGCGCGTTTGCGGCATCGGGCCATCAAAGGCATCTACCACCAGCAGCACAGAGTCAACCATGGACATAACACGCTCAACTTCACCTCCGAAGTCGGCGTGCCCAGGGGTATCAACGATGTTGATACGGTAATCATTCCATTTGATTGCGGTGTTTTTCGCGAGGATGGTAATCCCACGCTCTTTCTCCAAATCGTTGGAGTCCATCACACGTTCTTGTGCTTCAGTACGTGCGTCGAACGTACCGGATTGCTGTAGCAGCTTGTCAACCAGGGTAGTTTTACCATGGTCAACGTGCGCGATGATGGCGATATTACGCAGATTTTCGATCACAACTTTGCCTCAGGCATTAGAAATAGCGCGTTATTGTACACGTATTAAGCGAAGGACTGAACAGGATCACAAACATCCTCCGCAAACAAGTATTGCAGAGTTTCTTTGTGACCGCTTTCACGGAGCGATAAAAGGGCACCGTAACAAAAATTGCACCAAAATGGTGCTCAATGTTCACACTGAGGCACTATTTTGGTGCATTATCTCCATCATGGTGCAGTCCTTTTGCACTATGGTGCGCATGATACAGCGTTTTATGGGGCATTTAAAAGTTGGCACAGATTTCGCTTTATATTTTTTAAGGCAACAACGCCACTTTTAAGCAGTATGAAGTTTTCGTTACCACGACGACAATGACCAATCCGGGAGAGTTTAAGTATGTCCGCTGAACACGTTTTGACGATGCTGAACGAGCACGAAGTGAAGTTTGTCGATCTGCGCTTCACCGATACCAAAGGTAAAGAACAGCACGTCACGATTCCGTCTCATCAGGTAAATGCCGAATTCTTCGAAGAAGGCAAAATGTTTGATGGCTCCTCGATTGGTGGCTGGAAAGGTATCAACGAATCTGACATGGTCCTGATGCCGGACGCTTCCACCGCGGTCATTGACCCGTTCTACGAAGAACCGACCCTGATCATCCGCTGCGATATCCTCGAGCCTGGCACCCTGCAGGGCTATGACCGTGACCCGCGCTCCATCGCGAAACGCGCTGAAGAGTACCTGCGCGCTACCGGCATCGCTGACACCGTCCTGTTCGGGCCAGAACCAGAATTCTTCCTGTTCGACGACATCCGTTTCGGCGCCTCTATCTCCGGCTCCCATGTCGCGATCGATGATATCGAAGGTGCGTGGAACTCCTCCACCAAATACGAAGGCGGTAACAAAGGTCACCGTCCGGGCGTGAAAGGGGGTTACTTCCCGGTTCCGCCAGTAGACTCTTCTCAGGATATCCGCTCCACCATGTGTATGATCATGGAAGAGATGGGCCTGGTTGTTGAAGCTCACCACCACGAAGTGGCTACCGCAGGTCAGAACGAAGTGGCAACCCGCTTCAACACCATGACCAAAAAAGCGGACGAAATTCAGATTTACAAATACGTTGTTCACAACGTCGCTCACCGCTTTGGTAAAACCGCGACCTTTATGCCGAAACCAATGTTCGGCGACAACGGCTCCGGCATGCACTGCCATATGTCTCTGGCGAAAAACGGGACTAACCTGTTCTCCGGCGACAAATACGCAGGTCTGTCTGAGCAGGCGCTGTTCTACATCGGCGGCGTAATCAAACACGCTAAAGCCATCAACGCCCTGGCGAACCCGACCACCAACTCCTACAAGCGTCTGGTCCCGGGTTACGAAGCGCCGGTTATGCTGGCTTACTCTGCCCGTAACCGCTCTGCCTCCATCCGTATTCCGGTGGTGACCTCTCCGAAAGCGCGTCGTATCGAAGTGCGCTTCCCGGACCCGGCTGCTAACCCGTACCTGTGCTTTGCGGCGCTGCTGATGGCTGGCCTCGATGGTATCAAGAACAAAATCCATCCGGGCGAAGCAATGGACAAAAACCTGTACGACCTGCCGCCGGAAGAAGCGAAAGAGATCCCGCAGGTTGCCGGTTCTCTGGAAGAAGCCCTGCAGGCCCTGGATGCTGACCGCGAGTTCCTGACGGCTGGCGGCGTATTCACCAATGACGCTATCGATGCTTACATCGCCCTGCGTCTGGAAGAGAACGACCGCGTACGCATGACTCCGCATCCGGTTGAGTTCGAACTGTACTACAGCGTCTAATTTTGCTGTAAATCCAGGGTATGTCGTGTTGTGGCGCGGGATGCCCGGGATATTTTGTTGCCGTGGAAACTTTCAGCCCATCTCAGGATGGGCTTTTTTCTCCACCAACACGCTGATCTCGCGAGCTTTTTACCGATAAAAAGCTATACTGCACTAAATTGGTGCACTCTTTTTCAGGAGACTGTCGAATGGCAACAGGCACACTGCCCGATGCTGGGCAGATCCTCAACTCTCTTATCAACAGTATCTTACTGGTCGATGATGACCTGGCGGTGCACTTTGCCAACCCTGCGGCGCAGCAGTTGCTGGCGCAGAGTTCGCGCAAGCTGTTTGGCACCCCGTTACCTGAGCTGTTGAGCTATTTCTCATTAAATATTGGGCTGATGCAGGAGAGTCTGCAGGCGGGCCAGGGTTTTACCGATAACGAAGTGACGCTGGTTATCGATGGCCGCTCGCATATCCTGTCGCTGACCGCCCAGCGGCTGCCGGAAGGCTTTATTCTGCTGGAAATGGCGCCGATGGATAACCAGCGCCGCCTGAGCCAGGAGCAACTGCAGCACGCGCAGCAGGTCGCCGCCCGCGATCTGGTCCGCGGCCTGGCGCACGAGATTAAAAACCCGTTAGGCGGCCTGCGCGGCGCGGCACAGCTGCTCAGCAAAGCCCTGCCCGACCCGGCGCTAACGGAATATACCAAAGTGATCATCGAGCAGGCCGACCGGCTGAGAAATCTGGTCGATCGCCTGCTCGGCCCACAGCATCCGGGCATGCACGTTACCGAAAGCATCCACAAGGTCGCCGAACGGGTAGTGAAACTGGTCTCGATGGAGTTGCCGGACAACGTGAAGTTGATCCGTGATTACGACCCCAGCCTGCCGGAGCTCCCCCACGACCCGGATCAAATTGAACAGGTGTTGCTGAACATCGTCCGTAATGCGCTGCAGGCGCTGGGGCCGGAAGGGGGCGAAATTGTTCTCCGCACCCGGACCGCTTTCCAGCTGACGCTGCACGGGGTGCGTTATCGCCTCGCCGCCCGTATTGACGTCGAAGATAATGGCCCGGGTATTCCGCCCCAGCTCCAGGATACGTTGTTTTATCCGATGGTCAGCGGCCGCGAAGGCGGTACTGGCCTGGGCTTATCTATCGCCCGCAGCCTTATCGATCAGCACTCCGGCAAAATTGAATTCACCAGCTGGCCGGGTCATACCGAATTTTCGGTATACCTGCCTATTCGGAAGTAGAGGTGTTTATGCAACGAGGGATAGCCTGGATCGTTGATGACGATAGCTCCATCCGCTGGGTGCTTGAACGCGCGCTCACCGGAGCCGGCTTGAGCTGCACAACGTTCGAAAGCGGCAATGAGGTGCTAGATGCCCTCACCACCAAAACCCCGGATGTACTGCTGTCAGATATCCGTATGCCGGGAATGGATGGCCTGGCGCTGCTCAAACAGATTAAGCAGCGTCATCCGATGCTTCCGGTCATCATAATGACCGCGCATTCCGATCTGGACGCCGCGGTCAGCGCTTATCAGCAGGGCGCGTTTGATTATCTGCCCAAACCTTTTGATATCGATGAAGCTGTCGCCCTCGTCGACCGGGCGATTAGCCACTATCAGGAGCAGCAGCAGCCGCGAAATGCGCCGATAAGCAGCCCCACCGCCGATATCATTGGCGAGGCGCCGGCCATGCAGGATGTCTTTCGCATTATTGGCCGTCTGTCGCGCTCATCCATCAGCGTGCTGATCAATGGCGAATCCGGTACCGGTAAAGAGCTTGTCGCTCATGCCCTGCATCGCCATAGCCCGCGCTCAAAAGCGCCGTTTATCGCGCTGAATATGGCGGCGATCCCCAAGGACCTGATTGAGTCCGAGCTGTTCGGCCATGAAAAAGGGGCCTTTACCGGCGCCAATACCGTCCGTCAGGGTCGCTTTGAACAGGCTGACGGCGGCACGCTGTTCCTGGATGAAATTGGCGATATGCCGCTGGATGTCCAGACTCGTCTGCTGCGCGTTCTGGCGGATGGCCAGTTTTATCGCGTGGGCGGCTACGCGCCGGTGAAGGTCGATGTGCGGATCATCGCCGCCACCCATCAGAATCTGGAGCAGCGGGTGCAGGAGGGGAAATTCCGTGAAGATTTATTCCACCGCCTGAACGTGATCCGGGTGCATTTGCCGCCGCTGCGCGAGCGTCGGGAAGATATTCCACGTCTGGCCCGCCATTTTCTGCAGATTGCCGCCCGCGAGCTAGGTGTTGAAGCCAAACAGCTGCATCCGGAAACGGAGACAGCGCTGACCCGCCTGGCGTGGCCGGGCAACGTTCGCCAGCTGGAAAACACCTGTCGCTGGCTCACCGTCATGGCCGCCGGCCAGGAGGTGCTGACGCAGGATCTGCCGAGCGAACTGTTTGAGACCACCATTCCTGATAGCCCGACGCAGATGCAGCCAGACAGCTGGGCGACGCTGTTGGGTCAGTGGGCCGATCGGGCGCTGCGTTCCGGTCATCAAAACTTGCTTTCAGAAGCGCAACCCGAAATGGAACGCACGCTGCTGACGACCGCCCTGCGTCATACTCAGGGACATAAACAGGAGGCTGCGCGCCTGCTGGGATGGGGTCGTAATACCCTGACGCGTAAGCTAAAAGAGTTGGGTATGGAGTAGGGTTAAACGGCGTGATGAAAAATAGCCGATCAGCGCAAAGTGCTGCTATTTTGTACTTTACTGTTCCGATGAGTTGAGTATGATCGTGCCCGGCATTAGGGGAGAGCATCATGTTTGAATCACTGGTGAGTATGATATCGAGCGGCGCCGCTGCGAGTCACACACCACAAACGGCAGTCGCTGCCGTTCTGTGCGCTGCGCTGGTCGGGCTGTTCAGCTAATTGTTCCCCCTCTCCTGCGGGAGAGGGGGAAAACATTAAATCACCCTTGAGAACTGCTGCATCCGAGCCTTTTGCCGCAGATAGGCATCAAAGCACATACAGATGTTGCGGATCAGCAGGCGGCCTTTCGCCGTTACCTGGATAGCCTTACTCTCCACCACCACCAGCCCGTCATGCGCCAGCGGCGCCAGCAGTTTCAGGTCCTCAGCAAAATAAGACTGAAAATCCACGGCCCACTGCGCTTCGACTGCATCAATATCCAGACGGAAGTTACAGATCAACGCCTTAATTACGTCGCGACGCAGACAGTCGTCCCGGGTTAACGCGATCCCGCGCCACAGGGCGTTCCCTTGCTCTGCCACCTGCTGGTAGTACTGCTTTAGCTCTTTTTGGTTCTGGGCGTAGCTGTCGCCAATCATGCTGATCGCGGACACGCCCATCCCCAGCAAATCGGTATCGCCCTGAGTGGTGTAGCCCTGGAAATTGCGATGCAGTACGCCGTGACGTTGCGCGACCGCTAATTCATCATCAGGACGCGCGAAGTGGTCCATGCCGATGAACTGATAGCCTGCCGCCGTCAGCGAGCCGATGGTCTCCTGGAGGATCTCCAGCTTCTGTTCAGCGGAGGGCAGATCGGCATCTTTAATTTTGCGCTGTGCGGCAAAGAGCGTGGGCAGATGCGCGTAGTTAAACACGCTCAGGCGGTCAGGATTGAGCTCGGCGACCTTTTGCAGGGTAAAGGCAAAGCTCTCCGGCGTTTGTTTCGGCAGGCCGTAGATGAGGTCGATATTGGTCGAGGTAAATCCAATCTCCCGCGCATGACGGAGCAAATCAAAGATGAACGCTTCGTCCTGTTCGCGGTTAACAAGACGCTGAACCTCTTTATTAAAGTCCTGCACGCCCATACTCAGGCGGTTGAATCCCTCAGCGCGTAAATGATCGAGGACATCCAGCTCGATTTCACGCGGATCGACCTCGATGGAGATCTCGGCTTCGGCGTTAAAATGAAAATGGGTACGCAACAGATCCATCAGGCGACTGATTTGCGCCTTGTTGAGATAGGTCGGCGTGCCGCCTCCCCAATGCAGTTGCTTAACCTGACGGTTGGCAAACAGCGGCGCACGGTGGATGATCTCCTGTTCAAGGAGATCGAGATACTGATCGGCCTTATGCTGCTGGCGGGTGACGATCTTATTGCAGCCGCAGAAATAACACAGCTTATGGCAAAACGGGATATGCACGTACAGCGACAGGGGACGCTGTGGGTAACGGGCCACAGCAGCATCGAATTCCGCCGCGCCGAATTGTGGTGAAAACTCGAGCGCGGTGGGATACGAGGTATAGCGCGGCCCGGAATAGTTATATTTCTGGATCAGGGCCAGATCCCAGTCGATTATCTGCTCAGACATGCTCACTCCTTCCGATGGTGCCGCCGACGGGTACGCCGTCCCGGCCCCACCGCA
Source organism: Klebsiella sp. 54 (assembly GCF_018223875.1). Lineage (NCBI taxonomy): Bacteria > Pseudomonadati > Pseudomonadota > Gammaproteobacteria > Enterobacterales > Enterobacteriaceae > Klebsiella > Klebsiella sp. 54. The sequence continues at coordinate 91,959 of NZ_JAGRRA010000012.1, forward strand.
CCGCGGGTCATGAGCCGGTTGCGCAACCATTTCTGACGCCGCGACAACCGTCGTAGTTTAACGAATAACCACAGCAGATAACATATAACCAGAAGGGTTATAAGCAGTACCGGGAATCCGATGGGATGCAAATGTTAGTTTCCACCCTTCAGCAGACGCATCATATCTTCCTGACGCTCTTCCTCTTCTTCATCTTCGTCATCGTAAGAGAGGCCGAGCTGCTGCATCAGCTCATCAATGCGATCCAGTTTGGCATCCACCCAGCTCTGCTCTTCAGCATTCAGGGTACCGCCCTCTTCCAGACGTTCCAGCAGCGCGTCCAGGCGCTCATCATTCTCCAGCAACTCCAGCTCAGCCTGCGGTGAAAGCATAGGTTTCTCGCTCTTTGGTTTATGCTGCTTGGGAGCTGGAGCGCTGCTTTCGCTCACGCCCAGCGGGATGGGTTTTTTGCTGCCCACGCGTGGATCTTGCGCCTGGCGCTGTTTTTTACCTGCTGAAGCCGCATCGCCGCCGTTCGCGCGACTACCTGCCGCGTGGCCACGATGTTTCTTCTGCCGTTTGCGATCGCGAGCTTCCTGATTTAACTCTTCACGCGACTTGCGGCCGGATTTGCCACGGGTGGCGGATGTCGGTTTTTTCATGGTGTGTAATCTTCAGACAGTATTATTCAGTATAGAATTGAGGCGGAATCTAGCAGAAAGCAAGCAAAGAAAAAAGGCGACAGATTACTCTGTCGCCTTTTTCCTCACTGACCACCCTTAACGGGCTCTTCTTTCCCTGTTCGCTAACGACTTACCCTGTCTTTCCCTTAGCGTCCAACGGTCCCTGTCTCTTCCTTTTCCCTTTGAAACGTTTCCAAAACGCGCGTCATCCTGACAATCCTGTGGTCTTCGCCTCCTGGCGCTTCCTGACCCCTCGTCCTGAGTCCTCATCCTTTTCAGCATCCCCGCCGTTGTGTATTACTTTACCCTGTTGACAAAAATCGACAACCAGTCTGGCCGTTAAAATTCCACTTTTCAGATTTCTCTATTCTTGTAATCTATTTATTTTCAGTAGGTTATAATTTATTAGTCTTATTTTTCTCAGGCATGTCCTATACGAAGAATAGCCAATGTCTCACAAAGTGCATGGTTTTTACTTACAGAACCGGCGTGCGGTAAAAACAGCCTTTTTCTGCTGTTCAGGTATAATCCCTGCCATAGCCTGTTTTAACGGAGACGACCGTCTTGACCAACTGGAATTATCAACTGACGCACTTTGTCACTAGCGCGCCAGATATCCGCCATCTTCCTGCCGATACCGGTATTGAAGTGGCATTCGCCGGCCGCTCCAATGCGGGAAAATCCAGCGCGCTGAATACGCTGACCAACCAGAAAAGCCTGGCGCGGACCTCCAAAACTCCCGGACGTACACAGCTGATTAACCTGTTCGAAGTCGCCGAAGGCAAACGCCTGGTCGACCTTCCCGGCTACGGTTATGCGCAAGTCCCGGAAGAGATGAAGATCAAGTGGCAGCGCGCGCTGGGAGAATACCTGGAAAAACGCCTGTGCCTGAAGGGCCTGGTGGTCCTGATGGACATTCGCCACCCGCTTAAAGATCTCGATCAGCAGATGATCCAATGGGCGGTAGAAAGCGATATTCAGGTGCTGGTGCTGCTGACCAAAGCCGATAAGCTCGCCAGCGGCGCGCGTAAAGCGCAAGTGAATATGGTGCGTGAAGCGGTGCTGGCCTTCAATGGCGATGTTCAGGTTGAACCCTTCTCCTCGCTGAAAAAATCTGGCGTGGATAAGCTGCGACAGAAGCTGGATAGCTGGTTTAACGAAATCCCGCCGCAGGAAGCAGAGAGCGCCGTAGACGAGTAATCGTCACCAACAGCCGGATAAGAGCGTGCCGCGCCTTGTCCGGGTTCCTCTCCAGCGTCAAGCACAAGCGCGTCCTTCTTTTTGCCACTTTTCTTTCGCGCAATAAAAAACGCCCCGGTCATAAATGACCGGGGCGGCTAAAATATTCAGCCAAATCCGATTACGTGAAGTAAAAGGTCTGAAAGATAGAACATCTTACCTCTGTACCCTACGCGAATAACTTTACTCTTCTTTCGCTCACGGATAAAGCATTTTTTGTAGTTTTTTTTCACTATTTACATAGCAAATTCAAATGATCCTCACAAAACTCTATAAGTTATGTTGCTTACTTACAGAAAATCGCGTTGTGCTTTGTATACTTAGTGCGCTTGATCCCAGTTTTCTCCGCTGCCCACTTCCACCAGCAACGGTACCGCCAGCGTAGTGCTGTTCTCCATCAGTTCGTGGATCTTTTTCGATACGGCGTCGAGCTCATCCTTATGCACTTCAAAGACCAGTTCATCGTGAACCTGCATGATCATTCGCACGCGAGGTTTCTCGCTCCGCAGCCATTCATCAACGGCAATCATCGCCCGCTTGATGATATCCGCAGCCGTCCCCTGCATCGGGGCATTAATCGCCGCACGTTCCGCACCGGCACGACGAGCGCCATTGCTGGACTTGATATCCGGCAAATAGAGTCGACGGCCATCCAGCGTTTCAACATACCCTTGCTCCTTCGCCTGTGCGCGGGTGCGCTCCATATACTCCAGGACGCCCGGATAACGCTCGAAATAAAGATCCATGTACTTCTGCGCTTCTTTACGCGGGATGTTCAGCTGGCGGGCCAGGCCAAAGGCGCTCATGCCATAGATCAGACCGAAGTTGATAGCTTTCGCACTGCGCCGCTGTTCGCTGCTGACGCTGTCCAGCGGTAAGCCAAACACTTCAGCCGCCGTCGCCCGGTGAATATCCTTCCCTTCCGCGAAGGCGGTCAGCAGGCCTTTATCCCGCGACAGGTGCGCCATAATGCGCAGCTCGATTTGCGAGTAGTCCGCCGAGACAATAACGTAATCTTCTGGCGCGATAAACGCCTGGCGAATACGGCGCCCTTCTTCGTTACGCACCGGAATGTTTTGCAGGTTTGGATCGGTAGACGACAAACGGCCGGTGGCGGTAACCGCCTGATGATAGGAGGTATGTACGCGGCCCGTTTTGGGATTAATCATCAGCGGCAGCTTATCGGTATAGGTCGACTTCAGCTTCGCCAACCCACGGTACTCCAGAATCACTTTCGGCAACGGATAATCGAGCGCCAGCTCTTCCAGTACCTCTTCAGAGGTGGACGGCGCACCGCCCGGCGTCTTCTTCAGCGGCTTGATACCCTGTTTTTCAAACAGGATCGTTTGCAGCTGTTTGGTGGAGGAGAGATTAAACGCTTCCCCGGCGATCTCATGCGCCCGCTGCTCCAGCTCAACCAGGCGCTGGGCTATTTCCTGCGAGTGCGCATGCAGCACGGCGGGGTCGATTTTAACGCCGTTGCGCTCAACGCGTGACAGCACCGGCACCAGCGGCATTTCAATGTGCTGGAAGATATTCAGCGGACCTTCATGCTGCTGCAGCTTCGGCCACATTTTCAGATGCAACTGAAGCGTGACGTCGGCGTCTTCCGCCGCGTAGCGACCCGCCTCTTCCAGCGCAATCTGGTTAAAGGTGAGCTGATTCTTACCCTTACCAGCGATCTCTTCGAAGGTAATCGTTTTATGTTTCAGCCAGCGGTCGGAAAGACTGTCCATATCATGGCGGCCCGCCACGCTGTCGAGAATGTAAGATTCCAGCATGGTATCGAACGCAATCCCGCGCAGCTCAATGTCGTAATTAGCCAAAATGCCGCGATCGTATTTGAGATTTTGCCCAACCTTGAGCAGCTTCTCATCCTCCAGCAGCGGTTTAAGCAGCGCCAGCACGCGCTCGCGCGGGATCTGATCCGGCGCATCAAGGTAATCATGCGCTACCGGGACATAGGCGGCCACGCCCGGCTCAACAGCGAATGAAAGGCCGACCATGTTGGCGGAGATGTTATCCAGGCTGTCGGTTTCCGTATCAAAGGCAAAGAGCGGCGCTTGCTTCAGCTTATCGATCCAGGTGAGCAGCGTAGCCTCATCAAGGATGGTGACATAGTGCTCTGCTGAAAGTGCATTAGCGGCCTCAACCTCTGCTTCCGCTTCTGCCGCTGCTGCAGGCACTGCAGGTTTCGCAGCCGGTTTGCCCCCCTTCGCCTGCAGCCATTTTCCGGCTTCAACGTCGGTGGTCCAGCGCTTAAACTCATACTGTCTGAACAGCGCCAGCAGATCGTCTGCCGCCGGCGGCTGCACCTCCAGCTCTTCGCAAGTGAGCTCCAGCTCGACGTCGGTTTTGATGGTCGCCAGCTGATAAGAGAGATAAGCCACCTCCTTGTTCTGCTCCAGCTTCGCCGCCATCGTTTTCGCGCCGCGGAAGCTCAGTTCAGCGATCTTCTCCGGTTCCGCATACAGCGTATCTAGACCGCCGAGGCCTTGCAGCAGCGCCTGGGCGGTCTTTTCGCCCACGCCCGGCACGCCAGGAATGTTATCTGAGGAGTCGCCCATCAGCGCCAGGAAATCAATAATCAGCTCTGGCGGGACGCCGTACTTGGTAACCACCTCATCCGGCCCGAGGATAGTGTTGGTCATGGTATTGATCAGGGTGATCCCCGGCGTCACCAGCTGGGCCATGTCTTTATCGCCGGTACTGATCAGCACCGGACGTCCAGCCCTTTCCGCTTCCCGCGCCAGGGTGCCAATCACATCGTCAGCTTCGACGCCCGGGACCGCCATCAGCGGCAGCCCCATCGCTTTCACCATTTTATGCAACGGCTCAATCTGCGCGCGCAGATCGTCCGGCATCGGCGGGCGGTGAGATTTGTAATGTTCGAACAATTCATCACGGAAGGTTTTCCCTTTCGCATCAAAGACCACGACGGCATGAGTCGGTTGATACTGCAGAATCAAACTGCGCAGCATATTCAGTACGCCGTACATAGCCCCGGTGGGCTCCCCTGCGCTGTTAGTCAGCGGCGGAAACGCATGATACGCCCGATAAAGATAGGAGGAGCCGTCAACGAGGATGAGAGGGTTTTCTGGGATCTGAACCATAATTTCCGTGCCTGTTTATCAGATTATGGATAAAGGATGCCACAGACGGGCATGAAATCCTGAATTTTTCCCGCATTTCGCGGAAAAGATTCAACGATCGTCCCGATCGCGCGACAACTTATCTTGTGGATAACTTTGTGCATAGTTTTACAACGTCAGCTTATCCGCCCCTGAAAATAAATGAATAAATAGTATTAGTTATTATTTATCAATAACTTAAAAGAAGATCAACGATCCTGGCATGAATTTGATGACCTAATCTTCCATGTGGATAGAAGATCCTTGTTTTTTTCTGTTCTGGTAAGACCCGTCATTTGCCGCGTTTTCTGGTAAAATCAGCCTCTTGCGCAGCTTAAAGGCGCTCTTTGTCAGCCTAACTTTCTGAATAAACTAACTATGTCGAGATTACTCGCTGCGATAACACTTCCGCTGAGTATCGCCTTAACCATCTTAGTCACCGTTATCTGCTCTGTACCGATCATCGTCGCCGGGCTGATTAAACTACTGGTCCCCATTCCAGCGGTATGGCGCTCTATATCCGTTTTTTGCAATTTTATGATGTACTGCTGGTGCGAGGGGCTGGCGCTGCTGTTGCATCTCAATCCCTGGCTAAAATGGGACGTCCAGGGTCTGGAAGGCCTGAACAAAAAGAACTGGTATCTGCTGATCAGCAACCACCACAGCTGGGCAGATATCGTGGTGCTATGCGTGCTGTTCCGCAAGCATATTCCGATGAATAAGTACTTCCTTAAACAACAGCTGGCGTGGGTACCGTTCATCGGCCTCGCCTGCTGGGCGCTGGATATGCCTTTTATGCGCCGCTATTCGCGCAGCTATCTTATTCGTCACCCCGAACGCCGCGGTAAAGATGTCGAAACCACCCGCCGTTCATGTGAGAAATTCCGCTCGCACCCAACGACAATCGTCAATTTTGTGGAAGGCTCGCGTTTTACCGACGCAAAAAAGCGCGAGACGCGCTCTCCTTACCACAACCTGTTACCGCCGAAAGCGGCGGGTATCGCCATGGCGCTCAATGTTCTCGGTTCGCAGTTCGATAAACTGCTGAACGTTACGCTGTGCTACCCGGAAAATCATGCAAGGCCGTTTTACGACATGCTAAGTGGCCGACTGACGCGCATTGTGGTTCGTATCAATCTGGTACCGATTGGTGAAGAGCTACACGGCGATTACGTCAACGATAAGAACTTTAAGCGTGGTTTCCAGCGCTGGCTAAATGGGCTATGGGAAGAGAAAGACCGTCAGTTAACTGACATCATGCGGGACAAAGCAAGGAAGTCACGGCAAAGTAGATAAAAAAAAGCCGGTCAGTGACCGGCGTTTTTTTTATTTCTTCTCAACCAGCTGCTTCACGGTATCCGCATACTGAGCGACGAAGACATCCATATTGCTGGTGTCCATCCCCTGCGGGTTCAGCTGGTACTTACCATTGACGTACATAGCCGGTACCCCCTGCAGCTGCAGATCGGCTGCCGCTTTCTCCTGCTGAGCGACCAGAGATTTCACCACGAAGCTGTTCCATGCGGCATCGTAGTCTTCCCCTTTCACGCCAGCGTCGACGAACACTTTACGAATGTCAGCCAGGCTCTGTACGGTCTGGTTTTTCTGCACCGCTTCGAACATCGGCGCCGTAATTTTATCTTCAACGCCCAGCGCGATGGCCACAGCCCATGCCTGCGTCAGCTCCTTGCCCAGCGGCCCCAGGAACTCGACATGGTATTTGGTCATTTTGGTGCCTTCTGGCAGTTTCTGGCGCACGCTGTCAGAGACATGCAGCACTTCTTCAAACTGATAGCAGTGCGGGCAGTAGAATGAGAAGAATTCGAGCACCTGCGGCTCGCCAGCAACCGGCTTATCAAGGGTGATGTACTGCTTGCCGTCGGTGATCTGGGCAGCGGATGCACTAAAAGCCAGAATCATACCAGCCAGCGCCAGCCAAACTTTTTTCATGATTTACTCTCTCCTGGATATATCACATTAATACATTGGCGTTAACTGAAGCGGGGGTTCCTGTAGAACCTTCACCTGCTCGAGAAAAGTAGACGTCTGCCCTCGCCAGTAATCCTCCCCGGTTAACCAGGGAAAATTAACCGGGAAAGCCGGATCGTCCCAGCGTCTGAGCAACCACGCCAGATAATAAACCAGTCGCATGGCGCGTAAAGGTTCAATAAGCGCGATTTCATCGCTGTTAAAGGGGCTGAATTCCTCATAGGCCTCAACGATGGTCTCCAGCTGCATACGCTGTTCAGCCTTATCGCCGTTGAGCAGCATCCACAGATCCTGAATCGCCGGGCCGGTTCGCGCATCGTCTAAATCGACAAACAGCGGCCCATCGCGCCAGAGGATATTGCCTGCATGACAGTCACCATGCAGGCGCAAAGTAGTCCCGCCACCGTGCCATTGCGTCATGACGGCAGCGATGAGTTTATCGGTCGCCTTCAGGAAATCGGCCTTCAGGCCTGAGGGGATAAGCGTCGACTGTTCAAATACCTGGCGTGGTTCCAGCAGATATTCCTGCACGCCAATCTCCGGACGCGCAGAAAAGCGCTGTTTGCGCCCGGTCTGGTGCAGGCGCCCCAGATAACGGCCAACCCACTCCATCTGATCAAGGTTATCCGCCTCGAACTGTCGGCCGCCAAGGCTTGGGAAAACGGCAAAATAAAACCCCTGGTGCTGATGAAGCGTACTGTCGTTAAATAACAGCGGCGCAGCAACGGGCACTTCATCTTCTACAAGCTGAAGCGCAAACTGGTGTTCTTCAAGGATTTGTGCTGCCGACCAGCGCTCAGGACGATAGAACTTCACCACATAACGATGACGCTCTTCGTCCTGGAACTGATAAACGCGGTTCTCATAGCTGTTCAGCGGGGTAAGACCGGAGTCCACCCGCATACCCAGATGGAATAACCCATCGATAATGGTATCCGGGCGAAGCGTCTGAAAAGTAAAAGCCTTATCGTGCATCCTGACATCCGATAATCGTACGAATAGTTCAGGATATCATCTCATTGCGCTTTACGCGGCAGCGCTTACAACCTTTTACTCTTTTATTACACCGCGGGCGCGCAGCAGCGCGGTTTTAAAGTCTTCTTCATAATCCTTCTGAATACCCGGGATGACAGCATCTTTTGAAGAATCACGCATCTTCAGGTGATAGATCAGAATATCGTCGGAAAGATCGCTCAGTTCGCCATCATAGCCAGCCTCTTTCGCCAGTTTCTGCAAAAATTGCATCAGGTTCAGTTCTGGCTCTTTCTGCCAGGCGGGCTGGAGGAGTTCAATTACTTCATTCAGACGTTTACATTTCATGGTCATGCTCCTTACTCTTGATAGGGACAAGTTAACAGGGTCAATCCCACAATGAAAGAGGCGATATTCATATGCAAAGCGAGGCGATAACCGGCGTCGTGCTGGCGGGCGGCAGGGCCACGCGAATGGGCGGCATTGATAAAGGATTACAGTTGCTCAATGGACGTCCTCTCTGGCGACACGTCGCGGAAGCATTAGCTCCGCAGGTCGATGAGTTAGTCATTAGCGCCAATCGTCATCTTGAACAGTGGCGTGCCAGCGGATATCCGGTCTTTCGAGACATACAGGAGGGTTATCAGGGGCCGCTGGCCGGAATGCTTGCTGTGATGCAGCAGGTCGCGAGCCCATGGTTTGTTTTTTGCCCCTGCGACACGCCGTTCATTCCGTCCTTTTTGGTGGAGCGCTTTATCCAGCAGAGAGGGGACGCACCGGTCGTTTGGGCCCATGACGGCGAACGGGATCATCCTGCCGTTGCATTAGTTCATCGTCAAATCATTCCGGAACTGGAGGCTTATCTGGCACATGGAGAGCGCAGGGTGATGGTTTTTATGCGACAAATGGGTGGGCGCCCGGTGAATTTCAGCGATGTGAAAACTGCTTTCATTAATGTAAATACGCTCGAAGATTTGCAGCAGATGCAGGAGCCATCATGATCCCATTACTGGCGATCGCCGCATGGAGCGGTACCGGAAAAACAACATTATTAAAGCGTCTTATCCCTGAGCTTTGCGCTCTAGGATTACGCCCGGGACTGATAAAGCACACCCATCATGATATGGACGTGGATAAGCCGGGCAAAGATAGCTATGAACTGCGTAAGGCGGGCGCTGCGCAAACTATTGTCGCCAGCGAACAGCGGTGGGCATTGATGACCGAGACGCCCGAGAAGCCGGAATTAGATCTCACATGGCTGGTTAGTCGAATGGATGCCAGCAGACTGGATCTGGTTTTGGTCGAGGGTTTCAAGCATGAAGCAGTGCCTAAGATCCTGCTTTTTCGGCAAAACAGCGGCCATCGTGTAGAAGAGCTGGTAATTGATGAGCATACCATCGCCGTGGCCAGCGATGTATCGATCGCGACCTCACTTCCGTTGCTGGATTTAAATGATGTACCACAGATCGCGACATTTATTGTGAGTTGGTTAGAGAGGCAATAGTCATTTATCGACGGTGATATAGGAGGGATTTTCCCGGAGGCGGTGCTGCGCACCTTGTCCGGCCACAGGGACGTAGCCCCGTGTCGGATCCGTAGCCCCGGTAAGCGCAGCGCCACCGGGGGGGCATGCCGGCACCCTTCCCGGATGGCACAAACGCAAAAAAGCTCAGCCTTCCGACTGAGCTTTCTGCTTTATTTGATGCCTGGCAG
>NZ_JAGRRA010000013.1:0-212413 GCF_018223875.1 Klebsiella sp. 54
ACCCAGGGGCGGGCGGTGGAACAGGATCTGCCGGTGGCGCTGCGTCCGGAAACCTTCGACGGCTATATGGCGGATATCGAACGGCTGGTCAGCCGCTATCACGACCCCCGGCCCGATTCTCTGCGCCGGGTGGTGATGGCGCCCACTACCGTCCTGCACTCCGCGCCGGGCGCCCAGCTGCGGGAGATGGCGAAGCTGGCCCGCCAGCTGGGGATCCGGCTGCACAGCCATTTATCGGAAACCGTCGATTATCTTGACGCCGCGCGGCAGAAATTCGCTATGACGCCGGTGCAGTTCTGCGCGGAGCATGACTGGCTGGGAAATGACGTGTGGTTTGCCCATCTGGTGAAGCTGCTGCCGGAGGAGATTGCCCTGCTGGGCCGCACCGGAACCGGCATCGCCCATTGCCCGCAAAGCAACGGTCGGCTGGGCAGCGGCATCGCCGATCTGCTGGCGCTGGAGCAGGCCGGGGTCCCGGTCTCGCTGGGGGTGGATGGCGCTGCCTCCAATGAGGCGGCGGATATGCAAAGCGAAGCCCACGCCGCATGGCTGCTGCAGCGCGCGCGCAAGGGGATGCTGGCGCAGCCGCGCTACGCCGGAGGCACCTTCGAGGGCGGGGCCGATGCGGCCACGGTGGAGGATGTGGTGCGCTGGGGCAGCGCCGGCGGGGCGCAGATCCTCGGCTTAGCGCAGAGCGGCACTCTGCAGGTCGGGATGCAGGCGGACCTCGCCATTTACCGGCTGGACGATCCGCGCTACTTCGGCCTGCACGATATGGCCATTGGGCCGGTGGCCTGCGGCGGGCGCGCCGCGCTGAAGGCGCTGCTGCTCAATGGCCGACCCATCGTGGAAGATGACGCCATTCCCGGTCTCGACCTTGACGCGATGCGCCACGACGCGCTGGCGGCCGTCCGTACCCTCCAACAGCGCGCCGCTGTTTAACTGATAACAGGATAATGACGATGAACGCAACCACCCAGAATCAACGCTATGCCTTACAGGAACTGGAAAAAGAGGCGCTGATGGGCGCCGAGGGCGAAGAGACCTTCGCCCGCGAAGTGCGCTGTATCGACCTGTCGAACTTTGCAGAAAGAAAACATGATATTGCCGAACAACTGTGGGAGGCGGCGGTGGAGATCGGCTTCTTCCAGGTCAGCCACCATGGTATTCCGCTGGCGGAGATCCGCCAGGCGTTCAGCACGACCGAGGCGTTTTTCAACCTGCCCGACGAGGTGAAACGCCAGTATCCGCTGGCCGGCAACGCCGGCTGGGAGAGCAAGGCGCAGGTTCGGCCATCGACCCGCACGCCGGATCAAAAAGAGTCCTATCAGATAACCCGTCCGCTGATGGATGGGCGCTGGCCCAGCGATCGGGAGCTGCCAGGCTTCCGGCAGACGATGCTCGGGTTTGAATCGCAGTGCTGGCAGCTGGGGATGAAGATTCTCTCCTGCTTTGCGTTAAAGCTTGGTTTTCCGGAATCGTTTTTCACCACCGCGCACGATCCGCAGCGTGACACCTATCAGAGCACCTTGCGCATGCTGCACTACTATGCAACCGAGCAGTCGCAGCAGGGAATGTGGCGGGCCGGCGCGCATACCGATTTTGACTGTCTGACGCTGCTGTTCCAGCGCCCCGGTCAGGGCGGCCTGCAGGTTTGTCCCGGTAAAGACCGCGAAAGCCAGCAGTGGACCAGCATTGAGCCGCGCGAAGAGGTCATCACCTGCAATATCGGCGATATGCTAATGCGATGGAGCGACGACCAGCTGCCGTCTAACTTCCACCGGGTGAGAAACCCGCTGCCCCACGAATATCAGGGGCCGCGCTACAGCCTGGCGTTTTTCTGCCAGGCCAATAAAGATGTCGAGATCCTCGGACCGCAGAGAAAGTACCCGCCCATCAGCGCCGAGGATTATCTGCAGCAGCGGATCCAGGCCAATTTTGCCAAAGGGTAAGATGCGCTCTTGAATGGTATACCTGCCGCCGGCTTTCGCTGGCCGCGCGGCAGGACATCCGGCGCTGAGCTTTTCAGGGGGTAGGGCTTGCCGATACGGGTGACAAGGGTATCTCTGCCGCAGCCATAAAATCGATAAAACAGCGTATTCGCGGTGACAGGTAGCGGCTGGCGGGCCACAGGACCGAGAAATGCCCATCCTTGACGCAACAGCCGGGCAACACCTCCTGCAGTTGTCCCTCGTTGATGGCCTCGCGCACGACAAAATCAGGCACATAAGCGATGCCCATCCCCGCCGCGCTTAAGCGAATGGCGGCCTCAATGTTATTGACTGTCATAATGGCAGCGGCCCTGAAATCTCCCGTCAGCCGCATATCGCGCAGTTCCCAGGGCTGGATCAGCCCTGTCGCGGGGAAGCGAAAAAAAATACACTTGTGCGCCGCTAATTCCGCTGGCGAGCCGGGAACGCCGTATTCCGCCAGATAGGCCGGACTGGCGCAGAGCACAAAACGAAAGCCCCCCAGCTTTCTGGCGATCAAGCGGGAGTCCGCTAGTTCGCCGCTGCGGATAGCGACATCAAATCCTTCATCGATCAGATTGACCAGCCGGTCACTAAAATCGAGATCCAGTTCAACCTGCGGATAAAGACGGCTAAAGGCGGTGAGGGCAGGGAGCAACAGGCGGTAGCCGATGACAGGCAGTGAAATCCTCAGTTTACCGGTGGGCTGTGAGAGACTGCTGGTCAGCTCAGACTCGGCCTCCTGGATCTGCTCCAGGATACTCTGGCAGCGGGTCAGAAACGCGGCCCCCTCCGCCGTCAGGCTGACGTTTCTGGTGCTGCGGTTGAACAGCCGGACCCCCAGCTTATGCTCAAGCCGGGCGACATTCTTACCCACCGCCGAGGCAGATATGCCCAGCAGCCTGGCGGCCTGAACAAAGCTTAGCGTTTCGGCGGTGCGGACAAAGGACGTCAGCGAAGTGAGGCTGTCCATCGATTATAAACCTTTTGTCTCTTAAGAAGATATTTTCAGTCTATTTATCGGCAAGAACATCCGCAATAGGATGGCGATAGTTTATTCATTCCTTGCCGACTGATGAGGGCCGCCCGATGTTACTCACCGCCAGAACACCTTCCCGATACGCCAGCGCCCTGGCCGCGCTTTCTGTCTTTATGGCGGCCTTGCTGCTGCCGTTAAGTTTTACCGGCGGCGTCATGACCACCCCGGCGATACAGCAGTCGCTGGGCGGCTCTCCCGCTGCGCTGTCGTGGCTGACCAATGGCTTTATGCTGACTTTCGGCAGCTTTTTGCTGGCCGCAGGGGTGACGGCGGATGCCATCGACAGAAAACGTATTTTTATCGCCGGCGCCGCGCTGTTTTGCCTGAGCAGCCTGCTGTTTTGTCTGACGCACAATCTCTTCCTGTCAGGCGTGCTGAGGGCGCTGCAAGGTCTGGCCGCGGCGATGATTTTAGCCAGCGGCAGTGCGGCGCTGGCCCAGCTGTATGACGGCGCTCAGCGGACGCGGGCATTCAGCATCCTGGGCACGGTGTTCGGCGCCGGCCTGGCGTTCGGCCCGCTGCTGATCGGCTTCATGACCGACGCGGTGGGTTGGCGCGGGGTATACGCCCTGTTTGCGCTGCTCTCGGCGATGGTTCTGCTTATCGGTCTGGCGTATCTGCCGGCGGCAGAACAAAGCCAGCCGCGGACACCTGACAACCTCGGCTTAACCCTGTTTACGCTGGCCCTGATGCTGTTTACTGCATCGCTTATGGTCATTCCGGCCCGCGGCTTTTTATCGCTGACCACGCTGGCCTTGTTCATCGCGTCGGCGGGACTGTTCGTGGCGTTTGCCGTGCGCTGCCAGAGGGTGAGCAACCCGGTGCTGGAACTCTCCCTGCTGCGCCATCCGCGTTTTGTCGGCGTACTGTTGCTGCCTGTCGCCACCTGCTGTTGCTACGTGGTCCTGCTGATTGTTGTTCCACTGCATTTTATGGGCGGAGAGGGGATGAGTGAGTCGCAGAGCGCGCTATATCTGATGGCGCTGACCGCGCCGATGCTGATTTTCCCATCCGTTGCGGCCCTGCTCACCCGCTGGTTTTCACCGGGGCGGGTATCCACGGGAGGGCTGATGATGGCCTCCGTCGGGTTGCTGTTGCTGGGCGATGCTTTTCACAGTAACCATCTTTCGCAATTGGTGCTGGCGCTGATCCTCTGTGGGGCGGGGGCGGCGCTTCCCTGGGGGCTGATGGACGGCCTGGCGATATCCGCTGTGCCGGTGGCGAAAGCCGGTATGGCGGCAGGCCTGTTCAACACCGTTCGCGTTGCCGGCGAGGGGATCGCCCTGGCGATAGTCTCCGCGGTATTAACGGCAAGCAATACCCTGACCCTGCAGAGTCGCGTTCACGGGTATGCCCCCGAGGTGATTCACCGCGCCGCAGGCTGGCTGGGAGCCGGCAATATGCCGCAGGCGGCTGCGCTTTTGCCTGACTTTTCCCTCCGGGCGCTGCGCGAGAGCTATGACTCTGCTTATACGCTACTGTTTAGTGGGCTGGCGGTCGTCACCCTGCTGTGCGCCCTGATGGTCTGGCGGACGCTATGCCGGAAGGCGGGCGCTATCCAAACCCGCGACAGCGGATGCTGAACCCCCTTGATAGCGCGGTGGCGTCACGCTTCCCGGTCTGCTTAGCGAACCGGGACTGTCATTGTTTCGCTGGCGGAACTATGCTGATCAGGGCGGCCACATGCGCCGCTCCGGCAGCGGAAACAGTGACTCACAGGTGGCGGTATGGCGATTGATCCGGAACTGATTTACATCGAGATCCTGGAAACGGTGCTGATGGCCACCCTGGATCCCGATTTGTGGAAATCGGCATTGCAGAAACTGGCGTTCCTCACCGGCCATCAGTACGCGGCATTTCTGTTCTACGATAAAGGCAATGCGCATCTGTTGACCGATTCATTCCTGTTGGAGGAGAAGGTCTTCACCGCCTATCGCGACGTGTTTCTGGCCATCGATCCCGCCGAAAAAATATTGACCGCGTTACCGGTCGGACAAATGTACCGGGACCGCGAGTATTTAGGCGATAAATTTATTGCCGGCAGCGTCTATTACAATGAGTTTCATCACCCCAACGATCTGAATAATCTTACCAGCGTCAAGCTGTGCACCCTCAATGGCTATGCCACCTATCTGTCACTGATGACGGCCAATACGGCGGCTTATCCGCAGCCGGCGCAGTTTGAGCTGTTCAGGCGTTTGATCCCGGCGCTAAAAACCGCCTGCCAGCTTCACGCCCGATTTGAACAGCTACGAGACACCATAAAATACCAGAGCGCGGTGATGGACAACGGGATCTACCCGGTATGGCTGGTGGATCATGGCGGTAAAATTCTCTACGCCAGCGCGCATGCCGAACGCTACCTGCGCGCCAACGCCCGCCTCTCCTGGTATAGCGGGGGCGATACGCTGTGCCTTGATACCGACAGCAAAAAACTGAAACGGACTATCGAGCAGGCCACCCGGACGGCAGAGCCGCCGAGGGCAGGCGTGTGCTATACCGCCGGGCGTCAGCCGAAACCAATCCTCGTGATCCCGGCGGCCCGCCAGACCGGGATGGCCTGCGTGATTATTCCCGAGCCGTTTCTCACCGGCAGCGCCTTGATGGAACTGTTTAACGTCAAGCCTGCCGAAAATGCGGTGGCGGAGCTGCTGGTGCGGGGCATGACGCCGGATGAGTGCGCCTTACATCTGGGCGTATCTATCGCCACCATCAGAACCCACCTTAGCGCCCTGTACCGGAAAACCCACACCCGTAATCAGGCAGAACTACTGCTGATCATTCGCGCGATTCACGGCTGATTTATTTCATCCACTCATTCATATGGATGAGTGGATCTGTTATTACCGCCATTATAATCCTCCTAAAACGAATGAAGGATTTAATCGCTCTCTGAGCGGTCAGTCCGTATATCTAATTCCTGCTGGATGGGAGTGGTTAATATGTTTTTCTTCCGTGTGATAGCCATCGCGATTTTATTCCCTGCTTTAATATCCTGCACAACGCAAAAAGCCCTAAATGAAACCGGGAAGGAGATTGATAAAGGCCATTATGGTGTCGCGACATGGTATGTCGCAACCTTACCCGTTGTCATGCTTTATGACGTATTTACTCTCGGCGGTACCAGCGACCCGCAAACGGGATATAATACGGTCGTCAGCGTCGCGAATAAACAACCGGTGACTCAGTCAGCCCACAGTTCATCAGGTACGCGGCCTCAATCTACAATTCAAACCGCTGCTGGCGGTTCAGTCGCGACTGTCACAACGCCTCAAAACGTCGCCCTGAGAACGGCGTCTTCGCAAGGGCCGTCATCGGTTTCTTCGTCAGTCAAATCCTATCCTCCGGCTGATAATTGCCTTACCCGTGATTCGACGTCGAATTCACGGGCAGACTTCTGGATTAACCACTGTGGCTTTGCCGTTACCGTGATGTGGTTTGATGCGAATGATTGCCGTACGGGGTGTATGGATGGCGTGGGGGCGAATTCACGCCAATCAATAACAAAAGGAAGGGCGGGAAGCGCTTATACTTCCGTGGCTTGTCCAAAACCTTCTACACCAAAAGGACCCGATGGCATTCATCAGTGGGCCAACGAAGGGCATCATCAGTGTACTTCCTGAGTCGTGGATAGCCAGGCCAGAGATATTCTGGCCTGGCTATCCAATCGAGCTTTTCGTCTCTATCGAATGGTCGACGACGTTAGCCGGAACCGAGCCAGCAAACATCGCGCGTAATCAGTCAGCAGAACGTCGCGCCGTCTGGATCGTCATCAGCGCGGCCACGATCAGCATCCCGGCGCTCAGGCAAAAGGTGCTCTCATAGCCCAGATGGTCGAATATAATACCGCCGACCGTTGCACCAAGGGCAATAGAAAACTGCACTGTGGCGACCATCAGTCCCCCGCCTGATTCGGTATCCGCTTTGCTGGCATGGGCGACCCAACTCCACCACCCCACCGGCGCTGCGGTGGAGAGTACGCCCCACAGGGCCAGCAGAATCGACACCGCAACAAGGTTTGTCGCCAGCGGGATCAGTAATAACGCAATCAGGGCCATCAGTAGCGGAATAATGATTAACGTTTTATAGAGCTGCTTTTTAATCACCAGTCCAATAGCCGTAGTCCCCGCGAGTCCGGAAATACCGATCGCTAATAATAGTAGCGAGATGGTCCTGGCATCGACCTGAGCGATCAGTTCGAGGTACGGGCGAATATAGGTGAATAAGGTAAATTGCCCCATAAAAAAAATACCGGCCGCGCCCATGCCAATCGCCACCGAACGATCGCCCAGTAGTCTGCGCAGACCGGAACCGCTAGCGGCCTGGTGCGCTCCCGCTTTCATTGAGGGAAGGCTTATCCATTGCCAGATAAAGGTTACCACGGCGATGGGCACCAGGCTCAGAAAGGCGCCACGCCAGCTGGTGACTGACGACAGATAGCTACCCAGCGGTGCGGCCACCACGGTGGCAAGCGCATTGCCGCCATTAAAAACGGCCAGAGCGCGCGGAACCTGACTAATATGGACCAGCCTGACCGCCGTGGCGACAGACATTGACCAGAAGCCGCCAATGACTACACCAATCAATGCGCGCCCTAGCATATAAATGCTGAAATTCGGCGCCATCGCTACAATTAAAGCCGAAATTCCCATCAACGCGGTCAGGAGTAACAGCAAATATTTGCGGTTCATTTTACCTACCAATCTGCGAATACACAGGCTGGTTAAAACAGCACATATTCCTGAGATCGTCATTCCCTGACCCGCGGTACCTTCGGTGATCTCCAAATCCATAGCGATGGGGGAGAGCAGACTCACCGGCATAAATTCTGAAGCAATTAGCGTAAATACGCAGAGCGTGATGGAAAATACCCCCCTCCAGTTGGAGGAGTGATTTTTATCATCATCATAAGCTGAATGTTTTCTGAGATCCATAATAGGGTTTATTACACCTTAACGTTTACGGCAGGCGTCACTCTGTATTGGTTGATCGCGAATGAAAGGGACCTTCCCGAAGCCCATTCGTATTCGCCATTAAAGCGCATTATGCAAAATAACTTCGACAACATCAGGCGAATAGGTTTCGGCGATACCAAAGGCCCGGATATGCGATTTAACATTGTCGATAATTGAAGGTAATGCCTCGGCAGAAATATTCACCTCGGAAAGTCTCACCGGCGTGCCGATTTTCGTAAACCAGGATTCCAGTGCAGCAATACCTTCTTCCGCACTTTCCACGTTAAAAACTACCCGGGCGAAGCGGTTAAACTGGGCTTTATTTTGGGACTGGTACCATTTCATCCATGCAGGCATCACCACCGACATCCCGGCGCCATGAGGCACGTCGAACAGGGCAGACAACGAGTGCTCAATCGCATGGTTAGGATAACTATAATCTGCGGCGCCGGAGAAGGTTATCCCATTTTGCGCCAGCGTCGAAGCCCAGGCAAATTCGCCGCGTGCCGCAATATTTTGCGGATCGTTAATCAGTATATCCGTCGTTTCGATGACGGTTTTAATCAATGATTCAATTAGTCTGGACTGCAGCCTGGGCAGTACGGTGGCCGTAAAGTACACCTCGATCAAATGCGAAATAATGTCCGCTGCCGAGTAGACCAGGTATTCCCTCGGAACACCCGTCATCAACGCCGGGTTTAATACCGTCACCCGTGGACGAGTGGCATCGTTACCAATGGATAATTTTTCTTTTGTTTCTTCGTTAACCACCACGGCATACGGATTCATTTCGCTACCGGTGGCCGCGAGGGTCAGAATGGCATATATCGGCAGGGCGGAGATTAATTCCCCGTCGCCAGTGAACAATTCCCAGGCGTCGCCTGGATAGTCGACTCCCGCAGCAATCGCTTTCGCGCTGTCAAGAACCGAGCCGCCACCGATGCTGATAATCGCCTGTACCTTTTCCTTACGCGCCATCTCAACGGCGCTTCTGACCGATGAAATGACCGGGTTGCTGATAATACCGCCAAATTCACACCAGCTTATTCCCTGGGATACGAGACGGCGCGTGACCTTCTCGAACAGACCCTCATTTTTGATTCGCTGGCTGCCATAGCAAATCAGCACATGATGAATACCGTCTTTGGCGATATGGTCAGCAAGGGTATCTTCTTTATCGATGCCGAATTCAATACGTGTTGGATTATAAAAATTAAAATTATGCATATTCGCTCCTGTGCGCCGGCTTAATTCCGACACAGGTATTAAAATGGTTATCAATAAAAAGTTATTTCAGAGTGGCTTTAAAGAAATGGTCCAGTTTATCAAAAGGAATTCTTCCACTCTGGTTGTCATATAAGTCCACGTGGTTAGCGCCCGGAACAATGACCAGTTCTTTAGGCTGAGCCGCTTGCTGGTAGGCGGTTTCCGCAAAGTAACGCGAATGCGCTTTCTCACCGGTAATAATCAGTACCGGTCGTGGCGAGATTTCCTTAATATGATCCAGTTGCGCGAAATTCATAAACGGCATTGGGGTTGTCACTGACCATGACCCGGCGGAGTTAACCGACCGCGGGTTATACCCACGCCTGGTGCGATAATAATCGAAGAATTCTCGAGTAATGGGATCGGCATCCGCTTGCAGCGTTGCTGGCAGGATAGTTTTATCCCGGACCACGTTACCCGCTTTATCAAAGCTGACATTGTGGCTCTCATAAGCAGGCACGCCATTCTCGGCGTCTTTCCAGCGCTGCAGGCTCATGTTTTCCAGCACTTTGCTACGCTGTTCCGGGGTATAGCTGTCCTGGAAGCCTTTACCCCACAGGCGCGACATATCATACATCACCGAGGTGGCGACAGCCTTGATACGTTTATCCATTGCCGCCGCGCTAAGGTTCAGCCCGCCGTAGCCGCAGACGCCCAACAGGCCAATGCGTTGACGGTCAACGATATCCAGCAGACCCAGATAGTCGACGGCCGCCATGATATCTTCCGTGTTGATATCGGGTGAGGCGATATTACGCGGTTCGCCGCTGCTCTCGCCGGTATAGGAAGGATCAAAAGCCAGAGTAACAAAACCACGCCGGGCCATTTCCTGAGCATAGAGACCGGATGACTGCTCCTTTACGGCACCGAATGCCCCACTGACCGCCAGGGCAGGAAGCTTACCGGCCGGGTGATTTTTCGGCACATAGACATCGGCGACAAGGGTAATACCGTAGCGGTTTTTAAAGGTGACTTTTTGATGGTCGACGGCGCTGCTCAGCGGAAAGGTTTTATCCCAGATCTGAATGAGCTTAACATCCGTGTCGCCTTTCATAGGCAGCGCCAGGTCTGCGATGGCGGCATTGGAACCAAACAGCATCGCCATCCCAACGATCATTCCCGTGCGCAGCGTTCGATGAGAAAAAGTAGCCATAAATACTCCTGAATGGTGTAAAGGACAGGCCAGGATGTCCCGTTCGGTGTGAGTGTTGATGGCGCTTATAGTAGAGAACCAAAACCGTTCTGATTAGCAGGCAAAACCGCACTTCATTAATGTGTCCATGTTATAAATAGAATCCTTGAGACCGACCAGACGCAGGAGGCAGGGTGGATATTTTTCGTCGTGAGGATTTGCATCATCTTTATCTTTTTTATCATGTGGCTAAAGAGGGGGGATTTACCCGTGCCGCGGCCAGGCTGGGGCTTGCCCAGTCGAGTATCAGCCGCAGCATCAGCATGCTGGAGAAAAGTATTAATCTGCAGTTACTGGTGAGAAGTACCCGCAAGGTCGCGCTCACCTCGGCCGGGGAAAAACTACTGCGTTCGCTCGATCAGGGGTTCGGTCAACTGGAAAATGGCTGGATGCTGCTGAATCAGCTTCGGGAGAAACCTGCAGGAACCGTGCGCATTAACGGCAGCAGGCAGGCCATCGAGCAAGTGTTGCTACCGCGACTGCAGTCGTTACGGGATGCATACCCAGATATCGCGCTGGAGCTTATTGAAAATAATACCTTTGTTGACATTGTGAAGGAGCGATATGATGCCGGGGTTCGCTACGGCAGCATGGTCAACGAGGATATGGTTTCCGTGCGTATTGGCCCCGATGTGCCGATGCGGGTTGTCGGTAGCCCCAATTTTCTTCGCCAGCATGGGATCCCCGCACATCCCCGCGAACTCGATAAGTATCCCTGTATTGGCTACCGCATGTCCGACGGTTCACCATGGGGATGGGAGATGCATGATGGCGATCGGTTATATCGACATAACCCCGCCGGAGGATGGGTGTTCAGCGATGCCGGCACAGTCATTAAAGCCGCGACGCTGGGAGTGGGGCTGGCCTATGAAGCGGCGGATCTGATGCAGGACGAACTGGCAAGCGGTCGGCTGATACCGGTTCTGGAGAATTACAGTCACACCTTTCCTGGGTTTCATATCTATTATCCGCACCGGAACGTGTCCAGTGCGCTGCGAGTGATTATCGACATTCTGAGGGACTATCCCGGAGCGGACAGCCGCGCTATCAGAACGGGCTGATCCCTTGCGGACCCGTCGCGAACCGTGGTGCCGGCAGGGCATGGCTCCCGCCGCTGGTTTTTCAGGATATCAGCGGTAGCCAACTGCCTGACGATCAGCGTCAGCTAATAGCACGCCTCTCCGGGTAAAGGTAGTCCTGGCGGGGCAGGGTGAGAAGGAGATGCTCGCCGCCGGGAAGCGGTTTACCTGTTCCGCGCATCACTTTTAATGACCTCAATCATTAGCAGGGAGTGAAGGATGAAGTTAAAGATTACTATCAATGATAACGTGCTCACCGCGACCCTGAACGGTAGTCAGGCCAGCCGCGAATTCGCTGGATTGTTACCTTTAACGTTGCAGCTCAGCGACTATGCAGGAGAGGAAAAGATAGGCGATTTACCCGCCCGGCTGTCGACGGCGGATTCGCCTGTAGGGTCAGCAGCCAGCAAGGGCGATATCATGGTCTTTTTACCCTGGGGCAATCTGGCCATTTTTTATCAGGCTCATGGTTACGTTGACGGGCTCATCCCTCTTGGGAGGCTGGATGAACCTGACGCATTACCTCTGCAGCCTTCATCATACCCGGCACGATTCGAATTAGCCGCTGCAGCATCGCTCGGGAGCGATTAGCAAGCCGTTACGGCGACGGACAGAACGGCATCATTCGCCACGAGGACGTTCCCCGAGGGAAACGTCACGGGATAAGATTCAGGAATGATGGTCGCGCAGGAAAACGGTCAGCACATCTTTCGGCGGCACGCCGCCGCATTCGCCAATCATCCAGCCTACCGCGCCGCGGTGATAGGCGCCGTGAAAGAGCATGTGGTTCAACATCTCCATCGCGGTCATATTGCCGTCGCCGCCGTCGACAAATTTGAAGGCGATACGTTCGTGGAAATCGGCGGGGGTCATGGCGCTGACGTAGTGAATGTATTCGTCCGTACAGGCGGTCATTGCCGTTTCCAGCGCATCAATGGTTGGCGTCTCGGGGGTATTCAGCGCGGTGTAACCGTGCGTCCTGCCGCGCAGATTCGCCCGGAAAATCATGTCAACGACATGGATATGGTTCATCAGCCTGAGGGTCAGGTGGCGTTTTTCGCCATGTACTGTTCCGTCTATCGTGCGGATCGCCTGTAAGGTGGCAAGGTCAATCCAGCGCTTGTACTTCAACAGCGTCACTACAGTGTCTTTGTCCATAGTCGGTCCCGGGTTGGTTGAGCCATTATCTTAGCGATGATGCCAGCGAGTTGTCACTCGCCAGCGCAAGGCACAAAAAAAGCCTCGCCGGGGCGAGGCTTTTCAATAAGCAGGTGAGTTAGTCAAACACACCGTTAATCACGGCGGTGACAATGGCAGTGCTCAGCGCTACCAGCACCAGGTCATCGCCGACCGCCCTCCATTCATAGCCCGGATAATAGGGCAGATCGTTAATCATAGAAGCTGGCAGGGTCTTTTTCGCGATACCCGGAGGGAGCGGTTTGCCGCGGGCGACATTTTTGGCGATACCCGGAGGCAGCGCCTGATAGCCGACCAGACCGTAGTTCACGGCCAGGGAGCGCGCCCGTGAGAAGCTAATATCGCTGTCGACGTGGTCGGGCTTGCCGTAGTTTTTGCGGTTGCCATGATCGGCGGTGGACTGACCTTTATTTTGTCCTTTATTACCATGGTCGCCGCTGTTACCGCTGTTACCATGATTGCCGCTATTGCCATGGTTACCACTGTTCCCGTGATTACCGCCGCCATTGCCATTGCCATTACCGTTACCCGGGTTGGCATAGGCCGGTGCCGCCATGACGGCGAGAGAAATAACCGCCGCCAGTGCTGTTTTAATAGTGCGACGCTTAAGCATGATCTTGCTTCCTTAATGTGGAGTACACGCTTAAAAAATAAGATAACGCTATGCCTCAGGCAATCTCATATAGTCTTATTTTTTTCCGGGATTTCACGGGAAGGTCATTAAGGAATAGCGGGACGCGGGCGAGCAATTCCATTGCTGCGTTTTGACAGACGGGCGACCGCGCCCCGCTAAATTTGTCGCCGGCAGGATCGCTCCCGGGCGTGTCGCAAAAAAATGCCCGAAGCCATCGGGCAAAAATGAACAAAAATATTACGCTTCATTCATAACGCGTCTCACAAGACGGAGCGGATAGTAAATCCTGGCGCCGCTGCGCACAATCGACCGGTTGTTTAGAAATAAATAACCCCCGTCGGCCGCGCTCAGGACGCGACCCAATGGCAGGCCACTCGATGGCCAGGGGCCACCTCGCGCAGCGCCGGAGCTTCTCTGCGGCACAGATCGCCGGCCTGCGGGCAGCGAGATGAAAAGCGGCAGCCGGCGGGAGGATTGGTCGGATCCGGGATCTCGCCTTGCACCAGCGCCTGCGGTTCGCTGTGCGGGTCGAGGGTCGGCACCGCGGCTAGCAGAGCGCGGGTGTAGGGATGGAGGGGGCGGCTGAACAGCGCATCGCGGCTGGCGCTTTCCACCAGTTGCCCGAGATACATTACCGCCACATCGTCACATAAATGCTCCACCACCCCGAGGTCGTGGGAGATAAACAGAAACGTGACGCCGCGGTCGTCGCGCAGGTCGGAAAACAAATTGATGATCTGCGCCTGAATCGACACATCGAGGGCCGAGATGGGCTCATCGGCGACGATAAAATCCGGGTTGAGGATCAGCGCCCGGGCAATACCGATCCGCTGGCGCTGGCCGCCCGAAAACTGATGCGGAAAGCGGGCGTAGTGTTCCGGCGCCAGGCCGCAGATCTTCATCACGTCGATCACCCGGTCATAGAGCTCATCGCGGGTGCAGAGCTTGTGCTGCAGCATGGCTTCGCCTATCGCCTCGCCAATACGCAGCCGCGGGTTCAGCGAGCTGTAGGGATCCTGAAATACCAGCTGCATCCTCGGCCGAATGGCGCGCAGGGCGGGCCCGGTCAGGTCGGCCAGCTCCTGACCGTGAAATTTCACGCTGCCGGCGCTCTTCTCGTACAGGCCAAGCAGGGTTCGGCCGACGGTGGTTTTGCCACTGCCGGACTCGCCCACCAGGCCAAAAATAGTGCCCGGACGGATGTTAAAGCTGACGCCGTCCACCGCGCGAAGCTCGCCGGTCTGCTGGCCAAAGAGGCCGTCGCGCAGCGGAAAATACTTCTTCAATCCATCCACTTCAATAACATAGCGATCGCTCATGCTGTCGCCTCCGCAAATTCGCTATAAAAGCAGGCGGCCCGCTGGCGCTCGCCGAGCAGCGGCGGAATCGCCTCCCGGCAGCGCGGCGTCGCCCGTTCGCAGCGCCCGGCAAAAGCGCAGCCCGCCGGCAGGGCGGCCAGATCCGGCACCTGACCGGGAATCGAGTACAGTCGCCGACGCCGCTCGCCCGGCACCGGGCGGGAGGCGATGAGCCCACGCGTATAAGGGTGCTGCGGATGGCGTAGCACCTCCGCCGTGGCGCCCTGTTCCACGATCCTCCCGGCATACATCACCACCACCTGTTCGGCCATCTGCGCGATCACCCCCAGGTCGTGGGTAATCAGCATCATCGCCATCTGGCTGGCCCGCGACCGGTCCCGCAGCAGGCGCAGGATTTGCGCCTGCACGGTGACGTCCAGCGCGGTGGTCGGTTCGTCGGCAATCAGCAGTTTGGGCTGACAGCTCAGCGCCATGGCGATCATCACCCGCTGCAGCATGCCGCCGGATAGCTGGTGGGGGTAGTTGGCCATCAGGCTGTCGCCGCGCGCCAGGCCGACCTCGCTTAGCAGCCGGGTAGCCAGCTGCCAGGCGGCTTTCGGCGTGGCGCCGAGGTGGCGGATCGCTGGTTCGCACAGCTGTTCGCCGATGGTCAACACCGGGTTCAGGGCCGACATCGGTTCCTGAAAGATCATGGCCAGCTGGTGGCCGCGCAGGTCGGCCATCTGTCTGGGGTTCAGCCGCAGCAGATCGCGGTCCGCGAAACGAATTTCGCCGCCGTCGATGCGCGCTGCCTGCGACGGCAGGAGGCCCATCAGCGCCATGGCGGTGACGCTTTTGCCGCAGCCGGACTCGCCCACCACGCCAACGGTTTGCCCGGCCTGAATCGTGAAAGAGACGTCCTGCACCGCGCGCACGCGATGACGTTCGCCAGCGAAAGAGACGGAGAGATGATTAAAAGAGACTAACGGTAGGGTCATTTCAGCCTCGGTTTCATATTGGGATCCATGGCGTCGCGCAGGCCATCGCCCAGCACGTTAATGGCGATCACGGTGAGAAAGATGGCGATCCCAGGCGGCATCCACAGCCAGGGACGGCGCTGGAAATCGATCAGGCTATTGGCGGCATCCATCATATTGCCCCACGACGGCGTTGGCGGCACCACGCCGAGGCCGAGATAGCTCAGCGCGGATTCGCTGAGAATGGCGTTGGCGACAGCCATGGTCGCCATCACCACCAGAATCGGAATGGTATTCGGCAGCAGGTGGCCGAACAGCCGGCGACGCGCCGACAGGCCCAGTACCCGGGTGGCCAGCATAAAATCGCGTTCGCGCAGGGAGAGACATTGCCCGCGCACCAGCCGCGCCAGTCGGGGCCACTCCAGCAGGCTGAGCATTACCACCACCATATAGATGCGCGAGTCCGGGGAAAAATCGAGCTCGGAAAGCATCGCCCCGGCGACAATCAACAGCGGCAATCCAGGGATGGTCATCACCAGGTCGGCCACGCGCATGATCACTCTGTCGGTTAACCCACCGACATAACCCGAGAGGGCGCCGAGCAGATAGCCGAGGAATACCGACATCACCATGGTCAGCAGGCCGATAATCAGCGAGATGCGCCCGGCCAGCAGCAGGCGGGTGTAGACATCGCGACCAAGGAAATCGGTCCCCAGCCAGTGTTCCGCGCCGGGCGGTTGGTTGATGCTCAGGGCGTCGGTGGCATCATCTTTCCACGGCGACCAGACGGGCCCCAGCACGCACCACACCGCCATTACGGCCAGCAGGATCAGGCAGAACATGGCCAGCCGGTTACGGCGCAGCTGTCGCCATCCCTGGCGCCAGGGAGAGGGGGTAATGTGCGCCAGCGCCGGGATAGCCGCCTGCCGCTGGCGGCGACGGGAAGCAAAGTAAGACAGGATCATCATGACCTCACCCGAATACGTGGATCGGCCCAGGCGTACAGCACGTCGGTGAGCAAATTACCGACTATCGTCAGCACCGCCAGAAACAGAGTAAACCCCATCAGCACCGGATAGTCGCGGGCGGCCAGCGAGTCGATATGGATGTGGCCTGCCCCCGGCCAGTTGAATACCTTTTCGGTAATGATCGCCCCGGAGAACAGCCCCGGCAGCTCAAAGCCCAGCAGGGTGATGATCGGCAGCAGGGCGTTGCGCAACGCATGTTTAAGGATCACCGTGCGCTCATGCAACCCCTTGGCGCGGGCGGTACGGATAAAATCCATTTTCACCACGTCGAGCATACTGGCGCGCACATAGCGCGTCAGGCTGCCCGCCTGCAGCATCACCAGCGCCAGCACCGGCAGCGCCAGGTGGGCAGCCACTTGCAGCACATACTGCCAGCCGCTTTCGTCGCTGCCGGTATTGGTCATCCCGCCTACCGGCAGCCAGTGGAGATCGACGGCAAACCATTTAATCAGCAACAGGCAGAGGAAAAAGGTGGGGAATGACATGGCGGCAAACACCGCAACGCTCACCAGATGATCAAACCAGGAGCCAGGTCGCAGGGCCGACACCACGCCGACCGCCAGGCCAATGCCCCAGTAAAAGACCAGCGCGACGCTGGCCAGCAGAAAAGAGTTCCAGATGTACTGGTTGAGCAGCTGGCTGACCGGGATCTGATACTGCAGCGAAAAGCCTAAATCGCCTCGCAGAAGCTGTCCCAGCCAGTGGAGATAGCGGGTGAACAGCGGCTGGTCGAGGCCATAGATCGCCTTCAGCTCCGCAGCGCGGGCGGCGGTCAGGGTAATATTGCCATCGATAAAGTCGCCGGGGGTTTTGGCAAACAGCATAAAAATAATGAACGAGGCCAGCAGTAGCATCGGCAGCGTTTGCAGCAGGCGCCTCAGGATGAAATTTTTCATGACGATCTCGCATCAGCCGCCGGTTAACCCGGCGGCCAGGGGATTTACTTAACGATTTTCACATCCGGCAGGCTGCCGGTCAGGCCGTTGTAGATATCCGGTTTAAAGCCGGTGACGCGGGCGCTGCTGGCGGAAAGGATGTTGCGATAGCCGAGCAGGATCACCGGCGGATCGTCGGCCAGCACTTTATACAGCTGGTGATAGATCGGCTTGCGCTTTTCGATGTCGAGCACCGCGTTGCCAGCGTTAATCAGCTTATCGACCTCCGCGTTGTGGTAGCCGGACTCTTTAGCTTCGCTGCTGTAGAAATCCCATACCCCGTCGTGCGGGTCGTTGAGAGTGCTGGTGCTGAACGAGGCGAGATCGTAATTTCCGGCTTTGCGCTGCGCCATCAGAGCGTTGAAATCCACCACCTGCGGTTTAAGCAGCACGCCGATCTGCCGCCAGTTCTCCTTGGCGATGGGGATCAACGCATCGTTGAGCACCTTCTTGCTCACCAGCAGGGTTAGCTCCAGGCGCTGGCCCTCTTTGACGCGGATACCGTCGGCGCCAGCTTTCCAGCCGGCCTCATCCAGCAGCTTTTTCGCCTGCGCCGGATCGTAATGGTAAGGATTGACGCCTTCTGCGTTAAAGGCCCAGGAGATCGGGGCGATCGGCTCGATGGCGACTTTGCCGTACCCCTGATAGACCACGTCGATCAGCTTCTGCCGGTCCAGGCCGTAAATCAGCGCCTGGCGTACCCGCTTATCCTGCAGCGCCGGACGATGAACGTTGAATTCCACCTGGCTGTAGTCGCTGGAGCCGTAAAGATTAATGTTGGCGAAGCCGAGCATCTTCAGCTGTTCGATATCGTCAGGACGCGAGGTAAAGGCGTCGTAGTCGGTCTCCCCGGTCTGGAACAACTGGAAGTTGGTCGACGGATTGGTCACGCGATAGATAAAGCGCGGCGTTGGCGGCGTCCCACGGTAAAAATGGCTATTGGCATGGAAGCGAATTTCCTGACCGGGAATATAGGTATCGTACACGTAAGGGCCGTTGCCCAGCGGCTTGCCGTGCAGTGAGCGCAGATAGTCGAGATGTCCCCGTTGATATCCTTTGCCGTACCAGGCTTTCGACAGCACTGGCCCGCCAATTTTGGCCAGCGTGGTGGCGCCTGGCTGGGTGGTGGTCACCTGAAGAGTGAGCGGGTCGATGACCTTCAGGCCGCTGACGCTGTCAGCCTTGCCGGCTTTGTATTCTGCGCCGCCAGCGATATTGGCCAGGGTGATGTCGGTATCGCCATCATATTTGGGGTCGAGCAGGACCGTCAGGGTAAAGGCGACATCTTCCGCCGTCAGCGGTGAACCATCGCTGAAGGTCAGACCAGGGCGCAATTTAATGGTATAGACTTTACTGTCCGGGCTGACCGTCCAGCTCTCCGCCAGCCCCGGGACCAGCTTGCCCTGGCTGTCCCAGTCGATCAGGCGTGAAAAAATGACGTTCGTGACGTTCTCATCCCAGCCGTTGACGAAAAAGTAGGGGTTAAAGATCCCCTGCGGCTCGGAGATCCCGGCTACCACCGTGTCTTTGCGCAGCTTGGCGCTGGCCGGGATCTGACTGGCGTCAGTGGCCGGGGTGATGCCTTCTTTCAGGAGACCCTCAGCAAAGACAGCAGAAGAAAATGCTACCACGCCGCCGAGCAGGGCCACTTTTAGCGCCAGGGCGAAGCGGGTTTTTTGGGTTTTTAATCCTTGTTGTAATCTGGACAAAAGTGCTACCTCATCAAGTGATTGCGTGGTGATTTACAATTCATGACGAAAGATAAGAGGCGCACTTCGCCCTGTCTAACACTGAAACGCTATGATTTATAACCAATTATCCTTAGCAAAGGATCGGCAATATAATTCCATTCTATGGCTATGGCGCAGTGGTTTCCGCTGCCTGAAGAGGGTGGGCTAGCATGCTGTCCGCGACCCAGCCTTTCCATCGCGAGGTTCTGAACAGGCGTCACACCTGCGCGGTATTCGCCGGATGGGCGAGAACGATGAGAGTGGACCCGTACCGACCGCCGTGTACGGCGTAAGGCACCGTGACGGTCGGTTCCGGGCGGACGTTAACGCTCCTTCGCCGTAGGGGGGAGCAGTGAGGGGGCGGTCGCGGTTAGCGGCTGCCAGAGCCGCTCGGGGTCACGAAACCCCGCTTCGACGAGGGCATAAAAGCGGCTGGCATGGAGACCATCGACGAAGGCATGGTTAAATCGCCCGGCCACCGGGATCACGCCGTTCTGCAGTTTCCCCCAGGTGAGCGCAGGAACCGCGGCGCCCACCGCGTATTCCGCATGGGTCATCGAGGTAAAGTGGAGCCACGGCAGACAGCTGGCGCAGATAAAATGTTCGCCATCGACGATGAGCGGCGCCGGCGATGTCTCTCTTGCCGCGACGATCTTCGGCGTTGCCGCGGCGCTGAAGGCGGTGAACTCGGCAGCGTTGTCGCACCATACCTGGCGGAAGCCCTCCTCGACGGTCATCACCGGCGTCATGACCGCCAGGCTGTCATATTCAATCACCTCGCCATCGCGCACGCGCTGCCGGAGCTGCGGCACCCCGTTGGCCGCGCGCAGCAGGGCATAGAGCGCGAGCTGAAAAAATGAGACCCGCCGGTCCTTCGCACATTCGTACAGGCGCTGCGCCTCTATCGGAACGCAGAGATTAAAGCTGGGGTTGGCAAATTGTCGGTAAAAGGTGAAATGGTCCCGGCGGGGCCAGGCCGCGGTGTCGATGATCCGGTAACGTGCCATGGATGCCTCCTTATAGCTGGCGGTCTACTGACTATGCGACGATTTCAATCAGGTTGCCATCGGGATCGGCGATCACCGCCTCATAATAGCCGTCGCCGGTGGTGCGCGGGGGTGAAACCAGTATTCCCGCCGCTCCAGCGCGTTGGGCAAGGGCATCGACCTGTTCTGCGCCGCCCACCGAGAGGGCCAGATGCGCCCAGCCGGTATGGTTATTATCCGCGCTGGCCTGCTGCAGGCCAGGCTTGGTCATCAGCTCGATCACTACTTCGTCGTCGATGGTGACAAAATAGGAGGCAAATCCGGGGTTGGTCTGGCTGAGGTATTTTTCATTAATACTGGCGGCAAAGAACTCGACCCAGAAGCGGGCCTGAGCCTCAAGCTGTTGGGTCCACAGAGCGAAATGGGCAATTTTCATGGTAAACCTCCGGGCAGGAACATTGACAATCACAGCAGGGCAGACGATCATGCTTACTGTTGCTCGTTTATGATTATTTAAGGAGTTGCTTTGCTCGATTATGCTGCTTTTCCCCAACAGCGACAAGCGCTGATTTGCCAGATCCTGCAGGAAAACGGCAGGGTGGTGTGTGCGGATCTGGCGGCGCGTCTTCAGGTGTCTGAACATACTATCCGCCGCGATCTGCATGAGCTTAGCCGCGAAGGCGTCTGTAAAAAAGTCTACGGCGGGGCGGTGTTGAGCCTGCCGGAAGCGGGAGACTACAGTGAACGGAAAGATAAAAACCGAGCAACAAAACTCAGGATCGCGCAGCAGTGCGCCCGGCTGGTGAAACCCGGCGGCACTATTTTCATTGATACCGGCACCACCAATCTGGCGATGGCCGAGGCGCTGCCCGCCGAGCTTGCGCTGACGGTGGTGACGAACTCTCCGGAGATCGCCGCGGTGCTGGTGAAAAAGCCGCTCTACGACGTGGTGATGCTCGGCGGTCAGGTGCAGCGGGCGAGCGGGGGCTGCGTTGGGGCCGCGGCGGTGGCTCAGGTGCAGGGGATGTTATTCGACCAGGGGTTTATCGGCGGCTGCGCCATGGCGCCAGAGTCAGGCCTGACCGGCTTTGACTATGCCGACTGTGAGTTTAAGAAAGCGGTGATTAAGCAGTGCAGCGAAATTATCATCGGCCTGACCTCGGATAAAATTCCGGCGGTGGCGCGGTTCGTGGTGGCCGCGAGCAGCGATATCGATGTGCTGGTGGTGGAGGAGAATATTAGTCGCGAATATCGCGTTGCCTTTCAGCAACACGATATCCGTATCCATACCGTGTAGCCGCTAGCGGGTGAGTGAGGTCGCGATAAGCCGCAGGCCCAGCGCCCCCAGCACCGTCGCGGTGGCGATATCGATTCGCCGCTTCAACCGCAGGTAGACCCGACGCGGGCGATCGGCGGAGAGCACCAGCGCCACCAGCGAATACCAGCTTACGTCAATCAGAAAACTCATCAGCGGCACGATGTAATAGAACGCGGTGGGGATCTGCGTCGGCAGCAGGGCGGTAAAAATCGAGGCAAACACCAGCGCGGTTTTGGGATTGCTCAGCTGGGTATACAGCCCGTCGCGGAAGGTCTTCAGCAACGAACGGTTACCGGCCATACCGTTGGCGGAGAAATCCATCGGCTGCGCCGAACCGCGGAAAATCTTATAGCCCAGCCATAACAGGTAGAGCCCGCCCGCTACTTTTAAGCCAATAAACAGCTCTGGCACCGCGGTGAGCACCTTCTGCAGGCCCAGCATCGCCATAATAGAAAAAATGGCGGCGCCGGCGCCGGTGCCGAGGGCGGTCACCAGACCATGCAGGCGCGAGCGGGCGACCGCATTGCGCGCGACAAAAATAAAGCTCGGGCCGGGACTGATCACGCCCATGATCAGCACCGCGGCAATGGCCATCAGGCTGGATAAGAACATAGCAACTCCTGGTGTGTTCGCCGCCGTCAGGCGGTCGGCAACGTGGGGGCGGTACGAGCAGACAGAGTAGCAAACTGGCTCAGGAAAGCACGTGAAAACCCTGTGGAATAGGCGAGGCTGAATGGGCATCCGCGGCGCGCGTTTTCTGCGCAACTGTTTGAATAACGATTCCCATTCTTGTCAGCAATGGTAAACTGAATAACTGTGATCTTTGTCATACCGTAATAACTACAGAGAAGAGACACTGCTATGCAACATATCATTGAGGGCTTCCTCAACTTCCAGAAAGAGATCTTCCCCCAGCGTAAAGAGCTCTTCCGCAGCCTGGCTTCCAGCCAGAATCCCAAAGCGCTTTTCATCTCCTGCTCTGACAGCCGTCTGGTGCCGGAACTGGTTACCCAGCAGGAGCCGGGACAGCTCTTTGTTATTCGTAATGCCGGGAATATCGTGCCGTCTTTCGGGCCGGAGCCGGGCGGTGTATCCGCGACCATTGA
The DNA here is from genome assembly GCF_018223875.1 of Klebsiella sp. 54. Classification (NCBI taxonomy): domain Bacteria; kingdom Pseudomonadati; phylum Pseudomonadota; class Gammaproteobacteria; order Enterobacterales; family Enterobacteriaceae; genus Klebsiella; species Klebsiella sp. 54. The sequence goes on from NZ_JAGRRA010000013.1 coordinate 22,711, forward strand.
GTATGCCGTGGTTGCGCTGGGCGTGACTGATATCGTGATCTGCGGCCACTCAAACTGCGGGGCGATGAAAGCGATCGCCACCTGCCAGTGCCTGGAGCCGATGCCGGCGGTGTCTCACTGGCTGCGCTACGCTGATGCTGCGAAAGCGGTGGTGGAAAAGAAAACCTGGGCCAGCGAAACCGATAAGGTCAACGGCATGGTGCAGGAAAACGTCATCGCTCAGCTGAACAACATCAAAACCCACCCGTCGGTGGCCGTCGGCCTGCGCGACCATACCCTGCGCCTGCACGGCTGGTTCTACGACATTGAAAGCGGCGAGATTCAGGCGCTGGATAAAAACACGAAATCCTTTGTTTCGCTGTCGGACAATCCGGACGTCTTTTTCGAATAAAGCCGTTCCCAGGGCACGGAGGCCCTGTTCATCTCATCTCCTCACCCCTACCACTCCACGCAAATTTTGCCGAAATGGGCGCCGCTTTGCAGATAGCGGAAGGCGTCTGGTAAGGCCGCAAAATCAAACACTTTATCGATGACCGGCCGCGACGCCTGCAGGTTCAGCGCGTTGACGTAGTCCTGTTGTTGCCGGCGATGACCCACCACTAGCCCCTGCAACCGGGCCTGTTTACTCATCAGCAGATGGGTGGGCACATGACCTTCGAAGCCAGTCAGGACGCCGATGAGGGCGATGTGTCCGCCAACACGGACGGCTTCGAACGACTGGCTCAGGGTGCCCGGTCCGCCGAGCTCGAGGATAATATCGGCCCCGCGATGACCGGTGATGTCCTGCACCGTAGCACCCCACGCCGGGGTGGTGCGGTAATTGATGAGATGGTCAGCCCCCAGGGCGCGCGCGCGGGCGAGCTTTTCATCTGATGAGGAGGTGACGATGACCTGCGCGCCCATGCTTTTCGCCAGCTGCAGGGCGGTTATCGACACGCCGCCGGTGCCGAGCGTCAGCACCGTATCGCCCGCTTTTAGCCGCCCCTCCACCACCAGCGCGCGCCAGGCGGTGAGGCCGGAGGTGGTGATAGTCGCCGCTTCCCTGAAGCTCCATCCGTCAGGCGCATGGGTAAAATGGCTGGCCGGTCTGACCACATACTGGCAGGCAAACCCCTCGGCGCCGTCGCCCGGGGTCTGGCTGAAGTCCTTCACCTGCGGGCCAGGACGGCCATCCAGCCACTGCGGGAAAAAGCCAGCCACCACCCGGTCGCCTGGCTGAAACTCGCTGACTCCGGCGCCAACCGCTTCGACCACCCCCGCGCCGTCCGCCATCAGGATCCGCCGATCGGCGGTGGGAATCACCCCCGTCGCTACCAGCAAATCGTGATAATTCAGGGAGGTGGCGTGGAGCGCTACGCGGATCTCGCCTGCCGCCGGCGCGCCGGGGTCGGCAAGATCGACAAGCTGCAGATTGTCCAGTGAACCGGGTTTGTTGACGATCCAGGCTTTCATCATCGGGTTCTCTTTTCCGGGGGATACGGTAAGTATTGGCCCGGAATTGGCTGAACGCCACAGCGCGCCGCTCAGGAAATCACTGCCCGGAGAAAGAGGCGAAAAAAAAGCGCCGTTTTTGACGGCGCTTTTTTCATTGCGAAAGAACGAAGAGATTATTTGCTCAGCTCAGCCGTCATATGGACGCGATTATTAAACTGGGCGCTGGTGATTTTATAGAACGCACCCTGCTCAGCGGCCTGGGCGGCGATTTTGGCTTCAGCACGGTCCAGGGTGGAGGCGGTGGCGCTGACGCTCTGGGCGAAGCTAACGGAAGAGAACAGTGACAATGCAGCAACAGCAACGAAAGTTTTGATGGATTTCATGGTCGTATTCCTTAATCTGGTGTCTGATATAGGGCTTGTCGCCCTGATGTGATAAAGAATACGCGCAATACCTCGTGGTTAAAATCAAAACAATTTGCGAAACTCATTCAAATTATATGAATGATTTTCGGTCGGTCGCGATGCGGCTCGTCGTTGCCGGGCTGGCCGTACTCCTGGTCTATAGCAGCTGAGATCGGCGCAGAGGTGGCTAAACGTGGCCTCCGCGGTCATAAAATGATGAAAATGAGTATGGCTGACGAGGCGAAAATTCATTTTGATCCGCTCCAGTCCGTTATAAACCCGCTTGCGATTAACCCCCAGCGCGTCCGCCATCTGATTAATTGACTGTCCGTCGACCACGCCACGAATCATCTGCATCTCCAGGTCATTAAGTGGGGCTCGCAGCCGGGAGGAGTGACTCTGACGCTGATGGCGCGGCGCGAAAGGGCGGCTACGGTCTGCCAGCCGGCGCAGAAGGCGGCCGATCTCGTGAACGCTTTCCCGCTGGCTGACCCACAGGAGGGTATCCGCGTAAAAGGCGCGTCCGCGTCTCACATTGTTGGCGGAGGAAAATCCGACCACCAGACCGGGATAGCGCTGGGCTAATTCAGCAGCGGCCTGATAATCGTGATAGTTTTCCAGCGCTAAAATAATTACATCCATCCCGGCCAGATCGGGCAGATGGCTGAGCGGCAGTGAATGAATAATATTCAGACCGGGCAGGGTTTCCTGAATATCTCTGAAACACTGGGCGAGGCCGATATTAAAATAAATATTATTGCTGTGAATTAAAATATTCAAAGAATAAACCCTGTTGCAAGCGATCTAAACGGCGTGGAGAGGAGATTAGTTGCGAACCAGGAGCTTATTCATATCAGCAGGCGAGTTGTTTATATAATTCATCATGCCCGGCGGTTTGAAGGAATAAATTTCGGCTACGCAAGCAGGATTAATATAATACCCTGCGCATTTAACGCGGACAATTAATGTGCTTTCGACCCCCGCCTGGTTTAAGCGAGATTTTAGGGTCTGGATAACCTGCCATAATCGCTGCGCGGACGGACGGAGATTATTTTTTTCCCAGACGTTAATCATTAACTCTTCATCGCTGACCAGACGTTCTCTGCCATGTGCCAGCAAATACTCCAGTAAACAAGCCATGGTGCTGCGCAGCTGAACCTGCGTTCGCGTCCCACGTAACGCGATAATTTCCCGATGATGCAGGCAGTAGAAAATATTATCCGCTAACTTATAGCCAAGTAGTTTATAGCCTGTAGTCATCCACCACTCCCTGACAAATCCCCGTATTGCCGGTGCAGAGTACCCGCCTGCGGCGGTCTGACCAAGTGAATTTTATTAGCTAGAATAATCAAAACAATTAACCACATTAACATACATAACTAGAATAAAAATCTGATAATCTTGCTATCTTCTGTTGGATTATGTGGTATAGGAAAAGTCTTAATCAAGCGGCGGCCGAAGTTAAACGGTTGAAAATATAGGTGGCGAAATCAAAAAATCGCACTTACATTGATCTAGATCAATTTAATACCTTTCAGGTGGCAATCACCATTTACATAGCAAAACAAAGATTGAAATAACTACGTTTAAGCGGTGATAAGCTGATTCTGAACTTATGGAATTACCCAGGGAACTGTTCATTACTTTCAGGAGCGTTTTTATGGTCAATGCAACTCGTAAGCCTCTGTGCAACAAACGCTGGTCGGCCAGCCCGGCCTCTCAGGATCTTCAGTTAACCCAACTGCGTCAACCATGGGTCGCCACCAAAGCCAGCTGCAAAAGTAAAAAAGGCTGGAAGAGCCGCGGTTAACGGCTAGTCCACTTCCCCAGACACCACGCCCCGGTCGCGTTAATGTCACGACCGGGGTTTCGCTGTGATCGGTGTTCACCGCGAAGGTCACACCGGGCGCAGGCAGTAGCCTGAGGCGGTATTCTCCACGCGGGCGAAACCCGGCAGGCCAAGATGCATACCGGCGATGAGCCACCGTTCGCGGGCGGCCTGGCGCAGCAGACTTTCCCGTGTATGCCGGGCCTGGTCAGGATCGACGTCAAATGCCACCGACACCTCTGGCCGGGCGCTCTGGATCGAGGGAAAGTGGACGATATCCCCCCAGATTAGCAGCGACGTTCCGCCCGCCTCAAGGCGATATCCGGTATGCCCTGGCGTATGGCCGGGCAGGGGACATGGCCGGATCCCGGCTACCGGCTCGTCTTCATCAATATCACGAATTTGCGTCGCACAGATCGCCATTATGCGGCGGACGAGCAGCACGTTACGTTGTCCACGATCGCTGGCGTTGTCCAGTGTCGATGGCGCCAGCCAGTAAGCGCTTTCCCGCGAGGGTAGGAACACCATGGCGTTGGGATAAGCCGGTGTACCGGCGGCGGTCAGCAGGCCGCCGATATGGTCCGGGTGCGCGTGGGTGAGAAGGATGGTGTCAATTTCCTCAGGGCGCACGCCGAGCAGCGCCAGATTGGCAATAAGCGCGCCGCCGACGCCGTTGGCCCCGCCGGTGCCGGTATCCACCAGCACCGTGTGCCCGCGTCCGCGGATCAGGTAAGCGCCGATCTCGATGGCCTCCGGCGAGGTTAATCCGGTCTGGCGCTGCAGACGCGCCACCTCTTCAGGGGCGATCCCCGCGAGTAGCGTCAGCGGCGCCGTCATCTGACCATCACTGATGGCGCTTATCGTCAGGTCGCCTGCTGTCAGGGTATAAAAGGGAGCTGGTGTCATGTTGACCTCACGCTTGCTCCGCCGGGTGACGCAACCTGGCGGTAATGGGCTGATAGATAAAGACCGCGGCAGAGGTGACCCGGTGATGCAGGTCGTCACGCGGGACGATGGCGGCATAGCGGGTATGCCGGGTGGCCAGACCCCCGGGCTGCAGGACGATCGGCGCAGCGACGGGCAGGGCTTCCGCGGTATCGCTCAGCAGCAGCACCTCGTCAGGAGCCACCTCCCGCAGCGCGTTAGTCGTGAGATAGAGGTGGCGATGCCAGTCGGCGATCGCCGATTGCCAGCGGGCAAAATGACCCCCACCATTGCGGCGATAGGCGTCGCTGTCGAGGACGGCGGCATCGCGGATATCGTGTAGGGCCAGGTAGCGAGGGTAGCCCTCGCTGAACGCGCAGAAGCGCTGGGAGGCATGAAAACCGGGCACCGAGACCAGCGCCGGCAATTTTTCCCGATTGTAAAAGGTATTCCACGCCGCTTCGCTTTGCGGGTCGGTGTAGGCGCATTCGACGACATAGAGCATAGTGACCTCGAGAGACAGATGATTCAGCGCATAACGCGCTTTAGTGAGTTTTATTCATCCTATCCGGCAATAATGGCGCTGAAAAACGATGTTTATTCATCACTCAGTGATATTCTGTCACTGAACTTCAATGGGCCCGCACAAGGAGCATTGGTTATGCGTCGTAAAATCCCCAGCAGCGCTGCGCTACTGGCCTTTGAGGCCGCCGCCCGCCACGGCAACTTTGCCCGCGCGGCGGCGGAGCTCGCGTTAACGGAAGGGGCCATCAGCCGGCAGATCGCCCGTCTGGAAGCGCTCCTCGACAGCAAACTCTTTGACAGGATCGGGAGCCGGGTACGGCTCAATCCGGCCGGCGCCCGCTATGCCAGACAGGTCCGCGAGATCCTCAGCAGGCTGGAGCGGGAAACCCACGACGTTAGCGGGATGCCCGCCGATGGCCGCAGTCTCGAGATCGCCGTGCTCCCCACCTTCGCCAGTCGCTGGCTCATCCCCCGGCTCGGGCAGTTCACGGCGCAGCATCCGCATATCGTGGTCAATATCGCCGCCCGCAGCGACCCCTTTATTCTGCCGGGCAGCGGATTTGATGCGGCCATCCATTTTGATCACCCGGCGTGGACCGGAATGGATGTGACGTTTTTGTTTGCGGAGTATCTGCTGCCGGTCTGTCATGCCGCGCTGCTGACGGATGACGATCTCCCGGGGCTGCTGAACCGGCTGCCGCGCATTCATCGGCGGCAAAACCCGGACGCCTGGCTGCACTATGCCCGCGAGTGCGGTCTGGCGCTGGATAATCCGGCGCAGGGGCCGCGCTATGATCTGCATGAGATGGCAATCGCTGCGGTACTCAGCCAGCAGGGCGTGGCCCTGGTGCCGAAGATGTATGTGGAGAGCGAACTGCGCAGCGGGACGCTGGTCGCCCCATGGCCGGGCTTGCCGACGCTGGCCAAGCGCTTTTGCCTGATCAAACCCGGCGGCGGCGAGGGGGAGCCGGCGCTGCAGGTGTTTGAGCGCTGGCTGCAGACGACGATTGCGGCAGGTTAACTTATGGCGGGCCTGGGGGGCGCTGCGCCGCCCGCTGGCGGGCATATTTGCCCGGCGATATCCCGGCATATCGGATAAAGGCCACGCTGAACGCGCTGGTCGAGCCATAGCCGAGGCGCTCGGCGATATCCGTTATGCTGATGCCCGTCTCGCCCAGCCACTGCATGGCCAGGGTCATGCGCCAGCTCAACAAATAGCCCATCGGGGTCATTCCGGTCAGGCCGGTAAAGCGTTCAAATAACGTCGAGCGAGACAGCGCGCAGTCGGCGGCCAGGGCGTTGACGGTCCAGCGTCTGGCGGGGGCCTGATGCAGCAGGCGGATTGCCTGGGCGACCCGCGGGTCGCTCAGGCCGCGCATCAGTCCGGGGGTGGCGAGCGTTCCGCAGGATCGGATGGCCTCGATAAACAGCAGCTCAACCATCCGCGCCAGAACGAAAGATTTGCCTGCGCGATCCGCCTGGGCTTCCTCTTTCAGCAGCCCGACAAAGGTGGCCAGCCGCGGCTGGTTGCGAACCACCACTAAGGCGGGCAGCAGGGAGGTTAGCAGGCTGGCGTTATCCGAATCGGCAGCGCAGTGGCCAATCAGCGCCTGCATCTCCGCTGGCTGGTCGAGAGCTCCCAGGCGAAAGTGTTCCGCCGCCAGTTTCACCGGGGTGGTCTCCAGCGCCGGTGAAGGCGGCGGGGTCAGGCTGGTTAACGCGAAGCGGTACGCCGCCGGGATCAACATAAAATCCCCGGCGCGCAGGATCTGCGGTTCATGCTGGTCTATTTCCAGCCGACAGCCGCCTTCCAGTACCACGCCGTAGAACGACATTCCCTGGTCTGAACGTTTAACGCGCCATTCTCCCGCCCCCTCAATGGTTTTGGTCAGCACCGCTCTGAGATTGAGCATCGCTATGATTTCCGCCAGCGGGTCGCTCATTTCCGGACTCCTGCTAAAGAATAATGGATTATTGACCCTATATCGTCCGGAGCGGGCTGTCTATGATGAAAAGGAAGAAACCAATCGGAGACAGAGATATGCAAACGATTATGATCACCGGCTGTTCATCGGGTTTTGGTCTGGAGACGGCGCGTTATTTTCTTGAACAGGGCTGGAAGGTTATCGCCACAATGCGGGTTCCGCGCGAGGATCTGTTGCCGGCCAGCGACCGTCTGCGGCTGGTGCGTCTTGACGTCACCTCAGCGCAGAGTATCGCCGAGGCGATTGCCGAGGCCGGAGAGATTGACGTTCTGGTCAATAACGCCGGAGTGGGGATGCTCAACGCCCTGGAGGGGGCGTCGCACGAGGCGATAGCGAACCTGTTTGCCACCAACACGCTTGGGTCTATCGCCATGACCCAGGCGGTACTTCCCCGGTTCAGAGCGCGCCGTAGCGGGACGATCGTTAATATCACCTCGGCGGTCACCCTGCAGCCGATGCCCCTGCTGGCGGTCTATACCGCGAGTAAAGCGGCGGTGAATGCCTTCACGGAGTCGCTGGCGCTGGAGCTGCGGCCCTTTAATATTCGCGTCGGTTTGATCCTGCCGGGACGCGCTCCCCAGACCCGCTTCGGGGAAAACGCGCGTCGAACGATGGGCCAGCTCCCGGAGAGCTATGCGCCGCTCGGCCAGCAGATCCTCGACAGCATCCAGGATAACGCCAGCGTGACGCAGGCTGTCGATGTGGCTCAGGCCGTCTGGCGGATGGTGAACGATCCTCAAGCCCCTTCGCGGTTGCCGGCAGGGGAGGATGCCCTGGCGATGGCGCAGGCTATTCATAGTCGCGAATAATCGGGTTTCGCTTTGTCGCTGGCAGGGTTCGATGACGTTCAGGCTGGAAGCGCAGAAGGCGTGCGTTTTCCGGTCACGATGCAGCAGGCTAATGTTGAGAGGGAATGATACGAAACGAGATTGGTGCGTCTGAATGGACTCGAACCATCGACCCCCACCATGTCAAGGTGGTGCTCTAACCAACTGAGCTACAGACGCATTATGGTGCGTTTAATTGGACTCGAACCAACGACCCCCACCATGTCAAGGTGGTGCTCTAACCAACTGAGCTATAAACGCATAATGGTGCGTTCGATTGGACTCGAACCAACGACCCCCACCATGTCAAGGTGGTGCTCTAACCAACTGAGCTACGAACGCAATGTTGTGGTGACAACGGGGACGCATATTAGCGGCAGGCAGGGGATGTGGCAAGAGGTAAACGTCACTTTTCTTGTACATTGTATGCGATTGCGGATCTTTTACCCACTCCGGCGATATTTTACTGAACCACAAGGATATTTCTTCGCCAGCAGGCGCCTCGCCTCTCTTTTCTTTGCCGGTCTCACCCTGCGCGTAAGGGTTGCCGTTGTGTTAAATTATCGCCCACCAGAAGAGAGGAGTAATAAGGAAGATGAAATCGATTGGTATTTTCTGCGGTTCTTCAGCTGGCGAACATCCGCTGTATCTCGAAACCGCCCGACGGGTTGGCCACATGCTGGCGCAGCAGGGACTGGCTGTTGTCTATGGCGGCGGCAAAGTTGGTTTGATGGGGGCGGTTGCCGATGCGGCGCTGGAGGCCGGGGGCACGGTCATCGGCGTAATGCCGCGCGGCCTGGTGGAGCGGGAAATTGCCCACCGCGGGTTGACGGAGCTGCATGTGGTGGAGGATATGCACGAACGGAAAACCAAAATGGCGGCGCTGGCCGACGGCTTTATTGCTCTGCCGGGCGGAGCGGGGACGCTTGAAGAGATTTTCGAACAGTGGACCTGGGCGCAGTTGGGCATCCATGAAAAACCGTGCGCATTCCTGAATATCAAGGGGTATTACGATCCGCTGCAGGCGATGGTCAATAACATGGTACGGGAAGGATTTATGCACCCGCGCTACGCGGAGATGCTGCCGTTTGCTGCTTCGCCAGAGGAGATTATCGCCGGTTTCCGCGACTATACGCCGCCGGCCCGTAAATGGGTTCAGCAGCCCGCTATTTAAACATCAAGCGAAGGGTAAACAGCGCGCAGACGATGAGCAGAACCAACAGCAATTCGAAGCGATAGCGTTGCAGCATGATGTCCTCCTGAAAAAAAACCGGCGCTATTCAGCGCCGGTTTATCACCTTAACGCCCTGACCGTTATGCCGCCGGTTGTACCGCCGGTTTGGCTGCGTGGTGCGCCGCTTTATGGTGCTTCTTCGCCGCCTGGGCTTTCTGCGCTACGGCCGGTTTCGCCGCGGCTTTATGGTGCTTTTTAGCTGCCTGGGCTTTCTGCGCTGCTTCCGGTTTCGCCGCGGCTTTGTGGTGCTTCTTCGCTGCCTGGGCTTTCTGTTCGGCTGCCGGTTTCGCCGCCGCTTTGTGATGTTTCTTGTGGTGAACGGTGGTGTGGCTGGCTGCGGTAGCCGGGGTGGTGGTCGCGGCGTCGGCTGCGAAAGCAACAGATGACAGACCCATAGCAGCGGCAACAACCAGAGCTAATACTTTTTTCATGCTGAAATCCTCGAATTGGTTTCCTGAGTAACCCCACTGCGGGGCTGTTGGCCACACTATATGCATCTCCGGGGCGCTCATCAGTGAGTCTTTGGTGTCGGGGAGTAACGGAATGTACAACGTCGGAACATAACTGAAGAAAGAAAAAGCCCGCCAGGGTGGCGGGCTTTGGCAGGATTAGCGCGCGGCGCGCTGTAAGATGATGCTGGAGGGCTGGCGCTGCAGAAAACGCATCCGCAGCATCATCATAATAGCGGCGGAGGTCAGGCCGATGATAAATCCGCACCAGAAGCCGGCGGGCCCCATGCGGGGGACAATCACGTCGGTCAGCGCCAGCAGGTAGCCGCTGGGTAAACCCAGCACCCAGTACGCGGTAAAGGTGATAAAAAAGATAGACCGCGTATCTTTATAGCCGCGCAGGATACCGCTGCCGATCACCTGAATAGAGTCCGAGATCTGGTAGACCGCCGCCAGCAGCATCAGATGCGAGGCCAGCATCACCACCTCCGGGTTATCGTTGTACAGCAGGGCAATTTGCTTACGCATCAGCACGGTAAAGATAGCGGTAAACACCGCCAGGCAGACGCCCACGCCCACACCCGTACGGGCGGAAACCTGGGCATCGATCGTTGAGCCCTGGCCGAGGCGGAAGCCGACGCGAATGGTGACCGCGGCCGCCAGCGACAGCGGCAGAACGAACATCAGCGAGCTGAAGTTCAGCGCAATCTGGTGGCCGGCGACGTCAATGATCCCGAGCGGGGAGACCAGCAGCGCGACGACGGCAAACAGGGTCACTTCGAAGAATAGCGCCAGGGCGATGGGTAGCCCCAGCTGCACCAGCCGCAGCAGGACGGCGAAATCGGGGCCGCTGAAGCCCTCGGCGCAGCGGATATCGCGCATCGAACGCGACCGGCGCACCCACCACAGCATGCTGGCAAACATCACCCAGTAAACGGAGGCGGTCGCCACGCCGCAGCCGACGCCGCCCAGCTCTGGCATGCCGAAATGGCCATAGATAAAGATATAGTTCACCGGAATGTTGACCAGTAAACCGATAAAGCCCATGACCATTCCGGGCTTGGTTTTTGCCAGCCCTTCACACTGGTTACGGGCGACCTGGAAGAACAGATAGCCCGGCGCCCCCCACAGCAGCGCGCGCAGATAGCCAACCGCTTTCTCCGCCAGCAGCGGGTCGATATTATGCATGGAGCTGATGATATACCCGGCATTCCACAGCACGACCATGATCAGCACCGAGACCAGCCCCGCCAGCCAGAAGCCCTGACGCACCTGCGGCGCGATACGCTCCCGACGCCCGGAGCCATTAAGCTGCGCCACCACCGGGGTCAGCGCCAGCAGCAGCCCATGGCCGAAGAGAATGGCCGGCAGCCAGATGGAGGTTCCGATGGCCACCGCGGCCATATCGGTGGCGCTGTAGCCGCCCGCCATCACGGTATCGACAAAACCCATCGCCGTCTGCGCTACCTGCGCAAGAATGACGGGTATAGCCAGAGCTAATAACTGACGCGCTTCAATGAAATACTTCTGCACGTGAACACCTTTGTATTGTTGTTATTTTGAGACTAAAAAAGCCGCCGTAACTGGCAGCAAGGGGATAAAAATGAGGAAATTCCAGTCTATTGTAGCGAGGATTAGCCATTAAGCCAGTGAAAAAAGAGTCGAGGCACGAAGCGCGCTGGCAACCGCTCAGCCCTCCTGTTATTGTTCCCGATAGCGAAAACGGTAATGATACCGTCATGATTTTCAACAGGAGCCAAACATGTTTACTGGTATTGTTCAGGGAACCGCGAAAGTGGTCTCCATTGATGATAAACCCAATTTTCGCACCCACGTGGTGGAGCTGCCGGCGCATATGCTGGAGGGGCTCGAAACCGGGGCATCGGTAGCCAACAACGGTTGCTGTCTGACGGTGACCGACATCAACGGCGCGCGCATCAGCTTTGATCTCATGAAAGAGACGCTGCGGATTACCAATCTCGGCGATATTCAGGTCGGGGATGAAGTTAACGTCGAGCGGGCGGCGAAATTCAGTGATGAAATCGGCGGGCATTTGATGTCCGGCCATATTATGACCACCGCGGAAATCGTGAAGATCCTCACTTCCGAAAATAACCGTCAGATCTGGTTTAAAGTACAGGACCCGACGCTGATGAAATATATCCTTTATAAAGGATTCATCGGTATCGATGGCATCAGCCTGACGGTAGGTGAGGTGACGGCAACCCGATTCTGCGTGCATCTTATTCCGGAGACGCTGCAGCGGACCACGCTGGGGGCGAAAAAGCTGGGCGACCGCGTCAATATCGAGATCGACCCGCAAACCCAGGCGGTTGTCGATACGGTCGAACGCGTGCTGGCGGCGAAAGAGATGGCGGCAAAGGTCAGTGAAGCCTGAAAAAAAATCCCCCGCCGGTGAGCGGGGGACTGTGTTTTAACGGGCGACGCGCAGTCCGTGTTCAACCCCGCGCGAGAACACCACCTGCCAGAGCTGAATGTCGCGGGCGCGGAAGGCGCCGGCGCAGGCGTTCAGGTAATAACTGAACATGCGTTTGAAACGCTCTGAATAGTTATCGGCAATTTCCGGCCAGCTGGCGAGGAAACGCTCATACCAGGCCATCAGGGTGGTGTCGTAATCGGCGCCGAAGTTGTGCCAGTCTTCCATCACAAAGTGCTTCTCGCTGGCATCGGCGATCTGCCGTACCGACGGCAGGCAGCCGTTGGGGAAGATATATTTATTGATCCACGGGTCAACGTTATGGTCGGTGACTTTGGAACCGATGGTGTGCAGTAAGAAGCGGCCGTTGGGTTTTAAATTACGATCGGCGACCTCAAAGTAGGTGGCGTAATTTTTGGGACCTACATGCTCGAACATGCCGACGGAGACAATGCGGTCGAAGCTGTCGTGCAGATCGCGATAATCCTGAAGACGAATCTCTACGTCAAGGCCATCGCAGCGCGCCTGGGCCATCTTTTGCTGTTCGGCGGAGATGGTCACGCCGACAACGCTCACCTGGTAATTTCGCGCCATATATTCGGCAAGACCGCCCCAGCCGCAGCCGATATCCAACACTCGCATGCCTGGCTCGAGCTCCAGCTTACGGCAGATGAGATCCAGCTTATCCTGCTGCGCGGCTTCGAGGGTCTGCGCCTCTTTCCAGTAACCGCAGGAATATTGCATGTAGGGATCCAACATCCGGCTGAAAAGATCGTTGCCGAGGTCATAGTGCTCTTTGCCGACAATCCAGGCGCGTTTTTTACTTTGCAGGTTAAACAGGCGAGCGCCTGCGATGCGGAGTGTGTCTTTGAAATGATGAGGGAGTTGTTTTTCCAGCCCGGCGCGGAGCACTTTATGGAAGAATATATCCAGACGCTCGCAGTCCCACCAGCCGTCCATATAGCTTTCGCCTAAACCCAGCGACCCCTCCTGCAATACGCGTTTAAAAAAAAGAGGGTTTTTAATCCGCAGGTCTGACGGCGCGGAGCCGTTGATTTCAATTCCCGCACGGCCCAACAATTCAGCTGCAATCCGGTACCAGTCATCATTTGGTACACTTACTTCTTCTATACACGATGAACTCATAGCTTCTCCATCACGCCCAAGTGATCAGAACCTTAAAACAGCGTAGACGCTTTTTTGGCTTTGTGAGAAATCTCACGGATAATCCGTGAAGTCGCTATCCGACGTAGAACAGAGGAAGGGAGATAACCCTTGCCGAAAGGCCTTCCATGGTGAAACGGAGGCATCCTGCATCCGTTAATCTGTTAAATATTTTTTATTTATGTGAACCCGGATCCAGTATAGGACGCTAAGTACTGGCTTTCAATAAAAATATCTTAGCGTGCTAATCACTGGTCCGGGCTCTGGCGACGGGCGTCAGGCGTGGGAAGAGTGGACCGCCAGCTCTGGCGTCTGCTGCAGTCGATAACCCACTCCGGCTAACAAAATAGAGACCAGCATCACGCTGGTGGTGGTCAGCAGCGGCGTGGCGATCAGCGCGGAGACTAACAGGCTGGTCAGGAAGCACAGGCCAAGCTGGAGCGTGTTCTGCAGCGCCGCCGCGCGGCCGGTTGCCTGCGGGAAAGGCTTCAGCGCCTGAGCGACCACGATAGGGTAGATCCCGCCGTTGACTACCGCCATTAGGCAGAACGGGATCATTAACGCCACCAGCGAGGCATGCGTTTGCAGACCCACCAGCCAGGTGGCGGCGACGCTGACGGCGAAGATCACCAGCAGCCAAGGTAGCATCTGCTGTCCGGACCATTTTTGCAGCAGCGCGCGACAGCCATAACCGCCCACCAGAAAAGCGATGGTCTGCGGGATATAGCTCAACCCGATAGCGGTTGGGCCGTAGCCCATCTCATGAAGGATAAACGGCGAACCGGTAAGCCAGGCGAAGAAGCTGGCGGAACAGGCGGCGTAGATCAGGACGTTGCCGCTGTATTCCCGGGAGCGCAGCAGCGCGAGAAAAGTGATTTTCTTTTCAGTCACAGTGGCCGACTTAGCGGCGGCTTTCAGGCGCAGGGCAGGCAGCATCAGCAGCAGGGTGATGGCAAACAAGGTGGCGAAGATGGCCTGCCACTCGAAATGCACCAGCAGCCAGCTGCCCAGCAGCGGGGCCAGCGCAGGGGACAGCCCTACCAGCGGCATAATGGTGGCGAAGATGCGGTTGGTGCGCTGGGCGGGATAGTAATCGGTCACCATCGCCTGCCAGGTGACCGCCGCGGCGCAGACGCCAATCGCCTGCAGAAAGCGCAGCGCCAGCATCAGAGTGGCGTTCTGCACCCACAGCATCCCCAGGCAGCCGACCGCGAAAATCGCCAGGCCGCTCAGCAGCACCGGTTTGCGCCCGTAGCGGTCCGACAGCGGCCCCCAGAACAGCTGGCCCAGCGCGAAGCCGGCAAGGAACAGGCTCAGGCTGGCGCTAATGGATGCGGCGGAGGTGTCGAGATCCTGCTGCATGGCGGCAAATGCCGGCAGGTACATATCGGTGGCCAGAAAGCCCAGCACGCTCAGGCCGGCCAGCCAGACTAAAAATCCTTTCCCAGGTTGTGACATAACGTTCTCTTTTTTGGAGTACAGGTACGATGCCGCAGAGTGTAGGGAGTGCATGGTGGCTTGTGAAACGCTAATATTTGTCACATGCATTCAAAAATTTTGCAGGCAGAAAATGTGGTCTGAATACTCTCTGGAAGTGGTTGATGCCGTCGCCCGTAACGGCAGCTTCAGCGCGGCGGCGCAGGAGCTGCACCGGGTGCCTTCCGCCGTCAGCTATACCGTGCGTCAGCTCGAAGAGTGGCTGGCCGTCCCCTTGTTTGAGCGCCGTCATCGTGACGTGGAGCTGACCCCTGCCGGGGTCTGGTTTTTACAGGAAGGGCGCTCTGTTATCAAAAAAATGCAGATCACCCGCCAGCAGTGCCAGCAAATCGCTAACGGCTGGCGCGGGCAGTTGTCAATCGCGGTGGACGATATCGTGAAACCCGCGCGGATGCGCCAGATGATCGTGGATTTCTATCGCCATTTTCCCGACGTCGAACTGATCGTTTTCCAGGAAGTGTTCAACGGCGTATGGGATGCGCTGGCCGACGGCCGCGTGGAGCTGGCGATTGGCGCAACGCGCTCTATTCCGGTCGGGGGGCGCTACGCGTTCCGCGATATGGGGATGCTGAGCTGGGACTGCGTGGTGGCGAGCGATCATCCGCTGGCGAAGATGGCGGGTCCGCTGAGCGATGATGTCCTGCGCAACTGGCCGTCGCTGGTGCGGGAGGATACCTCGCGTTCATTGCCCAAAAGGACAACGTGGCTGCTGGATAACCAGAAGAGGGTGGTGGTCCCCGACTGGGAATCGTCGGCCACCTGTCTGTCGGCAGGGCTCTGCGTCGGCATGGTGCCAAGCCATTTCGCCCGGCCATGGGTGGATCGCGGCGAGTGGACCGCGCTGGCGCTGGAAAATCCGTTTCCGGATGCGGCCTGCTGTCTGACCTGGCAGCAGAATGATGCTTCACCGGCGTTAAACTGGATGCTGGACTACCTGGGGGACAGCGACACGTTGAATCGGGAGTGGCTGCGGGCGCCGGAGTGATCCGCGCCCGCCAATGCTTTAGCGACGATAGTCGACAAACGGGCCATCCGCCACCGAGCGGCGTTCGACCAGCCGAGGGTGCACTTCGATAGACTGCGACTCTTCGCGCTTGTTGACGATACGATCCAACAACATATTGAACGCGGCTTCGCCCAGCGAATCTTTCGGCTGATGAATGGTGGTTAACGCCGGGCTGAAATAGCGGGCGTTGCGCACATTATCATAACCGATCAGCGAAATGTCCTGCGGCACGCGCAGCCCCATTTCATCCGCGGCGCAGATGGCGCCCATCGCCATAATGTCGCCGCCGCAGAAGACCGCCGTTGGACGGTGCTGCTGGCTGAGGATCTGCTGCATGGCGCGGTAGCCGGACTCCGGCTCGAAGTCGCCCTGAACAATCCAGTTTTCCGGCACGCTGATATGCGCCTCTTTCATCGCCTGCATGAAGCCGGCCAGTCGCCCCGCGCCGGTGTTGCGCTCCAGCGGGCCCGGGATCACGCCGATTTCGCGGTGACCGCGTTCAATCAGGTAACGTCCGGCGATATACCCGCCCTGGAAGGCGTTATCGATCACCGCATCGGTAAAGTCGGCTTTGGCTTCGCCCCAGTCCATCACCACCATCGGAATATGGCGGTACTCTTCCAGCATGCTCAGGACGGAATCCGGATATTCCGAACACATCACCAGCAGACCGTCGACGCGTTTTTGCGCCATCATCGACAGATAGGCACGCTGTTTTTCCGGGTCGTTCCATGCGTTGCCGAGGATCAGAGTATAGCCCTTCTGGAAACAGCTCTTTTCCACGGACTCAATAATTTCAGCGAAATAGGCGGCTTCGCTACTGGTCGCCAGCAGGCCAATCGATTTTGTATGATTGACTTTCAGGCTGCGGGCCACCGCGCTCGGCGAGTAGTGCAGCTCTTTAATCGCCGCCCATACCGCATTACGCGTCTCTTCGGCAACGAAACGGGTTTTGTTAATTACATGTGATACAGTTGTAGTGGAAACGTTTGCGCGCTTCGCTACATCTTTAATAGTTGCCATTACATCTCACTCCATGCCTTGACCTGATCGCCTGATCATCGATACGTAAACGTTTGCCTACACACACCCTGAATACAATTTTCAACATTGCATCACGTCGGGAAAACGACACAGAACGACAGGAAGGGGTCAATGGCCGATACGCTTTTAAATTAGCGTGGGATTTTGTCCGATCTTGGGGCAAAGTGGAAGAGCAAAAATGTGCATCGCCCTAAATCCCGGAAGATTTTTGCGATTTTTTGTGCAAAAATGAGCAAGCTCACTTTTGGTGTGGGGATAACAAGAGGGAAAAATGATGGATACCAATTTAAAGTTTTCGCTGATCACCACGATTATTGCTCTCGGCGTGATCGTCGCATTCAGCCTGACCGCCATTCTGCACTAATGCTCCAATGAGGGAGGAGCGCGGCTTCCTCCCCGTATCCCGCCATTATTATCAATTCTGCAAAAATCTTTTGTCATTTCGTTCACTTTTGTTTTTTTGTGATTGATGTCATGCTTTTGGCTTCTGATGTTATGCCGTCCCTCCCGACGGTCTGATGGAGTCATTGAATGAAAATCAACTTTCCTTTACTCGCGCTGGCGATCGGCGCCTTTGGCATCGGTACCACCGAGTTCTCCCCAATGGGATTGCTGCCGGTGATTGCCAAAGGCGTGGACGTTTCAATACCGGTGGCGGGAATGCTGATCAGTGCATATGCCATCGGCGTCATGGTCGGCGCGCCGCTGATGACTCTGCTGCTGTCGCATCGCGCCCGACGCAATGCGCTGATTTTTCTGATGGGGATCTTCACCGTCGGCAACCTGCTGTCATCCATTGCGCCGGATTACACTACGCTGCTGCTGTCGCGCATTATTACCAGCCTCAACCACGGCGCCTTTTTTGGCCTGGGGTCGGTGGTGGCGGCCAGCGTGGTGCCCAGGCACAAGCAGGCCAGCGCGGTGGCCACCATGTTTATGGGCCTCACCATCGCTAATATCGGCGGCGTGCCTGCCGCGACCTGGCTTGGGGAAACCATCGGCTGGCGGATGTCCTTCCTCGCCACCGCGGGGTTAGGCCTGCTGGCAATGGTGAGCCTGTGGTTCTCCCTGCCGAAGGGCAGCGCGGGCGAGCGGCCGGATGTCAAACAAGAGCTTTCGGTCCTGTTACGGCCGCAGGTGCTCTCAGCCTTGCTGACCACCGTGCTGGGCGCCGGGGCGATGTTTACGCTGTATACCTACATTTCGCCGGTCCTAAATACGCTGACCCATGCTTCATCGCTGTTTATTACCGCGATGCTGGTGCTGATTGGGGTTGGTTTTTCGCTGGGCAACTATCTGGGTGGCAAATTCGCCGACCGGTCGGTCTCCGGCACGCTGAAAGGCTTTCTGCTGCTGCTGATGGCGATCATGCTGGCGATCCCGCTGCTGGCGCAATCCCAGGCGGGTGCGGCCATCAGTATGATCGTCTGGGGCGCAGCCACCTTTGCGGTGGTGCCGCCGCTACAGATGCGAGTGATGCGCGTGGCGCATGAGGCGCCGGGGCTCTCATCTTCGGTGAATATTGGGGCGTTCAACCTTGGCAACGCACTGGGCGCCGCCGCCGGCGGGGCGGTGATCTCCGGCGGACTGGGATACGCTTTTGTGCCGGTGATGGGCGCGATCATTGCCGGTCTGGCGCTGCTGCTGGTCTGGTTTAGCGGACGAGCGCAGCCGGAAGAGGCCTTTGCCAGTCAGTCATAAACGGGTGGGAAAGCGCTAAAAAAAACCGCAGCCGGGGGGACCCAGCTGCGGTTTGTCGTTTATGCGGCCAGGTTAGCGGCAACAAACTTCCAGTTAACCAGCGCCCAGAAGTGATCCAGATAGCTTGGACGGGCGTTGCGGTAGTCGATGTAGTAAGCGTGTTCCCAGACGTCAACGGTCAGCAGCGGCTTGGCGTCGGTGGTCAGCGGGGTACCGGCGTTGCTGGTGGAGACAATAGCCAGGCTGCCGTCGGCATTTTTGACCAGCCAGGTCCAGCCAGCGCCAAAGTTTTTCGCCGCGGCGTCGGTAAATTTGGCCTTAAACTCAGCGAAGCTGCCGAAGGATTTGGCAATAGCGGCAGCCAGCTCGCCTTCCGGTTCGCCGCCGGCGTTCGGTGCCAGGCAGTTCCAGTAGAAGGTGTGGTTCCAGACCTGCGCCGCGTTATTGAAAACACCGCCTTCAGAGGTGCGCACGATCTCTTCGAGCGACTTCCCTTCGAATGCGGTGCCTTTGATCAGGTTGTTAAGGTTAGTGACATACGCCTGGTGGTGTTTACCGTAGTGGTATTCCAGGGTTTCTGCGGAAATGTGCGGCGCCAGGGCGTCTTTTGCATATGGTAATGCAGGTAATTCAAACGACATTGCTACTCTCCTTATAACTTTTTTGTTTTATCTCACATTGACAAGATGAGGTTTTCACCTGAATCGAGTGCTGACCGCCCGACGCTGTCGCGTCCCGGGCCTGTTATTGTATTGAGAATGTTAACATTTGCCGCAGGCAGTGAAAAGCCTTACAACGATAAAGGCTATTATCACAGGCTCAACTGCCGAAGGCTTAACCGTTTTCTGCGGAGCAGAGCGTTAAGACGCCCGTAGATGTTGCAAAAATGTATAAGTTAAAGGGGGCAGGGGCACGGGTCTCTCGCCGCGATGGTTCATTCCTCAGCTCGTCATTCGAAGATCCCTGCAGCGCAAGCGCCTGAGTGGAAATAAGCATTTTAAATCAATTAATTAATGATGCTATGCTTTCAGGTAATCGCCGCTATGCCAATAATTCATTGTCTATTTTTATATTTGTATGACAAATATAGCCGCCGGCATCAATTTCCACAGGATGGCTACGATGGCAAAAACAGATGAAGTGGTAAGCCCGAAAATGATCCCGGTAGTGCAGGGGATCGTTGACTGGATCGAAGCACATATTTTTGACACCCTGCCGGTGAGCGCGATAGCGAAAAAGTCCGGCTACTCGCACTGGTATTTCCAACGGCAATTCGCCATGGTGACCGGCTGTACGCTGGCGAGCTACGTCAGCCGACGGAAGATGACCATCGCGACAATCTACTTAACGCAGACCGAGGCCTCGATGCAGAGTATTTCTCAACGTTTGGGGTACGACGGGCAGGCGGCATTCTGCCGCACCTTTCACCGTCACTTTGGCATGTCGCCCACCCGCTATCGTCGGGAAGGGCCGGTCACAGAGGCGAATATGCAGTTTCCCCTGACGGTAGGGGCGGAGAACGGGCAGGTGAAGAGGGCTGCCGCCGTAGCGGCAGACCGGGATCAGCGAATGGTTTTCGGGGTCATGACGCGCCGGGCACCGACGTAATGGCGAACCCAGTAATCTTCGCTCAGGGAGGTGATTTGTATATCGCGACCTGTGCGCGGTGACTGAATGAATTTCCCGTTGCCGACGTAAACGCCTACGTGGTCGGCAGTGCCGCGTCCGCGGGTGCGGAAGAAGACGAGGTCGCCGCTCTGCAGTTCGTCACGATCGACCGGACGCGCATCGCGCAGGTGATACATTTCGTTGGCGGTACGCGGGATATGAATCTTGACCAGGTCTTTGTAGGCGTAATAGACCAGCCCGCTGCAGTCGAACCCGGTGCGCGGGGAGGTGCCGCCCCAGCGATATGGTTTACCCAGCTGGCCCATCAGTTTGTTCATGGCGGTACTCTGCGCTTTTTGCACCCGGACTTTATGCGCATCGGCGATCGTCAGATTCGCTTCGCTGGCCTCGGGTTTACAGCGCTTTTTATAGCCCTTACGCACCACGCATTTGCTTTTGACGCTGTTCAACGCCAGGGTAGGCTCGGCGCTGGCGGCCACCGTTTTCGCGCACTGCTTTTTATACCCTTTACGCAGCACGCATTTTTTCGTGGCGCCGACGGCCTGACGATGAAGCGCGGTTTGGCTTGCTGCGGTAGTGCGGGTAGGGAGCCGGGTGCTCGAGGACTTTTTACTGGTGGTTTTAGCGGTGGTTTTACTTTTTTGACTGGTTGCTTTTTTCTTGCGCTCTGAGCCGCTTTTCGCGGGCAACGCCTTTGGCGAGGCGGAGGCGTGCGTATGCCCTGAAGCCTGAGCCAGTGGTGTGAATGAGATAGATGTGAACAGTAATGCACAGAGCGATATCGCGATTTTGTTTAGCCGCGCCACTGAGCAATCCCCTGATTAATTACAGACATGTACAAATGCCTGACGATGAATGACAAACCGGAACGATTCTAAAGCATAAAAACCCGGAAAGTTAATATTCTTTTGTATCAAAAATGTCGATTGGTTAACGATTGCAAGAAAACGCGTCAGACATTGACCGCCTCGCACAGAAAATGCGCAACGCGCGCCTGCCCGCGGCGTCAAAATGATATTTTTAAGGCAACTTCGCGCAACAGAAGATAAAATATGAATAGTGAAAAAAATGTTATTATCGGTCCTGCCCTCGGGACGCTACAATGACAAGTTACTGCCGTAGAAAGAAGTTTAAGGAAGCACGACAATGAGCTCGACTTTAGAAAAGATCCAACGCCAAATCGCTGAAAACCCGATCCTGCTGTACATGAAAGGTTCGCCGAAGCTGCCAAGCTGCGGTTTCTCCGCTCAGGCCGTTCAGGCGCTGTCCGCCTGTGGCGAACGTTTCGCTTACGTTGATATTCTGCAGAACCCGGATATCCGCGCTGAGCTGCCAAAATATGCCAACTGGCCGACCTTCCCGCAGCTGTGGGTGGACGGTGAACTGGTGGGCGGCTGCGATATCGTCATCGAAATGTACCAGCGCGGTGAACTGCAGCAGCTGATCAAAGAGACCGCGGCGAAATATCACACTGACGAGCCGAAAGCGGAATAATTCCCGCTGTCAGTAAAAAAGCGACTTCCTGGAAGTCGCTTTTTTTATCACTCCGGCGTCGCTACCGGCAGCGGCCAGCCGCCCAGACGCTTCCAGCGGTTCACTATCTCGCAAAACAGCTGCGCCGTCTGCTCGGTATCGTAGAGGGCGGAATGGGCCTGCGCGCCGTCGAACGGCATACCTGCGGCAATACAGGCTTTCGACAGCACCGTCTGGCCCAGCGCCAGCCCGCTCAGCGCGGCGGTGTCAAAGGTGACAAACGGATGGAACGGGTTGCGTTTTAGCCCCGCCCGTTCGGCGGCGGTCATGGTGAAGCTGTGGTCAAATGTGGCGTTGTGCGCCACCATGATAGCCCGACTGCAGTCGCTCTCTTTCATCCCTTTGCGTACCATTTTGAAGATGGCATGCAGGGCATCGTATTCGCTAACGGCGCCGCGCTCTGGATCGTGCGGGTTAATCCCGTTAAAGGCCAGCGCTTCGGGCTGGAGATTGGCGCCCTCGAAAGGTTCAACATGGAAATGCAGCGTTTCATCGGGCATCAGCCAGCCTTGCTCATCCATCTTCAACGTAATGGCGGCGATCTCCAGCAGGGCGTCGGTTTTGGCATTAAATCCTGCGGTTTCAACATCAATCACCACTGGATAAAAACCGCGGAAACGGTCGCACAGACCATTCAGTTGAGCGTTCTCGGACATCAGATTCTCTTAGCTGGTAAAAAGTAGCGCGCATTATGGCAAATTTTGCCACGGCTTGCAGCAGGCAGGGGTGAAAACAACGGGCGCCGCAGCGCCCGGGCGAGCGATGAAAATAAAGACGCTATGGTCGGGAGGGGTTAGTTGCCCAGCCCTTTGCCGGCGTCTTTCTCTTCAATCAGCTCAATTTTGTAACCGTCAGGATCTTCCACGAAGGCGATAACGGTGGTGCCGCCTTTTACCGGCCCGGCTTCACGGGTGACGTTGCCCCCGTTCTGGCGGATCCGCTCGCAGGCTTCGGCGGCGTTGTCGACGCTCAGCGCGATGTGACCGTAGGCGGTGCCCAGCTCATAGCTGTCCACGCCCCAGTTGTAGGTCAGTTCGATCACCGCGGTATCGCTCTCTTCGCCGTAGCCGACGAAGGCGAGGGAGTATTTGTACTCCGGGTTTTCGCTGGTGCGCAGCAGCTTCATGCCCAACACGTTGGTATAGAAGTCGATAGAACGTTGCAGGTCGCCAACGCGCAGCATGGTATGGAGTAAGCGCATAATGTCCCCTATGCAGTTTATTTGCTAGATCAGAGCGTTGAGTATAGCGGCGATACGTCGCCGCTATCAATGGAGGGATTACAGCGTAGGATAATCGGTGTAGCCTTCCGCGCCGCCGCCGTAGAAGGATTCCGGGCGCTGCGGGTTAAGCGCCGCTTTTTTCTGCAGGCGGGCCACCAGATCCGGGTTGGCGATGTAATCGCGGCCAAAGGCCACGGCATCAATCAGCCCTTTGTTGATCAGGTCGTTGGCTTTTTCAACGGTGTAGGCGCCAGCGCCAATGATCACGCCAGGGAAGCGGTCGCGAACTTTCTGACGGAAAGCTTCGCTATACGGCTTGCCGCCCGCCCAGTCCGGCTCGGACATGTGCAGATAGGCGATACCGCGTTTCGCCAGCTCGCTAATCAGATACAGCGCGTCTTCTTCTTCATTCGGGCCATTATCCACATTCTGGAAGCTGCCAATCGGCGACACACGGATGCCAATCCGGTCAGCGCTCCACTCTTTGCTCACGGCGTCGACCACTTCCAGCACCAGACGGGCGCGGTTTTCCACGCTGCCGCCATACTGGTCGGTACGCTGGTTCGCCGACGGCGAGAGGAACTGGTGCAGCAGATAGCCGTGGGCCGAGTGCAGTTCAACCAGATCGAAACCGGCGTCACGGGCATTGCCCACCGCCTGACGGAAATCATCGACGATCCCCGGGATCTCTTCGGTTTCCAGAGCGCGAGGCATCGAGGTGTCGACGCGGATGGCGTGGCCGTTTTCGTCGCGCAGCGAGGTGCGGGTGCCGGCGCTCAGCGCAGACGGCGCTACCGGTGCGGCGCCGCCGGGCTGCAGGCTGCTATGGGAAATTCGTCCGGTGTGCCACAGCTGCACGGCGATATGGCCGTTTTCCGCGTGAACGCCGGCGGTGATTTTCTGCCAGGCGGCAATCTGCTCCGGGCTGTGCAGCCCTGGCGCGCCGGCATAGCCTTTGGCCTGGGCGGAAATCTGCGTCGCTTCGGTGATGATCAGCCCGGCGCTGGCGCGCTGACGGTAGTATTCGCCCATCAGCGGGGTAGGGATATCGCCCGGCTCGATGCTGCGCAGACGCGTCAGTGGAGCCATAAATACGCGATTAGGGACGGTGACGGCACCGACTTTCAACGGGGTGAATAATTTTGATTCCGACATAATGACTCCTGAGTAGACCGGTCGTCTAGGAACTGATGAAATAAAAACGCCTGTTATACAGCAGGCGCCGCAATAATCTGTTTCGCGTGGGCAAGGGCGCTCTCCAGCGGCGTTGCGCTACGCGTTATTTTGGCCTGCAGGTTGGCGCCGAGCCACAGGGAATAGAGTACCTGCGACAGCGTCCTGGCCTCGCCGTCAAAGGTCAGACTGCCTTCCTGACGCCCTTTCTCCAGCGCGTCGCCCAGCAGGGCGATGATCTGGCTGGCGCCGTGGTCCATGGCGGTGCGCATGTCTTCCGACAGATCGCAAACCTCTGCCGACAGCTTGACGGTGAGACACCCGCTAATAATCCCCTGCTGGTAAAACTGATTCAGCGTGTGCTGATAGTAGGCCAGCAGCCGATCGCGATAGTTGCCCTCGCCATGGGCGAAGTGATCGACCAGGCGCTGCAGATATCCGGCGTAATGGTTTTCAAGCAAGGCGACGCCGAAGGCTTCTTTAGAGCGAAAGTAATGATAGAAAGAGCCCTTGGGCACTTCCGCCGTCTTCAGGAGTTCGCTCAAGCCCATGCCGGTAAAGCCGCGATGCATGCATAGCTGCTCGCCGGTGGCCAGGATATGTTCTCGGGTATCGCAATCGCTGTGTCTGTTCATGGCGCACACTGTAGTAGACCGATTGGTCTAATGCAAGACTTAGCGCAAAAATGTTAACTGGCGCAGCACGGAGTGAACAAAATTTGCGTCGGCGCAGGGAAACGTCTTCAATGAAAGGAGATGAGGGGACAGGAGGCGTGTGGTGGCAGAGCAGTTAGAGTTTTTCCCGGTGCAGAGCCCGTGCCGGGGAATTTGTCAGACCGATGAGCGCGGCTACTGTCGCGGCTGTTTCCGTAGCCGTGAGGAGCGTTTTAACTGGCAAACGATGAGCGATGCGCAGAAACAGGAGGTATTGCGTCTGTGCCGTCAACGCCTGCTGCGCAAAATACGCGCGAACAGACCAGAGGCGGCGGAAGAACCGCAGCAACCCTCACTGTTTTAAGCCAAAAATTACGTATACTCAGAGCACTTTTTTATTGAGGAAGCGGTTATGGTTCAGCGTATTGCTATGGCTCCCCAGGGGCCGGAATTTTCGCGTTTTGTGATGGGCTACTGGCGTCTGATGGACTGGAAAATGTCGCCAGACGAGCTGGTCGGCTTTATCGAACAGCATCTCGATTTAGGCATTACCACCGTCGATCACGCCGATATCTATGGCGATTACCAGTGTGAATCCGCCTTTGGTGAAGCCCTGAAGCTGGCGCCGCATCTGCGTAGCCGGATGGAGATTGTCAGCAAATGCGGCATTGCCACCCGGGCGCGCGCTGAAAACACCATCGGTCACTACATTACCGACCGGGACCACATCGTGCTCAGCGCCGAGCAATCGCTGCGCAACCTGGCAACGGACCATCTCGATCTGCTGCTGATCCACCGGCCGGATCCGCTGATGGACGCCGACGAGGTGGCTGAAGCCTTCCTCGCGCTGCACCACAGCGGCAAGGTACGTCATTTCGGCGTCTCGAACTTTACCCCTGCCCAGTTCACCCTTCTGCAGTCGCGCCTGCCGTTTACGCTTGCTACCAACCAGGTGGAGATCTCGCCGGTGCATCAGCCGTTGCTGCTTGACGGTACCCTCGACCAGCTGCAGCAGCTGCGTATTCGTCCGATGGCCTGGTCCTGCCTCGGCGGCGGCCGCCTGTTTAATGAAGAGGGCTTTCAGCCGCTGCGCGACGAGCTGGCCCAGGTGGCCCACGAGCTCAACGCCGACAGCATCGAGCAGGTGGTTTACGCCTGGGTGATGCGCCTGCCGTCGCAGCCGCTGCCGATTATCGGCTCGGGTAAAATTGAGCGCGTGCGCTCGGCGATTGTGGCCGAAAAACTGAGTATGACCCGCCAGCAGTGGTTCCGTATCCGCAAAGCCGCGCTCGGTTACGACGTGCCGTAACGGGCATTTCGCCTCCGGAAAGCAGTTCCTGGTTTACACTTAACAGAGAGACAGCCATCCGGAGGTGTTATGCAACGATGTATTCTCGCTATCCTTTCCCTCGCATTTTGCGCTGGCGCGCAGGCCGTCAGTGAAGATGTGCCACTTAATCTCGTGACCAGCCAGGGCGTTGGTCAATCCATCGGCAGTGTAAAAATCACCGAAACCGACCGCGGACTCGAATTTGCTCCTAATCTGCGGGCGTTACCGCCGGGCAAGCACGGCTTTCATATTCATGCTGAAGGCAGCTGCCAGCCGGCGATGAAAGAGGGCAAAGCCGTAGCCGCCGGAGCGGCGGGCGGACATTACGATCCGCAACATACCGGTAAACATGAAGGGCCGTTGGGCACCGGGCATCTTGGCGATCTACCGCTACTGGTGGTCAACGACGCGGGTGTGGCTGACCAGCCGATTATCGCTCCGCGTCTGAAAACGCTGGCGGAAGTGAAAGGCAAAGCGCTGATGGTTCATGTCGGCGGCGATAATATGGCCGACAGTCCGCAGCCGCTGGGCGGCGGCGGCGAACGGTTTGCCTGCGGGGTGATTAAGTAATCTTTTCGCCAATCGTTCCGGCGACCGGAGCCTGTTCCAGCTGCGACAGCGCGCAATACAGTCGCCATATCGCGGCGGCCAGCTCCCGGGCCGCCGGCTGATGATGGTGGTTCAGAACTTCGCAGATCCGCAGCAGCTCCTGCAGCGTGGAGGCCAGCGGCCGCTGCTGCACGCCACGCTCGCTCATCACATCGCGCAGCAGGTTGATACACAGGTCGCGCACCTGGGCGAGAGGATCGGAGCGCGTTTCCCACTCGCGAAGCTGCCAGACCACGTGGGAGCAGTTCAGCAATACCACCCCCCAGCGCAGCAGCCAGCGGCGAGCCAGCGCATCCTGGCTCTGACTGAGCTGGCTGACATGGTGATATACCAGCGATTCAAATTCGTGCTCGCTGTGCTGGGGGTGGCGGCTGAGCTGATCGACAAAGTGACGCCGTAACGCTCTGATGTGGCGTCGACCTTTACGGGCGTCCGAGCCGGGACTGAGCACCGCAAAGGCCAGCCATGCAAAGCCCACGCCGACAATCTTACTTAAATTGTCATTAAAAAAGGCCGCATAGTCGTAAACCGGTGGGTTGGTGACGGAGATAAACGAGCCCATAAAGACGATAAGCTGCCCCCACAGGCCGGCAAATTTTGGCCACTGCAGCTTGAGTAACTGCATGGTGGTCAGCAACGGGAACAGAAACAGCAAGAACTGCCACAGGTCGGTTATCTGCACCATCAGGCCAAATTTCACCACAAAACTGAACAGCGACAGCAGCACCAGGGTCTGCATCAGCAGCGTCAACGAACGAAACGGCGAGGCGGAAACCGAATAGAGCACGCAGCAAATGGAGGCCAGGGTCAGGGCCGCCGCGCAGCTGGTCCACTGGGTACTGATCCCCCACGCGCCAATCGCCACCAGCGCGCAAAAGGTACGGATGCCGTTGAGCAATGCCTCTGCCTGGTCGGTGTGGCGGGCCAGCGCGGGCGCGGAAGGGACATTGAACTCGGCGATCGCCGAGGCATTTTCAACCCGGCGGATCCAGCGGCTGCTTTCCAGATAAATGCGGCAGAAATAGCGTAACCGCGCCCAAAAGGCGAGGTGGCGGTAATCCGCGTCCGGCGGCGGCGCCAGCGGCGCCAGAATGCGGGCGACGTGATAGCTGTCAGCACTGGAGGTGGCGAGCTCCGCGAGCAACGATTCCAGCACCTGGCGGGTATTGGCCGGGGCGTCAGGCCAGTTCAGCAGCATACGCCGCAGACTGGAAATGACGCTGGTCATGCGGAGCTGCTGGTGCAGCAGGTAGTTCAGCAGGGGATTTTGCCGACGGAAGCGGTAGTGGCTCCAGAAGGCCTGGATGCGCAGCAGGTTCATGGTCAGGATCTGGCCAATTACGCTTTCATGGGCGGTGCGGATGGCATCCGTCGTTTCCGGGACCCACAGCAGACTGGCGTGCTCCAGCAGGCGGGCGTGCATGGTTTTCAGGGCCGTCAGCAGATTGCTGCCATCGGAGGTGCTGGGCAGGATCATCATCATCAACCCGCCGCACAAGATCCCAACGATGACTTCGCACACGCGCGACTGGGCAATCACCCATAGCTCGTAGCTGTCGCTGATATTAATCACCGGAAAGGCGATGATGGCGCAGGTATAGCCCGCCAGCTGAAAGGCGTAGGCCACGTTATTGGTGAACAAGGCGCAGGCCCAGGTGCACAGCGCCAGCCAGCCGGAGATACTGAACAGGAACAGCCAGGGATCGTTGAGCGTATGGCCCGCCAGCAGCAGGGCGGCGCAGGCGCCGAGAAGGCTGCCGGCAATGCGGCCAAAACTTTTACTGATCACCCCGCCGACGGTGGGAAAGCTGACCACCGCCGCGGAGGTCATCGCCCAGTAGGGCTCATCCAGATCCAGTGCGTAGGCGATGCTTAACGCGAGACACATGGCGATGCCGTTGCGTAGCGCGTATCGCCACTGCGGTCGGGTGGCTTTAACCCAGGGCAGCGTGCGCCATGACAGGGTCTGCAGATTCATCACTGTCCGCCGATCGAGACGGTGCAGGTGGTACCGGAGACCAGAGTGACATCGGCCGGCAACGTATCAAAGGCAATCCGCACCGGCACGCGCTGGGCGAGGCGGACCCAGGGGATATTCGGTTTGATATTGGCCACCAGCCCGGTTCCCTGTTCCACGCTCTGGTCGACAATCGCGCGACCGATGCTGGCGACATGCCCCTGCAGCGTCTGCTGATTGCTGTAGAGAATGATTTGCGCCGGATCGCCGATGCGAATATGGCGCAGTTTGGTCTCTTCAAAGTAGCCCAGCACGTAGAACGAATGGCTGTCCACCAGGGCAAAGACCGGATGGCCGGTGGTGGCGTAATCGCCGACCCGGGTGGAGAGGTTAGTCACCCAGCCGTCTACCGGCGCTTTGACGACCGTCTGGCTGAGCTGCCACTGCGCATGTTTCAGCGCCGCCTCGCTGACACCGACTCCCGCTCTGGCGGCCGCCAGGGTAGTGGTGGCGGTATTCAGGGCGGTATTGGCGTTTTCAAGGTCTTCAGCTGAGATGGCATTTTGCGACAGGTTTCTGCGACGGCGGGCTTCGCTGGCGGCTTTGCTTTGCTCCGCCTGCGCTTTCGCCACCTCAGCTTGCGCTTTCGCCAGCTGCGCCTGGGCGTTCAGCACCGCGATGCGGTAGGGGGTGTCGTCGATGGTAAACAATACCTCACCGGCCTTGACCTGCTGGTTATCGGCCACGTTCAGCTGCAATATACTGCCGGAAACCTGAGGGGTGATCCCGACCTGCTCGGCGCGCACTTTACCGTCGCGGGTCCAGGGGGACTGAGTGTAGAAATTCCATAACAACCACGCGGCAACCAGAGCGATGGCCGCCACCAACAGTGTTGAAAGATATTTTAATTTTTTCATAGCAGGAAGATCACCAGGCAATCAGTAACACCAGGGCCAGACAGACCGAGAGCGCGAACAGGGAGAGATCCATCAGCAGTGGATGCCAGATGTCGCCCGCATACATCCAGTCACGCAGCTGGCGATGTAAAAACAGCCAGATAAAGAAGCCCAGCAGGACGGCTTTGAACAACGGAGGGAAATAGACGGATGCGCCGAACACCAGGTCCTGCAGCGGCAATCCGGATGAATTAAGACTCAGTTTCACAAGCAAAAATCCTTTGCCATAACAGGGATAACCTCAGGACGTGCTACTCTTTAACAGTGTAAATCATTGTTTTGGTTTTTGTTGAATCAAGTAATTCATTTGTTTTGATTATTCAAATGCTGCACACTATTCTAAAATCAGTATAATAACTTAGCAAGCTAATTATAAGGAGATGAAATTGGAATCGCCACTTGGTTCTGATCTGGCACGTTTAGTTCGCGTCTGGCGCGCGCTAATCGACCATCGCCTGAAACCTCTGGAGTTAACGCAGACCCACTGGGTTACGCTGCATAACATCCACCAGCTGCCGCCTGAGCAGTCGCAGATCCAGCTGGCGAAAGCCATCGGTATTGAACAACCGTCCCTGGTGCGCACGCTCGATCAGCTGGAGGAGAAAGGGCTTATTTCTCGCCAGACCTGCGCAAGCGATCGGCGAGCCAAACGCATCAAGCTGACGGAAAAAGCCGAACCGCTGATCAACGAGATGGAAGAGGTGATAGGCAAAACCCGCGATGAAATCCTCGCAGGGGTCTCGAAGCAGGAAGTGGAAACGTTGCTTCACTTAATTCGTAAACTTGAACAAAATATCCTCGATCTCCAGGCAAAAGATTAATCGTTTTGCGGCCCGGTTTATCCCGGGCCTTTTTTTACCTGCCCTGGCGTCGCCAGATTACCACCCGGTTACGTCCGCTGTTTTTTGCTTCATACATGGCTTCGTCCGCGCGTTGGACGCACTCTTCGGCTGTCACACTGCCGTCATGGGTCGTATACACGCCCATACTGATGGTCATCCGCTCTGGCGGAGGGGTTTGTTCGGCGCTGACCGCCAGGCGGATGCGCTCGGCGATCGCCTGCGCCTCGTCCTCTGCGGTGTTGACCAGCAGCAGGGCAAACTCCTCACCGCCAATGCGGGCGGCCGCGTCATCCTTACGCGAATGGCTGTCCAGCACCGAGGCGGCAAACTGGATCACCTTGTCGCCGGCGATGTGGCCATAGTTATCGTTGATGCGTTTAAAATGGTCGAGGTCGCAGATGATCACCGACAGCGGATGCTGGGCCTTCACCTTTGCCAGCTGCTGGTTGAGGGTATCGTAGAAGAAGCTGCGGTTGTAAAGCCGGGTCAGCGGGTCGCGTATCGAATTCTGGTATGAGTTGACATACTTGTGGTTAGACTCGCGATAGAGGATAAAGACGTCTACCAGCAGCACCAGGATCAGGAACAGGGTGCACAGCGTTTCAAAAAAACGCGCCTGATACCAGGCCTGATCGAGCTCCCCAACGGCAGAGAGCAGCTGGAAAATGGTGAACAAATATGCGCTGCAAAAAAAAGCGCCGCTGTACCAGAAAATATTGCGAAGTTTGCTAAACCAAATTATTAAAATCAGCGCGATAAACCAGACTGCCATCAGCAGCCAGCCAATAATACTTCGCCACAGCGGCGTAAAAGTATGGCTCAGATCGTCAATAAACCTAATGCTCAACCATGGCGAGTGGCTGGAGAAGATCCATGACAAAAAAATTATCATTAACGTAAAAACAATACATGCCGCGAAAGTCATTACATGGGCTTTAAAGGAGTGCATGATCCGTCGGCGAAAATAATACAAAATAATTGACGACGTGAATAAGACGGCCATCATTATATTGCGAAAGAAATAATATATCACAGCGTCATTTTGTTTCACCACCGGCGCGGGATTACAGCTGAGCCAGTCCGGATAGCTACTGAGGGTGCCCAGCATCAGTAACGCCGAACAGGCAAAACCGAAAGCGACAGGCGTCAGATACAGGCGACGCTTGCTGCTCCAGTATTTCATGCCCATAAAACAGGCAATAGTGATATGAAAAACCATCAGAAAACTGGTCAGCAGGGGAAATAGTATTGATGAGGTGCTGTTGAATCTGGTCTCAAAAGAGCTGGTTAACCCGGTAATGCCGACTCCGGCCAGCAAACAAATAAAAAAATAAATGATAAGACGTCTAACAACATGATTCACATGTTTGTTCATAGGCAATATTCCAGAATAATAACAACAGCAACGAGGTTGGGTTGGCTTAATAATATTAACGGTTATAAGAGTAGTGGGGGCTGTGGGCAAAGATATTGCGCAGGCGCAATGATTGATGAAATATTAAAATTAATATGTGTTATCGCTAATACAAAACTTTTACGGCGAGATAAATGTGGGTGATAAGTACGATGCGGCGCAACTGGCCGCATCGTGACAGGTGTTAGCGAGGAGAGACGGTGACCTGGCTGCCGCTGCCGGCAATGGCTACGCGCTGTCCAACAGAGAACGGGGTGCTGCCCTGTTTCTGTACCACCATGATGGTGTTGCCATCATCTTTACGAATTTCCAGTTCCACGCCCTGTGTTTTATTCATGGCGCCCTGTACGCCCTGACCGGCTACGCCGCCCGCGACCGCGCCAGCCGCAGTGGCCAGAGAACGTCCGGTGCCGCCGCCGATGGTATTCCCGAGGAAGCCGCCCAGAACCGCGCCGCCAATCGCCCCGATGGCATTGCTGTCGTCGCCGCTCTGGATCTGTACGGCGCGGGTATGCACGATGGTACCGTATGTCACGCTCTGCACCTGTTTGGCTTCAGATGCGGAATAAACGTCGCCGGACAGGCCGCTGCTGCTCACACAGCCCGCGAGCGTAAAACCAATCATCGATACAGCCAAAACACGTAAAATCATTTATGAATCTCCTGTTCACCGAAGGTGTTCAATTGAACGTCCATGCGGTTAATTATATGGCATTTAGTCGTCGGCGGGCATAGCTTCCCCCCGGGATATACAAAAAATAATAATTAATGGTGCTTCAACCTAAACTAAACGCCGGTTCTTTACGATGTTCTCCGAAATGTCTCTCTATTGTTAAAAAGTATTATTACAACATAGCATTAGCAGACACTTTATGATGGACTGAGACGCATACGAGGGTCATGGAATGAAGGAAAAACGTATGAGATCGGGTCGCTTTATTGGCGTTATGTCGGGTACCAGCCTTGATGGTATTGATGTCGTTTTAGCCGCTATCAACGAAAACATGGTGGCGCAGCAGGCCAGTCTCACCTGGCCCATCCCACACGCGATAAAAGAAGAGATCCTGGCGATTTGTCAGGGCCAGTCGCTGACCCTCTCGCAGCTGGGGCGTTTGGATACCCGCCTCGGAAGGCTGTTTGCCGAGGCCGTGCTGGCGCTGATGCGTCAGGAAAGTCTCAAACCCGCGGACGTCATCGCCATCGGCTGTCATGGGCAGACTGTATGGCACGAGCCGCAGGGCGATGCCCCGCACACGCTGCAAATTGGCGACAACAACCAGATTGCCGCCCATACCGGCGTCACTGTGGTGGGGGATTTCCGTCGGCGTGATATGGCGCTTGGCGGGCAGGGGGCGCCGCTGGTGCCGGCTTTTCATCATGCGCTGCTGGCGCACCCCGTTGAGCGGCGGATGGTGCTGAATATTGGCGGGATCGCTAATGTGTCGCTTCTGGTGCCGGGCCAGCCGGTGCGCGGCTATGATACCGGGCCGGGCAATATGTTGCTGGACGCCTGGATCTGGCGTAAGCAAGGTAAACCTTACGATAAAGACGCCCACTGGGCCAGTGAAGGCAAAGTGCTCCTGCCGCTGCTGCAGGATATGCTGAGCGATCCGTGGTTTGCCTTGCCGGCGCCGAAAAGCACCGGTCGGGAATATTTCAATTACGGCTGGCTGGAGCAGCATCTGGCTCGTTACCCGGGGCTGCGCGGACAGGATGTGCAGGCAACCCTCGCGGAATTAACCGCCGTGACCATCAGTGAGCAGGTATTGTTAAGCGGCGGCTGCGAGCGTTTGTTAGTGTGCGGCGGCGGCGCGCGTAACCCATTGTTAATGGCGCGCCTGGCGGCCCTGCTGCCGGGAACCGAAGTCTCCACCACCGATGAAGCGGGGATCAGCGGCGATGATATGGAAGCGCTGGCCTTTGCCTGGCTGGCCTGGCGCACCATCGCTGGCCTGCCGGGGAATCTGCCCTCTGTGACTGGCGCCAGCGAAGCCACGGTGCTGGGCGCCATTTTCCCTGCTAACCCGCCGCAGAATCGGAGTTAACTGAAATCTTAAATACGACGCGACCGGTAAACTGGACATGTTAAGCGGAGGGCGGAGTGCCCTCCGTGACCGGGAAAGTCGAAGGCAAACGAATGAAAAAAATTCTTATCGCAGTTGTACCTTTTATGCTGGCGGGCTGTAGCTACTACAACCAGTTTGTCGAGCGGATGCAGACGGACACGCTGGAGTATCAATGCGACCAGAAACCGTTGACGGTCCATCGCAATAACTCACGCCAGCAGGTGAGTTTTATTTATGACAATCAGCAGCTGAATCTGTCAGAGGGGCTGTCGGCTTCCGGAGCGCGCTACACCGACGGCGTCTATGTCTTCTGGTCGAAAGGCGATACCGCCACCGTCTATAAGCGCGACCGCATCGTTCTCGATAACTGCCAGCTGCAGACCGCCAAACGTTGAGATTTCTGTCCGGGGGGCGCACAATAACGCCACCTTATGACTATATCCTCAATGGCCATGTCTGATAACGACGAACTCCAGCAAATCGCGCACTTGCGCCGTGAATACACCCGTGGCGGTTTGCGTCGCCACGATCTTCCAGCTGAACCTCTGCCGCTGTTTGAGCGCTGGCTGCGTCAGGCCTGCGACGCGAAACTCGCCGACCCGACGGCCATGGTGGTTGCCACCGTTGATGAAAGCGGCCAACCTTATCAGCGTATTGTGCTGCTAAAGCATTACGACGAAAAAGGGCTGGTGTTTTATACCAACCTTGGCAGCCGCAAAGCCCATCAGATTGAAAATAACCCGCAGGTCAGTCTGCTGTTTCCGTGGCATATGCTGGAGCGCCAGGTGATGGTGATCGGCAAAGCGGAACGCCTGTCCACGCTGGAGGTGGTCAAATATTTCCACAGTCGCCCGCGCGACAGCCAGATCGGCGCCTGGGTCTCGAAGCAGTCGAGTCGGATCTCTGCTCGGGGTATCCTGGAGAGCAAATTCCTCGAGCTGAAGCAGAAATTCCAGCAGGGTGAAGTACCGCTGCCGAGTTTCTGGGGCGGATTCCGCGTCAGCATTGAGCAGATGGAGTTCTGGCAGGGGGGCGAACATCGCCTGCACGATCGCTTTTTATACCAGCGCGATAACGGCGCCTGGAAAATAGACCGCCTGGCACCGTAATTGCCGAAATTAGTTATCGAAGCGCTGGCGCTGAAAGGGCCGGCGCTTTATTCTATGTACTTTTCGCATCTGGCGAAAAGTCGTGTACCGGCAGAGGTGCAGTCGTTTATACATGGAGAATTTGATGGCAAGCAGTAACTTGATTAAACAATTGCAAGAGCGGGGGCTGGTAGCCCAGGTGACGGACGAGGAAGCGTTAGCAGAGCGACTGGCGCAAGGCCCGATCGCGCTCTATTGCGGCTTCGATCCTACCGCTGACAGCTTGCATTTGGGGCATCTTGTTCCATTGTTATGCCTGAAACGCTTCCAGCAGGCAGGTCATAAACCTGTGGCGCTGGTGGGCGGCGCTACCGGTCTGATTGGCGACCCAAGCTTTAAAGCCGCTGAGCGTAAGCTGAATACCGAGGATACCGTGCAGGAGTGGGTGGATAAAATCCGCAAACAGGTAGCCCCGTTCCTTGATTTTGACTGCGGCGACAACTCGGCGATCGCGGCGAACAACTATGACTGGTTTGGCAGCATGAACGTGCTGACCTTCCTCCGCGATATCGGTAAACACTTCTCTGTTAACCAGATGATCAATAAAGAAGCGGTGAAGCAGCGCCTGAATCGTGACGATCAGGGCATCTCCTTTACCGAGTTCTCCTACAATCTGCTGCAGGGTTACGACTTCGCCTGTCTGAACAAACTGCATGGCGTGGCGCTGCAGATTGGCGGCTCCGACCAGTGGGGCAACATTACCTCCGGTATCGATCTGACCCGTCGTCTGCACCAGAACCAGGTGTTTGGCCTCACCGTGCCGCTGATTACCAAAGCGGACGGCACCAAGTTCGGTAAAACCGAGGGCGGCGCCGTGTGGCTGGATCCGAAAAAGACCAGTCCGTATAAATTCTATCAGTTCTGGATCAACACCGCGGATGCTGACGTCTATCGCTTCCTCAAGTTCTTCACCTTCATGGACATTGCAGAGATCAATGCCCTGGAAGAAGAAGATAAAAACAGCGGTAAAGCGCCGCGCGCCCAGTACGTGCTGGCAGAGCAGGTGACGCGTCTGGTGCATGGCGAAGAGGGTCTGGAAGCGGCGAAACGCATTACCGAGAGCCTGTTCAACGGCAACCTGAGCGACCTCAGCGAAGCTGACTTCGAACAGCTGGCTCAGGACGGCGTGCCGATGATCGAGATGGAAAAAGGCGCCGATCTGCTGCAGGCGCTGGTGGATTCCGAGCTGCAGCCGTCCCGCGGCCAGGCGCGTAAAACCGTCGCCTCTAACGCGGTGACCATCAACGGTGAAAAACAGGCCGATCCGGAATATGTTTTTGCTGACAGCGATCGCCTGTTTGGCCGCTACACCTTGCTGCGCCGCGGTAAGAAGAATTACTGCCTGGTCTGCTGGAAATAAAAAAATACTACCAGGGCGTGGGAAACCACGCCCTTTTTCTTTTTAGGGTTGTGGTAAGAAAATGAAGAACATCCTCGCCATTCAGTCTCACGTAGTGTTTGGCCACGCCGGCAACAGTGCCGCCGAGTTCCCGATGCGCCGCCTGGGTGCCAATGTCTGGCCCCTCAATACCGTACAGTTCTCTAACCATACGCAGTACGGCAAATGGACCGGCTGTGTGATGCCGCCTTCGCACCTGACGGAGATCGTCCAGGGCATCGCCGACATCGACAAGCTGCAGACCTGCGATGCGGTACTGAGCGGCTATCTCGGATCTGCTGAACAGGGCGAGCATATCCTGGGCATCGTGCGTCAGGTAAAAGCGGCCAATCCGGAGGCGAAGTATTTTTGTGACCCGGTGATGGGCCATCCGGAAAAGGGCTGCATCGTCGCCCCGGGCGTGGCGGAATTCCACGTGCGCTACGCGCTGCCGGCCAGCGATATCATTGCGCCTAATCTGGTGGAGCTGGAGATCCTCTGCGGTCATCCGGTCGCCAGCGTGAGCGAGGCGGTGGCCGCCGCGCGGGAGCTGATTGTCCAGGGGCCGGAGGTAGTGCTGGTTAAGCATCTTTCCCGCGCCGGCATGAGCATGGACCGCTTTGAGATGCTGCTGGTGACCGCAGAGGAAGCCTGGCATATCAGCCGGCCGCTGGTGGATTTTGGCCTGCGTCAGCCGGTGGGCGTTGGTGATGTGACCAGCGGTCTGCTGTTGGTGAAACTGCTGCAGGGCGCCAGCCTGCGCGACGCGCTTGAGCACGTCACCGCCGCGGTGTACGAGATCATGTTGACCACCAAAAACATGCAGGAGTATGAACTGCAGGTGGTGGCGGCGCAGGATCGTATTGCCGTGCCGGAGCACTGCTTCAGCGCTACCCGGCTGTAACTTTCTGACTCTGCCCGGCAGACCGCCGGGCAGAGTCTGGTCTTACTTTAAGCCTTCCGCCGCCAGTGCGTCAGCCACTGCCGGACGCGCCGCCACCTGCGCCATCCAGCTGCCGATATGACCGCAGGCGGCCATATCCAGTTTAATCGCATAGCCCCAGCGCAGCACCGTGAACAGATAACCATCGGCGATGGTGAAGCGATGGCCGGTCAGCCACTGTTTATCCGCCAGCGAGGCATCCACGTACTGCAGTTTTTTCTCGAGCAACGCGCGGGCAACGGGCTTATAGTCTTCCGGGGTGTCCGGGCGGAAGAGCGGCGTAAAGCCTTTATGCAGTTCGGTAGCCACGTAGTTCAGCCATTCCAGGGTCTGGTAACGGGCAACGGAGCCCACGGGCGCCAGCAGATGGCGGTCCGGCACCTGATCGGCGATGTATTGCATAATAGCCACGCCCTCGGTGAGCAGGATGTCATCATCCAGCAGCAGCGCCGGCACCTGACCTTTCGGGTTGATCAGCAGATAATCTTCCCCGTTTTCCAGCTGTTTCCTTGCCAGATCCACGCTCTGCAAAGTGAAATCCAGGCCGCTTTCGCGCAGGGCGATGTGTGAGGCGAGGGAACAGGCGCCGGGTTTGTAGAACAGTTTCATGCGTTACTCCTCGTGGCTGCAGTTTTCTGTATGTTAGTCCCGCCAGGGGTAAAAAAAAAGCCGCTAACCTAACGTTAGCGGCTTAAAAATAATTGGTTTTCCCTGCGGCGTCAGGCTGCCGCGGTTTCGCGTGCTTTTACGTCCGCGCTGTCGTCCTGAGTCATTCGGTTCAGCTTCGGCGCGGTCAGCAGCATCAGGGCGGCGATGACCGCGGTGACGATACCGATCTGCAGGAACACATGACCGTACACTTCCAGCGACACCAGCGGATCGGTGACGTTTTCCGGTACCGCCATCAGGTTGGCGATTTTCCCGGCGATGATTGCCGCACCGGCGGTGGTGAGGAACCAGCTGCCCATAATGAAGCCCATCAGACGCTGAGGAACCAGCTGAGCGACCATCGCCAGGCCGAGGCCGGAAATCATCAGCTCACCGATAGACTGCAGCGCATAGCTCAGGATCAGCCAGTTTACCGAGACGATACCAGCGTCGCTGGCGAACTTCGCCCCTAAAGGCAGGACGAGGAACGCGCCGGAGCACAGCACCATACCGATAGCGAACTTGTGCGGCATCGGCAGGCGGTCGCCCATCTTGTTATAGATGGCGGCCAGAATAGGGCTACCAATCATGATCCAGAACGGGTTCAGCGCCTGATACTGTTCCGGCTCGAAGGCGATGCCGAGGATCGAGTGCTCCACGTTGCGGATAGCGAAGAAGTTCAGAGAGGTCGGCATCTGGCTGTACAGTACGAAGAAGACGATCGCTTCTACCATCAGCAGGAAGGCGACGATCATTTTCCGACGCGCGGCACCTTTCAGGCCCATCGCTTCTTTGGCGAAAATCACCACGATACCCAGCGCGATGACGCCCAGCGCCATGCGTGCGATACCCTGGTTGTGCAGCAGCCAGGTCGCGATAGCGACCAGCACCACCACGCCAGCGATGGTCGCCAGCAGTTTACCCATATGCACCGGGGCAAAGTCCGGTTTCGAACCGTACTGTTTCACCCATTTCTGGCAGAAGGCGAAGTTGATGATGGTGATCACCATCCCCACCACGCTCAGGGCGAAGGCGACGCTCCAGCCGAAACGCGCGGCCAGCCACGGAGTTGCCAGCATCGAGAAGAACGAACCGATATTAATGGACATGTAGTACATGGTAAATGCACCGTCCAGACGC
Organism: Klebsiella sp. 54; assembly: GCF_018223875.1. Taxonomy (NCBI): domain Bacteria; kingdom Pseudomonadati; phylum Pseudomonadota; class Gammaproteobacteria; order Enterobacterales; family Enterobacteriaceae; genus Klebsiella; species Klebsiella sp. 54. The sequence continues at coordinate 61,811 of NZ_JAGRRA010000013.1, forward strand.
GGGTCGTTTTTGTCATAGCAGGTAGAGAGCAGGGAAGACGGGTTGGCTTTAAACAGGCCGTTACCGACGGCGATTGTCGCCATACCCATATAGACGATAGCGGCGTCATGGCCAGACCAGGCGACCAGCGCATAGCCGATGGCCAACACGATAGCGCCCAGCATAATGACGCGTTTGGTACCCAGCACTTTATCGCCCAGCCAGCCGCCAATGGCGACCAGGCCATAAACCAGCGCGCTAAAGGAGGAGAACAGAGTAATGGAATCCGCTTCCGACATACCCAGCTGTTTTACCAGGTAAACGGCCATGATCCCTTGCAGGCCGTAGTAACCAAAACGCTCCCACAACTCGATCGAGAAAATGAGATAGAACGCGCGTGGTTGTTTGAAAGCGTTCAGACTCACGCTTTCTGCTGGTTTATTGTTTGCAGTAGACACATATACCTCTTTTTTTACATCCCATATTTACTGGGGGGTGTTCGGGGCGCAATCTCGTTGGACCGCCGCCTTTATAGTTATTCTTGGAGGGAAAACGGCAGGTAATGTTCACTATCCTGGCGCATCAGGCAAGGCTTTTGTAATAATCTGTTACACATAATCAGGGTGGCATAATGCTCCGGACATATGAATGTTATCCAGAGTTAAATTTCACCGTTACGTTATCGTTGATATTTTTATCTTTTTGATTGCCCGCTTTTCTTCAAAATGGCGATATATTCTGCTGATCGCGCAGTGAGGTAGTGATATGGTCCATTATCCTAAAAATTCATGGGCTATTATCCTGGCAATCTTTGCTCAGCCGTTGTATTACCTGACTTTAATTTCCATTTTTATAACATTCGTTCAACATTGAGTTGCGAGCATGATCTGGATCACAAATGTATAGAAATTTTGCGTTGATAAAAAATGAATGAGCTAGTTGTTTGTTATATAACCGGATAATTGCCCAGCAAAATGCAGTTTATGCGGTGTTAACGGCGGGTTAAATAGCTAAATACGGACCATAACCCAGAGTGAGGCTATGGTCGTGAGAAAGGCGCTCAGGCGTAGACTTTTTCTTTGAATTCGCAAAGGTCTTCAATCAGGCAAGAGCCGCAGCGCGGCTTGCGAGCGATACAGGTGTAACGGCCGTGCAGAATAAGCCAGTGATGGCAGTCGACCTTAAACTCGGCGGGAACGACCTTCAGAAGCTTCTCTTCAACCTGTTCGACGTTTTTCCCGGGAGCGAATTGCGTCCGGTTGCAAACACGGAAGATATGGGTATCCACGGCGATCGTCGGCCAGCCAAAGGCGGTATTCAGCACCACGTTGGCGGTTTTGCGGCCCACGCCGGGCAATGCCTCCAGCGCCGCTCTGTCCTCTGGTACCTCGCCGTTGTGCTGCTCCAGCAGGATACGGCAGGTTTTGATGACGTTTTCCGCTTTGCTGTTAAACAGGCCGATGGTCTTGATATAGGATTTCACGCCCTCCACTCCCAGCGCCAGCATCGCCGCGGGCGTGTTGGCCACCGGGTAGAGTTTGGCTGTCGCTTTATTGACGCTCACGTCGGTTGCCTGCGCCGAGAGCAGGACGGCAATCAGCAGCTCAAACGGCGAGCTGAAGTGCAGCTCGGTGGTGGGGTGGGGATCATTGTCCCGCAGCCTGGTCAGGATCGCCAGGCGTTTGGCTTTGTTCATGTTACGCTTTCCCTGTCGCGTCAGACGGGGCGACAGCGTCGGCCCGGGCCGCCTGCGCCTTCCGCTGCTTGCTACGTTCATCGATAAGGTATTTTACCGCCAGCATCATGCCGAGGCCAATAAAGGCGCCTGGCGGCAGCATAGCCAGCAGGAAAGGGGTGTCCGTATGGAAAACCTCGATGCGCAGCACCTTTGCCCAGCTGCCAAGCAGGCTGTCGGCGCCGTCAAACAGCGTGCCATTGCCGAGGATTTCGCGCAGGGAGCCCAGCACGAACATCGCGCAGGTGGCCCCCATACCGATAGAGAAACCGTCCAGCGCCGACAGCGCCGGCCCTTTTTTGGCGGCAAAGGCTTCGGCACGGCCTACCACGATGCAGTTGGTGACGATAAGCGGGATAAATATCCCCAGCGACTGATACAGACCGAACGCATAAGCGTTGATCAGCATCTGCACCACGCTCACTACCGAGGCGATGATCATCACGTAGATCGGGATGCGGATCTCCGCCGGGGTCCAGCGGCGCAGGCTGGAGATGGTCAGGTTGGTCAGGGTCAGCACCAGGGTGGTCGCCAGACCCAGCCCAAGGGCGTTGGTGGCCGTCGAGGTGACTGCCAGCAGGGGACACATCCCTAACAGCTGAACCAGAGCGGAGTTGTTTTTCCACAGACCCTGGACGATGACGTCTTTAACTTCGCTCATGGTTACTCTCCACAGGCGCTGAATTCAGGAAGTTGCGCAGGCAGCGTTTGTGCATACAGGCCTGCGCGCTTAACGGCATTGACCACCGCCCGGGGGGTGATGGTGGCGCCGGTGAACTGGTCAAAATCGCCGCCGTCTTTTTTGACCGCCCAATGGCTGTCGCCCTGACCGTGGATGGCTTTCCCGGCAAAATGGGTGATCCAGTCCGACAGGCGAAGCTCGATTTTATCCCCCAGACCCGGGGTCTCATGATGCTCGGTCACGCGGGTGCCGAGGACCGTGCCGCTAAAATCGGCGGCCACCAGCAGCTGGATCGCTCCGGAATAGCCGTCCGGCGCGGTGGCTTCCATGACCGCGCCAATCGGCTGACCGTTATTTTTGGCGATCCACACTTTATGCTGGCCTTTGCCCAGCGCCGGGGCGCTGACCAGATAGCAGCTCTTAAGCAGATCGTTATTATAGCGGTCGGCAGGTAAAACCTGGTCGAATAACGCTTTCTGCTGCAGGGCCGCCTGCTGGTCGATGGTGCTTTTGGTCAGCTCATTGATCGCCGCCGTTAGCCCGGTGGAGCCGGCGGCAAAAAGCGCCAACGTGACGCCGTGTTTTCGCATCGTTTTTAACATCATCGTTCTCTCAACGGTGGCCATACACGCGCGGGCGCGTGTAGTAATCGATCAGCGGCACGGTAATATTCGCCAGCAGAACGGCAAACGCCACACCGTCCGGGTAACCGCCGAAGCTGCGAATAAGCCACACCAGCAGGCCGGCGAGGGCGCCGAAGATCAGACGTCCGCGGTTGGTTGTCGAGGCCGTCACCGGGTCGGTCAGAATAAAGAAGGCGCCAAGCATGGTGGCCCCGGAGAATAAATGCATCTGCGGCGAGGCCAGACTCTGCGGCGAGAAGATCCAGCCGAGGGTTGCGCACAGGCCAAGGCTGACGAGGAAGCTGACCGGTATATGCCAGCGGATCGCCTTCTGCCACAGCAGGAACAGACCGCCCGCCAGCCAGGCGATATTCACCCACTGCCAGCCCAGCCCCGCCAGAACGCCGCCGTAAACCGGCAACTGCAGTACCTGCTGGACGCTATGCCCGGAATGCAGGGAGGTTTTGAAAGTATCCAGCGGGGTGGCCTGACTGATGCCGTCGATACCCAGCCGCAGGGTGGCCATGTCGTCTCCGACGGCGGTATGACCGGTGAAGATCATCTGCAGCGTATCGCTGAACGTCGGGATATGGGCGGCAATCTCGTAAGAAGGCAGCCAGGAGGTCATCTGCACTGGGAACGAAATCAGCAGCACGACATAGCCGATCATCGCCGGGTTGAAAGGGTTATGGCCGAGTCCACCGTACAACTGCTTGGCGATCACTACGGCAAAGGCGGTGCCGAGCACCACCATCCACCAGGGGGCCAGCGGCGGAATACTCACCGCCAGCAGCAGGCCGGTGAGCAGGGCGGAGTTATCCCTCAGGGTGGCCGCAACAGGCTGTTTGCGCAGTTTGAGAATAGCGGCTTCCGTTGCCCAGGCCGTCAGGGCGGCGAGGACAATCTGCAGGACGGTGCCCCAGCCGAAAAACCACGTCTGGATCACAATACCAGGCACGGCGGCGAGCAGCACCAGCAGCATAATGCGCGAGGTCTGCCGCTGGTTATGGGTATAGGGGGAGCTTGCGATTCTGAAAACCATTTATTCCTCGTTAACTGCCTGCTGTGTTGCTTTGCGCGCCTGAACGCGAGCGATCGCCGCGGCGACGGCCGCTTTGCGTGGGTCGTCATTGGCTGCGGTTGACGCAATATCCGCCTGGGCAGCCTGCTGTTCGGCTTTGCGCGCTTTGGCGCGGGCGATAGCGGCCTCCACCGCGGCCTTGCGCGGGTCGACCGGCTCGGCTGGCGGGGCTTCCGCCGGCGCGGCCTGCTGTTCAGCTTTGCGCGCTTTGGCGCGGGCGATAGCGGCTTCCACCGCGGCCTTGCGCGGGTCGACCGGCTTGGCTGGCGGGGTTTCCGCCGGCGTGGCCTGCTGTTCGGCTTTGCGCGCTTTGGCGCGGGCGATAGCGGCTTCCACCGCCGCCTTGCGCGGGTCGACCGGCTCGGCCGCCGGGGTTTCCGCCGGCGCGGCCTGCTGTTCGGCTTTGCGCGCTTTGGCGCGGGCGATAGCGGCTTCCACCGCCGCCTTGCGCGGGTCGACCGGCTCGGCCGCCGGGGCTTCCGCCGGCGCGGCCTGCTGTTCGGCTTTGCGCGCTTTGGCGCGGGCGATAGCGGCTTCCACCGCCGCTTTGCGGGGATCGGCTGCGTCGGTCGACGGGGATTCTGCCGGCGCGGCCTGCTGCTGCGCTTTACGCGCCCGGGCTTCGGCCTTCCGCGCTTCGCGGGCGGCAATCGCCTCGCTGTTGTCCGGTCTGGCGCCGGCCTGAATCACGATAGGCTGCGCGGCGTCGCGCTGTTTATCACGTACCCGGGCCAGGGCGGCGTTAATCGCATCCTGATCTTTGGCGGCTGGCTGGACGGCGGCTTTTTTATGCCGCTCGGCGCGGGCCGCTTTCTCACGCTCCAGGCGCGCCTGTCGGGCCTCGAATCGCGCCTTGGCTTCCGCAGCGCGCTGCTCTTCCAGACGAATCGCCGCGATCTCGGCTTTCTCCTGGCGGAAGTACTGCACCAGCGGAATATTGCTTGGGCATACCCACGCGCACGCGCCGCATTCGATGCAGTCCGCCAGATTGTGAGCGGTGGCTTTATCGTGCTGCTGGCCTTTGCTGAACCAGTACAGCTGCTGCGGCAGCAGATCGGCCGGGCAGGCGTCGGCGCAGGCGCTACAGCGAATGCAGCCTTTTTCTTCCTGCGGCTCGCCCATTTCGCTGGCGGAGGGCGCTAAGAGACAGTTGGTGATCTTCACTACCGGGACGTCGAGCCCCGGCAGAGTAAAGCCCATCAGCGGGCCGCCCATGATCACCATCGGCTCAGCGCTGGCGCAGAATCCGGCGTCGTTCAACAGATGGCGCACCGGCGTGCCAAGGCGCGCCCAGACATTGCCCGGCCGGGTTACCGCCTCGCCGGTGAGGGTGACCACGCGCTCGGTTAACGGTTCGCCGTCAATTACCGCGCGTTTCACCGCGTAGGCTGTACCGACGTTCTGCATTAGCACGCCAATGTCCGAAGAACGACCGCCGTGCGGCACCTGTTTCCCGGTGAGAATCTGGGTGAGCTGCTTGGCGCCACCGGAGGGGTATTTGGTGGGAATCACGCGCAGCGAAATGCCATGGGCGTCGCAGAGTACAGCCCGCAGCATGGAGATGGCCTGCGGCTTATTGTCTTCAATGCCGATCAGCACCTCGTCAGGCTGCAGAATGTGGGCGAGGATGCGGATCCCTTCGACAATCTGCGCCGCGCAGTCCTGCATCAGGCGGTCGTCCGCCGTGATATAGGGTTCGCACTCGGCGGCGTTAATGATCAGCGTTTTAATTTTATCGCCGCCGCCGCGCAGTTTACTGCCGGTGGGGAAGCCGGCGCCGCCGAGGCCGGCAACGCCAAACTGGTGGATGCGCTCAATCAGCGCTTCACGTGTGCGGGTCTGGTAGTCGCTCCAGCCGTCGCGTTCGATCCAGCGGTCTTCGCCGTCGGCGTCAATGATCACGCTCATCTCCGCCAGCGCGGATGGATGGGCGGTGGTGTGCGGGGCGATAGCGGCAACGGTGCCGGAGGTGGGGGCGTGAACCGGCAGCATTCTTCCCCAACCGCGGGTTAGCGGCTGGCCGCGCAGCACCCGGTCGCCTACTTTGACGCACAGTTCGCCTTCGGCGCCGATGTGCTGCTTCAGCGGGATCACAAAGCGCTGCGGCAGGGAAACCTGGCGCAGCGGGGTGCCGTTTGACTGGGTTTTCATCTCCGGCGGGTGAATACCGCCGTTAAAATCCCAGACTTTGTCTTTTCGGAAAGCGGAAAATAGCTTAAACATGTTGTTCCACAGGAATATTTCGCACCGGGATCGTGTGCAGATCCCATTTCCAGGTCTCCGGGGTGGTCGCCACCGGAACGAGTGAAATGCACTGGGTCGGGCAGGGGGCAACGCACAGGTTGCAGCCGGTGCACAGGTCGCTCATCACGGTATGCATGGCGCGGGTCGCCCCGACAATGGCATCCACGGGACACGCCTGAATACATTTGGTACAGCCGATGCAGTTCGGCTCGTCAATCACGGCGAGCATGCGGGCCGGCTCGGCTGCCTGCTCGTCGCCGTCGACAGGCTGCGGGTCGACGTTGAGCAAGGCGGCGATTTTTAACATCACCGCTTCGCCACCCGGCGCGCAGCGATTAATTTTCTCACCCTGCACGCCCACCGCTTCCGCATAGGGGCGGCAGCCAGGGTAGCCGCACTGCCCACATTGGCTCTGCGGTAACAGTTCATCAATTTTTTCCACCACCGGGTCGTCCTGCACCGCGAAACGGCGCGACGCATACCCCAGTATTAAGCCGAAAATCAGCCCTAACAGGCTGATGGCGATCACGGCTATCCAGACTGCGCTCATTACAACTTCACCAAACCACTAAAGCCCATAAAGGCCAGAGACATTAAACCGGCGGTAATCAGCGCGATGGCATTACCGCGGAACGGCGCGGGGACATCGGCCACCACCAGACGTTCGCGGATCGCCGCGAACAGCACCATCACCAGCGAGAAGCCGACGGCGGCGGCAAAGCCGTACAGCGCCGACTGCAGGAAATTGTGGCCCAGGTTGATGTTCAGCAGCGCCACCCCGAGCACCGCGCAGTTGGTGGTGATAAGGGGCAAAAAGATGCCCAGCAGGCGATAGAGCGCCGGGCTGGTTTTACGCACCACCATCTCAGTGAACTGGACCACCACGGCGATAACCAGAATAAAGGCCAGGGTACGTAAATAAACCAGATTTAGCGGGATAAGGATCCAGGTATCAATCAGCCAGGCGCAAATAGAGGCCAGGGTCATCACGAAGGTGGTGGCGAGCCCCATCCCCATTGCGGTTTCCAGCTTTTTGGAAACCCCCATAAACGGACACAGGCCAAGGAACTTCACCAAAACGAAGTTATTGACAAGGACAGTACCGATAAAGAGCAGTAAATAATCAGCCATCATGCGACCTGAAACGAAAAAAAGCCGCTTATTATCGAATAAAACGATACCGGCGACAACAGGTTAAGTGTGGGGTTATTACGGATTAACAAAGGTCCGTTTTACCCGCTGTGAACGGCGAAAATAGGGCGCCAGCAGCGCGGCGGCCAGCAGCGGAAACAGTAGCTGACGCAGTGCAAGGACATCCGAAACGGGGGAGAAGGCAAACGCCTTTATCGCCAGCAGCAGCGTAATGAGCAGCCAGATAATATAGTGTTTCGGCACCAGCGAGCGCCGCTTGAAAAAGGCGATGGTCAGCCAGAGCGTATAAAACCACATGGCGAGGGCAAACAGCAACGAGGCGACCCACAGCGCCATGTGTCCGGTGCTCATGGCGCGCAGCAGGGCCCAGGTTTGCGGCGACATGAGGGCATTGGCAAAAAACAGCAGCGATAACGAGGCGCTCAGCAGCGCCACCAGCAACCAGGCCAGCGGTGCCAGCAGCCATCCGCCGATGCGTTCCGCAGATTGAGACGTCATGGTTCTCCCCTATTTAACGCCAGTATATAAAAGCAGGCCGGGAAGTATAAGCAACTGGCGTGAAGGATGACAGTCTTACTGCACGAATCGCCAAACGGATTTAGGCACCTGGCCCACATCGAACAATTTACCGCCGGAAACCAGCTCTGCCCGGCGGTGATCGGCGGCGCGATACATATTAACGATCTCTTCGGTGTCAGTCAGGGAGTAGTTAAGGTGATCAAATAGTTTTTCAAGACTTTCCAGCGAACTGATTTTGCGGAATTTTAATAAATAGTCCAGAACGGTCATTTTCGTATCCATTTTATAATCGGAATAATTACGTTGAATATTATCAGCATTCACTAAACCTACTCTCAACCAACGGCGCCTTCTGCCGGGGCCGCGTGGAATGTTTCAGGTTATATAAACCCATGACAAGGGGCAAAGCCAGCCTTGAAGAGCAGGGAGATGTTTAAGAATATTCTAAATCAGACCGGGCGCCGAATGGCGCCCGCAGGAGAAGATTAACGCTGTTCGCCGCGACTGGCAATAACAGATTTGTACCAATAAAAACTCTTCTTTCGTTTCCGTGCCAGATTTTGCTGGTGGTCCACATAGACAAAGCCATATTGCTTTTGATATCCGTTGAGCCAGCTAAGCAGATCGATAAACGACCAGGGATAATAGCCGCGAACGTCAGCTCCCTGCGCCAGCGCCTTTTCCAGAGCGCCAATATGGCTGCTCAGGTAGTCGATTCGCGGATCGTCGACCACCTCACCGGCAATAATCGGGTCTTTCGCTCCCAGGCCATTCTCGGTGATATAGATCGGGATATCGCCATAGCGCGCCTTGATCATCATAATGCCGTCGGTTAGCCCCTGCGGCCAGATCTCCCAGCCCCATTCGGTATAAGTGCTCTGCGGATTACGCACGAAATAGAATAACCCCTCCACGCCAGGCTCGCCGCCGGTGGGGATTTCGGGCGGCTGGGCGGATACCGTTTCCCGACGATAGTAATTCAGACCGATAAAGTCACAGCGGTTGTCTCGCAGCAGCGCGTCGTCGCCTGGAGCAAAGCGCGGTACTCCCCACAGGGCTTGAGTCTGCGCCAGCAGGGCAGCAGGATAGGTGCCTTTTAGCACCGGATCGTACAGCCAGTGGGTATGGATGGCGTCAGCCAGGTCGGTAGCCTGCCTGTCCGCCTCGCTGTCGGTGAGCGGGGTATGCGGCTGCAGCACATTGACGAAACCAATCTCGCCCGCCACGGCCATCTCGCGAAACGCCTTCACCGCCAGCGCATGGGCGATAAACACGTGATGACAGGCCTGGATGGCGCGCGCCGGATCGCGAACGGCCGGCGGATGCAGGCCGTTAATGTAGCCGTGGCCGATAAAGACGATGGTCTCGTTAAAGGTAGCCCACAGCTTCACCCGCGAACCAAAGCGGGCGTAGCACAGGCGGGCGTACTCGGCGAAGGCTTCGGCGGTGCTGCGTGCTTCCCAGCCGCCCTCATCCTGCAGGGCCTGCGGCAGGTCCCAGTGATAGAGGGTAATCATCGGCTCAATATTATGCGCCAGCAGTTCATCGATCAGATCGCTATAAAACTGCACGCCTGCTTCATTAACCTCGCCGCGCCCGGTGGGCAGCAGGCGCGGCCAGGAGATGGAAAAGCGATAGCTCTGCAGGCCCATCTCGGCCATCAACGCCACGTCTTCGCGAAAACGGTGATAGTGATCGACGGCGATATCGCCGGTGGTCCCTTCAAAGGTGGTTCCCGGCAGGTGAGAGTAGATATCCCAGATTGACGGTCCTTTACCGTCAGCGTCGTGCCCACCTTCAACCTGATACGCTGCGGTAGCGGCACCCCATAAAAAATGTTGCGGAAAAGCGGCCATGAAAAGCTCCCAGTCTGATGATAGAGGGAGTGTAATCAAAGCAAGGATAACTGTGCAACCGGTTTCTGAAACCGGTTGCACAGTTGCGAAGCGGGTCACTGTTTCACGGCGGCGCTACTTTGTCTGCACCACATCCGCTGGCGGTGGCGACTGGTAGTTATCAATATGGTGCGCGATAACCAAAAGCAGTGCGGAAATCCCAAAAACAATCCAGCCAATAAGTTCTACAATACGAGTAAAAACAGTCGTCATAACACTTCAATATCCTTTGAACACAGTGGGAAATGTTACTCTATGGTCAGCAGATCACAAGGGGTATCTGTCTGATTTTGCACGCATGCGTTAAAACCTTAAGTGAAAAAATGATAAGTTTTATTCACGTTTTGTAAGAATATTCTCATTAGTCAGATATTGACATCAGCTGAATAAGAGAGGCGGTTAAATGAGTGATGCGATCCGGGTGGGGCTGGTGGGCTATGGCTATGCCAGCAAAACGTTTCACGCGCCATTAATCAGCGGCACGCCGGGCCTGGCGCTGACGACGGTCTCCAGCAGCGACGCGGCCAAAGTTCATGCCGACTGGCCTGGCGCGAAGGTGGTTAGTGCGGCGGGTGAATTGCTGAACGACCCGGAGATCGATCTGGTGGTCATCGCCACGCCGAACGACACCCACTTCCCACTGGCGAAAGCGGCGCTGGAGGCCGGTAAGCACGTGGTGGTGGATAAACCCTTTACCGTGACACTGTCACAGGCTCGTGAGCTGGAGAGCCTGGCGAAGCACTGTGGCCGGGTGCTGTCGGTATTTCACAATCGGCGCTGGGACAGTGATTTCTTAACGGTCAGAACGTTAATCGACGAAGGCCTGCTGGGAGAGGTGTGTTACTTCGAATCCCATTTCGACCGCTTCCGCCCGCAGGTACGCCAGCGCTGGCGGGAACAGGCGGGCCCCGGGAGTGGAATTTGGTATGATCTCGGACCGCATCTGCTCGACCAGGCGGTGGTGCTGTTTGGTCTGCCGGTGAGCATCACGGTGGAGCTCGCTCAACTTCGGCCCGGCGCGCAATCCACCGACTATTTTCACGCGGTGCTGGCCTATCCACAGCGGCGGGTGGTGCTGCACGGCACATTGCTCGCCGCCGCGGAGAGCGCGCGCTTTATCGTCCACGGCTCGCGGGCCAGCTTTATCAAGTACGGTCTCGACCCGCAGGAGGAGCGGCTGAAAAATGGCGAGCGTTTGCCGCAGGAGGACTGGGGGTATGATATGCGTGACGGTACCCTGACCCGCGCCGAAGGCGACGAACGTAGCGAGGAGACATGGCTGACGCTACCGGGCAATTATCCCGCTTACTATGCCGCTATCCGCGATGCACTCAATGGGGTGGGAGAAAACCCGGTTCCGGCCAGCGAGGCGATTCAAATCATGACCCTGCTTGAGCTCGGTATCGAGTCGGCCCGGCATCGCGCCACGCTCAGCCTTGTGTAAGAGATAGCCCGGCAGCGCGGCTGCCGGGCCGGCTATCAGCCTTTAGCCACCCGCTGAATGAGCGCGGCTTTTTCCTGTTCGCTCAGAAACGCCTGGGTCAGACCATTGATCTGGGCCTGGCGGATCTGCTCCCGGCTCAGGCCCGCCGCCGGCGCCGCCACGGTGTATTCGTGGATAATATCGACCCCCTGGACCGCCGGATCGTCAGTGTTGAGGCTCGCCAGCACGCCGTGCTCAAGGAACTGCTTCAGCGGATGCTGGGCCAGAGAGGGTACGGTGCTGGTTTGCACGTTCGAGGTGAGACAGGATTCAATCCCGATGCGGTGCTCGGCCAGATAGTCCATCAGGGCGGGATCCTGTACCGCTTTTACCCCGTGGCCGATACGCTCGGCGCCCAGCTCACGAATGGCCTGCCAGATACTTTCCGGGCCGGCCGCTTCGCCAGCGTGAACGGTGATATGCCACCCGGCATCGCGGGCCTGGTTAAAATGACTGAGGAACAGCGCCCCCGGGAAGCCCAGCTCATCGCCAGCGAGGTCGAGGGCGGTGATGCCATCGCGGTGGGCGAGCAGCGCCGCCAGCTCTTCCTGACAGGCCGCTTCGCCAAAGGTGCGGCTCAAAATGCCGATCAGGCGGGCGTCGACCTGAAAATCGCGGCACCCCTCACGTACCCCGGCGATCACTGCCTCTACCACGCCGTCAACCGGCAACTGGTGGGTCATCGCCATATAGCGTGGGGAGAAGCGCAGCTCCACGTAGTGCAGGCCATTGCGCGCCGCGTCTTCGACGTTCTCATACGCCACGCGACGGCAGGCTTCCAGCGAGGCCAGGACTTTCACCCCCCAGTCGAGCTTGGCGAGAAAACTGACCAGATCGGGCTCCAGGCTGGTGACCTGGACGTGGGGACGCAGCGTGTCAAGGGTGGTAGCGGGAAGGGTGATATTAAACTCGCGGCCAAGATCGAGGATGGTTTGGGCCCGGATGTTACCGTCAAGGTGGCGGTGAATGTCGGTTAATGGCAATGAGGAATCAATCATGGTCGCACTCTTTTTTTAGTTAAAGTGCACGTCATTATACAACATGAGCATAACTGTTTAAAAGCATTGAAAAAATCTATGCGATACAAACAGCTGGGGGCAATCAGGTCATTTTTACGCGCTTTTTGACTGGCCCCTTCAAAACAGGGGCCGAATGTCATGATCGACGCGATCCTGACCAGACAAGAAAAGCACACGCGCTGACCGCGGCACCCGCAAGGCAGACCGCCTGCCATCCCCAGTGGGAATAAAGCTGTGTGGCAACGATAGCCCCTGCCGCGCTACCCAGCGAATAAAAACACATGTAAGCCCCAACCAGGCGGCTTGCCGCTGCAGGCCTGGCGGCAATGATCAGGCTCTGGTTAGAGACATGTACGGCCTGTACCGCAAAGTCCAGCGCAATGACGCCAGCTAACAGCCAGAGCAAAGAGGTTTCAACATAGGCGATAGGCAGCCATGAGAGAGCCAGCAGCGCCAGCGCCAAGCCGGTAGTACGCTGAGCCCATCCCTGGTCAGCCCACTTTCCCGCTCTTGAGGCGGCCAGCACGCCAGCGAGGCCGGCTAAGCCAAACATCCCCGCCTGGGTGTGCGAGAGGGAAAGGGCGGTAAGCGGCATGACCATAGTTGTCCATAGCATGCTGAAGGCGGCGAAGATAAGAAGCGCCAGGATGCCGCGCTTTCTCAGTTGCGGTTCAGTGATATATAGCTGAAACACTGACTTCAATAAGGAAAGGTAGGTGGACTTTTGTGGCTGCGATTGCTTTGAGGGCGAAGGCATGACCTTCCAGACGACACCGGCCATCAACAGCATCATACAGGCAGCCGTGAGATAAACGGCTCGCCAGCCGGCAATATCGGCTATCGCGCCTGAGATAAACCGAGACAACAGGATGCCTGAAACAATTCCGCTGGTCAGGGTACCCACCGCCTGGCCTCGTTTCTGCGGTGTCGCCAGTATTGCCACCCACGCCACCATCAACTGCACCACAACGGCCATCAGGCCAACGATCAGCATGGCGCCAAGCAGAGTGGCTATATTGGGGGATAACCCTGCTACAACTAACGCCGCCGCTGAAAGCAACAGCTGAGTCATCGCCACGTATTTACGGTTCAGCCAGTCCCCGAGCGGAACCAGGAACAGTAAGCCAATGGCATAGCCCAACTGCGTAGCGGTGATGACGCCGCCAATCATGCCTGGCGCCACCTTGAGGCTGACCGCCATCGAGTCGAGTAAAGGTTGAGCTGAATAAACGTTGGCTACCGCCAGCGCGCAGGTCAGTGAAAACAACGTCGTTATCCCTGCGGTGAGCATCGCGTCGGGGGCTGACGCGGTTTGAATTCCGTGGCCGGTACACCTGCTTGTCTTATCTTTCATAAGAGACCTTCTATCTGGTTGCTTTTTAAAACTCGTTTACCTATAGAAATAGCCATAGTGGTTTTTTTTTGCAACTGGTAAAACGGAAGATTAAGCTAGCATTAGTAGACAGATTGATGAGGAGCGCGCAGATGGCAAAACAGGAATCACTCAGAACCAGTGAATGTCCGGTGGCGAGAACGTTGGAATCCATTGGTGAACGCTGGTGCCTGATGATTATCCGCGAAGCATTTGACGATGTACGGAGATTCAGCGAGTTTCAAAAAAATTTAGGGCTGGCCAAAAATATCCTTGCCGCGCGCCTGAAGCACCTGGTCGAGATCGGTATTTTCGAGATTTTACCGGCATCGGATGGCAGCGCATATAAGGAATACGTCCTGACTGAAAAGGGGCGCTCCGTGTTTCCCATTGTTGTGGCGATGCGTCAATGGGGAGAGCGTTATATGTTTGAGCAGGGAGAAACCTACTCTGTCCTGCTGGATAACGAACACGGCCAGCCGCTTCAATATCTGGATGTGCGTTCCGCTCAGGGAGATAAATTGCAACCAGGCGACTGTCATCGCCGGCGCGTTGTATCAGATACCAGCGCCGAATAATGTCGTGAAGGGTTTGCGGGATTCTAGTGAGAATACGATCGTACCGCTAAAGGGTTGTGGAACAATCCTGACCTATTTTTTGCGCACTGCTTCTGATGCTAACTCCCCGGACGCGTAACAGTGACCCGCCGCCAGCCGCATAATCATTTACATTTATATTTTATTTGAATGTATTCATGTTACATATTAAATTCTGCTTACTTTATCGACGATGAGGCAGGGATGCGGATGTGGAAAGCGTAATCCATAGTAATATTGAGGGTTTTCTGCTGTTGTTATTAAGCATGTGGCCCATTCTGCTGGTGGTATTCGTTGGCGTCGCGATCTCCTTCTATACCATGCTGTTACGCAAAACGGCGCTGGCCTGCCTGCTGTTCGCCGTCGCCATCGGCGCCGCAGGCTGGAGCTTTGCCTGACGCCAGGCCTCAGGGTTTATCCAGCAGGCTCATACTGGAGGTGGCGGCGCCATCATTCAGATTGGACGGCGAATGCCAGTCGCGACCCGCCAGGGCGCTGTCTCCCTGACCACTACTGGCGACGCTGTCCTGCTGCGTCGACAGCGTTGACCCTTCAAGCGCTTCCTCTGCCCCCGACTGGTCGGGCAGAGAACTGCTATACCCGCCATTATTCGAATACGTATCCATACCGTTGACTTCATTCGGCACCGTGTCGGTAGTGGTCCCGTCATCGTTAATGCAAAATGAGCCACCGATGCCGTTAGGCTGACAGTCCGCGGCGAAAGTCGGGCTGGCCAGCGCGGTCAGCAGCAATAGCGGTAAGCTCATTTTCTTCATTTTCATCTCCATACGCAGCGTGGCCGACAGATGTTCTCAACTATAGAGGGGAGAGCGCGGCGGCAGGTAACAAAAATGTTTAATTTTGTAATAGCGGATGGTATCCGGCGCCCGTTCGCGTGGTCCGGGTGCAGCGGCTCGGCACAATGCGGTAATCAATGGTTAATTCAACGTAAAGGTTAATGAAAATTTAAGAGAAGGCCGCTATGTTGGCACAATCACACTTTCCATTAAGGATATTCCATGCGCGATAAATATTCCGGCCTGCAGATCGGCATCCACTGGCTGGTCTTTCTGCTGGTGGTGGTGGCCTATGCGGCGATGGAGCTGCGCGGATTTTTCCCCCGCAGCGATCGGCCGCTGATCAATATGGTTCATGTTTCCTGCGGAATCACCATTTGCGTGCTGATGGTGGCGCGTCTGCTGGTGCGGCTGAAAATGCCGACGCCGCCGATCGTGCCAAAGCCGTCACCGATGATGACTGGTTTCGCCCATCTCGGCCATCTGATTATCTATCTGCTGTTTATCGGCCTGCCGCTGATTGGCATGGTAATGATGTACTGGCGCGGGAATCCCTGGTACGCCTTTGGCCTGACGATGCCGTATGCTCCGCAGAGCGATTTTGAGCGGGTGGACACCCTGAAAGCGATCCATGAATGGTTAGCGAACGCCGGTTACTTCGTGATTGGCCTGCATGCCTTTGCTGCGCTGCTCCATCATTACTGGTGGAAAGATAATACCCTGCTGCGAATGATGCCCCGTAAGCGCTGAAGGGTTTGCTTCAACATTCAGACCCCGTCCCGCGACGGGGTTTTTTTTGCCTTTGTGGTGAATAAAATATAGTATACCCCCCTATATGATACGGAGGCGTTATCGTGCCACATTCACCTGAAGATAAAAAACGGGCGCTCAGCCGCGTACGACGCATCCGCGGCCAGGTTGAAGCCCTTGAACGCGCGCTGGAGTCCGGCGAGCCCTGTATGACTATCCTGCAGCAGATCGCCTCGATTCGCGGGGCGGCAAACGGTCTGATGGGCGAAATGGTGGAGATCCACCTGCAGGACGAGCTGGTCAGCGGCGACACCACCCCGGACCAGCGGGCCGCGAGAATGGCAGAGGTCGGTCATCTGCTACGATCCTATTTAAAATAACATCACGACGAGGAAGAGACAGTTATGAAATCACGCGCAGCAGTGGCCTTTGGCCCCGGTCAGCCGTTAAAAATCGTAGAGATCGACGTCGCGCCGCCGAAAAAAGGCGAAGTTCTGGTGAAAATCACCCATACCGGCGTGTGCCATACCGATGCTTTCACCCTTTCCGGCGACGATCCGGAAGGGGTCTTCCCGGCGGTGCTGGGCCATGAAGGCGGCGGCGTGGTCGTGGAAGTGGGCGAGGGCGTCACCAGCCTTAAGCCGGGCGATCATGTCATCCCGCTGTATACCGCCGAATGCGGCGAGTGCAAATTCTGTAAGTCGGGTAAAACCAATCTCTGTCAGGCGGTACGCGCTACCCAGGGCAAAGGGCTGATGCCGGACGGCACCACCCGTTTCTCGTATAACGGCGAACCGATTTATCACTACATGGGCACCAGCACCTTCAGCGAATACACGGTCTGCGCTGAGATCTCGCTGGCGAAAGTCAATCCGCAGGCGCCGCTGGATAAAGTGTGTCTGCTGGGCTGCGGCGTGACCACCGGTATCGGCGCGGTGCACAACACGGCGAAGGTTAAGGCCGGGGATACCGTCGCGGTCTTTGGTCTGGGCGGCATCGGCCTGGCGGTGATCCAGGGCGCTGTGCAGGCGCAAGCCGGGCGCATTCTGGCAGTCGATACCAACCCGGATAAGTTCACTCTCGCTAAAGAGATGGGGGCTACCGACTTTATCAACCCCAACGACTACGATAAGCCGATTCAGGATGTGATCGTTGAGCTGACCGACGGCGGGGTGGATTTCAGCTTCGAGTGCATCGGTAATGTCAATGTGATGCGCGCGGCGCTGGAGTGCTGCCATAAGGGTTGGGGCGAGAGCGTCATTATCGGCGTGGCCGGCGCCGGGCAGGAGATCAAAACCCGTCCGTTCCAGCTGGTGACAGGCCGCGTGTGGCGCGGCTCCGCCTTTGGCGGCGTGAAAGGCCGTAGCCAGCTGCCGGGAATGGTGGAAGACGCGATGGCGGGTAAAATTCGCCTCGACCCGTTTATTACTCATCGCCTGCCGCTGGAGCAGATTAACGAGGCCTTTGACCTGATGCATGAAGGCAAATCGATTCGCACCGTGATCCACTTTGGCGACCAGTAATCGCTAACGCGCAAGGCGTTTCGGCAACAGCAAAAAAGGGCCCGGATGGGCCCTTTTGCTTAAGTCAATCAGTGATGGTCAGGGAGCGCGTAGGCGATAATGTAATCGCCGCGATCCGGAGACTGACGGGCGCCGCCCGCATTGATAATGATGTACTGCTTACCGGTTTTCGGCGACACGTAGGTCATCGGGCCTGACTGGCTGCCAACCGGCAGACGGGATTTCCAGATCTCCTTGCCGTTAGCGGTATCAAAGGCGCGCAGGTAGAAATCCTGAGTGCCGGCGAAGAACAGCAGCCCGGACTGCGTCGCCAGCGACGCGCCAAGGGTCGGCATACCGATCGGAATCGGCATGTGCATGCGGATCCCCAGCGGCCCGGTATCCTCTACGGTACCTACCGGCACCTGCCACACCAGTTTCCCGGTTTTCAGATCCACCGCGGACATGGTGCCGAACGGCGGCTTCTGGCACGGAATGCCCAGCGGCGACAGGAAACGTTCGCGCATGGCGCCAAACGGCGTGCCTTCCATCGGCACGATGCCCATCTCGATGCCGCTGGCGTCTTTCGCCACCTTCTCGCGCGGCACCATATAGTTGGCGAGACCCAGACGCATATCGTTAACGAACATCAGGCTGTTGTTGGGATCCACCGAGACGCTGCCCCAGTTCATGCCGCCAAGCGAGCCCGGGAACTGCAGGGAGCGGTCTTCTCCCGGCGGGGTAAAGACGCCCTGATGGCGCATCTCTTTGAACTGGATACGGCACAGCAGCAGGTCGATCGGCGTCGCTCCCCACATATCGGACTCGGTCAGCGTCTGGTTACCGATCATCGGCATTCCCACCGAGTAAGGCTGCGTCGGCGAGTAGCGCTCGCCTTTGACATTGCCCACCGGCACCGGCCGCTCTTCCACTTTCGCCACCGGCTCGCCGGTTTCGCGGTTGAGCATAAAGATCATGCCCTGCTTGCTGGTCTGCACCAGCACCGGGGTGGTGCCGCCCTTGCCGTCAGGCAGATCGTACAGCAGCGGCTGAGACGGCAGGTCAAAGTCCCACAGGTCGTGGTGGGTGGTCTGGAAGTGCCAGCGTACCTGGCCGGTAGCGGCATCCACGGCGACGATGGAGGAGCTGTATTTATCGTCCAGCGCGGTTCGTTCGCCGCCAAAGAAGTCAGGCGTAGCGTTACCGGTCGGCAGATAGATCAGGTTCAGCTTCGCGTCGTAAGACATCGCCGACCAGACGTTCGGCGTGCCGCGCGTATAGGTCTGGCCCTCCGGCGGTACGCCGGTCAGCGCCGGATTACCCGGATCCCACGCCCAGGCCAGTTTACCGGTGTGGACGTCAAACGCACGGACCACCCCCGGCGGTTCCCCGGTAGAGTAGTTATCCGCGACGCGGCCGCCGACCACCACCACATTACCCGCGACCAGCGGGGTGGAGGTCTGCTGATAGTAACCTGCTTTGACTTCGCCCATCCCGACGCTAAGGTCGACAATACCGCGATCGCCGAAGCTCTCGCACAGTTTGCCGGTGTCGGCATCAATGGCGATCAGGCGGGCATCGATCGTTGGCAGGAACAGACGACGGGAGCAAGCGGCAGGCTGAGCGCCTGACGCTGGCGTCGTCTGCGCCTGGCTATCTTCGTAATAGCCTAAGCCGCGGCAGCGCTGCCAGTTAGGCGAAGAGGATTTGGAGTCATAGCGCCATTTCTCTTTGCCGCTGTCGACATCCAGCGCCAGCACTTTGCTGTAAGGGGTACAGACGTAGAGGGTATCGCCAATCTGCAGCGGGGTATTCTGATCTTCCGCGCCGGAGCCATTGCTCTGTGGGATATCGCCAGTATGCGCCACCCAGGCTACCTGCAGCTGGTTGACGTTTTGCTTGTTGATTTGATCCAGGGCGGCGAAGCGGTCGCCGTGGGTGGTGTTGCCCCAGTGCGCCCAGTTTTTCTGCTCTTCGCCCGGCGCGACGGGTTTCACCGGCACCGCTTCCGTGGCGCTGACCAGCGGTTCGGATTTAAACATCCAGCCAAAGCTTCCCGCCAGCGCCACGGCGAGCACGGCGGCGATGGCAAAAGCCGGGCCTTTTTTCGCCGGCGAGCTGGCAAGGAAAGGCCAGACCAGGGCGGCGAGGAAGGCCAGCACGCCAAGGGCGAACAGACGCGAGAAGAGCGGCCAGAAGTTCCAGCCAGCGTCGCCGATCGCCCAGATCACCGAAGCGATAAACGCCACGGCGTACAGCAGAATACCCCCGCGGCGGCGACGGAAAATCAGCACCGCCGCGATAACCATCACCACGCCCATCAGCGCGAAGTACAGCGTGCCGCCGACGAGAGCCAGTTTTGCCCCCAGAATACCGATAGCCAGACCGATGATCAGCATCAGTCCGGCGAGAAGCCACTGCAGGATCCGGGGGAATCCGCGCGGCGCGTTGCCAGTTGTCATGAAATCTCCTTAACCACACCAGCCACCTCAGTGCGAACCAAATGAAACAAAGTTATTTTGTTTTATTTTTGAATGAAGTGGTTTGTATCTTCATAAAGCCAAGTTTATTGCCTGTTTTGATTTCGTATGAACCATTTGGTGAAATCGCGATATGATAGATCTGTTAAAGAAATTTGCGCAAATGTTAATAAATAATTTCGCACTAAATGATTATTTTGCTGAATGTGACGCAGTCAGCGTTGGCTCCCCGGCCGCTACGGGCCGGGGGATCAGCGGATCAGGCAGGCATTGATTTACGAATAGCGCTGAGCAGGGTTTGTGTACCGGGGGTCAGCGTCGCATCGACGCGGGTTAGAATGCCGATGGGCTCCCCGGCGCCCTGGGTGGCAATCGGCAGGGCGGTCAGTACGCCACGGCGAAGATCGTCTTTCACCGCCCCGGAAGGGACGAACCAGACATAGTCAAAATCGACCGTCAGCTGGCGCGACAGTGAAGCGGAGAGGGTCTCGATGCAGCCGGCGGGCATTTTACAGCCCTGGCTCTGGAGCAGCGCTTCGGCGTTTTGCCGCGGCACGGTGCCCTTTGGCGAGACCACCACCGGCCACTCCATCACCCGACTGAGGGTCACGGTCTCCTGCAGCAGAGGATGTCCCGGGCGTACCACCAGCTTAAGGGATTCCAGGAACAGCAGTTCGTAATGCAGCCCGCTCATCAGCTCCGGATCGGACATCCGTCCGATGCCGATGTCGATCTCCCCGGATTTTAACCCGGCGAGCAGCATGGTGTTGTTCATGGTGGCGACCTGCAGCGTGATATCTTTTTGCTGCTTA
Organism: Klebsiella sp. 54; assembly: GCF_018223875.1. Taxonomy (NCBI): domain Bacteria; kingdom Pseudomonadati; phylum Pseudomonadota; class Gammaproteobacteria; order Enterobacterales; family Enterobacteriaceae; genus Klebsiella; species Klebsiella sp. 54. Next base: position 82,532 of record NZ_JAGRRA010000013.1, read on the forward strand.
TGGAACTGGCCGATCACCGTCGGTAGGATCCCCAGCGCGGCGGTAGGCAGCGCGCCGATGCGCACGATATCGTTATTCAGGCCCTCTTTACGGTTCAGCGCCTGGCCCGCCGAGTTAAGGGCATCAAGCACTTTCACGGCATGAGTCAGAAACTGTTCCCCGACCAGCGTCAACTGCGCCCCCAGACGTCCCCGCTCAAACAGACGGGTACCGGTCAGCTGTTCAAGCTCGTTAAGCGTTTTTGAAAGTGCTGGCTGGCTCAGATTTAAAGTTTCAGCCGCGCGCCCCAGCGTTCCCTGTTGAGCGACGGCCACGAAGGTGTGTAGATGGCGCAAGCGAATGCGCTGACTGAAGAGACCATTTTTTTCCATAGTAAGATGATGTTAAAAACACAGCGGTGAAAGAGACAAGCGGCCTTGTTTAAATTTGATAACCAGATTGCAAAATATTATTAACATTTGAGCTGATTACATTACAAGATCTTTCCCTATGGTTTAACACGCCGTCGCCCCGGCTGTACGGGGCGACGGCGGTGGTCAGCATGGCCGCTAGATATCGAAAAAGACGGTTTCGTTCTCGCCCTGCAGATAAATGTCGAAACGATAGACCACTTCCGCACCGCGAACCTCGCGCTCGGCGATTAAGGTTTTGCGTCTCACCTCCCATTCGATGAGATTCAGCACCGGGTCGCTGGCATTGGCCTCGTGCTCATCGGCGAAATACATCCGCGTATTCAGGCCAATGTTGATCCCCCGAGCCACCACCCACAGATTGACGTGCGGCGCCATCAGACGGCCGTCGCGGCCAACCACCGCGCCGGGCTTGATGGTTTCAAAGCGCCAGACGCCGGAGGTGAAGTCAGAGCAGGTGCGCCCCCAGCCGCGAAAGCCTGGGTCGACCGCTTTCTGCTGCTGACGGTCCTCAGGATGGTTATAGCGTCCCGCGGCGTTAGCCTGCCAGATCTCCAGCAGCACGTCGCGGACCGGAGTCCCGGAGCCGTCGATAACCCGGCCTTCAATGGTGATCCGTTCCCCGATCGTATCGGCGGTGGTGAGAACCGGACCAAAATTTTTTTCAAAAATATGAAAACCCGCCGCGTCCGGTGCCAGACCGATATGAACATAGGGTCCCGCAGTCTGCGAGGCGGTTTCAGGCAGATACTCTTTCATCGGGCGGCCCCCTGAGTGCGATTTTCAAACAGCGTGGCGCGATGGCCGCGCAGAACAAGGTCGAAGCGGTAGGCCAGACAATCCAGCGGCACGGCGGCGTGCATGTCCAGCTCGGCGATCAGGGTGCGCACGGCGTCGTCATTATTAATGGTCCTGACGATCGGACACTGCTTGATCAACGGGTCGCCTTCGAAATACATCTGGGTGATCAGGCGCTGGGCCCAGGCGTCGCCTGAAAGCGAGAAATGAATATGCGCCGGACGCCAGTCGCTGGCCTGGTTGCGCCAGGGGTAGGGGCCGGGCTTGATGGTGCGAAAACAGTAATAACCGTTCTCGTCGGTCAGCACCCGACCGCAGCCGCCGAAGTTCGGGTCAATCGGCGCCAGATACTGATCTTTTTTATGTCGATAGCGGCCGCCGGCATTGGCCTGCCACACTTCCACCAGGGTGTTTTTCATTGGTCGGCCGAAACCATCCCGCACATAGCCGTGCACAATGATCCGCTCGCCAATCGGCAGGCCTTCTTTGGCATAGTTAAGGATAAGGTCATTATCCAGCGGTCCCAGGTCGTCGCGGCTAAACACCGGGCCGGTGATCTCTGACAGCGAGTTCTGCAGGGAGATTAGGGCGTTTTTCGGGGAGCGCAGGACGCTGGTTTTATAGCCCGGGGCGTAAGCGGGCGGGTGACTACTGTAATCGCGATGGATAACCTCGCGCGGGGACCATTTATCGTTCATCGGGTACTCCGTATAGAGGGTAGAGAGGCATGTTGTTGTAATGTCGCCAGAAACAGTGTGTGTAAATATATTGTTAATTTAAAGTGAAATTACAGGGTGTTTTTCATAACCGTCGGTTATGCCCTGCGCCATGCCCATGACCGGAAGCAGGTTATCGCCATCACAGTTTGTAAATTCTTCCCCCCGCCGGGAGGCAGCTTTCCTACACTCCAGGAAGTATTCACTGGAGGTAACACATCATGGCGAACACCATCACGGCTGATGAGATTCGGGAGCAGTTTTCGCAGGCCATGTCGGCCATGTACCAGCAGGAAGTTCCGCAGTACGGGACGCTGCTGGAGCTGGTGGCTGACGTCAACCTGGCGGTACTGGAAAATAATCCGAAGCTGCATGAACAACTGGCCAACGCCGACGAGCTGGCTCGCCTGAACGTTGAGCGCCACGGGGCGATCCGCGTGGGCACAGCGGAGGAACTGGCGACGCTGCGTCGCATGTTTGCCATCATGGGGATGTATCCCGTCAGCTATTATGATCTTTCACAGGCCGGCGTGCCGGTTCATTCCACGGCGTTTCGTCCTGTCGACGATGCCGCGCTGGCGCGCAATCCGTTTCGGGTTTTTACCTCGCTGCTGCGTCTGGAGCTGATCGAAAACCGCGCTCTGCGTGAGCGAGCCGAGGCGATCCTCGCCCGGCGCAACATATTCACTCCCCGCTGTCTGGCGCTGATCGCCCGGCACGAGGCCGAAGGGGCGTTCACCCCTGCGGAAGCCCGCGAGTTCGTGCAGGAGGCGCTGGAGACCTTCCGCTGGCACCGGCATGCCACCGTCGATGAGGAGACCTACCACGCGCTGCATCGCGAGCATCGCTTGATTGCCGATGTGGTCTGCTTCCCGGGATGTCATATCAACCACCTCACGCCGCGGACGCTGGATATTGACCGCGCGCAGGCCCTGATGCCGGAGTGCGGCATTGAGCCAAAGGCCTTGATCGAAGGTCCGCCGCGCCGGGAGGTACCGATCCTCCTGCGACAGACCAGCTTCAAGGCGCTTGAGGAGCCAGTAATGTTCGCCGGCGAACACCGCGGCACTCACAGCGCCCGCTTCGGCGAAATTGAGCAGCGCGGCGTGGCGCTGACGCCAAAAGGACGCGCGCTATACGACCGATTGCTGCAGGCAGCAGGGACCGGCAAAGACAATCTCAGCCACCAGCTGCATCTGCAGGAGGTATTCCGCGAATTTCCCGACAGCGAATTTCTGCTGCGTCAGCAGGGGCTGGCCTGGTTTCGCTACCGCCTGACGCCGGCTGGCGAGGCCCATCGCCACGCGTTTCGCCCGGGCGACGATCCCCAGCCGCTGATCGAGCGCGGGTGGATAGTGGCCCAGCCTATCGTCTATGAGGATTTTTTACCGGTCAGCGCGGCGGGCATTTTTCAGTCCAATCTGGGTAACGAAACCCAGGCCCGCAGCCACGGGAATGCCAGCCGCGAAGCCTTTGAAGCGGCGCTGGGTTGTCCGGTGCAGGATGAATTTGAACTGTACCAGCAGGCGGAGGAGCGCAGCAAACGACGTTGCGGTCTGCTGTAAAATCAGTAACCTGCTGGCATCAGCCTTACAGGGAGCAGGTTATGCAACATCCGTCGAAACCGTTGGCGAAAACCCGGCAGGGCACGCTGGCCGGGAGCGCAGAGCAGGGGATCCATATCTGGCGCGGCATTCCGTACGCCGCGCCGCCCGTGGGGCCGCTGCGCTGGCGCGCGCCGCAGCCTCCCGCCCGCTGGCCGGGCGTGCGTCAGGCCGACGCCTTTTCCGCCGCCAGCTGGCAGGACATTGACTACTGCCGCGAACTTGGCGGCGGGGATCCCGGTCGCTTCAGCGAAGACTGTCTCTATCTCAACGTCTGGGCCCCCGCCAGCGCAGCGCAGCCGCTGCCGGTGATGGTCTGGCTGCACGGTGGCGGGTTTACCATCGGCGCCGGTAGCCTGCCGCCTTACGATGGCCTGGCGCTGGCCAGCCGCGACGTGGTGGTGGTGACGGTCAACTACCGTCTGGGCCACCTCGGCTTTTTCGCCCACCCGGCGCTGGAAGAAGAGGCGGGCGAGCGGCTGTATAACTTCGCGCTGCTCGACCAGATCGCCGCCCTGCAGTGGGTCCAGGAAAACATTCACGCCTTCGGCGGCGACGCCGCCAACGTCACGCTGTTTGGCGAATCCGCCGGCGCGCGCAGCGTGCTGTCGCTGATGGCCTCGCCGAAAGCGAAAGGGTTGTTCCATAAAGCGATTATTCAGAGCGGGTATACCTTACCCGATCTGCCGCGGGAAAAGGCGCTGGAGAAAGGCCGTCTGCTGGCGGAACATTTCGCCTTACCACAGGCCAGCGCTGAGCAACTGCGGGCAATCCCGGCGGAGGCCTTCTGGTCGCTTTCCGCCCCGCTGAATATCGGGCCAGCGCCCATCGCAGGCGATACCGTGCTCCCGCAGCCGATGCTGGAGACCTTTTTTGCCGGGCGCCAGCATCCGATGCCGGTGATCATCGGCTCCAACAGCGATGAAGCCAGCGTGATGGCGGTGTTTGGCGTCGACATCGCCGGGCAGATCCAGAAACTGCGCCGTGAGCGCCGTCTGGGTCTGGGACTGATCAAACTCCTCTATCCCGGCGTAAAAGGCGATGAAGCGCTGGGGCGGGAAGTCTGTCGGGATATGGCGTTTACCACCCTCGGCTATGTGGTGATGCAGGCCCAGCAGCGCGTGGGCCAGTCGTGCTGGCGGTACTGGTTCGATTATGTCGCGGAAGCGGAACATGACGCCTATCCGCACGGCGCCTGGCACGGCAACGAGGTGCCCTACGTGTTTGATAACCTGCGGCTCACCGACCCGGTGCGGCAGTATGCCAGTGAAGCGGATCTGGCCTTCGCCGCTCAGGTCGCTGACTACTGGGTCCAGTTTGCCCGCGTCGCCAGCGGCGAGCAGGTGCTTGCCGGCGCGGTGCGCTGGCCGGCGTGCCTGCGCGGACGGGATCGTTTGCTGCGCATTGGCCTGCATAAGCGTGCCGGGTTTAAAGTGGAGAATCGCTTTATGCGCGCCCGGCTGGCGCTGTTTCGCCGGGTGATGAAGCACCACGTGACCCTCGAATAAAGGGGATGGGGGCGGCTCAGCGGGGCACGCCCCTGCTGCAGGCCGCGGGTGGCTAAGAAACGGCCCGGCGATGAGACAGGGTGCCGGGAGAGTGCTGTCCGCTTTGTTTAAGACGGGTTTGCGTTAGATATTGCGCTCTCCCTCCGCCGGCGATGAAAAAACAGCCTGTTCTGGTAGACAGGGCTTTTTTACCGTTTTTCTGCTGGCAACAATTGGATTATTAATCGTTTTTGTCTAGAGTGGGCGGAAATTATCACGCAGCGTGATGACGCGTTGCGAATCATTTCACCCGTGCAGAAGGACGCTTTCTCAGGCATGAACCGCAGACGTTTTCTTAAATCTTCCATGGCTGTTGCCGCCGTATGCGGAACGTCAGGAGTCGCTTCCTTATTCAGTCAGGCCGCGTTTGCTGAAGACGCGGGCATTGCCGACGGGCAGACGCGTCGGTTCGATTATGCCGTGCTGCAGGCGATGGCCCACGATCTGGCGCGCCAGCCGTGGGGCGGGGCACCGCGCGATCTGCCGCCGACGCTGGCCAATCTCACCCCGCAGGCTTATAACAGCATTCAGTATGACGCTAACCACTCGCTATGGAACAATATTGAAGAACGCAAACTGGATATCCAGTTTTTCCACGTCGGGATGGGGTTCCGTCGCCGCGTGCGCATGTTCTCTTTAGACGCCGCCACCCAGCAGGCGCGCGAGATCCACTTCCGTCCGGAGCTGTTCAAGTACAATGACGCCGGGGTAGATACCCGGCAGCTGGAAGGGCAGTCCGACCTCGGCTTCGCCGGGTTCCGGGTATTTAAAGCACCTGAGCTGGCGCGCCGGGATATCGTGGCGTTTCTCGGCGCCAGCTATTTTCGCGCGGTAGACAGCACCTACCAGTATGGCCTGTCGGCCCGTGGGCTGGCGGTGGATACCTTTACCGATACCCCGGAAGAGTTCCCCGATTTCACCTCTTTCTGGTTCGAAACGGTCAAAGGGGACGCCACGGTCTTTACCGTTTACGCCCTGCTCGACAGCCCGAGCATCACTGGCGCCTACAAGTTCACCATCCACTGCCAGGATACCCAGGTCATTATGGACGTGGAGAACCATCTCTACGCCCGCAAGGATATCAAACAGCTGGGGATCGCGCCGATGACCAGCATGTTCAGCTGCGGCAACAACGAGCGTCGGATGTGCGATACCATCCACCCGCAGATCCACGACTCCGATCGGCTGTCGATGTGGCTGGGCAACGGCGAATGGGTCTGCCGGCCGCTGAACAACCCGCAGAAGCTGCAGTTCAACGCCTTCCAGGACAAGAACCCGCGCGGCTTTGGTCTGCTGCAGCTGGACCGTGATTTTTCCCACTACCAGGACGTGATGGGCTGGTATAACAAGCGTCCCAGCCTGTGGGTTGAGCCGCGTAACCAGTGGGGCAAAGGGGCGGTCAGCCTGATGGAGATCCCGACCACTGGTGAAACGCTGGATAATATCGTCTGCTTCTGGCAGCCGGAAAAGGCAGTGAAGGCGGGCGACGAACTCGACTTCAGCTACCGTCTCTACTGGAGCGCACAGCCGCCGGTCAGCACACCGCTGGCGCGTGTGCTCGCCACCCGCACCGGGATGGGGGGCTTCCCGGAGGGATGGGCGCCGGGCGAACACTACCCGGACAAGTGGGCGCGTCGTTTTGCCATCGACTTTGTTGGCGGCGATCTGAAAGCGGCCGCGCCGCGCGGTATTGAACCGGTGATCACCCTCTCCAGCGGCGAAGCGAAGCAGATTGAAATCCTCTACGTCGAGCCGTTCGATGGCTACCGGATCCTCTTCGACTGGTATCCGACTTCCAACTCGACCGACCCGGTGGAGATGCGTCTGTTCCTGCGCTGTCAGGGAGAAGCCATCAGCGAAACCTGGCTCTATCAGTACTTCCCGCCGGCGCCGGATAAACGTAACTACATTGACGACCGGATCATGAAATAACCCCGTGACAGCCGTGGCCCCAGGCACCCCCTGCGGGCCCGTAGAGAGCCCCATGACCACAGACATTCCAGCAGTACCGGAGTCGATCCCGGTGACCGAGGCGCTGACGCTTATCGCCATTGATGAACGCTACGTCAGCGACCTGCACCAGCTGGTGGTGAAAAACCAGCGCTGGCTACAGCAGTCGCTCAGCTGGGCCGGCGAGGTGCGCAGCGAAGAGGAGACCCGCCGCCATGTGCAGGGTAACGTGATGCTGCATCAGCGGGATTACGCCAAAATGTTTTTGCTGTTTCTCGAAAAGCGGCCGATTGGCGTTCTGTCGTTCAACCAGATCGAGCCGCAGAATAAGACGGCCTATATTGGCTACTGGATCGATGAGGATCACCAGGGGCAGGGGTATCTGTCCCGTTCCCTGCAGGCCTTTATCCACCACTATGCCCGCAGCGGGCTGGTGCGCCGGTTTGTGATCAAATGTCGGGTGGCGAATACCCGCAGCAACCAGGTGGCGTTGCGTAACGGGTTTGTTCTGGAAGGCTGTCTCCGACAGGCCGAGTATCTGAACGGCAGCTATGACGATCAGAATATCTACGCCCGTATTATTGACCGCGACGAGGCGCTACAGGGCGCCTAACAGCGGCGTTCGGGTGATCTGCTGTTGGCCGCCGAGGGTCTTCGGGCCGCGCAGGTGAATGGCTTCTCCTTCCCGTGCGGCGATTTGCACCTCGTCCCCAAGAGTGACCTGGTGCTCAACGATCACATCGCCGACGATGACAGCCCGCCCCTGGATCAGCACGTCGTCATCAAGCAGAATCGGTCCACCGCGCAGCTGCGCCTCGCCGCCCACCATCGCCCGATGCTTTAGCAGACAGTTGCCTTCAATCACCGCATTCTCCGCGACCTGCGAGCTGTAGCGCACGGTGGGAATGGCGTCCTCACCGCGTCCCGCGATCAGACGGGCATGCCCGTAAATCCGCGCGTTATCGCACACCCAGACGTCGTTCTCCTCGTTTCCCTCGAGCCTGGCATGCTCAAAGACTTCCGCCCGATGTTCGACAAAAGCGTGTTCGACGAAGGCCTCGCCATAGATCTGCGCCTGGTGGAGAATGCGCGACGCGCTGACGGTGGCTCGCTGATAAATCTGCAGCACTTTGTCGCGATCGGCGGTCAGCCCACGGGCGGCAATGACTTGACAGTGGGGCAGAAGACGCGCCTCGTCGGCGAGGCGACAGTAGCCGCGCACCAGACTCTGGCTAATCGTGACGTTGTCACCAATCTGCGCGTGATGGCTGACCTGCGAGGCGTGAATGGATGCCCGTCCGCTGATGATAGCCCCATGGCTGACCACGCAGGGGCCATTGAGTCGGGCATCGTCGAGGATGCGCGCCCCGGCGAAGACCACGCTATTGGCATCGTAGATCCAGCACTCTCCCTGCTGGCTGAGGGCGCTTTCTTCATCCACCCAGCCGCCTTCGCTGCCCGCTTTGACGTCAGCGAAATCGATAAGCGCCACGATCTGGCGCAGGGTGACGCACTGTTTGCCATCCTCTTCCTGGTAACAATACTGCCGGGTCTGTTCGCTGAGACGGTATTTACGCATTCCCGATCCTCATTACTTATGGTTAACATAAACATAGCAAAGATCGCCGTAGCGCGTGGTATAAGGTTCCTTTAGAATGCAACTTCAAATTTAATTGATAACATCAATAAAATGAACAAAACGTATAGGTCGCAGCAGGTGCTTAACCTGCCGGCGGGATATTTTGGCATGGTGCTTGGCACCATCGGGATGGGCTTTGCCTGGCGTTACGCCAGCACCCTCTGGCCGGTCAGCCGCAGTATTGGTGATGGGCTGGTGACGCTGGCGATAGCGATATGGGTCCTGCTCAGTATGGCGTTTATCAGCCGGGCGATCCGCTTTCCGGCGAGTGTGCTGCAGGAGATGCGACATCCGGTCAGCAGCAGCTTCGTCAGCCTGTTTCCCGCCACCACGTTGCTGGTATCGATTGGTCTGGCGCCCTGGTGTCGACCGCTGGCCATCGGGCTGTTTGTGCCGGGCGTGGCGCTGCAGCTGGCCTATGCCGCCTGGCAAAGCGGCGGCCTGTGGCGGGGAAACCATCCTCGCGAGGCCACTACGCCGGGGCTGTATCTGCCCACGGTGGCGAATAATTTTATCAGCGCGATGGCCTGCGGCGCGCTGGGGTTTACCGACGCCGGACTGGTGTTCCTTGGCGCCGGGGTCTTCTCCTGGCTGAGCCTCGAGCCGGCTATCCTCCATCGTCTGCGCAGCGCAGGCGAACTGCCGACCGCGCTGCGCACGTCGCTGGGGATCCAGCTGGCGCCTGCGCTGGTGGCCTGCAGCGCCTGGCTCAGCGTTAACGGCGGTGAGGCCGATACCTTCGCTAAGCTGCTGTTCGGCTACGGTATGTTACAGCTGCTGTTTATGCTGCGTCTGATGCCTTGGTATCTTCGCCAGCCGTTCAATGCTTCTTTCTGGAGCTTCTCGTTCGGTATCTCCGCCCTGGCCACCACCGGCCTGCATCTGGGCCAGGCGAAGGCGGACGGCTTTTTTCATCATCTGGCGCTGCCGCTCTTTATTTTTAGCAATCTGGTCATCGGCCTGCTGCTGCTGCGCACAGGGCTGCTGTTGGTCAGCGGGAAACTGTTGCTACAGGTCGACCGGGAAACACTCCTGAATAAGAAGGAAGGATCATGACAACGCGAGACGCGGATTATTTTAGTGAAAAATATGGCCTGACCCGCACCCACTCTGAGGTGCTGCATGCCGCGACGATTGTGCCGCCGGGAAGGGCGCTGGATCTGGGCTGCGGCAACGGACGTAACAGTCTTTATCTGGCGGCGAATGGCTTCACGGTGACGGCGTGGGATAAAAATGCGATGAGCATCAACAATCTGGAGACTATTCGCGCCGCCGAAGGGCTGGATAATCTGCAGACCGCGGTGAAAGACCTCAACAGCCTGGCCTTTGACGGCGAGTATGATCTGATCCTCTCCACCGTAGTGATGATGTTCCTCGAGCCTGACACCATCCCTGGACTCATCGGCAATATGCAGCGCTGCACCGCCGCCGGGGGCTATAACCTGATTGTCGCGGCGATGGACACCGAGGACTATCCCTGCACCGTCGGCTTCCCGTTTGCTTTTAAACCCGATGAACTTCGGGAGTACTACCGGGACTGGGAATTACTGAAATATAATGAGGACGTCGGTGAGCTGCATCGGACCGACGCCAGCGGCAACCGGATCAAATTGCGCTTCGCCACGCTGCTGGCGCGCAAGCCCGCATAATCCTCAGCGGCGCGTGTAATTACTGAGATTGACCGCGCCGCCTCTCACGAATACACCTCGGATCAAGAAGCGCGAAAATCCTCGCTGAAAAGAAAGGTTAAAGCCGACCTGTTAACGTTTTAAGTAATTATTTAATAACGTAATGTTGATCCCATCAATATTTGTATATCTTCCTTGACGAAGCCCTCATTTTGTCACAAAACTAGTGGGTCTTATCTGCTATAACGTCTGCCGAAAAAACTGCATTTACAGGGATCTCTTTATGCGTACTCGCGTGTTATTTAAAGTCGCCGCTCTGGCGGGGATGTTAGCGTTGACGGGCTGTGCGTCCAAACTGGCGCAACCGAATCAGTATTCGGGCTTTTTAAAAGACTATTCCAACCTGAAAGAAGCCACCACTGCCTCCGGTAAGTCGGAGCTGCGTTGGATCGATCCAAACTACAATCCGGCCAACTACGATAATGTCGTCTACCATCCGGTAACGTACTATCCAGTACCGAAGCCGACGACCCAGGTGGGTGAAAAGGCGCTGCAGGATATTTTGAATTACACCAACAAACAGCTCAAACAGGCCATTTCCGAGCGTAAACCGCTGGCAACCACCGCCGGCAAGCGTAGCCTTATTTTCCGCGGGGCGATTACCGGAGTGGACTCCAGCAAAGAAGGGCTGCAGTTCTATGAAGTGGTTCCGGTAGCGATGATTGTTGCCGGTACTCAAGCCGCCACCGGCCATCGTACGATGGACACCGACCTCTATTTTGAAGCCGAACTGATTGACGCCAGCACCAACAAGCCGGTGATCAAAGTGGTTCGTAAAGGTGAGGGCAAAACCCTGGCCAATGAAAACACGCCGCTGACTATCGAAACCATGAAGCAGGTGATCGATGATATGGCGGTAGACGCCGTCAAATTCGACCCTTCCCAGCGGTAATCTCGTCAGCGCCGTCTGCTGACGGCGCTGATTTATCTTCCGCCGTTTCAGGCCAGCTTTCGGCGCAGCAGCAGCTGTTCCGGTTTGGCAAACATCACCAGATTACCCAACAGGATCAGCGCCAGTCCAATAACGGCGTTGCTGTGCCATACATACCCTTCATAGACGGTGGAGATGGACAGGGCGACCAGCGGAAACAGCAGCGTACTGTAGGCGGCTTTGCTGGCGCCGATGCGCCCCACAAGGGTGAAATAGGCGCCGAAGGCGACAACTGAGCCGAACAGCGCCAGGTAAAGCAGGGCGCCAAGATAGCTGACGGTCCACTCCGGCATGAAATTATCCCCGCGGAGCAGAGCGATAGCCCCCATCACCAGCGTGCCGTACAGCATCGCCCAGCTGTTGGTGGTCAGCGTCTCCAGCCCCCGCCGCTGGTGACGAATACTGAACATATTGCCCAGCGAAAAGCCATAGGTGCCCAGCGCGCTCAGACCGATCCCCCACAGTAGCGTAGCGTTTAGCCCGTTGGCCAGCAGGTCATCCCAGAACAGGGTGACGATACCGGCCAGACCGAGCGCGGCGGCAGCCCAGAAGCGTCCCGGCGGCTGCTGGCGGAAGAAAAGAAAGCTGTTGATGGCGTTAAACAGTACCGCCATGGAAAAGATCACCGACTCCAGACCGGTGTTGATCCAGGCGGCGGCGGTATAAAAGCACCAGAAATTGAAGCAGAAGACGCAGCAGCCCTGCAGCAGGCAGCAGAAATGGTCCTTCGCGCCCAGCGGCCGCAGACGTCGTGTGACGAGCAGAATCGTCAGCATTGTGACGCTGGCCACGGCGAAACGCCAGAATATCGATACCGGCGCCGCCACCGGCCCCTGCTGTAAAAAAATAGCAATCCACGTCGTCCCCCAGATAACGACAACGAGTGCATAAAGTAATGCGTTCACCCTGGTTCTCCTCTGCTTGTTGAACGGAGGAGTATGCCGCCTGCCGCAACCTGCGGCTTTCATCCGCTTGTTGTCGGCTTGCAAATTCTTGCGCTTATTTGTCTTTTGCCGGCGGTGAGGACTGGAAACCGCATCGCAGTCTCCCTAGACTAGAGTTTTCTTGACAGAACAGATGTGTGAAGGCGATGGGTTACGGGACGTTTGAAACATTACGGCGACAGAATGCGGTGCTGAAGGGCACCGTGGAGCTGAATTCCGGTATTCAACTGGCCGCGTGGTATAACAACTGCGATACCGTGACGGTGCGCAGCGATCATCATACCTTAAGCCTGTACATCGCCGATGGTTATGAAAGCTATCAAAAGACGCCGCACGGCTGGAAGAATGGCGGCGGCCCGGATCGCTTTTGCCTGATGCCGAAAGGCGATGAAAGCGTCTGGGATATCCGCGGCGATCTGTCGTTTGTCCATCTCTATTGTACCGATGCGCATCTGCGCCGCGTTGGGGAGGAAGTGTGGGATCGCAGCCCGGCTAACTTCACCCTGCAGGAAAAAACCTTCGCCAGCGATGACAAAATCACCAGCGTGTATCGTCAGTTTTTGCTGGCTAATGACTGGCGACAGCCGGCGAACCAGCTGACACTTAGCGCCGCCAGCAGTTTGTTGCTCACCCATCTGATCCAGCACTATTCCACAGTGCAGTGGCGCTTGCCCTCGGTCACAGGAGGACTGGCGCCAGGGGTGAAGCGTCACGTGCTGGCCTGGATTGACGCTCATCTCGATCAGCCGTTGACCCTGGCCGACCTGGCGCAGCAGGCGGGACTGAGTGAATTTCATTTTGCCCGTATGTTCCGCCAGTCGCTGAATATGGCTCCGCATCAATATGTGATGCAGCAGCGAATGGCGAAGGCGCAAAACCTGATCTGCCACAGCGCGCTGCCGCTCACCGAGATCGCTCTGGCATGCGGTTTCAGCTCCGCCAGCCATTTCAGCCATCGGGTCAAAGCCGCCACCGGCCTGACGCCCTCCCAGCTACGGGCGGCGCAGCGCGGATAACACGCCGTAGCTCACTCCGCCGAGCATCACGCCCCAGAACGCCGAACCAATTCCCGCCAGCGTCACCCCGCTGGCGGTGATCAGAAAGGTCAGCACCGCCGCGTCGCGCTCACTGGCCTGGTGTACCGCCTGAAACAGGCTACCGCCGATGGTGCCGAGTAGCGCCAGGCCGGCCAGCATCTGGATCCACGCTGTCGGCAGGGCCGACATCAGCGCAGTGATCGATCCCCCGAACAGACCGGCCAGCAGATAAAAACCGCCGGCAGCCATGGCCGCCAGCCAGCGCTGCTGAGGATCCGGGTGCGCTTCCGGGCTCTGGCAGATGGCGGCAGTGATCGCCGCAATACAGATGGAGTAGACCCCAAACGGCGCCAGCAGCAGCGCCAGCCCCCCGCAGACAACGATCAGCGCGGAGACCGGTACGACATAGCCTGCTGCCTGCAGGGTAGCGAACCCGGGCGCGTTCTGTGAAGCCATGGTGACGAGGAAGAACGGCAGGCCGACGCTGAGAAGCAGCGCCGGGGTAAACTGCGGGGCGATCCATTCCGGTGCGACAAACGCCAGCGGCACAGCGGCGCTGGCCACTTCCCCGGAGACCGCGGCTATCAGCGCCCCCGCAGCCAGCGCGGCCACCACGGCGAAGCGGGGCCACAGCGTCTTACACAGAAGCCAGGCGGCGAGCATGCCGCCGCACAGCAGCAGATGATCCTGTAAGCCGGCGAAGGCTTGCAAACCGAAACGCAGCAGAATGCCGGCCAGCATTGCGGCGGCCAGCGAATGGGGAATGATTTTCATCAGCCAGGCAAACAGGCCTGTGACGCCGCAGAGGACGATCAGCGCATTGGCGAAGATAAATACCCCCACCGCCTCGGGTAGGGTCACCCCCTGCAGGCCGCTGACCAGCAGGGCGGCGCCCGGCGTTGACCAGGCGGTGAGCACCGGCACTTTTCGCCAGCCGCTCAACGCTAGGGTGCTGACGCCCATGGCGAGGCCCAGGGCCGTCATCCAGCCGGCGATCTGCCCGGGCGTGGCGCCGGCGGCCGCGGCGGCCTGCCAGATGATGGCGGCAGAACTGGCGTAGCCCACCAGCACGGCGACGAAGCCGGCGAACAGGGTGGGAAGCGGAACGGTAAACGAGCGCATAGTTTTCTCTTGTGCGTTATAACGTCCGTTTACTCTATCATTGTACGTTATAGCGCACAAGCTATCCGCGGCGTGAGGGTAGCGCCACCGAGGCGCTCGTCGCAAACGGCCCGCGATGCCGCTAATCGCCCTGTAGAATGAGGCAAATGGGGGTATACTCTGGGCTGAAAAATCAGGAGGTAGGATGAATATTGCGCAACATCTGGCGGCCACCCTCAAACATCTGCGTCAGCAGCGCGGCTGGAGCCTGTCGCGTCTGGCGGAAGAGACCGGGGTGTCGAAAGCCATGCTCGGGCAGATAGAGCGGAATGAATCGAGTCCGACGGTAGCGACGCTGTGGAAGATTGCCACCGGGCTGAACGTGCCGTTTTCGGCATTTATCGTTCCGGATGACAGCGTGGCGCCCTCCGCGTTTGACCCGCAGCAGCAGGCGATGGTGGTAACCCCGGTCTTTCCGTGGGACCCGGAGCTGCGCTTTGATCATTTCTCGATAACCCTCGCTCCCGGGGCGTTGAGTGAATCGACGCCGCATGAACAAGGGGTGATTGAGCATGTGGTGGTGATTAGCGGTACTCTGGAGCTCTGCTTACAGGGGGAATGGCACTCGCTGCAGGCGGGTGAGGGTCGGCGCTTTGCCGGCGATGCGGCGCATGCCTATCGGAACAGCGGCGTCCTGGCGGCTCATTTCCATTCGCTTATCCATTATCCAAAAGAAAAAACCGCGGGCGAACCCGCGGCCAGACAAGATGACTGATGATAACCACTCACAACGTGACGAGGAAAATCCGGAATACGTAATGACAGTACTCTGTACGGTGATTTGAAGGAAATATCTTTTCCTTCAATACTTTGCTGAAAACTGAAAATTCGTCGTCCCATGACGGCGGAAAAGGTTTTCGTCTGCGCCCGGTTCTGACTACAATAGCCGCCATTTCGACCCCCTTATACTGGATAACAACACGCGTATGCGCCTGCACAATCATCGTCTTGAACTTCTTAGTCCTGCCCGCGACGCCGGTATCGCTCGCGAAGCGATCCTTCACGGCGCTGACGCCGTTTATATCGGTGGACCTGGCTTTGGCGCCCGCCACAACGCCAGCAACAGCCTGAGTGACATCGCCGGGCTGGTGCCTTTCGCCCATCGCTTTGGCGCCAAGGTCTTTGTGACGCTGAACACCATTCTGCATGACGATGAGCTGGAGCCGGCGCAGCGGCTGATCACGGATCTCTATGACGCGGGCGTCGATGCGCTGATTGTTCAGGATATGGGGATCATGGAGCTGGATCTGCCGCCAATCGAGCTGCACGCCAGCACCCAGTGCGATATCCGTAGCGTGGAGAAAGCAAAGTTTCTCTCAGACGCCGGCTTCAGCCAGATCGTGCTGGCGCGCGAGCTGAACCTCAGTCAAATCAAAGCCATCTACGATAATACTGACGCCACCATTGAATTCTTTATCCATGGCGCACTGTGCGTGGCCTATTCCGGCCAGTGCTACATTTCCCACGCCCAGACCGGACGCAGCGCCAACCGCGGCGACTGCTCGCAGGCCTGTCGCCTGCCGTATACCCTGAAGGACGATCAGGGGCGCGTGGTGGCCTATGAAAAGCATCTCCTGTCGATGAAAGACAACGACCAGACCGCCAACCTGGCGGCGCTGATCGACGCCGGGGTACGCTCCTTCAAAATTGAAGGCCGTTACAAAGACATGAGCTACGTGAAAAACATCACCGCTCACTACCGCCAGATGCTGGACGCCATAATCGAAGACCGCGGCGACCTCGCGCGCGCTTCAGCCGGCCGCACTGAGCATTTCTTTATCCCGTCCACCGATAAAACCTTCCACCGCGGCAGCACCGACTACTTCGTTAATGCCCGTAAAGGCGATATCGGCGCCTTTGATTCGCCAAAATTTATCGGACTGCCGGTGGGCGAAGTGCTGAAGGTGGGTAAAGACCATCTCGACGTCGAGGTTAGCGAACCGTTAACCAACGGCGACGGCCTTAACGTGATGATTAAGCGCGAAGTGGTGGGTTTCCGCGCCAATACCGTGGAAAAAACTGGCGAAAATCGCTATCGAGTGTGGCCGAACGAGATGCCTGCGGATCTGCATAAAGTGCGTCCGCATCAGGCGCTTAACCGCAACCTCGACCACAACTGGCAGCAGGCGCTGCTGAAGACCTCCAGCGAACGCCGCATCGCCGTAGACGTCACCCTAAGCGGCTGGCAGGAGCAGCTGGTTCTCACCATGACCTGTGAAGATGGCGTCAGCGTGACCCATACCCTTGACGGGGCGTTTGCCGAAGCTAACCAGGCAGAGAAAGCGCTAACCAACCTGCGTGACGGTGTCACAAAACTGGGGCAAACCATTTATTATGCGCGCGATGTGCAGGTCAACCTGCCGCCGCTGTTTGTTCCCAACAGCCTGCTCAACCAGCTGCGTCGTGAAACCGCCGAAATGCTGGATGACGCGCGTCTCAACGCCTGGCAGCGCGGTACCCGCAAGCCGGTCTCCGTGCCGCCCCCGGTTTACCCGGAGACCCATCTCTCCTTCCTCGCCAACGTCTATAACCATAAGGCGCGGGCGTTCTACCAGCGCTATGGCGTGCAGCTGATTGATGCCGCCTATGAAGCGCACGAAGAGAAGGGCGATGTGCCGGTGATGATCACCAAACACTGCCTGCGCTTTGCCTTCAATCTCTGTCCGAAACAGGCGAAAGGCTCCATCAAGAGCTGGAAAGCCACGCCGATGCAGCTGATCCATGGCGATGAAGTGTTGACCCTGAAGTTTGACTGCCGTCCGTGCGAAATGCACGTGGTCGGCAAGATCAAAAACCATATCCTCAAAATGCCGCATCCGGGGAGCATCGTGGCCTCCGTTAGCCCTGACGAGCTGATGAAGACCCTGCCGAAGCGCAAAGGGGCCTGATCTGCGGCGACGCTACTGGCTGTGTGATGCCCGCGGTTTGCGGGCGTCCTGCCAGCGGTGATGCTCGCGCAGGTCGGCGGCGTTCTCTTCGCACCGGCTGCGAAGCTCATCGCTATCCGCCTCATGCAGCAGCTGCTGTTCGAGACCCTGTACCGGAAAGTAATCGTGCCCCTGACGGTGGGCCAGCAGATGCCCGGAAAATAGCGCGCACAACAACAGCAGGGCACTCGTGCTTCTTCTCAACATACCTTTTCTCTGCGAATCAATGGCGTGGGCTTACTATGCCAGGGGCTGTGCAGGTTTTTTTCCCGGTTTATCAAAGAAGGGCAAGAGTTTGTCAATGTCTGCTGAAAGAGGGTGAAAAAAGCCTGGCGTAGAAGGCCAGGCCTGAGGGATTACGCTTTTGGCGGCAGTGGTTTCCCGCTGTGCTCGCCGCCTTTTGGCGGCTGCTTACCACCATGCTGCGGTTGTTTGCCGTCTCGTTGCGGCTGCTTGCCATCATGCTGCGGCTGCTTGCCGTTGTGTTGCACTTGCTTACCGTCGTGTTGGCCCTTTTTCGCCGGCAATTTACCCTGATGGTGCGCGCCTTTTTCTGGCGGCGGCGGCGGGTTGTCGGCAGCGAAAGCCCATGACGATATTCCCAGCGTCAACGCGGCGGAGAGTAAAGCTAACTTCTTCATAGCAATATCCTTTATTCTGATGTGTCCGCGTATTTCAGCAGGTAAAAGTGAAGACAAGATGGAGAAGTCCAGATCCGGAATACTCTGCATCCCGGTTCAAACTTTAAGACCTGCGGCGGTCATCAGCAGGCGAAATAGCAGGCTGATGGCGGCCAGCGTCAGCACGCTGCCTCCCCACAGCGCGATCAGCCACAGCAGACGTTTGGACCAGACGGTTTTCATCAATGATACCCCTCCCCGGGCTGGACTTTGCCGCGGAACACGTAATAGCTCCAGCAGGTATAGCCAAGAATAACCGGAATAATCAGCAGCGCGCCCACCAGCATAAAGCCCTGGCTTTGCGGCGGGGCGGCGGCCTGCCACAGGGTGATCGACGGCGGAATAATATGCGGCCAGATGCTGATCCCCAGTCCGCTAAAGCCGAGAAACACCAGGCCCAGCGTCAGGGTGAAAGGCGAGACATGGCGGTCATGCAGAGGTAGCGTGCGCCATAGCCAGGCGCTAATCAGGAGCACCAGCAGCGGCACCGGCAGCAGGAAATAGAGATTCGGCAGGCTGAACCAGCGGGCGGCGATCGCCGGGTGCGCCAGCGGCGTCCACAGGCTGATGACGGCAAATACCCCCAGCAGCGCGACCAGCATCTGCCGCGACGCCCTGCGCATCCGCTGCTGCAGCGCGCCTTCGCTCTTCATTACCAGCCAGGTGGCGCCGAGGAGCGCATAGGCCACGCACAGCCCGAGTCCGCAAAAGAGGTTGAACGGGGTCAGCCAGTCAAACATGCCGCCGCTGAAGGTGCGACCGCTGACGGTAAAACCATTAATCACCGCTCCGACCACCACGCCCTGGCTGAAGGTTGCCAGCAGGGAACCGCCGAAAAAGGCGCGATCCCAGAACGGCCGGTGCGACGGCGTGGCCTGGAAGCGAAATTCAAAGGCCACGCCGCGAAAGATCAGGCCGATCAGCATCAGGGTCAGGGGGATCGACAGGGCGTCGATAATCACCGCGTAGGCAAGAGGAAAGGCGCCAAACAGACCGGCGCCGCCCAGCACCAGCCAGGTCTCATTGCCATCCCAAACCGGGGCGACGCTGTTCACCATCACGTCGCGCTCTGTGCTGCCCTGGACCGTGCCGAACAGTATGCCAATGCCCAGATCAAAGCCGTCCATGACGATGTACATCAGCGTGGCAAAGATGATAATCACGAACCAGATCACCGATAATTCGATACCCATTAGCGGGACTCCTTCTGCAGATAACCTTCAGTAGCGGCGGACAGCGGGCGGGCTGGCGTACCGGTTGTCGCGGGTTGCACCGCCTGCGGCCCCTTGCGGATCAGGCGCAGCATATAGCTGTAGCCGACGCCGAAGACGGCGCTGTAAACCACAATAAAGGTCAACAAACTGACCGACATATGCAGATCGCCGTGGGCGGAAACCGCCTCGGCGGTGCGCTGAACGCCATACACCACCCATGGCTGGCGGCCCACTTCGGTAGTCACCCAGCCGGCGAGAATCGCAATCAGTCCTGAGGGGCCCATCCACAGGGCAAAGCGCAGAAACGGCCGCGAGTGGTACAGCCGGTCGCCGCGGCGCAGCCACAGGGCCAGCGCCCCGAGCAGCAACATCAGCATGCCGAGACCGGCCATCAGGCGAAATGACCAGAACACCACGGTGGAGTTTGGCCGATCCTCAGGGGCGAACTCCTTCAGCGCCGGCACCTGTTTATCCAGGCTGTGGGTGAGGATCAGACTGCCCAGCGCCGGGATCTCAAGCCCGTAGCGGGTGCGCTCCTGTTCCATATCTGGCCAGCCAAACAATAGTAACGGCGTCGGCTCGCCGGGCGGGTTTTCCCAGTGGCCCTCAATGGCGGCGATTTTTGCCGGCTGGTGTTTCAGGGTGTTCAGGCCATGCATATCGCCGATCAGCGCCTGGACCGGCGCGACCAGCAGCGTCATCCATAGCGCCATGGAGAACATCTTGCGGATCGCTGGCGACTGATTGCCGCGCAGCAGATGCCAGGCCGCCGAGGCGCCGACGAACAGCGCGCTGCTGAGAAATGCCGCCACCGTCATGTGCAGTAAGCGGTAGGGGAACGACGGGTTAAAAATCACCGCCAGCCAGTCGACGGGCACTACCTGGCCATCGACGATTTCAAATCCCTGCGGAGTCTGCATCCAGCTGTTGGAGGCGAGGATCCAGAAGGTTGAGATGATGGTCCCCAGGGCTACCATGCAGGTGGCGAAAAAGTGCAGCCCCGGCCCCACGCGGTTCCAGCCGAAGAGCATGACCCCGAGAAAACCGGCTTCGAGAAAGAACGCCGTCAGGACTTCATGGGTCAGCAGGGGGCCGGTGATGCTGCCCGCGAACTGCGAGAAACCGCTCCAGTTAGTGCCGAACTGATAGGCCATCACCAGCCCGGATACCACTCCCATACCGAAGTTGACGGCGAAGATCTTCGACCAGAAATGGTACAGCGAGCGCCAGGTGGGATTTTTGCTTTTCAGCCACAGGCCTTCGAGAACCGCCAGGTAGCTCGCCAGGCCAATGGTGATGGCGGGAAAGATAATATGAAACGAGACCGTAAAGGCGAATTGAATTCGCGCCAGATGGAATGCATCAAGACCGAACATGCAGGACTCCACAACAAAATTGATTCAGCGCAATTTTAGGCAGGGCGGTGGCAAGGGGGCAGAGGCAGTCGGTTCATTTTTTAGCATAACAGTTGGCGGCTGTTATGATCTTTTTGCCGGTCTCCGGGACATTCAGCGCAGTACTGCCCCTCGGGGGAGTCGCGCCGTTTTTTCAACCCTAAAAGCACAACCAAATTATTGGCCATGGGGAAATATGGATTATATATATCCTTTAATTATCGCAGGCTTACGAATTGGCTTAGACCTGAACTGAGGCGGGTATGGCCATTCAGGTTTTTTGGGCAATATCCTCAGAGCACGACAGTCAAAGCATTTCTTGTCGGTACTTTATTCATAAAAGTTTATGCCTCAACTCATTTATTAGTATTAGGAACAGTAAAAAAGATGAGGCAGTTAATTGTGAATTAAATAATTTTAAATTGTCGTCTTTTACCGCGCTTTGTATTTTATTCTCAGGATATCAATACAAAGGAATGTACATGTCAGAAAAAGGATTACATAGTTTATGTATTACGCTCGGTATCATGCTCATTTTTTGGTTGGGCATAATTACGTTGTTTTGGGCAATTTTCGCGTAACTCCGGCCTGGGGGCTTTCTGAGCGATAGGGTTGCGCTGTTTTACATAACAGTTTCTTAAAACTGTTAATTTATAACAACTGATATATGATAAAAGGAGTTTGCAGCAAGGAAAGGGTAACAATGAAAAAGTATCAACAGCTGGCGCAGCAGTTGACCGACCAGATCGCGCTGGGCGTCTGGTTACCGGGCGATCGGCTCCCCTCGCTGCGCGAGCAGGTGATCAGCAGCGGCATGAGCTTTATGACCGTCAGCCATGCCTATCAGCTACTGGAAAGCCAGGGGCGCATCGTCGCCCGACCACAGTCAGGGTATTACGTTGCCCCCCAGCCGGTGAAGCTTCGTCAGCCGGCGCCGCCTGCCCAGGTGACCCGCGATGAAGCGGTTGATATCAATACCTACATCTTTGAGGTGCTTCAGGCCAGCCGCCAGGCGTCAATGCTGCCCTTTGCCTCGGCCTTCCCGGATCCGCGCCTCTTTCCGCTCCAGCAGCTTAACCGTTCGCTGGCGCAGGTGAGTAAAACTGCCACCGCCATGAGCGTGATTGAGAACCTGCCGCCGGGCAACGCGGAGCTACGGCACGCCATTGCCCGGCGCTATGCTCTGCAGGGGATGAACGTCTCGCCCGACGAGATCGTCATTACCGCCGGAGCGCTGGAGGCGCTAAACCTCAGCCTGCAGGCGGTGACCGAGCCCGGCGACTGGGTGGTGGTGGAAAATCCCTGTTTCTACGGAGCCCTGCAGGCGCTGGAGAGGCTGCGTCTGAAGGCGCTGTCGGTGGCCACCGACGTCAAAGAGGGCATTGACCTGACGGCGCTGGAGGCGGCCCTGCAAAACTATCCGGTCAAGGCCTGCTGGCTGATGACCAACGGCCAGAACCCGCTCGGCTTCACCCTCAGCGCCGAAAAAAAAGCAGCGCTGGTGGCGCTGCTGGCGCGCTATGACGTGATGCTGATTGAAGATGATGTTTACAGCGAGCTCTACTTTGGCCGCGAGAAGCCGTTGCCGGCGAAGTTCTGGGATCAACAGGATATGACGCTGCACTGCAGTTCGTTTTCAAAATGTCTGGTGCCCGGCTTTCGCATCGGCTGGGTGGCGGCCGGGAAACAGGCGCGGCGGATCCAGCAGCTGCAGCTGATGAGTACGCTCTCCACCAGCTCGCCGATGCAGTTAGCCCTGGTGGATTACCTGTCGACCAAACGCTATGACGCCCATCTGCGCCGTCTCCGTCGCCAGCTGGCGGAACGTAAACAGCAGGCCTGGCAGGCGCTGCTGCGCCATCTGCCGCCGGAGGTCATTATTCATCACAGCGACAGCGGCTATTTTCTGTGGATCGAACTACCGGAAGGGGCGGATGCCAGCGTGCTGAGCGCCCGGGCGCTGGCGTCGCACATCAGCATCGCTCCGGGAAAAATGTTTTCCACCTCTGCCAGCTGGACCTCGTTTTTTCGTTTCAATACCGCCTGGGGCTGGGGAGAACGCGAAGAGCAAGGGGTGAAGCGGCTGGGTGAACTAATTCGTGAGCAGCTTTCCTGATCGCTTTGGCTATTTTTCGCCGCGATAACCAATCGCTATAAATAAACGAAGAGTTTTTTTTATCGAGGCCGGTCATTATTTTACCGGCGCTCACCATAGGAAATATGCATACCCCTCCTTTTTCTCTAACTCGTTGTCTATAATCCATAAAGTCATTCTTGTGTTGGCGATCTTTGCGTAATGCGTCCCGGGTCACAACCTGAATAAATTCCCTCGAGGGCGTTAATCCGCTGACTACCCTTATTTCAGGAGATATTTTTACGGCACGGCTGCCGCTAATTCCCTTGTGACAGGAGTAACACCTGATGAGCAAAAAATTGGCCCGTTGCAGCCTTTATGTGCTGGGGATGGCCTGCCTGACCGTACAGGCGGCTGAGCCACTCACCTCGCTGGATAAACCGGAAGGGCGCCTGGATATTATCGCCTGGCCGGGGTATATCGAACGCGGTCAGACCGACAAGCAGTACGACTGGGTCAGCCAGTTTGAAAAAGAGACCGGCTGTCAGGTTAATGTGAAAACTGCCGCCACCTCTGACGAAATGGTTAGCCTGATGGCCAAGGGCGGCTACGATCTGGTGACTGCCTCGGGCGATGCTTCGCTGCGTCTGATCATGGGCAAACGCGTTCAACCGATTAACACAGCGCTGATTGCCGGGTGGCACACTCTCGACCCGCGCATTGCGCAAGGGGCATGGTTTAACGTCGGGGGCAAAGTTTACGGCACGCCGTATCAGTGGGGACCGAATCTGCTGATGTACAACACCCGCGTATTCCCGACGCCGCCGGACAGCTGGAGCGTGGTCTTCGTGAAGCAGGATCTTCCGGATGGCAAAACCAATCAGGGGCGGGTGCAGGCCTATGATGGCCCGATCTATATCGCCGACGCCGCGCTGTTTGTCAAAGCCACCCAACCACAGCTCGGGATCGACGACCCCTATCAGCTGACCGAAACCCAGTACAACGCGGTGCTGAAGGTGCTGCGTGACCAGCAACCGCTGATCCACCGCTACTGGCATGACGCCACCGTGCAGATGAACGACTTCAAAAACGAAGGGGTGGCCGCCTCCAGCTCGTGGCCCTATCAGGCCAACGGCCTGAAGGCGGAAGGCCAGCCTGTCGCTACCGTATTTCCGAAGGAGGGGGTGACCGGCTGGGCGGATACCACCATGCTGCACAGCGAGGCGAAGCACCCGGTCTGCGCTTATAAATGGATGAACTGGTCGCTCACGCCGAAGGTGCAGGGCGATGTGGCGGCCTGGTTCGGCTCGTTGCCGGTGGTGCCTGAGGGCTGTAAAGCCAGCGCGCTGCTCGGAGAGAAAGGCTGTGAGACCAACGGCTATGACCAGTTTACCCGCATCCACTTCTGGAAAACGCCGATTGCCGAGGGGGGGAAATACGTTCCCTACAGCCGCTGGACGCAGGACTACATTGCGATAATGGGCGGCCGCTAAGGATCGGAGGTAAACAATGACGTACGCGGTCGAGTTTCAGAATGTATCGCGCCTGTATGGCGATGTACGGGCAGTGGACGGGGTCAGCATTGGCATCCGTGACGGCGAGTTTTTCTCGATGCTGGGTCCTTCGGGCTCGGGGAAAACCACCTGCCTGCGGCTGATTGCTGGTTTTGAGCAGCTCTCCGGCGGCACCATCCGGATCTTCGGTCAGCCGGCCAGCGAGCTGCCGCCCTGGCAGCGGGACGTCAATACCGTGTTCCAGGACTATGCGCTGTTTCCCCATATGTCGATCCTCGACAATGTTGCTTACGGCCTGATGGTCAAAGGCGTGGCGAAGAAAGCGCGCCATGCCCGCGCCCAGGAAGCGCTGGAGAAAGTGGCCCTCGGTTTTGCGCACCATCGCAAGCCCTCCCAGCTCTCCGGTGGTCAGCGGCAGCGGGTCGCCATCGCCCGGGCGCTGGTGAACCAGCCGCGGGTGCTGCTGCTCGACGAGCCGCTGGGCGCTCTGGATTTAAAGCTGCGCGAGCAGATGCAGGTGGAGCTGAAAAAGCTACAGCAGTCGCTGGGGATCACCTTCATCTTCGTTACACACGACCAGAGCGAAGCGCTGTCGATGTCCGATCGCGTGGCGGTGTTTAACAACGGGCGCATTGAGCAGGTGGACGCCCCGCAGGATCTTTATCTGCATCCGAAGACCGCCTTTGTCGCCGGTTTTGTCGGCACCGCCAACGTCTTTGAGGCCGAGGCGGCCCGGCGGTTATGCGGCCTGGCGGGCTGCTGGTCGCTGCGCCCGGAGCATGTTCGCCTGCAGGGCGGCGGGGAGGTGCAGGTGCAGGGCGTGGTTCAGGCGGTACAGTATCAGGGGGCGGCGACGCGGATCGAGCTCCGGCTGGCGGATGGCGACAAGCTGCTGGTCAGCCAGGCCAATATCGACGGCGCGGCGGCGGCGAGCGTTCCTCGAACCGGGCAAACGGTGCAGGCGTCATGGTCGCGGGCGGCGATGACCCCGCTGGAAAGCGGAGGCTGAGATGACCATGGCGATTGTTCCTGCGCAGGCCGGACGCGTATCGGGGATCTTCTGGCGCCGGCCGGCGCTGGGCCTGTTTTTGCTGCTGCTTGGGCCGTTGATGTGGTTTGGCATCGTCTATCTGGGCTCGCTGCTGACCCTGCTGTGGCAGAGTATCTACACTTTTGACGACTTCACCATGTCGGTGACCAGCGACTTTACGCTGGTCAACCTGCAGGCATTGTTCAACCCCGCCAACTACGACATTATCGTCCGCACCCTGGTGATGGCGCTGTGCGTGACCTTGGCCAGCGCCCTGCTGGCGCTGCCGATGGCCTGGTATATGGCGCGCTACACCAGCGGCAAAATGAAGGCCTTCTTTTATATCGCGGTCATGCTGCCGATGTGGGCCAGCTATATCGTCAAGGCCTACGCGTGGGTGCTGCTGCTGGCCAAAGATGGCGTAGCGCAGTGGTTCCTCGGCCATCTCGGGCTGGAAGGGGCGCTGAACGCTCTGTTGACCGTCCCGGCTGTGGGCGGCAACACCTTATCCACTTCCGGCCTCGGACGCTTTCTGGTCTTCGTCTACATCTGGCTGCCTTTTATGATCCTGCCGGTGCAGGCGGCGCTGGAGCGTATTCCGGGCTCTCTGCTGCAGGCCTCGGCCGATCTTGGCGCTGCCCCACGGCAGACCTTTCGCTACGTGGTCCTGCCGCTGGCTATTCCCGGAATTGCCGCCGGGTCGATCTTCACCTTTTCGCTGACGCTGGGCGATTTTATCGTGCCGCAACTGGTCGGCCCACCGGGGTACTTTATCGGCAATATGGTCTACTCGCAGCAGGGGGCGATCGGCAATATGCCGATGGCGGCGGCGTTTACCCTCGTGCCGATCGTGCTGATTGCCCTTTATCTGGCGTTCGTGAAACGTCTGGGAGCCTTCGATGCACTCTGAACGCGCACCCTGGTACCTGAAACTGGCGACATGGGGCGGGGTGGTGTTCCTCCACTTTCCGCTGCTGATCATTGCCATCTATGCTTTTAATACCGAAGATGCTGCCTTCAGCTTTCCGCCGCAGGGGCTGACGCTGCGCTGGTTCAGTGAGGCGGCAGGGCGCAGCGATATTCTGGAGGCAGTGACGTTGTCACTTAAGATCGCCGCCCTGTCGACGGCCATTGCCTTAGTGCTTGGCACGCTTGCTGCAGGTGCCCTGTGGCGGAGCACCTTTTTTGGTAAGAACGCGGTGTCGCTACTGCTGCTCCTGCCCATCGCCCTGCCGGGGATTATAACCGGCCTGGCGCTCCTGACAGCCTTTAAAGCGGTCGGCCTGGAGCCTGGTCTGCTGACCATCGTGGTGGGGCACGCGACCTTCTGCGTGGTGGTGGTGTTTAACAACGTCATCGCTCGCTTCCGCAGGACCTCCTGGAGCCTGGTGGAGGCCTCGATGGATTTGGGGGCGACTGGCTGGCAGACCTTTCGCTACGTGGTGCTACCCAATCTGGGTTCGGCGCTGCTGGCGGGCGGGATGCTGGCATTCGCCCTGTCATTTGATGAAATCATCGTCACGACTTTTACCGCGGGGCATGAGCGAACCTTGCCGCTGTGGTTACTGAATCAGCTGGGGCGGCCGCGAGATGTGCCCGTCACCAACGTTGTCGCGCTGTTGGTGATGCTGGTAACAACGATACCAATCTTAGGGGCCTGGTGGCTCACCCGCGACGGCGATAACGTCGCCGGAAACGGGAAATAAAACCATGAAACAGGATAATGCTATGCAACACAACCTCTTAATAAACGGTAAGTTAGTGGCAGGTGAAGGCGAAAAGGTGCCGGTATACAACCCTGCGACCGGCGAAGTGATCCTGGAGATTGCCGAAGCGACAGCGGCCCAGGTGGATGCCGCCGTTGAGGCGGCGGATCGGGCGTTTGATGCCTGGAGCCAGACGACGCCGAAAACGCGCGCGGAATGTCTGCTGAAGCTGGCGGATGCCATCGCGGCGCAGGCGGAGCCCCTGGCGCAGCTGGAGTCGCTGAACTGCGGCAAGCCGCTGCACTGCGTGCTTAACGATGAGATGCCGGCCATTGCGGACGTTTTCCGCTTCTTCGCCGGGGCCGCCCGTTGCCTGCCGGGGATGGCGGCCGGAGAGTATCTGGAAGGGCATACCTCGATGATCCGTCGCGACCCGGTGGGCGTGGTAGCCTCCATCGCACCGTGGAATTATCCCCTGATGATGGCGGCCTGGAAGCTGGCCCCGGCGCTGGCGGCAGGCAACTGCGTGGTGCTAAAACCCTCCGAGATCACGCCGCTGACGGCGCTGAAGCTGGCAGAGCTGGCAAAAGATATCTTCCCGGAAGGGGTGATCAACGTACTGTTTGGCCGCGGCAAAACGGTGGGCGATCCGCTGACCGCTCACGCGAAAGTGCGGATGGTTTCCCTGACCGGGTCGATTGCCACCGGCGCCCATATCATCGGCCATACCGCCTCGTCGATTAAACGTACCCATATGGAGCTGGGCGGTAAGGCGCCGGTCATCGTCTTTGACGACGCGGATATCGACGCGGTAGTGGATGGCGTTCGGACCTTCGGGTTTTACAACGCCGGCCAGGACTGTACGGCCGCCTGCCGGATCTACGCCCAGCAGGGTATTTATGAGCAGCTGGTGGAGAAGCTCGGGGCGGCGGTGGCCAGCCTGAAAATGGGGGCGCCGGAGGATGCCGCCACCGAGCTGGGGCCGCTGAGCTCGCTGGCCCATCTTGAGCGGGTCAGCGCCGCGGTGGAAGCCGCAAAGGCGCTACCGCATATTAAAGTGGTTACCGGTGGCAATCGGGCTGACGGCGCCGGCTATTATTTCCAGCCGACGCTGCTCG
Source organism: Klebsiella sp. 54 (assembly GCF_018223875.1). Taxonomy (NCBI): domain Bacteria; kingdom Pseudomonadati; phylum Pseudomonadota; class Gammaproteobacteria; order Enterobacterales; family Enterobacteriaceae; genus Klebsiella; species Klebsiella sp. 54. The sequence goes on from NZ_JAGRRA010000013.1 coordinate 110,614, forward strand.
CCGGCGCCCGGCAGGAGGACGCTATCGTGCAGCGCGAAGTGTTTGGCCCGGTGGTCAGCGTGACGCCTTTCAGCGATGAAGCGCAGGCCCTGAGCTGGGCAAATGACTCCCAGTATGGGCTGGCCTCTTCGGTGTGGACGAAAGATGTTGGCCGCGCCCACCGGCTCAGCGCCAGGCTGCAGTACGGCTGCACCTGGGTCAACACCCACTTTATGCTGGTGAGTGAAATGCCGCATGGCGGCCAGAAGCTGTCGGGCTACGGGAAAGACATGTCGATGTATGGCCTTGAGGATTACACCGTGGTTCGCCATGTGATGGTTAAACATGGCTAACGGATTGACCCTTAAGCGGCAAAAGATTATTACGCAATGGGTGTGTTAGTGCGCTAATAGTCACGATGGCAAAAATGGTTAAAACTCGCGGCGGGGGATGTGAGATTATTCTGATACCCCTTCAAGAGCTAAGCCATCGTGAGTGCCGGAGATAAGCGCCGGATGGGGTTCGCCAGCCACCCTGGGCGCATCGCGCCCGGCGGGTGAGGCGGCAACGTCGCGGTTTGCGACCGGATACCGGCCCCTGCCTGATGGCAGGGGCTTTTTTATGTCCACAGTAAGCCAGGAAGAGGAGGATGCCAGCGACGCTGGAGCAGGGAGGAATTTGTTTTAACCGTGTTCAGCGTTTGGTTTTTTTGCTCGGCAAGCTGGCGCTGCGACGGTCACGTATATAGGAAATAAGATTATACACCGCCGCGACCAGCAGGATCAGCGCGATGACCAGCGTGATGATTCCGGACATATCCACCTCGAAATATAAAAGCGCACTGCGCTAAAAACATTACCAATAGTTATGAATGTAAGTATTCTCTGCAGAGAAGGCAAATGATATTTGTTGTCATTTAGCGCTATTTTGGGCCCTGGCCAGCGAGGCCAGACAGGAAAAGGTTTGGTTACAATAGCTTGTAGCCGCCTGTTATCTTATTCAGATCCAGCGCCAGTGTGGTATATCGCATTTTCGGTCAAGGCGCGCTAATCTTTTCATTTGCGATTGGCGAAATATTATCTTTATCAGATGAATCAGATTGCGCTGAACAGAAACTATTTCACGACTATAAATAAGGCTTTTATATTTGCAGTCAGCGGGTGATATTTATTCGCAATATTTAATCACCGACGAATCAATCCACCATACGCGCCAGCGCGGTGGCGCACGCTCCCGGGTTTGACTTTCCGCCGCCGCTCATGCGATCATTTCCTGCATATTCGGTTTTAACGTTGATGTCGCTGTGAAAATTTTTGCTTTTATTCTGCTGGCTGTCGGCACCGTGGCGCTGAGCTATGGTAACGCGCCGGCAAAACGTATTCAGGACTGTGAGAACGCGGGAGTGGGGCAGGCCGTCTGCGCCGCCGCCGAATGGGATAATGAGAAAGTGAATGTTCTGCCTCATTATAACCCTGAGCTGAACAAGGTTATTATCGCAGGCCATTCAGCCCGTAGCGTTTATGACTCTGATAATGGCGCCAGCCTCCGCACGTAAAAAAGCAGCCCACTGGGCTGCTTTTTTAGGTTTCGTTGCTGAGAAAAATGATTAAAACCAGCCAAATCTCACCGACAGCAGGCTGATAAGCGCGAACGCGGCGCAGACATTAATCATAACGACGGTCTTGCTGGAGACATCCATAACGCCACCTTAATGAGTAAGCCCCTAAAGGTATAGTACGGCGGGCGCGGTTGCGCTATCGGATTAAGACGAATCAGGCTTTGTTCTGAATATTGAGCCCGATTCTGAATTTGTTATACAGGTATCTCTGAATCACGACGTCATGGCAGATAATTATCCCACCATGGAACGCTCCTCAGGGAAGGAAAACTAAGAATGACGTTATATCAAAAAATGTTGGTGTTTTACGCCATTATGGGCGTGATCTGTGCCGTAATTAGCTGGTTTTTAACCAAAGAGAGTTGGGTGATCCGCCTGCTGGCGGCTCTGTTGATCGGTGCCACCTGGCCGTTCAGCTTCCCCATGGCGCTGCTCGTCTCGCTGTTTTAACCTTCCGGCTGCGGACGACAGAAAAGGGTGGCGGCAAAGGTAAGGTTACTGTATAAAAACACAGTAACCTTATCATGGAGGCAAACAGGTGAACGGTTTCTTTTCGTCCGTCGCAGGCGCCACATTGCGCTGGCTCGATCTCCCGGGAGAGGGGCTTCCGCTGGTGTTTATCCACGGCCTCGGCTGCGCGTCCTCTTACGACTACCCCCGCGTCGCCAGCGACCCCGCGCTCAACGGGCGGCGCAAAATACTTATCGACCTCCCGGGCTTCGGCTACAGCGATAAACCGCACGGATTTAGTTACAACATACATAAGCAAGCGCAAGCTGTGGAGCAGGTCCTCAACCACCTGCGCCTGCAGCGCTTCGCGCTGTATGGGCATAGCATGGGTGGAAGCATCGCCATCGAAGCGGCAGGGCTGCTGGCGGAGCGAGTGACGACGCTGCTGGTGTCTGAACCCAACCTGTTCGCCGGAGGCGGTGAGTACAGCAGACGCATTGCGGCGCAGGCAGAGGGGGCCTTTATCGCTGAAGGTTACGCCAGGATGCTGGCGGAAGAGCGCTCGCCGTGGGCCGGCTGTTTGCAAAACAGCGCCCCCTGGGCCGTCTGGCGAGCCGCCAGCAGCCTGATAAACGGCAGCGACACGCCCTGGTTTACCCAGCTCTGCCAGCTGCGCTGTCAGAAGATGCTGATCGTCGGCGAGCAGTCGCTCCCTTATGCGGATATCGAACGGGCAGAGGCGCACGGGATCCCGGTCGGGATTGTGCCCCACGCGGGGCACTCGATGGCGTGGGAAAACCCGGAAGGGCTGGCGCAACTCATCGCCAGCCACGGCTAAGGGGAGACGGCGTCAGAAAGGCAGTTCGCGGGGCTGGGTCTGGAGCGTTATCCAGCGCAGCTCAGTGAATTCTGCAATTCCGGCCCGGCCGCCGAACCGGCCATAGCCGGAGGCTTTGCAGCCGCCAAACGGCATCTGCGCTTCATCATGAACGGTTGGACCATTGATATGGCAAATGCCGGTTTGCAGACGTTGCGCCAGGTTCCACGCTCTGGCGCTGTCGCGGCTGTAGACCGCCGCGGAAAGGCCATATTCGCTGTCGTTGGCTACCGCCAGCGCCTCTTCGTCATTATTAACCCGAATAATCGCTTTTACCGGGCCGAAGGACTCTTCGTTCCACAGCCGCATCTCGCGGGTGACGCCGTCCAGTAAGGTCGGCGCCATGTGGGTATCGCTGGCTTTACCGCCGGTCAGCAGGCGGGCGCCCTTGGCTATGGCATCGTCGATTAACGCGTTGCAGCGGGTGACGGTATTCATGTCGACCACCGGGCCGGTCAGGCTGGCGGGGAGAGAGGCGGCGCGCCTCGCCAGCAGAGGGATAAAGCGCTCCGCCACGGCGTTGTCGACAATAATGCGCTCGGTGGACATGCAGATCTGTCCGGCGTTGGCGAAGGCGCCAAAAATGGCGCCCGCCGCCGCCTGTTCGATATCGGCATCGTCGAGGACCAGCAGCGGCGCTTTGCCACCGAGCTCCAGCACCGCTGGTTTCAGATACTGCCCGCAGGTGCGGGCGATAATCCGCCCCACCGGCGTGGAGCCGGTAAAGTTGACGCGCCGCACCGCCGGATGGGCGATCAGCGACTCCACCAGCGCCGGCGCGTCTTGCGGCGCGCAGGTAAGATAGTTCACCACACCCGGCGGGAAGCCCGCCGCGTCGAGGGCGTCGATAATCAATCCTTGTGTCGCCGGGGAGAGCTCAGCGCCCTTGAGGATCACCGTGTTGCCGCAGGCCAGCGGCGTCGCCAGCGCCCGGGTGGCAAGGATCAGCGGCGCGTTCCACGGCGCCATGCCCAGCACCACGCCAGCCCCCTGGCGAACGCCCATCGCCAGATTGCCCGGCACGTTGGATGGAATGATCTGTCCTTCAATCTGGGTGGTCAGCGCCGCCGCTTCGCGCAGGATATCAGCCGCCAGATGGACGTTAAATCCGGCCCAGTGCGCGGTCGCGCCGGTTTCCGCCGCCATGGCGGCGATAAATTTAGCCTCCCGCAACAGCATATGTTCCGCCGCGTCGAGCAGTAAGCGACGCCGTTCCGCCGGGAGCGTATCGCGCCACTGCGGGAAGGCGCTGGCCGCGGCCACAACGCAGCGTTTGCCGTCGGCGAGACTGGCGGCAGCGGCAACCGAAGCGACATCATCTTGGGCCGGGTGGCGCCGGGTGAAGGTCCGACGGTCTTCGGCATCATGCCACTGGCCATCAATGTACAGATTGCAGGTGATTGTCATGGGGGTAACCTCTTGTTCTGCGGTCCCTCCAGTGTACCGGTCGCGGCTGATGGCGAGCGTGAGCGGGGCGGTTATCGCACATTTTTTTGCCGTAATTGTGCGTAGCTCACAACATCCCAATCGTGCCTGACGCAAAAAGCAGCGCGACGCCGATTAAACCAGCAAATTCAGCGCGATTGGCATAAGGTGATAGCCATTGATTATTTGCCGGTGGCGAGGGGCTGTGCTGTTATTACTGTTCTTATAATCAATAATCAGGACTTATAACCATGTCTACAGGGAAAACCACGCTGGCGCTGCTGCTGAGCGCGCTGTTGCCGGTCAGCGCCGCATGGGCCGCGGGCAATGATACGCTGGTCTATTGCTCAGAGGCCTCCCCGGAGTCTTTCAACCCGCAGATCGCCAGCTCCGGCCCGTCGTTCGTCGCCAGCTCGCAGGTGCTGTATAACCGCCTGGTCACTTTTGACCCGGTGAAGAACACGCCGATCCCTTCGCTGGCCACCGAGTGGCACGTCTCTGAGGATGGCAAGACCTGGACCTTCACGCTGCGTCAGGGGGTGAAGTTCAACAGCAATAAATTCTTCAAACCGACCCGCGATTTTAACGCCGACGACGTCCTGTTTTCCGTACTGCGCCAGATGGATCCTCAGCATCCTTATCACAAGGTGTCGCAGGGGAACTATGAGTACTTCCACGACGTGGGCCTCGATAAGCTGATTAAGTCGGTGAAAAAGGTCGATGACTATCACGTCCAGTTCGTACTTAACGAGCCGAACGCGGCGTTTCTTGCCGACTGGGGAATGGACTTCGCCTCTATTCTGTCGGCGGAGTATGGCGAGGCGATGCTGAAGAAAGGGACGCCGGAAAACGTTGATAACTGGCCTGTCGGTACCGGACCCTATGCCCTGCAGCAGTATAAAGTGGATTCGCAAATCCGCTATATCGCCAATCCCCACTACTGGGAAGGCGAGGTGCCGACTAAGCACTTAATCTTTTCCATCACGCCAAACGTCGAGACACGCCTGGCGAAACTGCAGACTAACGAGTGCCAGATTATTCCTGCGCCTTCGCCGGTTCAGTTCCCGGTAATTAAGGGCAATAAAGATCTGGCGCTGCACGCCGTCGAGGCGCTGAACGTCGGCTACCTGGCGTTTAACACGGAGAAAAAACCGTTTGATAATGTGCTGGTGCGCCAGGCGTTAAACTATGCCACCGACAAGCAGGCAATCGTTAAGGCGGTGTTCCTCGATTCCGGTACGGTGGCGAAGTCACCGATCCCGTCCACCATGCTCGGGTATAAAAAAGACCTCCCGGACTACGACTACGATCCGCAGAAAGCGAAAGCGCTGCTCAAGCAGGCGGGTCTGGAGCAAGGGGCGGAAGTGACCCTGTGGTCGATGCCGGTTCAACGTCCGTACAACCCGAACTCAAAACGCATTGCTGAAATGATCCAAAACGACTGGGCGAAAGTCGGGGTGAAAGCGAAGATCGTCAGCTATGAGTGGGGCGAATACCTCGCCGGCATGCGTAAAGGCGAACACGATAGCGCGCTGTACGGCTGGATGTCGGACAATGGCGACCCGGACAACTTTGCCGGCACGCTGCTCAGCTGTGATAATATCCAGACCGGCTCTAACGCCGCCCGCTGGTGCGATAAGTCGTATGACGCGCTGGTGAAGAAAGCGCTGCTGGTGAGCGATCCGCAGGCGCGCGCCACGCTCTATGAACAGGCGCAAGAGATCTTCTACCAGCAGGCGCCGTGGATCACCCTGGCGACCGGCAAGACCTTCTATGCCACCCGCAGTAACGTCAGCGGCTACCGCGTGAGCATGATGGGCAGCGATTTTTCCAAAGCGAAGCTGAATTAAGCGAAAGGAGAACAGGATGGCACATCTGGATGAGGTTATCGTCAAAGTCGATGACACTATTGCCGAGGGGGTTATCGCTCATATGAATGAGCTGCTGATCGCCCTGAGCGATGACGCGCAACTCAGTCGTGAGGAGCGCTATACCCTGCAGCAGCGCCTGCGCACCGCTATCGCCCACCATGGCCGACAGCATCAGGAAGAGCAGGACGCGCGCCGCGAGCAGTTGACCAAAGGCGGCGCGATCCTCTGAAGAGGTGCTCAGAACTGGCGTCTGGCCACCAGCCAGGCGCCCACCACCAGCATCACTGCGCCGCATAATGGCCCGAGCAGCGCCCGCAGCGGTACGCCGTGGGCGCGAATTAAATCCATGATCAACCCGCCGACCAGCTGGCTGGCCACCAGTACCGCAATGGTGGTGGCCGCGCCGACGTTTTGATAGCCGCTGATGCTGGCAAAAACGAAAAAGGACCCCAGCAGGCCGGGGATCAGCGTCCACCACTTCACGCTCAGGGCCAGCTCCTGAAAGCCAGCGGCGCCCTGGCGCAGGAGTAACAGGGTCACGAAAATAACGATACCCACCAGCGAATTGAGCAGCATGGCGATGAGGATCGTCGACGCTGACTGGGTGATGCGCACCATCAGGGTGTTCTGTAGTACCAGGCCTACGCCGGCGGCCACCAGACAGGCGAGGGTGAGCGACGCATTCATGCCTTACCGTCCGGTTCCTGGCGCGCATCCAGCTGCAGCTGCATAAAGGTGAGATCCAGCCAGCGGCCAAATTTGGTTCCCACCTGCGGCATCTGCCCGGTGGTGATAAAGCCCAGCGTTTCATGCAGGTGCAGCGAGGCGTGGTTCTGCGACTCGATCCCGGCGACCATCACATGTTTATTCAGCCGCCGCGCTTCGGCGATCAGCGCAACCAGCAGTTTGCGGCCCAGGCCTTTCCCCTGATGGTCGGGGTGAACGTACACCGAATGCTCCACGGTGTGGCGAAAGCCGTCAAACGCGCGCCAGTCGCCAAAGGAGGAATAGCCGGTGATGACGCCGTTTTCCTCGCTCACCAGCACCGGAAAGCCTGCCAGCTGGCGGGCTTCAAACCATGCGATGCGGTTGTCGGTATCCACGGTTTTGTCATTCCAGATAGCGGCGGTATGCACGACGGCGTGGTTATAGATCTCGGCGATCGCCGCGCAATCGTCTTTAATGGCAGGGCGGATGGACATAGCAAACCTCAGTTTTTCGTACACTATAGTAGTACGATATTATTACAATAATGAACGCCACGCTGTCATCCGTTTTCAGCAAATTTTTTCCTGATGGGCCAGGGGTTACGCGGCACGACGGGCGGTTGTGTAATGCCTGCGCGCACACTATAGTGTTACGTTATGAATACTATAGAAGACAACCTCAATCAGCGCATTAGCGCGCGCATCCGCATCGAGCGCGAATCCCGCGGCTGGTCGCTGAACGACCTCGCCGAACGGGCTGGCGCTTCGCGGGCGATGATCCATAAGATCGAGCGCGGTGAAAGCAGCCCGACGGCCTCAATGCTGGGCCGCCTTTCCGGCGCCTTCGGCATCAGTATGTCAACGCTGATCGCCCGGGCGGAAATGCAGGAGGGCAAGCTGCTGCGTTTTGCCAGCCAGCCGGTATGGCACGACCCGCAAAGCCACTATCTCCGCCGCCACGTCTCGCCGCGCAGCGATCTGCCCATTGACATGGTGCAGATCGAGCTGCCGCCCGGCAGCGATGTGCCGATGCCGGCCTCGTCCTACGCGCTGGCCCGCCAGCTGATCTGGCTGCAGCAGGGCGAACTGGTGTTCATGGAAGGGAATACCCGCCACGAGATGCAGACAGGGGACTGTCTGGAGCTCGGCCCGCCGAACGACTGCCGCTTTATCAATGAGTCCGCAGAGACCTGCGTCTATCTGGTGGTGCGCCTTAATCAATCGCCATCCGGCTCTTAATGTTAAAGCGCATTGCGCATAAAGCAGCTAGCCTCAGTACAGTCTGCTAACAAGAGGAGTTTGCTATGACAGAACAACCGCAACGCCATCGCCGCTGGGTACTGGCTTCCCGTCCCCATGGTGAACCGACGGCAGAGCATTTCCGCCTGGAAGAGAGCGAGGTACCGACGCCAGGGCCGGGTCAGGTTCTGCTGCGTACCGTTTATTTATCGCTGGATCCCTATATGCGCGGGCGGATGAGCGACGCGCCGTCCTATTCACCGCCGGTGGCCATCGGCGCGGTGATGGTGGGCGGGACCGTGAGTCGCGTCGTGACCTCGCAGCATGATGATTTTCAACCAGGCGACTGGGTGCTGGGCTACAGCGGCTGGCAGGATTATGAGCTTTCCGACGGCAGCGGACTGGTGAAGCTGGGGGACAACCCGCAGCACCCGTCCTGGTCGCTGGGGGTTCTGGGGATGCCGGGCTTCACCGCCTACATGGGGTTGCTGGACATTGGCCAGCCGAAGGCGGGTGACACGCTGGTGGTCGCTGCGGCCACCGGGCCGGTGGGCGCCACGGTCGGACAGATCGGCAAAATTAAGGGCTGCCGTACCGTCGGCATCGCCGGCGGCGCGGAGAAGTGTCGCTATGCGGTTGACACCTTAGGCTTTGATGTCTGCCTTGACCATCGCGCAGCGGACTTTGCCGAACAGCTGGCCCAGGCCTGCCCGCAGGGCATTGACGTCTACTACGAAAACGTCGGCGGCAAGGTGTTTGACGCGGTGCTGCCGCTGCTGAATACCGCGGCGCGGGTTCCGGTCTGCGGGCTGGTGAGCGGCTATAACGCCACCGGTCTGCCGGATGGGCCGGATCGTCTGCCGTTGCTGATGGCGACCATCCTCAAGAAACGCATCCGGATGCAGGGCTTTATTATCGGCCAGGATTACGGGCATCGGATCGCGGAATTCCAGCAGCAGATGGGGCGCTGGGTGCAGGAGGGGAAAATTAAATATCGCGAACAGCTGATTGACGGTCTGGAGCAGGCGCCGCAGGCGCTGATCGGCCTGTTGAAAGGCGAAAACTTTGGTAAGGTGGTGATCCGCGTGTCGGCGGACGACTAATACGCCGGGTTTAGCCTGAATGCGCCTCTCTCCCGGCCGGGAAGAGAGGCGCTGCATGAATATCAGGCGTAAAAGGCTAACCGCTGGGCGAGCAGATCGACAAAGGCTTCGCGGTCCACATCCAGCAGCAGGGTGGTATTGGGCGGATTGCCGGTCAGATGGTAGTAATCGACCACCGTCATCCCCTGGGTATATTTTCCTTCCGTTTCCACGCCGACCCAGCGCTCGATGGTGGTAAAGAGCTCCGGCTTGAGGAGCCAGGCGATGGTGCAAGGGTCGTGCAGCGGTGCGCCGTCGAAGCCCCACTTTTCATCCTTATGGTAGGCCATAAAGAAGTCGAGCAGTTCGGCGACGATAGTGGATACCGGATTGCCAATCTTGCGGAATCGCTCAATATCCGCAGGAAGGATCTGCGCCCGGTGGGTGACATCCAGGCCCGCCATTACCACCGGGATCCCCGACTGAAAGACCATCTCCGCAGCCTGCGGATCAACGTAGATATTAAACTCCGCCGCCGGCTGCCAGTTGCCCAGCCCCATGGCGCCTCCCATGATCACGATGCGGGCGATCTTCACGTGCAGATCCGGATGGCTGGCGAGCAGCAACGCCACGTTAGTCTGCGGCCCGGTGGCCACCAGAGTCACCGGCTCCCGGCTTTCCCGCAGCACTCTGGCCATCAGCTCGACGGCGGTGCAGTTCTGCGGGGAAAAGGCCGGCTCCGGCAGGTTCGGTCCATCCAGTCCGCTTTCCCCGTGCACGTTATCGGCGATGATCAGGTCGCGCATCAATGGCTTCCACGCGCCGCCGGCGACCGGAATATCCGCTCGGTTCAGCAGGGTCAGCATACGCAGCACGTTGCGCAGGGTCTTCTCCGGCGTCTGGTTGCCTGCGGAGGCGGTGACGGCTTTCACCTCCAGCTCCGGCGAGGCGAGAGCGAGGACCAGGGCGATCGCGTCATCATGTCCCGGATCGCAATCAATCATAATCGGCAGTGCCATAGCAGCTCCTTGTTGGCGTTGTTCTGTGACCAGACTAACGCTGCGGCGCGAAGCAGACGAGATAGTGTGCAGAATAGTGTGATGGCAAGCACGGTTGCACCGGCAATCGCACGGTTAGTCGCGGCGGTCCTGCGTCATCAGGCCTCGCCTTGCGGTGGCGCAAGCTTGCGTCCGCCGCGGCGCGATAGAATAAAAATCGCTAATCCTTACGGATATTAATGGTTTGCTTTTCGGCGAGCGGATTCTTATCCTTAAGAAAACTCAAGAGGTTATGACGATGAAAGATGTAGTAGATAAATGCAGCACCAAAGGCTGCGCCATTGATGTCGGGACGATCATTGATAACGAGGACTGCGTCTACCGGGCTGAGAAATTATTCCCGAGCCGCGAGGAAGCGGAGTCAACCGTAGCCGCCGTTCGCGAGCGTGCCGCCGCGGCGGCGCCCGCCAGTGAACCGCCGCAGGTTGACTACACCCTCGCCGCCGCCGGCGACGAGGTGAAGCTCGATCTGTCCATCGCCTTCTCCTGCCAGGCGGAAAAGATCATTTTCGAATTGTCCCTGAGAAACCTGCTTTAATCAGCGTCCTGGGCGCCAGCGCCTGAGAATAACGCCTTCGCCCGCGAATCCGCGGGCGAAGTCGAGCGTTACTCGAAGCGCCAGGCGAGGTTTAGCCCGATACCGTAGTTGCGTCCGGGCGCGGGCTCGTAGTAGCGTCCGTTGGACTCGTTGACGATGACGGACCCGACGTACTCGCGGTCGAACAGGTTGTCGACCCGGCCGAACAGATCCATATCCATCCTGCCATAGCTCCACTTATAGCCGGTCGTCAGGCCGACCACCGTCCAGGACGGGGCTTTGGCGGTGTTTTCGTCATTCGCCATGATGTCGCTCATGTAGCGAATATCGCTTCCGGCGTACCAGCCCTGCTCCGGCTGATAGCCGAAGGAGGCGTAGCCCATATTGCGCGCGATCCCCGGAATACGGTTACCGTTGCAGCTGGCGTCGCCGCAGACGTTGGTGCGATAGGTCGCGTCCAGCCAGGTCCAGGCCGCCTTCAGGCGCCAGCTCTCGCCAAACTGCTGATCCAGTCCCAGCTCCATGCCCTGACGACGGGTCTTGCCGGCGTTTTTATAGCTGGTGCGCCCGCCGCTGCTGCTGTCGACCACGATCTCATTATCGGTATCAGTCTGGAACAGGGCGGCGGTGAGCAGCCCATTGCCGATCCGCGTCTTGCTGCCGATCTCCACCGTGTCGTTGGTGGAGGGCTTCAGGCCGAAATTAAGGCCGCTCTGGTTATCGGAGCGGTATGACAGTTCGTTGATGGTCGGCGTCTCGAAGCCGCGGCCGGCGGAGAGGTAGACGTTCCACGCGTCGGTCAGGGCATACTTCAGCGAGCCTGCGGGCAGCCATTTGTGATAGCTGGCATCGCCGCTGTCATCGCCATTGCCCGGCGTGATGTAGTAGTCATTCGAATCGAACCATACCGAGCTGTAGCGCACCCCGGCATCGAGCGAAAGTTTGTCGGTGAGCTGCCACTGGGTCTGCAGGTAAGGGTCGACGTTCCACATCAGGTTGCGTTCGTTACGACGCAGCGCGCCCTGTTCGCCATACTGCGGCGCGCCGTTGACCATCACAAAGTTTTCATAGCCTTTGCGGCGCTCGCTCATGTTCTCGTAGTCAAGACCGACGGTCAGGGTGACCGGCACCAGCAGCTCCCCGCGATGAGTCAGCCGGGTATCGATCCCCTGGTAGTGGCGGGTGAGGTCAATCACCCCGCCGGCGTGGCTCGGCTTCAGCTGCGGCGCGCGCGGGATCGACTGGAACTGGGTGGTTTCGCGTTCCCCGGCGTACATCATGACGCTGAGATCGTCCTGGGCGCTCAGCTGGCGCTCATAGCGCAGACCGGCCTGGGTCTGCCGGGTATTTTTGCGGGTATTATACTGGTCGCCGCGCGGCGACTGGCGCGGGTTATCGCGCCATTCATCGGCGGTTAAGCCGCCGGCGTCATTGGCTTTGATATCGACACTATTCAGCAGCAGAGTCAGCTTACTGACGTCGTTGATACGCACCCCCAGCCGGGCGTTGGCCAGATTTTTGCGCGCGCCGCTGTGATCGCGATAGCCGTGGGTGGTGAAGCGGTTAGTCGACACCGTGTAATCCACATCGCCCGCGTGGCTGCCGTCGCCAACGGCGCCGGTGGCTTTCATTCCATAGTGCCAGGTGCCAAAGCTGCCATAGTAGCTGCTGGCTTCCACGGTGGGCGGCTGGGTGCCGGTCTGGCTGGTGACGTTGATCACCCCGCCGGACGAGTTACCGTAGAGGGCAGAGAAGGGGCCGCGCAGCACCTCAATGGTGTCGACGCTGCCGATATCGATATTGGACGTCTGCCCCTGGCCGTCGGGCATGGTCGCTGGAATGCCGTCCACATAGATGCGCAGCCCGCGCACGCCGTAGGTGGAGCGGGAACCAAAGCCGCGAATCGACAGCTGCAGATCCTGGGCATAGTTTTGCCGGTTCTGTACCTGCAGGCCCGGCACGGCGCCTAGCGATTCAGAAAGGTTGACGCGCGGCGCGGCCTGGCGCATCTCATCCCCATTGACCACGCTGACGGCGGCGGGGGTATCCAGTTCAGAAACGGTGGTTGGCGCAGCGGTCACCACCATGGTTTGTTCATCGGCGGCCTGGGCGGCGGCGATGAGCGGCAGCAGCAGGGCCGGCAAGGCCGCATGTCGCACGGATAGGATTTTCATCGATAGTACTCGGGAGACGAACCAAATGGAACATATGTATATATGTTACCCCGTTTGTAAAATATTTGAAAATTATTAACTGCCGTTGGTTAACGGATAGTGCTCAAGGCTGACGAATTTACCGAACAACAACAATTAGCGCTCCACTTTAATAAGAATAATGATTACTATTCTCATTCAAAACAAGGTAGAGCCATGACTTTGCCGCCGGAAGCGATGTCGGGTCAGCACATACAGGTTTATCAAAGGGAGTCGTCATGTCATTACGTCAGTTTGCCGCGCCGCGTCTGCGCCATTCACTGTTATTCACTTCTCTGCTGCTGGCAGGCAGCTTTAGCGCCCACGCCGCGGAAGAGATGCTGCGCAAGGCCGTCGGGAAAGGGGCCTACGAAATGGCCTACAGCCAGCAGGAGAACGCGCTATGGGTTGCCACTTCGCAGAGTCGTTCGCTGGACAAGGGCGGGATTGTGTATCGTCTTGACCCCACCACCCTCGACGTGACGCAGATTATTCACAACGATCTGAAGCCGTTCGGCGCCGCTATCAACCATGCCACCGGTACGCTGTGGTTTGGCAATACCGTTGACAGCACCGTCACCGCCATTGACGCCAAAACCGGCGCCGTGAAGGGGCGACTGGTGCTGGACGAGCGTCAGCGCAGTGAAACCGTGCGCCCGCTGCAGCCGCGCGAGCTGGCGGTCAATGAGCAAACCAACACCGTCTACATTACCGGTCTGGGCAAAGAGAGCGTGATTTGGGTGGTGGACGGCGCTACCCTGAAGCTGAAAACGACCATTACCGGCACCGGGGCAATGGCGACGGGCCTGGCGATCGACCCGCAGGCTAAGCGTCTCTATACCACCAACGCCGACGGCGAACTGCTAACCATCGACAGCGAGAACAACACCATTGTGTCGCGCAAAAAATTGCTGGATGACGGCAAGGCGCATTTCTACCTTAACCTGAGCCTCGATACCGCCGGCCACCGCGCCTTTATTACCGACAGCAAGCAGCCGGAAGTGCTGGTGGTCGATACCCGCGACGGTAAGGTGCTGGAGAAAATCGCCGCGCCGGAATCGCTGGCGGTGCTGTTCAACCCCACCCGCAACGAAGCCTATGTGACGCATCGTAAAGCGGGGGAGGTGAGCGTTATCGACGGCAAGAGTTATAAGGTGGTGAAGACCTTTAAAACGCCGACCCATCCCAACAGCCTGGCGCTCTCTGATGACGGCAAAACGCTGTACGTCAGCGTGAAACAAGCTTCCAGCCGTGAGAAAGAGGCCACCGCCCCGGACGATGTGATCCGCATCGCGCTGTAAGGTCCCCGGGCGCGACGACCACTGCCACCGGTGGTCGCGCCCGGCATCTCACCCTCTGTTACAAACGCGTATTGGCCTGATAAACCAGATGGTTATACACTTACCCCTTTCCCGCCTCGCGCGGGCAGTGGTAATCAGTGGAGATAAAATGAAAAAGCCATTCATGGTGATTTGCGCCGGCGCGATGCTGGCCTTGCTGGCAGGCTGTTCGTCCAACTACGTTATGACCACCAAAAGCGGTCAGACGATCGTGACTCACGGCAAGCCGCAGCTGGATAAAGAAACGGGGATGACCAGCTATATCGATGAGTCTGGTAATAAGCGGGAAATTAATAGCAGCGACGTGTCGCAGTTGGTTGAGGATAACTAAGTCCTGACCTCCCGGTTTGCCCGCGATGGACAAACCGGGAGTCTTGCCATTTACTGCTTGAGCGTCGGCGCTGTGCTGTGAATCGCATGCACGCGCTTACGCACGCCAAACCAGCCCGCCACCAACAGCACCGCCAGCAACGGGATGGAGCCAATGGTATAGGTGCCGTTCGGATAATCGAAGGCCATCAGCACCAGCACGCTAAACAGGAACAGCAGCGTCAGCCACGAGGTGAACGGCGCCCCCGGCATTCTGAAGCTCACCTGAGCCGCTTTCCCTTCCTTAATCGCTTTGCGCAGACGCATCTGACACACCACGATAAAGCCCCAGGAAGCAATGATCCCCAGCGAAGCGACGTTGAGGACGATCTCAAACACCTGCGACGGCACCAGATAGTTGAGGAACACCCCGACCACGTACACCGCCAGCGTCGCCAGGATCCCGGCGTAAGGGACGTGGTGACGGCTCATCTTCGACATGAACTTCGGCGCGGAGCCCCCCATCGACATGGAGCGCAGAATACGTCCGGTGCTGTAGAGGCCGGAGTTAAGGCTGGAGAGGGCGGCGGTTAATACCACGATGTTCATCACGCTGCCGATGTACGGCACGCCCAGTTTTGAGAAGAAGGTAACAAACGGGCTCTGTCCCGCCTGGTAGGCGTTCCACGGCAGCAGCAGCACCAGCAGCACCACCGACCCGACGTAGAACAGGCCGATACGCCAGATCACGCTGTTGATGGCCTTCGGCACCATCCTCTCCGGATCTTTACACTCACCGGCCGCGGTGCCCACCAGCTCAATGGAGGCGAAGGCGAAGACCACGCCCTGCACCAGCACCAGCGCCGGCAGGAGGCCGTGCGGGAAGAAGCCGCCGTTATCGGTGATCAGGTGGAAGCCTGTGGCATTACCGTCCAGCGGCTTACCGGAGCCGAGGAAAATGGTACCGACCACGAGAAACGCGACGATCGCCAGTACTTTGACCAGTGCGAACCAGAACTCCATCTCGGCGAACCACTTCACGCCGATCATGTTCATGGTGCCAACGATGGCCAGCGCGCCAAGGGCGAAGACCCACTGCGGCACATCGCCAAAGGCGCCCCAATAGTGCATATACAGCGCCACGGCGGTGATATCGACGATCCCGGTCATCGCCCAGTTAACGAAGTACATCCAGCCGGCCACGTAGGCGGCTTTTTCGCCGAGGAATTCCCTGGCATAAGAGACGAAGCTGCCGCTCGAGGGGCGGTGGAGAACCAGTTCGCCGAGCGCGCGAAGAATAAAGAAAGAGAAGATGCCGCAGACCAGATAGACCAGTGCGAGCGCTGGCCCTGCCATTTGTAAACGTGCCCCGGCGCCGAGGAACAAACCGGTACCGATGGCGCCGCCGATGGCAATCATCTGTACCTGACGGTTGCCCATCGCTTTGTGATAACCCGCTTCGTGTGAGTTGAGCCAGTGGCGTTTTGCAGCATGGTGCTCCGCTGCAGTGTCGTGTTTCGTATTCATTGATGTATCAGTTTCCTGTCAATGCCCATGTTTGCAGCCGGTGTGGAGGACGGCTGGCACATTATGCTGGCTTTCTCATCATTCTGACGTAGGAGATAAGCTCAGACATGGCGCTGAATCCTACACGTAACCTAATAGTTACGCACCTAAAACATTTACCGATAGCATTTGACAGATTTATCAATGAGATCAGCGTCGCAGAGTTTCCCGCAACAGAATGAAAGCGCTGGTATGTTGGCGTCGACTGGGGTAATAGCGAGGCTGTCCGGGGACGGCGTGGGGCCAGTTCGCCTGCTGGCGCATTCGTTGGTCACAGGCGATAGCCAGCTGTTCGCCGAGTCGCAGCCCAGCGTTTAACCGGTCATCGACGACCACCGTTTGGCCATTATCATCAGTGCTTTTGATGTTAATATCCGGATATTCCAGCATAAATGGCTTCAGCGTCAGTCACGGCGGGGATGCGCAGACGGGAGAAGCATGACGCCTGCCTGCCGAAGAGCAGAATGAACAGAGCGGTTAAGCCTTAGTGTTTAATTCATTCTGGCGGCGCAGGTATTGTAAGATGCAAGATCAGACCCATAGCGCCAGGCGACCCCACACAATGACCCCCTTACAGTTTCATAAATATCACGGACTGGGTAATGATTACCTGGTATGCCATCGCGCCGTTGCCGACCAGCTGAGCAACGAGCATATTCGAATTCTGTGCCATCGCCACTATGGCGTTGGTTCCGATGGTCTGCTGATCGACAGCGGCGATCAAACCCATCCCACGCTGCGTATTATCAATCCGGACGGCTCCGAGGCGGAGAAAAGCGGTAATGGGCTACGGATCTATGCGCGCTATCTGTTTGATAGCGGTCGCGTCGGCCATGAGCCTTTTTTAGTGCACACGGCGGGCGGAGATGTCTATTGCACCGTGGAGAGTGATTTTCATCAGATTAGCGTGGATATGGGGCGGGCGAATTTCAATCCGGCGGCGTTACCCGCCTTAGTGAATTTGCCCGAGGCGGTGAATTATCCGTTGACGCTGGCGGATGAAACCCTGTCCGTCGTGCTGGTCTCCATGGGCAATCCCCACTGCGTTGTCCTCGTGGATAAGCTCGACCTGGAACAGGTTCATCGTTTAGGACCGCAAATTGAACATCATCCCTTATTCCCCAAACGCTGCAATGTGCAGTTCGTGGAAATTGTCGATCGCCATACCCTGAAGATTGGTATCTGGGAGCGGGGCGCCGGGTTTACGATGGCCTCCGGGAGCAGCAGCTGCGCGGCGGCCAGCGCCATGCGCCGGTTAGGGAAGGTGGACGATCGGGTTGATGTCAACATGCCAGGCGGCCAGCTGTGCATCACCTTCGGCGCGGATTTTCAGGTGAATATGCGCGGTCCGGTGCATAAGATCGCCAGCCTGACGCTGGATAAAGACTGCTTTGTTGGCGGCAGCGCCATCTTTACTGGCGCTGCATAACAGATGGCGCGGTCAGCCTGAAATTAACTCTCCTGAGGATCAGCCGACGGCCCGTTTGCCGAACAAACGATGGTGGCATGATCCCACCAGGCATTGTGCTTAACGTTGGTGGCAAGGACGCTAAACTGCGCCTGCTGTATCTCATTCAGTAAAGCCGGGAGGGGTTTAAGCGTACGCCAGGGCTGCCCCTCTTTCAGGAGATGATGCTTGACAGGATCGTAAGTGGCGAGGTCTTCAGCATAACGAGGAAGCCCGCACATCGAGCCGATCACCAGCCGGCCAGCGGGTTGAAGTCATCTTCTCGCCCCGTCAGAGCCTGGCTCCGCTCTCTGGTGCCTTGCCTGCGAGTAGCGCATAATGGCAACCTTTCCAATTCGTTACGGGCAGGAAAGCCGGTATGTTGAAGAAATTGTGTTTATTAACCCTTATCTCTGCCTTGGGCGCGGGCTGCGCACCGTTACAGCCCTCCGGCTGTCATAAAACGACCGCGACGGGAAGCTGTGGCTCTGGCCGCTGGGACGATCGGGATGAGTGGGGCGCCCAGGCGCGGGCCATCAGGGCCGCGATACTAGCCCAGATGGATACCCCCGAGCGCTGGCAGGGTAAGAAATGCAGGTTGCATTTAGCCTTTGCGCAGGATGGCACGGTTTTACATGTCTCGACCAGCAACGGTAACAAAGCCTATTGTGACGAGTTAGCCGCTGCTGCCAGGAAGGCCACGTTCCCGCCTTTTAACAACCCCGATGTCTTCCGGGATTTTCAGCAGTCCGGCTTTGATATGCAGGGTTAAATTGACTGTCTGGTCGGCTTTTGCCGGCTGGAAAAGCCTGGCGACACCGCGTGTGCGTGGCTGACCGTGGTTGCCGGGGAATCTCACCACTTTTTTCATTGCGCTTGCTGTCGTCAGCGGCTGTTACACATTGCCTTTTCTCATCCGGGCAAAGGCGGCGAACAACGGGAATGGCTACCAGGGAGAAACAGAGATGAACATCAACGTGGTCGGCACCAGCGGCTCAGGCAAATCCACTCTGGCCCGGCGCCTGGCGCACCGGCTGGGACTACCCTGGATCGAGCTCGATCGCCTGTACTGGCGGCCGAACTGGCAGGGCACGCCGGATGAGGCGTTTTTCGCCGCCATTGCCGCCGCGACGGCCTCGCCGGGCTGGGTGCTGGATGGCAATTACAATCGCAGCCGCGGGGTCAAATGGCGCGAGGTGGATCTGGTGATCTGGCTGGATTATGGCCTCTGGCGCACGCTGCGTCAGGCGGTGTGGCGGGCCGCGAGCCGGGCGTGGCGACAACAGGAGCTATGGCCGGGCACCGGCAACCGCGAGAGTTTCCGCCGTTCGTTCTGCAGCCGGGAATCCATCATCCTCTGGACGCTGAAGACCTGGCGGCAGAATCGTCGACGCTATCTGGCCGATATGCAGGATCCGCAATATCGGCATATTCGCTTCGTCCGGCTGCGCAGTCCGCGGCAGGCCGAGGCGCTGCTCCGCGAGCTGGAAGCGCAGCGGTCAGGCGGGCATATCTAATTTTCAGCAGTACACATGTGAATTAATTGTTTCTCAATAGTTAGCAGAGATTTTAATAATGCAGGCACGTACTTTCATATGAGCCTGCGAAATGTCTTATCGAATCAGTATCCTGGATAAAAGTCCGCTTGCCGCCGGGGAAACCGCCGCGCAGGCGCTGGCGCGCACATTAACGCTGGCGCAACACGCCGAAGCCTGGGGCTATCACCGCTTCTGGGTCGCCGAACACCACAATACCGATCAGCTGGCGAGCCCCTCTCCGGAGCTGGTTATCGCCTGGCTGCTGGGCCACACCCGGCGCATTCGTCTTGGGTCCGGCGGCGTTATGCTCCAGCACTACAGCCCCTATAAAGTCGCGGAAAACTTTAACCTGCTGGCCGCCCTCGCGCCGGGTCGCATCGATCTCGGGGTGGGCAAGGCGCCTGGCGGCCTGCCGCTCTCCACCCGCGCCCTGCAGCAGGGCCTGCATCAGGAGGAGAAAGGGACCTTTGCCGATCAGCTGGCGCAGCTGGATAACTGGCTGTCACTGACTGAGCCAGGGGGAGAGGAGAGCCTGCGCGCCACGCCGATCCCGCCGCGCCGGGCCGACGGATTTCTGCTCGGCGCCAGCCTGGAGAGTGCGGAACTGGCCGCCCGTCTTGACTGGAACTTCGTGTTTGCGGCCCATCTCAATGGCGACAGCGCGCTGCGCCGTACGGTGATCAACCGCTGGCGCGAGCTCAGCCCGCGTGAGGCGATCGTCGCCGTGCAGGTGGTGGTGGCTGACGATCCGGCCACCGCCGCTGCGCTGGCGCAGCAGGTCGAGGTGTGGGGCGTCGAGCTGGAGAACGGCCAGCGGGTGACCGTCGGCAGTGAGGCTCAGGCCGTCGCCTTTGCCCGCCAGGCTGGCAGCCGGCCGACACGCATCCACCGCCGCGAATCTTCACTGATCTCCGGTACTCCCGAACAGGTTAAAGCCCGGCTTGACGCGCTGCAGGCGGAAGATCGGCTGGATGAACTCATCATTGATACCCCCATTAGCGACGGGCCAGCGCGCCTGCGCTCCCTGCGCCTGCTGGCGCAGGCTCACTACGGCAAGGAGGTGCTGAATGTCCTTTGAACAACAACTGATTAGCTGGCGGCGCGAGCTGCACCAGAACCCGGAGCTCTCCCTACAGGAAGTAGCCACCACCGCGCGGATCCGCGACTGGCTGCAGAGCGGCGGGCTGACTCTGCTGCCCTTCGATCTGAAAACCGGGCTGGTCGCCGAAGTCGGCAGCGGCGACAAGGTGATTGCCCTGCGGGCGGATATCGATGCGTTGCCCATCGAGGAGGCGACCGGTCTGCCTTACCGCTCGCAAAATGAAGGGGTGATGCATGCCTGCGGCCATGATATTCACACCAGCGTGATGCTGGGGGCGGCGCTGCTGCTGAAGGAGCGGGAAGCGGAACTCCCGGGGCGGGTACGGATCCTGTTTCAGCCGGCGGAGGAAAATTTTGGCGGCGCGAAAACCCTGATCCGCGCCGGGGCGCTGGAGGACGTGTCGGCGATCTTTGGTATGCACAATGAGCCCGGCCTGCCGGTGGGCGAATTTGCCACCCGCGGCGGCGCGTTCTACGCCAACGTCGATCGCTTCGTTTTCAAAGTGACCGGGAAGGGGGCGCATGCCGCCCGCCCACATGAAGGAAAGGATGCGATCCTGCTGGCCAGCCAGCTGGTGACGGTGCTGCAGAGCGTAGCCAGCCGGGAAGTGAACACCCTCGACTCGGTGGTGCTCAGCGTGACGCGGATCCAGGGAGGCAATACCTGGAACGTGCTGCCGGAGAGCGTCGAACTGGAGGGGACGCTGCGCACCCACAGCAGTGAAGTGCAACAGCGTGTCAAAGCCCGGGTCAGCGAGATTGCGGCCGGTTTCGCCAGCGCTTTTGGCGCGCAGATTGACGTCTTCTGGTACGCCGGCCCGACGGCGCTGGTCAACGATGCCCGCTGGGCCGACTTCGCCAGCGAGGTGGCAGCTCAGGCCGGGTATCGCACTCACTACGCCGATCTGCATCTCGGTGGCGAAGATTTTGCGGTCTATCTTCAGCATATTCCCGGGGCGTTCGTCAGCATCGGCAGCGCCAGCGAATATGGTCTGCACCATCCGGCATTTAATCCGGATGAACGGCTGATTGCGCCCGCGGCGCATTATTTCGCCCGGCTCGCGGAAGAAGCGTTACAACACATTTAACGGATGGCAGGGGAAGGGGTAGCTATGTCTGAAAATCGACAATTGCGTCTGGGAACCATATTACATGGTGCATCGGGAAATATGTCCGCATGGCGTCATCCGGCGGCCCAGGCCGACGCCAGTATTAATTTTGATTTTGTTACAGAGACGGCGTTAAAAGCGGAAGCGGGTAAGCTGGATTTTATTTTTGTCGCCGACGGTTTATATATTAATGAAAAATCGATTCCCCATTTTTTAAATCGCTTCGAGCCCTTAACGGTGCTTTCCGCGCTGGCCGCGGTTACCCGGCGGCTGGGGCTGGTGGGGACTTTATCCACTTCGTACAGCGAGCCGTTTACCACCGCCCGACAGTTCGCCAGCCTTGACCATTTAAGCCAGGGACGGGCAGGCTGGAACGTGGTCACTTCGCCGCTGGAAGGGTCGGCGAAAAACTTCTCCCGGGCCCAGCATCCGGATCATGCGCTGCGCTATCGCATTGCCGATGAATATCTGCAGGTGGTAAAAGGCTTATGGGATTCGTGGGAAGAAGATGCCTTTGTACGCAATAAAGCGACCGGTCAGTTCTTTGACAAAAATAAGCTGCATACGCTCGATCATCACGGCGATTTCTTTAAAGTGGCCGGGCCGCTGAATATTGCCCGCACGCCGCAGGGACGACCGATTATTTTCCAGGCCGGCGCGTCGAACGACGGTAAAAAATTAGCCGCACGCCACGCCGATGCCATTTTTACCCATCAGGAGTCGCTGGCCGAGGCGCAGGCATTTTACCAGGACGTGAAAAGCCAGCTGGCGGCATGGCAGCGCACCCCGGATCAACTGCATATCTTCCAGGGCGTCAGCGTCATCGTCGGGGATGACGCCGAGGATGCGGAACGTCAGTACCAGACTACCGCGGCGCTGGTTTCCATCGAGGATGCGCTGAACTATCTTGGGCGCTATTTCGAACACCATGATTTTTCGCAGTACCCGCTTGATGAACCGTTCCCGGATATTGGCGACCTGGGACAAAACAGCTTCCGCAGCACCACCGACGAGATTAAACGTCACGCCCGCGAGCGGGGATTAACCCTGCGCCAGGTGGCCTTGGAGGCCGCGAGCCCACGTCCGCGCTTTACCGGCACCGCCAGCGATGTCGCCGATGGCCTGCAGCTGTGGTTCGAACAGCGCGCGGCGGACGGTTTCATCATTCAGGGCGGCACGCCGGAAACCTTCCCGCGCTTTGTTGACGAGGTGGTGCCTCTGTTACAGGCGCGCGGTCTGTTCCGTCGCGACTATCCGGGCACCACCCTGCGGGAAAGTCTGGGCCTGGCGCTACCCGCTAATCAATTCCAAAAATAAGAAAAGAGAATCACGCTATGCAGAAAACAACACTCTTGCTGGCCGTCGCGTTGGCATTTAGCGCCTCGTCGTGGGCACAGGACGTCAAGATCAATGGCACCGGGGTAAGCCTGGAGGCCAACAAAACGCCGATTCACACAGCGAAAAACCCGAAGGCCATTGCCCTGTTGCCGAAAGATCTGCATCTGGCGGTGCCGGGGAAATTCACCGTCGCGGTGGCGGCCCTGAACTCACCGCCGCTGACGGTCTTCGCCGATGACAACAAAACCCTGCTCGGCAGCGAGGCGGATATCGCCCGGCTGGTGGCGGAGAGTCTCGGGCTGGAGGTGAACGTAGTTCCCACCTCCTGGGAAGACTGGCCGCTGGGAGTCACCTCCGGCAAATATGATGCCGCGATCAGCAATATTACCGTCACCAAAGAGCGAAAAGAAAAGTTCGATTTCGCCACCTACCGCAAAGATTCGCTGGGCTTCTACGTCAAAAGCACCAGTCCGCTGAACAAAATTGACAAGGCGGAGGACATCGCCGGGCTGAAGATTATCGTCGGCTCCGGTACTAACCAGGAGGCGATCCTGCTGGCGTGGAACGCGGAGAACGTCAAGAAGGGGCTGAAGCCGTTTACCCCGGTTTACACCAAGGATGATGCCGCCCAGACGCTGGCGCTGCAGACCGGGCGAGCCGACGCCTTTTTCGGCCCTAACGTAATTGGCGCATGGAAGGCGGCGCTGACCGGCAAAACCAAACTGGTGGGCAGCGTCGATGGCGGCTGGCCGAAAGCGGCGCATATCGCGGTAACGCTGAAAAAAGACAGCGGGCTGGTGAATGCCGTCCAGGCGGCGCTGAACGGCGCTATCGCCAGCGGGGACTACGCCAAAGTGCTTAACCGCTGGGGCGAAGGGGTGGAAAGCATACCGCAATCGGAAATCAACCCGCCCGGGCTGGGCGACTGACAGGAGGCGCGATGAGCGAAGCATTCCGCGATATTTCTCCGGACGCACCGGAGCTGCAGCCGATTATTAGCGGGCTGTTTGCTGAATACGCCGCCCGCTACGGCGACTATTTTTCCCGCGATGCGGAAGTGGAGTTGAGCGAGTGGTATTTGCCGCCGCAGGGGCTGTTTATCGTCCTTGAGCGTGAGGGCGAAATTATCGCCACCGGCGCTTATAAACCTAAGGATCGCCACACCGCAGAGATCAAACGTATCTGGACGCACCGCCGTCTGCGCCAGCAGGGGCTGGCGGCGAAAGTGGTTCAGGAGCTGGAGCGGCGGGCGGTGCTGGCCGGGTACAGCCATATCTACTTGACCACCGGCTTCCGCCAGCCGGAGGCGGTAAAGCTCTATCTCAGCCAGGGGTATGAGGCGCAGTTTGACCTCGCGCGAGACCCGGAAGAGTACAGTCAGCCGCCTTACGATGGCCGGCTGCGGTTCACTAAAGCGCTGGCGGTGAGCGCCTTTAGCCACAGCGCCTGAGGAGGCATTATGCATACATCTGAAACGATAAAAGTGGTGCCGGCGCGCTATCCGCTGCGGGTGGTGGGAGCCCTGGTGGCCCTGCTGGTGCTGGCGGTAGTGATCCAGTCGGTGGCCTTCAACCCGCGCTGGGAGTGGGGCGTCTTCGCCCGCTGGTTCTTTGACCCGGTGATCCTCGAAGGGCTGGGACAAACCCTGCTTCTGACCCTGCTCGGCACGGTGCTGAGCGTGATCTTCGGCGGCCTGCTGGCGCTGGCCCGCTTGTCCTCATCCTGGCTGCTCAGCAGCCTCGCCTGGAGCTATATCTGGCTGTTTCGCTCGCTGCCGCTGATTGTAGTGCTGATCATTCTCTACAACTTCTCCTATCTTTACGACACCCTGTCGCTGGGGATCCCGTTTACCGGCGTCACCTGGGCCAGCTACCAGACGATAAACGTGCTGGGGCAATTCTCCACGGCGGTGGTGGGCCTGACCCTGGTGCAGAGCGCCTATACCGCGGAGATTATTCGCGGCGGCTTCCTCGGCGTTGACCATGGGCAGTATGAGGCCGCTGCCGCGCTGGGGCTGCCCGCCTGGCGACGCACGCTGCGCATTATTTTGCCGCAGGCGCTGCGCACCATTCTGCCATCCGGCTTCAACGAGATCATCAGTCTGGCGAAAGGAACGGCGATGGTGTATGTCCTGGCGATGCCGGAGCTGTTCTACACCATCCAGATGATCTACAACCGTACCCAGGAGGTGATCCCGCTGTTGATGGTCGGCGCCGCCTGGTATCTGGCGATCACCAGCGTTCTCTCCGCCATACAGTACCTGGTAGAACGTGGACTGGCGCGCAGCGAGCGCCGCTCGGCGGTGAACAGCGCCCGCAGCAGCCGTCTGAATCAACCCGCACGTCAACCACAGCCCCAGGAGGCCGTCCATGCCCAGCTCTCGTAATGGCCATATCTCTATCACCGGCGTCAGCAAATACTATGGCCGCCACAAAGCGCTGGACGATGTGTCCTTGGAGATACTTCCGGGCACGGTGACGGTGATCCTCGGCCCTTCCGGTTCGGGCAAGTCCACGCTGCTGCGCACCATTAATCACCTCGAGCGCGTTGATGAGGGGTTTATTCAGATTGATGGCGACTATATCGGCTATCGCCGCAAAGGCGACAAGCTGTATGAGATGAAAGAGAAGGAGATCCTCCGCCAGCGGATCAACGTCGGCTACGTGTTTCAGAACTTTAACCTGTTTCCGCACCTGACGGTGCTGGAGAACCTGATAGAGGCGCCGATCGCCCACAAGCAGGCCACGCGCAAAGAGGCCATTGCCCGTGCCTGGGAGCTGCTGGACGTGGTTGGACTGCGCAATAAAGCAGATGCCTGGTCGCGGCATCTCTCCGGCGGCCAGCAGCAGCGTATCGCTATTGCCCGGGCGCTGGCGCTGGACCCGCGGGTGATCCTGTTTGATGAGCCCACCTCGGCGCTGGATCCGGAGCTGGTGGGCGAGGTGCTGGATGTCATCAAGAAGCTGGCGCGCTCCGGCACCACCCTGGTGGTGGTCACCCACGAGGTTGGCTTTGCCCGCGAGGTGGCCGATCAGGTGGTGTTTATGGTCGACGGCAGGATCGTCGAGCAGGGCAGCAGCGACGAGGTGCTCAACCATCCGCAGCATCCGCGTACCCGGCAGTTTTTATCCAGGGTGCTGCCGTCATGAACAGAGCGATAGTGACCCTTGTGCTCAGCGCCCTCGCCATGGACGCTCAGGCGGCGCTGGATCTGCGCGCCAATGAGCAGCCATTGCCGGTCACCCGCGACCCGCAGGCGATCGCGAAAATTCCACCGGGCTATCGCTTCGTGGAACCGGGGACGCTGACGGTGGCGATCTCGGCGCTCAATTCGCCGCCGCTGGCGCTGCTGGCCAGCGACAACCGCACGCGGATCGGCAGCGACCCGGATATGGCCCGCCTGCTGGCCGGAAGCCTTGGCCTGAAACTCAGGCTGGTGCCCACCGCGTGGGAGGACTGGCCGCTGGGCATCGCCGCCGGCCGCTACGATGTGGCGCTGATTAATATCGCGGTAACCGAGAAGCGCAAAGAGAAGTTCGATTTCGCCACCTACCGGGTGGACTCCCTGGCCTTCTCAGTGAAATCCACCAGCGACATCGCCGCGGTAAACGGACCCGCAGACCTCGCCGGGCGCAAAGTGATCGTCGGGTCCGGCACCAACCAGGAGCGGATCCTGCTGGGCTGGAATGAGGACAACCGGGCCGCCGGGCGGCCGCCGGCCCAGCCGGTCTACCTGACCGATGATGCCTCCGGCAACCTCTATATCCAGTCCGGGCGGGCGGATATCTTTTTCGGTCCGCAGTCGGTGGCCGCCTATAAAGCGGCCCTTAATGGCCAGACCCGGGTGGTAGGCCTGGGGCCGAAAAAAGCGTGGGTGGCGACGACCACTAAAAAAGGTAACGGCCTGGTCTTTGCCCTGCAGGCAGCCCTCGACGGGGCGATCGCCCGTGGTGAATATCAGCAGGTGCTGGCGCGCTGGGGAGAGCAGGGCGAAGCGGTGGCGCAGTCGGTGGTCAACCCGCCGGGGATCACCTACTAACCACCCGGGCCATGGTATGCCGTTTGGGTGAGCGGTAATTTTCTGCCTACACTTAGGCTTTACCCTGGAGGCAGACCATGATAACCGTTTATGGCGTGCCGGGATGGGGCTCGACGATTAGCGAGCTGATGCTCTCCCTGGCCGATATTCCCTACGAGGTGGTTGACGTGGAGGGCTTTGACCAGCCCGGTCCGGCGCGCGAGCGTCTGCGGCAGATTAACCCGCTGTGCCAGGTGCCTACGCTGCAGCTGGCCGATGGGAGCATCATGACCGAAACCGCCGCCATCGCGCTGATGATCCTCGATCAGCGTCCCGATCTGGCCCCCGCGCCGGGGACGCCGCAGCGTCAACAGTTCCAGCGTCTGCTGGTCTGGCTGGTGGCCAATGTCTATCCTACCTTTACCTATGCCGATTACCCGGAACGCTGGGCGCCCGCCGCCGCGGAGCAGCTGGTGGAGAATTGTCGCCAGTACCGGAAAAATCTCTATCTCTGGTTCGAACAGCAGCTTGCCGCCGGGCCGTGGGCGCTGGGCGCGTCGGTAACGTTGCTGGATTGCTATATCGCGGCGATGTACAGCTGGGGGCCGCGACAGGCGTGGTTTGACGACCACGCGCCAAAATTCGCCGCCATCGCCCGGGCGGTCTGTCAGCGACCGGAGCTGGCCGTGGCGCTACGCCGTAACAAGCTGATTTAACGCACGCGATGGCAACCAGAACGGCCATTCTGTGGTAGCGTTATGGCTCTGACCACAAGGAGTCTTTGCTATGCCGCATGTAGATATTAAATGTTTTCCCCGTGAACTGACTGACGAACAAAAAACCGCGCTGGCCGCCGACATTACCGAGGTGCTGATCCGTCATCTGAACAGCAAAGAGAGCGCGGTCAGCGTCGCGCTCACCCAGGTTGAGCCGGACGCGTGGCAGGCGGTGTGGGATAGTGAGATCGCCCCGCAGATGGCGCAGTTGATTAAGAAGCCGGGTTATAGCATGTAATTGCCACTGGCGGGCATGATGCCCGCCAGTGACGCTCGGTCAGAACCAAATCTCCGTCTGCACGCCGAAGTTCCATGTCCCGCCAGCGGTAAAGCCTTTGCTGCCGAAATCATCGTTGATCGCATAACGATCCAGGTCTTTATCCCAGTTCATCCACGTGACAAAGAAACGTATCTCCGGCCGCGCTTTGATATCAAACACATCGCCCACTTTAAAGGTGGGGGCGAAGGTCAGCTTGTAGAAATCACCGCGCACCGCCTGATACTGATAAACGTTGTCATTATAGCGATAGCTGCGCCCGTTCGGATTGAGATCCATATACTGCCACGAGGCCTCATACAGCAGGGCGAAGTGAGCGGAGATCCCTTGCGATACCCGCAGGTTAAACGTCGCCCAGTCGTAGCGGTCGCCGTCGCGATAGCGGTCTTCGCTGTGCTGGGCGATCACCGACGGCGCCAGCTGCCAGTTTTTCCCCAGCGGCAGGATCCCGTACGACGCAAAGCGCAGGGAGGCCGCGTTCTCGGTCAGGTCGCCATCGCTCCCCGGCTGACGCGCTTCGGCGCCCAGCCCGACGCCGTACTGCAGGGCGCTTTCCGACACCCCCGGCGCCAGGCCGTAGAACTGCTGTTTGTCGTGGAGGGCCAGCATCGCGTAGTAGCCGTTTTTGGCGGTGTTATCGCTGCGCAGGGCATAGCTCCCGGTGGTCGAGGTATTATCTTTCAGGTCATCGTTGCCCTGGGCGGTCATCACCGTGGTCATCAGCTGCCAGTTGCCGTAAAAATGGTTTGCGGTGAACAGCAGATTCTGGATGTCATTATCCGCGTAATTATCGCTGCCAAGGTCGCCGAAGTTACGCGCATACACCGAATAATCGCCGCGCAGGCCGCTTCCCCAGTCGACATCATTGATCCCGCCGCCGGTGCCACCGAGGAACATGATGTCGCTATCGGTAAAGTGGATATCGAAGTTATCCCGATCGAAGCGCTTGCCGGCCCAGATCGAGGCGCGTTTTAACGGCCCGGTGAACTCGGCGAAGTCGCCCATCTCGACGTACAGCTGACGAATGTTCAGATGGTGGCTGTCGTTGTCCTGAACCCACGGATCCGGGTTGGTGGCCCCGTCGGCGAGCATGGTCTTAAAGCGCGCCCATGAGCCATCGTTGAAGGTAAGCTTTTTGCCAAAGCTCAGCTCTGCGTAATTATCTTTTTCGTTGCCGAGACGACCGACGTGGGCATCGCCGTTGAGCGAACTGGCCGGGGAGATACCTGGCCCGCCGCGGGCGCCTTTGCCGTGGCTGTTGACTAACATTCCGGAACGGGCGTAGGCGTTAAAGGTAAAGCCATCGTCCGGGGCGCGTTTCGCCAGCTGCTCGCTCAGCTGCTGATTGGTGGCCTGCTGTTTTTGTTCGCGAGCCGTGGTCTGTTGGCTGAGCGCCTGCACCTGCTTTTCCGCTGCCGCCGCGCGCTGTTCCGCGGCGCTGGTGCGCAGCTCCGCCTGC
The DNA here is from genome assembly GCF_018223875.1 of Klebsiella sp. 54. NCBI lineage: Bacteria > Pseudomonadati > Pseudomonadota > Gammaproteobacteria > Enterobacterales > Enterobacteriaceae > Klebsiella > Klebsiella sp. 54. The sequence goes on from NZ_JAGRRA010000013.1 coordinate 139,928, forward strand.
TGCGCCCGGCGTTTAGCTTCTCCCGCCTCCTGCTCCGCATGATTTAGCCGGGCCTCCAACAGAGCCAGCCGTTGCTCGACAGTGAGTGGGGCCGCACTCGCGCCGTAAGCCGAAAAAAGGGCGCAGCAAACCGCTGCGCTTATCAAAGAGATACGCATATCAATCCTTATTTTTTCAGAGGTATGAAGGGTGTGCTGCGCCTTACAGGGCGTGGTTTTCTCCACCAACAGACGATGCGTTCGACGGCGCACGGCGTCCAGCGTCAAGGTCAGCGCGGATCTGCTCGTACTGGTCGTCGAGGCGGTAGAAGCGACCCATCCACAACATTGAGGCCACAATCAGCAGCGCGGGGATATAGAGGTAGCAGGCTTTTATCGCCAGCATCGCGCCGTCGCTTTGCGTCTGGTTAGCGATATAACCGGCGGATGAGAGCAGTACCCCGGTAATGGCTCCTGCGCCCGCCATAGCCACCTTGCCAAGAAAGCCGTTGATGGAGGTTAAAATGCCGGCGGTATTGATGCCGGTTTTCCATACCCCGTAATCCACCGGATCGGCCTGCATGGAAAAGTAAATTGCCGTGCGCTGTCCGGCGCCAAGCGATAACACGACCGCTCCGGCAACCAGACCCCAGCTATTAACGCCTGCCGCCATCATCATACCCATGCCGACCAGGTTGATCGCGCTGGCGACCAGATACACGTGGCGCTTTTTCATTCGGCTGGCGAGCAGCGGCACGGTGAGGGTGCCCAGCAGGGGAACGAAGGTGGAGATCCCGGCGACGACCGCCGTGAGTTCGTTATTGCCGACGTAATAATGGAAGAAGTAGACCAGCGCCCCGGTTTGAAAGAAAAACGCGCCCCACATCAGGAAAATGTTGATGGCGAAGACGAACCACGGTCGATTGGCGCGCAGGCTGACCCAGGCGCGTTTTAAGGTCATGCGCTCCTGAGTAATGCTGATATTTTCCTTAACGTTCCGGAAGCTCACCAGCAGAAAAAAGGTGGCAATAACGCCGAAAACTACCGCCGTATAGAAGAAGCCGTGCTCCTGATTGCCTTTCCCCAGCGCGCCAACCAGCGGCAGAGTGGCGACCGCGACAATGGTCGCCCCGAGCGAGCCGAGCAGAATACGCACTGCCGACAGCGTCGTGCGCTCTCGCGAGTCGTTCGTCAGAAACGGCAGCATGGCGCAGAATGGAATATTAACGAGGGTATAGAGAAACGACAGGCACAAATAGGTGACAAAAGCGTAGATCAGCTTACCGGTGGTGCCGAAATCGGGCACGTAGAAGGCCAGAATACACAGCAGTCCAAAGGGGATCGCGCCAATCAGCAGATACGGACGGCAGCGCCCCCAGCGAGTGGCGGTATTGTCGATCACCAGCCCCATCAGCACGTCGGCCACGCCGTCCACCAGCCGGGTGACCAGGAACATCAGGCCGACATAATAGGCCGGGAGGCCCATCACGTCGGTGTAAAAAAACATCAGATACAGAGAGATCATCTGCCACACAAGGTTGCAGGAGAGATCGGCAATGCCATAGCCAAGGCGCTGCCGCCACAGGGTAAACGTTGTTTCTGCCATAAATCACTCGCTTATCGTTGTTGTTAAAGTCCGTACTGGCGAATAAACCAGGCCGGCGTACAGCTCCACGCATGGCAGTAACTATTGATGAGCTTACTGCCATAGGGGGAAAAGTCAGGATGCTGCGGATCGAAAATTTCCCAGAAGGTGTCGGCGCCGTAGTCGACCATCGCTCCCCAGTAGGCCTTGATCTCCGCTATCGCCTCTTCGCGCAGGCCGCACTGCAGCAGGGCGGCAATGTGATGATGGCGCAGATAGGGCGTATTCATGGCAATGGTGGGGGGCTGCTGCCGCAGACGGCGCATCAGCGCCTGTCGCTGCTCCACGCTGCCGACCTCCGCCAGTACCAGCCAGATCTGCGATGCCCATGAGACCTGGCGCGCGGCGCCGCTGATAAACACCTGCCGCTCGCTGTCCCACAGGTGGCGGAGGGCGGCCTCTTTCAGCTGCGCGAGCGTAGCGGTGTAGTCGGCTACCCGCTGCGGTTCAACACGCTGCGCCAGCCAGAGGGCACGTTGCAGGCAGTAGATAAGCACCCCCTGCGCCGACGACTGTTTATTCAGCTCTGCCTGCCAGTCGATAAATACCCACCAGTCATCGCTGTCGCGCACCAGACCCTGGGGATCGCAGCGGGTCAGCGCCAGCTCGATTTGCCGTCGCGCCGTGGGCCACAGTTCACGGGCGGTTTCCATGTCGCCAGTGCTTTGCAGGTAGTGATAGAGTACGTCGACAAAAAATAATGAATAATCAAAGAGAAATGTGTCATCGGCGCGCACGTCAGGCTGAACAAAGACATTGGCGGAGACCATGCCATCTTCCCGGGTATGGCCGGCAAACAGGTACAGGCAGCGGCGGACCAGATCGTGGTGGCCGAAGGTCACGTCATTGACCAGCGCCTGCAGGCGCAGGTCGCCGAGCCACAGCCGACGGTCGCGTTTCGGCCCATCCTCAAACACCTCCTGCATGCAGTTTTGCAGGGTGCGAACCGCGACGTCATCAATGGCTTTCAGCTCCGAATCGGCGATGACCGCCGGCTGCGGGCTGCCGGCTGAGGTAACGGTTTCCAGGGCTATCTCATCGAACTGCAGACGAAATTTGCGCGACAGCGCTTTGATTTCCACCTTCAGGTAGCGCAGGCAGTAGCGACGCGGCAGGTCAACCCGGGCGGGCAGGACGTCGAGCCACAGATCCTGTTGCTGCAACCAGCTACTGCTCAGCCACCCCTGGTACTCGCTGAACGGCTCGCAAACTTCGCTCAGCGTTTCGCCGAAGGTGAAGTGCAGATGGGCCGGGGCATCCGGCGGGCTGCCGACGCTGCGGCAGCTGAACTGCAGGTAGCCAACAAAATGGCTGCCAAAGTCAATGATGATGCTGTCGCCGACGCGAAGCGGCTGCTGATAAAACTGCTCAGGCGTGCAGACGGTGTGTCCCCGCCAGCCGTTCAGCGCCGCCGGATCGGCGACGGCCTCGACGATGGCCTGCGGCGCCTGGCGCTGACGATGTAGCGCGGGCGTTAGGGCGGCCGCACGCTCTAATAAATGCGGATGGCGGGTCATCGCCACACTGGAATTGTATTGAATTGCCTGTGACATACTGCGTCCTCTCCATTAGGTTAGGCGCAGCATAGGCCGTCGTCCGGCGGCACCACCACTCTGGCAATGCCAAACCGTCAGTGAAAATGGCAGGAATAATGAGGTGGGGGCGCTGGCGATCACAAATCCGCACATCGGGCGCGTGGCGAAGGCCGGAATAGATTATCGTGCCCCTGCGCACCAGGCTGTTCAGGATTTGCTGTAATGATGACACTGACCGTTGAGTATTATTTCACCCACCCCCAGGATAAGCTCGGCATGTACGCCAGCGACCCGGAAGATAATAGCCAGGAACATGGCCACGAGTTTGCCGAGCTGGTGATCGTCGAGGAGGGGCATGGATTACACGTTATTAATGGCCGCCCGCTGTATATCCAGCAGGGCGATGTATTTTATGTCCAGCCTGGCGATGTCCACTATTATGATGAGCTGGGGACGCTGAAGTTGATTAATGTCTTAATAAATCCGGCGGTGGCCTTTCGCTATTTACAGCAGATGGAGGGATTGCTGCAGCAATTATCGGCGCAGCGCGCCGCCTGCTATGGCTGGCTGGCACCGGAGACCCGCAGCTATTGTCGGGAACTGGTGGAAAAGATATTTTCCCCGGCGCTGAGGGCGGCGGATAATACCCCGCAACGGGAGTCTCTCTTTTTCCAGCTGGTGACCACCATTCTCACAGCCGAGTCGGAAGCCGAATATAGCAGCACCCGCTATAAACTGCATAAATTACTCACCTGGCTGCAGGAGCACTGTTTCGAAGAACATAACTGGCAGCAGCTGGCAGAGCAATTTCATCTTACCACCCGCACGGCGTTTCGCCATATTAAAGAGGCCACCGGATTAACGCCGGATAATTATCTGAAACGTCTGCGACTGGTTTCCGCGCGGGTCAAATTACGCGAAACGGAGATGACCATTACCGAAGTGGCTTATCTGTGCGGCTTCGCCAACAGCAACCACTTTACCACCCTGTATAAAAAAGTGTTTGGCCTGACCCCAAGCGCCGATCGCCGCCGCCCACCGGGTTAAAAGGGGGACCGCAGGCCGGGCAGGGGAAAAATCTGCCACCCGCGGCAGGTCACGCTTATTCGTCGAGGGAGTTTGCCCGCACGTGGCGGCCGCTGGCGACAAAATTGCCTGTCCCCAGATGATGCAGGGTATTGATCTTATCGTCGTCGAACTGCCAGCGTCCGGTGACGAATGCGCGTTCATCGGCGGCGGCAGACACCACCTCCCCGAACAGGGTATCGTACTGGGTCTGGGCCGCCGTCGCCGGCAGCAGACGGCACTCCATCCATGCCAGACACTTCTCCTCGATCAGCGGCAGGCCCAGCTCCGGACCGGTCACCACCGGAATTCCGTAAGCATTGAATTTGTCTTCATCGCGGCCACTGACGCTGCCGACGGCGTAGGTCCAGCTGGCGGCGGCCACGCCGGGAACCACGATGCCGAAGGTGCCGTTGCGCTCGATGATTTCCCGCGTCCAGGTGCTTTTATCCACCACGATAGCCACCCGCGGTGGGGCGAATTCCACCGGCATCGACCAGGCGGCGGCCATGACGTTGCGCCGGTCGGACGCAGCGTCGTAGCTGGTGATCAAAATGGTCGGACCGTGGTTGAGCAGGCGGCTGGCATACTGCAGTTCCACGTGGCGAAAGCGGCTCATAGGCGTTCCTTGAGTAATGGGTCGGTTGGCGGGTAATACGTTAAGCCGCAATGAAAATGTAATCAATACGTCATCTCGTCTGACTATAGTCGCCAGCACAAAGTCCCAAAGAGGATCACAATATGTTGGCTCCCCTGATGTTATCCCAGGTGAGCGCGTCCCGTCGGATGTCGACCGCCGGGCAGGGGTTGCTTTCCCGCAAGGGAGGGCGACAATGCGCGCGCTGACCCCTATCACTCTGCAGGCGGTCTCATTCGCCTTCGCAGAGACCCCCATTCTCGATCGCTTCTCGCTGCATATCGAACCCGGCAGCATTGTGGCGCTGCTGGGCCCGTCCGGCTGCGGCAAAAGCACCTTGCTGCGCCTGCTGGCGGGGCTGAGCGTGCCGGCCAGCGGTGAAATCCGCTTTGGCGATCGGCTGGTGGCCCGCGCAGGATGGGGATTGCCCCCTGAACAACGCGATATCGGCATGGTTTTCCAGGATTACGCCCTCTGGCCGCATATGAGCGTGGCGCAGAACGTCGCCTTTCCGCTGCGCATGCGCGGCGTTGCCCGCGCCGAACGCGAGCGCCGGGTGAGCGAGGCGCTGGCGCGGGTGGGCCTCGACGGCTTTGCCGAACGTAAACCTTCAGGCCTTTCCGGCGGCCAGCAGCAGCGGGTGGCGCTGGCGCGGGCGATCGTCGCCGCGCCGCGGGTGCTGCTGTTTGATGAGCCGCTCTCCAACCTGGACAGCGAACTGCGCGAATCGCTGTGTGGCGAAATGAGCCGCCTGCTGCGCCAGCTCGGCATCACCGCCGTGTATGTTACCCATGACCGCCGTGAAGCCGAGCTGTTAGCCGACCGGATAGTCCATTTATCCGCGGGCCGCGTGGCCGCTGTCCGCGCCGTTACGCCAACCTCGGGGGACGTTGTATGAACACCGTTATGACCGTTAAGAAAGGAGTGGTACTCGCGATGGCTCTCTCCGCCATGATGCTCTCAAGCGCCCATGCGCTGACCGTTTACACCGCCGGCCCTGGCTCGCTGGCGAAAAGCCTGGCCAGCGGTTTTGAACAACAGACCGGGGTGAAGGTGACCGTTTTCCAGGCCACCACCGGCAAAGTGATGGCCCGTCTGGAGGCCGAGCAGGCCAACCCACAGGCGGATGTGCTGATCTCCGCTTCATGGGATACCGCGGAGGATCTGCACCAGCGGGGTTGGTTGCTGCCTTTTCACAGCGCCAACGCCGACAAGGTACCGGCTAATCTGAAATCGGCGGACTATATCGCCCAGGGGGTCTCGGCGCTTGGCATCGTCTGGAACAGCAAAAGCGGCACTCCGGAGCCGAAAGAGTGGCGGGATCTCACCCAGCCGGCGTTTAAAGATAAGGTAACGACGCCTGACCCGGCGCTCTCCGGCGCGTCGCTGGATCTGCTGATTGGCCTGCAAAACAGCATGGGCGACCAGGCCTGGCAGCTGTTTGACGATCTGAAAAAGAACGGCATGGTGGTCAGCGGCCCCAACGCCCAGGCGGTGACGCCGGTGATGCAGGGGGCGAAAGCGGCGGTGTTCGGCGCGGTGGATTATGTCTCCTACGGCAATATTCAGCAGGGCGAGTCGCTGAAGGTGATTTTCCCGGCCAGCGGGACGGTGATCGCCCCGCGCCCGATGATGATCCTCAAAACCAGCCAGCATGCCGACGAGGCCAAAGCCTTTATCGATTACGTGCTGTCGCCGGAAGGTCAGGCGCGGGTCGCCGACGCCTGGCTGATGCCCGCTCGCCGCGATGTGGCCGCCAAACGCCCGCTGCTGGACGCGCTGAAGGTCTTGCCCACCAGCGGCGAGGGGAGTAGCGAGCGTAGCGCCGTCCTCAGCCGCTTCAGTCAGCTGTATGCCCACTAATTGACACGGTTCTCCGGCGCTGGCCGCCGGAGAACGCTTCGTTTCAGGAACCGCTGTGAAACAAAAATTCCTTTCCGGCGTGACGCTTGCCGCCCTGACGCTGCTGGTCGCGTTACCGCTGTTGTTTATTCTGCTGCAGGCGATTTTTCCCCATTTTAGCGCCGGTTCGCTCCATGACGCCTTTGGCGGCGTCTCGCCGCTGCTGGCCGACCCCCAGCTGCCGTCGATGCTCGGCGGTACGCTGTGGATTGCCGGCGGCGTGGCGCTGGCCAGCGTGATGATCGGCCTGCCGCTCGGTATTCTGCGCGGTATGTTTTCGTTGCCGCTGCCCCGGCTGTGGGACCTGCTGTTTTTGATCCCCTTTCTGACGCCGCCCTATATCTCGGCGCTCTCGTGGATGCTGGCTCTGCAAAGCCAGGGCTATCTGCAGCAGCTGACCGGCTGGCAGCTAAACGATCTGCTGTTCAGCCGCAGCGGGATCGTGCTGGTGATGACCTTTAATATTTTTCCCGTGGTCTACTTTGCCGTTTCCCGCAGCCTGCTGGCGAGCGGGCAACGGCTGGCGATGGTCGCCCGGGTCCATGGCGCCAGCGCCTGGCGCGCCTTCTGGCACGTGACGCTGCCGATGCTCTCCCCGGCGCTGGCGGCGGGGATGCTGTTGGCGTTTACTCTCGCCATCGAGGAGTTTGGCGTACCGGCGGCGCTGGGCAGCCGGGCGGGAGTGGTGATGCTGACGGTGGGCATTGAGAAAAAGCTGGCCGACTGGCCGGTGGATCTCACCGGCGCTGCGCTGCTGTCGCTGCTGCTGATGGCGGTAGCGCTGTTCGCCTGGTGGCTGCAAACGCGGCTGGTGGGGGAGAAGGAGGTCACCAGCGTCACCGGCAAACCGGGAGAAAACCGTGGGACGTCGCTGGGCTGGATGACGCTGCCCGCGCTGCTGGCGATGGCGGCCGTCGGCGGCCTGGCGGTCGGGGTCCCCGCCGCCTCGATGATGCTCACCAGCCTGATGGGCACCCTCTCGGGCGGAGTCAGCCTGGAGAATGTCACGCTGCGTCACTTCGCGGCGCTATTCGACCAGCAGGGCGATGCCCTGTCGGCCCTCGGCGTCAGCCTGTCTCTGGCGCTAGGTTCGGCGCTGATCGTCGGCGCGCTGGGGCTGCTGGCCGCCTGGCTGGTGATGGTGCAGAAGATCAAAGGGCGCGGGGTGGTGGATGCGCTGTCGCTGATGCCGGCGGCGCTGCCGGGCGTGGTGGTGGGGGTGGGATTGATCCTGCTGTGGAACCAGCCCTTCTGGCCGCGCTCGCCCTACAACACGCTGTGGATGCTGCTGCTCTCCTATTGTTGCCTGCTGCTGCCCTGGCCGGTGCGCTATGTCGGCAGCGCGCTGCGCCAACTCGGCCCCAATCTTGAGCCCGCCGCCCGGGTCCACGGCGCATCGCCGCTGCAGGCGCTGCGGCTAATTGTTCTGCCGCTGGTCTTTCCGGCGCTGCTGGCGGCGATGCTGATGGTGTTTGCGGTGGCGTCCCGGGAGCTGGTGACCTCGCTGCTGCTGGCGCCCGCCGGCACGCAGACCGTGGCGGTGTTTATCTGGCGCCAGTTCGAACAGGGATCCGTTGGTCAGGGCATGGCGATGGCCAGCCTGACGCTGTTGACCGGTCTGCTCCTGATGCTGACGGCGCTGGCGCTGATGCAGCGCAGCACGCGCGGTTAACGACAAGCGCACAAAAAAGAGGGTCGGCGCGGGAATATAGGCTATAAATGTCGGACACCAACAGCTGGAGACCCTGATGAGTCCCTTTTTACGCGCCTATTTTTCCCGTCTGGGCTGGACGGGAGAGCCTGATGTTTCTATTGATACCTTGCGCCAACTGCATCTGCAGCATAACAGCGCTATCCCTTTCGAAAACCTCGACGTCCTGCTGCCGCGCGAGATCCATCTTGACGACCTGGCGCTGGAAGCGAAGCTGATCGCCGGCCGACGCGGGGGGTATTGTTTTGAACAAAATGGCCTGCTGGAGCGCGCGCTGCGCGAAATAGGCTTTAATGTCCGCAGCCTGCTGGGCCGGGTGGTGCTGGCCAATCCGCCGCAGATGCCGCCGCGCACCCATCGTTTATTGCTGGTGGAAGTGGCGGGCGAGCGCTGGATCGCCGACGTTGGCTTCGGCGGCCAGACGCTGACCGCGCCGATTAAGCTGCTGGCCGATATCCCGCAGCAGACGCCGCATGGCAGCTATCGTCTGGTGCATGAAGGGGATGAGTGGACGCTGCAGTTCAACCATCACGAGCATTGGCAGTCGATGTACCATTTCGATTTAGGTCGCCAGTATGCGTCTGATTATGTGATGGGTAACTTCTGGTCGGCGCACTGGCCGCAGTCACACTTTCGTCACCACCTGCTGATGTGTCGTCATCTGCCGGACGGCGGCAAAATGACCCTTACCAATTTCCACTTTACCCACTGGGAAAATAACCACGTGGTGGAGAAGGTCGATTTTGCCGATGTCTCCGCGCTGTACGAAGGGCTGCAAACCCGCTTCGGCCTGGGCGTGGACGATCCTAAACATGGCTTCAGCGAAGCGGCGCTGGCGGCGGTGATGGCGGCTTTCGATACGCATCCGGAAGCCGGGAAGTAAATTTCCTCATGCCCGGCAGCGCTGCGCTGACCGGGCCTGGGGAAAGATATCGAAGGGAGATAGAAGCGTTTATGTAGGCCGGGTAAGGCGTAGCCGCGATCCGGTAAACTAACGGCACAACGCGTTAAATGGCTTCCGCCAGCAGCCAATGCCTGCGATGGAACTACGCCGCGCCATAGAGGATCGTTATCGTCGTAATGTCAAAGTCAGCTAAAACAATTCCAGAGTAATCATCTTATTCAAATAACGGCTAAACGCCGTCTCGTCCAGGGTCTGGGTGCCGAGGGCGTAAATCCCGTCGAGGCCGCACACCAGGGCGATAAAACGCCAGGCGATATCCGCCGGCGGCTCGGTCGAATGAAACTCACCGCAGGCGAGGCCCTGCTCAACGATCGCCACGGTCTCGGCATGCCACATGGTCATGGTTAGCAGGTAGGCCGCTTTGATGTCCGGGTCGCTGTCGGCCAGTACCTGGCCTTCCCGCCACAGGCGGATATAGGGTTCCAGCCGGCCATCCTCGCTGCCGATCATCGAGAATAACCGCTCGCGCCAGCTGGCGTCCTCGGCCACCAGCGGCATGTCGAGCATCTCGCGGATAAGACGGATGAACACCTGGGACTTCAGCTCGCCGATGGAGGAGAAGTGGTGGTGCAGTTGCCCGGCGGCCACTTGCGCTTCGCGGGCGATCTGCCGGACGGTCATGGCGCTGAAGCCGCCGCGCAGCGCCAGGCGCATGGCGGCCTGCATAATCCCTTCCCGTCGCTCATCCCGCTGTAAATAGTGCATAGAACCCCGCTGATATCTGGCTTTGGCCGAGTGTAACAAAAAGTTGGACATGCGTTCAACAATCCGGCAGGATCGCCATCCTGGACGTGTGTCCAAGTTTTAACATTGAGGTACAAGCTATGTCACGGCAATGGATGACGCTGATGGCGATTTTGCTGGTTTATATTCCGGTGGCGATTGACGCCACGGTGTTGCATGTGGCCGCGCCGACCCTCAGCGTCGCGCTGGGCAGCAGCGGCAATGAGCTGCTGTGGATCATTGATATCTATTCATTGGTGATGGCCGGGATGGTGCTGCCGATGGGCGCCCTTGGCGATAAAATCGGCTTTAAACGTCTGCTGCTGCTCGGCAGCGCTATTTTTGGCGTCGCCTCGCTGTGCGCCGCACTGTCGCCGACGGCTCTGACGCTGATTGCCTCCCGTGCCCTGCTGGCGGTGGGGGCGGCGATGATCGTGCCGGCGACGCTGGCCGGCATCCGCAGCACCTTTGCCGAGGCCAGCCAGCGCAATATGGCGCTGGGGCTGTGGGCGGCGGTGGGCTCCGGCGGCGCGGCCTTTGGCCCGCTGGTGGGCGGCATGCTGTTGGAGCATTTCTACTGGGGATCGGTGTTCCTGATCAACGTACCGATTGTGCTGGTGGTTATCGCGATTAACGCGAAAGTGGTGCCGCGCCAGCCCGCGCGCCGCGACCAGCCGCTGAACCTGCTGCAGGCGCTCATTTTGATTGCGGCGATCCTGATGCTGGTGTTTAGCGCCAAATCGGCCCTGAAGGGCCAGCTGGCGTTGTGGCTCACCGCGCTGGTGGCGATCGGCGGGGCGGCGATGCTCACCTGGTTTATCCGCAAACAGCTGTCGGCGGCCCGGCCGATGGTGGATATGCGACTGTTCACTCATCGCATTATTTTAAGCGGGGTGATGATGGCGATGACTGCCCTGATTACCCTGGTGGGTTTTGAGCTGTTGATGGCTCAGGAGCTGCAGTTTGTGCATCAGAAAACGCCGTTCGAGGCGGGGATGTTTATGCTGCCGGTGATGGTGGCCAGCGGCTTTAGCGGGCCGATTGCCGGGATGCTGGTGTCGAAGCTCGGGCTGCGCGAGGTGGCGACCGGCGGGATGTTGCTCAGCGCCTTCAGCTTTCTGGGCCTGGCGCTGACCGATTTCAGCACTCAGCAATGGCTGGCCTGGGGGCTGATGACGCTGCTGGGCTTTAGCGTCGCCAGCGCGCTGCTGGCCTCCAGCTCCGCCATTATGGCGGCGGCGCCGAAGGAGAAAGCGGCGGCGGCCGGGGCGATCGAAACCATGGCCTATGAGCTGGGCGCTGGCCTCGGCATTGCCCTGTTCGGCCTGATCCTGACCCGCAGCTACAGCGCCACCATTGTGCTACCGTCCGGGCTGAATGAGACCATGGCGCAGCGGGCGTCGTCATCGATCGGCGAGGCGGTCAGCCTGACCCAGGCGCTACCCGCCGGGGTGGCGGAGGCGCTGATGGCGGCGGCGAAGGCGGCCTTTACCCAGGCGCACAGTCTGGTGCTGGCGACAGCGGGGGTCATGCTTCTGCTGCTGGCCGCCGGGATCTGGCGCAGCCTCGCCACGGTGACGAAGCCGCAGACGGCGCTATAGCTGTAGCGACAGGTCCATCGCCGCGCGGCGTAGCGGGGCGAGGGCCTTCTCTTTTAACGCCGCGGCGCTGACCGTCGCGGCCGGCACCCCGACATTCAGCGCGGCCACCACCCGGCCATGACGCGACAGCACCGGCACCGCCAGCGAGCACAGGCCCACCTCTATCTGCCGGTCGGCGAGGGCATAGCCCTGCATGCGCACCCGATCAATCTCCGCGCGTAGCCCGGCCATATCGCACAGGGTGTGTGGGGTGTAGCGAATGAGCACGGCGCGTGACAGTGTCACCTCCAGCTGCTCTTCCGGCAGCGCGCTGAGCAATACCCGACCCATCGACGTCGCCCACGCCGGCAGGCGGCTGCCGCGTCCGATATCGACGCTCAATAAATTATTCACCGCCGCGCGGGCAATATAGAGCACGTTATCCCCGTCGAGCGTCGCCGCCGAACAGGATTCGCCGAGGGCTTTGCCGAGGCTGTCCAGCGCCGTCTGCGCCACTTTCGCCAGCGGGGTGCCGGCGAGATAGGCATGGCCCACCGCCAGCACACGGGGGAGCAGCTCATAATGGCGGCCATCCGGGCTATGGACCATGCCCAGCGCGGCGAGGGTATACAGGCAGCGGCGTACCGCCGCGCGGGAAATTTGCGTTTTCTGGCTTAACTGGGAAATGGTCAGCCGCTGACGCTGTGGGGTGAAGGCGTTAAGCACCTCCAGACCGCGGGCCAGAGACAGCATAAAGTTGGGATCGTGCTCGGCCTGCCTGGCGCTCAGCGTATTGGGGATATTGTCGCTCATCGCATCCTTCTCCGTTGCAGCGTAAAGCTCACGGCAGATCACTATACCTTGCGCAAAATGGGGCGCGCTGAATTGTGCCGGTTTTACCACCACGATCACATTAATAACCGTCTTTTAACAAACGCGTCGATAATCGCACAACATTTCGATTATCGCCGTTGACCATCCGCCAGGCCGAACCCTATTGTCAATGGCACAGCCCCCCCCGTTATGGATGTGGGTACAAAAAGTTATACATCTCATCAGGAAGCGAAAATGACTGCCACCGTAGAACGTATTGAGAGCTGGATTGTGGATGTCCCAACCATCCGGCCACATAAATTGTCGATGACCACCATGGGATGTCAGACGCTGGTGATCGTGCGCCTTACCCGCTCCGACGGCATCTGCGGCATTGGCGAGGCCACCACCATCGGCGGCTTGAGCTATGGCGTCGAGAGCCCGGAGGCTATCTCGTCGGCGATAACGCATTACCTGACGCCGCTGCTGCTGGGGCAACCGGCTGATAACCTGAATGCGCTGACCGCCCGCATGAACAGCGCCATTAAAGGCAACACTTTTGCCAGGTCCGCCATTGAAACCGCGCTGCTGGATGCCCAGGGCAAAGCGCTGGGGCTGCCGGTGTCGGCGCTGCTCGGCGGCGCGCTGCAAACGGCGTTGCCGGTGCTGTGGACGTTAGCCAGCGGCGATACCGCGAAAGATATTGCCGAAGGGGAAAAACTGTTAGCCGAGCGGCGCCATCAGGCTTTCAAGCTGAAAATTGGCGCACGCGAATTAGCGACCGACCTGCGCCATACTCGCGCCATTGTGGAGGCGCTAGGGGATCGCGCCAGCATCCGCGTCGACGTCAATCAGGCCTGGGACGCCGCAACCGGCGCGAAAGGCTGCCGCGAGCTGGCGGCGATGGGCGTCGACCTCATCGAACAGCCGGTCAGCGCCCACGACAACGCGGCGCTGGTGCGGTTAAGCCAGCATATTGAAACCGCGATCCTCGCCGACGAAGCGGTGGCCACCGCTTACGATGGCTATCAACTGGCGCAGCAGGGCTTTACCGGCGCTTACGCGCTGAAAATCGCCAAGGCCGGCGGACCGAACAGCGTACTGGCGCTGGCCCGCGTCGCCCAGGCGGCGGGTATTGGCCTGTATGGCGGCACCATGCTGGAGGGGACCGTCGGGACTGTCGCCTCGCTACACGCCTGGTCGACGCTGCCGCTGCAGTGGGGCACCGAAATGTTCGGCCCGCTGTTGCTGAAAGACGATATCGTCAGCGTACCGCTCTCCTTTGCCTACGGCGAGGTGGTGCTCCCGCAAATCCCGGGTCTTGGCGTCGAGCTGGATGAAGACAAACTGCGTTTTTACACCCGCCAGGCGTAGCGGGAAACAGGAGAAACAGATGCTATTTAAAGTGGATATGACCGTGAATATACCGCTCGGCTTTCCCGTCGCCGAAGCGGAGGAAATAAAACAACGCGAAAAAGCCTATTCGCAACAATTACAGCGGGAAGGCAAATGGCGACATATCTGGCGCGTCGCCGGTCTTTACGCCAATGTCAGTATTTTCGATGTCAAAGATACCGAAGAGTTACATCAAATATTAATGGGATTGCCGCTGTATCCTTTTATGGATATTCGCGTCGAGGCGCTGTGCCGCCATCCCTCGTCTGTTCGTGACGATGATAGCTAATAATAATAACACCTGACCTCATGCCGGGGTGACCCGGTAAATACCCTACAACGATAAGAGAGAATAATAATGAGTAATGCTTTCGTACAACAAGAAGCCGTGCAGAAATTATTACGTGAAGGGGCGGGTTTACACGTCCCTGGCGGAAACGAACGTTTTAAAGCCATTATTCACCGTCTGCTGGAGAATATCTGTACGCTGATCGACGACTATAACATCACCGAAGAAGAGTTCTGGCATGCGGTGAACTATCTGCATGCGCTGGGTGGTCGTCAGGAGGCGGCGCTGCTGGCGGCAGGGCTGGGTCTGGAGCATTTCCTCGACCTGCGTCAGGACGCCATCGACGCAGCGGCGCGCCGGGAAACCGGCACCCCGCGCACCATCGAAGGGCCGCTGTATGTGGCCAATGCGCCGCTGGCCGAAGGTCACGCCCGGATGGATGATGGCGCCGACCCGGGGGAAGTGATGTGGCTGCATGGCCAGGTCAAAGATACCGAGGGCCGGCCGGTGGCCAACGCCATCGTCGATATCTGGCACGCCAATACCCTCGGCAATTACTCCTTCTTCGACCCGAGCCAGAGCGAATACAACCTGCGCCGTCGGATCCGCACCGGCGCCGATGGCCGCTATAGCGTGCGCAGCATCCTGCCTTCCGGCTACGGCTGTCCGCCGGATGGACCAACGCAGAAATTGCTGGATCAGTTAGGCCGCCACGGCAACCGTCCGGCGCATATTCACTTCTTCGTCTCCGCGTCGGGGCATAAACATCTCACCAGCCAGATCAACCTCAGCGGCGATAAATACCTGTGGGATGATTTTGCCTTCGCCACCCGCGACGGTCTGATTGCCGACCCGATTAAAGTGACGGACAGCGAGACTATCGCGCAGCGCGACCTTGAGGGAGAGCACACTGAGGTCTGTTTTGATTTCACCCTGTGTAAAGCGCTCAGCGCCGACGAAGAGCAGCGCGGCGCCCGCCTGCGCGCCAAAGCGTAATCTGCTGTAACGGCCCCGGGCACGCGGTTGCCCGGGCCAGACATTGCACCTGAAAGCTAACAATTCACCCGGTTTATTTCATCCTGAATACCGCAGGAGGGACTGACTCATGCAAAAAACGCTATCAGCGCTTAAAGACAAAATTAACAACGCCTTAATTGTCGATCGTGAAAATCATATTTACCGCTGCCACCGGTCGATATTTACCGACCCGCAGCTGTTTGAATTTGAAATGAAGCATATCTTCGAAGGTAACTGGGTATTTCTCGCCCATGAAAGCCAAATTGCCGAACCGGGTGATTATTATACCCTGACGCTGGGGCGTCAGCCGGTGATTATTACCCGCGATAAAAAGCATGAGCTGCATGCGTTAATTAACAGCTGCGCTCATCGCGGCGCCATGTTATGTCGACGGAAAACCGGGAATAAAAACTCTTTTACCTGTCCGTTTCACGGCTGGACCTTCAGCAATAACGGCAAATTATTAAAAGCCAAAGATGAAAGCACCGGCGCTTATCCTGACACCTTCAAACAGGAAGGATCTCACGACCTGCAAAAGCTGCCGCGTTTTCAGTCCTATCGCGGTTTCTTATTCGGTAGTCTCAGTGCCGACGTGCAGCCGCTGGAAGCCTATCTCGGGGAAACTTGTAAAATCATCGATCTGATCGTCGACCAGGCGCCGAAGGGGCTGGAAGTGCTCAAGGGTTCGTCGAGCTACGTTTACGAAGGCAACTGGAAGCTGGGCGCGGAGAACGGCGCTGATGGCTACCATGTCAGCGTAGTGCACTGGAACTACGCCTCCACCATGTCACGCCGCAACTATGAAGCGCAAGGCACCCATGCGGTGGACGCCAACGGCTGGTCAAAAAGCCTCGGCGGCGGCTACGGATTTGATAACGGCCATATGCTGCTGTGGACCCGGGCGCTGAACCCGGAGGTGCGCCCGGTGTATGCCCATCGCGAGCGTCTGCAGGCGGAATTCGGCGAACGGCGCGCCGACCAGATGGTCAACGAAACCCGCAACCTATGCCTGTACCCCAACGTCTATCTGATGGATCAATTCTCCACCCAGATCCGCGTCATTCGTCCGCTGGCGGTGGACAAAACCGAAGTCACTATCTGGTGCTTTGCCCCGAAGGGGGAATCCGACCAGGCGCGGGCCCTGCGTATCCGCCAGTATGAAGATTTCTTTAATGTTAGCGGGATGGGCACCCCGGACGATCTCGAAGAGTTCAGCGCCTGTCAGCGCGGCTATCTCGGTGAAAATCTGGCGTGGAGCGATCTCAGCCGCGGCGCGCTGCGCTGGGTCGATGGTCCGGATGAGCATGCGCAGCACGCCGGATTTAATCCGCGCTTAAGCGGCGTGAAATCGGAGGACGAGGCGCTGTACATCGCCCATCACCATCACTGGCAGACGCTGATGCTCGCGGCGATTGAACAAGAGCAGCAGCGCTATGACCAGTCGATCACCCAGCGTGTGGAGGTGGCCTGATGCTGAACCTCGAACAGGTACGCCAGTTTCTCTATTACGAAGCCCGTCTGCTGGATGACCGTCAGTGGGATGAATGGCTCAGCTGCTACAGCCCGCAGGTGATCTACTGGATGCCGGCGTGGGGCGACGACGATCAGCTGACGCGCGACCCGCAAAAAGAGATTTCACTTATCTACTACCCCAACCGGGAAGGACTGGAGGATCGTGTCTATCGCATTAAAACCGAACGTTCCGGCGCCAGCACGCCGGAGCCGCGGACCACCCATATCATCAGCAACGTCGAACTGCTGGGGGAGAGCGACGAGGGGCTGGAGGTGCGTTACAGCTGGGTGACCTGGAGCCACCGCTATCAGCACACCGATGCCTTTTTCGGCGCCACCTGCTGCACGCTGACCGAGCAGGACGGCCGGCCGCAGATCGTGCGCAAAACCGTGCGCCTGAATAACGACTATATCCGTCAGGTGATTGACGTTTACCACATTTAAGAGGCGCCTATGACCTTCACTATTGCTCTTAATTTTGAGGACGGTATCACCCGCTTTATTCAATGCCATGCCGGAGAGAAAGTCCTGGATGCTGCCTATCGGCAGAAGGTGAATCTGCCGATGGACTGCTCGGACGGCGTGTGCGGCACCTGCAAATGCCACTGCGCCAGCGGGGAATACGATCTCGGCGAGGAGTATCTCGACGAGGCGTTAAGCGATGAGGAAGCGCAGGCCCGCCAGGTGCTGACCTGCCAGATGGTGCCGACCAGCGACTGCGTTGTCGATGTGCCGGTGGCCGCCGCGCAGTGTAAAACCGCCCTGACGAACACCGGGGCGCAGGTGCGACAGGTGAATTGTCTGTCCGATACCGCCATCGAGCTGGTGGTCGCCCTCGATGAGCCGCTGGACTTCCTGGCGGGGCAGTACGTCAACATTCAGGTGCCAGGCACGCCGCACGTTCGCGCCTATTCCTTCAGCTCACGGCCAGGCTCGGCAGAAGGGCGTTTCCTGATCCGTAACGTGCCCGGCGGCATGATGAGCCAGTGGTTAACCCTGCAGGCGCGGCCCGGCGATCGTCTTACCCTCAGCGGCCCGATGGGCAGCTTCTATCTGCGCCACGGCGAACGTCCGTTGCTGATGCTGGCCGGCGGTACCGGGCTGGCGCCGCTGCTCTCCATGCTCGAGACCTTGCAGGCGCAGAACGCCGCGCGCCCGGTGACCCTGATGTATGGCGTCACGCGCGACGCGGATCTGGTGAAGACCGAGGCGCTGGAGGCATTCCGTCAGCAGTTAACCCACTTTCGCTGGCTGCCGGTGGTGGCGGATGAAAACAGTCCTTGCCCGCAGCGCGGCTTCGTCACCGACCATCTTAACGACGCCATGCTGAATAATGGCGAGGTCGATATCTACCTTTGCGGCCCGCCGCCGATGGTCAACGCGGTCGCCACGGCGCTGCGCGAGCGAGGGATCACCCCGGCGGGCTTCTGGTACGAGAAATTTATCGCCAGCCAGAGCGCGGCGGCATAAGGAGGCAGTATGCGTTTTAGCGATAAAGTGGTCGCCATCACCGGCGCGGCCCAGGGCATTGGCCGACAAACCGCGGAGCAGGCGGCTGCGGAAGGCGCGGCTCTGCTGCTCATCGATCGTTCGCCCTGGGTGCATGAGCTGGCGGCGACGCTGGCTCAGTCCGGCAGTCAGGTGCTGGCGCTGGAGGCGGACCTGGAACAGTGGCCGAGCGCCGAGCAGGCGTTTGCCGACGGGGTGGCGCATTTTGGCCGCATCGATGTGTTAATCAATAACGTCGGGGGGACCATTTGGGCGCGGCCGTTTGCCGAATATCAACCGGAGCAGATTGAGAAAGAGATCCGCCGCTCGCTGTTTCCTACCCTGTGGGGCTGCCGCGCGGCGCTGCCGTGGATGCTGAAGCAGGGCAAAGGCTGCATCGTCAATATCTCGTCGGTGGCGACAGCAGGGGTCAACCGGGTGCCTTATTCGGCGGCGAAGGGAGGTGTGAATGCGCTGACCCGGTCGATTGCCATGGAGTACAGCGGCAGCGGCATCCGCATCAATGCCGTCGCACCGGGCGGGACGGAGGCGCCGCCGCGCCTGACGCCGCGTAAC
The DNA here is from genome assembly GCF_018223875.1 of Klebsiella sp. 54. Lineage (NCBI taxonomy): Bacteria > Pseudomonadati > Pseudomonadota > Gammaproteobacteria > Enterobacterales > Enterobacteriaceae > Klebsiella > Klebsiella sp. 54. The sequence continues at coordinate 158,758 of NZ_JAGRRA010000013.1, forward strand.
GACGAGCAGCCCAGTGAACAGGAGAAGGCGTGGTATCAGCAGGTGGTCGATCAGACGGTGGTCAGCAGTCTGATGCACCGCTACGGCACGCTGGCGGAACAGGCAAACGCGATCCTGTTCCTCGCCAGCGATGAGGCCAGCTATATCACCGGCGTCACCCTCCCGGTAGCGGGCGGCGATCTCGGCTAACGGCGGGTCGCGTACCAGCAGAGCAGGGAGCCGAGACACACCATCCCGGCCCCCTGCCAGAACGACCACGATAGCGCGGCGCTAAGCAGGATCGCCGCCAGCGCGGAGGAGAGCACCGGGGTGAAGTAGGAGGCCGCCGCCAGCAGGCTGACGTTGCCGTGGAGGATCCCCACGTTCCACGCGGCGTAGGCCAGACCGAGCGCCACCGCTACCGTCAGCAGCTTGATGCTGACCGGCCAGCTAAAGACCATCGGCGGCTGCGGCGTGGCGAGAAACTTCAGCCATAGCGTCAGCGCGGTTAACAGGACGAACAGGGTAATGGCATTTTTGCCACGGGCATATTTGGCCGTTACCGTGCAGTAGGCCGCCCAGATAAAGGCGCCGATAAAGGCCAGCAGATAGCTGAGCGGACTGGAGATGACGTTGCTGATAATCTCCTCCAGCTGCAGGCCGTGCTCACCCCCCAACACCCAGCCGACGCCAAGCAGGGCGAGAAGCAAACCGGGGATCACCAGCCAGCTGCTTTTCTGACCATTAAACAGGATGGCGAACAGGATGGTCAGGCTGGGCCACAGGTAATTGACCATCCCCACCTCAATCGCCTGTTGACGGCTGGCGGCATAGCCCAGGGACAGCGCGAGGCAGATTTCATAGCTGACAAACAGCACGCTGCCGGCCAGCAGATAGCGGCGCGGGATCTGGCGCAGGTTGGGAAAACCAACGGTAAAAATCAGCAGCAGGCCGCTGAGGCTGTAAATCATCGCCGCGCCGCCGACCGGGCCCAGTCCTTCGCTGACGCCGCGAATCAATCCGACCATCGTGCTCCATAAAATAATGGCGGCGAAGCCGATGGTCGTGGCTCTCTTTTTCTCCATGCTTATCCTGAGGGTTACGCGAATGCAGCCGGCATATATATCATCTTTTGACCGCCGCGGGGCGAAATTTTCCGCCATGGGTAACCCCTGGGGATTAGTGAAAACGGCCGCGGCTGGCGATTAAGGGGGAGTGGGTTTTGCTCCTTGATTTGACGCAAATTTTCCCGGGATTTTACTGTTAGTTTCCTCCGCGCGATGAATCAACATCCTGCATGGAGGAATGCAATGGACGTCAGCCGCAGAAAGTTCTTTAAGATCTGCGCAGGCGGTATGGCCGGAACCACAGCTGCCGCCCTGGGCTTTGCCCCCAAAATGGCGCTGGCTCAGGCACGCAACTACAAATTGCTGCGTGCGAAAGAGATCCGCAACACCTGCACTTACTGCTCCGTTGGCTGCGGGCTATTAATGTATAGCCTCGGCGACGGCGCGAAAAACGCCAAAGAAGCGATTTACCATATCGAAGGAGATCCGGACCATCCGGTGAGCCGCGGCGCGCTATGCCCGAAAGGCGCCGGCCTGCTGGACTATGTCCACAGTGATAACCGCCTGCGCTACCCGGAGTACCGCGCCCCGGGATCCGATAAATGGCAGCGACTCTCCTGGGATGAAGCCTTCAGCCGCATTGCCCGGCTGATGAAAGCCGACCGCGACGCCAACTTTATGGAAAAGAACGAGCAGGGCGCGACGGTTAACCGCTGGCTTTCCACCGGTATGCTGTGCGCCTCGGCGGCGAGTAATGAGACCGGCATGCTGACGCAAAAATTTGTGCGATCGCTCGGCATGCTGGCGGTAGACAACCAGGCGCGCGTCTGACACGGACCAACGGTAGCAAGTCTTGCTCCAACATTTGGTCGCGGTGCGATGACTAACCACTGGGTGGATATCAAAAACGCGAACGTCGTGGTGGTGATGGGCGGTAACGCCGCGGAAGCCCACCCGGTGGGATTCCGCTGGGCGATGGAGGCGAAGAACAACAACGACGCCACGCTTATCGTCGTCGACCCGCGCTTTACGCGCACTGCGTCGGTGGCCGATATCTATGCGCCGATTCGCTCCGGTACCGACATTACCTTCCTGTCGGGGGTGCTGCTGTACCTGATCGAACATAACAAAATCAATGCCGAGTACGTGAAGCACTACACCAACGCCAGCCTGCTGGTGCGGGATGATTTTGCCTTCGAAGAGGGGCTGTTCAGCGGCTATGATGCGGACAAACGCCAGTATGATAAATCGTCCTGGAACTACCAGTTCGATGAAAACGGCTACGCCAAACGCGATGAGACGCTAAGCCATCCGCGCTGCGTGTGGAATCTGCTGAAGCAGCACGTTTCCCGTTACACGCCAGAGGTGGTCGAAAACATCTGCGGTACGCCGAAAGCGGACTTCCTCAAGGTGTGCGATGTGCTGGCCTCAACCAGCGCCGCCGATCGCACCACCACCTTCCTGTATGCCCTGGGCTGGACGCAGCACACCGTCGGCGCGCAGAACATTCGCACCATGGCGATGATCCAATTGCTGCTCGGCAATATGGGCATGGCCGGCGGTGGCGTGAATGCCCTGCGCGGTCACTCTAATATTCAGGGGCTGACCGACCTTGGCCTGCTGTCTACCAGCCTGCCAGGCTACCTGACCCTGCCTTCTGAAAAGCAGCCGGATCTGCAGACGTACCTGGCGGCCAACACGCCAAAAGCGACCCTGCCGGACCAGGTGAACTACTGGAGCAATTACCCGAAATTCTTTGTCAGCCTGATGAAATCCTTCTACGGCGAGGCGGCGCAAAAAGAGAACGACTGGGGCTTTGAGTGGTTACCGAAGTGGGACCAGGCTTACGACGTTATCAAATACTTCAACATGATGGATAACGGCAAAGTCACTGGCTATATCTGCCAGGGCTTTAACCCGGTCGCGTCCTTCCCGGACAAAAACAAAGTGGTTCGCAGCCTGAGCAAGCTGAAGTATATGGTGGTTATCGATCCGCTGGTCACCGAAACTTCCACTTTCTGGCAGAACCACGGCGAGTCTAATGACGTCGACCCCTCGACGATTCAGACGGAAGTCTTCCGCCTGCCATCGACCTGCTTTGCCGAAGAGGACGGTTCGATCGCCAACTCCGGCCGCTGGCTGCAGTGGCACTGGAAAGGTCAGGATGCCCCAGGTGAAGCACGTAACGACGGCGAGATCCTGGCCGGGATTTACCATCGCCTGCGCGAACTGTACCGCACCGAAGGCGGGAAGGGTGCGGAACCCCTGCTGAAGATGAGCTGGCGCTATAAGCAGCCGGACCATCCGGAATCGGAAGAAGTCGCGAAAGAGAACAACGGCTACGCACTGGCGGATCTTTATGACGCCAACGGCACCCTGGTGGCGAAAAAAGGCCAGCTGCTGAACAGCTTCGCGCTGCTGCGTGACGACGGGACGACGGCGTCTTCCTGTTGGATCTATGCCGGCAGCTGGACGGAGCAGGGCAACCAGATGGCGAATCGCGATAATGCCGACCCTTCGGGTCTGGGCAATACGCTGGGCTGGGCCTGGGCGTGGCCGCTTAATCGCCGGGTGCTCTATAACCGCGCTTCGGCCGATATCAACGGCAAGCCGTGGGATGCGAAGCGGATGCTGATCCAGTGGAACGGCAGCAAGTGGGTCGGGAATGATATTCCGGACTTCAATACCGCGCCGCCGGGGAGTAACACCGGGCCATTTATCATGCAGCAGGAGGGGCTGGGTCGCCTGTTCGCGCTGGATAAGCTGGCGGAAGGACCGTTCCCGGAACACTACGAGCCGATGGAAACCCCGCTTGGCACTAACCCGCTGCACCCGAAGGTGATCTCCAGCCCGGTGGTGCGTTTGTATGAAGAGGACGCCATCCGCTTAGGTAAGAAGGATAAGTTCCCGTATGTCGGGACCACCTATCGTCTGACCGAGCATTTCCATACCTGGACCAAGCATGCGCTGCTCAATTCCATCGCGCAGCCGGAACAGTTTGTCGAAATTAGCGAAGGGCTGGCAAAAGCGAAAGGGATTGCCAACGGCGACCGGGTGAAAGTCAGCAGCCAGCGCGGCTTTATTCGCGCGGTAGCGGTGGTGACGCGCCGCCTGCAAACGCTCAACGTCAACGGCCAGCAGGTGGAGACCGTCGGGATCCCGCTGCACTGGGGTTTTGAAGGCGTGGCTCGCAAAGGCTATATCGCTAACACCCTGACGCCGAACGTTGGCGATTCCAACTCGCAAACGCCGGAATATAAGGCGTTTCTGGTCAACATCGAGAAAGCGTAAGGAGCGATTCAATGGCGATGGAAACACAAGACATTATTAAACGCTCCGCGACCAACCCGATCACCCCCGCGCCGCGCGCGCGGGACCATAAAGCGGAAGTCGCCAAGCTTATCGATGTCTCCTCCTGCGTGGGCTGTAAAGCCTGCCAGGTGGCCTGCTCCGAATGGAATGACATCCGCGATGACGTGGGGCACTGCGTCGGGGTGTACGATAACCCGGCGGATCTTAGCGCCAAATCCTGGACGGTAATGCGCTTTAGCGAGACCGAACAGAACGGCAAGCTGGAGTGGCTTATCCGCAAGGATGGCTGTATGCACTGCGCAGAGCCGGGTTGTCTGAAGGCCTGCCCATCCGCCGGGGCGATTATTCAGTACGCCAACGGCATCGTCGATTTCCAGCAGGAAAACTGCATCGGCTGCGGCTACTGCATTGCTGGCTGTCCCTTTAACGTACCGCGTCTCAATAAAGAGGATAACCGGGTCTATAAATGCACCCTGTGCGTAGACCGGGTCAGCGTCGGTCAGGAACCGGCGTGCGTGAAAACCTGTCCTACCGGCGCGATCCACTTCGGTACGAAGAAAGAGATGCTGGAGGTGGCCGAGGAGCGGGTGGCTAAGCTGAAAAAACGCGGTTATGCCAGGGCCGGGATTTACAACCCGCAGGGCGTCGGCGGCACCCACGTGATGTACGTCCTGCATCATGCCGACCAGCCCGAGCTGTATCACAAGCTGCCGAAGGAACCGCAGATCGATACCAGTATCAATCTGTGGAAGGGGGCGCTGAAGCCGCTGTCGGCGGCGGGCTTTATCGCCACCTTTGCCGGGCTTATCTATCACTACATCGGTATCGGGCCGAACAAGGAAGTTGACGACGATGAGGAGAAGCATGATGAGTAAATCGAAGATGATTGTGCGCACGACCTTTATCGATCGCGCCTGTCACTGGACGGTGGTTATCTGTTTCTTCCTCGTGGCGCTGTCGGGAATATCGTTTTTCTTCCCGACGCTGCAGTGGCTGACCGAAACCTTCGGTACCCCGCAGATGGGGCGTATTCTGCACCCCTTCTTTGGCGTGCTGATTTTTATCGCCCTGATGTTTATGTTCGTGCGTTTTGTCCATCACAACATCCCGGATAAACAGGATATTCCGTGGCTGAAAGGCATTGTGGAGGTGCTGAAAGGCAACGAGCATAAGGTGGCGCGGGTCGGTAAATATAACGCCGGGCAGAAGATGATGTTCTGGACCATCATGAGCATGATTTTCGTGCTGCTGGTGACCGGGGTGATTATCTGGCGGCCCTGGTTTGCCCAATATTTCCCGATTCCGGTGATTCGCTATAGCCTGCTGATACACGCCACTTCAGCCATTATTCTGATCCACGCCATCCTTATCCATATGTATATGGCGTTCTGGGTGAAGGGGTCGATTAAGGGGATGATTGAAGGCAAAGTCAGCCGCCGCTGGGCGAAGAAACACCACCCGCGCTGGTATCGCGATGTCGAACGCCTTGAAGCGATGAAAGAGAGTCGCGAAGGGATGAAGTAAGCCTTCACGGCGCGAAACCCGCTCCGGAGATGTCGGAGCGGGTTCCCGGCAGTCAGCAGTTCGTGATAAGTGTATCGATTGAATCGATAACGCCCTGGCGCGCATGACTCAGATTGCAGACGAAATCCTGTGGCTGGATCCGTTTATTATTTAAGTTACTGATTATTGGCGTACAAAGTAAAAAGCTGTCAAATTCAATATTTATCCTTGGTACGACATGCTGATGCCAGCGTGGTAACTGTTGTGGTCGCATTAAAGGAATAATGACTCTCGAGGCCAGGTCTGCATAATAATCATTCTGCACAATCATATAATATGGCAGGGTTTTATTTGTCTGAGCAGAACAATTTCGATAAACATTGAATTGTTCAAGCATCATAGTACCCTGAAAAATTCATCATCAGTAAGAGTGCCTCCTTTTGCAATAAATTCATTCATTGCGGCAATGAATTCCTTGTGCTGTCTCTGTTTATCTGCTTCTCGTAAATCCTTACCTGGCTGTACTGACACCTTCTGGACGGGTACGTCAGTGGGTCTTTTACGTAGCGTATTACTTTTCATCATAGGCTCCTTGCGGTTGGTTCTGTGATTATTCACTTTACTCACTAAAAGATAAATGCCAGCAGTAACTTTAATGTTTATTTTGCGAGGCAGCTTCCAGAGGAAAGTAACCGCCTGAAATATTAATGGTTATAGTAATAAACCCGGCGCTGGTATTAACCAGCGCGGCGGGAAATAATCAGAACTTCTCCGGAATAAAGCGGAAGGGGAAATTGGTCTGTTTCATTTTGCCAATTTTGCGCTTCGGCAGCGTGACATGCTCCACTGGCAAGGCTTCGTAGGGTATCTGCGACAGCAGGTGGGTGATGATATTCAGACGCACCCGCTTTTTATCCTCGGAGCGGGCGACGAACCACGGCGCCCAGGCGGTGTCGGTGGCGGCGAACATGGCGTCGCGGGCGGCGGTATATTCATCCCAGCGGTTGAAAGACTTGATGTCCATCGGCGAGAGCTTCCAGATCTTGCGCCCGTCGTCGATACGATCCCGCAGGCGCCGCTCCTGCTCCTGCGGGGAGACCTCCAGCCAGTACTTGAGCAGGATAATGCCCGACTCGACCATGCCGCGCTCCACCATCGGCGCGCCGTCGAGAAACTTCTGCACCTCCTCCGGGGTACAAAAGCCCATCACGCGTTCGACGCCGGCGCGGTTGTACCAGCTGCGATCGAAAATCACGATTTCCCCAGCCGCCGGGAGATGCTTGATATAGCGCTGAAAATAGAGCTGACTTTTCTCGCGTTCGGTGGGCGAGGGTAAGGCGACGACCCGGAAGATACGCGGGCTGACGCGCTCGGTGATCGCCTTAATGGTGCCGCCTTTGCCGGCGCCGTCCCGGCCTTCAAAGACGATGCACACCTTCAGCCCTTTATGCACCACCCAGCGCTGCAGTTTCACCAGCTCCACGTGGAGCTTGCGCAACGCCTTCTCATACGCTTTATTGTCAAGCGGGGCGATCTTCACCGCCGCGTCGACCGGATTACCGCTTTTCTTATTACCCATCGCCATGCTCCGTGTTGCCGAGGTATCCCTTTGAAGTGTAATCCTTCACCGGCGAGGCGGTGGAAAATATTCCGCCCGGGACGGGTTAGCGGGCGCTCCCCGCGGCGATGACTTCCAGTCCCACCCGCTGCCCCCACGACAGCTCAAGGGTGTTACCGTCCGGGTCGGCAAAGAAAGCGAAATAGCCTACCGGATCGCCCAACTGCTCCGGTTCCCGACGCAAAACGCCTTCCCGCCGCGCCTGAGCGACTTTCTCATCGATCTCCGCCTGGGTGGCGCAGGCGACGCCGAGATGGCCGAACGGACCCAGCGGCGTGTCGGCAGGGTCATCACTTTGCACCAGCACCAGGGCGAAAGGTCGGGTGCGATCGCTGAGCCACGCCACTTTACGCGCCGAGGGGAGGTCGGGTTCGCGCTGGTGAATAACGGTCATCGCCGTATAGCGGGTATAAAAATCGATGCTGCTGGCCAGACAGCGGACGGTAAAGGCGACATGGGTAAAGCCGACATCAACATTTTGCATGGATGATTCTCCCGAGGTGAACGATGTCTCGACTTTACAACCTCAAGTAAACTTGAGATCAATCCGCGATGTATCCCTGCGTGCCCACCAATTTTTACAGGGGATTATCCACCGCCAGGCGCCTCTGCCGTCGGCTGGAAAGCCAACAGTGGCGCTGGCGAGCGCATGAACGAATCAGGCCGTTGTATGGAGGATACTGCCGTCTGGCGTTTTTAGCTGGTGTGGCGAGGCGGGATGGTCAATAATGCCGGCCGTCTCTCAATACCCCTAAAAGATGTATGAAAAAAACGATTTTTTCACTGGCGCTGGGCACTTTCGGACTCGGCATGGCGGAATTTGGCATTATGGGCGTGCTGCCGGACATGGCGCGCGATGTCGGAATATCCATTCCCGCCGCCGGCAATATGATTGCCTGGTATGCCTTCGGCGTGGTGATCGGCGCACCGATCATGGCGTTGCTCTCCAGTCGGTTTTCGTTGAAATCGGTGATGCTGTTTCTCGCCGCCCTGTGCATTCTCGGCAATACCCTGTTTACCTTCTCCAGTAGCTACGCCATGCTGGCGCTAGGCCGGCTGGTTTCCGGGTTTCCCCACGGGGCGTTCTTTGGCGTCGGCGCGATTATCCTGTCGAAAATCGCGCCGCCAGGGAAGGTGACCGCCGCGGTGGCCGGGATGATTGGCGGCATGACGATCGCTAACCTGGTGGGCGTCCCCGGCGGCACCTGGCTTGGGCATCACTTTAGCTGGCGCTATACCTTCGCACTTATCGCGGTGTTTAACGTCGCGGTGTTTCTGGCCATCTGCTGCTGGGTGCCCACGCTGTATGACCGGGCCAGCACGCGGCTGCGCGAGCAGTTCCGTTTTCTGGCTTCCCCGGCGCCGTGGCTGATTTTTGCCGCCACCATGTTCGGTAACGCCGGGGTGTTCGCGTGGTTCAGCTATATCAAGCCCTTTATGCTCAACGTCTCCGGCTTTGCCGAAAGCCGGATGATGCTGATTATGATGCTGGCGGGGCTGGGTATGGTGGTTGGCAATCTGTTCAGCGGTAAAATTTCCGGGCGCTACAGTCCGCTGCGCATCGCGGCCATGACTGACGGGGCGATCGCCGTGACGCTGCTGCTGATCTTTGCCTTCGGGGAGCATAAAGTCGCTTCGCTGACGCTGGCGTTTTTCTGCTGTGCCGGGCTGTTTGCCCTGTCGGCGCCGCTGCAGATCCTGCTGCTGCAGAACGCCAAAGGCGGCGAGATGCTGGGGGCGGCAGGGGGGCAGATCGCCTTTAACCTCGGGAGCGCCATCGGCGCCTTCTGCGGCGGAATGATGATTGCCCAGGGGTTCGGCTGGAACAGCGTGGCGCTTCCCGCCGCCACGCTGTCGTTTCTGGCGATGAGCGCCTTGCTCATCTACGGTCGCCATCAGCGCCGACAGGCTTGCTAACGACGCTTACTCACGCCAGGGTTCGCCGAGCGTCAGCATCAGCCGGTTGGCCCAGGCGAAAAAGGCCGCTGACTGCAGCAGATCCAGCTGGGCCAGGGTATCTAAGCCCTGCTCATCAAGCGCAGCCAGATGGCTGGCTTTCAGCGCGGGCGGCGTCACCGACAGCGCGGCGGCGGCATCGATCTCCGCCTGCCAGCGCGGCGACTGCCCGCCGCGCAGATCGTCTCCCGGCGTCACCGCCAGCAGCGTGTCGACGGCGGTCTCGTCCTTCGCCAGCTGCGCCGCTTTGCGGGCATGTACCGAGGCGCAGTAAATACAGCCGTTGATTTTACTGGCCACCGTGGCGGCCAGTTCACGTTCGGCGCGCGGCAACCCCCCTGGGGTATAGAAAATGCCTTTATCAGTCAGCGTCCGCTGCTCCAGCACCGGCTGGTTGCGCGCCAGCAGGCGGAAGTAAGGCGAATCGCTATGGCCATATTTTGCCAGGATCGCCTGTTCTTCAGGGCTAAATTCCGCCAGCGGTTTATCCGCCAGCCAGGGTTCCCAATGCAGTTCATCACGGGTGAAACGCACCGGGGCCGCTTTGCCGCTCTGAGTTTGTGGGGTGGTGTGCCAGTACCCGGCCACCACCGGTGTGTCGGCGCTGACGATGGGCTGATGGTTGAGCGCCCGCAGGCCCAGCAGCAGGCGGCTTTGGAAGCCGATAAAGGCCACCAGCTGCGCCAGGGTGACGATGCCCCGCAGGCTCCAGCCTGCTTTTGTCAGAGCGTGCAGCGCGGCGGGGGTCGCTTCGACAGGAGTGAAGGTCAGCAGGCGGGCAAAGGCCAGCGCCGGAACCAGACGGTCCGTGGTCGGGTCGGCAAGGCCGAAGCCGGCATAGTGCGCCGCCAGCGCGTCCGCCTGGTGCAGTTTCGCCACCTTCGCGGCCACGGCGAAGCGTTCATCAAGAGGAAAGTCAGTATCCTGCTGGCTGAACAGCACTTCATAACTTCCCTGGGCGTGACGGGTGGCGGCGTCGCGGACTGCGCGCGCCTGATCGAGCGGGGAGCCGATGGCGATCTCCGCCAGTTCGGCCAGAATATCCTGACTCAGCGTCATGGTGACTCCTTATCTGATGTGGGGGGCAATATGCTGAGCGATCAGCTCAATGGAACGCAGCGTATCCCGGTGCGAAGGCTCCACCGAGTGCACCTGAAACGAAATATCGGTAGCGCGGGCCAGCACGCTGTCTTGCGCCAGGGAGGCGATAACATGCTCAGGATCGCCGACGTGGGCATCCAGCTGCTGCAGATAGTCGGTGACACTGTCACCTTCTATCCGATGACCCGCTTCCCGGTGCTGTGCCGCCTGTTTGCGCAGGCCGGGTTCGGCGACCTGCAGGGCGTGGGCGTGGCTGTCAGCGACAAAGGCGGTGCGCGAGGCGAGGATCCGCGGCGCAACGCCGTCCGGCAGCGCCGACAGATAGGCGTCGATGATCGGGTTCTGAATGGCGTCCAGCGGCAGGCGCGGCTCACCGGGCGGCCGGGGCTGCGTGCGGGACAGCATCAGCCCGTGTCCCGCCTGACCGGCACGGATGGCGCCCTCCACCGAGAAGGTGGCGATCCAGATTCGCGCCGCCAGCTGCGGCGCCGGCGGATAGAGATGGTTGTCAGGGTGGCTGAGGGTGTCGCCGCGCCAGGCGCTGTGGATCAGGTACAGATGGTCGGCAAACACCGCTCCGCGCTGCTCGCTGGTCAGGCCGAAGGGCAGAAATGAGGTTGGCGTGCCGCCGGAGCCAAACCCCACCTCCAGACGCCCGTCGGTGAGTAAATCCAGCACCGCCGCGTCTTCGGCGACGCGTAGCGGATTTTCCATCGGCAACGTGATAATCGCTGTACCGAGACGAATGCGGTCAGTCTGCGCCGCCACGTGGGCGAGAAACACCAGCGGGGAAGGCAGGCCGCCTTCCTGTTCATGAAAATGGTGTTGGGCAATCCATGCGCTGTCGAAGCCGACGCGCTCCGCGTGGCGGATCTGTTCGGCCGCCAGCCGGTACCGCGTTTGCGCAGAGCCCTGATCGAGCAGACGGGTAAAAAAGCCGAGGCGTTTAGGCATTATGCGTTCTCCGTATAGGGCTGCGCTAAGCGGGGGGAAACCTGGGGGATAGCGGCGATCAGCTCGCGGGTGTAGGCCTGCTGCGGGGCGGCGAACAGGCGGCCAACGTCGCCATGCTCCACCACCTGGCCGGCGCGCAGCACCGTGACGCTGTCGGCAATCCGCCTCACCGTCGCCAGATCGTGGGTAATGAACAGATAGCTCAGACCAAGCTGCTGCTGTAGCTGCTCTAGCAGGGCGAGGATCTGCGCCTGAACGGTGACGTCGAGCGCCGAGGTCGCTTCGTCAAGGACCAGGATCGCCGGCTCGAGGATCAGCGCCCGGGCAATCGCCACCCGCTGCCGCTGGCCGCCGGAAAGCTCCCGCGGCGTCCGCGACAGCAGCTCCGGGGCCAGTGCCACCCGCGCGGCGACGCTCTCCACACGCTGGCGACGCGTCGCCGCGCTGAGGCGCTCAAAGTTTTTTAATGGCTCTTCGATAATCGCGAACAGCGTCTGGCGCGGGTCGAGCGAAGCGAAGGGGTTCTGATAGACGAACTGGATTTTGCGCCGCAGCTGACGCTGCGCCTCGCGGCTAAGATGCCCGGCGTCAATACCGTCGATGGTCACCTGTCCGGCGTCGGCGCGCTCGAAGCCCAGCAGGATCCTCGCCAGGGTGGTTTTCCCGGAGCCGGACTCGCCCACCAGCGCATGGGTGCTGCCGCGCCTGACCTCAAAGCTGACGCTGTCGAGCGCCTGCAGCGCCTGTTTGCCCAGCGAGAAGCGTTTGCTGATCCCGTCGACGCGAATGGCCGGCGTGGCCAGCGGACGAGGACGATCCGCCGTCAGCCTCAGCGGCGCGTCCTGCAGATCGCGGAGCAGCTGGCGGGTGTAAGGGTGCTGCGGACGCCGGACAATCGTCTCGGTGGCGCCTTGTTCCTGAATCTCGCCCTGGCGAAACACCATGATCCGGTCGGCGCGTTCGGCGGCCAGCGCCAGATCGTGGGTGACAAACAGCACGGCGGTTCCCGACTCGCGACGCAGGATATCGAGCAGGTCGAGAATGCGCTTCTGCACCGTGACGTCAAGGGCGCTGGTAGGCTCGTCGGCAATAATCAGATCCGGCTGCAGGGCAATGGCGATGGCGATCAGCACCCGCTGCTTCATCCCGCCCGACAGCTGATGCGGGTACTGGTCAAGACGCTGTTCCGGGTGGCTGAGCCCGACTTTAGCGAGCAGGTTGAGGACCTGCTGCCGGCGTTCGGCGGCGGAGAGGGATTGATGCAGTTGCAGAATCTCTTCCACCTGCTGACCAATGGTTTTTACTGGGTTAAGCGAATTGCCTGGGTCCTGCGGCACCAGGCTGATGCTCACTCCGCGCAGGCGGTTCAGGCGTTTTGCCGACCAGTCGCTAATCACTTCGCCATTGAGAATAATTCGCCCGGCGTCGCGGCGGGCATTATCCGCCAGCAGGCCGATAATCGCCTGCGCGGTAGTGGTTTTCCCCGAGCCGGATTCTCCGACGAAGGCCAGCATTTCGCCGCGCTGAATGGAAAAGCTGACGTTATGCACCACTTCGCGCCATTCGCCCCGCGAGCGGTAGCTGATGCGCAGATCTTCAACAGACAGAACGTTCATGGGCGTACTCCACTCCACTGGCGGCTAAGACGATTGGCGGCAAGGACCACCGCGACCACGGCGAGGCCGGGGAAGGTGGTCAGCCACCAGGCGGTCGACAGGTAATTACGACCTTCGGCGATCAGTAATCCCCACTCCGGGACCGGCGGCGGGGTGCCGTAGCCGAGGAAGCTGAGGGTGGCCAGAGCCAGCATCGCCTGACCAAACTGCAGCGTTGCGAAGGCGAGCACCGCGGTGAGCGAGTTGGGCAGGATATGACGCCAGAAGATGGCGAGAAAGGTGCCGCCGCTGCCCCGGGCCGCTTCGACGTAATCGCTGTGGCGCACGCGCACCACTTCCGCCCGCGCCAGGCGCGCGAAGCTGGCGATAGCCGCGACGCCGACCGCCACCGCCGCATTCACCGTGCCAAAACCCAGCAGAATGATCACCGTCAGCTGCAGCAGCAGCGAGGGGATGGCCAGCAGGACATCCACCAGGCGCATGAGGGTGGATTCCACGCGTCCGGCCAATGCCCCGGCGAGGGTGCCAAGGGCGGTGCCGACCACCAGGCCGATGGCGACGGCGATTAGCGCCGCCGACAGAGAATGTACCGCGCCGTAAACCACCCGCGTCCACAGGTCGCGGCCCAGCTGGTCGGTGCCCAGCCAGTAGTGCGCCTGCGGCGCCAGGCGCTGAGCGCCGGGGATCCCTTCCAGCGGGTTAGCGGAGGTAAACCACTGTGGGGCAAGGGCCATTAACAGGGCGGTGATCATCACCGCCCACGCCAGCCACAGGCCTGGCTGCAGACGCACTCTGCGCCACTCCGGGCGGCGGCGAACCGCGATGGCATAGTCGACCAGGCTCATTTCACACCTCCGGTCTGTAATTGGAGTCGGGGATCCAGCCGCGGCATGACCAGGTCGACCAGCAGGTTGATCAGGACGAAACCGAGGGCGGAGATCATCACCACCGCCTGCAGCACAGCAATATCCTGGTTATTGACCGCCTGCTGGGTCAGCTGCCCGAGGCCGCTGCGGCCGAAGACGGTCTCGGTGATCAGCGCCCCGGCAATCAGCTCGCCCAGCAGCAGCCCGGCTATGTTCAGCGCAGGCAGCAGGGCGTTACCCATCACATGGCGCCAGAGGACGCCGGTTTCGCTCATTCCCTTGGCGCGGGCGACCGCGACGAAGGGCTGAACCGCCACCTGATCCATGCTGCGCATCAGGATCTGCGCCAGCGGGGCGGAGATGGGCAGCGCGACGGCGATAACCGGTAAAATCAGCCCTTCCAGCGGACCGGGGTTGATCACCGGGATCCAGCGCAACTGAAACGAAAAGAGCTGGATCAGGGCGATACCCAGCCAGAAGGTGGGCAGCGAGATAAACAGCACCGGCAACGACTGCAGGAGGTTGCTCAGCCAGCGCAGCCCCGGCAGACGCGAGGCGAAGGCGAGGGTGAACGCCAGGATCACGGCCAGCAGGAAGGCCGGCAGGGCGAGGCTTAAGGTATCCGGCAGGTTGCTGGCAATCAGGCTACTGACCGCCAGACCCGCCTGCAGGGAATAGCCAAAGTCGCCGTGCAGCATTGCCAGCAGCGTGTGCAGGTACTGGCGCCACAGCGGGCTGTCGGCGCCGTAGGCCAGCCGCATGTCGGCGATTTGCGCCGGGCTCAGACCGAGGTCCGGGTTCTGAAACTTGATCAGCACCGCATCCCCTGGCAGCACCTGCAGCAGGAAAAAGGTGAGGGTAAAGGCCGCCCACAGGACCAGCAGCCCCTGACCGAACCGTCGCAGAAGATAAGCGCTCATATCCGGCCTCTTAATGTTTATCCAGCCAGGCGCTGTAGAACGACGGACGACCGACGGCCTCGAAGCTGACGCCTTTCACCCAGGGCGCGCCGGCAAACACCTGCGGCTCTTCGAAAATCGGGATCACATAGGCGTTATCGATCAGATAGCGCTGGGCATCGCCGGTTAACTGCAGGCGCTGCTGTGGCTCCACCGCCGCGGAGATGCCGGTCAGCAGATCGTTCAGCTTATCATCGCGGAAGTGCTGTACTTTATCGCTGGAGCCGCCTTTCTGCAGCAGCGCGTCGCGGTTGTTGGGGAAAAACATGCTTTTTACCACATCCGGATCGGCGCGGCCCACTTCCGAAACGGTGAGCGGCGTTTTCTGCGGGTCGAGGTTGTCAAGCGTACGGCTGCCGGCATCCCCGGCTTTGACCGTTAACGCGACTCCCACCTGGCGCCATTGCTGGGCGATCAGCTGCAGCACCTCTTTATTCTGCGGCTGCGGGAGCGACTCATAGACCGTCAGCGCCAGCCGCTGCCCGTCTTTGCTGCGAATCCCGTCGGCGGCCGCTTTCCAGCCGGCCTCATCCAGCAACTGCCGGGCTTTGGCCTGGTCGAAGGTCAGTTTATCGCTCAGATTGACATAGCCGGCGGCAGAGCTGGCCAGCACGGAGGTGGCTTGCGGGTAGTTAGCGGAGAACAGCGTCTCCACCACCTGTTTGGCGTTGGTGGCATGGAGCAGGGCCTGGCGCACCCGCAGGTCGGCGACCAGAGGGTTATCCGGGCGGAAGCTCAGGCTGTCGTTGACCCCGCGGGTAGGGGCGGCGTAGACCTTAAATCCCTGATTGGTCGCCTGCTTTTCATCGTAGGCCTGCACCTGGCGAATAAAGCCCGCCTGGCCGGCCAGCAGCGCGCCGATGCGCACGCTGTCTTCCGGGGTCACAATATAGGTGATGCCGTCGAGGTTGGCGGGCCCCTGCTGGGCGATGTTTTTCGGCCCCCACTGATAATCCTTGCGCGCCACCAGCGTCAGCTCGCGGCCCGGTTTTTCATCCTGCACCACAAAGGGACCGGAGCCGATGATATGCCGGGCATCGCCCAGCTCCTCAAAATTGCGCTGCAGGGTGCTGAGGGACACCAGACCGGAGCCGATGGTGGCGGTCCCTTGCAGAAAGCCCGGCGACGGTTTGTTGAAGTAAAATTTCACCGTCAGCGGGTCGATCACTTCGCTGCGCTGGTAGTTATTGATCACCTCCGAGACAGGCAGGCGGTGGGCTTTATCGCCCAGCCCATAGGTGTCGAAGTTTTTGGCGACGGCGGCGGCATCCACCGGCGTACCGTCCGAGAAGGTGACCCCTTTGCGCAGGTGGAAAGTGTACTCGGTTTTATCGGCATTACTGGTCCAGCTCTCGGCGATCCACGGCTCAATCTCCAGCGTTTTCGGGTTCTGCCAGGTCAGCTTGTCGGTGATCTGATTGAGAATGCCGCCGTTTGGATAAAAGCCGCCGGCGGGTGGATAGAGATTGGTGTGCGGTTGCTGCTCCAGATAAATTAAGGTACCGCCTTTAACCGGCGTGTCGGCGGCCCAGACGGAAAAGGCGCCGGAAAGAAACAGCGCGGCCAGCGCGGGCAGGCGAAAATGACGATGCATGGTGAATTCCTTTGTTATCTATTGTGTTGCCATCATCGGGCGCGGCTAAAAACAAAGGAACCAAGGAATTGCGCTAAGCATTTGCGGAAATTGCATTTACTTTTCAAGGCGGGAAGCGAGGGGAAGCGCCTCTCCCGGGCGGGAGAGGCGCTGGCGATTAGCTACGCAGATCGATAACCATACGGCCGCGGATCTGACCCTGCTCCATCTCTTTAAAAATGGCGTTGATATCTTCCAGCGGGCGCAGGGTGACTTTCGGCACCACTTTGCCTTCGGCGGCGAACTGGAAGGCTTCCACCAGATCCTGACGGGTACCGACCAGCGAGCCGACCACTTCGATGCCGTCGAGCACCAGACGTGGAATATCGAGGCTCATTGCTTCCGGCGGCAGGCCTACCGCCACCACGCGGCCGCCGGCGCGAACGGCATCCACCGCCGAGTTAAAGGCCGCTTTAGCAACCGCGGTCACCACGGCAGCATGCGCGCCGCCGGTTTTTTCCTGAATCACTTTCGCCGCATCTTCATTGCGCGAGTTGATGGTCAGATCGGCGCCCATCGAGGCCGCCAGCTCCAGCTGGCCGTCGTTGACGTCGATGGCGATCACTTTGGCGTTAAAGACATTCTTGGCATACTGCAGCGCCAGGTTGCCCAGGCCGCCGAGGCCGTAGATAGCGATCCACTGGCCCGGTTTGATGTGGGAGACCTTAACGGCTTTGTAGGTGGTGACCCCGGCGCAGGTGATGCTGCTGGCGGCGGCGGAGTCGAGGCCGTCCGGGACTTTAACCGCGTAGTTGGCGGTGACGATGCACTCTTCCGCCATGCCGCCGTCGACGGTATAACCGGCGTTTTTCACCGAGCGGCACAGCGTCTCGTTGCCGCTGTTACAGTATTCGCAGTGGCCGCAGCCTTCGAAGAACCACGCCACGCTGGCGCGATCGCCCGGCTTCAGGGAGGTGACGCCAGGGCCGACTTTTTGTACTACCCCGATCCCTTCATGACCAAGAATAACGCCGGTTTTATCGCCAAAATCGCCGTTTTTCACGTGCAGGTCAGTATGACACACGCCGCAGCATTCCATTTTCAACAGCGCTTCGCCGTATTCCAGCGGGCGCAGCGTTTTTTCCGTAACGTTAACCTGATGGTCGTGGGTAACAACAGCTGCCTTCATGCCTGTCTCCTTGTGAGGGGAATGATTAATTTTATTAATGCAATACTACCTAATAAGGATTAGACGCTATGGGGAAAAAAACAAGGCGCTTTAGTACAGGATGTGGTTTTTTGCTACAACGATAGCACAAAATTCAGACAATACCTCTAATTTTGGTAGGTAATAATAGCGTCACTGAATGGTCATGTTTTCTTCATCACTCAACACTATTGTTTTGCGCATCAATTTCTTATAACAACAGAGTGATACAACAATGCATCTGGTCAAAACGCTCCTCACTGCCGGTCTGCTTTTTTCCGCCGCCGCACAGGCTCACAATGTGCTGGAATTCCCGCAGCCGGAAAACAATCCCGAAGAGTTTTACGCGGTTACCGAGATCCCGGCTGGCGGGATCATTAAGTATGAAACCGACGCCAAAACAGGATTTATCATCGCCGACCGCTTTCAGTCGATGCCGGTGGCTTACCCGGCAAACTACGGTTCATTAACCCAGTCGCTGGCCGGGGATGGCGACCCGCTGGACGTGGTGTTTTACACCCGCGCGCCAATGGCCCCGGGCACGCTGATTAAGCTGCGGCCGATAGGCGTCCTTAAGATGGTAGACGGCGGTGAGAAAGACGACAAAATCATCGCCGTGCCGGCCAGCAAAATTGATCCCACCTATGACGACATCAAGACCATCGCCGATCTGCCGAAAATCGAGCAGCAGCGGCTGGAGGCCTTCTTCCGGGTCTATAAAGAACTGCCGGAGGGGCGGAAAAAGGTCGAGCTGGCCGGGTTTAATGATGCCGCCGCCGCGAAGCAGGAGATCAAATCGGCCTGGGAAGCCTGGAAGGGGAAGAACCCGCAATAATATTCATCGCGGGCGCAGTCCGGCGCCCGCAGCATTCCATCATCCGATACGCTACCCAGCCGTACTGGAGGGTTTATCCTCTTGACGCGTCCTGCGATAGATGGTTGCATAATACAACTATATCTTGATCTGGACGCATCGCTATGGCTGACACCTCCTTAATCCAACAGATCCGTACCGCCTCACGGTTAATGGTGCGCGAGCTCGGTTTTATGAACACCACGCTGGCCGCCACCCACTATTCGCCGTCGGCGGTGCATACCCTGCTCGAAGTGTCGGTGAGAGGGGCGATGACCGCCGCCCAGCTGGTGACTTTGCTGGGCCTGGAAAAATCGAGCGTCAGCCGGATGGTTGCCCGTCTGCTGGCGGCCGGGGAGCTGGAGGAACGTCCCTGCGCGGAGGACGCGCGGTCTAAATCGCTGGCGCTGACCGCCAAGGGGCACGATACGGTGGCGATGATCAACGCGTGGGCTACCCGCCGGGTGGTGGAGGCGTTAGGCCATCTGGATGAGCCGCAGCAGCGGACCGTCGCCAGCGGACTGGCGGCCTATGCGCAGGCGCTGGCGCAGTGTCGGGATACTGCGCTGGCGGATACGACCCCGCAGATTTCGCTGGTGACCGGCTATCAGCCGGGGATGATCGGTCGGATAGCCCAGATGCACGGGGAGTATTACGCCCGGTACCATGACTTCGGCGCTTTTTTTGAAGGCAAGGTCGCCAGCGGCGTGGCGGAATTTGCCACCCGGCTTTCCTCGCCGGCCAACCAGATCTGGCTGGCGATGCGCGAGGGGAAGATTGTCGGTTCGGTGGCGATCGATGGCGAGGATCTCGGCCAGCAGCAGGCGCATCTACGCTGGTTCATTCTCGATGACAGCTGCCGGGGAACCGGCATTGGCAGGCGGCTCCTCAGTGAGGCGATGGCTTTCTGCGATAGTCGTCAGTTCAGCGCCGTTCAGCTGTGGACGTTTAAAGGTCTGGACGCGGCCCGCAAACTGTATGAGTCCTTTGGCTTCACGTTAACCCGCGAATGGCAGGGGGATCAGTGGGGAAAGGTGATGACCGAGCAGCAGTTTACCCGGCCAGGCAACGCCGGCTAAGGGCGGGGTGCCTTAGCCGGCGGGGGGGGCGAAGATTACCCCAGTTGATTAAGCAGCCGGGCGATCTCCTCTCGCCACTGCGCCTGCAGCGCAGGCTTTTGATGTTTCGGCTTACGGGCCATGTCGTCCGCCAGCCATTGCTCCAGAGCGATCAGGCGCGCCAGCAGCGCTTCTTCATCATCCGCCGCGAGTGACGGCTCCTGAGGTGAGGAGGCCACTGTCGGGGTGGAGGGCTGCGCCTGCAGACGGGCATAAACCTCTTCCAGACTGTGCCACTCCGTTAGCCCGGCGCTGTCGATCAGCCAGAAGCGGTTACAGCTTTCGCTAATAAGCTGGCGGTCATGACTAACCAGCAGCACGCCGCCGGGGTAGTCGCGGAGCGTCTGCGCCAGCGCCGCTTTGCCCTCCATATCAAGATGGTTGGTGGGTTCATCCAGCAACAGCAGGCTGTAGCGCGCCAGCGACAGGCCGACGAACAGCAACCGCGACCGCTCACCGCCGCTGAGGGTGTTGACCTTCTGACCATGCCTCGCCCAGCCAAATCCAGCGGCGATCAGCGCCCGTTTCCGGGTGTCCGCCGACGGGGCGAACGGCGTCAGGGCGTCAAGCAGGCTGGCATCGTCCGGCAACTGCGCCAGCGTCTGGTCGTAATACCCGGGGTGAAGCCGGGGGTGCAGACGCAGCCCCGGAAGAGGCGATGCGTCGTTCATCTGCTGCCACAGCAGGCGCAGCAAGGACGATTTACCGCCGCCGTTGCGCCCCATGATGGCCACGCGATCTCCGCTGCGCAGTCGCGCCACGCCGGTGGTAAACAGGGCCGGCAGTCCCGGCGCGGGGGCCACCGGCAGCCTGTCCATCTCCAGCAGGCGGTCCGCCGGCAGAGCGTCCCCTTGCAACACCAGGCGCCACGGCGGGCCGACGCTGAGCTCAGTCTGCTCGTCTTTCAGGCGGGCGACCTGCTTCTCCATCTGTTTGGCTTTGCGGGCGAGATCTTCGTTGTCATACACCCGACCCCAGGTGGCCAGCCGCCGAGCGCTGGCGCTGACCCGGTCGATCTCTTTTTGCTCGGCCTTATGACGTAATGCGGCGCTTTCATCCTGCTCCTGCAGTGCCTGACGGGCAGCGCTGCAGGGTAAGGCGAAGCTGTGCAGCGTCTGGTCGCGAAGGATCCAACTGGCATTAGTTACAGCATCCAGTAAGGTGTTGTCATGTGACACCAGCACGAAGCTCCCCTGCCAGGTTTGCAGAAAGCTTTCCAGCCACAGCAGGGTGGGCAGATCGAGATGGTTGCCGGGCTCATCCAGCAGCAGCAGGTCAGGCTGGCGGATCAGCGCCCGGGCCAGCAGCAGGCGCGTGTGCTGCCCGCCGCTTAGGGTGCTGGTTTGCTGCGCCATCACCGCCGGCGTGAATCCCATCTGCGCCAGCAGACGTTCGGCCAGCCAGCGCTGGGCTTCCCGGGCGTCGGCGGGTAACGGGGCCAGCACCGCCTGAAGCAGTGACTGCGAACGCAGCGCCTCCGGCAGATGCTGTTCAACGCGGGCCATCAGACACTGACCGGCGAGCGAGACGCTGCCCGAGGTGGGCGCGAGGGTGCCGTCCAGCACCTGCAGCAGGGTGCTTTTGCCGCAACCGTTATGGCCAATGAGACCGATACGGTCGCCTTTCTTCAGAGTGAAGGAGAGGGTGTTAAACAGCGGCCCAAAAGCCGTCTCCACGTGGAGCGCATGGGCAGTTAGTAATGTACTCATAGTCAACTTACTCAAGAGTTACAGGCATGCGAATGCCTCGTCAAAACTCGCTGACGATAACCCGGTAAGCCGGAGAGAAGGGATTCTGTGAAGGGTCTTCGCTCAAGCCAAAGTTATCGCAGCACGATACCGATAACGCTTGAGCTGGCGCCATTGCCTAAGGCATGTGAAACAATAAACATTTCACAATACAGCATGGGGGGCCTCCTTTTATATTCAGTTAGTGAATGGGTGATGGCAGTGTAGTGGGGAAAGGAAAAATGCGCCAGTGACAAAACTGGCAGGGGGCGAGCGCGGCGCCCCTCAGAGTTTAGCGTACAAAGGGAAACCAATACGCTTTTGCCAGTACCGCTTCGGTCAGGGTATTAGCGTCAGTTATTTTTTGGCACTGGGCTTCGAGGACATCAGGTTTACCCTTCGGGAACCAGCGTTGAGAAATGTAAAGCGTCAGGAAAACAGTTTCACGTGTTTGCTCACAGTGATAGGCATTTTTAATGTTATCAATTCTTCGGAATCCATATGGGTCTCTGTATTCTATGTAAGTTTCATAGTGGGATCTGGATTCAAAATAATTATCTGGTTCCATGCTTGCCCAGACAATACTGAGATAATGCTTATCATGAAGGAAGTAACGATAACGGGTTGTCTCTCCACCGGGAATAACGCCGGGGAACAATCCAAAAAAGATGAAAATCAGCAAAGATAGCATAACGGGAATAACCGGATGACGCAGTTTACGATGCGTTGATTTTCTCGTTGATAACAGCCAAATCAACGGTATAACGAGTGAGCAGAGAATAGCGACAAACGGTTTATAGAAGGTGTACAGACTATGTTCGATAAGATCACCAGCAACGGCATCATATGAACTGATTTCAAAGGGGGAATGCAGTGTTTCACCACTCAGTGAACATAAGCCATAGACTAACCCTGTTATTCCTGTCAGTGCTAAATATAAAATGATCATCCTATTCGTCATATTTTTTGTCGCAACCTGGTGGGGCATATTAACGTTCCTTGTTTGTCTTAGTAGTGAGAATCATTGAAAGTATTATCATTGATTTATTTAAAAAATAATGGGAAACCAGCGGGCGTGGTCGCGGGTATATTCCGTCATCGCCTGGGGATCCTTTATCGCCTGGCAGGGGGCGTCGAGAATATTCGGATACGCATCCGGATACCAATCTTCCTCGGTGGTTAAGGTAAAAAAGCGAGACTCCCGGTGGGTTTCACAGGTATAGGCGTTTTTAATATTGTCGGCTTTGCGATATCCCTTGGGATTGCGATATTCGATATACACTTTGTACTCAGAACGGGTACCCCGCCACGCGCCCGGCTCCGGTTTCTGCCAGCGGACCGTCTGGTAGTAGCGCTCCCGCTCGCCGTAGCGATAGACGGTGGTCTCCCCGCCGGGAATAAGGTCGGGCTTCAGGAAGAAGAACATCAGCCCCGCCAGCAGCAGTAACACCGGTGGGAGAGTGTGGGTCAGCAGCCGCGGCGCCCGACGGTTAACCAGCAGCAGCCACAGCAGCGGCGGGATCAGGCTGACGATAACAGCGAAGAGGATTTTCGCCGGCGTATAGAGTTCATGCACCGACACCTCGCCGGCTTTTGCCGCATAAAGCGCCTGCTTATCGCCGAAATACCAGTACTCGCCGTGAAAGGCGCTAATGGCGCTCACCAGCAGCAGCCCGCTAAACAGCCCCAGCCAGACCCGTAATAGCGGTTGCAGAACGATTTTTTGCTGGCTCATTTAGGCTGCCTCACCAGGGAGAGGGGCGATCGGGCGGGCAATCATGATTGCCGTGTCGCTGAGCGCGTTCAGATCGTTTACCGGAGCGCACTGGCGAGCCATGACCTGCGGATCGCGGTCCGGAAACCAGCCCTCATTGAATGACAGGGTGTAAAACTGGGTATGCCGCTGCACTTCACAGCGCCAGGCGCGGCGAAGATTGTTTCTGTCGATAGGCCAGCGGGGATCTTTCGCTTCAACAAAAATCTCATATTTAGAGGGCTGAGTGATACGTTGGTTAGAATTTGTCTTCATCCAGAAAATAGCAGTGTAATAAACGTTGTGTTTCCCGTACTGAATACTGGCATCCCGTCCGGGGGTGACCTCCGGATGGAGGAAAATAAAGGTCCCGGCGGTAATCAGTACCATCAGCGGGAATAGCGGATGCTGTATCGGCCGCCAGGGAATATTACGCACCGCCAACAGCCAGACCAGAGTCAGAAATAACACGTAGAGCAGGGCGAAGAAGAATTTACTCGGCGTATAGATGACGATATCCACCAGATCGCCGGTAGCGGGCTGATACTGCTCAGCGCGCGGGGTGAGCATCCACATATCGCCGCCAGAGAGGCACAGGCCGGCGATGATGGCGATACTACCCGTGAGGAGTAAGACAATCCGGATCAGAATAGCCTTCGCTTTATTCGCGTCAGGGGTTAATTTTTGCATTTCACATTCCGTTGTGAGGGGGTGAGAAACAACTATTTTGCACAGCGGAGGGCGCGCGGCAAATGCTATCCGTTTTCTATTTTTACGATAAATGAATATGGGCGGAAAAGGCGTTTCTGTGGTGGGAAATATTATCCGGACGCTATTAATAACCGGGCCGATCGTTCGGCCCGGTGAGCGCGATTAAATTGAGGTGCGGCGGTAATTACGATATTCCGGCAGCCAGAAATTATCGCTGATGGACTGCAGCAGCGCTTCTGCGGAGGTTTTCACCGCCACGCCCTGCTCCTGAGCCACCTTACCGACCGCGAAGGCGATCGCCCGCGAGACGGTCTGGATATCCTTCAGCTCCGGCAGCACCGGACCTTCACCGTTGTTCACCAGCGGCGAGTGTTTCGCCAGGGTTTCGCTGGCGGCCATCAGCATCTCGTCGGTGACCCGCGACGCGCCGGAGGCGATCACCCCCAGACCAATGCCCGGGAAGATATAGGAGTTGTTGCACTGGGCGATAGGGTACTGTTTGCCTTTGACGGTAACCGGGGCAAACGGACTGCCGGTGGCGACCAGCGCCTCGCCGTCGGTCCAGCTCAGGATATTCTGCGGCGTGGCTTCCACCCGTGACGTTGGGTTGGAGAGCGGCATCACGATTGGCCGCGGGCAATGCTTGTGCATCTCGCGGATAATCTCTTCCGTGAACAGCCCCGGCTGACCGGAAACGCCGATCAGGATGTTCGGTTTCACGTTGCGCACCACGTCGAGCAGGGAGAGCACATCGTTAGTGGTATCCCAGCCCTGCAGATGTTCGCGCTTCTGCACCAGCTTGTTCTGGAACGGCAGCAGATTAGGCATGCCGTCGGTTAACAGGCCAAAGCGGTCAACCATGAACACACGCTGGCGGGCCTCTTCTTCACTGAGTCCTTCGCGGACGATCTGGGCGATAATTTGCTCGGCGATGCCGCAGCCGGCGGAGCCCGCCCCGAGGAAGACAATTTTCTGTTCGCTCAGCTGGCTGCCGGCGCCGCGGCTGGCGGCGATCAGCGTCCCGACGGTCACCGCCGCAGTGCCCTGAATATCGTCGTTAAAGGAGCAGATCTCATTGCGGTAGCGGTTGAGCAGCGGCATGGCGTTCTTCTGCGCAAAGTCTTCAAACTGCAGCAGCACGTCCGGCCAGCGGGCCTTAATCGCCTGGATCACGTCGTCAACGAACTGGTAGTACTCGTCATCGGTAATACGCGGGTGGCGCCAGCCCATATACAGCGGATCGTCCAGCAACTGCTGGTTGTTTGTTCCGACGTCCAGCACGATGGGCAGGGTGTAAGCCGGGCTGATGCCGCCGCAAGTGGTGTACAGCGACAGTTTGCCGATCGGGATCCCCATCCCGCCGATGCCCTGGTCGCCGAGGCCGAGGATACGCTCGCCATCGGTCACCACAATCACTTTGACGTTATGGTTCGGGACGTTCTGCAGAATGTCGTCAAGATTATGGCGATTCTGGTAGGAGATAAAGACGCCGCGGGCGCGACGGTAAATCTCGGAGAAACGTTCGCAGGCGGCGCCTACCGTCGGGGTATAGATAACCGGCATCATCTCTTCGAGATGGTTGCCAATCAGGCGATAGAAAAGGGTCTCGTTGGTGTCCTGGATGTTACGCAGGTAAATGTGTTTGTCGATTTCTGTTTTGAATCCCTGATACTGGATCCATGCGCGTTCCGCTTGCTCTTCGATGGTTTCAACCACTTCCGGCAGCAGGCCAAGAAGGTTGAAACTGCTGCGCTCTTCCATACTGAAGGCGCTGCCCTTGTTGAGCAGGGGGAATTCAAGCAGAACGGGACCCGCGTAGGGGATGTACAGGGAACGGTTTTTCTTATGGGTAAATTGCATCGCACTAACTCCTTGATCGTGTCCACAGTCCCGGCGCGGCGATAAGCGAAGGGCGGGTGGAAAAGCAGCGGGCAGAGTATAGAGCAGAAGGTCTTCAAGCGGGTAAACAAGCCGTCAATTGCCATAAAAAAACACCATCCTGGCAACAGGACGGTGTTGTTTATCATCACTCAGGCTGAAAATTAACCACCGCGGCGTTTGCGGCCGGTAGCATGGATATGGTTGAGGGTGGTTGCTTCATCGCCTTCCAGCACCACTTTTTTCTGCTGGGAAAGCTTGTAGTTCAGACCGAGAAGATGACGTGCCTGATGGTTCGATTTCATTCTGACTCCTTTATCCTGTTCTGGTTTCAAGGGCAAACCCGGTGGTGACCGGATGAAATGTAACCCAAAGTTGGCCGCACGTTTTTTATGCGGCCACAGGTAGGGTGGTCCATTTTCAGGGCAATAGCAACCTCAGTGCGCCAGATTAAGAACAGTCTCCCTCGCGCAGCGCCGGCGTTACCACTTCATCTCGCCGGTATTAACTTTGGCGCTGAGCTCCAGCGAGCTGGTTTCCGCCAGCCCTGGCCACTGTGTCTCCATTGCCTTGATCACCCCGGCGGAATCCTTATGTGTCTGCAGCGCTTGCTCAAACTGCTGGAGGTAGGTTTTGGTAAAGCGCACCGCGCTGTCACCCTCCGGCGGCGTGCCGAGGTAATGTCCCGGGATCACCTGCTGCGGGTGCAGAGCAATCATCTGGTCCAGCGTAGTGCGCCACTGCTGTCGACTGGCCGGCGTCTGGGTGTCGGCGGTCCAGAGATGCATGCCCCAGGCCACGCCGGTGCCGCCGAGGATCGTTTTGTTCGCCCGGATCCAAACGAACGCCGCGTAGTCATGGGGCTGCATAATCGTCACTTTTTCGCCATCGATGGTAAAGCTGTTGGCTTTCAGCGCCTGCGGGACGTATACCTGCGTCGGCGCACCGTCTTTCATCTGTGGTCCCCAGTACGCCAGCTTTGCCGCTTTGGTGGCTGCAATATGTTTAACCACTTCCGGCGTGGCGACCACTTCCGCCTGCGGGAAGGCTTTCACCAGCGGCTCAAGGCCAAAATAGAAGTCAGGATCGCCGGAGGTGATCACAATCCGCGACAACGGTTTGCCGTTTTTCTTGATCATGTCTACCAGCTTTTCGCCGTCTTTGACGCTGAACTGGGCGTCAAACAGCACCGCTTCATGCGGGCCAGAAACGAGGGTGGAGTTGACGGCAAAAAGACCTTTCTCCTGAGGGTTGTAAGTCTGCAGCGTCAGCGGCGCCGCGAAGACCGCGCCGCTGAACAGGGCGGTGGCAATAGCAAGAGCAGATAATTTCATGATTCATTCTCAATGACAGGGGAATGCGTAGCATTGTACGGATTTCGCCATTTGATAGAATTCCTGAAATAAGAGATGCTGAGTTTCATAAATCGTGCAGATAAAGGGGGCGTGATGGACAGGGTAATTGCGGCGCAGGTGTATCTGCGAATTTGCGAACTGGGAAGCCTCAGCGCCGCGGCGCGCGCGCTGGGGATGTCGCGCCCGATGGTCAGCCGCTATCTGGAACAGATGGAGAGCTGGGCCGGCGCCCGGCTGATCCATCGCTCAACCCGGCGGCTGACGCTGACCCCGGCCGGGGAGAAGGTATTGCTCAAGACCCGCGGCCTGACGCGGATCGCCGATGAAATCGCCGGCGAACGCCAGCGTGCCGACCCCAGCGGCACGCTGCGGGTGGCGTGCGCGCATTTTACCGCGATGCAGCTGATCTCCCCGCTACTGCCGGATTTTCTTGCCCGTTATCCGCTGTTGCGTCTGGAGCTGGATATCAATAACCATCCGGTCAGCCTGATCGGCGAGCGCATCGACGTGGCTATTCGCATTACCGATAATCCGGAGGCGGGGGCTATCGCTCGCCGCCTCGGCGTGTGCCGGTCGCTACTCTGCGCTGCGCCGCGCTGGCTCCGCCAGCATGGTCCGCTGACGACCCTTGACGATCTGCAACAGCATAACTGCCTGTTATACAGTCATTTTGCCGGTCAGCGCTGGCAATTCAGCGATGCACAGGGTCAGGAGGCGTCGGTGGCAGTGAACGGTAATCTGAGCGCGGGGATCTCTTCCTTACTGCTGGAGGCGGCGGTCGCGGGGTGCGGCATCGCGATGCTCCCCGAACTGGAGGCGCGGAGCGCGATTGCCAGCGGCGCGCTGGAGGTGGTGCTTCCTGACTGGACGCCGAAGGCGCTGAGCGTTTACGGCATCTATCTTTCCCGCGACTATCAGCCCGATGGGCTGCCGCTGTTTCTGGATGCGCTGCAGCGACGTCTGGGAAAAACGCTCGCCGATGCCTGAGCACTGACGCCGCCTTCAGCGGCAGCGCCGGCGGGCGGTTGCCCTGCCGGAAAGCCGAGGATCAACCTTACTCATTACCCCACTGATTAAGGAAGTTGGCGATATCGTCAATACGGCGTTCGTCAATGGCCGCCTCGCGGGCCATCTCCTGCTGCGCTTCTTCATCAATCTCTTCGTTGTTGGTTAATCGCGCAATCAGCAGCTGAAAATAGCGCGCCAGCGCATCGCGTTCCTCATCCTTAACCGGGGCAGCCGCTTCGGTCTCGTATTCGTCCACGATGTCATAAAATTTCAGGGGAATGTCGTTACTCATCTGTCGTCCTCAGGATTGGCGTCAGGGCCGGGGTTAGCGCACAGCGGCGGGCGAGTATCATAGCACGCAGCCGGTAGGCTGCAGCAGAGGAAAAATCGCCGCGGCGGCGAGGCGAGAGGGCAGATATCGCTCCCCGGGGGACGGAGGGTAAAACCGGCGCGCGATGCCGCACGCCGGTCTGCCAGGAGGCTTAGACTACCCCGTCTCCACCGTCAGAGCACCACACCTGGCCGGAGGTATATGAGCAGGCATCGGATGCCAGGGTGACGTACAGCGGGGCGATCTCGACCGGCTGCCCCGGACGCCCCATCGGCGTGTCTTTGCCGAACTGTTTCACTTTCTCGTCCGGCTGACCGCCGCTGGACTGCAGCACCGTCCAGTAAGGGCCGGGGGCTACGGCGTTAACGCGAATGCCGCGTTTTGCCACCTGTTTGGCCAGCGATTTGGTGAAGATCGCCAGGCAGGCTTTGGTCTGGGCGTAATCGAGGAGGATCGGACTGGGTTTATAGGCCTGCACCGAGGTGGTGTTGATGATCGCGCTCCCGGCCTGGAGATGGGGCAGCGCGGCGCGGGTGATCCAGAACGGCGCGTAGACATTGGTCTTAAAGGTGGCGTCAAAGTCTTCGGTGGTCAGCTCCTCAAGGGTCTCACAATATTGCTGACGTCCAGCGTTATTGACCAGGATGCTCAGGCCACCCAGCTGTTGCACCGCGTCGGCCACCAGCGACTGACAGAAGGACTCGGAGCGAATATCCCCCGGCAGGGCCACCGCGGTGCGGCCTTCGGCTTTGATCAGAGCGATGACTTCATCGGCGTCCTCTTGCTCCTCCGGCAGATAGCTTATGGCGACATCGGCCCCTTCGCGGGCAAAGGCGATCGCCACCGCGCGGCCAATGCCGGAGTCGCCGCCGGTAATTAGCGCTTTCTTACCGGCCAGCCGCCCGGTGCCGGTGTAGCTGGTTTCCCCATGGTCCGGTGACGGCTCCATTTCCGCATCCAGACCCGGCGGGTTCTGTTCTTGCTCCGGGAACTCCGGACGTGGAGCCGTCTCTTCTGGCAACATGGAGGTGGGTAGTTTCTTCATGGGCGGTTTTTCATCTTGCATAGTCATCTCCTTCAGACAGAACGGGCCAGCTGTAAGGATAGGTCAGGTTCCCCCATCGCCAGACCCCGGATGACTCACCCAGGGCCAGTGAATGGCCGCGAAACGACGCATTGTTATTCCTTAACCGACTGATCCCCGGCGTATTTAAGCAAATAGCGCTGCGTTATCATTGCCGGGGATAAATTAGGATTATTCCATCATGATTTAATGCAGGCTGGCTATTTTATTTGCTGCGCGGCGGAGATTTTTTAAAGGCGGAGAGGGAGACGACGTGAAAAGGGGAATAATAGGGTAATCCGCTACGCATGGATAATAATGGCATACCTCTTTGGTGTTAATTTTTGGAAGGGTGGCAGCCCGGGATTAGTAGAAACATTTATTCATCAGATTATTTTCATTAGTTTACAAACGTGAACCAATGTCCACAGTACAGTTCACAAGGTACATATAACCCAAAGCGAATAAGGGAGTTGCGTAAAAATTAATTTTTATTGCCGCTTCGCTGTGGTTAATTTATTTTGTCGATGCGCTGGGTGATGGCCAAAATTAATTTGACTCCTGCGGGTATTCCTCTAGTGTTAGATATCGAGGGCGATGATTTGTAACAGGGTCATTTTCCATTTACCAACCGATATTGATCAAACCAAAGGTGAAAATTATGGCAGAGCATAGAGGCGGTTCAGGTAATTTTGCAGAAGATCGTGAAAAAGCATCCGAAGCCGGGCGTAAAGGTGGGCAGCACAGCGGCGGGAACTTCAAAAATGATCCTGAGCGTGCATCCGAAGCCGGTAAAAAGGGTGGTAAGAACAGCCATGGCGGCGGCCGTAAATCCGGCGACAGCTGATGACTGATGACCCGTGACGCCGTTATGACGGTGTCGGGAAAGAAACCTGTGGGCCTGTGGGTCCGCAGGTTTCTGTTTATTTGCAAACGCTTCCCTCAGCTATTGTCTATTCTCCGCGACGGGAAAAGAGGTGCAGAATAATTTAATTACAGCCATCTTAACAATTAAATACTGATTACCGCAACGGCATTGTGCCGGCGAAGCGCTAAGAGTGAGTAAATAACGGTTCGGAGCAATACGTAACAGTACTGCTTTTTATCGCTGTGCATAAGTAAGCTATTTTAAGCCTGGTGTCAATCGTCGGACGCCAGGGGCGGGTAGCAACACATCCGCTTGCTAAATATTGTTCAGATCTAAGGTAATAAAATGAAACTGACGCCGGTATTTATTAAGCGCTGTCATCTTGTGGCCGCCGTTATGTGGGTGGGCCTGGCGATACCCTCGTTAATCTGGTGGAAAGACAGCGTCCTGTGGGTCATTCTCATCAGTATTTATGCCAATATTGTTGGACATTTATCCGGATATAGCGCAGCGCGAGCTGACCAGGCGGCGGAAGAGAATGAAGATTCCCCGTCAAAATAAATAATTAACGATCAGAGGTGTATATGACGGATAGTGAAAATTACCACAACTGGCTTCGCGATGCCCATGCCATGGAAAAACAGGCCGAGTCACTGCTTATGGCCACCATCAGACGCCTCGATAATGAACCGCAACTGCGAACCCGCCTTGAACAACATCTTTATGAAACTCGTCGGCAACTGTCCGCTCTGCAGGACCTTATCGCCCGCAACCATATTTCCCGCTCGGCGCTGAAGGATGCGATGAGCCGGGTCGCAGCCCTGGGCCAGACTATCGGCATCATGCTACCCGGCGATGAGCTCATTAAACTCATTATCACCGCCTACGTTTTTGCCCATTTTGAGGTCGCCTGCTATACCGCTTTATTAACGGCGGCGAAGCGCGTGGGGGACCATAGTGCGATGCCGACTCTGGAAGGGATCCTTGCCGAAGAGAGAGGGATGGCTGACTGGCTGCTGCATCATCTGCCGGCGCTGACCGGACAATATCTGATGCATAACTCTCTGCCCGGCGTTGAGGCCGGACAATAAGCCGCCGGAGTCAATCATGGTTAAGCGCCACACCATCGCGATCCTCGCCACAGAGAAAGCGGTTCCGCTGAAATTAACCGCCAGGCAGCAGGCGCTGGTGGACGCGGTGGCGAACAGGGTGCCACCTGCAGAGCACGACCCCGTATCGCCAGTCGACAAAACGCGCACGAAAACCAGCAGGGCGCGCTGAGGACGCTGACAGTGGCGGGCAGAACGCAAGGTGATAGTGATGCAACAGGAAGAGTGGTTTCACAGAGCGGTCATCTATCAGGTTGACAGTGCTCTGTTTTACGACGCCAACGGCGATGGGTTTGGCGAT
Source organism: Klebsiella sp. 54 (assembly GCF_018223875.1). NCBI lineage: Bacteria > Pseudomonadati > Pseudomonadota > Gammaproteobacteria > Enterobacterales > Enterobacteriaceae > Klebsiella > Klebsiella sp. 54. Next base: position 190,544 of record NZ_JAGRRA010000013.1, read on the forward strand.
CTTGCCGGTATACGCCAAAAGCTGCACTACATTCGTAGCCTGGGGGCGACGGTGCTCTGGCTGACCCCTTTCTATCTTACCCCACTGCAGGATGATGGCTATGATATCAGCGACCATTTGCAGCCCGATCCCCGTTTCGGGACCATCGCCGACGTGATTGAGCTGATTGCCCGCGCCCGGGAGCTGGGGCTGCGGGTGATTGTTGAGCTGGTTATCCAGCATACTTCTGCCCAGCACCCGTGGTTTCAGGCGGCGCGACGCGATCCCCGGTCGCCGTGGCGGCCATACTATCTTTGGGCCGATCGGCCCCCGGAGAACGACGATCCTCCCATGTTTCCCGGCGTCGAGGAGAGCGTCTGGAGCTGGGACGACCAGGCCGGACAATACTATCGCCACATGTTTTATCGCCATGAGCCCGACCTGAATCTCGCTCATCCGCCGGTGATCGCTGAAATTGAAAACATCATCACCTTCTGGCTGCAGGCCGGGGTGTCAGGATTTCGCCTCGATGCGGCGTCACATCTGGTGAAGCAGGCCGGGAAGGGCGACGAGGCGCGGGGCTACCCGCTGTTGACGCATCTCCGGCAGGTCGTGCAGCGCCTCAATCCCGACGCGATACTGTTGGGTGAAGTGGACGTGGAAGTGGAAGATTATCGCCATTATTTCGGCCGCGGCGATCGGCTGCAGATGGTGCTCAATTTTTGGCTTAATAAATATCTCTATGTCAGCCTGGCGCAGCAGCGCGCCACCCCGGTAGTGAAGGCGTTGCAGGCAATGGTGGCCCCGCCGGACGGATGCTGCTTCGTCAACTGGCTGCGTAACCATGATGAACTGGACCTTGAGGGGATTGGCGAACGCAACAAACGCCAGGTTATCCGCACCTTTGCCCCTGATAAATCGATGTCGGTTTACCAGCGCGGCGTGCGCCGGCGGCTGGCGCCGATGCTGGATGGCGATACCCGACGCATCGCGCTGGCTCATGCCATCCTGCTCGCGCTGCCTGGCGTGCCGGTGATGCGCTATGGCGACGAGATTGGTATGGGCGACGATCTGCGCTTACCGGAGCGCTACGCGGTCCGAACGCCGATGCAGTGGTCGGGCGCGCCCAACGGCGGCTTTTCCCGGGCGGCGCCGGATGATTTGCCGGTGAAACCGGTGGCCAGTGGACGGTTTCGCTACCAGCGGATCAATGTCGAAGCGGCGTTGCGCCACCCCCGGTCGCTACTGCATCGGGTACGCAATATGGTGCTGGCGCGCACGGAATATACTGAACCGGGATCCATCCCTTTTACCCTTATTACGGTGAAGCCAGCCGCGGTGCTGGGCTTGTGCTATCGCAGCGAATCGCGGGAGGTGCTGATGCTGGCGAACTGCAGCCAGCAGGCGGTGGAGGTCCAGCTCCCGCCGCTGGCCGAGGGTTACTGGAGCCCGATCCTGGAAGATAAGTTCTACCAGGACGGGCTATACGGCGGGGAAAAGGCGCGGCTGGCGCTCTCCGGCTATGGTTACCGCTGGTTCAGCCGCAGCCTGCTTTAGCGCCGTCTTCCTGGTCGGCGGAAGAACGCCCGCAGGGCCATCGTCGCCACCGCCACACCGACGCCGGCAGCCACTTTACCCGGAAGATCGGCGCTGATGGTCACCGCTTTACGCCGCGCGCCATCGTTAAAGGGGCCGTGTCCGGGATGATTGCCGCGCACTGGCGTGAACAGGTCGTCCTGATGTTCTGCCGGCTTCGGCTGGCCGGTAAACTGTCCCTCCCACGCTTTTTTCACCATCAGCCGATCGAGCAGACGAGGGAAGAAGACCTGGCCGAGGATCGACTGGATGGTGCTTTTCCCCACCCACAGCTCGTTCACCGGCCGCTGGATCACGCTGTAGATGGCCTCAGCGGCGACCTCCGGCTGATAGACCGGCGGTACCGGCTGCATGGCCTGCTCCATTTTGTTGCGCGCCCAGCCAAACTGAGCAGTGTTCATCCCCGGCAGCTGGACCATGGTCAACTGGATGTGGCTTTTCTCATGCATTAGCTCGGTGCGCACGGCATCGGTGAAGCCGCGGATCGCCGCTTTCGCGCCGCAATAGGCCGACTGCAGGGGGATCGAGCGCCAGGCCAGCGCCGATCCAGCCTGAATAATCACCCCCCGATCCCGGGGCGTCATGACCTCGAGCGCCGCGCGGGTGCCGTTGACATAGCCGAGATAGGTCACCTCCGTCACCCGGCGAAATTCGTCGTCGCTCATCTGCCGAAAGGGCGCCAGCACGGTGGTCATGGCGTTATTGATCCAGACGTCGATGGCGCCGAGGGAGGCTTCCACCTCGGAGGCGGCGCGCTGCACGGCCCCGGCATCGGCGACATCGACGCTAATCGCCAGCGTTTTGACGCCGAAACGTTCACAAGCCTGCTGCGTCTCCTGCAGACCCGTTTCATCGCGGGCGATCAGCGCCACGTGATACCCTGCGCGGGCGAAACGCAGCGCGGTGGCTTTTCCTGCCCCGGCGGTTCCGCCGGTAATAACCATCACGGACATAGTGACCTCATTAATTGTTTCGCTATCGTAAATTTAAGCTGCACGGATCGAATCATTATTAAGCATAAATAACGACGGTGAGGTGGGAAATATCCTGGAATAAGCGCAGTGTGAATCAGGCGACATATCCTGATGACTCTGGCCTGTTTCTGCATAAGCAGACGTTAAGGTTCTATAATCTGTAAGATACTTGACAACCCGCGAGGAGGAAAAATGTTGACAGTAAACACGCGTAGCGTTGAAAAAGAAGAGGACGACGCCACCCGCGCCCCGGAATCGGGGGATAAACAACCGGAGCGCGATAAATAGCTAAGCCGGTGTTATTCCTGTTCCGGAATAATGGATATCTGGCCGTTACGTTCGAGAATAGCGAATTTTATCGCTTTCAGTTCATAAATCCCATGGTGCTGCCTGGCCGCCAGCAGGATATCATCGACAGAAATATTGACGAGCTTCATTTTCTCATCGATGACAGCACCATTTTCCACTACGATAACCGGCGTGCCATCCAGAAAATTTTCCGCCTGGGCAAATTTTTTCTTAATATAGCCGAATAAAATATCAATACTGACCAGGGTGACGATAGTCAGCATCGAACCGGTAACGGAATAGTCTGTGCTGAGCATCGCCTGCTGGGTCGCTTCACTGATAATCAGCAGCAGTATCAGGTCAAAATTGGTTAACTGCATCAGGGTTCGTCTACCGGCAATCTTGAAAATAATCAGCAGGATCAGATAGATTGCTGCGGCTCTGAGGACCATTTCCATCGCGACTCCTACGGATAGACAAACTGTTGCCAGCTGACGGCAGGGCGATCGTTGACTGCCGCCTGCAGGGAAATATTGCCTATCGTTTTGGGGGTAATAGATAACCATACCGATTGCGGCGAGCGGCTGGTTGTCCGCTGATACACCAGATGTAATTTCCCGTCGGCACTGTACATCTTATCCGGCTGCGGGCGGATATCGCCAACCTGGTAACGGGTTAATAACGTGGCGGCGAAACTGATCGTCGTGTCATTTTCCTGCGTGGGTTTGATCTGAATATTCAGTTCGGTTTCACTCATCAGTCTGGCATAACGCTGGTAATCGACGCGTAATTCACCATTAGGGCTTTCCCGGTGCGCCTCACTGAAATATCCGGAGGACCACAGGCCGCTCAATGCGGTAAGAATGATGAGGCTGAGAACAATTATCCCATAGCGCCTGAAGCGATATTCAAAGCGGAGGGCCTGTTCATTCTCGTCGACGATGTGACAAGGTTGTTGATGCTCAGTCATTATTATTTCCCCGCGTTTCGTTTCGCCATCAGCGTAACGATAAGGACATTCTTATATTAGACGATATCAGAACAATTGACTTTGTAAAAATGGCCAGCCTCAGCCAGGCTTTAATCTGTTCATCAGCAAAAACAAGGAGGCATGATGAAAAAATTAGCCTTGGCCATGGCCTGTTTGTTTGCCGCCGCGGTCGCGCAGGCGGACGATAAAAGCGGTTTTAGCCAGGATGCCGCGCCGCCGCCGCCGCACAAACTCGATGACGGCTATCGCGGCGTCGAGGAGGGGCGGATCATGACCGTTGAGCAGGCGAAAACCATGCACGACGGCGCCACGGTTTCCCTGCGCGGCAATCTGCTCACCCGACAGGGGGATGACCGTTATCAGTTTCGCGATAAAAGCGGCACCATCACCGCCATTATTCCGGTTGCCGCGTTTAATGAACAGCACGTAGAGCCTGACGATCTGGTCAGTATTAACGGCAGCCTTGATCGCAAAATGACGCCGCCGGTAGTACGTATCGATCGCCTGCTCAAACAGTCGCCTAAGTAAGGGGAGCTTACCGGTATGAGCACAACATCCCACCCGCATGACGAGGAGCGCGGGAAGCACCCTGCGCGCGAGGCGCCTGACGAACATGGCGAAGTGCCGCGTAAACGGGACGACAGCGAGGATGACAAAACCGATCCTTACCATCCTCACGATGGCCGTTAGCGTCATCCGCAACGGGAGCTTTTTGGGAACGCTGATGCGGCGGGCCGCAGAATAGAAGCAGGTTCAGCATCAGGCACTATACTTTTTGTTCGACATCATCACAGGAGGAGTCATATGGCGATTCATAAGAAAGGGCTGGCGCACTGGGAAGGCGATCTCAAGCATGGCAAAGGCACCGTGTCGACGGAGAGCGGGGCGCTGAGCCAGCAGCCCTACGGCTTTAATACCCGTTTTGAAGGGGTGAAAGGCACCAACCCCGAAGAGCTGATCGGCGCCGCACATGCCGCCTGCTTCTCGATGGCCCTGTCGCTGATGCTCAGCGAAGAGGGCTATACCGCGACGTCCATCGACACCACCGCAGTGGTCACCCTCAATAAAACCGACGGTGGGTTTGCAATAACCGACATCGCGTTGCAAAGCCAGATTGTCCTGCCCGGCGTTGCGCCGGCGGCGTTCGATGAGATCATCCAGAAAGCGAAGGCCGGCTGCCCGGTATCACAGGTGCTGAAAGCCAATATCACCCTTGACTACCAGCTAAATCCATAAGCTGTTGTGCCCGCACTCTGCGGGCACCGTTCCCGCGATCTCTCTCCCTGTCACTGCCTCCGCTGCGCAATAGTGGTATCTTTGGTCCTTTGGTAAACGTAAGGGACTCCAGCATGATCGGCATTCGCGGAATGATCGAGGCGCAGGTGCTCGGCCTGACCGGCATGGCGTTAAAAGAGATTGATTTTGAACAGCCCAAAGGGGAGCCGGGGCTTTTTGGTCCGCAATCAGCCATCTGGCAGGTGCATGGCGATTTTACCTCAATGCTGTGCGGCGGCATTAGCGCGCTGTTGCTGCAGATGCTGCACCCCCTGGCGCTGGCCGGCGTCTGGGACCACTCCCGTTTCCGCGAGGATATCTTTGGCCGCCTGCGTCGCACCAGTCAGTTTATTTCCGCTACCACCTTCGCCGCCACCCCCGACGCCGAGCGGCTGATCGCCAAAGTGCAGGGGATCCATCAGCGGATCGCCGGGGTGGACAAGGACGGCACGCCGTATCAGGCAAGCGACCCGGCGCTGTTGACCTGGGTGCATGTCGCTGAGTGCAGCCGCTTTATGGCCTCCCACCTGCGCTACAAGCGGACGGTGGTCAGCGTCCAGCGCCAGGAGGACTATTTTCGCGAGTCGGCGGAGATCGCTCGTCGGTTGGGAGCCAAAGATATTCCCCAGACGCCGAATGAGGTCGCGGACTATCTTGAGGCGATGCGTCCGCAGCTGCGCTGTGACGAACGTACCCGGGAGGTAGCCGAGGTACTGCTCACCACCCGTCTGCCGGGTCGCCTGAGTCAGCCGGTTGGCCAGGTGATGATGCGGGCCGGGATCGATCTTCTGCCGCCATGGGCGCAGGAGATGCTGGGACTGTCGCTGTCGCCGCTGCAGCGGCGCACGACGCGTCTGATGGTACTGGCGATCGCCCGCGTGCTGCGCGCCTCGGTACGTAACGGCGCCTGGCATTGCGCCATGCGCCGGATGGCGGAGGCGTGATTCAGCCCGCCTTGCCCAGGTGCCGGGCAATCAGCGCCTCCAGGCTACCGTCCGCCCGCCATTCGTCCAACGCGTCATTCACCGCGTTAAAGCGGACCACATCATCCCGGGCGACGCAGATGGCCTGCTGGATCTCGGTAAAATTATCCGCTAAGACCCGCACCCCCGGATGGCGGCGCGCTGTCGCCTCCAGCGGCTGACGGATGCCAGCGACCATATCCCCTTCACCGGCGAGGAAGGCGTCGATGGCCTCCTGCGAGGAGGGGAGACGATTCAGGCTGGCGTACTGCAAATGGCGGGTGAGCCACAGATCGTAGGCGGCGTTTTGCCCGACGTTAATCGTGGTTGCCGGGCGATCCATATCGGCCACGCTCTGGCAGGGCGAACCGGCTCTCACCAGCGCGGTCCCCTGAATGGTGATATAGGGAGAAGTAAAGCGCAGGGTCGCCTCCCTCGCCGGGTCGATGGCCAGAAAGGCGATATCCCAGCGTTCGCCGCCGGCGTCGGCCACCACTTTACCGGCGGCAGGATAGGTGACGAACTCGGCGACGACGCCCCAGCGCTGCGCCAGTCGATGGCTGAGCTCGGGGGTAATGCCTGTCGGCTCGCCGTTTTCTCCAGGATGGGCCAGTACCGCATTGCCCAGATTAATGGCAAAACGCAGCCGGGATGGTGTGATTGCTGACATCGCTGACTCCTGTGGTGGCTAAGAGAAGGTGGCCCGACCTGTCGGTCGCCAGTGATAAGATAGTCCATCCGCGCGCGGTTGTACCTCCGGGGCCACACTTTCAGAATACAGTAATTAACGACCGCAGCGATTTCGTTAAACAGCAAGGCAATGGCTTTTATATTGTTAAGCATAAACTCAGCTTGTCAGTTTATTCTTCCCGCTCACTGAGGGAGAGAAATAATGGCACAACATAATTTTGAAAATGATAATAAATATCATCAGCGTTCTGAGCAGGCGCGAAGGAGTACCCTGGTTAGCGTGGTGGTCAATATTTTTCTCTCCGCGTTGCAGATTGCGGTGGGAATATATTCTGGTTCCCAGGGGTTAATTGCCGATGGCATGCACTCTTTTTCCGATCTGCTCGCCGATGGCGTCGTGCTGGTGGCGAATAAAAAGAGTCGCCGACCGTCTGACCACGATCACCATTATGGCCACTGGCGTTATGAGAACGGCGCCTCTCTGGTCCTCGGCGCGATCCTGGTGCTGGTCGGGGTCGGTATGCTGTGGTCTGCCGCGGGTCATCTCGCGCAACCGCAGACGATTCCGCCGGTGCACAGCGTGGCGCTGTGGATGGCGCTGACGGCGCTGGTGGTCAAAGAGGGGCTGTTTCGCTATATGCTGGCGGCCGCCAGGCGGCTGAACTCCTCGCTGCTCATCGCCAACGCCTGGCATGCCCGCTCAGACGCCGCGTCATCACTGGTGGTGGCGCTGGGGATTATCGGTAATCTGGCCGGGTTCGCCTGGTTCGACCCGCTCGCCGCGCTGGCGGTAGGGCTGGTGATTACGCGGATGGGCTATCGTTTCGCCGCCACCGCGCTGCACGATTTAATGGACCGCGCTGTCGATGAAGAGACGCAGCGGGCAATCGCCGGCACGCTGCGGGCCACGCCGGGCGTGGCGGGTCTGCACGATTTGAAAACCCGTAAGGCGGGGGATCTGGTGCTGGTGGATGTCCATCTCGAGGTAGCCGGAGAGCTGTCGGTCGCTGAAGGGCATCAGATTGCCCGGCAGGCGCGGGAGCGGGTCATGGCGCAGCATCCGGTGCTTAATGTGATGGTGCATCTCGATCCCTGCGCGGCGGTTGCCAGTTCGCCGGGGGAGGCAAACTGCCTGACGTCATAAGCGGAAAATAGACTGGCTCAGCGGTTATTTTATCCCTGAGCCATTATTCCTCGCGCCTTCCGCCCGCGCATTGATTGCCTGAACGATAAATAAGGCTCATACTGAGCCGGCCATTACCATCGCTAAATAATGGCGCAGATCTGCCCGTTGCAGTTAACGATAAAATAAACCAATCGGTTCATAGATAATCTCTATTCTTTATTTCGAGATAATGACCAGAGCGGTAATTCAGGAAGTCAGACAATGATCATTCGGCCAGAACAACACTGGTTTCTTCGCCTATTTGACTGGCACGGCTCCGTGCTGTCAAAAATCATCTTTCGTCTGCTGCTTAATGTGCTGATGTCCATCATCGCCATTATCAGCTATCAATGGTACGCGCAGCTGGGGATCCACTTAACGGTGGCGCCGTTCAGTCTGCTGGGCATCGCGATAGCGATTTTCCTCGGCTTTCGCAACAGCGCCAGCTATAGCCGCTTCGTCGAGGCGCGCAATCTGTGGGGGACGGTGCTTATCGCCGAACGTACCCTGGTGCGCCAGCTGCGCAATATCCTGCCGGCGGAACACGATGCCCATCAGCGCATCGTCAGCTATCTGGTGGCCTTCAGCTGGAGCCTGAAGCACCAGCTGCGCAAAACCGATCCGACGGCTGACCTGCGGCGGCTGCTGCCCGAGGAGAGGGTGACGGAGATCCTCGCCAGTTCGATGCCCACCAACCGGATCCTGCTGCTGGCCGGTAACGAAATTGGCCAGCTGCGCGAGGCGGGCAAGCTGAGCGACATCACATACGGGCTGATGGACAATAAGCTCGATGAGCTGGCGCACGTGCTGGGCGGCTGCGAAAGGCTGGCCACCACCCCGGTGCCGTTCGCCTATACCCTGATCCTGCAGCGCACCGTGTACCTGTTCTGCACGCTGCTGCCGTTTGCCCTGGTCGGGGATCTGCACTACATGACGCCGTTTGTCTCGGTCTTTATCTCCTACACCTTTTTATCCTGGGATTCGCTGGCGGAAGAGCTGGAGGATCCTTTCGGCACCGCCGCCAACGACCTGCCGCTGAACGCGATGTGCAACACCATTGAGCGCAATCTGCTCGACATGACCGGTCAACATCCGCTGCCGGAGACGCTGCGTCCGGACCGTTACTTCAACCTGACCTGAACCCCTGCGCGCCGGGCAGTTTCCGCTGCCCGGTCATCACTTTCCCGTCCCCGCGTGACCCGCCGCGCAGAGGGCGGCGATAAAAGCAAAATTTGCAAATAAGTTAAATTTAACACCCGATAGATAACATCAATTATACAGATTTGTGGCGTATGTTATTATTCGGTTAACAAACGCAGTACCTACGCTTTCCCATCGTACTATCCTTGAGAAACAGCATTCTTATCAGGTGACGCCGCGCACACCACGCCTCGTCGCCGGGGTCGTCGCACGCTTTTTTTCGGCCGGCGGCGGCCAGAACAGAGCAGCAGGAGTAAAAAGATGACCAATAAAAGACGCGCGGTTCCCGGTGTTCACCCCTATGACGGTCCGGCAGGCGGATGGGGCGCGCTGAAGGCCACGGCCATTGCCGTGCGTACCCAGATGGATGCCTTCGAGGCGCCCGCCACGCTGCTGCGAACTAACCAGCCGGATGGGTTTGACTGCCCGGGCTGCGCCTGGCCGGATAAAGAGCATAAATCCACTTTTCAGTTTTGCGAAAATGGCGCCAAAGCCGTTACCTGGGAGGCGACCACCAAACGGGTGACGCCAGCGTTCCTCGCGGCTAACACCGTGACCTCCCTGCTGGCGAAAAGCGATTTTGAACTGGAGGGCTATGGCCGCTTAACCCATCCTTTGGTCTACGACCGCGCCAGCGATACCCTGCGACCGGTGGCGTGGGAGGCGGCCTTCGCCCGTATCGGCGAGATCCTTCGCGGCCTTCAGCCAGATGAAGTTGAATTCTACACCTCCGGACGGGCCTCCAATGAAGCGGCGTGGCTGTTTCAGCTGTTTGCCCGCGAGTACGGCACCAATAACTTTCCCGACTGCTCTAACATGTGCCATGAATCTACCAGCGTGGGCCTGCCGCAGTCGATCGGCATTGGCAAAGGCACCGTCTCCCTCGACGATTTTGACCAGACCGAGCTGGTGATCTCCATCGGCCATAATCCGGGCACCAACCATCCGCGGATGATGGGCACTCTGCATGAGCTTTCCCGCCGGGGTGTGCCGATTATCGTTTTTAACCCATTGCGTGAGCGGGCGCTGGAGCGTTTTGCCGACCCGCAGAACGTGATGGAGATGGCGACATATCGCTCGACGCCGATCGCGTCGACCTACTACCAGGTACGGGCCGGCGGCGACGCGGCGGCGCTGAAAGGGATCGCCAAAGCGCTGCTGCAGCTGGAGGAGGAGCAGGGCCAGGTGCTCGACCACGCGTTTATTGCGCAACATACCCAGGGGTTCGCCGCCTTCGCCGAGGATCTGCACGCCACCCGCTGGCAGGATATTGAGCAGGAGTCCGGTCTGACGCGCGAGTCGCTAACCCAGGTCGCCGTGGCCTACGCCAAATCCACGGCCACCATCGTCACCTACGGCATGGGCATCACCCAGCATAATAAAGGCACCTCCAACGTCCGGCTGATTGCCGACCTGCTGCTGATGCGCGGCAATATCGGCAAGCCAGGAGCCGGGATCTGCCCATTACGCGGCCATTCAAACGTGCAGGGAAACCGCACCGTCGGGATCAGCGAAAAACCCACTGCGGCCTTCCTCGACAGCCTGCAGCGGGTGATGGGGATCGCGCCGCCGCGGCATCATGGTCACGATGCGGTGAAGGCGCTGGAGGCCATGATCGCTGGCGACGCCAAAGCCCTGATCTGCCTCGGGGGCAACTTCGCCGTGGCGATGCCGGATCACGAACGCGCTTTCCCGGCGATGCGCAACCTTGAGCTCAGCGTTCACGTCGGCACCAAGCTCAACCGCTCGCACCTGCTGACGGCGAAAGAGACCTTTATTCTGCCGTGTCTGGGCCGCACCGAGCTTGACCTGCAGGCCAGCGGCCGACAGTCGATCACCGTCGAGGATTCGATGTCGATGGTACATGCCTCCTCAGGCAAGCTTAAGCCCGCCTCGCCGACGCTGCGCTCGGAGCCGGCGATTGTCGCCGGTCTGGCGAAGGTCACACTGCCGGCCAGCAAAGTCGACTGGCTGTATCTGGTGGAAGATTACGACCGCATTCGCGATCTGATCGAACAGACCATTCCGGGGTTCGAGGATTACAACCAGCGCATTCGTCACCCCGGGGGCTTTCGCATGCCGCTGCCGCCGACCGAGCGCATCTGGCCTACCGCCACCGGCAAAGCCATGTTCTCGGTTTTCAAAGGCGTGCATGAGAACGTGGTGGTGGAGGGCGAGGATGTGATGCGCTTAGTGACCCTGCGCAGCCACGACCAGTACAACACCACCATCTACGCTATGGATGACCGTTACCGCGGCGTTTTTGGCCGTCGCGACGTGCTGTTTATGAACGAGCAGGATATGGCCGCCCAGGGCCTGGAGCATGGCGATCGGGTGGATATCCACACCGCGCTGCCGGGCAGCGCATTGACGCTCAGAGATATCACCGTGGTGGCCTACGGCATCGCGCCCGGCACCGTCGGCGCCTATTACCCGGAAGCCAACGTGCTGGTGCCCTTGAACTATCTGGATGAAGAGAGCGGTACGCCTTCCTATAAGTCAGTTCCTGTCCGCCTGACGCTGCGCTCGAAAGAGATCCGCCCGCTGGCTGGCGCGCGTTAAAGAAGCAGGGCGTTGGGCGGCGTTGCGCCGTCCTGCGCCCCGTCGCCCCTCCAGTCCTCGCTTGAATTTATCGGTGATGAAACTAACATTCTGATAACCTGTGCGCGGCCCCGGGGGTGAACGGCGGGGTTCAAACGGGAAAGAGAATGGATATTAAGCAACTCAAGTATTTGATCGCGCTCGATCAGACGCGCCATTTTGGCCAGGCGGCGGCAGCCTGCCATATTACCCAGCCAACCCTCTCCATGCGCATTCGTAATCTGGAAGAGGAGCTGAACCTGACCCTTATCCAGCGCGGGCAGCGCTTTGAGGGTTTTACCCCGGAGGGGGAGCGGATCCTCGCGTGGGCGCGGGCGGTGCTTGCCGCCCATGACGGCCTGGCGGCGGAGGCGGCCATCTGTCGCGGGCAGATGGTCGGCCAGCTGCGGGTTGGTATGGTGCCGCTGGCGAGCCTCAACCCGATGCAGCTGATTAAACCCCTCGCGGAGAAATACCCGGCGCTGCAGTTCAGCCTGCTGTCAATGACCTCGGAGCAGATTATCGATGGCGTCAGCCGCAACCAGCTGGACCTGGGGATCTGTTACCTGCAGCATCTGGATGAACGCCTGTTTAAGATCGCCCGGCTGCCGCAAACCCGGATGGGACTGCTGCACGATAAACGCCATTTCGGCTTCAGCTCCGGGACGCCGGGCTGGGATACGCTGGCGGCGCTGCCCCTTGGCTTTCTGACCAAGGGAATGTACTACCGGGAATCCATTGAAATCAGCTTTAAGGCCAAAGGGCTAACCCCGATGTCTGTCTTTGAAAGCGATTCAACGTTTCAGATTATCCAGGCGGTGCAGGCGGGGATCTGCTGCGCCATTATGCCGCTTAACAACGGCCTCGAAGCGCTAAGCGATAATCTTGAGATCCTGCCGATCGCCGAAAGCCAGGTCGATTCGCAGCTGGCGCTGATTATGCGCCAGCAGGAGCCGGTCTCGTCCCTGGCGGAAAAATGCTTCGCCGAGGCGCAGGGGATTTTTGGCTGAGGCCAGCCTCAGATATTCTCCAGTCGAATGCCCCGGGTTCTCGGGCCGAAGATCCCCACCGACAGCATCACCATCAGCATACTGACGACGATAAAGCTAATCACCCCCGGCGTGCCGGCATATTGCAGAATAATGCCGATCAGGATGCTGGTCACCGCGGTCGAGAGACGACTGAACGAGTAGCAGAAGCCGACGGCGCGGGCGCGAATATGGGTCGGGAAGACCTCGGCCTGGTAGGCGTGGTAGCTGATGGTCAGCCAGGCGTTGGACCAGGTGATCATAAACCCGCAGATCACCAGCAGGATAGGATTGTTTTGCAGCGCAAACAGGGTGCCGAAGATGACGGTCATCAGCGCGGAGAGAACGATCTGCCACTTGTTCTCAAAGCGATGCACGAATCGGGTGCAGAACAGGCAGCCCAGCGGATAGGCGAGGGTGATAAAGAAGGCGTACAGCAGACTGTGGGTGATACTGGCCCCCTGACCGGAAAGCAGCGCCGGCAGCCAGTTGCCAAAGCCGAAGAAACCGATCGCCTGGAAGAAATTCATCACCATCAGCATCAGGGTTCGCCGCCGATACTGCGGCGCCCAGATTTCGCCGAAGGTGCCGCGTTTGACGACGCTCTGTGCCGCCTGCGCATGCTTCGGCGACGGCGTCAGGCCGCAGCGGGCTTCCATGGCGCACATCACCGCATGCGCCTCATCATGCCGCCCTTTGCTTTCCAGCCAGCGGGCTGACTCCGGCAGCTTTTTGCGGATAAACCAGATCGCCAGCGAGAACAGCGCACCGAAGATGATCACCCAGCGCCAGCCGCTGAGGCCGAAGAGGGTGGTTGGCACCAATATCCAGGACATCAGCGCTACCGCCGGAACCGACAAGAACTGAATAAAGAAGGCAAAGGCGAAGGCTTTATTGCGCAGGTGGGTAGGTACCCATTCGCTGAGGTAGGTGTCAATGGTCACCAGCTCAATGCCGAGGCCGATTCCCACCAGAAAGCGGAAGAAGATCACCCCTTCCGCACTGCTCTGGGTCGCCATCAGCAGCGAGAAAAAGCCGTACCAGGCGAGCGCCACCATAAAGGTCAGGCGGCGCCCCAGCTTGTCCGCCAGCGGCGCCAGCAGACTCGCGCCGATAAACAGCCCCATAAAGGTGGCGGAGGCAAAGGCCGCCTGATCGGCGATGCCAAAGATCCCCGCCGCGCCGGTGTGGAAAATACCCTCCGCCAGCAGGCCCGCGCTGATGTACCCGGTCTGGAACAAATCGTAGAGCTCAAAGAAGCCGCCGAGGGAGAGTAGGGTGATAAACGACCATAACCCGAAGGAGGCGGGCAGCGCGTCAATGCGTCCGGTTAAGCTGGCGTGCGGTTGTCCTGGCGAAGCATAGGGCGATTCGCCGAGAACCTGGGTGGTAGACATGGTGTTGTGTTCCTCAGGAAGAATGGTTTGCTTGCTAATGTTAAGTGATTGTTAATAGTTTTAAATTTTTAATCTTTAGCGTTAACGGCAATCTTTAGCGCAAGATCGCGCCATGCAGGGTAAAAGATGATATTCATGCTGGTTTTCGCCGCACGCTGAGGGAAGAATTGAAGTAAATCACCGTGGGGGGCAATGTTCTCCGCCAGGCGCTGTCGCGCTGCGCAGGGCCAGGCCCAGGGCCAGACAGAGTAAACGAATCCTCACTGGCGGCGTTTTCCCGCTTTACCCGCTATTGCGCCGGGCTATAATGTGCCCACTTTCATACAGGAGTCATGCGTTGGACAGTCATCCTTATTGTTATTCTCCGGCAAGTTAACGCGACTATTTTCGCTGCTTGCCGAACCGGCGGGCAGCAATCTTTGATTACCGGATTGCCTCCCTGAATGTAGTGATTCGCGACCGAACGCGAGAGGCATCGTTATGTTTCTGTTTCCCACCACCTTATTTCCTCCACCATCATCCGCCCGCTAATTGCCCGGCGCGGCTGAGCGCGACATCAATACATTTTTATTGCTTTCTGTTATCTGGAGGAAGGCGCGATGGTATTTCCTTATATGACACATTTACTCGCGGCAATGCTGCTGGGAGCGCTGATCGGCGCGGAAAGACAATGGCGGCAACGTATGGCCGGTTTGCGGACCAATGCGCTGGTGGCCACCGGCGCGGCGGTGTTTATTCTTAGCGCGATGTCGGCCTCGCCGGACAGCCCGGGGCGCATTGCGGCGCAGATCGTCTCCGGTATCGGCTTCCTGGGGGCGGGAGTGATTATGCGCGATGGCATGAACGTTCGCGGCCTCAATACCGCCGCCACCCTGTGGTGCTCGGCCGGTATCGGTGTCCTTTGCGGCCTGGGGCAGTTCTGGAACGCGACGGCGGCGACGCTGATTATTCTGTGCGCCAACATCCTGCTCCGCGAAGCGGCGCAGCGTATTCATGCCTTGCCGGGCGCCGGTGACGAAGAAAAACGCTATATCTTACGCGTCACCTGTTTGCGCGAGCATGAAAAGGCCGTGCGTCAGCTGCTGCTGAATATTGCTCAGCAGCAGAGGTTCACCCTGCAGGGATTACAGTCGGCGGCAGCAGACACGGCGGATCAGCTGGAGATTTGCGCGGAGCTGATTAGCCATAAGCAGCATCAGAAAACGCTGGCGCAGATTATGGCGCAAGTGGGCGTTCAGCAGAACGTCACCTCGGTACACTGGCGCGTCGGAGAAGCGTAGAGACAGGCGGTGGGGCAGCGGAAACGGCCGCTGGCCGCGCGATTCGCCAACCCGTGGGAAAGCGGCTAGAATGGCCTCCTGCCGGAGGTTATAAAAATGTTAAATAATGGATGTGTGCCGTCGGAATCTGGCCAGACTATGACGACGGCTGATTTTCGCTTTACCCGCGTGATGGCCGAGCAGGCGGCGCGTGCCCGTCTGACGCTGGACGACGATCAGCTGTCGCTCATCGCTCGCCTGGACGCCCTGGGCCAGCAGTTGTTGTCCGCGCCCGGCACGCCGCAGGGACTGTACGTCTGGGGACGCACCGGGCGAGGGAAAAGCTATATTCTCGACCACTTTTTTGCCAGCCTGCCGCTTGCCGCCCGGCGTCGGGTCCATTTTCATCACTTCTTCCGCGAACTGCACCAGCGGCTGAATGCCCCCGGCGCGCCTGGCCTGCAGACGGTGATGATGCAGATGACCTCCGGCTGCCGCCTGCTGTGTTTCGACGAATTTCATCTTCACGACCCCGGCGACGCCATGCTGATGAAGGCGCTGCTGGAACACCTTTTTCAACGGGGCATCGTGCTGCTGGCAACCTCTAACTACCCGCCGGAGATGCTGCTGCCTAATCCGCTGTATCACGATCGCTTTTTACCGTCGATCGCGCTGATCCGCGCCCACCTGGCGGTCGTCGCGCTTAACGGCGAGGAGGATTATCGCGAACGGCATCTGAGCCAGGATAACGCCTTCTGCAGCGGGCGGCTATGGGTTAACCCGGGCGAATCACAGCGTCAGCTGTACGAGCTGCCCTCGCTGCCTGCCGAACCGGTCCCGCTGGAGGTAGGCTATCGCACGCTGCAGGCGGCCGCGGCGTCACCCGCCTTGCTCCATTTCTCTTTTGCCCAGCTCTGCCAGGCCGCTACGGCGGTGATGGACTATCTGGCGCTCAGCGAACGTTATGCCGTCTGGTTGCTGGATGAGGTGCCGCCGCTAGCCACGGTAGGGCCGGCGGCCCAGCAGCGCTTTATCAATGTGATTGATGTGCTGTATGAAAAGCAGATCCGCCTGCTGCTGGTAACCCGCTGCGACCTGGAGACGCTGGTGGCCGGGGTGGAACTGGAGGATATTCAGCGAACGCGGAGCCGCCTGCAACAGCTGCCGCGGGCGGTATAAAAAAGCCCCGGCGGGTGCCGGGGCGAGGGGATCACAGGTCGAAACGGTCGAGGTTCATCACCTTGGTCCAGGCGGCGACAAAGTCATGCACCAGCTTCTGCTGCCCGTCGGCGCAGGCGTACACTTCCGCCAGGGCGCGAAGGACCGAGTTGGAGCCAAACACCAGATCCACGCGGGTGGCGCTGTACTTCGCTTCGCCGGTTTTACGGTCGCTGCCGGTAAACAGCTCCGCCCGATCATCGGCCGGTTTCCAGACGGTGGCCATATCCAGCAGGTTGACGAAGAAGTCATTGCTGAGCACGCCGACGCGGTCGGTAAACACCCCGTGTTTGCTGCCGTCGTAGTTGGCGCCCAGCACGCGCAGTCCACCCACCAGAACCGTCATCTCCGGAGCGGTTAAGGTCAGCTGCTGCGCTTTATCGATCAGCAGCGTTTCCGTCGACACACCGCCCTCGATGCGACGGTAGTTGCGGAAGCCATCCGCCAGCGGCTGCAGCAGGTCAAACGACTCGACGTCGGTCTGCTCAGGCAGGGCGTCGACGCGACCAGGGGTAAACGGCACGTTGACGCTGACGCCGGCCGCCGCCGCAGCCTGCTCAACGCCGACCACGCCAGCCAGCACGATGATATCGGCCAGCGACGCTTTGCCGGAGGCGCGCTGGATCGCCTGCAGGGTCGGCAGCACCCGGCTGGCGATAGCATTGACCGGCCAGTCCTTCTGCGGGGCCAGCGCCAGACGCGCGCCGTTGGCGCCGCCGCGCTTATCGCCGCCGCGGAAGGTGGAGGCAGAGGCCCAGGCCACCGATACCAGCTCACTCACTGACAGGCCGGCGCCGGCGATGGCGGTTTTCAGGCTGGCGATGTCTTCCGCGCTCGGCTGATGGGTGGCCGCCGGCAGCGGATCCTGCCAAATCAGATCTTCTTTTGGCACTTCCGGCCCGAGGTAACGGGATTTCGGCCCCATATCGCGGTGGGTCAGCTTGAACCACGCCCGGGCGAAGGCCTCGTTAAAAGCCTGCGGGTCGTTGAGGAAGCGACGGGAGATCTTCTCAAACTCCGGGTCGAAGCGCAGGGTCAGGTCGGTGACCAGCATGGTCGGTTTGCGCTTTTTCCCCGGGTTAAACGGATCCGGGATAATTTCCGGGGCGTCTTTGGCTTCGAACTGGATAGCGCCCGCCGGGCTGCGGGTCTGCACCCATTCGTATTTGAACAGGTTCTCGAAAAAGTAGTTGCTCCACTGGGTGGGCGTCTGCGTCCAGACCACTTCCAGACCGGAGGTAATGGCATCCGCGCCTGCGCCGCTGCCGTAGCTGGAGTGCCAGCCCAGGCCCTGCGCTTCCAGCGGCGCGGCTTCCGGCTCGGCGCCGACGTGGCTGGTTTCTGCGGCGCCATGGGTTTTACCCAGCGTGTGGCCGCCGGCGATCAGCGCGACTATTTCTTCATCGTCCATCGCCATATTGCCGAAGGTGGCGCGAATGGCCGCGGCGGCGGACAGCGGCTCGCCGCTGGCGTTCGGTCCTTCCGGGTTAACGTAAATCAGCCCCATTTCGGTGGCGCCGATGGCCTGTTTCGCCAGGCTTTCCGGGTGACGGTGGGCCAGCCACTCTTTCTCATCGCCCCAGTCAACGTCCAGATCCGGTTCCCAGACATCTTCACGACCGGCGCCAAAACCGAAGGTGCGGAAGCCGGCGTTTTCCAGCGCCACGTTACCCGCCAGCATGTAAAGGTCGGCCCAGGAGATTTTCTGGCCATATTTCTGTTTCACCGGCCACAGCAGACGGCGGGCCTTATCTAGGCTGACGTTGTCAGGCCAGGAGTTCAGCGGCGCAAAGCGCTGCTGCCCACGACCCGCGCCGCCGCGACCGTCAACGGTGCGGTAGGTGCCGGCGCCGTGCCAGGCCATACGAATAAACAGACCGATATAGCTGCCCCAGTCTGCTGGCCACCACTCTTGCGAATCGGTCAGCAGCGCTCTGAGGTCAGCCTTCAGCGCGGAGTAATCGAGCTTTTTAAACTCTTCCCTGTAGTTAAAATCCTCACCCAACGGGTTGGAACGACTGGAGTGCTGGTTCAGCAGATCGACACGCAGCTGGTTAGGCCACCAGTCGCGGTTGCCGGTGCCGCTGCCGGCGCTCTGCTTGGGCGTCTCGGCGTGGAAAGGGCACTTTCCGGCGGATGCGTTGTTGGATGGGTCGTTAGACGTGCTCATATCAGGCTCCGTTTGCTTTTGTGAATGCCGTTACGATATACACTGCTACCAATAAGCGATATTTGAATGAGTCTACGGATTTAATAGCTAATTCCGTTCAACGAAGGGCGAAACACCCTCTTATATGACCTGGTGGATCCAGGGGTAAAAAATACACCTCACCATTAACCATAGACGTAACGAGACGGCAAAGGAAACGATCTGCGTCAATCGGGCCGAAGGAATGCTAATTGTTTGAGATATGACAATTTTACAATGAGAAAAGGATGAGGGTTTTCCGCTGAGCGAGCGTAACGAATGCCCGGCGCAGGGGTTGTTGGCGGACACAGAATAAGCTAATACTTAGACACCATGTGACGGGCGCTAAAGACAGAATACTGTTGGGGAGCATGGTCGACGTCGCCGCGCGCCTGGGCATTACCGCTATCTGGAGATAAGTTATGCCTGAATTCGCTTCATTAATGGCCTTTGCCGCGGTGGCGCTGGGATTAGTGTTAACCCCCGGCCCCAATATGATGTATCTCACTTCGCGTTCGATTTGCCAGGGAAAACGCGCTGGCTTTATCTCCCTTGCCGGGGTTGCCGTGGGCTTTTTCTTCTATATGCTGTGTGCCGCTTTCGGCATTACCGCGTTGGTTTTCGCGGTCCCTTATGCCTACGATGCCTTGCGTTTATGCGGGGTCGCTTATTTGCTCTATCTGGCGTGGCAGGCGATAAAACCAGGAGGGAGGCCGATATTCGCGGTGCGTGAATTACCTGCGGACAGTGGGCGTAAGCTGTTTCTGATGGGATTTATCACCAGCCTGGCGAACCCCAAGGTTGCTATCCTCTATTTGTCCCTGCTGCCGCAGTTTATCACCCCCGGACTCGGTAGCGTGCTCAGCCAGTCGTTAATGTTAGGCTGTACTCAGGTATTAATCAGTGTGGCGGTGAACGGCCTGATTATCTTGCTGGCCGGGCAGGTGGCGTTATTTCTTAGCCGGCGGCCGGGCTGGCAACAATTTCAACGCTGGCTGATGGCGACGGTACTGGCCGGAATGGCGGTTAAGATCGCTTTTGAGGCCAGAAAATAACCGGGTTTGTCGGGAAAAGGGAGGCCAGCGATATCCGTCGCTGGCTAACCTCGCACCCTGATGCCTTTCTGCCACAGAGAAAGGCTCTCCAGGCTCTAACATGCTGAAACATTTCTGCCAGATCATTAGCAACCTTTCAGTAGGGCTAACGCCGCGATAAGGCTATGCTTCCCGGCCGTTACGCCGTTGGCTTTTCCCGTGATCCAGGTGATGTACCGCTAATGCCCCTTTTGAGAGATGAAATTCGCGACCACTCCGCGGAAGAGATGCTGTTTATCCGCCGGGCCGCAATCGCCTTTCTGCTGGTGGTGGTCTGCTTTGGCGTGCTGATTTTCAACCTCTACCATCTGCAGGTGGAGCAGCACGATTTCTACCAGACCCGTTCCAACCAAAACGATATTAAAATGCTGCCCATCGCCCCCAGCCGCGGGCTGATATTCGATCGCAACGGCATACCGCTGGTGCAGAATATTACCCTGTATCGCCTGCAGGTGATCCCGAGCAAAATTCCCGATATGGCCGCGCTGCTGCAAACCCTGACGCCGATTGTCGACCTGACGCCGGACGACATCGCCAGCTTCCGCGACGATATGCACCACAGCAGCCGCTATAAAGCGGTTACCCTCAAATCCGACCTCAGCGACGTGGAGGTGGCCCGCTTCGCGGTCAACGAATTCCGTTTCCCCGGGGTGACGGTGGAGAGCTATCAGCAGCGTGAATACCCCTACGGCGCAGAGCTGGCGCACGTGGTGGGCTATGTGTCGAAAATCAACGACAGCGACCTGCAGCGGCTGGCGAAAGATGGCGAAGAGGAGAACTATGCTGCCGACCACAATATCGGCAAGCAGGGGATCGAGGGTTATTACGAAAAAGCGCTCCACGGCACCACCGGCTACCAGGAGGTGGAAGTGGACAACCACGGCCGGGTGGTGCGTCTGTTGAAAGAAGTACCGCCGGTGGCCGGGAAAAACCTCTACCTGACCCTTGACCTGCACCTGCAGCAGTATATTGAGTCGGTACTGAAGGGGCAGCGCGCGGCGGTGGTGGTGGTCGATCCCCGGGATGGCGGGGTGCTGGCGATGGTCTCCAGCCCCAGCTATGATCCTAACCCGTTCGTCAAAGGTATCGGCTATCAGGCCTATAAATCGCTGCTGGATAACCCGGACCGGCCGCTGATCAACCGCGTCACCCAGGGGCTGTATCCCCCGGCCTCGACGGTGAAGCCCTATATGGCGCTGTCGGCGCTCTCCGCCGGCGTGATCACGCCGAACACCACCTTCTTCGGGGCGCCGACGTGGACCCTGCCGGGCACGCAGCGTCGCTACCGCGACTGGCTGAAAACCGGCCACGGCATGCTCAACGTGACCAAAGCCATTGAAGAGTCGGCGGACACCTTTTTCTACCAGGTTGCCTTCGAGATGGGCATCGACCGGATCCATGAGTGGCTGAGCAAATTCGGCTACGGTCAGTCCACCGGCATCGATCTCAATGAGGAGTATAGCGGGGTGCTGCCCAGCCGGGAGTGGAAACAGCGAGTGCATAAAAAGCCCTGGTACCAGGGGGATACCATCTCCGTCGGTATCGGCCAGGGATACTGGATCGCCACCCCCATCCAGATGGTGAAAGCGCTCACCACGCTGCTGAACAACGGTAAGGTGCAGGACCCGCATCTGCTCTATTCGATGAAGCAGGGCAATCATGTGGAACGCTATCAGCAGCCGGCGAACCTGCCGCAGGTGGGCGATCCAAAATCCCCGTACTGGGGCATTGTGCGCAACGGCATGTACGGGATGGCGAATTTGCCCAACGGCACCGGCTACAAGCTGTTCCATACCGCGCCGTACCAGATTGCGGCGAAGTCCGGGACTTCGCAGGTGTTCAGTCTGAAGCAAAACCAGACCTATAACGCCAAAATGATCCCGGTGCGTCTGCGGGATCACATCTTCTATACCCTGTTTGCCCCTTATCAGCATCCGAAGGTGGCGATGGCGCTAATCCTGGAGAACGGCGGCGGGGATGGGGTGG
>NZ_JAGRRA010000014.1:0-19622 GCF_018223875.1 Klebsiella sp. 54
GTCTGATAAATTGTTAAAGAGCAGTTGCGACGCGCTTTAGCGCTCTGTCGCGAGGTGGCGTATATTACGCTTTCCTCTTTCAGAGTCAACCCGTTTTTCAGGATTTTTCTCTTCAACCGAACCGGCTGTTTGTGTGAAGTGATTCACATCCGCCGTGTCAGTGGGAGCGCATTATAGGGAGTTCGCCGGAAGTAGCAAGGATTAAAATAGAAAAATCTTATCGACCGCTCATTATTTGAACTTTTCGCTTATTCCTCTTCCTACCATTAAAGCCGCCATCCCAGTGTTCATGCGGCCTGCAGCGTAGTTAACGCGAAGAACGCTTTTTGGCAAAAAAGTGATTTTTCTCTCTTACCCAACGCCATTATCGCGCCGATGGTGAATTAAGCACCACTCTTGACCCACGACAAAGCGCCCGCGCGGCCCCCCTTCCTATAATCAGGCCCGTTTCTTCTTACTGGTAATAATCGATGGCTTATCAACTCAACATTAACTGGCCCGAGTTTTTAGAGAAATACTGGCAAAAGCAGCCGGTGGTTTTAAAAAACGCGTTTCCGGACTTCGTCGACCCGATTACCCCGGACGAGCTGGCCGGATTAGCCATGGAGCCGGAAGTCGACAGCCGGCTGGTCAGTCTGACCAACGGTAAATGGCAGGCCAGCAATGGACCTTTTGAACATTTCGACGGCCTGGGCGAGACCGGCTGGTCGCTGCTGGCCCAGGCGGTAAACCACTGGCATATGCCGGCCGCCGAGCTGGTGCGACCGTTCCGCGTACTGCCGGACTGGCGTCTGGACGACCTGATGATCTCCTTCTCCGTCCCCGGCGGCGGCGTCGGGCCGCATATCGATCAATATGACGTCTTTATTATTCAGGGCATGGGCAGCCGCCGCTGGCGCGTGGGGGATAAGCTGCCGATGCGTCAGTTCTGCCCGCATCCGGCACTGCTGCACGTCGACCCGTTCCCGCCGATCATTGATGAAGATCTGCAGCCGGGCGATATCCTCTATATTCCACCGGGATTCCCGCACGATGGGATCACCCACGAAACCGCGCTGAACTACTCCGTCGGCTTCCGCGGGCCCAACGGCCGCGACCTGATCAGCAGCTTCGCCGACTATGTGCTGGAGAACGATCTTGGCGGCGAGCACTACAGCGATCCGGACCTCACCTGCCGCGAGCATCCTGGCCGGGTTGAAGAGTATGAACTCGAACGTCTACGCGGCATGATGATCGACATGATTCGCCAGCCGGAAGACTTCAAACAGTGGTTCGGCAGTTTCGTCACCACCCCGCGTCACGAGCTGGATATTGCGCCGGCGGAACCGGCATATGAAGAAGAGGAAGTGGTCGATGCGCTGCTGGGCGGCGAAAAGCTCTCCCGCCTGAGCGGCCTGCGCGTTCTGCATATCGGCGACAGCTTCTTCGTGCATAGCGAACAGCTGGACACCACCGATGCCGAAGCGCTGGATGCGCTGTGCCGCTATACCTCATTAGGTCAGGAAGAGCTCGGCAGCGGCCTGCAGAATCCGGCGTTCGTGAGCGAACTGACGCGGCTGATTAATCAGGGCTACTGGTACTTCGAAGAGTAAGAGAGTCGCGATACTGCGGGCAGCCGCCTGGCGCTGCCCGCTGGCTTTCAGCCGTTATTACGCCTGTTTCGGCAACACCACAATAAACCGCGTCGAGCGCAGATCGGACTGCGCCGCCACGCTGCCGTGGTGGGCGCTGACGATGGATTTCACTATCGCCAGGCCGATGCCGCTGCCCTCCCCTTTGCGCTGGCGCGAGGGGTCGACGCGATAGAAACGGTCAAACAGCCGCGGCAGATGTTCGGCGGCAATCGGCGTACCGGGATTCTCCACCACCAGGCGGACCGTCTCCGCGCTTTCGCTCAGCGCGATCGTCACCGCCTGGCCAGCCGGGGTGTAGCGGATCGCGTTCGACAGCAGATTGCTGATCGCCCGCCGCAGCATCAGCGGGTCGCCAATCACCCGGCAGGGGCTGCCGACAAAGCGCAGCGCCACCGCCTTCTCTTCCGCCCACGCCTCGAAAAACTCAAACACCTTATGCACTTCCTCAGCCAGATCCAGTTCCCGCTGTTCGGGGATCAGCTGGTTGTTATCGGCCTGGGCGAGGAACAGCATATCGCTGACCATCCGCGACATACGCGAGAACTCTTCGAGATTGGAGTAGAGCACCTCTTCCAGCTCCTGCTGGCTGCGGCTCTGGCTTAAGGCGATTTCGGTTTGCGTCACCAGGTTGGTGATCGGCGTGCGGATCTCATGGGCGATATCGGCGGAGAAGTTCGACTGCCGGGTAAAGACATCCTCCATCCGCTCCAGCATGTGGTTAAAGGAGAGCGCGAGCCGCTCCAGTTCGATAGGCACCGCCTGCGGATCAAGGCGCACGTCGAGATCCCGCGAGGTAATATTCTGGATCTGCCGGCTGATCTGACGGATCGGTTTATGTCCCTGATAGACCACAAACAGCACGATGGCGATGATCAGCAGGCTGATTATCGACGCGGCGGAAATCAGCTTCGCTTTCAGCTCATTAATATAGTGCAGGTGAAAATCAATGGATAAGGCCATCAGCAGATGGTACGCCGGTTTGCCGTCCGCCTGCTTGCCCAGCGGCAGCATGATCAGCCGCCAGGCGCGGGTCTCCATTTGATGATTATCGTGCGCTATTGCCCGCGGCAGCGGGTCGGTCCATGAAATCACATTCCCGTCGCGCAGCTGCATCGCCAGGCCTGGCGTACTCAGCATATGACTGAGATCCGGCCCGTTGGGCGACTGGAACAGAATATTGCCCTGCCCATCGTCCAGGCAGATAAAGACGTTGGCGTAACCCGCAATGATATTCTTCACGATCTCCAGCCGCCGCGCCTGCGGGTAGTCAGCGTGGTCGAGGACCGTCTCCAGGGTGGTACTGAGCTGCCTGAGATCGTGAACGTCGCGCTCTTCAAAGTGGGCCTTCACCGAATGGATCATAATCCAGGTGAAGGCAAAGAAGGCGATGATGGTGGCGAGGCTAATAAAAAAACTCAGCCGGGTGGCCAGGGAAAAGGGGCGCTTAGCGGCCATCCGGCACCTCAAGCATATAGCCGACGCCGCGCACGGTCTGGATCAGCTTCGGCTCGAAGTCGTTATCGATTTTGGCGCGCAGCCGCTTCACCGCCACGTCTATCGCGTTGGTATCGCTGTCGAAATTCATATCCCACACCTGCGAGGCAATCAGCGAACGCGGCAGCACCTCGCCCTGATGGCGCAGGAAGAACTCCAGCAGAGTGAACTCCTTGCTGGTCAGGGTGATGCGGGTGGCGCCGCGCGTCACCTTACGGCTGACCAGATCGACGCTGAGATCCGCCGCCTGAAACTGGCTTTCGACAATAACCGCCGCTCCGCGGCGCAGCAGCGTGCGCACCCGCGCCAGCAGTTCCGCAAAGGCGAACGGCTTCACCAGATAGTCGTCGGCGCCCAGCTCCAGCCCCTTCACCCGATGCTCAATGGTGCCCAACGCGGTAAGCAGCAGGATCGGCATGCCTTTCCCGGCGGCGCGCAGCATGCGCACGATATCCCAGCCGTTCACGTCCGGCAGCATGATGTCGAGGATCAGCAGATCATAGTCACCGGTCATCGCCAGGTGATAGCCGTTAAGGCCGTTATCGGCCAGGTCGACGACGAAGCCAGCCTCGGTGAGCCCTTTGGTCAGGTACTCCCCGGTTTTCTTCTCATCTTCGACAATCAAAATCTTCACCGCAGGCTCCTTCACGCGCGTTCTGTGCGGGTATTCAATTTTAGAGGAGCGCCTCCGGATAGCAATGAAATATCAGGAAAATGACAGCTTTGTCATTTTCCTGTCACGTCCTGAACAGAGGCCGCTACGTAAAGTAGCCGCCATGGATAAATCGTCGAAAACGTCTGCCGCCATGCGCCCAATAACGCGTCTTACCCTCAGCGTGATACTCGCCTTAACCGGCTGTGTCTCGCTCGCTCCGGACTACCAGCGCCCCGCCGCGCCGGTACCGCAGCAGTTCTCTCTCAGCCAGAACAAGCTGGTGACCGCAACCGCGGGCTATCAGGAGACCGGCTGGCGCACCTTTTTCGTCGACCCGCAGGTGAAAAGCCTGATTGGCACCGCGCTGACCAACAACCGCGATCTGCGGATGGCGACGCTGAAAGTGCAGGAAGCCCGCGCCCAGTATCGGGTGACCGATGCCGACCGCTACCCGCAATTGAACGGTGACGGCAGCACCACCTACGGCGGCAAGCTTAAAGGCGACACCACCACCAGCAGCGATTACGCTGCCGGCCTGAATCTCAGCTATGACCTCGACTTCTTTGGCCGGCTGAAAAACCTTAGCGAGGCCGACCGGGAGAACTTCTTCGCCAGCGAAGAGGCCCGGCGCGCGGTGCATATCCTGTTGATTGCTAACGTTTCACAAGGCTACTTCAACCAGCGGCTGGCGGCAGCGCAGCTGCAGGTGGCCAACGATACCCTGCAAAACTATCAGCAGTCTTACGCGTTCGTTGAAAAACAGCTGCTGACCGGGAGCACTACCGTGCTGGCGCTGGAGCAGGCGCGGGGGATGATCGAAAGCACCCGCGCCGATATCGCCAAACGGCAAGGCCAGCTGGCGCAGGCCAATAACGCCCTGCAGCTACTGCTCGGCAGCTATCAGCGCCTGCCGGACGATAGCGCCAGCAGCGCCGTGGACCTGAAAGGCGTTACCCTGCCGCCATCGCTCTCCTCAGCGATCCTGCTGCAGCGGCCGGATATTTTAGAGGCCGAACACAGCCTGCGGGCGGCCAACGCCAACATCGGCGCCGCGCGGGCGGCCTTCTTTCCGTCGATCACCCTGACCAGCTCGCTCTCCGGTAGCAGCAGCGAGCTCGCCAGCCTGTTTAACGCCGGCAGCGCGATGTGGAACTTCATCCCCAAAATCGACATACCGATTTTCAACGCCGGGCGCAATCAGGCCAACCTCGATCTGGCGGAGATCCGCCAGCAGCAGCAGGTGGTCAACTACGAGCAAAAAATCCAGTCCGCCTTTAAAGAGGTAGCCGACGCGCTGGCCCTGCGCCAGAGCCTGGCCGATCAAATTGCCGCACAGGAGCGCTATCTCGCGTCGCTGAATATCACCCTGCAGCGCGCCACCGCGCTCTATCGCCACGGCGCGGTCAGCTACATCGAAGTGCTGAGCGCCCAGCGCGATATTTTCACCACCCGACAAACCCTGCTGGAACTCAACTATTCCCGTCAGGCAAATGAAATCACCCTGTTCACCGCCCTCGGCGGCGGCTGGATGGAATAACCCAAGGAGTCCCGATCATGAATTCACTGTCTAAAGTCGCCCTGTTCACTCTGATTTCTGGCGCGGTGTTCGCCGTCCAGGCCGCCGACCCGCACGCCGGCATGGCGATGCACGAACAGCCCGCCGCCGCGCAGACGCAAAGCATCAGCGGCAAAGGGGTCATTAAAGCCATTGATATGGATAGCAAAAAAATCACCATCGCCCACGAAGCCATCCCGGCGGTGAACTGGCCGCCGATGACCATGCGCTTCACCATCACCCCGCAGACCCAGCTCAACAATGTGAAGGACGGCGACAGCGTGGACTTCACCTTCGTTCAGCAGGGCAACCTGTCGCTGCTGCAGGATATTCGCGCCCACTAATGGCCCGGCGACGGCAAGCCTCTCAACGACGGAATGGACAACACATGGCATCCCTGACACTGAAAAACACGGCGCTGATCCTCGGCAGCATGGCGATCGGCGGCGCGCTCACCGCAGCGCTGTATACCCGGACTGCGGCGCCCCACGACGCTGCCGCAGCCGCCCCGGCGGCCGAGCAGCAGCGTAAAGTGCTGTTCTGGTACGATCCGATGTACCCGAACACCCGCTTTGATAAACCGGGTAAATCGCCGTTTATGGATATGGACCTGGTGCCGAAATACGCCGATGAGGAGAGTGCCGCCGCCGGGGCGCCGGGGGTGCGTATCGACCCGACGCAGACCCAGAATCTTGGCGTGAAAACCGCCGCCGTCACCCGCGGGCCGCTGCGCTACACCCAGACCTTCCCGGCCAACATTAGCTACAACGAGTACCAGTACGTCATTATGCAGGCGCGGGCGGCGGGCTTTATTAATAA
Source organism: Klebsiella sp. 54 (assembly GCF_018223875.1). Lineage (NCBI taxonomy): Bacteria > Pseudomonadati > Pseudomonadota > Gammaproteobacteria > Enterobacterales > Enterobacteriaceae > Klebsiella > Klebsiella sp. 54. Next base: position 6,158 of record NZ_JAGRRA010000014.1, read on the forward strand.
AGTCTATCCCCTGACCGTCGGCGACAAAGTGCAACAAGGTACGCCGCTGCTGGAACTGACCATCCCGGACTGGGTGGAAGCGCAGAGCGAATACCTGCTATTGCAGGAGACCGGCGGCACCGCCACCCAGGTCGAGGGGATCCTCGAGCGGCTGCGTCTCGCCGGAATGCCGGACGACGATATCCGCCGCCTGAAAGCCACGCGCAAGATCCAGACCCGTTTCACCCTCAAGGCGCCCATCGACGGGGTGATCACCGCCTTCGATCTGCGCGCCGGAATGAACATCGCCAAAGATAACGTGGTGGCGAAAATTCAGGGCATGGATCCGGTGTGGGTTAGCGTGGCGGTCCCCGAGTCCATCGCCTGGCTGATCAAAGACGCCTCGCAGTTCAATATTCAGGTTCCCGCCTGGCCGGACAAAACCTTCCGCATCAGCAAATGGACGATCCTCCCCAGCGTCGATAGCGCCACCCGCACCCTGCAGCTGCGCCTGCAGGTCAACAACCCGGATGAAGCGCTGAAGCCGGGGATGAACGCCTATCTGCAGCTGACCAGTGAAAGCGAACCGATGCTGCTGATCCCCTCCAAAGCGCTGATCGACAGCGGCAGCGAGCAGCGGGTAATCACCGTGGATAACGAGGGCCGCTTCGTGCCGAAGCGGGTCCAGGTCTTCCATGAATCCAATGGCGTCACGGCCATTCGCAGCGGGCTGCAGGAGGGCGAGAAAGTGGTCGCCAGCGGCCTGTTCCTGATCGACTCGGAGGCCAATATCGCCGGCGCGCTGGAGCGCATGCGCGCGCAGGCCTCGGATGCCGCTGCCCCTGCCGCCCACGCGCACTGAGGAAAGAAACCATGATTGAATGGATTATCCGCCGCTCGGTGGCCAATCGCTTCCTGGTGATGATGGGCGCGCTGTTTCTCAGCCTCTGGGGGACCTGGACCATCGTCCATACGCCGGTGGACGCCCTGCCGGATCTCTCCGACGTACAGGTGATCGTCAAAACCAGCTACCCGGGACAGGCGCCGCAGATCGTCGAAAACCAGGTCACCTGGCCGCTAACCACCACCATGCTGTCGGTGCCCGGCGCCAGAACGGTGCGCGGCTTCTCGCAGTTTGGCGACTCTTATGTGTATGTGATTTTTGAAGACGGCACCGATCCTTACTGGGCGCGCTCACGGGTGCTGGAGTATCTCAACCAGGTACAGGGCAAACTGCCCGCCGGGGTGAGCGCCGAAATGGGCCCGGACGCCACCGGGGTTGGCTGGGTCTTCGAGTACGCGCTGGTCGACCGCAGCGGCAAGCACGATCTCGCCGAACTGCGCTCCCTGCAGGACTGGTTCTTAAAATATGAGCTGAAAACCATTCCTAACGTCTCGGAAGTGGCTTCGGTGGGCGGCGTGGTCAAGGAGTACCAGATTGTCGTCGACCCGATGAAGCTGACCCAGTACGGCATCAGCCTCGGCGAGGTGAAATCGGTGCTGGACGCCTCTAATCAGGAGGCGGGCGGCTCTTCGGTCGAACTGGCGGAAGCCGAATATATGGTGCGCGCCAGCGGCTATCTGCAGACCCTCGACGACTTCAAAAACATTGTGCTGAAAACCGGTGACACCGGCGTGCCGGTGTATCTCGGCGACGTCGCGCGGGTACAGGTCGGCCCGGAGATGCGCCGCGGTATCGCCGAACTGAACGGCGAAGGCGAAGTGGCCGGCGGGGTGGTGATCCTGCGCTCCGGCAAGAACGCCCGGGAAGCGATCTCGGCGGTCAAAGAAAAACTGGCGTCGCTGCAAAGCAGCCTGCCGGAAGGGGTTGAAGTCGTCACCACCTACGACCGCAGCCAGCTTATCGACCGCGCCATCGACAACCTCAGCCACAAACTGCTGGAAGAGTTTATCGTCGTCGCCCTGGTCTGCGCCCTGTTCCTGTGGCACGTACGCTCGGCGCTGGTGGCGATTATCTCCCTGCCGCTCGGCCTGTGCTTCGCCTTTATCATGATGCATTTCCAGGGACTCAACGCCAACATCATGTCGCTGGGCGGGATCGCCATTGCGGTGGGAGCGATGGTCGATGCCGCCATCGTGATGATTGAGAACGCCCACAAGCGGCTGGAGGAGTGGGCGCATCAGCATCCGGGAGAGAAGCTTGGCAACGACAGGCGCTGGAAAATCATTACCGACGCCTCGGTGGAGGTTGGCCCGGCGCTGTTTATCAGCCTGCTGATCATCACCCTGTCGTTTATCCCCATTTTCACCCTCGAAGGCCAGGAGGGCAAACTGTTTGGCCCGCTGGCCTTCACCAAAACCTGGTCGATGGCCGGGGCGGCGCTGCTGGCGATCATGGTGATCCCGATCCTGATGGGCTTCTGGATCCGCGGCAGGATCCCGGCGGAGAGCAGCAACCCGCTGAACCGCTTTTTGATCCGCATTTATCACCCGCTGCTGCTGAAGGTGCTGCACTGGCCGAAGACCACCCTGCTGATCGCGCTCCTGTCGATCCTGACGGTTGTCTGGCCGCTTAACCGGGTCGGCGGCGAGTTTCTGCCGCAGATCAACGAGGGCGATCTGCTGTATATGCCGTCAACGCTGCCGGGGATCTCCGCCTCGCAGGCGGCGGATATGCTGCAGAAGACCGACAAGCTGATCATGACGGTGCCGGAGGTGGCGCGGGTGTTCGGCAAAACGGGTAAGGCAGACACCGCTACCGACTCCGCGCCGCTGGAGATGGTGGAGACCACCATTCAGCTCAAGCCGCAGGATCAGTGGCGGCCGGGGATGACCATGGAGAAGATCGTCGACGAACTGGACAAGACCGTGCGCCTGCCGGGGCTGGCGAACCTGTGGGTGCCGCCGATCCGCAACCGCATCGACATGCTCTCCACCGGCATCAAGAGCCCGATTGGGATTAAGGTTTCCGGCACTAACCTGGCCGATATCGACGCCATCGCCGGGCAAATTGAGGTGGTGGCGCGCAGCGTGCCGGGGGTCACGTCAGCATTAGCCGAGCGGCTGGTGGGCGGGCGCTACCTCGACATTGATATTCAGCGTGAGAAGGCGGCCCGCTACGGGATGACCGTCGGCGACGTGCAGCTGTTCGTCTCGTCCGCTATCGGCGGGGCGATGGTCGGCGAAACGGTGGAGGGCGTCGAGCGCTATCCAATCAACATCCGCTACCCGCAGAGCTATCGCGACAGCCCGCAGACCCTGCGCCAGCTGCCGATCCTCACCCCGCTGAAGCAGCAGATCGTCCTCAGCGACGTCGCCGAGGTGAAGGTGGTCAGCGGGCCATCGATGCTGAAGACCGAGAACGCCCGCCCCACCAGCTGGATCTACATCGACGCCCGCGACCGCGACATGGTGTCGATAGTGCACGATCTGCAGCAGGCCATCGGCAAAGCGGTGAAGCTGAAGCCGGGCATCAGCGTGTCGTATTCCGGGCAGTTCGAGCTGCTGGAGCGCGCCAATCAGAAGCTGAAGCTGATGGTGCCGATGACGCTGATGATTATCTTTGTGCTGCTGTATCTGGCGTTCCGCCGCGTCGGCGAGGCGCTGCTGATCATCGCCAGCGTGCCGTTCGCCCTTGTGGGCGGGATCTGGTTTCTCTACTGGATGGGGTTCCATCTGTCGGTAGCCACCGGCACCGGCTTTATCGCCCTGGCCGGCGTGGCCGCGGAGTTTGGCGTGGTGATGCTGATGTACCTGCGCCACGCCATCGAGGCCGAGCCATCGCTGGAGAACCCGCGTACCTTCAGCGTCGATAAGCTCGACGAGGCGCTGTACCAGGGGGCGGTGCTGCGCGTGCGGCCGAAGGCGATGACCGTGGCGGTGATTATCGCCGGCCTGCTGCCGATTTTGTGGGGCAACGGCGCCGGGTCGGAGGTGATGAGCCGCATCGCCGCGCCGATGATTGGTGGAATGATCACCGCCCCGCTGCTGTCGCTGTTTATTATTCCGGCGGCGTATAAGCTGATGTGGCTGTCCCGGCATCGGGGCAAGCGCGGCCGATAGCCCGCCGCGTTTACGCCGGTCCGGGAAATTGGCTATAGTGGCGCCATTCTTCTGGCCGGCATGAACGTCCCTATGAATCTGAACCTGGTATGTTATTCCCTGCTGCTGCTCACCGCCGTGGGCAGCGCCCTGCTGCCCTACCCGCTGGCGATGTGGTTTTTACTGAGCAGCCTTCTGACATGGCTTATTTATGGCGCCGACAAGCTGGCGGCACGCAAAGCCTGGCGCCGGGTGCCGGAAACCACGCTGCTGGTGCTGGGCCTGGTGGGAGGCTGGCCGGGGGCCATCCTCGGCCAGCAGTGCTTTCGTCATAAAACGCAAAAGCAGCCCTTCCGGACGTGGTTTTTCATCAGCGTGGCGCTGAACGTGGCGGCGCTGGCCGGGCTGTACGTGGTTTATACCCACCTGCTCAGCCGCTAAGGGGCGAGGCTAGCGCGGCGTCTGGCGGATCCACACCAGGCGATCGACGTCAAAGCCCAGCTCGCGCGCGGTATTCAGGTAATCCTGCTTCACCGCCGCCGGAATGGTGGGGGTGCGCGACAGGATCCAGAGATAGTCGCGGTTGGGGCCGCTGACCAGCGCGTACTGGTAGTCGTCGTCCAGACGGATAACGTTATAGCCGCCGTAGAATGGCCCGAAGAACGACACCTTCAGCGCCGCGGTGGTGGGGGCGCCGGTGAAATAGGCTTTCCCGTCGCTCTCATTCCAGCGTTTTTTAACCGGGTCATAACCGCGATTGACGACGCTGATCCCCCCGTCGCTGCGGGCGCCGTAGGTGGCGGTCACCTGCTCCAGGCCTCGCTCGAAGCGATTCTCCAGGCGAGCGACCTCATACCATTTTCCGAGATAACGACTGGCGTCAAACCCGCTAATCGGCTGTACGCCCTTCGGCGGGGTGGGCGATTTGCAGGCCACGAGGGTCAACGCGATAGCGACGCCAGTGACAACAGGCCATAGCTTCATGAGAACTCCTTTCATTTACGCGGTTGGGGGAAAGTGTAGTGCAAAGCCGCTACACTTCACGCCAGCCGACGTGATTCGTAGTATATTGAGAATATTCTTTGTTAACAGGTGGCCTCCATGCCTTACTCCATCGGCGAATTTGCCCGACTTTGCGGGATAAATGCGACCACGCTTCGCGCCTGGCAGCGCCGCTACGGCCTGCTTAAGCCGCTGCGCACCGATGGTGGACACCGTCTGTACAGCGATGACGACGTCCAGCAGGCGCTGAAGATCCTCGACTGGGTGAAAAAAGGGGTGCCGGTTAGCCAGGTGAAGCCCCTGCTGTCGCGCCCCGGCGCGCGGCGCACCAACAACTGGCTGACGCTGCAGGAGACCATGCTGCAGCGGCTGAAAGAGGGAAAAATCGAGTCCCTGCGCCAGCTTATCTATGATGCCGGGCGCGAATATCCGCGTCAGGAGCTGGTGACCGAGGTGCTGCGTCCGCTGCGCAGCCAGGTCTCCGCCAACGTACCGGCCATCATGACCCTGCGCGAAATCCTCGACGGCATCATCATCGCCTACACCTCGTTTTGCCTCGAAGGCGATAAGAAGGCGCCCGGGGATAACTTTCTGATCACCGGCTGGCACCTGACCGACGCCTGCGAAATCTGGCTTGAGGCGCTCAAGCGTACCGGCCAGGGTCATCGCATCGACGTCCTGCCGGTGCCTCCCGCCGCCCTGGCGCCGGAGATTTTTCCCCAGCGCAACTGGCTGCTGGTCACCAGCGGTAAACTCTCCGCCGCTCGTCAGAGGCAGATCGAACTCTGGCAGCAGCAGGTCGTCTCCCTCGAGGTGATCCCGCTCTAACCCCCTGTTTTCACTTACCTCCACGCTCTGTTCCGCCAGCGCCCGGTGGCGCGGCGGGCGCACGCTTGTCCTTTGCGCCACGCGTGATTTTCACCCTTTAAAACACCAATCATAACCAGATGATTTTTAACACAAATAAAATATATTTTTCCACAAACTTGGACAAATAATTTTATTTGTGTAAGTTTTAAGTATGCCATTACGCCACCGTGTTTAGCCAGGATGTGATCCATGAGCACCTCGCCGTCCGTGATTCGTCGTTTCGTTGAGTACTACGCCGGGCTGGATGCGCAGCCGCCCTCGGCGCTGGCCGCGCTGTACCATTCGGACGCGACGCTGAGCGATCCTTTTGGTCAGCACCAGGGGCTGTTCGCCATCCAGCGCTACTTTACCCATCTGCTGGCCAACGTGGAGCAGTGCCGGTTCACCATCGACACGCCGCTCTGCGACGGTCAGCGGTTCGCCGTGACCTGGACCATGCACTGGTCGCATCCGCGCATTGCCGGCGGAGAAACGCTGGCCCTGCCGGGCTGCTCGGTGGTGGACATCGCTGGGGAGCAGATTCTCCATCAACGCGACTACTACGACGCCGGGGAGATGATCTACGAGCATCTTCCCCTGCTGGGCTGGGCGGTACGCGGCGTGAAACGGAGGGTGCGCTCATGATGACGGTGCTTATCACCGGCGCCAGCTCCGGGATTGGCGCCGGCCTGGCGAAATCCTTCGCGGCGGATGGCCACCTGGTCATCGCCTGCGGGCGCGATGCGTCGCGCCTGACGGCGCTGCAGCAGTTCAGCCCCAACATCAGCGCGCGCCTGTTCGATATGACAGACAGGGACGCCTGTCGCCAGGCGCTGACGGGCTGTTTTGCCGACCTGATCATTCTCTGCGCCGGCACCTGCGAATACCTCGATCACGGACAGGTGGATGCCGCCCTCGTGGAGCGGGTGATGGCCACCAACTTCCTTGGGCCGGTGAACTGCCTGGCGGCGCTGCAGACTCAGCTGGAGGCTGGCGATCGGGTGGTGCTGGTCAGCTCCATGGCGCACTGGCTGCCCTTCCCGCGCGCGGAAGCCTATGGCGCCTCCAAGGCGGCGCTGACCTGGTTTGCCAACAGCCTGCGTCTTGACTGGGAGCCGAAAGGGGTCGCCGTCACGGTGGTCTCTCCAGGCTTCGTCGACACCCCGCTGACGCGCAAAAACGACTTTGCCATGCCCGGCCGGGTGAGCGTGGATCGGGCGGTGGCGGCGATCCGCCACGGCCTGGCGAAGGGAAAAAACCACATCGCCTTCCCCACCGGTTTCAGCCTGGCCCTGCGGCTGCTGGCCAGCCTGCCGTCAGGTATGCAGCGCCTGCTGTTGCGCAGGATGGTGCGCTCATGAACATCGCCATCATCGGCAGCGGCATCGCCGGGCTGACCTGCGCCTGGCGGCTGGCCGGACACCATCAGGTGACGCTGTTCGAAGCGGGCGCCACGCCGGGCGGCCACACCGCCACCGTGGATGTCGCCACGCCGCAGGGCACCTGGGCCATCGATACCGGATTTATCGTCTACAACGATCGCACCTATCCGCGCTTTATGGGCCTGCTCAGCGAGCTGGGGATCGACGGGCAAAAAACGCAGATGAGCTTCTCGGTCCACAACCCGGCCAGCGGCCTGGAGTACAACGGCCACAGCCTGACCTCGCTCTTCGCCCAGCGACGCAATCTGCTGAAGCCGGCCTTCTGGGGGCTGCTGAGCGAGATCGTTCGCTTCAACCGGCTGGCAAAACTGGCGCTGACCGAGGCGCTGGATCCGGGCGCGACGCTGGAGAACTTCCTCTCCCGCCACCGTTTTAGCCCCTTCTTCGCCCGCCACTATATCCTGCCGATGGGGGCGGCCATCTGGTCGTCGTCGCTGCAGGAGATGCGCCGCTTCCCGCTACCGCTGTTTTTGCGCTTCTTTGAAAACCACGGTCTGCTGGATATTCGCGATCGTCCGCAATGGTACGTGGTGCCCGGCGGTTCCCGGGAATACGTCCGCGCCCTGCTCGCCAGGCTCGGCGATCGCCTGGACCTGCGGCTCAACGCGCCGGTGCAGCAGGTGGAGCGCCACCCGGCGGGAGTTATCCTGCGGCTGGCGTCCGGGGAGGCGCATTTTGACCAGGTGATCTTCGCCTGCCACTCCGCGCAGGCGCTGGCGATGCTGGCGGCGCCCACCGACGCCGAGCGTGAGGTGCTGGGGGATATCGGCTGGCAGCGCAACGAGGTGGTGCTGCACAGCGATCCGCGCTGGCTGCCGGAGCGCCAGCGCGCCTGGGCCAGCTGGAACTATCGCCTGAGCGACGGGGATTTGGCCCGGGCCTGCGTCACCTACAACATGAATATTCTCCAGGGGCTGCCTGCGGGCGCCCCCCTGTTCTGCGTCACTCTGAACCCGGACGCGCCGGTGGACGATCGCTTTGTCTGGCAGCGCTTCGTCTATGAGCATCCGCTGTTTAACCCGCAAAGCTGGTCGGCCCAGCTGCGGCGCGAAGAGATTAACGGCCAGCAGCGGAGCTGGTACTGCGGGGCCTACTGGTACAACGGCTTTCATGAGGACGGGGTGCGCAGTGCGCTCGACGTGGTGCAGGGCATCGCCGCGGCGGAGGACAACTGAAATGAACAGCTGCCTCTATCAGGGCGTCCTGCGCCACCGTCGCCTGCAGCCGAAGGCGCACCACTTCGTCTACCGCCTGTTTATGGCCTGGCTTGACCTCGACGAACTGGACAGGCTGCCTGAGGCGGGCATCCGTCGCAACCGCCTGGCCGCCGCCGCCTGGTACGACGCCGATTATCCGCTGGGCGCGCCGCTGAAGGCCCAGGCGCTGAACCGGCTGGAGAGCCTGACCGGCTGCCGCCCGGCAGGCCGCGTGATGCTCCTGACCCAGCTGCGCTACTTCGGCTTCCATTTTAATCCGGTCAACTTTTACTACTGCTATGACGAGGCCGACACCCTGCGCTGGGTGCTGGCCGAAGTGCGCAACACGCCGTGGAATGAGCGTCATTACTACGCGGTGGACGGCCAGCAGGCGCGCCCGCTGGAGAAAGCCTTTCACGTTTCGCCGTTTAACCCGATGGATATGGTCTATCACTGGCGCTTCAACGCGCCGGGCAAAACGCTGCACATGCACATTGAAAACCATCAGGTCAGCAAGGTGTTCGACGCCACGCTGGCCCTGAGCCGCGTGCCGTTAACCCGCGCCAACCTGCGCGGGCTGCTGCTGCGTCTGCCGATGATGACCCTGAAAACCGTCCTCGCCATCTACTGGCAGGCGCTGCGGCTGTGGCTGAAGCGCGTGCCGCTGTACAACCATCCTGTCAGCAGGAGTGAACGCTCATGACCGATCCCGTCTTTGCGCTAGAACCCGATGTGCCGCGCAACGTGCGGCTCGCGCGCTGGCTGCTCTTTCGTCTGTTGAGCGGCCTCCGCGAAGGCTCGCTCACCGTGCGCGAAGGGGCGCAGACTTTTCATTTTGGCGACCCCGCCGCCGCGCTGCGCGCTGAGGCGCGGGTCTGCACGCCGGAGGTGTACTGGCGTCTGCTAACCGGCGGCAGTCTCGCGGCGGCCGAGGCCTGGATGGACGGCGACTGGGAGAGCCACCAGCTGACGGCGCTGTTGCAGATCCTCGCGCGCAACGGCGAGGTGCTGGGGCGTCTGGAGCGCGGCTTTCGTCTGCTGGGTAAGCCTGTCGCCCGCCTGCGCCACTGGACTCGACGCAACACCCGCGCCCAGGCGCGGGAGAACATTGCCGCCCATTACGACCTCGGCAACGAATTTTATGCCCACTTTCTGGATGACGACCTGCTCTACTCCAGCGCGCTGTTTACCGACGACGAGCAGGATCTGACCCAGGCCCAGCGGGCCAAGATGGCGCGTCTGTGCGACCAGCTGGCGCTCAACCCCGGCGATCATCTGCTGGAGATTGGCACCGGCTGGGGGGCGCTGGCCGAATACGCCGCCCGCCATTACGGTTGCCGGGTCACGACTACCACCCTTTCCCGGGAGCAGCACCGCTGGGCTACCGAGCGCATGGCCCGCGCCGGGCTGCAGGATCGCGTCGAGGTGCTGCTCTGCGACTACCGCGATCTGCGCGGCGAGTACGACAAACTGGTGTCGGTGGAGATGATTGAGGCGGTGGGCCAGCGCTACCTCCCGGCCTTCTTCCGCACCTGCCAGGCGCGCCTGCGCCCGGGCGGTAAAATGGCCCTGCAGGCGATCACCATTCAGGATCAGCGCTATCGCGACTACAGCAAAAGCGTCGATTTTATCCAGCGCTACATCTTCCCGGGCGGCTTTTTGCCCAGCATCACGGCAATGAGCGAGCTGATGACCCGCCATACCGATTTTGTGGTGCGCAACCTGTTCGACATGGGCCCGGACTATGCCCGCACCCTGGCGCACTGGCGGCAGCGTTTTACCCACGCCTGGCAGGATATTGAAAAGCTCGGCTTTGATGAGCGCTTCCGCCGGATGTGGCTCTACTACTTTGGCTATTGCGAAGCCGGATTTAACGCCCGCACCATCAGCGTGGTGCAGCTCACCGCGGAGCGGGTATGACACGCCCTGCGCAGCACTTGCTGATGGCCCTCGCGTTCGATGTTTACTGGACGCTGGTGGTGATGTTGCGCGAGCGCGGCCTGCTGATCTGGCTGACGCTGGCCATCTTCGCCTGGCTGCGGTTGCCGGCGGCCAGTCGTCCGCCCGCCCTGCTGCTGGCCGCGGCGGGCTGCGGGCTTGACGCCTGCTGGGCGCTGGCGGGGCTGATTGATTTTCCCGGCGACAGCCTGCTGCCCCTGTGGATGGTGGCCCTGTGGCTGATGTTCGCCGTCGTCTGGACCCGACTGACCCGCACCGCGACGCTTCCCGGCTGGGTGCTGGCTACGGCGGCGACCCTCGGCGGCCCGGTGGCCTACCTGATCGGCGCTCGCCTCGGAGCCATGACCCTGCTGGTGCCGACGGCGCTTGCCTTGGCCGCCATGGCCTGCGGCTGGCTGGTGATCATGCTGCTGTTCCATCTGGGGATGGGGAGGCAAAAATGAGATTCGCCCTGTTACTACTATGGCTGACCGCCCTCGCCCCGGCGGCCCACGCCGCCGACTGGCTGGCGTGGCGCCGCGTCGGCGAGGCAACCCTCACCTGGGGGCCGTTCACCGTCTATCACTCACAGCTGCGCACGCCCAATGGTCGGTATGACGGCCCGCAGCAGGATCGGGCGCTGATCATCACCTACCAGCGCGACATCGATCGCGAGGCGCTGGTGGACGCCACCCGCGACCAGTGGCAGGCGCAGGGTATTCTGCAGCAGGAGCCGCGCAGCGAAGCCTGGCTGCGCATGCTGCAGGGGCTCTGGCCGGACGTCGCGCCAGGCAGCCAGCTGGCGTTCGTGGTCCGCGGCGGCGAGGGGCAGTTCTGGTACCGCGCCAGCGCCGCACAGAACGCCTTTACCCCGCTCGGCCCGCGCCAGTCGGCGGCGTTCAGCACCCGCTTTCTCGCCATCTGGCTCGATCCACGCACCACTTATCCCGAACTGCGTCAGCAGTTGATCGGAGGTACACCATGAAACGCATTCTGACCCTTGGCCTGGCGCTGCTGATGCTGATGCTCGCCGGCTGCAGTACCGAGGTCACCGAATACCGGCAGCAGCAGCCCGCCCTCGACATCTTTCACTATTTTCAGGGCCGAACCGAGGCGTGGGGGATGGTGCAGGATCGCAACGGCAAGCAGCTGCGCCGCTTCCATGTTGAGATCGATGGCGACGTCGTCGGCGACACCCTGACGCTCCATGAGCGCTTTGTCTATGACGACGGCGAGAAGCAGCAGCGGATATGGCGCATTCGCCGCACCGGCGATAACCGTTATCAGGGCACCGCCGGGGATATCGAAGGCGTGGCCAGCGGCCAGGCGGCAGGCAGTGCCTTTCACTGGCGCTACAGCATGAACGTCGAGGCCAGCGGCAGCCGGTGGCTGCTGCACTTTGACGACTGGATGTTCCTGCAGGACGGCAGCCATTTATTTAACAAAACCGAGATGAAGAAATTCGGCATTACGGTCGCCACCGTGACCCTTTTCTTTACCCGAACCACAGCAGAAGAGAGGACAGCGCCATGAACACGCAACCTGTCATTGGGATCAGCGGATGTTTAACCGGCTCAGCCGTGCGATTCGACGGCGGGCATAAGCGTATGGGCTTTGTGATGGATGAGCTCGCGCAGTGGGTGGCGTTTAAGCCCGTCTGCCCGGAGATGGCGATCGGCCTGCCCGTACCCCGCCCGGCGCTCCGCCTGGTGCAGACTCCGGTCGGGGAGATCCGCATGCGCTTCAGCCACGCCCCGCACGAGGATGTGACGGAGAAGATGGCCGATTTTGCCAACGCCCATCTGGCAACTCTGGGCGAGCTGTCGGGCTTTATCGTCTGCGCCAAATCGCCGAGCTGCGGGATGGAGCGCGTGCGGCTGTATGACGAAAAAGGCAATCGCGGGCGTAAGGAAGGCGTGGGGCTGTTTACCGGCGCCCTGATGGCGCGCTACCCGTGGCTGCCGGTGGAAGAGGATGGCCGGCTGCACGATCCGCTGCTGCGGGAGAACTTTGTCGAGCGCGTTTTCGCCCTGCATGAACTCAACGCCCTGCGCGCCCGCGGCCTGACCCGCCACGGCCTGCTGGCCTTTCACAGCCGCTACAAGCTGCAGCTGCTGGCTCACCACCAGGCGGGCTACCGCGAGATCGGCCCCTTCGTCGCCTCGCTGCATGAATGGGAGGATCTGGAGGCTTTCTTCGAGGTCTACCGTGAGAAGCTGATGGCGATCCTCAAGCGGCCCGCCTCGCGGAAAAACCACACCAACGTGCTGATGCATATTCAGGGTTATTTCCGCGACCAGCTGAACAGCCGCCAGCGCGGCGAGCTGCGGGAGGTGATCCTCAACTATCGCGCCGGGCTGCTGCCGATCCTCGCCCCGCTGACGCTGCTTAAGCACTATCTGGCCGAGTATCCGGATCGCTACCTGCAGGCGCAGAACTATTTTGACCCCTATCCGCAGGATCTGGCCCTGCGCCTGACGGTGAACTGAGGGGGGATGGGCCAGCTGCCCGGCGGTGCTGCGCTTGCGCGGGCCTGGGGGGGGTGAGCCTGTGTGAGGGAACGTAGGCCGGATAAGGCGTCAGCCGCCATCCGGCATAAATGGAGCGCACCAGTCGTAGCCCGGCTAAGCGTAGCGCCAGCCGGGAACGCTCCTTCGGCAACGCTATCGCATCAGAACCACGCCTCAAACATCCCGCCGACGTTCAGCGAATCCAGCTGCTGGTCCTGGGTGCCGTTCACCTTCGCGGTATGCTCATTGTCCACCTGGCCGCCGGTCACGTAGAAGCGCAGCATCGGGCGGAACTCCGGCCCCATGCCGATGGCGATGTTCTGCGACAGCGTCAGCTTCCAGCCATGGTTATCCCCGCCCTGGTCGTAGTCCACGCGCTGGTAGCCCGCTTCCAGCCAGGTGGAGTGCACGTCGTTCCAGAAGTACATCGGCCGCACGATGGCGCCGTAGTTCTTGCGGTTGTCGGTGTTGTCCCTGCCGTTGTCGTAGTCGTGGAAGGCCAGCAGATATTCCACCTGCGCCTGCTGGGTGAACTTATGGCTGCCCT